>CAWAZV010000014.1:0-21879 GCA_963786635.1 uncultured beta proteobacterium | reverse complement strand
ATGCATTCACTCAACGCATTGGCGGGCCACGGGGTGGCGATCACGCCGCGCGAGGACTTCGCCATGCTGGCCGTGCAAGGCCCCAACGCGCGCGAGAAATTCTGGCAGGCCTTCCCGGAAACGAAGCCGGGAACCGAAGCCCTGGCGCCATTCACTGCCGCGTTCATGGGCGACATCATGGTGGCGCGCACCGGCTACACGGGCGAGGACGGCTTCGAAGTGATCTTTCCCGCCGACGATGCGGTAGCGATCTGGAAGAAGCTCGTGGCGGCCGGCGTGCGGCCCTGCGGGCTCGGCGCGCGCGACACGTTGCGGCTCGAGGCCGGGATGAACCTCTACGGGCAGGACATGGACGCGAAGACCACGCCGCTCGACGCCGGGCTCGCGTGGACCGTGGACCTCAAGTCGCCGCGCGCGTTCTTCGGTCGCAAGGCGCTCGAAGCGCGCGGGCAGAACGCGCTGTTCCTCGGGCTGGTCCTCCTGGACAAGGGCGGCGTGCTGCGCGCGCACCAGAAAGTCCTTGGCGCGAGCGGTGAAGGCGAGATCACCAGCGGCACTTTCTCGCCGACGCTGGGCGTGTCCATCGCGCTCGCGCGCCTGCCGCTGGGCACGGCGCCCGGGGAAGCGGTGCGCGTCCAGGTGCGCGACAAGGAACTCGCCGCGAAGGTCGTGAAGCCCCCCTTCGTGCGCAACGGCAAACCCCTCATCTGAAACGTACCAGGTACATGTACCTGGTACCTGTACCTGGTACGAAATACGCAACCAACGGAGAAGACGCCATGAACATTCCCCAGGAACTCAGGTACACCGGATCGCACGAGTGGGCGCGCCGCGAGGCGGACGGCACCGTCGCCATCGGCATCACCGACCATGCCCAGGAGCAGTTGGGCGACATCGTCTTCGTCGAGGCGCCCAAGGCCGGCCGCAAGGTCGCCAAGGGCGAGGCGGTGGGCGTGGTGGAGTCGGTCAAGGCCGCCTCCGACATCTACGCGCCGGTGGCCGGCGAAATCGTCGCGGGCAACGACGCCCTGGCCGACGCCCCGGAAAAGGTGAACGCGGACGCCTACGGCTGCTGGCTGTTCCGCATCAAGCCGGACAACGCCGCCGACATCGACCAGCTCCTGGACGCCGCCGCCTACGAGAAGGTTGCCTCCGAGTAGCCCGCGTCGGCGCAAGTCGCGTCCGGGCCACCCGCATCCGCGCCGTCCGTCTCCCCGCAAGTCGCTTCCGCACGAAGGAACAGCCATGCCCGATACCACGACGCCTTCCGGCAACCGCGCCACGCTAGCCGAGCTGGAGGACCGCGCCGCCTTCGCGCGCCGCCACATCGGCCCGACGGCCGCAGACCAGGCCGAAATGCTGGCGGCCCTGGGCTTCGCGAACCGCGATGCGCTCATGGACGCGATCGTGCCGGCCAACATCCGGCGCAAGCGGCCGATGGCGCTTCCGGCCGGCAAGCCCGAGGCACAGGCGCTCGCGGAGCTGAAGGCCATCGCCGCGAAGAATCGCCTCTGCCGCTCCTGGATCGGGCAGGGCTACTACGGTACGCACACGCCGGGCGTGATCCTGCGCAACATCCTCGAGAACCCCGCCTGGTACACGGCCTACACCCCGTACCAGCCGGAAATCTCGCAGGGGCGGCTGGAGGCGCTCGTCAACTTCCAGACGATGGTGTGCGACCTGACGGCGATGGCGATCGCCAACGCCTCGATGCTCGACGAGGCCACGGCCGCGGCCGAGGCGATGACGCTCTGCCGGCGTTCGGGCAGCCACGCCTCCAACGTCTTCGCGGTCGCGAACGACGTGCTGCCGCAGACGATCGACGTCCTGCACACGCGCGCAGCACCTCTCGGCATTGAAATTCGTGTGCTGCCGCCTGCGGATCTGGCAAGCGCCGATGCGTTCGCCGTCCTGGTGCAGTACCCGGGCGCGGATGGCGACATCCGCGACTACCGTGCGCTGGCCGATGCGGTCCACGCCAGGAATGCGCATCTTGTCGCCGCCGCCGACCTGCTGGCGCTCACCATGCTCGTGCCGCCAGGCGAGTGGGGTGCGGACGTCGCCGTGGGTTCGGCACAGCGCTTCGGTGTGCCGATGGGCTTCGGCGGCCCGCACGCCGGCTACCTCGCGACGCGGGACGCGCTGAAACGCAGCATGCCTGGGCGCCTGGTCGGCGTGACCGTCGACGCGCACGGCAACCCCGCCTACCGCCTCGCGTTGCAGACGCGCGAGCAACACATCCGCCGCGAGAAGGCGACCTCCAACATCTGCACCGCGCAGGTGCTGCTCGCGGTGATCGCCTCGATGTACGCGGTGTACCACGGCCCGCAAGGCCTCGCGCGCATCGCCCGGCGCGTGCATCGCCTTGCGGCCATCGCCCGGGTCGGCCTCGCGAGGCTGGGCTTCGACGTGGCGACGACCGCGTTCTTCGATACGCTGTCGGTCAGGACGGGCCTGCAGACAGCCGCCATCGTGGCGCGGAGCAGCCAGGCCGGCGTGAACCTGCGCCGCATCGATGCGGCGACTCTCGGCCTGTCGTTCGACGAGACGACGACGCGCGAGGACGTGGCGCAGCTCTGGGAGATCTTCGCCGGTGCGCCGGCGGGGTTCGTCCCCGGCGATCTCGATGGCACCGCGGACGCGATTCCCGCGGGGCTCGTCCGCACCTCCGCCTACCTCGCGCATCCGGTGTTCCACCGTTACCACGCGGAAACCGAGATGCTGCGCTACCTGCGCCGCCTCGCGGACAAGGACATCGCCCTGGACCGCGCGATGATCCCGCTGGGCTCGTGCACGATGAAGTTGAACGCCACGAGCGAGATGATCCCGGTCACCTGGCCCGAGTTCGCGAACCTCCATCCATTCGCGCCGGCGGAGCAGGTCGAGGGCTACCGCGAACTCGTTGCCGGCCTCGAGAGGATGCTCGTCGAGTGCACCGGCTACGCCGCCGTTTCCATGCAGCCCAATGCCGGCTCGCAGGGCGAGTACGCGGGGCTCCTCGTCATCAAGGCGTGGCACGAGAGCCGCGGCGAAGGGCACCGCAACGTCTGCCTCATCCCGAGTTCGGCGCACGGCACCAACCCCGCCTCGGCAAGCATGGCCGGCATGCAGGTGGTGGTGGTCGCCTGCGACGACGCCGGCAACGTCGATCTCGCCGACCTGCGCGCCAAGGCGCAGCAACATGCCGCGAACCTCGCCGCCATCATGGTGACGTATCCCTCGACGCATGGCGTGTTCGAGGCCGGCATCACCGAGCTGTGCGACATCGTGCACGCGCACGGCGGCCAGGTGTACGTCGATGGTGCGAATCTCAATGCGATGGTGGGGCTCGCCGCGCCGGGAGCATTCGGCGGCGACGTCTCGCACTTGAACCTGCACAAGACCTTCTGCATCCCGCACGGCGGCGGCGGGCCGGGCGTGGGGCCGGTGGCGGTGGCCGCGCACCTGGCGAAGTTCCTGCCGGGGCACCGTGCGCTGGGCGAGTCGAAGGACGCCATCGGTCCGGTGTCCGCGGCGCCCTACGGGAGCGCCTCGATACTGCCGATCTCGTGGATGTACATCGCGATGATGGGCGCCGAGGGCCTGCGTGCCGCGACCGAAGTGGCGATCCTCAACGCCAATTACATCGCCAGGCGCCTCGCGCCGCACTTCCCGGTGCTCTACGCGGGGCCTGGCGGACTCATCGCGCACGAGTGCATCCTCGACTTGCGTCCGCTGAAGGAAACGTCGGGCATCTCGGTCGATGACGTGGCCAAGCGCCTCATGGACTACGGCTTCCACGCGCCGACGATGTCCTTCCCCGTTCCCGGCACGCTCATGGTCGAGCCGACGGAAAGCGAGTCGAAGGCGGAGCTGGACCGCTTCTGCGAGGCGATGATCGCCATCCGCGAGGAGATCCGCGCCGTGGAGGAGGGGCGCCTGGACGGCGAGGACAACCCGCTCCGGCACGCGCCGCACACGGCCGCAGCGGTACTGGCGAACGAGTGGAAGCACGCCTATCCGCGCGAGCTGGCTGCCTTCCCGGTCGCCTCCCTGCGCGACAACAAGGTCTGGCCACCAGTGGGACGGGCCGACAATGTCCACGGCGACCGGCACCTCTTCTGCACCTGCGTGCCGGTGGCGGACTACGCCTAGTCGCCCTGCAGCTTGTCGGAAACGTATTCCTCGACGAACCGGGCGGTCTCGGGAGTAAACGCGAGGAAGCGGCACCCCGCAAGGACGACCCTGCGTCCGTCGGGCAGAACGGCGCGCGAGGTGTGGCGCACCTCCAGGCTGACGGTCACCGTCTCGCGCCCCTCGCGCTCGACACGACAGCTGCCGAGCACCATGCCGGGATGCAGCGAGTCGCCGCCGAAGCCCACCTGCAGGCCGATGCCGCCGCGGCTCACGTCGGTGATCGAGGCTTCGAAGATCGGTGCGGCGCCGGAATAGGCGACGAGCCTGAGTGGCGCATTTTCGGGCACGCTGGCGCGGGCATGTTGCCGGCGCTTGCTGATCGCAACGCTTTCGGGGAACTCCAGCTCGATCGCCGGCTCGCCTTCGTGGGTGACGTGGTGCGGATGGTCGGCGGAAAAGGCCACGCGCCACTCGCCGAAGAGGACCTCGAAGTCGACCGGCGCGTCGGCGGGAAGCGCAGCGGGGGAAAGGTGTCCTTCGCGTGCCGCGATCACGAAGTGGCGGCGCTGCGGGTCCAGGTGGCGCAGCTTCACCGAGTAGGACAGGCCACCCGCGGACGATCGCGCCAGCAGGTCCTCGCCCTCGGCCACCAGGGCTTCGAGGACGGCGATCTCGGCATCGGTCGGGAACGGCCGCATCACGCTCATCGCGAGGGCGGAATCACCACAGGATCACGCGCTCGCCTTCGGCGCGCAGCGCCTGCGCGTCCGCAGGGCAGGAAAACGCCCGCGCGAACTCGGGGAAGTTGGCCAGCGGTCCCCGCACGCGGTAGCGCGGCGGCGAATGGCCATCGGTCAACAGGCGCAGGCGCTCCTGTTCGGGACGCACGCGGCTGCGCCAGGCCTGCGCGAAGGAGATGAAGTAGCGCTGCTCCGGCGTCAGTCCGTCGATCCGCTCGCGCGGCTGGCCGGCAAGCGCGCGCTGCAAGCCGAGATAGGCGATCTGCAGCCCTCCCAGGTCGGAGATGTTCTCGCCCAGGGTGAGTTCGCCGTTCACCTTGAGGTTGTCCACGCCCGGGAAGGCCCCGTACTGCACGACCAGCGCCTGCGCGCGCTCGCCATAGCGCTTGCGGTCGGCGGGGGTCCACCACTCGCGCAGGTTGCCCCAGGCATCGTAGCGGCGGCCACGGTCGTCGAAACCGTGCGTGATCTCGTGGCCGATCACCATGCCGATCGCGCCGAAGTTCACGGCGTCGTCCGCGCCTGCGTCGAAGAAGGGTGGCTGCAGGATGCCGGCGGGAAACACGATCTCGTTCAACGAGGAGCCGTAATAGGCGTTCACGATGTGCGGAGACATCCACCACTCGCCGCGGTCGACCGGCTTGCCCAGGCGGGACAGGATGCGGCGAAACTCGTAGGCATTGGCGTTGAGCCAGTTCTCCGCGAACGGGCGCGCGCCGACGTCCGCCGTCGCGAAGTCGCGCCAGCGCTCGGGGTAGCCGATCTTCACCTGCATCCGCTCGAGCTTCTCCAGCGCCGCCTTGCGCGTGGCATCCTCCATCCAGTCGAGCGTGTGCAGGCGCTCCCGGAACGCCGCCTTGATGTGGGCCACCATGTCCAGCGCGCGGCTCTTCGCTTCGGGCCGGAAGTTCTCGGCCACGAACAGCTCGCCCAGCGCGTGGGCGAGCGGCTCGCCGCCGTAGCGCCCGCTGATCACCTGGATGACGCGCTCGGCACGCGCGCCCTGCTGCCCCACGCCGGTGAGCGTCTTCTCGAAGAAGGCGAAGTGCGCGTCCTCGAACGCGGGCGGCAGCTTGGTGGCGGCCGCCATGAGCACCTGGGAGCGCAGGTAGGCCTGCCAGTCGGCGATGGGGCGCGCGGCGGCCAGCGCGGCAAAGGCCTTCGCATGGGAGGGCTGCGCGACGTTCAGTTCCGTGACGCTGCCCGCGCCGATGCCAGCGAAGTAGGCCGGCCAGTCGAAGCCGGGCGCCTCGCGGGCGAGCGCCTCCACCGTGCGCACGTTGTAGGTCCTCTCCGGATTGCGGCGCTCCACGAGCGTGAGTTGCGCGCGGGCGAGTTCCCTTTCGGTGTCCATGACGCGCGCGGCAAGGTCGGCGCTGGCGGAGCCGTCCGCGCCGGCCAGCGCGAACATCGTCCCGAGATGGCGCTGATACGCCTGGCGCTGGGCCACGGAGCGCTCGTCGTCGCGGAAGTAGTAGTCGCGGTCCGGCAAGCCGAGTCCGGAGGGCGTGACGGCGGCCAGGTAGCGGCGCGCGTTCTTCGCATCCTGGCTCACGTTGAAGCCGAACCCGGCGCGCACGCCGTGGCGGTGCAGGGTGGCCAGGACCCGCGGGAGGTCGGCGGGCTGCCGCAGCGATTCGATGGCGGCGAAGAGCGGGGAAAGCGGGGCGAGGCCCGCCTTGGCGATCGCCGGCTCGTCCATGCCGCTCGCGTAGTACGCGACCACCTTGTGCCGGTTGCTGCCCGCCGGATACGGATTGGATTGCGCCCCGGCGGCGAGGTGGGCACGCAGCCAATCGCGGTTGCGCTGGTCGATGATGCGGAAAGTGCCCCAGTCGGAGCGATTCTCCGGAATCGCCGCCGTGTCGAGCCAGCGACCGTTGGCGTACGCATAGAAGTCGTCGCAGGCACTGATTTCCTTCGCGAGTCCCGCGACATCGAGCATCGCCGCGGTGGCGATGGCGGGAAGGACGGTGGCGGCGAGCAAGGCGCAGCGGGCGATGGGACGCAACATGTCGGGGAAGGGGCGTGGAAGACCCATCATTCTAGCGGACGCGCGAGGGGCGGCCGGGGGTCGTTCCGGTATAATCGCGCAGCAAAATTCCCCGGGCAAACGCCCCCCCGCATGCGCATTCTCCTCTCGAACGACGACGGCTACTTCGCGCCCGGCCTGGCCGCGCTTGCGCAGGCGCTGCAGCCGCTCGGGGAGATCACGGTCGTGGCCCCCGAACGCGACCGCAGCGGCGCCTCCAACTCCCTCACGCTGGACCGGCCGCTCTCCCTGCACCGCGCCAGCAACGGCTTTCTCTATGTGAACGGCACGCCGACGGATTGCGTGCACATGGCGGTGACGGGGTTGCTCGACATCGAGCCCGACATCGTCGTCTCCGGAATCAATTCGGGTTCCAACATGGGTGACGACACGCTCTACTCCGGCACCGTGGCGGCTGCGACCGAGGGCTACCTGCTGGGCCTGCCCGCGATCGCGTTCTCGCTCGTCGGCAGGGAGTTCGCGCACTACGCGACGGCCGGGCGCATCGCCCGCGAGCTCGTGGAGCGCATCTTCCGCGATCCGCCGGCCGAACCGGTGCTCCTGAACGTGAATGTCCCGGACCTTCCGTACGACGAACTCGCGGGGCTCGAGGTCACGCGCCTGGGCCGGCGCCACAAGGCACAGCCGGTGGTGAAGAGCGTGAACCCGCGCGGCGACACGGTTTACTGGGTGGGGCCTGCAGGTGCGGCACGCGAGGCAGGCCCCGGGACCGATTTCCACGCGCTCGAGCGAGGTGCGGTGTCCGTGACGCCGCTGCAGGTCGATCTCACGCACGCCGGCCAGATGGACGCGATCGGGCGCTGGCTCGGGCAATGAGCGCCTCTCCCGGCATCGGCATGACCTCGGACCGCACGCGCGGCCGCATGGTGGAGGCGCTGCGCAAGTCGGGAATCGGCGACGAGCGCGTCCTCGCGGCCATGCTGGAGATCCCGCGCCACCTGTTCGTGGAGGCCGGCATCGCCTCGCGCGCCTACGAAGACACGCCGCTGCCGATCGGGCACGGCCAGACGATTTCCAGCCCCACCTACGTGGCCCTCATGACGCAACTGCTGCTCGAGAAGGGGCCGGTCGCCAAGGTGCTCGAGGTCGGCACCGGATGCGGCTACCAGACGGCGATCCTCGCGCGGCTGGTGAAGGAGGTCTACACGCTCGAGCGCATCGCGCCGCTCATGGACAAGGCGCGGCGCCACCTGCGCGACCTGCGCTTCTACAACGTGCGCTTCAAGCACGCCGACGGCCACAAGGGCTATCCCGAGGGAGGGCCCTACGACGGCATCCTTTCCGCGGCCTCGGCGAGCCACGTTCCGGCCGCACTCCTGGAGCAGCTCGCCATCGGCGGCCGTCTCGTGATCCCCGTGGGCACCGAGGAACAATGGCTGCACGTGATCGAGCGCACGCCCACGGGCTACACCGACGAGAAGCGCGAGGCCGTGCGTTTCGTCCCCATGCTGCCCGGGATCGCATAATGGGGACAGGTTGCACTTCTATCAAAGTGGAGATGATTGGCGCGCCGTGAATTCACCAATGAGCAACCTGTTCCCATCTATGCGAGTGGCGTTGTTCCTGGCGACACTGGCCATCGCTGCCGGCTGCGCCACGAAGCAGCCGGCTCCGGTGATCGAACGCGCGCCGCCTGCGCCCAAGGCGGTGCCCCCCAAGCCCGCGCCTCCGAAGCCGGTCGAAAAGCCCGTCCCGACGCATACCGTCAAGCGCGGCGAGACGCTGGTCGGCATCGCGCTGCAGTACGGGCTCGACTATCGCGAACTCGCCGCCTGGAACGGCATTGCGAATCCCAACGTCATCAGCGTCGACCAGGTGCTCGTCCTCGCGGCACCCAAGGGGGGGGCGGCACCGACCGTGACCACCCCGCTTGCGCCAGCCGGGCCGATCATCGAGTCGCGGCCGCTCGCGAACACGGAAACCATGAAGGTCGAGCCCCGCGGCCAGCGCTTGCCCTATTCGGAGAAGAACCTGGCCCAGCTGGCGAAGGGTGATGGAACGCCGGAGCCTGCCCCCGCCGCGCCGCCCTCCGGTGCGCCTCCTGCGGCGACTCCCCCGGCAGCCGCTCCGGCGACCTCTCCCGAGCCTGCAACCGGCACGCAGGGCGAGGCGGTCGACTGGATCTGGCCCGTCAAGGGGAAGGTCCTCGCCGCCTTCACCGAAGCGACCAAGGGCATCGACATCGCCGGCAGGAAGGGCACGCCGGTGGTTGCCGCCGCCGCCGGGCGCGTGGTGTACGCCGGGCAGGGCCTGCGCGGTTACGGCAAGCTCGTCATCATCAAGCACAACGAAACCTGGCTCTCCGCCTACGCGCACAACGACGAGATCGCCGTGAAGGAACAGGAGGAGGTGAAGCGCGGGCAGAAGATCGCCACGATGGGATCCACCGACGCCGACCAGGTGAAGCTGCACTTCGAGGTGCGCCGCCAGGGCAAGCCCGTCGATCCGGCGCGCGTGCTGCCCGCGCAGTAGGGCGGGCGATGAAGCTGGCTTTCGGAAACCACGAGCTGGCGGTCGAACTGGGCGACGGCGAGGCCGCCGCGCAGCTGCGTGCTTCCCTGCCGCTGACGGTGGAAATGACGCGCTGGGGAGACGGGGAGTACTACGGCACCTTGCCCGTTGCCCTCGCTTCGAAGGAAAAGCGGCGCGACGTCTTCGCGGTCGGTGAAGTCGCCCTCTGGCCCGACGGCAACGCCTTCTGCATCTTCTTCGGTCCCACGCCCGCCAGTCACGCAGGCGAGCCGCGCATGGCCTCCCCGGGAATTGCCCTGGGGAAGGTGACTGGCGGCGCAGACGTCTTCAAACCGCTCGGGAGGAGCCTGCGTGTTCGGCTGCTTCCCGGGACGGCTAGGCCGGCTTGAAGGAGCGCACCAGCGCGAGCAGTTCGCGCGACTCCCGCTTCGAGATCCCCGCCCCGTAGCGCGCTTCGACGTAGCGACGGGTGATCTCGCGCGCCTCGGCGACGTTCGCCGGTCGCGCCACCTCGATGCGGGCGAGGAAGTCCATCGGCCCTTCGTGTGGCGCGCGGACGAGGCCGGCGGCGGCGAGCTTGGCGCAGAAGCGCTCCCAGGCGACGACGGCAGGATCGCGCCGGCCGGGAAGGTCGCGCAGCACGAGTCCGAGTGCCACGAGGCCGCCGACGACCAGGGCCGCGATCGTGAGATAGACCGCGAGACTGCGCCAGTCGAGCGCATCGAGGCCGAGCGAGTTCAGGAACTGGCGCTGGCGGTCGACGTTGTAGCCGAGCACCCACTGGTTCCACTGGCTGTTCAGCGCGTCCCAGGCGAAACGCAGGTTGGAGAGGATGCCGAAGCGGTCGGCGGCGATGAGCGACGGGAACACGCCGATCGGGCCCAACGCGGCATTGATGCCGATGTCGATGCGCGAAGGGGCGACCACGGACGTCGGGTCGAGCCGGACCCAGCCGCGTCCTTCCAGCCAGATCTCCACCCAGGCGTGCGCGTCGGCCTGGCGCACGAGGAGCTCCCGGTTGAGCGGATTGATCTCGCCGCCCTGGTAGCCGGTGACGACGCGGGCGGGAATGCCCGCCGCGCGCATGAGCAGAGCGAAGCTGCCGGCGTAATGCTCGCAGAAGCCGCGCTTGGTCTCGAAGAGGAACTCGTCGTAGGGGTCCGCCGAGTTGAGCAGCGGCGGCTCCAGCGTGTACGTGAACTGGCGGTTGAAGTGCTGCAGCGCCTGGTTGACGATCTCGACCGGCCGGCCGCCTGCCTCGCGGGCCCACTGCCGCCCGAGTGCGATGGTGCGCGGGTTGCGGCTTTCCGGAAACGACAGCGCGTAATCGCGGAACACGGCCGGCAGGTGCTCGCCGTAGCGGTATTCCAGCCACGACATCATCTCGTAGCGGATGCGCGAATCGACCGGCCGCACGGATCGCAGCTGCAGGTCGTGGCGCAGCCCGGCACCGCGCGGCAGGGTGCCCGGCACGTCCAGCGAGAAGAGCCAATGCTTGCCGTGCGGCTCGACGGTCACGGCGTAATGCACGGGCCTCTGCGCCACCGTGTAGTCGAGCTTCGCGGACGGCGTGAACTCGGGGGCCTTCCAGGTGCGCCCGTCGAAGGACCACAGCACCGGGCCGCGCCAGTAGAGGGAGGCATAGGGCGGCATGTCGCCGTCGAACTGCACGCGGAAGGCGGTGGCCTCGGACTGGATCAGCTTGGAGATGTTCCCCGGCGTCATCGTGTCCGACAGGCCGGTGAGGCCGGCACGTGCGTCCTGCGGCAGCGCCCACAACGGCCCCTGCACGCGCGGGAAGAGGATGAAGAAGACCACCATCAGCGGCACGGCCTGCAGCAGGAGCATTCCCGAGGGCACGAGCCGCTCGCGCACCGTGGGCGTGCGCCCGACGCCGCGGTGGAAGCCCACCAGCGTGCCGACGAAGAGCCACACGCAGGCGAGCATGTAGACGCCGAGCGGTATCGTCTGCGAGAAGAGGAAGTTCGTCATCACCAGGATGAAGCCGAGGTGGATGGCGAGCACCACCTCGCGCGAGGTCTTCATCTCCAGGAGCTTCATCGCCGACATCAGGATGAGCAGCGTGGTGCCCGCGTCGCGGCCCATGATGCGGCCGTAGGCGAGGAAGGTCGCCGCCACGGCTCCCAGGGTGAGCGCCACGACGAGCCAGCGCGGCGGGAAGCGCGCGGCGCGCAACGCGATCCAGCCGCGCCAGACCACCACCAGCAGGAAGAAGGTGCCGACCCACTCGGCCAGGCGCAGGGCGTGCGGCGCGATGACGAACAGCATCGCCGCCAGCAGCCACAGCACGTTCTTCACGTCGAGTGCCGCGTTGGGAAGGTAGGGGACGCTACCCTTTCGGGTGTGGGCGCTAGCCGGATTCATAGTGGTCATGAGGACGCTACCCCGGCCACGGTGGCGTCCCCACCCGGGTCGCCGTGCAGCGCCAGAGCCTCGAGGCAGCGCGCGCGATGCGCCTCGCCGCGGCCCGGCGGGATCGCCACGCCCGGCAGGCGCAGCCCGTAGCTCTGCCCGAGGCGTTCGGTCTCGATGACCCAGTGCGTGAGCACGGACAGGCGCGCCTCCGGGTCGGGCGCGTGCGCATCCATCCAGTCCAGCCAGAGTTCGGCGGAAGCGGTGGCCTGGAACTCCTTGGTGAGGAGGTCGTCGCCGCGCGCGAGCGCCTTCCAGGCGATCTTGCGCGGCGGGTCGCCGGCGCGGTAGAGGCGCAGGAGGGCGAAGTCGTCGTCGCCCGCGATGGGAATGCCCTCGTCGTCGCTCGAGAGCGACTGCTGCGGCGGCAGGCCGGCCGTGGGGTCCGGCCGCGGATAGACGATGACCGTGAGCCCGAAGTCGACGTAGGACCAGGCGTGGAAGAACCCCACGGGATAGCGGGTGAAGATCTCGAGGCGTCCGCCGGCAAGCCGGCCGCGGCGCGGCGCGGAAACGGCAAGCGTGGCAATGGTCGGCTCACCCGGCCGCACGTCGGCAAACACCGGGTACTCGTCGCGCCTCCTGAGGGCCACCGCGAAACGCTCGCGCGAAGGGGACTCCAGCACCACGCGGAAGCTCGCCGTATCGCCGGCGAACACTGGATCGCAGCGGCCCGGCCTGAGCTTCAGGTGCGCCAGGTTGCGCCAGGTGTGCAGCATCGCCACGGCGCCCATCGCCGCCAGCAGGAAAGTCAGGATGAAACCCAGCGATAGCGCGTAGTTGATGGAGGCGAGGAGGAGGATCAGGAGGACCAGCGCGAATAGATAGCCCTGCCTGGTCGGCAGGATGAAGATGCGCCGCTGCACCAGCGTGACCGGCGCCGCCTCGGGCGCCTTGGCGCGGAAGATCCAGTCGGCGATCGACTGCCTTGCGCTGGCGAACATCGCCATGGCTCGCGCCTAGGGGATGGCGACTGAAGTGAGGAGATCGGTGGCGGCGTCGAAGCCGCCCTTCTGCAGCTCGCCGCTGCCGTGCAGGCGGTGACCGACCACGGAGGAGAGGACCGCCTGCACGTCCTCGGGAAGCACCTGCCGGCGTCCCTGCATCATCGCCCAGGCCTGCGCGCCGCGCAGCACGGCGAGGCCGGCGCGCGGCGAGAGGCCCTGCGCATACTTGGGCGAGACGCGCGTGTGGGCGACGAGCGCCTGGACATAGTCGAGAAGGGCGTCGCTCACCTGCGTGGCGGTCACGGCGCGCTGCAGTTCGAGCAGCTGCACCGCCGTCATCGCCGGCTCCAGGTGGGCGATGAGGTCGCGCCGGTCCTCCCCCTTGAGCAGCTCGCGCTCGGCGGCCGCGTCGGGGTAGCCCAGGCGCAGGCGCATGAGGAAGCGGTCGAGCTGCGATTCGGGCAGGGGAAAGGTGCCGACCTGGTGCAGAGGGTTCTGCGTGGCCATGACGAAGAACGGCTCCGGCAGCGGGCGCGTCTCGCCCTC
Organism: uncultured beta proteobacterium; assembly: GCA_963786635.1. Lineage (GTDB taxonomy): Bacteria > Pseudomonadota > Gammaproteobacteria > Burkholderiales > Usitatibacteraceae > FEB-7. The sequence goes on along the minus strand of CAWAZV010000014.1, from coordinate 8,572 downwards.
CGCCGTCACCTGGTGCTCTTCCATGGCCTCCAGCAGCGCGCTCTGCGCCTTGGGGCTGGCACGGTTGATCTCGTCGGCGAGGATGATCTGCGAGAAGATCGGGCCGGGGTGGAAGCGGAAGGTGGAGCTCTCGCGGTCGAAGATCGACACGCCGATCACGTCCGCCGGCAGCAGGTCGGAGGTGAACTGGATGCGCTTGTAGTCGAGGCCGAGGAGCCGCGCGAGCGCCTGCGAGAGGGTGGTCTTGCCGACCCCGGGGACGTCCTCGATCAGGAGGTGGCCGCGCGCGAGGATGCAGGCCATCGCCAGGCGGATCTGGCGCTCCTTGCCGAGAATGATGCGCGAGGCGCGGGCGACGACGTCCTCTACGGGGCTGGGGGCAAGGCGGGCACGGGCTTCGACGAGCATGAGGTCTCTGGAGGGAGTTCGGGAGAAGAATCCTGCGATCACCGGGGCAGCACGGTCCGGTTTCAGAATAGCATGCGTTGCAAGGGCTGCCGCCGGCCTCGCCGGCCACCGGGTTTTGAGTGGGGTCAACCCAAAATGGTTGCAGTGGCGTAACGTGATTGCCCTGCCGTTCGACCCCCCCGGAACCTGCCGCCTGCCATGTCCGTCGTCCTCCTGACCCACCCCGACTGCGCTCTCCACGAGATGGGCCGGCACCATCCCGAGTCGCCCGAGCGCCTGCGTGCGGTCCTCGGCGCCCTCGACGATTCCGGGCTCCTGGCGCACCTCCGGGAGGAGGAGGCGCCCGCCGCGAGCGTCGGGCAGCTCGGGCGGGTCCACCACGACGTGCACATCGAACTCGTGCGCGACTCCGCCCCGCAGTCCGACTACACCTATCTCGACCCCGACACCGCCATGAACCCGAAGTCGCTGTCGGCCTCGTTGCGTGCGGCCGGGGCAGTGGTGCGCGCGACCGACCTGGTCCTGGGCGGCGGGGCGACGCGGGCGTTCTGCGCGGTGCGCCCGCCCGGCCATCACGCCACGCCCGATCGTGCCATGGGCTTCTGCGTCTTCAACAACGTCGCCATCGGGGCGGCGCAGGCCCTCGCGCTGCACGGGCTGGATCGCATCGCCATCCTCGACTTCGACGTCCACCACGGCAACGGCACGGAAGCCATGTTCCGCGACGATCCGCGGGTCCTCTTCTGTTCCACCTTCCAGCATCCCTACTATCCGTTCTGCGGGGCCGAATCGGGCAACGAGCATGTGATCAACGTGCCGCTGCCGGCCATGACGGCCAGCGCCGGATTCCGCGCGGCGGTCACCCGCCACTGGTTGCCGGCGCTCGAGCGCTTCGAGCCGCAGCTGGTCTTCATTTCCGCCGGGTTCGATGCCCACCGCGAGGATCCGCTCGCCTACCTGCAGCTGGAGGACGAGGACTACGCCTGGGTCACGCGAGCGGATCGTCGAGGTAGCCGAGCGTCACGCCGAGGGCCGCATCGTGTCGACTCTCGAGGGCGGCTACAACACGGCATCGCTCGCCCGCAGTGCGGTGGAGCACGTCCGGGCTCTCGGGTTCTGAGCAAGGCTCACCGCAGCGAAGGCGGATGCGGCAATCAGTCCGGGATGCCGAGCGCGACCGGGGGAGGCAGGGTGCTGCCGCGAACCTCCAGCCGCTTCTCGCGCGACTTCGCCCCGGCCACCAGGGTCACGTTGCGGCGCGGGACGGCGAACCTTTCCGCCAGGTAGTCGACGAGCGCGGCGTTGGCGCGATCCTCCAGCGCGGGGGCGGCAACGCGGATCTTGATGCTGGCGCCGTGGAGTCCCGCCACTTCGGTGCGACGCGCGCCCGGCTGCGCGTGCACGCAGACCGTGACGGTGCCGGCCGCGTCGCGGCGGAACCAATCGTTCATTGCGGGGAAAGGCGGGCCGGGCGGCCCGCTACTTCGACGGCTTTGCGGCGACCGTCGTGAGCTTGAGGGTGAGACCGAGCTGCGCCCAGTTGCGCGTCTGCAGCGCCGAGTGGATGAGCGAGCGGTAGCGCTGCGCCTGCTGGTACACGAACGGCGAGGCGACGAAGGTCTGGTAGTGCTCCTCGAAGTGCCCGGCGCCGCAGTAGGCGGCGAAGGCGCAGGCCTGCTGCAGGTCGCGGTGCTGGCTTCCGCATTCCAGCCCCATGTCGCAGGCGACGAGGTTCCACGCGCCGATGAAGGCCGTGGGCTCGGGCATTTCCTCGTTGGGACCGATGCGCAGCTGTTCCTTGATCGGCGATTGCGCGAGGAGACCGCCCACCGTCATGAGCGCTTCCGGATCGCCCGTTTCGAGGATGGCCACGATGCGGGCGAGGTCCTCCGGCGCGATGCGGGAAGGGTTCCCGGTGTCGTCGCGCGGATTGGCCTGGTTGTTGCGCTGGATCTCGTTCACGAGGAGCTTCGCCTGCGCGCGCGCATCGCCCTGCTGCGCCGCGGCCGAGGTAGAGATCATCGATATCGCGCAGCGCGATCTTGGTGCCGCGGAAGCGCAGGCAACGCGCCGTGTCGTCCACGTTGTCGAAGGCGGCGACGCGCAGGGTGGCATTGGGGTCGCCGGCGGGGAGCGAGGCCAGGAACTGGCGGCGCTGCTTGGCGCTGTAGGAGGCGAGGTCCTCGTTGATCGAGTTGGCGAACAGGCACGACTCGAGCGCCTTGGCCAGGTGGTAGCGCTCGTCGGCGGTGAGCGGGGCCTTGCGCGCGGCGAGGGCATCAGCGAACGCGTTCAGGTCGCGCGAGGAGCGGAATTCGGCGGCGACGGTGGAAGCGGGCGACGCGGCGCCACGGGCGCGAGACCGGCATGCGCATGGTGGAAAGCTGGCGCGCCGGCATGGCCTGGGCAACGATTGGCGTCGCTGGCCGGCGATCCGGAGGCGATCGCCATATCCCCGGTATCGGCGGCCGGTTTCGCCGCTTGCGCGCCTCGGCGACGCGCCCGAACCGTCCCACTTGGCGACGAGCAGGATCCGTACGCGACGATGGAGGCGAGGCCGATGGCCGTCAGGCGCTTCATGGAGGGGAAGTTTCGTCTGAAAGTGCCGCTTCGTCAATGACTTCCGCACTTCTCGCCTAGTGGTGGAGGATCTTCGACAGGAACGGCTGCGCCCGCTCGGAACGCTGGGTGCCGAAGAAGTCGTCCTTGGTGCAGTCCTCCACGATCCGGCCCTGGTCCATGAACACCACGCGGTGGGCGACCTTTCGCGCAAAACCCATCTCGTGGGTGACGAACATCATCGTCATGCCTTCGCGGGCCAGCTCGACCATCACGTCGAGCACCTCGTTGATCATCTCGGGGTCGAGGGCGGACGTGGGCTCGTCGAAGAGCATCGCGATCGGGTCCATCGAGAGCGCCCGGGCGATGGCGACGCGCTGCTGCTGGCCGCCGGAGAGCTGGCCCGGGAACTTGTCCTTCTGCGTGAGGAGGCCCACGCGGTCGAGCAGCTTCAGGCCCTTTTCGACGGCCTGCTCCTTCGTGCGCCCGAGCACCTTCACCTGGCCGATCGTGAGGTTCTCGGTGATCGACATGTGCGGGAAGAGCTCGAAGTTCTGGAACACCATGCCGATGTGCGCGCGCAGCTTCGGGAGGTTCGTCTTCGGGTCGCCCGACCGAAATGCCGTTCACGACGATCTCGCCCTTCTGGAAGGCCTCCAGCCCGTTCACGGTCTTGATGAGCGTGGACTTGCCGGAGCCCGACGGGCCGCAGATCACCACCACCTCGCCCTTCTCGACCTTCGTGGTGCAGTCGGTGAGCACCTGGAAGGCGCCGTACCACTTGCTCACGTCGCGCACGTCGATCATGGGGCGGGTTGCTGCGGGAGAATTCATGGCGTTCCTAGCGGGCGACGGCGAGCCGGACCTGGAGGCGCTTCACGCCCCAGGAAGCGGCCAGGCAGATGACGAGGAAGACGAAGGCGACGAAGAGGTACAGCTCGACGATGCGCCCGGTGAGCTGGCCGGCCTTGCGAGGCGGCGCCGAGAAAGTCCTTGAGCGCCACCACGTAGACGAGGGAAGTGTCCTGGAAGAGGATCACCGCCTGCGTGAGCATCACCGGCAGCATGTTGCGGAAGGCCTGCGGCAGCACCACGTGGCCCATCGACTGCCAGTAGTTCATGCCCAGCGCGTAGGCGGCCGAAGGCTGGCCGCGCGGGATCGACTGGATGCCGGCGCGCACGATCTCCGAGTAGTAGGCCGACTCCACCATGATGAAGGCGACGATGGCCGAGGTGAACGGCCCCACCGCCTCTCCCTGCTGGCCGGTGAACTTGCTCACGATCATCGGCGTGAGGAAGTAGAACCAGAAGATCGCCATGATGAAGGGGATCGAGCGGATCAGGTTCACGAAGCCCGCGGCCGGGACCGACAGCGCCTTCCAGCTGCGACAGCCGCGCCATGGCGAGCAGCGTGCCGAAGAAGATGCCGCCGGCGAGCGCGATGGCGAAGAGCTTGAGCGAGGTGAGCATCCCGTCCCACAGCACCTCGCGGTACTTCCACACCACGCTCCAGTCGAGGTCGAGCATCAGTGCCCGCCCCCCTGCGAGATGTAGCCGGGCACGGCCACGCGGCTCTCGATCGCGCGCATGACGAAGATCACCGTCATGGTGATGACGATGTAGATGAGGGTCGCGGCGGTGAAGGCCTCGAAGGTCTTGAACGTGTACTCGGAAATCTGGCGGCTCTGCGCGGTCAGCTCGAGCACGCCGATGGTGAGCGCGGTGGAGGAGTTCTTGAAGATGGTGAGGAACTCGCGAGGTCATCGGCGGGATGATGATGCGGAAGGCCATCGGCAGCGTCACGTGCCGGTACACCTGCGGCAGCGTGAAGCCCATCGCGAGCCCCGCGTTGGTCTGCCCGTGCGGCAGCGACTGGATGCCGCTGCGCACCTGCTCGGCCACGCGCGAGGCGGTGTAGAGGCCGAGGCAGAGCACCGCGGCGGTGAATTCCCAGAGGCTGAACTGCGCGGCGAACGGCAGCGTGAGGAGGTTGGGCATTTCCTGCTTGAGCCAGTCTCCCCAGGCCTTCGGGATGATCTCGGGCATGACGAAGTACCACAGGAACATCTGCACCAGCAGCGGGATGTTGCGGAAGAACTCCACGTAGACCATGCCCAGCGTGCGTGCCCAGGCGAGTGGCGTGGTGCGCGCCACGCCGATGATGCACCCCACGACGAAGGCGATCACCCAGGCGCAGGCCGAAACGCTCATCGTCCAGAAGAGGCCCGACCAGAGCCAGCCGAGGTAGGTCATGCCCCCGGAGGGTGCCTGCTCGAGAAAGACCTTCCAGTCCATGGCTTGGCCGGCGTCGAAAAGGGAAGGGGGCGGTTGCCCGCCCCCTCGGTGCCGCGCCCGGTCAGTCCGGCAGGGCGTTCAGCGTGATGGCCGCCTTCAGCAGCGGGCTCATCGGCACGCCCATCGTCTCGCCGGAGGGCAGCTTCTCGAGGAACCACTTGTTGTAGATCTTGTTGATGTCGCCGCTCGCCATCAGCTTCGCGATCGAACGGCGGATCACCAGGCCGAAGTCCTCGTCGCCCTTGCGGTACATCATCCCGTACGGGTCGTACGAGAGGTAGTCGCCCACCACCTCGAAGTCCTTCGGGCTCTTCGCCTTGGCGATGAGGCCGTAGAGGAGGATGTCGTCCATGGAGAAGGCGACCGCGCGGCCGGACTCCACCGTGAGGAACGATTCGCCGTGGTCCTTGGCGTTCAGGAACTTGATGTTCAGGTTGTCCTTGTCGGAGAGCGCCTTGATGATGCGCTCGTTGGTCGTGCCCTGCGTCACCACCACCGTCTTGTTCTTCAGGTCCTTGTACGACTTCACCTTGGCGGACTTCTTGACCAGCAGCTTGGTGCCGGTGATGAAGGTCACCGGCGCGAAGCCGACCTGCTTCTGCCGCGTGAGCGTGTTGGTGGTCGAGCCGCACTCGATGTCGATCGTGCCGTTGGCCATCAGCGGGATGCGCGTCTGCGGCGTGACCGGGTTGTACTTGACCGCGAGGGTGGCGAGCCCGAGCTCCTTCTTCACCTCCTCGACGACGGCGGCGCAGATGTCCATCGAGTAGCCGATGGGCTGCTGCTTCTCGTCCAGGTAGGAGAACGGGATCGAGGTTTCGCGGTGGCCGATGGTGATGGTGCCGGAGTCCTTGATCTTCTTGAGCGTGCCGGTGAGTTCCTGCGCCAGCGCCGGAGCGGTGGCGAGGACGGCGAGGGCCGCGGCGGCGGCGAGCGAGGTGCGAATCATCTGGATGTCTCCTGGGAGTTGGATCGGGGGTAGCAGGGGAGTGCGGGGCGTGCCTCAAGCGAGCGGCTAGGATACGTCCCGGCGTCCCGCCGTGGCAAACCCGAGCGACCAGGCGACGATCGCCTCGGCGAGCGCCTGTCCGGCGTCCACGAGCGGGACGGGGCTGCGCGCCCCCCGGGCGGCAAGCGGCAACTCGGTGCAGGCGAGGAGGATCAGGTCCGCGCCGCGAGCCGCCAGCGCCGCCGCGGCGCCCTCGAAGGGAGCGCGTGCGCCCGCGACGTCGCCGGCCTTCACGCGCTCGATCGCCCGGTCCACCAGCCGGGCCTGTTCGTCTTCCGAGGGCGCGATCCACTGGAACCCGCGCTGGGCGAGGCGCTTGCCGTAGAAGGCGGCGGCGAGCGTGCCGCGCGTGGCGAGGATGCCGACACGCAGGGGCGGCACCGGCTGCCTCGCGATGGCCTCCACCGCGGCGTCCGCGATGTGCAGCAACGGGATCCCCACGCCGCCGGCCAGTTCCTCCGCCCAGTAGTGCGCGGTATTGCAGGCGACGGCGAAGGCCTCGCAGCCTGCCGCCTCGAGGGCGCGGGCACCGGCGGTCATTGCCGCGACGGGGGACGGCCCCTGGCCGAGGACCCCGGCCACGCGGTCGGGCACCTGCGGCACGTTCCAGACCACGATCGGCAGGTGCTCCGGGTCGCTGGCGGCGGGCGTGGCGGCGAGGATCTTCGCCTGCAGGTCGATTGCGGCAGCAGGCCCCATGCCGCCGAGGATCCCGACTCGCCGGGGCGCGTGATGGGTGGGTTTCATGCCGCCATCGTAATCGCAGGCGCAACTTGGCAGGACAATGGCGCTTTGTCCGGCCGCGCTTCACCCCCATGTGGGGATGCCGCAATCCGCCCGCCACGAAACACATCCCGATCCTCATGCATTCCCCCGCCACGAGCAGAAGCAGGCCCTCCTCGAGCAGGTCCTGCGCCTGGCCGACCAGCGCCTCGCGGCCGCCGCGGCCAAGGAGGCGCGCGCCTTCATCGCGCTCTACTACGACCAGGTCGACGCCGAGGACCTCGCCGCGCGCGCGCGCCGAGGACCTCTACGGCGCGGCGCATGGCGCACCTCGGGTTCGCGCGCCGCTTCGCCACCGGCACGCCCAAGCTGCGCGTGTACAACCCGCGCCCCGACGAGCACGGCTGGTCGAGCCCGCACACCGTGATCGAGATCGTCAACGACGACATGCCGTTCCTCGTCGATTCGGTGACGATGGAGATCAACCGGCAGGGCTACACGCTGCACCTGCTCAACCATCCGCTGTTCCCGCGCAAGCGCGATGCCGAGGGCGCGCTCGAGTCGATCGGCGCCGCCGGGCAAGGAGGGCCCGCCGAATCGCTCATCCACGTCGAGGTCGACCGCGAGATCGATCCCGGCGCCTGAAGGCGCTCGGCGCGGGCATCTGCGCGCGTGCTCGCCGACGTGCGCGCCGCCGTCGAGGACTGGAAGGCGATGCGCGAGCGCATGGAGGCGATCGTGGCCGAGCTCGGGCCCGCCGCCGGACCGCGTCAACGAGGAGACGCGGACGAGATCCGCGCGTTCCTCGCCTGGGCCGCCGACCATCACTTCACCTTCCTCGGCTATCGCGACTACGAGCTCACCGTCGTCAACGGCGAGGACCAGCTGAAGATCGTGCCGCGCTCCGGCCTGGGCGTGCTGCGCGAGCCGAAGCTGGGCGGCGTCTCGCAGAGCTTCGCCGAGCTGCCGGCGCAGCTGCGCGCGCTCGCGCGCGAGCCGCGCCTGCTGGTGCTCACCAAGGCGAACACGCGCGCCACCGTGCACCGCCCGGGCTATCTCGACTACATCGGCGTCAAGCGCTTCGACGCCGCCGGCCAGGTCGTCGGGCGAGCGCCGCTTCGTGGGCCTGTACACCTCGTCCGCGTACCACGCCGACCCGCGCGAGGTGCCGCTGCTGCGCCGCAAGGTCGCGCGCGTGGTCGAGCGCGCCGGCTTCCCGCAGTAGAGCCACGCGCACAAGAACCTGCTCTCGGTCCTGCAGGACTACCCGCGCGACGAGCTCTTCCAGATCGACGAGGAGACGCTCCTCGAGACGGCGCTGGGCGATCCTCCGCCTGGGCGACCGGCGCAAGACGCGCGTGTTCATCCGCCGCGACCTGTACGGGCGCTTCTACTCGTGCCTCGTCTCCTGCCGCGCGAGAACTTCAACACCGACGTGCGCGTGAAGATCCAGGAGATCCTCAAGCGCCACCTGGGCGGCACGAGCGTCGAATTCACCGTGCAGCTTTCCGACGCGGTGCTCGCGCGCATCCACATGCTGGTGCGCACCTCGCCCCGGGACGAGCCGAGCGTGGATGT
>CAWAZV010000013.1:0-24126 GCA_963786635.1 uncultured beta proteobacterium | reverse complement strand
CCGCGCGCCACTTCCAGTCCATCGTCCCGCTCGAGGGCGCGACGCTAACCGAGTGCTTCGAACGCTACTTCGACCGCAGCGAGCAGGTGCCGACGCACCTGTGGGTGCACGCCACGCAGGCCGGTGCGGGCGCCCTCATCCTGCAGAAACTGCCCAAGGCCGACGAGAGCGATCCCTCCGGTTGGGCGCGCATCCAGCAACTGGCTGCGCAGAGGCTCCGGAATCCCTCGGCAGTGGCGCGGGAGCCGACACGATCGTCGCTGCTCGATGGCCCTGTTCCCCGAGGACGACGTGCGCCTCTTCAAGGCGCAACCGGTCAGGGACGGCTGCACGCGCAGCGAGGAAAAGGTGATCACCATGCTGCGCGGCCTCGGCCGCGCGGAAGTGGAGGCGACGCTCGCGGAGCACGGTGTCGTGAAAGTCCACGACGAGATCTGCAACCAGGAGTACACCTTCACGGCGGCCGACCTGGCCCGCATCTTCGCGACCTAGGAGTGGCCGATCACCGGGTGCGGCCGGTACGGCGCCTCCAGCGCGGCCACATCCTCCGGCGTGAGTGCGACCGTCCAGCGCCTTCACCGCCTCCTCGAGCTGCCAGGGCTTGCTCGCGCCCACCAGCGGCGCGGTCACGCCGGGGCGCTGCAGCAGCCAGGCGTAGGCGAGCGTGGCGTTGGAGACGCCCAGCAGCTTCGCCCGCGCCGCGAGAGCCTCGACCACGTCGAAGTCCGCGTCCTGGTAGTAGTACTTCTGCGCGATGTCGTCGGTGCGCGCGCGCGAATCGCCGCCGCCCGCGCGTCCTCGCGCGAGCGGTTGCCGGCGAGGAAGCCGCGGGCGAGCGGGCTCCACGGCATCACGCCCACGCCCGTGTCGCGGCAGTAGGGAATCATCTCCCGCTCCTCCTCGCGGTAGGCGAGGTTGTAGTGGTTCTGCATCGACACGAACTTCGCCCCGCCGCTGCGCTCCGCCGCGCGCTGCAGCTTGGCGAACTGCCACGTCCACATGCTGGAGGCGCCGAGATAGCGCACCTTGCCGGCGCGCACGACGTCGTCGAGCGCGGCCATCGTTTCCTCCACCGGCGTGGCCGCGTCGAAGCGATGGATCTGGTAGAGGTCGATGTAGTCCGTTCCCAGGCGCCTGAGGCTCGCGTCGACGGCATCCAGGATGTGCTTGCGCGACAGGCCGCTCACGTTGGGCCGGAGCACGGGCTTGGGTCCCGGCGCGATGGCGCCCTTGAAGGCGAGGTCCACGGGATGGAAGACCTTGGTGGCGATGACGATCTCCTCGCGCCGCGCGAACTCGCGCAGCACCCGCCCCGTGATCTCCTCCGACAGGCCCGCGGAGTACATGTCGGCCGTGTCGAAGACGTTGATGCCGAGCTCCACGGCCTTCCTCACCACCTCGCGCGCCGTCTCCTCGTCGCGGATCCACGGCCGCCACTCGGTCGTGCCGAAGGTCATCATGCCGAGCGCGATGCGCGAAACCTTGAGGCCGCTCGCGCCGAGATTCACGTACTGCATCCTGGTTCCCTTCTGTCCGGTCGACGGTCGGCGTATGGTAGCGTCCCCGGGCCGCCACCGCGCGGACTTCGGTACAGTGTCGGCGTTGGTGGCAACGGAGGCGCGATGGATCTGGGCATTCGGGGCAGGAAGGCGATCGTCTGCGGCGCAAGCCGCGGGCTCGGCAAGGCCTGCGCAGCGCGCCTGGCGGCCGAGGGGGTGAACCTCGTGCTCGCGGCACGCGACCCGGCGGCGCTGGAGGCCTGCGCGGAGGAGATCCGCGCCGCGAGCGGAGTCGAGGTCGAGACCGTCGCCGCCGACCTCGCCGTGAGCGAGGGCCGGCGCCGCGCTCCTCGCGGCCTGCAGCGACCCCGACATCCTCGTGCACAACGGCGCCTGGCCGGACGAAAACCCCGACTTCCGCCACTGGTCCCACGAGGACTGGGTGCGCGCCCTCGACGCCATGATGCTGGCGCCCATCGAGCTCATCACGGGCGTGGTCGACGGCATGATGGCGCGCCGCTTCGGGCGGATCGTCGCGGTGACCTCGCGCTTCGTCAAGGAACCGCGCCTGGAGCACATGCTCTCGGTGAGCCCGCGCCTGGGGCTCGCCGGCTTCCTGAACGGCATCGGGCGCGAGGGCGTGCGCCACAACGTCACGGCCAACGCCCTGCTCACCGGGATCTTCGCCACCGAGACGCAGGTCGCGTACGGGCATGCGCTCGCGCAACGCAGCGGCAAGCCCTTCGACACCGTGTGGAAGGAGCGCGAGTCCACCAACGCCGCCGGGCGCTTCGGCCGCCCGGAGGAATTCGCCGCGCTGTGCGCCTTCCTCTGCTCCGAGCACGCGGGCTTCATCACGGCACAGAACATACTCATCGACGGCGGGGGTTACCCCGGTGTCTTCTAGCGGCGTCGGCGGAAGGCGGTATCGTGCAGGTTCAACGGGCAATGAAAGGAATCGACATGCTGAGAAAGTGGATGGCGGCACTGGGACTGGTGGCCATGGTGGCCGGGGGGGCGCAGGCGCAGGAGTGGCCCAGCCGGTCCATCAGGATCATCGCGCCCTTCGCACCGGGCGGTTCCGTGGACATCGTCGCGCGCATCCTCGCGCAGGAGATGACCAAGTCGCTCGGCCAGAGCGTGGTCGTCGAGAACAAGCCGGGCGCCTCCGGGATGATCGGCGTCGAGAGCGTGGTCAAGTCCGCCCCGGACGGCTACACGCTGCTGGTGAATTCCTCCATCCACGTGATCGTGCCGAGCCTCTTCAGCAAGGTCACCTACAACGCGCTCGACGACCTCATCGCGGTGGGCCAGGCGACCGAAGTGCCGATGGTCATGCTCACGGGGTCGGGCAACAAGGCAAAGACGGTGCCCGAGGTGATCGAGTGGGCGAAGGCGCAGCCGGGCCTCGCGTATGCCTCCGCGGGCAGCGGTTCGTCGGCGCACCTCGCGGGCGAAGTCTTCAAGAAGGCCGCCGGGGTCAACCTCACGCACATCCCGTACAAGGGCAGCGGTGCCGCGATGGCCGACGTGATCGGCGGGCAGGTGCCGCTCATGTTCGACGCCCTCACCGCGGCCATGGGCCACATCCAGGGCGGGCGCATGCGCGCGCTGGCGGTCTCGTCGAAACAGCGCTCGCCGATCCTGCCGGACGTCGCCACCTTCGAGGAACTGAAGATGCCGCAGATGAACCTCTCGACCTGGCACGGGATGTGGGCGCCGAAAGGCACGCCTCCCGCAAGTCGTGAAGAAGCTCAACGCCGAGATCGTGCGGATCGTGGCGCTGCCCGAAGTGCGCGAGAAGATCCGCGGGCTGGGCGGCATTCCCGTGGGCAACACGCCGGCCGAGTTCGACGCCTACCAGCGCGCGGAACTCGAGAAGTGGAGCCGGATCGTCAAGGAGTCGGGCGCCAAGGTCGACTGAAGGGCCGGGTCCGTGACGGTCCTGGTCCTGGGCGCCGGGGTCATCGGCGTGGCGGCCGCCTGGTTCCTGCGCGCAGCGGGCCACGACGTGCAGGTGGTGGACCGGCGCGAGGGCGCGGCTCTCGAGTCGAGCTACGCCAACGCGGGCCAGGTGTCGGCGCACCTCGCCGACCCCTGGTCCAACCCGGGCACGCTGCGCCACCTGCCGCGCTGGCTCCTGCAGAGCGACGCTCCGCTGGTGTGGCGCCCGCGCCTGCGCGCCGACCAGTGGCGCTGGCTCGCCCTCTTCCTGCGCGAATGCGCGCCGGCGCGCTACTCGCGCAACCTCCTGCATCTCGCCAACATCGGCCTCTACAGCCGCGAGACGCTGCGGGCGCTGCGCGCCGAGACGGGCATCGGCTACGACTTCCACCAGGGCGGAATCCTCCTCTTCCACAGCGACGCGGAGGCGTTCGAACAGGCCGCGGCGGCCGCCCGGCGGCTCGAGGCGCACGGCATCAAGCGCCGCGTGTGCGACCGCGACGAGTGCGTGGCGATCGAGCCGGCGCTGGCGCACATGCGCGAGCGGATCGCGGGCGGCATCTACTCGCCGCACGACGAGACGGGCGACGCGCACCAGTTCGCGCAGGCGCTGGCCGCGCTCGGCGCCACCCGCGGCATCCGCTTCGACTACGGGGCCACGGTGCGCCGCCTGATCGTCGAGGAGGGCAAGGTCACGGGCGCGGAGGTCGAACACGCAGACGGCCGCCGCGAGTCCCTGCGCGCGAGCCACACCGTGGTGTGCCTGGGTCCGCATGCGGCGGCGCTGCTCGCGCCGGTGGGCGTGCGCGTGGACATCTATCCGGTCAAGGGGTACTCGATCACGATGCCGGTCGCGAACGAGTCCGCGGCGCTGCGCATCGGCATCACCGATGCCGCCGTGAAGGTCGCCTTCTCGCGGCTGGGCGGACGCATCCGCGCGACGAGCACGGCCGAGATCGCCGACTACGACGTGTCCGTGGACCGCAGGCGCTGCGAGGCGCTCGTCGGGCACGTCGAACGGCTGTTCCCGGATGCGGGCGACGCGAGGCAGGCGACGTTCTGGGCGGGCCTGCGGCCCACGACGCCGAGCAATCTTCCCTACGTCGGGCGCACGAAAGTCGCGGGCCTCCTCGTCAACGCGGGCCACGGCACCGTGGGCTGGACGCAGGCCTGCGGCTCGGGCCGGGCGTTGGCGGAAATCCTCGCCGGGCGCCGGCCCGAAGTGGACTTCCCCTTCGAAGGCGTGGCCTGAACGCGGCCTCAGGCCGCGCCGCGCACCACTTCGCCGACGGCTTGCAGGAGCTCCTCCGGCGTGTCGGGATTGATGGAGCAGTCGGGGCCCAGCAAGTGGAACCGGCCACCCATCTCGGCGAGTGATGCGCGCGCCCTCGCCACCAGCACCTCGCGCTTCATCGTCAGGATTTCCGGTTTCGCGGGCAGGCCCCCGAGCACCGCACGCCCCGTGCGGCGGTGCACCTCGGTGAGCGATGGGTTGCCGGGGGTGGTGGCCCAGCTGAAGACGTGCACCGGGATAGTCCACGAACTCCTCGAAGAGGATGCCGCCGCCGCACATGTGCACGATGTTGAACGGGAGCGCGCCGGCCGCTTCCAGGATGCGCCGGTCGTAAGGCCGCTGGAAGCGCCGGAACTCGTCCGCGGCTGAGCAGGTTCTTCGTGGCCACGTTGGTCGCGTAGAAGATGCCGTCGACCCCGCGCCGGACGAGCTCCCGGGTGAAGGACTCCTGCGTGGCGGCGATGGCCTCCAGGCCGCGTTCGAGCGCGGGGGCGTTCTCGCGCGCGAGCTTCAGGACCGCGTCGATGCCGCCGGGCACCATGAACTGCGCCACCATCAGCGGCGCGAAGACGGTGGCGACCACGGGAACGTCCGGGCCGACGGCGGCGCGGATCATGGTCATCGCCTCGAGCTGCTGCGCGAGCGCCCCCTGCGTCGGGTCGGCCGGGGAGAGCGAGGCGAGGTCGGCCGCCTGCCGCACCGGCAGTTTCGTGATCACCGGCCATGCCGCCCGGTCCGGTGCCTGGCGATACTCGAGGCCCCACATCTCCGCGAAGCACTGGTAGCGCGACTGCGGCTTGAGGAAGTCCCAGTCGAACGTGCGATGCAGCCGCAGCGTCTCCTCCGCGAGGGCCTGCGCGGAGTCCTCGCGCGCGAAGTTGTGCAGCCAGAAGCTGAAGGGGACACGGTCCACCTCCTCGCCCCGGATCGCCGCCATGACTCGTTCCCGCTTGTTCATTTCCGTTCTCCATGAGCAGCCGGCGCCGCGCCGTGCCTCGGGGACGAGCATATACGGTCCCGGTTCAGGAAACGCTACGCCGAAGCGGGGCGCACTTCATTCTGCGCAACACGCGCCGTGTGTGCGCTGGCAGACGGACGCCGCCGGCAGCGCGGCATAACCTTCATCCGTTGCAGCGCCTGGCACAGGGACCTCAAGTGCGGGCCGCACCGCAAGTCAACTGATGCTCAAGCACAAGGATGAACACCATGTCCAGTTTCCAGGGGTATCGCGCCATTGCCGCGATCGGCGTCATCGCCGTCGTCATGGCGGGGTGCGCAAGCGTTCCCAAGCCGACGGAGCAGTTCGCGGTCACGCAGTCCGCGATCACCAATGCCGTGCGCGCCGGCGGACCCGAGTACGCGCCGGTGGAGATGAAGTCCGCGCAGGACAAGATGGACCAGGCCAACCGCGCCGTGGCGAAGGAAGACTACGAGCACGCCCGCCGCCTCGCCGAAGAGGCACAGGTCGACGCGAGGCTTGCCGAGAAGAAGGCGGAGTCGGCGAAGGCCCGCAAGGCTGCCGTCGCCATGAGCGACGACATTCGCGTGCTGCGCGAAGAGATCAACCGCAAGAGCAGGTAAACGCGAATCGAGGAATGGACCATGAAGAACAACCGAATTCTGCCCCTCACGCTGATCGTGGCCGCGGTACTGGCTGGCTGCAGTTCGCTTCCGGCGAACAACTCCCGGCTGGACGAGGCCCGCAGCGACTACAACAACGCGCAAGCCAACCCGCAAGTCACCGCGCTCGCCGCGGGCGAACTGCGGCAGGCGAGCACCTCGCTGGACAAGGCCAATCTCGCCTGGAGCAAGGATGAGGACAAGGCGCTGGTCGACCACCTGGCCTATGTCGCGAAGCAGGAAGTGGCCATTGCCCGGGAAACCGCCGACCAGAAGGCCGCGGAGCTGGCGGTGACGAATTCCGCGGCCGAGCGCGACGCCGTTCGCCTCGAGGCGCGCACCAGGGAAGCGGAATCCGCCCAGCGCAGTGCGCAGTACGCGCAGCGCCAGTCGGAGGCCTCGCAGCGCCAGTCCGAGGCATCGCAACGCCAGTCGGAGGCCTCGCAGCGCAGCGCCGAGCAGTCGCAGCGCGAATCGGAGGCAGCCCGGCGCAATGCGCTGGACGCGCAACAGCAGGCGGAAGCGCAGCGGCAGGCGGCGAATGTCGCGGCCCTGAACGCGCAGGACGCCCGCCGGCAGACCGAGGACGCGCAGAGTCGCGCGATCCTGCTGGAGCAGCAGCTCCGGGAAATGGAAGCGAAGAAGACCGACCGCGGCATGGTCGTGACGCTCGGCGATGTCCTCTTCGACACCAACGAGGCGCAATTGAAGGCGGGCGGGATGCGCAACGTGCAGAAGGTCGCGGACTTCTTCAGGCAATACCCGCAGCGCACCGTGCTGATCGAGGGGTTCACCGACAGCACCGGCAGCGACGGGCTCAACCAGAAGCTCTCGGACAGGCGAGCCGGCGCGGTGCGCACCGCCCTCCTGGACATGGGCATGGGCGCGGAGCGCATCACGTCGCGGGGCTACGGCGAATCCTATCCGGTCGCCGGCAACGACACCGCGGCGGGACGGCAGATGAACCGGCGCGTCGAACTCGTCGTTTCCGACGACAACGGAGTGATCGTCCCGCGTTGAGTCAGTAAAGCGCGATCAGCCCGCAGATCACGGGCCGAACGAAAAAAGCCCCGCTTTCGCGGGGCTTTTTCATTCCACGTCCGGCGCCAAATTCAGCGATAGCGCCGCTCGCCGGCATCGCGGTAGCCGCGGTGGTCGCGCCTGTCGTCGTACCGGTCGTGGTGACGGTCCTGTCTCGCGTAGTGCGGCCCGTGCGCATAGACGGGTGCCGAGCGATAGACGACCCCCGGGCCGTAATAGGCCCGCGGCGGCGCGTAGTAGACGGGCGCCGGCGCGTAATAGGTCGGCGCGGGAGCGTAGTAGGTGGGCGCGGGAGCGTAGTACGCCGGCGCGGACGGATAGTAGGACGGTGCCGGTGCGTAGTACCGCTGCCCGCCATAGCCACCGCCGTAGTCGGCGGGCTCCGGGTAGTAACCACCGTAGTACGGCGAAGTGCTCCCCGCGATGGTGCCGATGATCGCGCCGACCGCCGCGCCAGGCGGGCCGGCCACTGCCGCGCCTATGCCGCCGCCGATGATCGCCCCGGCGATGGGATCGCCCGCGGACGCCTGGGTGGAAAAGCCCATCGCAGCCACGGCGACGCCGATCGCTGCGATCCATAGAGGTTTCTTCTGCATCTGGGTCTCCCTTGCGTGAATGGCCCGGACCCCATGGTGGACCTTTGCGGTGGAAGCACAAGGATCGGTTACATGTGCTTACAGTTGGCGCCGTCCCCGCGTCCCGGCCCTCTTCTCCGGATCGGCGACGCTCGAGCAGCCTTGGGCGATAATGGCGGCCCGCATTTGCAGCCGCTCTCCGAAGGGAAAAGCAATGTTCCGCCAAAAGTACCTCGACTACGCCGAGCTCTCCGCCCAACTCGCATCGTGGGCGAAGCAGCATCCCGATCTCGTCAGCCTGGGCAGCATCGGCAAGTCCGCCGCGGGGCGGGACATTCCCATCCTCACGATCGGCAGGAATCCCGGTCGGGTCCGTCCCGCGGTCTGGATCGACGGCAACATGCACGCGAGCGAGGTGTGCGGCTCGAGCGTGGCGCTCGCCATGGCGGAGGACATCCTCGCGATCCTGGGCGGCAAGGACGAAGCCGGCGGCAAGCCCCTGCCGGCGCACATGGCGGAGGCGATCCGCGAGACCCTCTTCTACGTCGTGCCGCGCATCTCGCCCGACGGCGCCGAGGAGGTGCTCAAGAAGGGCCGCTACGTGCGCTCCAGCCCCGTGAACGACCGCGCCAACAAGGACCACGCCTACTGGGAAGCCGCCGACGTCGATGGCGACGGCCAGGTGATGTACATGCGCCAGGCGAGCCCCGATGGCGAACTGGTGGAGCTGCGCGGCGAGGACGGCAAGCCGCTCGATCCGCCGGTGATGGTGCCGCGCCTGCCCGAGGACACCGGCCCCTTCTTCAAGCTCTATCCCGAGGGGCGCATCGTCAACTTCGACGGCCGGCGCATTCCCGACCCCTTCTTCCTCGGCGACAACCTGAACGACTTCAACCGCAACTTTCCCTACCAGTGGGCGCCCGAGTCCGAGCAGGTGGGCGCCGGCCACTACCCCGGCAGCACGCCGGAGACGCGCGCGGTCATCGAGTTCGCCACCCGCAACCCGCACATCATCACCTGGCTGAATCTCCACACCTTCGGCGGCGTGCTCATCCGCCCGCTCGGCGACAAGCCCGACAGCAAGATGGACCAGACGGATCTCGCCATCTTCAAGCAGGTCGAGTCCTGGCTCACGGAGCACACCGGCTATGCCACGGTGAGCGGCTTCCACGAGTTCCTCTACGAGCCGGACAAGCCCCTGCACGGCGACATCACCGAGTGGGCCTACCACCAGCGCGGCGCGCTCGCCTACGTGATCGAGCTGTGGGATCTCTTCAAGCAGCTCGGCATCGAGCGCAAGAAGCCCTTCGTGGACCACTACGTGCAGCTCGAGCGCAAGGACTTCCACGCGCTCGCCAGGCTCGACCGCGAGGTGAACGAGGGCCGCATCTTCCGGCGCTGGCGCGAGGTCGACCATCCGCAGCTGGGCAAGGTGGAAGTGGGCGGCTTCGACGCCCGCGTGGGCATCTGGAACCCGCCCTTGTCGCGGCTCGCGGACACCTGCGCCACGCAGAGTGCGGCCTTCCTGCGCGTGGCCGCGCTGGGGCCGCGCCTCACGCTCGAGGTGGTGAAGAAGGAGCGCCTGGGCACGGGCCACACCCGGGTCGAGATCCGCGTCGCCAATCGCGGCTATCTGGGCACCTGCGGCATTCCCTCGGCGCGCAAGCTCCCGATCTCCGAGCCGCTGCGCCTCACGACGGAAGGCGCGCAGCTCGTCGCACCTGCCGAGTCGATCACCGAGATCGGTCACCTCGACGGCTGGGGACAGGGGCCTCCACAACGGCGCGAGCATCTTCATGCCCTGGACGCGCGGCAACGTGCACGAGAAGTTCGTGACACTCGTGGCCGAGGGCAAGGGCAAGCTGCAGGTGAAGGTGGGGAGCTGCCGCGTGGGGTACCAGACGCTGGAAGTCGACGTCGGCTGAGGGAGCGATTGTGACAGTCGTTGACGGCAATCAACGTGCTCCCCGTCCGGCGTCCTAGCATGAGGCAACTGCCGGGCGCCTGAACGCCGTGTTCCGCGGCGCCTTCGGAGCCCCGAGGAGGCTGCCATGACAACCCCTCGTCACCGGAGCGAAGAGTCCTCCGCCCCCCGGTATTCCCGTCGCGAATTCCTGAGCAACACCGGCGCTGCCGGCGCCGCGATCATCGCGCCGAGCCTCGTGCCGATGACGTCCGTGGCTGCGGCCGAGGCCGTCGCCGGGGAGGTGCGGCTGCTGCCGGAGCCCGCCAAGGCGGGCGGCATGCCGCTCATGCAGGCGCTGTCGCTGCGCCGCTCCACCCGCGAGTTCTCCACGCGCAAGATTCCGGACCAGGTCCTCGCCGACCTCCTCTGGGCCGCCTACGGCATCAACCGCCCGGGCGGGGACCGCACCGCCCCATGCTGGCGGCACGTCTTCGTGATCGACGTCTATGCGGCGATGGCCGACGGCCTCTGGCTCTACGATCCGAAGCGCCACGCGCTGGTGGCGCACCCGGCCGGCGACATCCGCGAACACACCGGCCGCCAGGACTTCCCGGCCATCGCGCCGCTGAACCTGGTGTACGTCGCGCACGGCGAACGCATGAAGGAACTCACGCCGGAGAACCGCACGCTCTTCTGCTCCGTCGATGCGGCGTTCATCGGCCAGAACGTCTACCTCTACTGCGCCGCGGCCGGGCTCGCCACCGTCTTTCGCGGGGCGGTGGACTATCCGCGGCTGGCGCGGGCGATGCGGCTTCCCGAGGAGCAGTTCGTCACCTTCGCGCAGACGGTGGGTTATCCGAAGGAAGCCTGAGTTTCGACTATTCTGGGCGGCATGAGCTCCCTCCCACGCCTGGCCGCCGCCGACCTCGACCGCCTCGAGACACTCCTTTCCGCGCCACACCTGCAGGATTCGCTGACCCTGGATGCGATCCAGGGGCTGCTCTGCGCCGTGGCGAGCGCCCCATCCCCCATCCCGATGGAGAAGTGGCTCGCTTCCGTGCTGGGCGAGTCGCGGTTCGCGAGCGACGAGGAGGCGCAGGAAGTCACGCAACTCCTCGCGCGCTTCCACGCCGACACCGTGCGCGAGCTTGCCGAGGGCTTCGGGCTCGACCTCATCACCTACCCCGCCAACGAGGGCGAGGAGGAGCTGGCCATCTGGTGCGAGGGATACCTCGCCGGGGTGGCGCTTGCCGAGCCGTCGTGGTTCGAGGCGGGGGACGAGGAGTCGGTCGAGGACTTCCTGTTTCCCTTCATGGCGCTCTCCGGACGCATGAAGGAATACGCGCTCGAATCCGGCGAGCCCTGGCACGGTCCCGAGGCGGAGGCGAAGCTCATGCAGGAGGCGCGCGACTCGCTCCTGGACGACATCCTCGGCGCGCACGACTACTGGTTCGAAAGCCGCATCAACCGCGTTCCGCAGAAGCGCGAGGTGGCCAAGACGGGCCGCAACGATCCCTGCCCGTGCGGCAGCGGGAAGAAGTACAAGTCCTGCTGCGGGGCGGGATGAGAAAAGGCCCGGCGGCTTGCGCTCGCCGGGCCTGTTGACCTTCCGCTTCGACTCAGGAGGCGATGGTTCCCCCGTCCGTCCTGCGCACGACGATCGTGCACGCGCGCGGCCGCGGCGAGTTGCCCGCCACCGTCGCATCGCCCGCCGCCGGGAACTTCGAGAACTTGTTGGGCTTCCCGCGCGATGTCGTTCAGCGTGTAGGTCGAGCCGTTCGCCTTCTTCGGCGTGTTGGGGTGGCCGCCGTCGACCTCGCCCGGATGCTGGACGTTGAAGAACATCGTCTTGCGGTCCGGCGTCCAGGTCACGCCCGTGATTTCGCACGCCGACGGGCCGACCAGGAAGCGCCGGATTTCGCCCGCTGGCGATGTCGGCGACCAGCATCTGGTTGTTGCCCATGCCGGCGAAGTTGCCGGCATTGGAATAGTTGCCGTCCGTCTGGATCCACAGCCGGCCCGCCGAGTCGAATTGCAGGCCGTCGGGGCTGTTGAACATGTTGGCGGTGGTGACGTTCGCGGTAGCCGGAACGCAGGTTGCTGCGGTCCGGTGACCGCCTGCGGGTTGCCGGCGAGGACGAAGATGTCCCAGGCGAAGGTGAGCGCCGTCGGGTCGCCGCCGGTCTCGTTCCAGCGCAGCACGTGGCCCCAGACGTTGTCGGCGCGCGGATTCGGCGTCGTCCACCGCGGGCCGTGCGCTGCCGGCCACCGTCGTGCCGTTGGCATTGTTCGAGGAGGCCGGTGTCGTGCCGCGGCGGTTGTTGTTGGTGAGCGCGATGTAGATCTCGCCGGACTTCTTCGGGTTGGCGGCGATCCACTCCGGCCGGTCCATCATCGTGGCGCCGACGCGGTCGGCGGCCTGGCGCGCGCGGATCAGGACGTCGGCCTGGCTGGTGAAGCCGTTGGCGGCGTCGAGCCCGCCGCTGCCGAACACGAGCGGCACCCAGCGTGCCGGTGCCCATGCGATCGCCGGTCGCGGCGCCGGCCTCGAACTTGCCGACGTAGAGCGTGCCGGAGTCGAGCAGGTTCGCGTTGGCCGCCGCGCTGGCGCTGTTGTAGCGTGCCCGCGCTCACGAACTTGTAGATGTACTCGTTGCGCTCGTCGCAGCCGAGGTAGACGACGACCCTGCCGTTGGCGGCGACGACCAGCTCCGCGTTCTCGTGCTTGAAGCGGCCCAGCGCCGTGCGCTTCTTCGGCTTGCTGTTCGGGGTGTAGGGATCGATCTCCACCACCCAGCCGAAGCGGTTCGGCTCGTTCGGGGTCGCGTTCACGTCGAAGCGCGGGTCGACGGTGTGCCAGAGGTAGCCGAACCCGCCTGCGCGATCCCGTAGCGGTTCTCCAGGGCGTTCGGCGTGCGCGTGCCGTTCCAGCCGAAGTAGCCGTTGAAGTTCTCCTCGCAGGTGAGGTAGGTGCCCCACGGCGTCCAGCCCGCGGCGCAGTTGTTGAGCGTGCCGAGGACCTCGACGCCCTGCGGGTCCGCGGCGGTCTTCAGGAGGTCATGGCCGCGCGCCGGGCCGGCGATCTCGATCGGCGTGTTGCCGGTGATGCGGCGGTTGTAGGCGGAGCCGGCGACGTGTTCCCAGCCGCCGTCGGAACGGCGGCGGACCTCGACGACCGAGACGCCGTGGCCGGCCTGGCCCTTCTTCGCCTTCTCGAGGGTGAATGGCAGCAGCCAGTTGGCCGGGTCGGAGCCCGGGGCGTAGTAGTACTCGGGGTTGATGTACTCGTGATTGATGGCGAGCAGCCCCGCATCGCTGCGCTCGTTGCCGCTCGCGTCGCGCAGCCCGAAGAAGTGGATGCCGTCGTGGTTGTCGCCGACCTGCAGCTCGGCCTGCGCCGCGGTCTCGGAGGCGTCCCCCTTGAACGCCGGCGCGCCGGCAACGAGGGGGTCTCCCCACGGGACCAGGGCTTCGGCCCGGTATCCGGCCGGAACGACCACGGTATCGGCCGTGCTGGCCGCCACCGCGGTGAAGCCCAGCATCGCCTCGACCCCGTCATCGCTGTCGGAGCAGGCGGCCACGCCGCCGATGAAGGGGAGCAGCGCCGCCCCGAGGCCGGTCTTGAGGAATGCGCGCCGCTGCGGGTTGCGTGCGATCGCGGCCTCGACAACTTGCGTAAGGTGGGGGTTGCCGGAAGAATTGGAAATGCCGTCGTCGTCCTTGATCGTCTGGGCCATGGGGTCTCCTTGGGAAAGGTATGCAGCATAGGAATGCCATGTGAAAGTTCACGCGACGGATTTGTGACGGTCGCGCTGCGCGCGAACCTTTCCCGCGGCTTTGGTCCAACCCACATCCCACCACGAGACCCCTGGCCATGACACCCGACACGCAAAGATCCCTGCTCACCGTATGCCTGCTCGCCGCCTTTGCCGACGGCGCGCAAGTCCGATGGCGAGCGCGCCGAACTCAAGCGCATCGCCGAATCGCTGCCCCTCGCCGACGGCAACATGGCCGCGCTCTACCAGGACGTGCTCATGAAGCGCGTCACCCTCGATGAGGCCGTGCGCGGGCTGGATACGCCGGAAGTGCGCAACCTCGCCTACGAGCTCGCGGTCTGCGTGGCCGACGCCGACGGCGTCCAGGGTCCGGCGGAGAAGGCCTTTCTCGCCGGGTTGCGCGGCAAGCTGGGCCTGGAAGCCGCGGCTGCCGAAGCCTTCACGGCCAAAGCGGAATCCATCGCCGCCGCGCCGCTGGCCACGGCGACGGCTGCCGAGCCGCAGTTCGCCGCGACCATGTCGCCCGAGGAAATGGACCGGATGATCCTCAACTACGCCATCCTCAACGGCGCGCTCGAGCTGCTGCCCGAGTCGCTCGCGTCCATGGCGATCATCCCGCTGCAGATGAAGATGGTCTATCGCGTCGGCAAGGCGCACGGCTTCGACCTGGACCGCGGCCACGTGAAGGACTTTCTCGCCACGCTGGGCGTGGGGCTCACCTCGCAATACGTGGAGCAGGTCGGCGCGAAGCTCCTTGGCAAGCTGTTCCGCGGCATCGGTGGCGGGTTGCTCGGCGGGCTCGCGAGCCAGGCGGTGAGTTCCGGCTTCTCCTTCGCGACGACCTACGCGCTGGGGCAGGTGGCCAAGCGCTATTACGCCGGAGGCCGCACCCTGACCGGAGAGGCTCTCAAGGACGCTTTCTCCTCGATGCTCGGCGAGGCGAAGGGACTGCAGTCGCGCTACCTCGGCGACATCCAGGAAAAGGCGCGCACGCTCGATATCTCCAAGGTGCTGGCGGAGGTGGGAAAATAGCCTGACCCCATCCCGGCCCCTTCCACGTGAAGGGGGATCGCACCATGACTGCACCCGTCTCCACCGGTCCTCTCGCCGGCCTCAAGGTCGTCGAGATGGGCACCCTCATCGCCGGCCCCTACTGCGCGCGCCTGCTGGCCGAGTTCGGCGCGGAAGTGATCAAGATCGAGACTCCCGGCGACGGCGATCCGCTGCGCAAGTGGCGCCAGCTGCACGAGGGCAATTCCCTCTGGTGGTACGCGCAGGCGCGCAACAAGAAGTCGGTCACGGTGAACCTGAAGGCGCCCGAGGGGCAGGCGATCGTGCGCGACCTGGCGGCGAAGGCGGACATCGTCGTCGAGAACTTCCGCCCCGGCACCATGGAGAAGTGGGGGCTCGGCTACGACGTCCTGTCGGCCGCCAACCCGGGTCTCGTGATGGTGCGGCTGTCGGGGTTCGGGCAGACGGGGCCGTACAAGGATCGCCCCGGCTTCGGCGCCATCGGCGAGTCGATGGGCGGCATGCGCTACATCACCGGTTACCCCGATCGCGCCCCGGTCCGCGTCGGCATTTCCATCGGCGATTCGCTCGCGGCGATGTTCGGCGTCATCGGCGCGCTGTCGGCCATCTTCCATCGCGCCACGTCGGGCCGGGGCCAGGTGGTGGACGTGGCCCTCTACGAGGCCGTGTTCGCGATGATGGAGTCGATGCTTCCCGAGTACGGCATGGGCGGCACCATCCGCGAGCGCACGGGTGCGGCGCTGCCGGGCATCGTTCCGTCCAACACCTACCAGTGCCGGGACGGCAAGTACGTCGTGATCGGCGCCAATGCCGATTCCATCTTCAAGCGCATGATGAAGGCGATCGGCCGTCCCGATCTCGCCGACGATCCCGCGCTCGCCGACAACGCGGGGCGAGTGCAGCGCACCGAGGACCTGGATCGCGCCATCGGCCAATGGACAGCCACGGTCGATCTCGCCGAGGCGCTGGCGGTGCTGGAAGACGCCGAGGTGCCCTCGGGGCGCATCTACTCCATCGCCGACATCGCCGCCGACCTGCACTTCCAGGCGCGCGGCATGATCGAGCGCCACAAGCTGGGCGAACGGGACCTGCTGCTGCCCGGCATCGTGCCGAAGCTTTCCGAGACGCCCGGCGGGACGCGCTGGATCGGCCCGAAACTCGGCGAGCACACCGACGAAGTCCTGCGCGGACTGGGCTACGACGAGGCGCGCATCGCCAACCTCCGCGCCGCCGGAATCGTCTAGGGACAGGTACCAGGTACATGTACCTGGTACCTGTACCTGGTACCGGGCTAGCCGGAGTTGCGCAGGCCGGCGGCCAGGCCGTTGATGGTCAGGTGGATCCCGCGCTTCACCTTCTCCGCCGCGTCGCCGGCGCGATAGCGCTTGAGCAGCTCGACCTGCAGGTGGTTCAGGGGGTCGAGATAGGGAAAGCGGTTGCGGATGGAGCGCGCGAGCGCCGGGTTGGTCTCGAGAAAGCCGGCGCTGGCGGTGATGCCGAAGTAGGCCTTCACCGTGAGGTCGAGCTCGCGGCGGATGCGCCCGAAGATCGCGTCGGCGAGTTGCGCGTCGGGCACCAGCTCCTTGTAGCGCGCGGCCACCGCGAGGTCCGCCTTGGCGAGCAGCATCTCGAGGTTGGAGAGCATGGCGCGGAAGAACGGCCATTCCCGCCACATCTCGGCGAGGAGCGCCCGGCCCTTCTCGCCGTGCCTGGCCACATAGGCGTCCACGGCGCTGCCCAGGCCGTACCACCCCGGCAGCATGACGCGGCACTGCGCCCAGGAAAACACCCAGGGAATGGCGCGCAGGTCCTCGATGCGCTGCGAGGGCTTGCGCGAGGCCGGCCGCGAGCCGATGTTGAGTTCCGCGATCTCGCGGATGGGCGTGGAGGCGCGGAAATAGTCGACGAAGCCGTCCGTCTCGTACACCAGCCCGCGGTACGAGGCCATCGCGGCGGCCGAGATCTCCTCCATCGCCGCGTGGTACTCGGCGTGCTCCCCGCGCGGCGCCTCGTCGAGCGTGGCGCGTACCGTGGCGGCGACCAGCGCTTCGAGATTGCGGCGCCCGATGTCGCGGTTCGCGTACTTGCTCGCGATCACTTCCCCCTGCTCGGTGAGCCGCAGCTCGCCCTGCACGCTTCCCGGCGGCTGCGCGAGGATGGCCTCGTACGAAGGTCCGCCGCCGCGTCCCACGGTGCCGCCGCGGCCGTGGAAGAAGCGCAGCCGCACGCCGGCGGCGCGAAACACCGTGACCAGCTCCGTCTCCGCCTTGTAGAGCTCCCAGTTGGACGTGACGTAGCCGCCGTCCTTGTTGCTGTCGGAGTAGCCGAGCATCACCTCCTGCACGCCGCCCAGCGCGGTCGACGAGGCGATCGCGCCTCGGGCAGCGCAAACCAGGCGGCCATCGTGGCCGGCGCCCGGCGCAGGTCCGCGATCGTCTCGAAGAGCGGCACGATCTGCACTGTCGAGGTGGGGAGCGCGCCGGCCGTGACGAGCCCGCCTTCCTTGAGCATCACCGCCACCTCGAGCAGGTCGGAAACGCTTTCGGCCTTGGAGATCACGTACTGGCGGATGGATTCCGGACCCAGGGTCGCGTGCACCCTGGCCGCCTGCGCGACGATCGCGAACTCCCCGGTCGCCAGTTCGGAATAGCGCACGAACGGCGAACGCAGGGGGCGCGGCGTGGCCAGCTCCGCCAGCAACAGGCCTGCCGCGAGGCCTCGTCGAGGCTCGAGATAGTCGGGCGCCACGCGCGCCTCGCGGAAGAGCTCCGCGATCACCTGCTCGTGGACGTCCGCGTTCTGGCGCAGGTCCACGGTGGCGAGGTGGAAGCCGAAGCTGCGCACGGCGCCGCGCAGCCGGCGCAGGCGTCCGTCGGCGAGCCTGTCCGCATTGCCCGCGCGCAGGCTGGCGTCGATCACGTCGAGGTCGGAAGCGAAGGCGGCCGCATCCGCATAGGGCTCGCCCTTGCCCACCGCGGTGCGGTGCTCGCGCTTCAGGCCGAGCGCGGCAGCCGTTGCCGCGAGGCGGGCGAACACGCCGGTCAGCGCGCGACGGTAGGGCTCGTCCTGCCGGAAGGGGGAGCGGTCCGGCGAGGCGCTCCACGAGTGCCGCCATCGCCGGCGTGAGGCGCACCAGCAGCCCGGAGATCGGCAGCTCCGCACCCAGCGCATGCACCTCGCGCGAAGTAGTGGTCGAAGGCGATCTCGGCCTGGCGCCGGAAGGCATGCTCGAGCATCTCGGCGGTGACGAAGGGATTGCCGTCGCGGTCGCCGCCGACCCAGCTGCCGATGGCGAGCACCGCGGGGAAAGTGGCCACCTCCCCCTCGCCCGGCAGCCGCGCCAGCGCGTCCTCGATGTCGCCGTGGATGCGCGGCACGGCATCGATGAAGGTGTAGTCGAAGTACGCGAGCGCGTTCTCGATCTCGTCCTTCACGCCCAGCTTCACGGCCCGCAGCATGCGCGTCTGCCAGAGCGTGGCGACGATGCGGCGCAGCTCGCTCTCGGCGCCCTCGCGCTCCTCGTCGAGGAGGTCGGCCTGGTCGCGCTTCGCGAGCCAGTCGGCCATCGCGAGCTGCAGGTCCAGGGTGCTGCGCCGCTGCACCTCCGTCGGGTGCGCGGTGAGCACGGGAGTCACGCGGATGCGCGGCGAGCGTGGCGGCGCCCTCGGCGCGCGTCGTGCCCCGCGCGAGGGCGTCCGCGAACAGGCCGCGCAAGGTCGAGGCCAGCGGCGGTGTGCCGGCGCGGCGGTTTTCCCGGTTGCGGCGGACGTGGTGGCGATCCTCCGCGATGTTGGCGAGCATCGAGAAGTAGCTGAACGCGCGCACCACCACCACGGCCTCGCCATCGGCGAGGGCATCCAGGGTCTCGGCCAGCGCGCGGCGCGAGGCGACATCCTCGAGGCGCCGGCTGGCCACGGCGAGCCGGCGGATCGTCTCGATCAGCTCGTAGGTCTCCTCGCCCTCGTGCAGCCGGATGGTTTCGCCCAGGATGCGGCCGAGGAGGCGGATGTCTTCGGCGAGCGCCGCGTTCTTTTCGGTCGGGGCCATGGTGCGACGCTACCGTGTATTCGCTGGCAAGGCCAGCACCGGCGCGGCGCGAGGGGGCGCGAGGTAGAATTGCGACCCATGCGCCTGTACATCAACGACGTCGCGGTGCGCGACGGTTTCCAGATGGAAAAGGTCTTCGTTCCCACGGCGACGAAGATCGCGCTCATCGACCAGCTCTCGGGCACGGGCCTGCACAAGATCGAGGTCACCTCCTTCGTGAGTCCGAAGGCGGTCCCGGCACTGGCCGATGCGAACGAGGTGCTGGCCGGGATCAGGCGCGTTCCCGGCGTGGTCTACGTGGCGCTGGTGCCCAACCTCCGCGGCGTGCAGAACGCGGCCGCGACGGCGATGAAGCCCGACGAGGTGAACGGCGTGATGTCGGCCTCCGAGACGCACAACCGCGCCAACATCAACCGCACGCACGCGCAGACGCTCGCGGAACTCGCCGACGATGGTGCGCGTGGCGCACGAGGCCGGCATCAAGCTGACGATGAGCCTGTCGACGACGTTCGGCTGCCCGTTCGAGGGGCGGGTGCGCGAGGAAGCGGTAATGAGCTTCGTCGAGGCCTTCTGGGCCGCCGGCGTCGACGGCATCTCGCTCGCGGACACCACCGGCATGGCCAATCCGCGCCAGGTCGAGGAACTCGCCGCGCGCGTCCTGGACCGGTTTCCGGCCCAGGACGACACCTTCTACACGCTGCACTTCCACAACACGCGCGGCATGGGGCTCGCCAACGTGATCGCGGGCATCGAGGCCGGCGTGCGCTCCTTCGACGGGTCCGTCGCGGGCCTGGGCGGTTGCCCCTTCGCGCCGGGCGCCACGGGCAACATCTGCACCGAGGACATGGTCAACATGCTCGCCGACATGGACTACGACACCGGCGTCGACCTCGACCGGCTGATCGCCGCTGCGCGGCGCGTTCCGGGCATCGTCGGGCACGACACGCCCGGCCAGGTGGCGAAGGCAGGCAAGAGCCTGGAGCTGCACCCCATTCCCGATTTCCTCAAGGAGCGAACATGAAGAGATTGCTTGCCGCGACGGTGCTCGCGGCATCCCTGCCTGCCGCGGCCGCGGACCTGCCCAATCTCGCTTCCCTCACGCAGGAGCAGTTCCGCCTGCTTTCCGAGGACCTGGGCGCCGCGCTCTCCTACAAGGGGGTCACCCCGGCCACGACGCTCGGGCCATGGGGGTTCGACCTCGGCCTCGAACTCTCCGCCACCGATGTGCGGAACAGCGACGTCTTCCAGAAGGCCGGCAACGGCTCCACCGACACGCTCTACGTGCCGAAGCTGCACATCTACAAGGGACTGATGGCCGGCTTCGATCTGGGCGGCTTCGTGGCCGCCGCGCCCGACGTGGACGCGACGCTATGGGGCCTCGACCTGCGCTACGCGTTCATCGAGGACACCCTCACCACTCCCGCGATGGCCGTGCGCATCTCCGGAACCCGCAGCAGCGACATCTCGAGCCTGCGCGTGTCGACGTTCGCCGGCGACCTGATGCTGTCCAAGCGCTTCGTCCTCGCCACGCCCTACGTCGGCGCCGGCATCGTGCGCATGCAATCGAGCCCGAACGTGGCGGGGCTCGCGGAGGAGACCTTCAACAAGGGCCGGTTCTTCGGCGGCGTGAACGTGAACCTTGCCGTCATCAACCTCGCCTTCGAGGCGGAGCGGCTGGGCGAAAACACCACCCTGTCCGCCAAGGTGGGCTGGCGCTTCTGAACTAGGTACCAGGTACATGTACCTGGTACGTGTACCTGGTACCGAAAGCAGTCAAGGACAACGAGAGGAGAAGAACGATGAAGCGGATGCTGAAGATGCTCGCGGCCCTGGCCGTGGGAACGATGTTGGCGTTGACGGCGGGAGCGCAGGCGCCCGAGAAGAAGAAGATCACCATCGCGGTGGGCGGGAAGAACCTCTTCTACTACCTGCCGCTGTCGGTTGCCGAGCGCAAGGGCTACTTCAAGGACGAGGGGCTCGACGTCGAGATTCCCGACTTCGCGGGCGGTTCCAAGGCGTTGCAGGCACTCGTCGGCGGTTCGGCCGACATGGTCTCGGGCGCCTACGAGCACACCATCAACATGGCCGCGAAGAAGCAACCCATCAAGGCGGTCGTCCTGCAGGCCAAGTACAGCTCCATCGTGCTCCTGCTGCCCAAGGACAAGGCGGCGAAGTACAAGGGACCGGCCGACCTCAAGGGGCTGAAGGTCGGCGTCTCCGCCCCCGGATCGTCGACCAACATGTTCGTGAACAACATCCTCGCCAAGGGCGGATTCAAGCCGACCGACATCTCCGTGGTCGGCGTGGGCACGGGCTCGGGCGCGGTGGCGGCCATGGAAAAGGGCGAGATCGACGCGATGTCCAACCTCGACCCGGTGATCACGCAGCTCGAGTCCACGGGCAAGTTCGTGGCGGTGGCCGACAGCCGCACGGAAAAGGGCATGAACGAGATCTACGGCGGCGACTACCACGCGAGCGTGATCTACATCACCGACGAGTTCATCAAGAAGAACCCCAACACCGTGCAGGCGGTCGTCAATGCCATCGTTCGCGCCAACCGCTGGATCGCGAAGGCGACCCCGCAGCAGATCGTCGACGTGATGCCGGATGCCTACAAGGCCGGCAATCCGACGCTCTACAAGGAGGGCCTCCTCAAGAACATGATCGGCTACTCCGAGGACGGCCAGATGTCGATGAAGGCCGCGCAGAACGTCTACAAGGTGCTCAAGCAGTTCGAGCCTTCCGTCATCGCCGCCGGCAGCTCGATCAAGCTCGAGAACACCTTCGACAACTCCTTCGCGAAGAAGGCGGCCGCGAAGTACAAGTGAGCGCTCACCGGCTTCGCCGCCGTTCACGGGAGCGGCATACCGTCTCCCTCGAGAAGGTCACCTGCACCTTCGCCTCGAAGAGCGGGGAGGGAGCCTACACGGCCGTCAGGGACGTCGATCTTGCGGTGGCCGACGGCGAGTTCGTTTCCGTCGTCGGGCCGACGGGCTGCGGCAAGTCGACGCTGCTCAACGTGGCGGCGGGGCTCCTGAAGCCCTCGTCGGGGTCGGTGAAGATCCATGGCGAGCCGCTCGCGGGCATCAACCGCCGCGCCGGCTACATGTTCCAGTCCGAGGCGCTGATGCCCTGGCGCAGCGCGCTCGCCAACGTCACCGCCGGGCTCGAGTTCCGCGGCGAGAGTCCCGACGCGGCACGCGCGCAAGGGCGAGGCGTGGCTCGAGCGCGTCGGCCTCGCCGGCTTCGGCGACCGCTACCCGCACCAGCTCTCCGGCGGCATGAGGAAGCGCGTCTCGCTCGCGCAGATGCTCATCCTCGACCCGCAGATCCTGCTCATGGACGAGCCCTTCTCCGCGCTCGACGTGCAGACGCGGCAACTCATGGAGAACGAGCTGCTGGAACTGTGGAGTGCGAACCGCAAGAGCGTCATCTTCATCACCCACGACCTCGAGGAGGCCATCAGCCTCTCCGACCGGGTGGTGGTGCTCTCGGCCGGCCCCGCGACGCGCCCCATCGGCGAGTACGTGATCGACCTGCCGCGGCCCCGCGACGTCTCCGAGATCCGCCTCACGACGCGCTTCATCGAGCTGCACGACAAGATCTGGCACGCGATGAAGGACGAGGTCCTCAAGGGCTACGCGCAGACGCGCAACAAGGTGGCGGTATGAGGAAGAAGCTCTGGATCTGGCAGGTGATCCTCCTCGTGGCCATCTTCGGCTTCTGGCACGTGGCCACGGACCCGGAACTCATCCCGCCCTTCGTGTGGGACAACCCCAACCGCGCCGCCTTCTTCTTCGGCGAGCCGGTGAAGATGTTCAAGGTGATCGTCGCGTGGTTCGCGAGCGGCGAGATCTACCCGCACCTGTGGGTGACGCTGCAGGAAACCGCGCTTGCCTTCGTCATCGGCTCTGTCGCCGGGCTCGTCATCGGCCTGTGGCTGGGCCTGACGCCGTTCGCCTCCGCGCTGCTCGACCCCTACATCAAGGCGATGAACGCGATGCCGCGCGTGGTGCTGGCGCCGATCTTCATGGTCTGGTTCGGGCTGGGCATCTGGTCGAAGGTGGCGCTCGGCGTGACGCTCGTGTTCTTCATCGTCTTCTTCAACGTCTACCAGGGCGTGAAGGAAGTGAGCCCCGTGGTGCTCAGCAACGCGACGATGCTGGGCGCCTCGCGCCGGCAGCTGCTGCGCTACGTCTACCTGCCGTCGGCGACGTCGTGGGTGTTCTCCAGCCTGCACACGTCGGTCGGCATGGCCTTCGTGGGCGCGGTGGTGGGCGAGTACCTCGGCAGCGCCAAGGGCGTGGGCTACCTCATCCACATGGCCGAGGGCTCCTTCGACATCAACACCGTGTTCGCCGGGATCCTGGTCCTCACGATGTTCGCGCTGGTGCTCGACTTCGCCGTTTCCGCGGCGGAGAAGCGCCTCCTCGTCTGGCGGCCGACGCAGGGCGAGACGGAGCAGGCGCTTTGACCGGCCCGCGTGAGTCGAGGGCGAAGCGCACGAACCGCTGCGCTACCGGGTTCGTCTCGCCAACCCGCGACACGAGGGTCAACGGAGCCATGAGCTGCGGCGCGTCCGCGGCTTCCGCGTAGCAGACATCCTCGCGGTGGATGTCCCGCATCGAGGCGGGAACGACCGAAACGCCCACCCCGGCTGCCACCAGTGTCAAGTTGGTGAGCATCTGCGACACTTCGGCGACCACGTGCGGCGAGAAGCCCATCTTCTTGCAGGCCTCGATGAGGTCGCCATACATTCCCGGCGCACCCGGACGGCGCACGAGGATGAAGGATTCGTCGGCAAGATCGCGCAGCCGTACCCTCGCCTTGCCGCTCCTGCGTGCCTGCTCGGCCAGCGGGTGCCGGGCGGGCAACGCTACCAGCATCGGCTCCTCCGCCACGATGTGGAAGGCGATGCCGCTCAACTCGGAGACGGGGCGGCGGATGAAGCCGATGTCGATCTTCCTGGCAGCAACGGCCTCCGTGACCGCGGCCGCGTTGTCCTCGTGGATGACGAGCTCGACCCCGGGGTGCGCCTCGCGATAGCGCCGGATCAGGGCCGGGGCGAACCGGTGCATCACCGCGGAGCTCGTGAAGCCGAGCGCGAGCGACCCTGCCGTCCCCTGCGCAACCTGTGAGGCGCGTGCGACCCCGCGTTGCACGGCCGCGATGATTCCCATGGCTTCCTCGAGGAACACGGCCCCGGCCTCGGTGAGCGCGATGCCGCGGGGAAGGCGCCGGAAAAGGGGGTAGCCGAGCTCGCGCTCGAGATCGCGTATCTGCTGCGAAAGGGGCGGCTGCTGGATGCCCAGGGCGAGCGCGGCTTGCGTGAAGCTTCCCGCTTGCGCGATGGCGACGAAGTAGCGCAGGTGCCGCAGTTCCATCTCTGCTC
>CAWAZV010000012.1:0-589754 GCA_963786635.1 uncultured beta proteobacterium | reverse complement strand
CTGTACGCCAGCGCACGCTTCCGAAAGCGGACGAAAAAAAGCCCGGTTGCCCGGGCTTTTTCTGCAGCGATTCCGCGGTTGTGCCCCGCGGTGTATCCCTGACTAGATCGCGCGAATGTTCGCGGCGCAGGGGCCCTTGGGCCCGGACTGCACTTCGAACTCGACCTTCTGCGCTTCCTTGAGGGACTTGTAGCCGTCCATCTGGATCGAGGTGTGGTGGGCAAAGAGATCCTTGCCGCCGTCGTCCGGGGTGATGAAGCCGAAACCCTTGGAGTCGTTGAACCATTTCACGGTGCCTGTAGCCATGTGCATTTCCTTCCCAATCGATATCCGAGACAAAACCGAGCCCCGTTGCGGGCATGATGATCAAGAGGGGAATTGACTGCCACATCGGACGCCGTACTACGGCGATGGAGGACTGCTTGAATTCGCTGCTTGACGATCCTGCAGGCGCAGACTAACACGTTTCGGCCGCGGGGCGCGGTTTATCTGCGCGGGGCGCCGCGGCGCGGTGTGTGCGCAGGCGTACGGACGTCGGCCGGGACGAGCCGCTATTGTCCATACTCCAGGGCCGCGTGGTGGCCCGCTTCGACGACGCTCATGGACGACGCAATGACCCCTGCCGATGGTCCCGCTCCGCTGCCGGATGAGGACGAGCCTGCGCCGCTGCGACCACCGGCGGCGGCAGTGGGGGTCACCATACTCGCGGTCATCGCCGTGGTCGCCGCACTCTACCTGGCGCGTGCGTTCTTCGTTCCGCTGCTGATCGGCATACTCGCCAGCTATTCGCTGCGGCCGGTCGTGGACAGGCTCGTGGCGTGGCGCATTCCACGCGCGGTCGGCGCGGCGGTGGTGCTGGCCGCGGTCGTGGCCGGGCTCTCCTGGGCTGCGTTCTCGCTCGGCGACGACGCCGCTTCGGTGATCGAGAAGCTTCCCGATGCCGCGCGCCAGATACGTGAGAAGGTGAGCGCCGCGCGTGGCCGCGGTCCTACCGCGCTGACCAAGATCCAGGAAGCCGCAAGCGAGCTGCAGGGGGCGGCAGCCGACGCGGCGGGCGATGGCAAGCCGGTGAAGGCGAAGCCGCCTGCAGCCGCGATCCGCGACGCCGAGCCCAGCGTCTGGTTGCGCGACTACATGCTGGCCCAGTCCGCGCTGCTCTTCTCGGTAGCCGCACAGACCCCCATCGTCCTCCTGCTCGCCTACTTCCTGCTGGCCTCCGGCGAGCACTTCCGGCGCAAGCTCGTGCAGCTCGTGGGTCCGTCGCTGTCGCGCAAGAAGGACGCCGTGCGCATCCTGGACGAGATCGACGTGCAGATCCATCGCTACCTGCTTGCCACGGTCGGGGCGAATGTCCTGGTCGGCATCCTCACCTGGCTGGCATTCGCGGCACTGGGCATGCAGAATTCAGGCGTCTGGGGCCTCGCTGCGGGCATCCTGCATTTCATTCCCTACCTGGGGCCGGTGCTCTTCGCGATCGCGAGCGGCGTGGCCGGTTTCGCGCAGTTCGAGTCTGCGCTGGGCGCATTGACGGTCGCGGGTGCCTCGCTCGCGGTAGCCGCGGCGGTCGGGCAGGTGATCATGACCTGGATGCAGAGCCGCCTGGCGCGCATCAACGCCGCGGTTCTCTTCATCGCCCTGCTTTTCTTCGGCTGGCTGTGGGGAATCTGGGGCCTGCTGCTCGGGGCGCCGCTGGTCGCCATCGCGAAGGTGATCTGCGACCGCGTCGACTCGCTCAAGCCGGTCGGCGAACTGCTGGGACGGTAGGCCCGCGTACACAGGCAGAACGAATGGAGGTTCCGCGATGATATTTTCGGCAATCCGGCGTGGTCCGAGGACCATCCGTGCCGTTCTGGGCAGGTCGATGGTTGCTTGGATCGACCATCGGGCGAGCAGCAAGGGCGCCGCACTCGCCTTCTACACGCTGTTCTCCCTCGCGCCGATCCTGATCCTCGCCATCGCCGGCGCCGGCTATTTCTTCGGCGCGGAGGCTGCCCAGGGCGAGATCATCGAGCAGGTCGAGGGGCTGGTCGGGCACAACGGCGCGCAGGCGATCCAGGCGATGCTCGTGGGCGCGCGCGACCCCGCCTCGGGGCTCGCGGCGACGATCATCGCGAGCGTGCTGCTGCTGGTGGGCGCCACCAGCGTCTTCGTCGAACTGAAGGGCAGTCTCGATGAGCTGTGGGGAATCGCCCCTCCCAAGGGGCTCGGGATCGTCGTGTTCCTGCGCACGCGACTGCATGCCTTCGGGCTGGTGCTGGTGCTGGCGTTTCTTCTCCTCGTCTCCCTCGTGCTCAGCGCCGCGCTCACGGTTCTGGAGCGCTATGCGGGCGGAGTCTGGAGCAGTTCCTACGGCGTCTTCGCCATGCTGTCCTCCGCGATTGCCTTCGCGGTCATCGCCTGCCTCTTCGCGGTCATCTACAAGGTGCTTCCCGATGCGCTGCTGTCGTGGCGCGACGTCTGGATCGGCGCCATCTTCACGGCGGGCCTGTTCAGCCTCGGCAAGTACGCGATCGGGATCTATCTCGGCAGCAGCGGCATTGCCTCGAGTTTCGGCGCGGCAGGTTCGCTCATCGCGGTGCTGCTGTGGGTCTATTACTCGGCGCAGATCTTCTTCCTGGGCGCCGAGTTCACGCGGCAATACGCCCTCGGGTTCGGCAGCCTCCAAAATGAAGGCGGCCCCGCAGGGCCGCCCTGACTTCGTTCGAATCCGCTGGCGATTACGCCCTGGGTTCGCCCTGTTCGTTGACGGTGACCGTGGAGCCCGGGGGGGTGGTCATCTGCACGTGGCCATCACGGCCGCGGAAGTTGTAGGTGACGTCCCAGTAATCGGGTCGCGCGCTGCCCGGCACGGTCTCGCAGCGCTTCACGTCCTGGCTGTAGGTCTGCCCATTGCTGCGGCCGACATTGGCGCCTATCGCGGCGCCGGCGACGGCACCGCCGACGGTGGCGACATCGTTGCCGCGTCCGCTGCCGACCTGGTGACCGAGGATGCCGCCGATGACCGCACCCGCGATCGCCGCCGGCACGTTGGCCTGGCTACGCTCCTGGGCGATCTGCTCGCGCTCGACCCAGCAGCGCTGCTCGGGCGTCCCGAGAACCGCGCGAACGGCAGTCACGTCGGCTTCATACAGGCGCTCGTTGCTGCGCCGGCGGTAATCGTAGGTGGCAACCGGAGCGGGGGCATAGCGATTGTCGGGGATGCGTGCGGTGGGGCTCACGATCCTGGTTGACGAGATGCGGTCGTTCAAGCCCATCGCCGCCAGGCTCCCGTACTGGCCGGGACGCAGCACGACGCAGCGGCCCTTGAACCGGGAGTTGTCGCAGACTTCCCACGGCGCACCGGCCACGACAGCGGAAGAGGCGCGGTCATTGAAGCCGCTGCGTTCGAGGTTGCGGATCTCCTCATTGGCCGAGAAGGAGCGGCCGCCGAAGCCCTCCCGCTCGTAGAAGGTCACCTGCGGGGCCACCGGGGGCGGCGCATAGCGATTGTCGTCGACGCGCGCGTTCCTGCTCACCGCCCGCGTCGATGAAACGCGGTTTTCGAGACCCAGCGCCGCCAGCGACGGATACCGCCCGGGACGCAGGATCACGCATTTGCCGCTGAATCCCGCGTCATCGCAGGCTTCCCAGCGGTCGCGGCCGGCGACCACCACCGACGAGGCGCGGTCGTTGAAGCCATAGCGGTCGAACGTGTCGACCTGCCTGGACGTGGTGAAGGAGCGGCCTTCGAAACCTTCACGTTCGAAGAAGGTGACTTGTGCGGCAGCCTGCCCGGCAACAACCAGCCCGGCAGCGGCGAGTGCGAGTTTCAACGTGACGTTCATTGCATGCCTCCTGTAAGAGTGCAGACAATATGGCGCTGCCCGAGGTTCGAGTCTGTGCGGGGTCGTACACAGAACCGCGATTATTCTGCGGCCCTAGCCGAGGAAATTGCGGTAGGTGTCGAGATCGGCCCGGTAACAGGCGCAGGAGGCCGCCTTGAGTCCCGGCCGGTCGAGGACGGAGATGTCGCCGCGGCTGTAGGCGATGAGCCGGCGCTTCTGCAGCGAGGTCGCGGCCTTGGTGACGCCGGCGCGGCGTACGCCCAGCATCAGGGCGAGGAACTCGTGCGTGATGTGGAAGCGGCTCGAGTGCGCGCGGTCCTGCGTCATCAGGAGCCAGCGTGCGAGCCGCGCCTCGACGAGGTGGAAGCGGGTGCATCCGGCCGCCTGCGCGAGCTGGGCCATGCGCACGAAGAGATAGCGATCCAGAAGCAGGCGCAATGCGGCGCTGTGCGCGAGCTCCTCGCGAAAAGCCGCCGCTTCCATGCGCAGCGACCGGCCGGCGCCCTGGACGAGAGCCTGCAGGTGCGACGTCGCAACACCCAGGATGAGCGGCGTTCCCACCATGCCTTCGTTACCGACCAGTCCGACCTCCAGGCGCGTCGAGCTGTCCACCGGGGTCAGGAGCGAGATGAACCCGGTGAGGGGAAAGTACACATGGCGCAACGGGTCGCCTGCGTCGAAAAGCACTTCGGACAGGGTGAGGGTGGTGTCCTCGCAGCCCGCAACCAGTCGCAGGCGATCCTTCTGGGGAAGGGCTGCGAGAAGGCGGTTTCCTGGCGAACGGCGCTTGGCGGATGGCACGACGGCCTTTGCTGGGAACGGACCAGATGGCGCAGAGACTGACTCGTTGCCTCCGCCGCGTCTGTATCCCAGCGCACATTAGGCGAGTCGCGTCCGCGAGGACCTGAACGTCACTGCCCTGCCAGTCGCGCAGGCGCGGCAGGCTGCGCCCGGTCTTGCGGCGATGATCAGCCCTGGTGCGTCCTTACGTCTTGCCGGGCTGCAACAGCCGGTCGGATTCCTTCCGCACCACGTGGTAGCACTCGCAGACGCGCGCCTCGAGCCCCTGGCGATCGAGCACGGCGATATGCCCGCGGCTGTAATGGACCAGTCCCGCCGCCTGGAGCTTGCCGGCGGCCTCGGTGACGCCCTCCCGCCGCACGCCGAGCATGTTGGCGATCAACTCCTGTGTCATGTCGACCTTGTTCGTGGGAAGGCGGTCCAGGCTCAGCAGCAGCCAGCGGCACAGCTGCTGGTCCACCGAATGGTGGCGGTTGCACACCGCCGTCTGCGACATCTGGGTGATCAGTGCCTGCGTGTAGCGCAGCAGCAGGCGCATCGTCGAACCGAAGCGGCCGAACTCCTCCTTCAGCACGCTGGTACGCAGCTTGTAGCATTGCCCGGCGGCCTGCACGACGGCTCGGCTGAGCGTCGAGGCTCCACCCATGAAAAGCGAGACGCCGACGATCCCGTCGTTGCCGACGATGGCGATCTCTGCCGATGCGCCGTCCTCCATCACATAAAGGAGCGAGACGATGGCGGTCGTCGGGAAGTAGACGCTGCGAATGGTAGTGCCGGACTCCTGGAGAGCCTGTCCCAGCGTCAGTGGCGCGAGGACCAGGTGCGGAGCGATGCGGCTGTATGCCGTCGGCGAAAGGGCCGCCAGCAGGCGATTGGCGCGGGGTCCGTCCGCGGGCTGGATCAGGTTCGCCATAGCGTGGTGTATGGATGAAGACTGCACTCCCCCCAAGAAGGGAGGAATCTGATCCAGAAAAGTCTACCAAAAAAGGGTAATTCCGTTGGTGTGTGCGTCAGCGTACAGATGGCGCCGGCGCGCTTCGCTATCTTGGTCGCGTAACCCGCCAAATTGGCGGCCTGCCCCAAGGAACGAACATGACAACCATTTCCCGCAGACTCGCAACCTTCGCCAGCATCCTCCTCATGGCCACCGCGCTCGGCTGCGCTTCCACGGCCAAGACGGAAGGAACCGGCGAATACGTCGACGACACGGTCATCACGACCAAGGTCAAGACCGCCATCTTCAACGAGCCGACGCTCAAGTCCGCCGAGATCAACGTCGAGACCTTCAAGGGCGTGGTCCAGCTGAGCGGCTTCGTGTCCTCGCGTGACGCCGAGGCCAAGGCTATCGCCGCGGCGAAAACCGTCGGCGGCGTGAAGTCGGTCAAG
This sequence comes from uncultured beta proteobacterium, assembly GCA_963786635.1. GTDB lineage: Bacteria > Pseudomonadota > Gammaproteobacteria > Burkholderiales > Usitatibacteraceae > FEB-7. The sequence goes on along the minus strand of CAWAZV010000012.1, from coordinate 583,743 downwards.
AACGACATGCGCCTGAAGTAATTGCAGTGCCTGTCCCGAACCCCAGGGGGGTCCGCTAGTCCTCCGCGGGTCCGGCGACGACATCGTTCGCGTGTCGTCGCGAATTCCCGCGTGGAGGCAGCCAGGCCGTTCGCGGACCGCTTGACTGGGAGTAGTACCTGGACCGGAGCGATTTCAGCTCCGGCTTTTTTTTGTGCCAGGCGGGGGCCGCAATGTCCGTGCGTTCTTCTTCGCGAGCCGGGACCCGATCTGTTCGGTGGCATACAGACATCGAACCGGCACTGCGCGCAGCCTGAAACACAGGGCGAGAACCATGTGCAGACCGGCACTTTCAGCACGCACGGCGATTCCTCCCGGCCGGTGGTGGTCTGTGCGCGTCACGGAATGTTCCAACACAGGAGAATGACCATGCGCCGAATGCTCACCAGTGCGATCCTTGCCGTTGCAGCGCTGATGCCTTGCCAGTCACTTGCCGCAAACACCTGGGGGACCGATTTCAGCGATCTCTGGTGGAACCCGGGCGAGAGCGGATGGGGCGCCAATTTCGCCCACCAGGGGGACGTGATCTTCGTGACCCTGTTCGTGTACGGGGAGGGCGATCGTGCGAAGTGGTATGTCGGTCCTGCCGTGACGGATATCGCCGGATCGAACCCGGTCACCTTCACCGGGACGATCTACGAGACCACGGGACCGCGCCTTGGCACCGTGTTCAATCCCGGTTCGGTGGGCAGGCGACCGGTCGGCACCGCGACGATCCGGTTCTCGAGCGGCACCGAAGGCGTCCTGACCTTTGACGTCGATGGCGTAACCAGCACCAAGCAGATCCAGAGGCAGACGTTTCGCAGCAACAATCTTTCCGGTTACTACCAGGGCGCGACCATCGGAGTCGCCTCGGGGTGCGGAGCGAACACCGGCAGCTTCGCGAGGATGTCGACATTCGCCGTATCCCACGTCGGTTCGACGGTCGAGATCGAGTCGTTCACCAGCGGTGTCACGGGCTGCAACTATTCGGGCAGCTACGAGCAGAGCGGCCGCATGGGATCCTTTTCGGGAACCATTGCCTGCCCCGACGGCACCCAGGGCACGTTCCAGGCATTCGAGGTGGAGGCGGGCAATCAAAGCCTGGTTGCGCGCTACACGGCGCAGTTCGCCGGCGGGTGCACGGAGTCCGGGCGCATGGGTGGACTGAAGCAGAATTGAGGGTCGGTCGGGTACAATCCCGCCCTGCTGCGACGTTTCATCCCGCCGATGCCTGCCGATTCGATCGCAATCGGAATCGCTGCCGGTCGGCAGAACGTTTCGCGGGGAACCGATGAGCGCTCACGCGGACGACGAGGATTTTGCAGGCGCCGACAACCTCGAGATAATGCGGGAGGCTTGGCGCTACAACGCGTTTCTCGCCGGCCAGGTGACGAGCCTCGCGCCCGAGGGAGGCCGCATTCTGGACTTTGGCGCCGGTTCGGGAACCATCACGAGGCTGGTGGCGCAGGCCCTGCCGGGCGGACCGGGCGCCATCGCCTGCGTGGAGCCGGACCCGGCGCTGCGCCGGCGCCTCGAGGCCTCGGGATTCGCCGCGGTGCCGCGGCTGGAAGAGGCGGGTAGCGGGCGCTTCGACTTTGCCTACACGCTGAACGTCCTGGAGCACATCGAGGACGACGCAGCAGCCCTGCGCAGCCTGCGCGACGCCCTTCGACCCGGGGCAAGGCTCTACATCTACGTCCCGGCGTTCATGGTTCTCTTCTCCGCCATGGACGAGCGCGTGGGTCATCGGCGGCGCTACCGGCGGGCACAACTCGAGACCCTGTGCCGCGCGAGCGGGCTGCGCGTGGAAAGTTCGCGCTATGTCGACAGCCTGGGCTTCGCGGCGAGCCTCCTGCTGCGGCTGGCCGGGTCGCGCTCGGCCACCCTCGAGCCCCGCATGGTGAAGCTCTACGACAGGGTGGTGTTTCCTGTCTCGCGTGTGCTGGACCGTCTCGTCGGGGCCTTCGTGGGCAAGAACATCGCGCTCGTGGCCTCGCGGCCTGCGGACTAGGTGGCCATGCGACGCGAGACGGTGAACGTGCTGCGCTGGGTGCTGGAGGACCTGCTGCCCCCGGTCGTGCGCGACAGCCGCGCCTTCGGCTGGCTCGCCTCCCTTGCCTGGGGCCGCCATATCGCCGACCTTGCGCGCTTCCGCAGCCGCGCCCCCTACGTGACGGCGCAGGAGTACGAGGCGATCTACCGGCAGCACCCGCGAGTGCAGGAGGAGACGGACAACTCGAGTGCCTGCATCGAGCGGGTATTGGCGCACATCGTCGGCGATTCCGTTTGCGACGTGGGCTGCGGAACCGGATTTCTCGCGCGGCGCATCCGCGATGCCGCGCCCGGGCCGTATGCGCGTCTCGCCGCCGTCGACTTCGTGCTCGATCGCGAGGGCGACTGGGCGGGCATCGAGGCCCGCGAGGCGAGGATCGAGAGCCTTCCGTACGTCGACGGCGCCTTCGACACCGTCGTCTGCACGCACGTACTCGAGCATATCCTCGACATCCGCGCCGCCATCGCGGAATTGCGCCGCATCTGCCGGCGCCGGGTCGTGATCGTGGTGCCGCGCGAGCGCGAGTACCGCTACACGTTCAATCCGCACTTCCACTTCTTCCCCTACCCCGAGAGTTTCCTGCGGCACATCCTGCCTCTGCCGGCGGCGCACCGCATCGAGACGGTGGGGAGGGATTACTTCTACTTCGAGGACAAGCCGTGAGCCAGTCCCCATCGTCCGCGCTACGCGTGGGTGGTGCGTTCCTCGTCCCGGGAGTCGTTCCATGACTGATCGGATGGACGGCGCCGCGCGGACCCGGATCGCGATCGTCCTCCCCGCCTTCAATGAGGCGCAGACGATCGCCGCCACCATGCAGGCGTTCCATGCCGCGCGCCCCGACGCGTTCCTGCTGGTGATCGACAACCACTCGTCCGACGCCACTGGCGACATCGCGAGGCGCTGCCTTGCGCAACTCGGCGCGCGCGGCGCCGTCGTCACCGAGCCGCGACCCGGCAAGGGCCATGCCGTGCGGGCGGGTTTTCGGGCGGTCGACGCGGACGTGATCGTCCTCTGCGATGCCGACAGCACCTACCCGGCGGACGCGATCGACCGGCTCGTCGCCCCGATCGAGGACGGATCCGCCGACATGGTGGTCGGCGACAGGCATGCGCTGGGGCACTACGCGGCGCAAAACCGCCGGGCGATGCACGGCTTCGGCAACCGCCTTGTCGTCACCCTCATCAACCGGCTCTTCGGCGCGAGGCTGAACGACATCCTCTCGGGATATCGCGCTTTCTCGCGGGGTTTCGTGGACAACTTCCCGGTGCTGTCGACGGGCTTCGAGATCGAGACCGAGATGACGCTGCACGCGCTGGACAAGCGCTTCCGCATCGTCGAGGTTCCCGTCGCCTACGCCGAGCGTCCGGCGGGAAGCCAATCCAAGCTGAGCACGCTGCGCGACGGCTCGCGCGTCCTCACGACGATCCTGCAAGTGCTTCGCTACTACAGGCCCCTGGTCCTGTTCGGTTCCCTCGCGATGCTCTTCATGGCGGCCGGCCTCGTCATCGGCGCGGTGCCGATCTACCAGTTCGTGACGACACGGCTCATCCAGTCGGTGCCCGCCGCCGTGCTCGCCGCGAGCCTCGAGGTGATCGGCCTCGTGCTCGGCGGCATCGGGCTGGTGGGCGACGCCATAGTCCAGCAACACCGGTTCAACTACGAGCACACGCTGCAGCGCACGCGCCGCGGGCGGAGCCGATAGCGGTTCGCGCGGCGGCCCGGTTCATTTCACGATCTTCCGGCCAACCCAGTCGCCTCCCAACCGCAGCTGGAAATCCATTCCAGGCCAGTCGGGCTTCGCGGCCGCGGTGATCACGATGCGGTCCTGGGGGGTCATCCTGTCGACCCAGGGTTTCGCGAATTGCACGAGGCCGAACGCCTGCATCTGGCTCATGACCTTGCGATCCTCGGGCGGCATGATTCCGGGGGCGAAGGCCGTCGAGTACCGGAACGGCGCCCGGGGGAACCGATGGTACAGCGCGTAGAACTCCTTGTTGCTGGCCGAATAGAGGATGCCCCCCGGGTCGGGGAGCGCGCCGACCAGCCAGGACTCCGGCGCCGTCAGCCAGTAATTGTCGTATGGCGCGTGATATCGCCCGCGCACGTTGGCCGTCTGGCCGAAGTAGAGCACGGCGGCGAGCAAGGCAAATGCGGCAACGCTGTCGGATGCCCGCGGCAGGCCGCTCGTCCCCATGTTCAGGGCTTCGCGCGCCTGCCTGGCGAGCCACACGGCCATCGCGGGCAGGGCCCATTCTCCGTAGAACCGCGCGCTCACCAGTCCCAGGATCCACGCCCCGACCATCAGGCAGAAATCGACCTGCCTGGTTTCGCTGCGAAAGGACATGCCACGGAAATGATTGGCCGTGACGACAAGTGCCACAACCAGCAACGGAATGACCGGGCCACCGGAAGGCTGCAATTCGGCGACCAGGTGCTCCGAGTTTGTCTCGCCGTCGAGCATGGCGAGGCGCAGCGTCACGAGAGGGGCTTCGACCGTGTTGTACCAGCCAAAGGCCGCTGCAGCCGTGAAAATGGCGGCCAGCCATGCGGCCAGGAAGATGAGTGCCGACCGGAAGCGAAGGCAGTACAGCAGGGGGGGGAGCGCGATGACCCAGAGATAGAAGGCCGAGGGGTGAAAGGCGATGTTGACGGACAACACCGCCCAGACCACGAACGCTTCGCGTTTCCATCCGATTTCGCGCGACCGGTTCCACAGGAAGAGCAGGACGACGACGGCCGTCATCGAGAAGGCCAGAGGGCGCCCCAGCATCAATTTCATGAAGAGCGTCGGGTCGATCACCGAAACCAGGGCGCAGGCAAGCAGCCACGCGGGCGGGCAACCCGACGCGATCATTCCGCCCAGCGCAAAGGTCCAGAACGCGACGAGGATCGAAAACGACACGAGCTGGTGCGTCGACCATCCGGTGTAATGGTGGACGGCTCTCAGGAACGAGTGCCAGCCGGGGTGGCTGTCCATGTCCGCCCGAAACACCGGGTTGACGAGGATGACGTCGGCCCAGCTTCGGTTGTCGACGGCATGGGCGGCGTGGCGAAGGGCGTCGTCGACCGGAAAATACCCTTGGGCGATGATGCGCAACGGGATGTAGAAGAAGATGGCGATGCCGATGACGAGCAGCCCGACGCGGAGCATTGCATCGGTGCGGTTCTGGTTCGCCGGGTACGAGGATTGCGTCAAGATTGCCTTTCCGATGGCTGCCTGCGCGGGAACACCTGGTCCGGACCGAAGCAAATGCCCGCCAGGCCAGCGGCCAAAGCTACGACATCCGGTGCCCAAAGTCACGCCCGGTTTCCGGAGCGGGCCCCTGCATTTGGTATCCTTGCGGTTTCGCCTGCAGCTTTGGCGTCGCCCATGAAAACCAGCGAAATTCGCAAGAAATTCATCGACTTCTTTGCTTCCCAGGGGCACCAGCCCGTGGCGTCCAGCCCGCTGGTGCCGGGCAACGACCCGACGCTGCTCTTCACCAACGCCGGGATGGTGCAGTTCAAGGAGGTCTTCCTCGGCACCGAGAAGCGCGCCTACAACCGCGCGGTGACCTCGCAGCGCTGCGTGCGTGCCGGCGGCAAGCACAACGATCTCGAGAACGTGGGCTACACCGCGCGCCACCACACGTTCTTCGAGATGCTGGGCAACTTCAGCTTCGGCGACTACTTCAAGCGCGAGGCGATCCACTACGCGTGGGAACTCGTCACGCAGGTCTACGGCATCCCCAAGGAAAAGCTCTGGACCACGGTCTACGAGACGGATGACGAGGCCTACGCCATCTGGACCAAGGAAGTCGGCGTTCCCGCCGAACGCTGCGTGCGCATCGGCGACAAGCCGGGCGGACGGAAATTCGAGAGCGACAACTTCTGGCAGATGGCCGACACCGGCCCCTGCGGGCCATGCTCGGAGATCTTCTACGATCACGGACCCGGCGTCGCCGGCGGTCCTCCGGGTTCCCCGGAGGCGGATGGCGACCGCTACATCGAGATCTGGAACCTCGTGTTCATGCAGTTCAACCGCGACGATTCCGGCACCATGCATCCGCTGCCGAAGCCATCGGTCGATACGGGCATGGGACTCGAGCGGCTGACCGCGGTGCTGCAGCACGTCCACTCGAACTACGAGATCGATCTCTTCCAGACACTGGTCAGGGCGGCGGCGCGCGAGACGGGCCACCAGGACCTGGACTCGCCATCGCTGCGCGTCATCGCCGACCACATCCGCGCCTGCGCCTTCCTCATCTGCGACGGCGTCATTCCCGGCAACGAGGGCAGGGGCTACGTGCTGCGCCGCATCGCCCGCCGCGCCATGCGCCACGGCTACAAGCTGGGCTGCAAGCAGCCTTTCTTCTACCGGCTCGTGGCGGACCTGGCCGCGGAAATGGGCGATGCCTATCCGGAGCTGCGCGAGGCCGAGGGGCGCGTGACGGCCACGCTGCGACAGGAGGAGGAACGCTTCGGCGAGACGCTGGAGAACGGCATGGCGATCCTGGATGCCGCGCTCGCCGGCGGGCGCACCGAGCTCGATGGCGACACCGCCTTCAAGCTCTACGATACCTACGGCTTCCCCGTGGATCTCACCTCCGACATCGGTCGCGAGCGCGGCTTCACCGTGGACATGCAGGCCTTCGAGGCGGCCATGACCACGCAGCAGGAGCGCTCCCGCGCCGCGAGCAAGTTCAAGACCGGCGCGCAGCTCGAGTACACGGGCGCCAGGACGGCATTCCGCGGCTACGACACGCTCTCCGAGGAGGGGCGCGTGGTCGCGCTCTACCGCGAGGGCAGCCCCGTGAAAAGTCTCGCGGCGGGAGAGGCGGGCGTGGTGGTCCTCGACCGCACGCCTTTCTACGCGGAGTCCGGCGGCCAGGTGGGCGATCGCGGCGAGCTCACCAAGGGCGGCGTCTGCCTCACGCTCTTCGCGGTGGAGGACACGCAGAAGATCCAGCCCGAGGTGTTCGGCCATTACGGCACGGTGAAGACCGGCGAGATCGCGCTCGGCGACACGGTCGCCGCCCAGGTCGACCTCGACAGGCGCACCCGCACCATGCGCCACCACTCCGCCACCCACCTCATGCACAAGGCGCTGCGCGAGGTGCTGGGGCCGCACGTGCAGCAGAAGGGCTCGCTCGTCGACGAGGACAAGACGCGCTTCGACTTCAGCCACAACGCGCCGCTGACGGCGGCCGAGATCCGCCGCGTCGAGGAGATCGTCAACGCGGAAGTCCTCGCCAACGCGGCCACGCAGGCGCGCGTGATGCCGCTCGAGGAGGCGCAGAAGGTCGGCGCGATGATGCTCTTCGGCGAGAAGTACGGCGACGAGGTGCGCGTGCTCGACATCGGCACCTCCCGCGAGCTGTGCGGCGGCACGCACGTCGCCCGCACCGGCGACATCGGCTACTTCCGCATCGTCTCGGAAGGGGGCGTGGCGGCCGGCATCCGCCGCGTGGAGGCCATCGCCGGATCCGTGGCGCTCGCTGCAGGTGCAGGCCGATCGCGAGCGCCTGGCGCGCGCCGCCGAGGCCCTCAAGGCGCAGCCGCAGGAGATCGACGCGAGGATCGCCCAGGTCGTGGAGAACGTGAAGGCGCTCGAGAAGGAGCTGGCGAAGCTCAAGGCCGAACTCGCGAAGGGCAAGCTGGACGACGTGCTGGCCCTGGGCATGCGCACCATCAACGGCGTGAAGGCCATTGCGGTGGTTCTCGACGGGGCCGATGCCGGCATGCTGCGCGAGTCGCTGGACCGCGTGAAGGAAAAGCTGGGCAGCGGCGTGGCGCTGCTCGCCACCGTCGCCGACGGCAAGGTGTCCCTCATCGCCGGTGTCACCAAGGACCTGACGGCCAAGGTGAAGGCCGGGCGAACTGGTGAATTTCGTCGCCCAGCAGGTCGGCGGCAAGGGCGGCGGGCGGCCGGACATGGCGCAGGCGGGGGGCACGAATCCCGCCGCGCTCGGAGAAGCGCTGAAGAGCGTCGAAGGCTGGCTGGCCGAGCGGCTCTGAGCCCGCATGCCTTCTCCCGGCTTCGCACTGCCCGAGCACGAGCTGCGCCTCGCCCTGAACGACGAGGTGCATGCGCGTCCCCCGGTGCGGCTCGCGGGTGCCCAGCACGTCGTCTACCTGGCCGTGCGGCACCGCACCGGAAGACCGTGCCCTGCACCGGCAGGTCCTGGCGCACATCGCGCAGGGCGCGGGCAGCGCCATCGAGGGAGCCGTGGACCATGCCGTGGTGCAGCTCGCCGCGGGCCTGCGCTTCAAGTGGGAAGGGCATGCCGAGTTCTCCAGCTACACCTTCTTCGCCGAGGACGCGACGGACCTCGCGCCGGCCGAGGTCCTCGAGCGTGCCGGCTGGCCTGCGTTCGCGCGGTCGATGCCCGGCGAGGTCCTGGTGGCGGTCTCGATCCACCTCGTTCCGTTCAGCGGCTCGTCGCCGCCGGCGGACGCCTTCCGCACCCCGGCCGACACGGTCGTCGGGGGCGCGGTGGCCGAAGGGCGCGGCTGGGGCTACACCGACTTCCGCATCCGCGAGGACGGCTTCACGCGCTTTCTCCTGCTCAACCGCGAGATGGGGCTCGGGCAGGCGGGGCGCATGGTGCAGCGCCTGCTCGAGATCGAGACCTACCGCATGATGGCCTTGCTCGCCTTTCCGGTGGCGCGCAAGGCCACGCCCGATCTCGGCGCGATGGAAGCGGAACTGGCCACCATCGTGGAGCGCATCGCGGGAGCGACGCCGCAGGACGAGGCGCGGCTGCTGGACGACCTCACGCGCCTGGCCGCGCGCGTGGAGCACCTGCAGAGCGGCACGCGCTTCCGCTTCGAGGCCGCGGAGGCCTACGAGGCGCTGGTGATGCGCCGCTTGGGCGAACTGCGCGAGGTGCGCATTCCCGGGCTCTCGACGATCGAGGAGTTCCTGCACCGCCGCCTCGCGCCGGCCATGGCCACCTGCCGCAGCGCCTCGCGGCGCATCGGCAACCTCGCGGAGCGGGTCACGCGGGCCAGCGCGCTGCTGCGCACCCGGGTCGACATCGAGCGCGAGCAGCAGAACCAGAAGGTCCTCGAGGCCATGAACCGCCGCGGGCGCCTGCAGCTGCGGCTGCAGCAGACGGTGGAAGGCCTGTCGGTGGTCGTCATCACCTACTACGGCGTCTCGCTGGTGGGAGTCCTCGCCAAGGCCGTCAGGGCAGGGGGGCTCGACTGGAATCCCGAGCTGGTGATGGGCATCGCGGTGCCCTTCGTCGCCGCGGCCGTCTTCGGCGGCGTGCATCGCGTGCGCAAGGCTCTCGAGGGCGGGGAGAAGGGCGGAGCATGAGCGTCGAGGCCTTCGCGTTCTGTCCGCGCTGCGCCCGGCCGCTCGCGGAGCGCGCCATCGCCGACGACGGTGGCGATGCCGTCGTGCGGCGCGCCTGTTCCGACGACGCCTGCGGCTTCGTGCAGTGGGGCAATCCCGTGCCCGCCGTCGGCGCGCTGGTCGAGCACGAGGGCGAGATCATCCTCGCGCGCAACCGCGCCTGGCCCGAGGGCTGGTTCGCGCTCGTCACCGGCTACCTCGAAAGCCGCGAGGATCCCGCGGCCGCGGTGGCGCGCGAGGTGAAGGAGGAACTCGGGCTCGACGTCGTCGCGTCGAGCCTCATCGGCAACTACATCTTCGAGCGCAAGAACGAGGTCATGCTCTGCTACCACGCGGTGGCCACCGGCACGGTCACGCTGGGAGCGGAGCTCGCCGAGTACCGGCGCTACGCACCGGCGGACCTCAAGCCCTGGCCGCGCGCGACCGGGTTCGCCGTGGCCGACTGGATGCGTGCGCGCGGGCTCGCCGTCGAGTTCGTCGACTTCAAGGCAAGCCAGTTGAGCGCCAGGCCATCCGCAAGCCCGCGAGGGGGAAGCGAGGATCGTGGCCTACCTGCGCCATGCCGGGCTCGCGCAGATCGAGGGCCACGAGGACGAGATCGCGCTCGCCATCGGCGACTTCCTCGAGGCGATGAGCGACAAGGTCGCGATCGACGCGCCGGGCTCCCTCTACACCTACCCGGTGCCCATGCTCACCGAGGACGGTGCCTGCTCCGTGCTCGACGAACTCGCGCCGGTGCCCTATGACCTCACCGGCATCCTCGGCGGACGCGACGCGCAGACGACGCGGCGCCTGGCGCTGCTGGAGCGCCTCGTCGAGCGTGCGCAGGAGACGACGGGCTCGGACTGGCTGGGCATCTACCAGCGGCGCGTGAATCCGGCGGGATTGCCGGTGCTGGTGAAGCTCTCCTACGTCGGGCGGCCGAGCCGTGCCGAATTCCCGCTCACGCCGCAGTTCGCCACGGGGAGCTCCAACAGCACGGTGGGGCTCACCGGGCGCGCCCTGGTGATCGACGACGTGCAGCGGCACGTCGAGGCCGGCGGCGGCTTCTACGTGTGCGACGGCGAAGTGCAGTCGGAGGCCTGCCTGCCGCTCCTCGATGATGCCGGTGCGGTGCTCGGCATCGTCGATGCCGAGGCGCGAGCGCGCTGCCTTCTACGGCCCGACGCGCCTCGCGACGCTGGCCGCGCTCGCGATCGTCGCCTCCGCCGTGCTGCCCTGAGCGGGCGCCATGCCCGGCCCGGGATCGGCTGCAGGCGCGAGCGCGGCCACTGCGCCGGGGCAGGCGACGGCCGCCGCTGGTCTCGTGCCTCTGCGTCACCCGCGACCGGCCGCAGCTCCTGCGCGCGGGCGGTGGACTGCTTCCGCCGCCAGGACTTCGAGCCGCGCGAACTCGTGGTCGTGTTCGAGTCGGACGATGCCGCCACGCGGCTGCTGCTCGCCGGCCTGCGCGACCCGGCCATCCGCTCGGCTGGAGGTTCCCGCCAGCCCGAAGCTCGCCCTGGGGGCGCTGCGCAACCTGGGCGTCGCCAGCTGTCGCGGGCACTACCTCGCGCAGTGGGACGACGACGACTGGTACGCGCCCAACCGCCTCGGTGCCCAGATCGCCGCCCTGCGGGCGTCCCGGGTGCCTGCCTGTGTCCTCGCGCGGTGGATCCTGTACGACGCGGAGCGCGAAGCCGCCTTCATGTCGGTGCGCCGCCCCTGGGAAGGAAGCCTGGTCGCGGAGCGATCGGCCCTGCCGGCCTATCCCGAACTCGCGCGCGGCGAAGACACGGTCGTCATCGGCTCGCTGCTCGCGGCGGGAAGCCTGGTTGCGCTCGACGATCCCTGGCAGTACGTCTACGTGTTCCACGGCGCCAACACGTGGGAGCGCGGCCACTTCGAGCGCAATCTGGTGGCGCATGCGACGCGCCTTGCGCCCACGACGAGGCGCGCGTCCGCGCATGGATCGCGGCGGGGCGAGACGCCCTAGGCCTGCGCCGCGCAGCGCCTCAGCGCTTGGGCGGCATCATGTCCGTGATGGAACCCTCGGCGATCTCGGCGCCGAAGAAGACGGTTTCCGACAGCGTCGGGTGGGGATGGATGGTGAGGCCGATATCCTCGGCGTCCGCGCCCATCTCCAGGGCGAGCACCGTCTCGGCGATGAGCTCTCCGGCGTTGATGCCGACGATGCCGGCGCCGAGGATCCTCTTCGAGCCCTTCTCGAAGAGGATCTTGGTGAGCCCCTCCTCGCGCCCCATGCCGATGGCGCGCCCGCTCGCCGCCCAGGGAAAGACGGCCTTCTCGTACTCGACGCCCTTCTCCTTCGCTTCCGCCTCCGAGAGTCCCATCCAGGCGATCTCCGGGATCGGTGTAGGCCACGCTGGGAATCGTGCGCGCCTCCCAGACGTGGTGCGTCATCCCCGCGATCACTTCCGCGGCGAGCTTGCCCTCGTGCGTGGCCTTGTGCGCGAGCATCGGCTCGCCGACGATGTCGCCGATGGCGTAGATGTGCGGCACGTTGGTGCGCATCTGGTTGTCGACCGGTATCCAGCCGCGCTCGTTCACCGCCACGCCGGCCTTCTCGGCGGCGATGTTCTTGCCGTTGGGCCGGCGGCCGACGGAGAGGAGCACGCGGTCGTAGACCTCGGGAGCCGGGGCGGGAGTGGCGCCGTCCGCGTTCTCGAAGGTGGCGCGCAGCCCCTCGGGGAGCGCCTCCAGCTTCGCCACCTTGGTGCCGAGGAGGATCTTCTCGTAGCGCTTCTCGATCCTCTTCGCGAGCGGCTTCACGATCTCCGGGTCGGCGCCGGGAATCAGGCGATCCATGAATTCCACCACGGTCACCTTCGCGCCGAGCGCGTCGTAGACCGTCGCCATCTCCAGGCCGATGATCCCGCCGCCGATGATGAGCAGGCGCTTGGGGACATCCTTGCAGCTCGAGCGCGCCGGTGGAGTCGATGAGGCGCGGGTCGTCGTAGGGGAAGCCCGGGATGCGCGCCGGCTGCGAGCCGGCGGCGATGATGCAATGGTCGAACGAGACGACCTTGCGGCCGTCCTTCGTTTCCACTTCCAGCGTGTGCGGCGAGGCGAACTGCGCGCGCCCTTCCACCACCGTCACCTTGCGCGCCTTGGCAAGGCCTGCGAGTCCCCGCGTCAGCTTCGCGACGACGCCGTCCTTGAACTTGCGCACGCCGTCGAGATCGATCTTCGGCGCGCCGAACGTGACGCCGTGGCGGGCCATGTCCTCGGCGTCGGCGATCACCTTGGCGGCGTGCAGCAGCGCCTTCGAGGGGATGCAGCCGACGTTGAGGCAGACGCCGCCGAGCGTGGCGTAGCGTTCGACGAGGACGACCTTCTTGCCGAGGTCGGCGGCGCGGAATGCCGCCGTATAGCCGCCGGGACCGGCGCCGAGCACCAGCACTTCGGCGTGCAGGTCGGCATCGAGGCTCGCGAGCGTGGAGGTCAGGGCCTCGCGCAAGCCGGCCGCTTGCGTGGCGCCTGCCTTCGGGGCCGCTGGCGCGGCGGGAGCAGGGGACGCGGGGGCCGGCGCCGCGGCCGCCTGCGCAGCCGCCGCGGTCTCGAGCACCAGGATCACCGAGCCCTCGGAGACCTTGTCGCCCACCTTGACCCGGACTTCCTTGACGGTGCCCGGGTGCGTCGAAGGCACTTCCATCGTCGCCTTGTCGGATTCGAGCGTGACCAGCGGCGTCTCCTTCTTCACGGAGTCGCCCGGCTTCACCTGGATCTCGATGACGGGGATGTCCTTGAAGTCGCCGATGTCCGGGACCTTGATCTCGAGCGTGGCCATGGTGCGCGGGCCTCTAGAGCATGCCGCGCCGCAGGTCGGCGATGACCTGGGCGAGGTAGGTGGTGAAGCGGGCGGCGGAGGCGCCGTCGATGACGCGGTGATCGTAGGAAAGCGAGAGCGGCATCATCAGCCGCGGCACGAATTCCTTCCCGTTCCATACCGGCTTCATCGCCGCCTTGGAGACGCCGAGGATCGCCACCTCGGGCGCGTTGATGATCGGCGTGAACGCCGTGCCGCCGATCCCGCCGAGCGAGGAGATGGTGAAGGTGCCGCCCTGCATTTCCGCGGGACCGAGCTTGCCTTCGCGCCCCTTGGCGGCGAGCTCCGAGGTCTCGCGCGCGATCTCGACGACGCCCTTCTTGTCCGCGTCCTTGAGGACCGGGACCACGAGTCCGTTGGGCGTATCCGCCGCGAACCCGATGTGCCAGTACTGCTTGAGCACCAGGTTGTCGCCGTCGATCGAGGCATTGAAGGCGGGGAACTTCTTCAGCGCCGCCACGCAGGCCTTGATCAGGAAGGCGAGCGGCGTCACCTTGGCGCCGGACTTGGCGTTCTCCTCGTTGACGCGGGCGCGGAAGGCTTCCAGCTCGGTGATGTCGGCCTCGTCGAACTGCGTGACGTGCGGGATCATCACCCAGTTGCGCGCCAGCACCGGCCCGGAGATCTTCTTGATGCGCGAAAGGGGCTGCAGCTCCACCGGGCCGAACTTCGCGAAGTCGACCTTCGGCCAGGCGGGCAGGCCCAGGTTCGCGAAGCCGCCGCCCGTCGCCGCCGGCGCGCTCTCGCCGCCGCCGGCCAGCGCCGCCTTCACGTAGCCCTGCACGTCTTCCTTCATGATGCGGCTCTTGGTGCCGCTGCCGCGGACCCTGGCCAGGTCCACGCCCAGCTCGCGCGCGAAGCGCCGCACGCCCGGGCTTGCATGCGCGGGTACGCCGGAGGACGCAGCCGGCTCGGCGGGCACCGGAGCCGGACGTGGTGCCGGCGCGGTCACGGGGGAGGGGGACGCGGCCGCGGCTGCCGGCGCGGCCGCGGGTGCCGGTGCCTTCGCCGCGGGTGCAGGCGCAGGCGCCTTGGCGGCGGCGGCCGGTTGTGCGGCCACGGCGTCGGACGACTCCAGCAGGAGGACGATGCTGCCCTCGCTCACCTTGTCGCCGATCTTCACGCGCAGTTCCTTCACCACGCCGGCGGCCGGAGCGGGCACCTCCATGGTGGCCTTGTCGCTCTCGAGCGTGACGAGCGAATCCTCCTTCTTCACCGCGTCGCCGGGCTTCACCAGGAGCTCGATGACCGGTATGTCCCTGAAGTCCCCGATGTCGGGGACCTTGACCTCTATTGCGGCCAAGGCGTTCTCCTCGCGTTGTTTTTCATTTGCGCCCCGCCTCGTTTCAGACCGTCCATGGCGCCGGCTTGCCGGCATCGATGCCGTATCGGGCGATCGCCTCCGCCACCTTCGCGGCCGGGATCTCGCCATCCTCGGCCAGCGCCTTGAGTGCGGCGACCACGACGTAATGCCGGTCCACCTCGAAGAACTGCCGCAGCTTCTCGCGCGAGTCGCTGCGGCCGAACCCGTCGGTTCCCAGCGCCTTGTAGCGGCGCGGCACGAACTCGCGGATCTGGTCGGCGAACGCGCGCACGTAGTCGCTGGAGGCGATCACCGGGCCCTTCGTCGCCGCGAGGCACTGCTCGACGTGCGACAGGCGCGGCTTTTCGGTCGGATGCAGCATGTTCCAGCGCGCCGCCGCCATGCCGTCGCGCCGCAGCTCGGTGAAGCTGGGGCAGCTCCACAGGTCGGCCGCCACGCCCCAGTCGGCGGCCAGGAGCTCGGCCGCGGCGATCACTTCGCGCAGGATCGTGCCGCTGCCGAGCAGCTGCACGCGCGGGCCCTTGCCTGCGGCCGCCCCGGGGAGCTTGTACATCCCCTTGAGGATGCCCTCGCGGGCGCCTTCGGGCAGCGCCGGGTGCGCGTAGTTCTCGTTCATCACCGTGATGTAGTAGTAGACGTCCTCCTGCTCCTCCACCATCCGGCGCAGGCCGTCCTGCACGATCACCGCCACCTCGTAGGCGAAGGTCGGGTCCCAGGAGCGGCAGTTCGGGATCATCGCCGAGAGGATGTGGCTGTGGCCGTCCTCGTGCTGCAGCCCCTCGCCGTTCAACGTCGTGCGCCCGGCGGTGCCGCCCAGCAGGAAGCCGCGCGCGCGCATGTCGCCCGCGGCCCACGCGAGGTCGCCCACGCGCTGCAGGCCGAACATCGAATAGAAGATGTAGAAGGGGATCATCGGCACGTTGTTCGTCGAGTAGGACGTCGACGCCGCGATCCACGAGCAGGTCGCTCCCGCCTCGTTGATGCCTTCCTGGAGGATCTGGCCGTTCTTGTCCTCCTTGTAGAACATCAGCTGGTCGCTGTCCTCGGGCTCGTAGAGCTGGCCGACCGAGGAATAGATGCCGAGCTGGCGGAAGAGCCCCTCCATGCCGAAGGTGCGCGACTCGTCGGGGACGATCGGCACGATGTTGCGCCCGATGTTCTTGTCCTTCACGAGCGCGGTGAGGATGCGCACGAAGGCCATGGTGGTCGAGTTCTCGCGTCCCTCGGCGGTCGCCTCCAGGAGCGCCTTGAACGACTCGAGCTTCGGGGCGTCGAGGCTCACCGTGCGGCGGCGGCGCTGCGGGATGGAGCCGCCCAGCCGCGTGCGCATCTCGCGCATGTACTTCATCTCGGCGGAGTCCTCCGCCGGCTTGAAGTAGGGCAGCTCCGCCAGCTGGTCGTCGGCGATCGGGATCGCGAAGCGGTCGCGGAACTGGCGCAGGACTTCCAGCGGCATCTTCTTCTGCTGGTGGGCGACGTTCTTGCCTTCGGCGACCGCGCCCATGCCGTAGCCCTTGACCGTCTTGGCGAGGATCACCGAGGGCTGCCCGGGGTGGTTCACCGCCGCGTGGTAGGCGGCGTAGATCTTGTGCGGGTCGTGGCCGCCGCGGTTCAGGCGCCAGATGTCCTCGTCGGACATGTTGGCGACCATGGCCTTCAGCTCCGGGTACTTGCCGAAGAAGTGCTCGCGCACGTAGGCGCCGTCGCGGCTCTTGAACTTCTGGTACTCGCCGTCGACCGCCTCCTCCATGCGGTTGAGAAGGATGCCCTGCTTGTCCTTGGCGAGGAGCGGATCCCAGTAGGAGCCCCAGATCACCTTCAGGACGTTCCAGCCGGCGCCGCGGAAGTTGGTCTCCAGTTCCTGGATGATCTTGCCGTTGCCGCGCACCGGCCCGTCCAGGCGCTGCAGGTTGCAGTTGACCACGAACACCAGGTTGTCGAGGCCCTCGCGCGCGGCCATGCCGATGGCGCCCATCGACTCGGGCTCGTCCATCTCGCCGTCGCCCATGAAGGCCCACACCTTCCGCCCGTTGGTCTTGGCGAGGCCGCGGTCCTCGAGGTAGCGCAGGAACCGGGCCTGGTAGATCGCCTGGATGGGGCCCAGGCCCATCGACACGGTCGGGAACTGCCAGAAGTCGGGCATGAGCCAGGGGTGGGGGTAGGAGGAGATCCCCTTGCCGTCGACTTCCTGGCGGAACATGTCGAGCTGCGCCTCGGTCAGGCGCCCCTCGAGGAAGGCGCGCGCGTACACGCCGGGGGAGGAGTGGCCCTGGATGTAGATCAGGTCGCCGCCGTGCTTCTCCGTCGGCGCGTGCCAGAAATGGTTGAAGCCCACGTCGTAGAGCGTGGCGGCGGAGGCGAAGCTCGCGATGTGGCCGCCCAGCTCGAGGTCCTTCTTGCCGGCGCGCAGGACCATCGCCACCGCGTTCCAGCGCACGATGTTGCGCAGACGGTTCTCGATCTCGAGGTCCCCGGGGAGCGGCTCCTCGAGGTGCGGCGGGATCGTGTTGATGTAGGAAGTGTTGGCGCGGTAGGGAAGGTTCACCCCGGAGTGGCGCGCCTTGTCGATCAGACTCTCGAGCAGGAAGTGCGCCCGCTGCGGCCCCTCGATGGCGAGGACGGCTTCCAGCGCGTCCGCCCATTCGCGGGTTTCCAGCGGGTCGATGTCGTGCAGGCGGTCCATGGCAGTCTCGGGAATTGGCGGTTCGTGAAAGGGAAACGGCAGGAAGGGGCTCATTAGACCGAATCGCATAATCGCTGGCAACCTCGGCAGAGCGTCGCGGCGGGGTCGCGATCACGGCAAAACCCGCCACTTCCGGCCTCCCGCCGGTCCCGGGCCACGGAAGGGAAGTCTCTAGACAAATCAGGGACATCGGACCGACAATCGGGATTGTTTCTCAATAAAGCTTTTTAAGTTATTATAAAAACGGGTTTTTGCATGTTCTTTCGGGGAGGCGGGACGGACTTTTGGGTCGGTCCAGCTTCGGTCATGGCGGGCGCTGTGGCATGCCCTCGGCCGGTCACAACAAGAATCGGGATCGCAATGGATCAGCAAGCGCACCGGAACGGGGAAAGCGGAGCGCACCACGTAGGCCAGCAGGCCCGGCGTGTGCCCACCATTCCGGCCAGGACGGAAGGCTCGCGGCCGTGAACCTCGCGCAGGCCCTGCAGAGCGCGACCCTGTCGGATCCCGGCAGGGTCCGCGACCACAACGAGGATTGCATCGAGTCCCGCCCGGACATCGGCCTCTACGTGCTTGCCGACGGCATGGGTGGCTACAACGCGGGCGAGGTCGCGAGCGGCATGGCGACCTCCCTCATCGCCGACGGCCTGGCCGCGGCCTGGATTCCGTCGGAAGTCGAGCGCCTGAGCCGGGAGGAGGCGATGGCGCTCGCCGATCGCCTGATCCGCGAGCAGATCGCGCGCGCGAACACCGCGATCTTCACCACCTCCCAGAACAACCCGGAATGCGCCGGGATGGGCACGACGCTCGTCGTCTGCCTCTTCCACGACAATTCCCTGACCGTGGCCCACATCGGCGATTCGCGGCTCTACCGGCTGCGCGGCGAGGCGATGGAGCAGGTCACCCGCGACCACTCGCTGCTGCAGGAGCAGCTCGACTCCGGCCTCATCACGCCCGAGGAAGCGAAGAGCTCGCAGAACAAGAACCTCGTCACCAAGGCGCTCGGCATCGACCCCGCCGTCGAGCCGGAGCTGCATGCCTACGAGACGCAGCCCGACGACATCTACCTGCTGTGTTCGGACGGCCTGAACGACATGGTGGACGACGAGGAGATCCGGCTCACGATGGTCACGCTGCGGCAGAACCCGAGCCTCACCGTCCAGCAACTCGTCCAGGCCGCCAACGACAACGGGGGCCGCGATAACATCTCGGCAATGCTCATCCGGGTCGCCGAACCCTTTGCCGTGCCGCGCGGATGGCTCGCGCGGTTCAAGGCGCTATTCCGGTAATTCGCAAGGAAACCGACCATGGCCAAGCTGATATTGAGTGTCGACGGGCAGGTGCTCAAGGAGCACGTGCTCACCAAGGAGCGCACTCTGATCGGGAGGAAGCCCCACAACGACATCCAGATCGACAACCTCGCGGTCAGCGGCGAGCACGCGGCGATCATCACGATCCTGAACGACTCGTTCATCGAGGACCTGGGCAGCACCAACGGCACGATGGTGAACGGCAAGCCCATCAAGAAGCACTTCCTGCAGGCGAACGACGTCATCGAGATCGGCAAGCACAAGCTCAAGTACTTCGCCGAGGGGCCCTCGCACGTCGCCGGCGACGACTTCGAGAAGACCATGATCATCCGCAGCCCGGCCCGGCCGGCGGAGGCCCCTGCCGAGCGCGCGTCCAGCGATACCGTGACGAACCTGCGCGCGGCTGTCCCGGAGGCCGCGAAGCCTGCCGCGCCGCCGCCTCCCCTCCCCCGGCTGCACCGGCACCGGCCGCAAAGGCCCCGGCTGCGCCTGTGACCACGGCCCCGGTGGCGCCGGCCCGTGCCGCGCCGCCGCCCCCACCCGCTGCACCGGCGCCTGCGGCCGCTGCACCGGCGCCTGCAGCCGCTCCAGCCGCTCCGGGACCGGCCGGCGAACACGCCGGCCTTCCCGACGCCGCGATCCAGGTGCTTTCGGGCGCGGCGGCCGGGCGCACGCTCGACATCACCAAGAACCTCACCACGATCGGCAAGCCCGGCCTGCAGGTCGCGGTCATCACGAAGCGCCCGCACGGGTTCTTCATCACCCACGTCGAAGGGGCGACCTACCCCACGCTGAACGGCGCCTCGCTGGGAGCCACCGCCCACCCCCTCGCGGATCACGACATGATCGAGATCGCGGGAGTTAAGATGGAGTTCTTCTTCAAGACGTGAGGGGGCCTCCCGGCCTCCCGCTGGCGCCCCGCCGCCGCGCGTAGAGCGTCGCCGGTCAACAATCCCCGTTTCCACGGGCCGAGGTCAGGAGATGCGGATCAGGGTACTGGGGTGCAGTGGCGGCATCGGCGGAAGCCTGCGAACGACCGCGCTCCTGGTGGACGAGGACATCCTGATCGATGCCGGAACCGGCGTCGGCGACCTGTCGCTGGAGAGCCTCGCGAAGATCGACCATGTCTTCGTGAGCCACTCCCACCTCGACCACGTCAGCGAGCATCCCGTTCCTGGTGGACACGGTCTGCACCCTGCGCTCGGGCCCGATCGCGGTCTACGGCATACGCGAGACCCTCGACATCCTGCGCGCCCACCTGTTCAACTGGCAGATCTGGCCGGATTTCACGCAGATTCCGGATGCCGTGAACCCCTACCTGGTGTACCGCGAGATCGAGGTCGGCCAGACGCTGGAGTTCGCCGGCCGGCGCATCACGGCCATCCCGGCCGAACACACGGTCCCCGCAGTGGGGTATCTTCTCGACAGCGGCCGGGCGAGCCTCGTCTTTTCCGGGGACACGACCGTGAACGACGGGCTGTGGAAGGCGGTGAACGAGGCTCCCGGCTTGCGCTACCTCATCGTCGAGACGGCGTTCCCGAACAAGGAGCGCCAGATCGCGATGGACTCGAAGCACCTGTACCCGGACATGCTCCGGCAGGAACTCGAGAAGATGCAGGTCCGGCCGGAGGTGTACATCACGCACCTGAAGCCGGGGGAGGGCGACCTCACCATGCAGGAAGTCTCCGAGGCCGCCGGCCGCTGGCAGCCGCGCAGGCTCGAGAACGGCCAGGAGTTCACGCTCTAGCGCGACCGGCGCGGGAACAGGGCAACACAGGCAGCAATTTCGACCGACAGGTGCACACATGAGCGCAGTCCTCGAACCCAAGGTTCCGCAGGCTTCGGCCGGGGCGGTGGACGTCACCGTGAAGCTCGCCTTCTCGAAGAAGATCCAGGCGGTCACGAACCGGATCCACTCCACCAGCAACATCGACGAGATCATCCTCGACGTCTCGCGGGACATCTGCCAGCTGTTCGAGGCGGACCGCATGACGATCTACACGATGAGCGAGGACGCAACCTCCATCGTCTCGAAGGTGAAGACGGGCCTGAACTCGTTCAAGGACATCAAGCTGCCGATATCGGAGTCCTCGCTCGCGGGCTTCTGCGCCCTGCATCGCCGCCACATGAACATCCGCGACGTCTACGACGACGTGGAACTCAAGCAGTACTCGCCCACCCTCACGTTCCTCAAGGCGGTCGACCAGCGCACCGGCTACCGCTCCCGGCAGATGCTCATCGCGCCGATCCTCGGCGGGGAGTCGGGTTCCGACCTCATGGGCGTGCTGCAGCTGATCAACAGCCTCTCGGGGCAGCCCTTCAGCGCGCTGCACGACGAGGGCGTGATGGAGCTCGCCAAGACGCTCGCCATCGCCTTCCGCGTGCGCCAGCAGATGCCGGGGCAGATCGCCTCCAAGTTCGAGTACCTCGTCATCGACAGCATCATCCAGGCCGGCGAGCTCGATCTCGCCACCAAGGCCGCGCGCCGCAAGAACAAGAACGTCGAGGACATCCTCATCGACGAGTTCCAGGTGAAGCCGCAGACGATCGGCGACGCGCTGGCCAAGTTCTTCGGGGTGCCCTACGAGCCGCACAAGAGCGACCGCATCAAGCCGATGGATCTCCTGAAGAACCTGAAGCGCGAGTACTGCGAGCAGAACCAGTGGATCCCGCTGGAGGACTCGAAGGAGGGCATCCTCGTGATGACCACCGACCCCGAGCGCGTGCGCAATTCCCGCATGGTGGAAAACGTGTTCCCGCGCGCGAAGGTCGTCTACCGGGTGACCACGCAGCGCGACTTCGTGCAGGCCCTGAGCCTGTACTTCGGCGCCGAGACCGATGGCGGCATGTCCTCGGAATCGATCGGGGACCTGCTCTCGACCATGGACGACGAGGAAGGGGAAGTCCGCCACCTCCACCGACGACGTCTCCGCGGCCGCCGACAACGAGCTGGTGAAGCTCGTGAACAAGATCATCGTCGATGCGTACAACCAGAACGCCTCCGACATCCACATCGAGCCCCTGCCCGGCAAGGGCAAGACCGGCGTGCGCTTCCGCAAGGACGGCTCGCTCTCCAACTACATCGAGGTCCCCGCCTCCTACCGGCAGGCCCTCACGACGCGCCTGAAGATCATGTGCGACCTCGACATTTCCGAGAAGAGGAAGCCGCAGGACGGCAAGATCAAGTTCAAGAAGTTCGGTCCTCTCGACATCGAGCTGCGCGTGGCCACGATCCCCACCGCCGGCGGCGTCGAGGACGTGGTGATGCGCATCCTCGCCGCCGGCGAGCCGATCCCGCTCGACAAGCTGGGCGTGCTGCCGCAGAACCTCGACACGCTCAAGAAGTGCGTCTCCAAGCCCTACGGGCTCTTCTTCGTGTGCGGCCCGACCGGTTCCGGCAAGACGACCACGCTGCACTCGGTGCTGGGCTTCCTGAACACCGTCGACACGAAGATCTGGACGGCGGAGGACCCCGTGGAAATCACGCAGAAGGGCCTGCGCCAGTGCCAGGTGAACCCCAAGGCGGGGTTCACCTTCGCCACCGCCATGAAGGCCTTCCTGCGCGCCGACCCCGACATCATCATGGTGGGGGAAATGCGCGACAAGGACACCACCGCGATCGGCATCGAGGCCTCGCTCACGGGCCACCTGGTGTTCGCCACGCTGCACACGAACTCCGCGCCGGAATCGATCATCCGCCTGCTGGACATGGGCATGGACCCCTTCAACTTCGCCGACGCGCTGCTGGGCATCCTCGCGCAGCGCCTGGGCAAGCGCCTGTGCAAGTGCAAGGAGCCGTACACGCCGGGCGGCGACGAGCTGAAGCACTTCATCTCCGAGTACTGCGAGGAGCTGCGCAACACCGACGGAATTCAAGAAGGACGCGAACGCCGGCTACAAGGGCGTCTTCGACCGCTTCCAGCGCGACTACGGCTTCGGCAAGCCCGAGTTCGTCCTCTACAAGCCCAAGGGCTGCGACGCCTGCGGCGGCTCCGGCTACAAGGGCCGCGTCGGCCTGCACGAGCTGATGGTGGGCACCGACCCGGTGAAGAAGCTGATCCAGGAGCACGCGCGCGTGGCCGAGCTCTTCGCGCAGGCGCTCTCCGACGGCATGCTCACCCTCAAGATGGACGGCATGGAGAAGGTCCTGCAGGGCATCACCGACATGAAGCAGGTGCGGGCGGTCTGCATCAAATGACGCCGGGGCAGGCCGGGGCGGCTCCCGAGGCTGCGGCCGTCCCGCCGGCCGGCCTGCAGCGCTTTGTCGAGTCGCACGTCCTCTCCAAGCTCGAGTACCTCAACGCGATCGGCATCGCGCTCTCCCGGGAGCGCGACATCGACAAGCTGCTCGAGACCATCCTGGTCGCGGCCAAGAAGCTCACGCGCGCCGACGGCGGCACGCTCTATCGCCTCCTCGACGACCGGCTGCACTTCGAGATCATGAGGAACGACAGCCTCGGCATCGCCATGGGGGGCAGCTCCGGGAGCCCCGTCCCCTTCTATCCGATCCCGCTGCACGACAAGGAAGGCCGGCCCAACCTCACGATGATCGCCGCCTACGTGGCGCTCAACGACAGGACGGTGAACATCGCGGATGCGTACACGGAGGAGGGCTTCGACTTCTCCGGCACGCGCAACTTCGACAAGCGCACCGGCTACCGCTCGACCTCGTTCCTCACCGTGCCGATGAAGGACCACGAAGGCAAGATCATCGGCGTGCTGCAGCTCATCAACGCCATCGACGCCGCCACCGGCCAGGTGACCGCGTTCAGCGAGGAGGACGGGAGGCTCGCGGAGTCGCTCGCCTCGCAGGCGGCCATCGCGCTGACCAACCGGCTCCTCATCCAGCAGCTGGAGGTGCTGTTCGAGTCGTTGATCGAGCTGATCAACACGGCGATCGACGACAAGAGCCCCTACACCGGCGGTCACTGCAAGCGCGTGCCCACGCTCACCATGATGCTGGCCGAGGCGGCGAGCGCCACCCGGGAAGGGCCGCTGGCGTCCTTCCAGATGACCGACAAGGACCGCTACGAGCTGAAGATCGCCGGCCTCCTGCACGACTG
The DNA here is from genome assembly GCA_963786635.1 of uncultured beta proteobacterium. GTDB lineage: Bacteria > Pseudomonadota > Gammaproteobacteria > Burkholderiales > Usitatibacteraceae > FEB-7. The sequence continues at coordinate 560,118 of CAWAZV010000012.1, read as the reverse complement.
CGGGAAGATCACCACGCCCGTGCACGTGGTGGACAAGGCGACCAAGCTGCAGACCATCTACGACCGCATGGCGCTCGTCGACACGCGCTTCGAGGCGCTCAAGCGCGAGGCCGAGATCGCCATGCTGCGCGCCCGCATTGCCGCCATCGAGGCGGGCGACGCCTCCTCCGCCGAGCGCGCCCGCGAGGACTTCGAGGCGAAGGTGCGCCAGTACGACGACGACCGCGAGTTCCTGCGCCGCACCAACGTCGGCGGCGAACGCATGAGCGCCGAGGACCAGGCGAGAGTCTCGCGCATCGCGCAGTACTCCTGGACCGGCACCACGCGGGCACGCCGAGCGCTTCCTCACCAAGGACGAGGAGGACAACCTCAACATCCCGGCCGGGACGTTGAACCCGCAGGAACGCGAGATCATCAACCACCACATCGTCGCCACCATCAAGATGCTCGAGGCCCTGCCGTGGCCGCGGCACCTGATGAACGTCCCGGAGTACGCCGGCGGGCACCACGAGCGCATGGACGGCAAGGGCTACCCGAAGGGGCTCACGCGCGCGCAGATGAGCGTGCAGGCCCGCATCATGGGCATCGCCGACATCTTCGAGGCGCTCACCGCGCGCGACCGGCCCTACAAGCACGGCAAGACGCTTTCCGAGTCGCTCGAGATCCTCGGCCGCTTCAAGCTGAACGGCCACATCGACCCGGACCTCTTCGACATCTTCGTGCGCGAGGGCCTCTACCTGCGTTACGCGCAGGAGTTCCTCGATCCGGCGCAGATCGACGCGGTGGACGTGGCGAAGATTCCCGGCTACGGGGGCTGACGAAAAACGTCACAACCTGCGCGCAGGCGCGGCCAGGGCGGGCAGGTCTGCCGGACAAGGGGCAAGTCGCCGGGACCCCGGATGGCCACAGGGAGCCCGGGACGGGCGTTTCGCAGGTCCGGAAGTGATTCATCAAGTAATTGTTTTATAAAGTGTTTTCGTGGCCTGGCCTGGCGATCGCCGCCGATCCGGCACGGTTCGGCCGGTCCGGCGACCGACTGGCACGTCGATTGCATAGGTAACTGGGCACGGCCCGGGAATACCGGTTTCTATCCCGTTACTCAACTCTTCCAGGAGTCACCATGAAGAAGATCCAACAAGGCTTTACGCTTATCGAACTGATGATCGTCGTCGCGATCATCGGCATCCTTGCCGCCGTTGCCATTCCGGCGTACCAGGACTACCTCAACCGCTCGAAGATGACGGAAGTCCTGTCCGCCATCAGCGCGTGCAAGACCTCGGTTGCCGAATACGCCGCGTCGAAGAACAAGCTGCCCGTCGACGCATCACCGAGTCCGGCTGCTCGAACACCGCGACCGCCTACATGAGCGCGCTGGACGTCGATCGCCGGTGGCATCATCCACGCCACGGTTGGCGCGATCGGCGACCAGGCTGGCAACACCGTCAAGATGTCGCCCATGAAGGACGCCGCCGCGACCATGGCCGCTGTCGACGGCGACGCGATCGCCTCCTGGAAGTGCATCTACACGGCAACGTGAAGTTCGTGCCGGCGAGCTGCCGCTAATCGCTCCGGTGTGATCGCAACCGCGTAAGCGGTAGCCAGTCCGGGGGGGCAAGTGCCATGCACTTGCCCCCTTGTTTTTGCATGCCCTCCCGCCCGGCGGGATCCGCCCCACCCATCGAGTCGCCATGACAAACATCCCGGTACGCATCCTGTATGCCCTGTTCGTGGTGTCGGGCTTCTGCGGGCTCATCTACGAATCGATCTGGAGCCACTACCTGAAGCTCTTCCTCGGGCACGCGGCCTATGCCCAGACGGTGGTGCTGGTCGTGTTCATCGGCGGCCTGGCCCTGGGTGCGTGGCTGGCGGGCCACTTCGCCACGCGGGTGAAGAGGCCGCTCCTCGTCTATGCGGCCGCGGAGTTCATCGTCGGGGTCTCCGCGCTCGTGTTCCACCGCGTGTTCGTGGCGGGGACGCAATGGGCCTACACGACGCTCCTGCCCGCGACCTGCGGTGCCGAGTCGTGGTGCTGGTCGCAATGGACCTTCGCGGCCATCCTCATCCTGCCGCAGTCGATCCTCCTCGGCACGACGTTCCCGCTGATGACCAGCGGCGTGCTGCGCATCGATCCGGGGCTGCCCGGGTCCAAGCTCTCGCTGCTGTACTTCCTGAACAGCATCGGCGCGGTCGGCGGCGTGCTGGCCAGCGGCTTCCTCCTGATTCCCCTGGTGGGCCTGCCCGGCGTGCTGCTGACGGCCGGCATCCTCAACATCGCCCTGGCGATCGCCGTGTACTTCGTCGACAAGCGCGCGCAGCCGGCGCAGTCGTCCCGCTTTGCCGCGGACGGCGCTCCGGGAGCGCTGCAGGGGCCCCGCATGGCCGTCCTCCTGCTCCTGGTCGCCATGCTGACGGGGCTGTCGTCCTTCATCTACGAGATCGCCTGGATCCGCAGCCTCTCGCTCGTCCTCGGGAGCGCCACCCATTCCTTCGAGCTGATGCTCGCGAGCTTCATCCTCGGGCTGGCCCTGGGCGGGCTGTGGATCCGCTCGCGCATCGACCGCATCGCGGACCCGGTGCGCTTCCTCGCCATCGTGCAGATCGTGATGGGGCTCCTGGCCGCGGCGACGCTGCCCGTCTACAGCGCCAGCTTCGACCTCATGGCCTGGGTGCTCGAGGCCGTCAGCCGCACCGAGGCCGGCTACGCGGTCTACCTGCTGCTCGCCACGGTGATCTGCCTCCTGGTGATGCTGCCCGCCACGTTCATGGCCGGGATGACGCTGCCGCTCATCACCTATCACCTGCTGCGCTCGCGCGGAGGGCGAGCGCTCGATCGGGCACGTCTACGCGGTGAACACGCTCGGCGCGATCATCGGCGTGATCCTCGCGGTGCACGTCGGGCTGCCGCTGCTGGGGATCAAGGGAACGCTGCTCGCGGGCGCGGCCATCGACGTGGCGCTGGGCGTCGGACTGCTGTTCGTGTTTCGCGCCGCCGCCGAGCCGGGCCGCTCGCGCATCGGCTGGAGCGCTGCCGGCGTGGCCGGGCTCGCTCGTCGCGTTCTTCGCCTTTCATCTCGATCCGCTCAAGCTCTCCTCGGGCGTGTTCCGGCATCGGCCGGGCATCCTGGCCGGCCGGATCGACGCAGGTGCTCTTCCACCGCGACGGCAAGACGGCCAGCGTCGACGTCCTGGAGACGGCTTCAATCGGCAGCGTTTCCATCCTGACCAACGGCAAGAGTCGACGGTTCGGCCGTCGGGACGTCGACATGGCGCCGGAGCCGGTGTCCGGACGAATACACGATGGTGCTCGCTGGCCGCCCTGCCGCTCGCCCACAACCCGACGATCCGCGACGCGGCGGTCATCGGCTTCGGCACGGGCATGTCGACGTCGTGCTCCTCGCCTACCCGGGAATCGCGCGCGTGGACACCATCGAGATCGAGCCCGCCATGATCGAGGGGGCGCGGCACTTCCGCCCGCTGACGGATGCGGCATACGCGACCCGCGCAGCCACATCGTCATCGACGACGCCAAGTCGTACTTCGCGCGCAGCGACCGGCGCTACGACCTCATCGTGTCGGAGCCGTCCAACCCCTGGGTGAGCGGCGTGGCGAGCCTCTACACGCGCGAGTTCTACCAGCGCATTCGCGGGCAGTTGAACCCCGGGGGAGTCCTGCGCCGCAGTGGATCCACGTGTACAGCTTCAAGTCGCGGCTCCTCGCCTCGGTGGTCCGGGCGCTGCGCGAGTCGTTCCCGCACTTCGCGATCTATGCCGCCAATGCCGGCGACGTCCTCATGATCGCCTCCGCCGACGGAGCCGCTCGCCGCCCGACGGCACGGTGCTTGCCGAGGGCGCCATGGCCGGGTGGCTCGACGCGGCTCGAAATCAGCGGCGTGCAACGACCTGAGATGCGCCGGATCGCGGACGACCGGACGGTGTCGACGCTGTTCGCGGCCGATCGATGTGCCGGCCAACTCCGACTACTTCCCGATCGTCGACATCCACGCCGACCGCGTGCGCTTCCTGAACCAGGACGCGCGCGAGATCCTCATCCTCGGGAACGCAACGCTCCCGATCACCGAGATGCTCGATCGCCAGCCGCGGGTCAGGCCGCATGACGTCGACCGTGGTCGTGAAGTGGCCGACGAGCGAGCGCGTCCGCGACGCCCAGACGGCGGAATTCGCCCGCCGCTTCCTGATGGGCGAGGCCACGGCGCGCGAGGTGCGCACGGCCGTGACGCCCACCTGCAGCACCTGCTCAACTTCAGGTCGCAGCTGATCGACTGCAAGGACAACACGCACCTGCGCGAGACGTGGGATTCGGTGCTGGTGACGGCGAGCCTGGTCAACGTGTCGCTGCCGCTGGAGGGCAAGCGAGTCGCGTCTGGAAGCGCGTCGTCAATCGTCCTGTTACCGCAGTCTCGGCGACGGCACCCGCCGCTGGATCGATCTCTTCCGGGCCGTCGGCCGGCGCGATGCCGGGGAGATGTCCGCCTCGCCGAGGGCCTGCTGGCCGGCCTCACCCGAACTGCGGCCGCCGACCTCGAGTACCTCTACGGGGCGGCCGTCCTCGGCCGCCTGGCGCGTGGCGAGATCGGGCGGGCGCGAGCGCTGGTCGTGAAGTACGACCCGAGGCTCTCCGGTCCGCGTCGCCAGCATCCCGCCTTCACGTTCTTCCGCAACGCGGCGCTCCGAAGCGCGATGAGCGGTGCGGCAGGCCCACCGAGGATGAGCCGCTGGCAGGCGGCCGCCTTCCACCTCGGCATCAGCGCGACCGTGGGCGACCCTGGTCGTCTCGACGATGCTCCTCGTGTGGTATCCGGGGCCGTTCTTCACGGCCATGGGCGGCAGCGACCTCGCCATGATGATCATCGGCGTGGATGTGGTGCTGGGCCCCCTCGTCACGCTGATCATCTTCAGCCCGGCCAAGCGCATCGCGCTCCTGCGCATGGACCTCGCGATCATCGGTACGCTGCAGGCAGCGGCGCTGGCCTATGGAGTCTACGTCGTGGCCGAGGCGCGGCCCGTCTACATGGTGTACACGATCGATCGCTTCGACGTCGTGGCGGCCAACGACCTGCGCGACGACGAACTCGCCCGCGTCAGCCGGCCGGAGTTCCGCGGCGTTCCCTGGGGCAGGCCGCGCACGGTTGCGGTGACGAAACCCACCGACCCCGATGAACAATTGCGCGTGATGACGTCGGCGCTGGCGGGCGCCGACCTGCAGACCTTCCCGCAGTACTACGTGCCCTACGAGGCGCTGGCGTCCAGCGCGCTGAAGCGCTCCAGGCCGCTCGCCGACCTGCGCCGGCGCCATCCGGAACACGCGGCCCACATCGAAGAGGTGGTCGAGGGGCTCGGCCGTCGCGAGGCCGACACGCGCTACCTGCCGTTGCGGGCACGCAGCCGCGACTATTCCGTGCTGATCGATGCCGGTGACGGGACCGTCGTCGGCTTCGTGGACGTGAACCCCTGGTAGGAGGCGCTACTCGTAGCGCAGCGCCTCCACCGGCCGCAGGCTCGCCGCGCGGCGGGCCGGCCAGAAGCCGAAGAAGACGCCGGTGGCCGCCGAGACGGCGAACGCGACCAGCATCACCCAGGCGGAGAACGCGACCTCGATCTGCATGGCCTTGCCGACCGCGAAGGCGCCGGCCACGCCGATGGCGATGCCGACGAGGCCTCCCGCGATGCAGATCATGAGGGCCTCGACGAGGAACTGCCACAGCACGTCGCGCTGGCGCGCGCCGATGGCCATGCGGATGCCGATCTCGCGCGTGCGCTCGGTGACCGACACCAGCATGATGTTCATGATGCCGATGCCGCCCACCACGAGCGAGATCGAGCCGATCGCGCCCAGCATCAGCGACAGGATGCGCGCGGTGGCCGAGGCGGCTTCCGCGACCTGGGTGAGGTTGCGCACGGTGAAGTCGTCGTCGGCGTCGGGCTGGATGCGGTGGCGCTGGCGCAGGAGCAGGGTGATGTCGTTCTCGGCGACCCGGGTCGCCTCCTGGCTCACCGCCTGCACGAACATGAAGCGCACGGTGCCCGGGAAGCGGTTGCCGAAGAGCTTGCTCTGCGCCGTGGTGATGGGGACGAGGACGGAGTCGTCCTGGTCGCGCCCGTCGAGGCTCTGCCCCTTCTTCTTCAGCACGCCGAGCACCTGGAAGGGCTGGCCGCGGATGCGGATGGTCTTGCCCACCGGATCCTCGTTGTCGAAGAGCTTCTCGACGACCGTCGCGCCGAGGAGGGCCACGCGGGTCGAGCTGCGGATGTCCGTCTCGGTGATCGCGTCTCCCGCCTCGACGGGCCAGTCGCGAACCGAGGTGTATTCCGGCGTCACGCCCAGCACCTGCGTGCCCCAGTTGTTGATGCCGTAGGCGACCTGGGCGCCGCCGGGGAAGGTGGGGGCGACGGCCTGCACGCCGGGCAGGCGCGCGATGGCCTCCGCGTCCCCGGTCGTGAGCGTCGGCGCGTTGCCGGAGCCGAAGCGCAGCGTCCCCGAACTGGTGCTGCCGGAGAGGATGACCAGCAGGTTGCTGCCCATCGAGGTGACGGCGCGGTTCACCTGGTTCTGCGCGCCCGTGCCGACGGCGAGCATGAGCACGACCGCCGCCACGCCGATCACCATGCCGAGCATGGTGAGCCCGGTGCGCAGCTTGTTGGCCCCGAGCGAGCGGCCGGCTTCGCGCAGGATGGCGAGGAAGTTCACGCCGGCGCACCCTCGTGCACGACCGGGCCGTCGTGCACCACGCGCCCGTCCTTGAAGCGGATGAGGCGGTTGGCGTACTGCGCGATGTCGTTCTCGTGGGTGACCAGGAGGATCGTCACGCCCGTCTCCCGGTTCAGCTCGGTGAAGAGGGACATGATCTCGTTGCTCGTCTGCGTGTCCAGGTTGCCCGTGGGCTCGTCGGCGAGGATCAGCTGCGGCCGGTTGGCGAGCGCGCGCGCGATGGCCACGCGCTGCTGCTGGCCGCCGGAGAGGCGATTGGGCAGCACGTCCGGAAAGGCCCCGAGGCCCAGCTTCGCGAGCAGCTCCTGCGCGCGCCGGCGGCGCTCGCCGCCCGGGGTGCCCGAGTACACCATGGGCAGCGCGACGTTCTCCGCCGCCGTGATGCGCTTGAGCAGGTTGAACCCCTGGAAGACGAAGCCGAAGACGCGGTTGCGCACGTGCGCGAGCTCGTCGGTGGCGAGCCCGGCGACGTCGTCGCCATTGAGGCGATAGGCGCCGGCCGTCGGCGTGTCGAGGAGCCCGATGATGTTCATGAACGTCGACTTGCCCGATCCCGACGGGCCCATCACCGCGACGAACTCGCCCTGCGCGATCGCGAGCGACACCGACTGCAGGGCGGGCGGCGTGCCGGGTGCGGCACCTTCGTACTCCTTGCCGAGATTGTCGACCTCGATGAAGGACCCGGCCATCGCGGGGCCTAGAACATGCGCAGCCGCAGCTGCGATTGCGGCCCGCCCTGGCCGCCGATGTCGCGCGTGACGAGCTTGTCGCCTGCGGCGATGGCGCCCTCCAGCACTTCCGTGTACGTCGCATCGGCAATGCCGGTGCGGATCTGCACCGGCGTGAGCTTGCCGTCGACGAGGCGGTAGACGCGCGACGTGCCGTCGCGGCGTGCCGGATCGCGCCCGCCGCCGGCGGGCGTTCCCCCGGCCCCGGCGCCCTTGGCATTTGCGCCCGGCTTGCCGGCCTGCGCCGGGTCGGCCGGCGGGCGGAAGCGCAGGGCCGCATTCGGCACGCGCAGCACGCCTTCGCGGCGGTTGGCGGTGACCTGCACGAAGGCGGTCATGCCCGGTTTCAGCTTGCCCTCGGGGTTGTCGGCGCTGACGATCACCGTGTAGCTCACGACGTTGGACTGGATGGTGGGATTCAACCGCACCTGCTTCACCACGCCGGTGAAGAACTGCCCGGGGAACGCATCGACGCGGAAGCGGGCGGCGAGCCCCTCGCGAATGCCGCCCACGTCGGCCTCCGCGATGCTCGTCTCGATCTGCATCTGCGCGAGGTCCTTGGCGATCTGGAAGAGCGTGGGCGTGTTGAAGCTCGCGGCCACGGTCTGGCCGAGCTCGACGTTGCGCGCGACGACGATGCCGGAGATCGGCGAGCGGATCACCGTGTAGCGCAGGTTGGTCTGGTCGCGGGCCACCTGGGCACGCACGAGCTCGACCTGGGCCTGCGCGGCCTCGAGTTCCTTCACCGCGATGTCGAGCTCCGCCTGCGAGATGAAGCCCTTGCCCACGAGGGAGCGGGTGCGCGCCTCCTTCGTTTCCGCCAGCCGCAGCGAGGCGCGCGCGCTGTTGAGGTTCGCCTCGCTCTGGGCCAGGGCGGCGTTGAAGAGCGCCGGATCGAGCTCGGCGAGGAGCTGGCCTTCCTTCACGAGGCTGTTGAAGTCCGCGTGCAGCCGGATGAGGGTGCCCGACACCTGCGTGCCCACGTTGACCGAGGTGACGGGATTGACGTTGCCGTTGGCCGAGATCACCTGGATGACATCGCCCTTGTCGACCGTCTCGAGGCGCCAGCGCTCCGCCGGTGCGCTCTCCGCCTGGCTTTTCCACCAGGCGTAGCCGCCGCCGGCGGCGGCGAGGACGAGGAGGGGGACGAGGACGCGCGCGCGCAGGAGTCTGCTGGTCATGGTTTCGGTCCCGGCCGCCAGGCATTGGCGCGGATCGTGAAGCCGTTGGAGAGGTAGGAAAGGAAGTAATCGAGGTGCGCCAGCTCGTCGGACCCGGCCGGGAAGGGCGCGGCTCCCATGCGCTCGAGGCACTCGCGGATGCGCATCTGCAGCGACTCCGGGCGGCCGTCGCGCAGGTAGGGCCACGCGGCCGCCGCGCCCGCCGCGGCCGGAATGGCCGCATCGCCGAAGTAGCTGCCCGCGTGCCGCACGTGGCAGGACGCGCACGCGTAGTTCTGCTGGCCCATGCGCGTGAAGTAGTAGCGCCGGCCCTCCTCGAAGCGTTGCTCGGCCTGCGGCGTGGCCACGCGGATGGCGACCTTCTGTCCGTCGGCGAGAGAGCGCAGGTAGGCGAGGACCACGCCCATCGTCGCGGGGTCGCCCGCATCCAGGAGCGGCTGCCCGTGCGTCTTCAGGCACTGGTTGATGGCCGTCTCCAGGGTCACCACCCGCTTCAGGCGCTGGTCGACCTGGGGATACCCCGCCGCGATGCGCCGCCCGCCGTTGGGGAAGCAGCCGGCCAGCGAGCGGCCCTTGGCGAACTTCTGCGTCCAGATGCGGCGACCCGCCTCGATGGCCTCGGCGGCGCCGGGAACCGGCTTCATGCGCTCGGCCTCGGCCTTGCGCAGGGGGTCGAAGGCCGCGGAGCCGCCGGCGAGATCGGCGGGTGTCAGCGCGGGAAAGCGTTCGCGCAAGCCTGCCGCGAGTTCGGCGCGCGTCTTCTCGGCATTGGCATCGGCACGCAGCGGCGCGGCGATGGCAAGGGCCATCAGGACCCCGGCTGCGGCACGAAGGTCAGGGCAGCGCATGGAGGTAGTCGATGACGCGCTCGATTGCGCCGGGATCGAGGATCCGGTGGCGTCCGTAGGGAGGCATCACCGTGTCGGGATGGGCGCGCGTGGGATCCTCGATGAGGCCGCGCAGGCGGTCGCGATTCCAGCCCTTGAGGCGCGCGGCGTCGAGGCGCGGCCCCACGTCGGCGCGCACGGCGGGACCGGCCGCGTCGCTCACCTGGTGGCAGGCGATGCAATTGCCGAGGTCGGGCCTCAGGAAGATCTCGCGGCCCGTCGCGGACTGGCCCGACGCGGCACCGGCGGCGAAGAGTCCGGCCGCGGCAACAAGGCGGAAGGGGACCGCCATCAGCCGAGCTTCAAGGCCTTCTCGGCCTCGCGCTCGTTCTCGAGCTGGGAGCGCAGCTCGCGCAGGCGGGCGTCGACGATGGAGAGCTCGTAGAAGTCGCTGCCGCGTTCCCTGGTCGCGATCTCGAGCTGGCCCACCGCGGCGGCCAGGTTGCCGCGGCGATAGTAGGCCTCGGCCTGCGCGCGGTGCTGGGCGAGGCGCTTGCCGGCCGCGGCGAAGGCGCGCGACTGCAGTTCGTAGAGCTTCGCATCGTCCGGCGTCGCGCGGACCTTCTCGTCGAGCCAGGCGATGGCTTCGTCCGTCCGGCCGGCCTCGAGAAGCTGCTGCGCATAGCCGTAGACGAGCCCGCGGTAGTGCGGATACGCCGCGAGCGCGGCGCGATAGGTTTCGAGCGCGGCATCCGTGCGTCCCAGGTCGGCCTGCAGCTGCGCGGCGAGCCATTCGAAGGCCGGGTGGTTGCCCTCCCCGGTGCGGATGGTGGCGAGCTCCTTCTCGGCTGGACGCGAATTCGCGCAGGCGCCGCAGGGCGAGGGCGAGGCCGTAGACGTCCTCGCGGGCGCGCAGGACCGTGCGGTCGGCAAGCTGGTCGCGGAAGTGGGCGACGGCGTCCGTGGCGGACCCCGAGGCGGCGCGCAGCTTGGCGCGGGCGAGGCGGAAGTCGAAGCTGTCCGGGACGAGGCGCGCGGGCATGCTCTCCACCCGGCTCTGCATGTCGGCGATGCGCTCGACCGTCAGCGGGTGGGTGCGCAGGTACGTGGGCGCGCTCTTGAACTCGTTCAGGCGGTTGGCGCGCTGCATGCGCTCGAAGAAGCTCACCATGCCGCGCGGGTCGTAGCCGCCGCGATCGACCAGCGTGACGCCGACGCGGTCGGCCTCGCGTTCGTGCTCGCGCGTGTAGTCGAGCTGGCCCTGGATGGCGATGGCGCTGCCGGTCACCATCGCCGCCTCGGCAATCTGCCCGGCCTGCGAGCCGCCGCCGCGCGCGGCGAGGATGGCGAGCGCGAGCGCGGCGAGCGACGCGAGCTGGTACTTGCCCTGCCCCTGGTAGAGGCGCGACTGGTGGCGTTGCAGGATGTGCGCGATTTCGTGGCCCACCACGCCGGCCAGCTCGCTCTCGTTGCGCGTGAGGAGGATGAGGCCCGTATGCAGGCCGATGTGGCCGCCGATGAGGGCGAAGGCGTTGACGGCGTCGTCCTGCACGACGAAGAACTCGATCGGGCGGCGCGGCGGGTCGGCCGCGCCCAGCAGGCGATTGCCGAGCACCTTCACGTAGTCGGAGATCTCCGGGTCGTCGACGTACGCCGGGTCGATGCGCACCTCGCGCATGACGCGGTTGCCGATGGTGCGCTCCTGCTTGTCGGAGAGCACGGCGTCCGAGGCATCGCCCAGGTCGGGAAGTCCCTGCGCGTGCGCCGGCAGCAGGGCGGCACAGACGGCGAGGGCGATGAGGCGGCGCAGCATTGGGATCAGGGCCGGTCCGGAGCGGGCTGGAACGATTTCATGGATACTTTGGGACACGCGGCGACGGCATTGGTTCGCCGCATCCGGAGTAACGAATTATGACCGAAAAGCTCACCCATTTCGACGCGGGCGGCCGGGCGTGGATGGTCGATGTCGGGGCCAAGGACGAAACGGCGCGGCGCGCGCTCGCCGCGGGCGTCATCCGCATGCGCCCGGAGACGCTGGCACTCATCGCCTCCGGGACGGCGAAAAAGGGCGACGTCCTGGGAGTCGCGCGCATCGCGGCGATCCAGGCGGCCAAGCGCACCTGGGAACTGATTCCGCTCTGCCACCCGATCGCGTTGACGGCGGTGGACGTGCAGTTCACGGTCGACGCAGCAGGCTTCGCAGGTGGAGTGCCGTGCCAGCGCCGAGTGCCGCGGCCGCACGGGCGTGGAGATGGAGGCCCTCACCGCGGTCAACGTGGCCCTCCTCACCATCTACGACATGTGCAAGGCGGTCGACCGCGGCATGACGATGGGCGACATCCGCCTCCTCGAGAAGGAGGGGGGGAAGTCGGGAACCTGGGCCACCGGCGATTAGCCTTGCCCGCCATCCCGATGGACAGCAAACGCTACGAATTGCCGCAATCGAGTGCCCCGGAGGGCACGGAGATCCTCCAGGCCTTCATGCAGTTTCCCGTGCCGCTGGCCATCCTGAACCACGCTGGTGCCCTCGTGAGCGTGAATGCGGCCCTGCTGGCGCGTTTCGGTGCCGCCAGGCTGGTGCCGAAAGCCGGCTTCGACTTTGCAGGCGGGGAAAACGGCGATTGCCTGGTCGAGTTGCGGTCGCCGCGACGCAAGGAAGCGATCGAGGTTCGCGCCCGTTGCATCCGCATGCCGCGCCTCACGCTCTTCATCCTGGAGGACGGGGACGCGCCCGAACCCGAGGATGAAGTGACGCGGCTGCGCGACCGCATCTCCGAGCTCGAGCAGCTGGCCTCCACCGACCATCTGACCGGCGCCTGGAATCGCGCCCATTTCGACCGGGTGATCGAAGTCGAACTCGCCCGCAGCCTCGCCTGCCGCCAGCCGGTATCCCTGGTGCTGCTCGACATCGACCATTTCAAGGCGATCAACGACTGCCATGGCCACGACATCGGCGATGCGGTGCTGCGCGAACTGGTGCAGCTCGTGCAATCGAAGATTCGCGCCTCGGACTTCCTGTTCCGCTGGGGTGGCGAGGAGTTCGCGGTGCTTGCCGCCACCCACGGCTACCGGGGCGCCGAGCGCCTGGCGGAGAACCTGCGCAGTGCCGTAGCCGGGCACTCCTTCCGCGGCGTCGGTTCCGTCGCGATCAGCCTCGGCGTGGCCGAGCATCTGGGCATGGAGCCACCGGCGGCATGGTTCCAGCGCCTCGACCAGGCCCTGTATGCCGCCAAGGAAGGCGGGCGCAATCGCGTCGTCGTCGATCGCCGCGGCGACTCCGACGAGTGGGCCGACAGGGGCGGCATTTCCGCCTTGCATCTCGTGTGGCAGGAAGCGTTCGAGTGCGGAGATCCGACCATCGACACGGAGCATCGGGAGCTGTTCGACCTGGCCAACGTGCTCATCGACGCCGCGGCCCATGGCCAGGCCGAGCCGGCGCGCTTCCGGTCGGCGCTCGGTGCGCTGCTCACGCATGTGGCGAAGCACTTTGCGGACGAGGAGGCGATACTCGCCGAGCATCGCTATGCCGACCTCGACCAGCACAAGCGGGCGCACGCGGGGCTCCTGCGCCGCGCCGGCTACCTGAAGGCCCGGGTGGAAGGCGGTCACGCCGACCTCGGGTCCGTGGTCGAGTTTCTCGCGCAGGATGTCGTCGCCCGCCACCTGCTGACGGTCGACCGCGCGTTCTTCCCGCTCTTCGCCCGGAGCCCCGCCGACTCCGGCCAGCCGGCCCTGCGCTGATGCTCTCCCGGCTCCGGCCTTCCACTCTGGCCCTTGTCTACGCGGGGTTCGGCGCTGCCTGGATCGTCTTTTCCGGCCAGGTCCTGTCGTTCGCCACCGACGACCCGGCGCTGAAGGACCGCATCGAGCTGGCCAAGGGCCTCGCATTCGTCCTGGTCACGAGCGCGATGTTTTACCTGCTGCTGCGCTCGCGGCTTCGTGCCGCGGAATCCGAACATGGCAGGCAGGCGACTGATCGACCGGCGCTATGTCACGCCGCTGCTCGTGTTGTCGATGCTGACCATCCCGGCGGTCGGGCTGCTGGTGTACCTCGTGCAGGGCAAGCGAGGACCGGAAGGAGAGACTCGAGAGCCTCGAGGCCGTCGCCGACCTCAAGGTGCGCCAGGTCCAGGCCTGGGTTGCCGATCGCCGCGGGGACGGGATCGAACTCGCGGCCAGCACGGGGTTCATCGCCTACGTAAGGTCCCTGCAGGCGGGCACCGACGCGAAGGGAAGGGCCGCTGTCCTCAGCCGATTGAATGCCGTGCGCGAGGTGCGCGGATACGATTCCGCCATCCTCTTCGACGCTGCCGGGAAGCCGTTGCTCGCGGTAGGCGAGAACTCACGACGCGAAGCTCCCCGGGATTGCCGGCGGAAGCGGGGGCCGGACGCGACGGCGGGCCGTCGATGCACGGTCCGTTCCGCGATGCCGCGGACCGGTTGCGCCTGGACGTCGTCGTGCCGCTGCATGCCGGCGGCAAGGGCGGTGGCGAACCGATCGGGACCGTCCTGCTCCACGCGAACCCGGATCGCGTCCTTTTCCCGATGATCGAGACCTGGCCCACGGCCAGCGCCAGCGGGGAATCCAACCTGGTGCGCCGCGACGGGCGACGCAGTGGACTTCGTCAACGCACTGCGATTCCCCGCGGATCGACTCCCGGTCGCAGGAGCTGCGCGCGGATTCCGCGACGTTCATCGCTGCCATGGCCCTGCGCGCCGGGAAGCCCGGCGCCGCCCGGGGCACCGACTATCGCGGCGTGCCCGTCCTGGGCGCATGGCGGCCGGTGCCGGGAACCGACTGGCACGTGGTCGCGAAGATGGACCTGCACGAGGCCATGGCAGAGACGCGCGAGGTCGCCCTCTGGGTCACGCTGATCACCTTTCTCGCCACGCTGATCGTCGGCAGCGCCGTGGTGGCCCACCTGCGCGAAAGCCAGCGGGTGAAGGAACTCGCCCTGCAGACGGACAAGGATCGCTTGCAGCGGCACTTCTACCAGCTCCCCTTCGTCGGCATGGCGATCACCTCGCCGGCGACGCGGCGGTGGGTGCAGTTCAACGACAGCCTGTGCGAGATCCTCGGCTATCCCCGTGCGGAACTCGCGCGGATGTCGTGGACGGAAATGACGCACCCCGAGGACGTGACGAAGGATGTGGCCGAGTTCGAGCGCGTCATGCGCGGCGAGACCGAAGGCTATGCGATGGAGAAGCGCTTCATCCGCAAGAACGGGGAGGTCGTCTTCGCCGAGATCGACGTGAAGTGCGTGCGCCTTCCCGATGGCGCGGTGGACTACTTCGTGGCGACGGTGCGCGACGTGACCGAACGCACCCGCGATCGCCAGAGGATCCTGCGGCAATCGCGCTTCTATGCCGGATTGAGCGCCTGCAATGCGGCCATTGCCCGTTGCGCCAACGAGGACGAGCTCTATGGTGCCGTCTGCCGCCTGGCGGTGGAGTCCGCCGGCATGACGATGGCCTGGGTGGGGATCGTCGACGCGGACGGGATGGTGCAGGTGCGCGCGAGCTTCGGCCGGGGCGAGGAATACCTGCAGGAAATCCGGGTTTCGGTGCGCGCCGACGAGCCCATCGGCCGGGGACTGACAGGTTCGGCGATCCGGGAAGACCGGCCCTCCTGGTGCGACGACTTCCAGAGCGACCCGCGCACCGCGCCCTGGCACGAGCGCGCCCGAGACTACCGCTGGGGCTCCACGGCGGCACTGCCGATACGACGTGGCGGCATTGCGATCGGCGCGCTGAACATCTACAGCGGCGAAGTCGGCGCCTTCGACGACGACGCGCGCAGCCTGCTCCTCGACATGGCCGCCAACATCAGCTTCGCGCTGGACAACTTCGACCGCGAGGCCGCGCGGCGGCAGGCCAACGAGGATCTCAGGGCGGGCGAGGAACGCTTCCGGCTCCTGTTCGATCGCTCGCTCGACGCGATCCTGCTGACCGACCCGGCCGGGGGGCCCCTGGCAGCGAACGCCGCGGCCTGCAAGATGTTGCAGCGAACCGAGGAGGAGATCGTCCGCCTGGAACGACTGGACATCGTCGATCCGGCCGATACGCGGTTGGCCGAGGCCGTTGCGCGGCGGGAACGCACTGGCGAGTTCAGTGGCGAGTTGACGCTGCGGCGCAAGGACGGAACGAAGTTCGCGGCCGAGATCTCCACGGCGGTGTACCGCGACGGGAGCGGAAACGTCCGGAGCAGCATGATCATCCGCGACATCAGCGAACGCAAGCGGGCCGAGGAGGCGCTGGAGCGCCAGCTCGACGAGTTGCGCCGCTGGAACGCGGTCACGCTCGGGCGGGAGGAGCGCATCCTCGAACTCAAGCGCGAGGTGAACGAACTGCTGCGCGGCGCCGGAAAGCCGCCGCGTTATTCCAGTCCGGATGCGCCCGAAGAGCGGGAGAGCTGAACGGTGCCTGAATCGGAAAAAGGCGCAGCCGCGCGCACCGGCGTCCACGAGGAGCTCGATCGATCGGCCGGCTCGCGCCGCGTCCTGCTCAGCGTGCTCGAGGACCAGGCGCAGGCGATGAAGGAGCTGCGCGCAGGCGCGCGCACGCCTCGGATGGCATCCTCGGCAGCATCGACGAGGTGATCTGGTCGGTCGATGCCGAGACCAAACGCATCCTGTACGTGAACGACGCGGTGAAGCGGGGTCTTCGGGCGCGCGCCGGCGGAGTTTCTCGCGCAGCCCGGCCTCTGGCTCGAGGCGATACACCCCGACGATGTCCCCCTGGTGCTTGCCAAGGACCGGGAGGCCCGGGAATCGGGAGAGTCGAAGGCCGAGTACCGCATCGTGCGGCCGGATGGCGACGTGCGCTGGATACGCGACCACACCGTGCTGGTTCGCGGCGAGGACGGGCAGGCGATCCGGCTCGACGGGATCGCCGCCGACATCACCGAGTCGAGGCTGGCGGAGCAGGCGCTGATCGACTCGGAGCGGCAGTTTCGCGGCCTGGTGGAGCAGTCGATCGCCGGCATCTACATCGTGCAGGACGGCCGGTTCGCCTACGTGAACCCGCGTTACGCGCAGATCCTGGGCTACGATTCCCGCGAGGAGCTGATCGGGCACGAGGTCCATTCCGTCATCGCCGTCGAGGACCGCGAACGCATCGCGGCGCTCGAGGGCGTGCTGTGCCAGCGAGGGCCGGGTCCACTTCACTTTCACCGCGCTGCGCAGGGATGGCACCCTGACCGAGATCGGGTCGCACGAGACACATTCCAGCTACGGCGGCCGGCCGGCGATCATCGGCCTGATGCAGGACATCTCCGACAAGCGCCGCGCCGACGAGCAGGTCCGGCGCTATGTCGAGCAGCTGCAGGCCGCGTTCATGCGCACGGTCGAGGTCGCCACCACGCTGAGCGAAATGCGCGATCCGTACACCGCCGGCCACGAGCGGCGCGTCGCGCTGGTCGCGGTGGCCATCGGCGCCGAGCTCGGGCTCGACGAGCACCGCCTGGAAGGCCTGCGCGTCACCGGCTACCTGCACGACATCGGCAAGATCACCATCCCGTCGGAGATCCTCTCCAAGCCCTCGCGCCTGACCGCGCTCGAGTTGCAGCTCGTCCAGGGACATCCGCAGGCCAGCTACGACGTGCTGAAGAACGTGGAGTTTCCCTGGCCGGTCGCCGAAGCCGCCCTGCAGCACCACGAGCGCATCGACGGCAGCGGCTATCCGCACGGCCTGAAGGGCGAGGCGATCCTGCTCGAGGCGCGCATCATGGCCGTGGCCGACGTGCTCGAGGCGATGTCCTCGCACCGGCCCTACCGCCCCGGCGCCGGCATCGACAAGGCGCTCGCCGAGATCGAGCGCGGCCGCGGCACGCTCTACGACACCGGCGTCGTCGCGGCCGCCCTGAAGCTCTTCCGGGAGAAGGGGTACGTGCTGCCGCAAGCATGACGGCGCCGTTCTCTCCCGGCCGCCCCGCAAGTCGAGACGACCGTGCTAGCCCAGTTCCGCGATGAAAGTGTAGAGGTACGGCGTAGCCGCCGTGCCGATGCCGATCGTGTCGCCGTCCTTGAGCGGCAGGGAGGGGTGCGCGGCCGAGTGGCCGCCTCCGACGTGGACCGCGCCCACCGCGATCCCGCAGGCGCTGCCGCGATCGACCAGCACATAGCCGTCCCCCGTGCGCTCGATCTGGCAGTGTTCGCGCGAGACGTGCAGCAAGTCGCCGGCGTCGATGAGGTACAGGTCGTTGTTCGGTCTCCAGACGGCGGGCCTGGGCCGCTCGATCCTGTGGAACTCGCCGTTGACCATCGTCCCGCGCGACTCGCGGCCGATCCGGAACGGAAAGTCGCGGATCGCTATCACCCCGGCTTCGAGCACGCCATCGGGCACGGCACGCTCCGCTTCGGGAGTCTGGGGCTTGAGAACGGCCTTGGGCAGGAGTAGCGTCAGGAGCGTCTGCTTGTCACTCACGTTTGCGTCTCCCCAGGTGTCGGTGGAGCTTCGCCTGGCGGCGCCTCCCCCGTTCGACGGGACGTCTGCGCCATTGTGCGCCATTGCGCCAGCCCGGGCCTAATGTCGCCTGTCTTGAGCGATATCAAGCGCTTGCACGCGTTGCGGGAATCTACTGAAGGAAGCATCCAGGCGGTCGAAACGCCGGCGATCACCGTGGCGGTGCCGGAACCGCCAGGAAAACCGAGGAGAAGACGATGGCCAAGCTGTTCGAGTGGCCGATTCCGCCGTACTTCGCCGTCGTGGATGGCGACGAGTACGTCGGGCCGGAAGAGTGCCTGGTGCAACTGCGCAACGGCGACCGGATAGCGGGCAAGCTGGTCAGCTTCGCGCTTTCGGAATCGTGCCTGACCGTCCTGCCCGACGATGCGACGGCGAGCCGTACGCTCGACCTGGAACAGGTGAGGAGCGTGCGCCTGCTGCGCACGCTGCGCATCGGGATGCGCAAGACGCCGCTGGACGAGCGCGCCGTGGAGCTCTTCGTGCCGTCGGCGCGCCAGAACTACTCGGTGGAGTTCCCGGACAACGAAGTGATCAAGGGCGACACGGTCGGGTACGTGAACACCCGCCAGGGCCTGTTCCTGTTCGTCCCCACGGACGACGACAGGATCCTGCGTCACTTCTATCCCCGGGTCGCCATGCGGCAGTACCGGATCGGCCTGCCGATCGGCGAGATCCTGGTCGAGGAAAAGGTGGTCAAGCAGGAGGAGGTCGACACCGCCCTCGCGCGCCAGAGGGAAATGCGCGCGCTGCGCATCGGCGACTACCTCACGGAGCACCGCGTCGTGTCGCAGGCGCAGCTCGCCCTGGCCATCAAGCACCAGGAAGGCAAGCCGATGCTGCGGCTGGGCGAGGCCCTGGTGCAGCTGGGCCTCATCAACCCGCAGCAGCTGGAGGCGGCACTGACGCGCCAGCGGCAGGACCGCAGCGTGCCGCTCGGCAGGATCCTCCTCGGCATGGGCCTGGTGGACGAGGGGGCGCTGAAGGATGTCCTGGCGAGGAAGCTCGGCATTCCCCACGTGGGGCTGGCGGGATTCAACTTCGATCCCGAGGCGGTCCGGCTCGTCGGCTCGAGCCTCGCGCGCAAGCATGTGCTCATGCCGCTGTGCATCCACGAAGGAGCGCTGGTCATCGCCTTCGAGGACCCGCTCGACGCCGGGGCGCTGGAGGAGGTGGCCTTCACCACGCAGAAGCGGATCATCCCGGCGATGGCTTCGCACGAGGAGATCTGGCGGGCGATCACCGACGAATTACGGCGTGTACGGGGCGATGCCCCTGGCCGCACCCGTGAAGGATGCCGGACGCGCGCAACGATTACGAGTTCCATCACTCCAGCGACGTGGGCGTGGACAACCTGGCCTCCCAGCTGCCCGGGGAGGACCACGCGCTGGCGCATTGCCGACGACACCGCCGCCGCGCCGGAAACCGTCCTCATGCAGCTGGTCAACAAGATGATCATGGATGCCTGGTCCGACGGCGTGTCGGACATCCACATCGAGAGCTACCCGGGCAAGAAGGCCACGCGGGTGCGTTTCCGCAAGGATGGCGTGCTGGTCGACTACACCGAGGTGCCGGCCAGCTCGCGCAACATGTTCATCTCCCGCATCAAGGTGATGACCCAGCTGGACATATCCGAACGCAGGAAGCCCCAGGACGGCAAGCTCGACTTCCGCCAGTTCGGCCCCGCCGAGATCGAGCTGCGCGTGGCGACGATACCGACGGCCAACGGCCTGGAGGACATCGTCATGCGCCTGCTCGCGGCCTCCGAGCTGGTGCGCATGGCGGACCTGGGCCTCGCCCCGGATGTCCTCGCGCACCTGACTCGCGTGGTGGAGCGTCCCTATGGGCTGGTGCTCGCGTGCGGGCCGACGGGTTCGGGGAAGACGACGACGCTGCATTCCCTGCTCGGGCACATCAACACGCCGGGACGCAAGATCTGGACGGCCGAGGATCCCATCGAGATCACGCAGCCGGGCCTGCGCCAGGTGCAGGTGAACGCGAAGATCGGCTGGACGTTCGCGGCGGCCATGCGCACCTTCCTGCGCGCGGACCCGGACGTGATCATGGTCGGGGAGATGCGCGATGCCGAGACCGCCAAGGCGGGCCTCGAGGCCTCGCTCACCGGTCACCTGGTTCTCTCCACGCTGCACACGAACAGCGCGCCCGAAAGTGTCACGCGCCTGCTCGACCTCGGGATGGATCCGTTCAATTTCGCCGATGCGCTGCTCGCGGTCCTCGCGCAGCGTCTCGCGCGGACGCTGTGCCCGCATTGCCGGCAACGCCATACCCCGGATGCGGCGGAGCTCGAGGAACTGGCGGCCGAGTATTGCGAAGGCACCGATGCGAGACCGGATGCGACGCTCAAGCGCTGGCACGACGAAAGTGCCGCGAGCGGGGGTGTGACGCTGTACCGCGCCGCCGGCTGCGCGCGCTGCAACGGCACCGGTCATCACGGCCGCGTCGGGCTGCACGAGCTGCTGGTGATGACGCCGATCCTGCGCCACCTCGTCCAGACGCGCGCGCCGATGGCCGAGCTGAAGAGCGCCGCCCTCGCGGGCGGGATGCGCACGCTCAAGCAGGATGGCATCGCCAAGGTCCTGCGCGGTCTCACGGACATCGGCCAGGTGCGGGCGGTCTGCTGATGCGCGGCGCGGGTCGGCGTGCCGCGGCAGGGAGATAGCGGCCGCATGGGGATACGCGCCATCTTCAGGCGGGTCAACCCGTTCGCGGGCCTGGCGAGCATGCTCGCCACGGGGGCCGTGCTGGTCACGGCGATCTTCTTCACCTGGTTCGACCTGCCCTGGGTCGCCTTCCTGTCGGGCATCGTCCTGGCGGCCGCCATCGCGCTCCTCAATCGCCTCACCTACGCCGAGGAGACCCTGGAGAACCTGCGCGAGAGCGTGCGCTATTTCGACGAGGAACTGCCGGTGATGATCGCGTACGTGGCGGCCGACGGCATCGTGCGCTGCCACAACCAGGCGTTTCGCTACTGGCTGCACGCCCGGCGCGAGGTGATCAACGGCCACCACCTGCGCGACGTCGTCGGCGCGACCACCTTCGCGCAGATGAAGTCCGGCTTCGAGGCCGCCCTGGCGGGCCGCCTCGCGCACCAGCAACGCACGCACGAGTTGCGTAACGGCCAGCTGCTGCAGCTCTTCACCGAGTACGTGCCGCATGCGGGCGAGGAGGACGTCATCGTCGGGGCGTTCATCGTCCAGAGCGACGTCACCGCGCTCGAGGATGGCGCCTGAAGGGATGCAGCCCGGAGTTCCGGCAATGCCGTCCCCGCCGGCCATGGTCGCGACGACAGCGCCTGCCCAGGCCTGCCGGCGCACCGGAATGCCCGGGTCCGCAGCGCAGGCGGGCCAACGAGGCCGACCGCGAACGGCTGATCTTCGTCGACACCATGCGCGAGGAACTCACGGACTGGGTCAGGGCCGGCGACCGGTTGCGGGCCGCGCTCGACAACGACGAGTTCTGCCTGTACTGCCAGGCCATCGCTCCCGTCGTTCCCGGCAGGCGAAGGAGGCGCCGTTCTACGAGATCCTCCTGCGCCTGCGCGAGGAGGAGGAAGGCCTCATGCCGCCGGGCGCCTTTCTTCCCCTGGCCGAGGAGTACGGCCTGCTGCCGGAGCTCGACCAGTGGGTGGTGAAGAGCGTCCTGCAATGGGCGGGCGGGAAGTCCGCGCGGCAGGCGGCCCGCTACAGCATCAACGTCTCGGCGCCGACGCTGGACAAGGCGGACTTCGGCGATTTCGTCGCCGGCGAGCTGCGCCGGCGCGAACTGAAGGGCGCGCTCCTGTGCTTCGAGATCCAGGAAGCCGACGCGCTGACCCATCGCGAGGAAGCCGCGCGCCTCGTCACGAGGCTCGCCGAGGCGGGGTGCGGCACCATCCTCTGCGGCTTCGGCAAGACCGCGACCTCCTTCGGCCTGCTCAGGCACCTGAAGGTCGACTACCTGAAGATCGACGGGGACATCGTCCTGGGCCTCACGCGCAACCCCATGGACCTGATCAAGCTGAAAGCCATCGCACGGGTGGCCCGGAGCACCAGCCGCCGCACCATCGCCGAGTTCGTCGAAAGCGATGCGACCCTGGCGAAGCTGCGCGAGTACGGCGTGGACTATGCGCAGGGCTTCGGCATCGCCAGGCCGGTGGCGCTCTCCGACCTGCCCTGAGTCCGCCGCCCTCCGGTGACTCGTCCTATGGGGATAGCGCCCCGAGGGCAGCTCCGGCCAGTGCCGAGGCCACGATGACGGCGATCACGCTCGCGCGGGACTTCACCAGCAGGACCAGCGCGATCGTGGCGATGACGACCGAGGGAAGGTGGATTCCCTGCGCGAAGGGCGTCGCCGCGCTCCCCCGGCCAGAACACGTGCCATGCAAAGAACAATGCGAGGCTTGCGATGACGCCGACAACGGCCGCGGTGATCGCCGATAGCGGTCCCTCGAGGTGGACGTCGTCGCGCGAACGCTCGACGTAAGGGCCGCCGGCGAGGATGAACACGAACGAGGGCAGGAAGGTGAACCAGGTCGCCACGACGGCGCCCAGCATGCCAGCCAGGACGAGAGCCTCGGTGCCAAGCGCGGCTTTCGTCCACCCGCCGACGAACCCGACGAACGCCACCAGCATGATGAGCGGCCCGGGCGTCGTCTCCCCCAGCGCCAGGCCGTCGATCATCTGCGCCATGCGTCGCCCAGCCGAACCGGTCCACCGCGCTCTCGACCACGTAAGGGAGCACCGCGTAGGCGCCGCCGAAGGTCACCAGGGCAGCCTGCGTGAAGAAGCGTGCCATGTGCGCGAAGTCGCTTTCCGCTCCGAAGGCGTGGATGAGCCAGGCGAAGGGCAGCACCCAGAGCACGAGTCCCGCGGCTGCTACCGTGACCAGTCTCCCGGCCGAGGGAACGGCATGCGCTGGCGCAGGAGTGGCGTCGTCGATCAGGCAAGGGAGGTGCGGCGCACCGGAGCCGTGCACCCCGTGCGTGGCGCGCGGAGCGTAGCGCCTGCCCGCCACGCCGAGCAGAGCGGCGCCGGCGATCACCAGGGGAAAGGTGCCGACAGCACCGCGAGCGCCACGAACGCGGCCAGCGCGATGGCGACGTGGAAAGGATGGCGCAGGGCACGGGAGCCGATGCGGATGGTCGCCGCGATCACGATCGCGACGACGGCAGGCTTCACGCCCGCGAGGATCGCGGCGGCCACGGGCGTGGTGCCGAACGCCATGTAGAGCCACGACAGGACGATCAGGATCGCGAGGGAGGGGAGCACGAAGAGCATCCCGGCCGCGATGCCCCCGCGCGTGCCGTGCAGCAGCCAGCCGATGTAGGTGGCGAGCTGCTGCGCCTCGGGTCCCGGCAGCACCATGCAGTAGTTGAGCGCGTGCAGGAAGCGCCGCTCCGAGATCCAGCGCCGGTTCTCGACCAGCTCGCGATGCATGATCGCGATCTGGCCCGCGGGCCCGCCGAAGCTCACGAAGCCGAGCCGCAGCCAGAAGCGCAACGCCTCGGCGAATGGCACCGTGGGGTGCGCGTTCTGGTCAGGCGCGCTCATCGGGGCAACTCCCCGGAGGACGGGATGATGCCCCGTTCGAGATAGAGGGGGCGCAGGTGCTCGCGGAAGGACGGCAGCCGGATCGCGAACACGAGTCCGGCCAGCGCGCAAACGAGGCCGCCGGCGAGGAAGGTGAGCGGCGCCCCGATGCGCTCGGCGAGGTATCCGGCGCCGAGGTGGCCGATCGGCAGCGACCCGATGAAGAACATCGTGTAGTAGCTCATCACGCGGCCGCGCTTCGCGTCGTCGACGACGCTCTGGATGATGGTGTTGCAGGAGGCGGCCGTCATGAACATCCCGAAGCCGGCCAGCGCCATGAAGAATGCCGAGAGAGGCACGGAGCGCGAGAAGCAGAACCCCGCCGCGCCGGCGCCGGCCAGGATCGAGGCGATGGCGATCCACTTCGCCAGGCCCCGCACCGACGGGCGCCGCGCGAGAAAGACCGCGGAGACGACCGCGCCCAGGCCGACCGCGCCGATGAAGAGCCCCAGCAGCTGCGGGCCCTGCGCGAAGGTCTTCACCGCGATCGCCGGCATGAGGGAGGAGTAGGGCCCGATGGCGATGCTGACCGTGGCGAGCAGGAAGAGCATGCGGCGGATGGGGATGGAACCCATCGCGTAGCGCCAGCCGTCCGCAAGATCGGCGAGCGGATGGCTTGCCGCACGGGGCGGGGTGGCGCGGACCTGCTTCGTGCCGGCGAGCGCGGCGAGCACCGCCAGGTAGCTCGCGGCGTTGATCGCGAAGCACGTGGTTTCGTCCCAGGCGGCGATGATGAATCCGCCGATCGAGGGGCCGACGAGCCGCGCGCCGTTCATGAGGATGGAGTTGAGCGCGATCGCGTTGGCGAGATCCGCGCGATCGTCCAGCAACTGCACGAAGAACGCCTGCCGCGTCGGCGTCTCGAAGGAGTTGGCCACGCCCGCGAAAAGCGCGAGGGCGGCGAGCTGGGTCGTGGTGATGATGCCGAAGCCGGACAGGAGCGCCAGTACCAGCGACTGCAGGAAGAGCAGGCGTGAGCACGGCGAGCAGGATGCGGCGGCGGTCGAGCCGGTCGCCGAGCACGCCCGCGAACGGCGAGAGGACCAGGTACGGCGCCGAATTGAGGAAGCCGACCAGTCCGGTGAAGAGCGTGGAGCCCGAAAGGCGGTAGGCGAGCCACATGAGCGCCACCGACTGCACCCACGAGCCGACTACCGAGACGGCCTGGCCGGCGTAGTAACGACGGAAATTGGCTGAGCCGAGCGCGCGCAGGCTGTGCGGTAGGCCCAAGGGCGTCAGGCGAGACGCGCCAGCTGGATCCGGATGTCGGCGAGTTTGGCGTGGAAGTCCGCGAGCCGCTTCTTTTCCTGCTCGACGACGGCCGCGGGCGCGCGCGCGACGAACGCGTCATTGCCGAGCTTCGTCTCCGCCTTCGCGATCTCGCCCTCGAGGCGCGCGGCTTCCTTGCCGAGGCGTTGGTACTCGGCGGCGCGGTCGATCTCCACGTGCAGCATCAGCTTGCCGCTGCCGGTGGCGGCCACCGGCGCGTCCGTATCGGGGAGGGCCGCGACCACGCGCGCCTCGGAAAGCCGCGCGAGCGCCTGGAGATAGGGCAGGTGGATGGCCACGCCGGCTTCGGCCTGCACGAAGGCCGGCACGCGCTGGCCCGGCGCGAGGTTCATCTCCGCACGCAGGTTGCGCGCGGCGTTGGTCAGGTCCTTCAGCACGGCGACCAGGCGCTCGGCCTCCTCGTCGACCTTTTCCGCCTGCGGCTGCGGCCACTTCGTCACCATCAGGCTCTCCCCGGTGTTGCCGGCGAGCGGGGCGACCTTCTGCCAGAGCTCCTCGGTGATGAAGGGAATGACCGGGTGTGCGAGCCGCAGCGTGGCCTCGAGCACGCGGATGAGGGTGCGCCGCGTGCCGCGCTGCGCGGCCTCGCTTCCCGACTGCAGCTGCACCTTGGCGAGCTCCACGTACCAGTCGCAGTACTCGTCCCAGGCGAACTCGTAGAGCGCGCGCGCGGCGGTGTCGAAGCGGTACTCCGCGAAGCCCTGCGCGACTTCGCGCTCGGCGCGCTGCAGGCGCGAGATGATCCAGCGGTCGGCGTAGGAGAGCTCGACGGGCGCGGCGGGATCGAGCCCGGTGTCCTTGCCCTCGCAGTTCATCAGCACGAAGCGCGTGGCGTTCCAGAGCTTGTTGCAGAAGCTGCGGTAGCCCTCGCAGCGCTTCAGGTCGAAGTTGAGCGTGCGGCCGTGGGTGGAGAGCGCGGCGAAGGTGAAGCGCAGGGCGTCGGCCCCGTAGGAGGCGATGCCCTCGGGGTAGTCGCGGCGGATGCGCTTCTCGGCGGCCTCGCGGTGGGCGGGCAGCATGAGCCCCTGCGTCGACTTGGCGAGGAGCTCCGGCAGCGTGATGCCGTCGATCACGTCGAGCGGGTCGATGGTGTTGCCCTTCGACTTCGACATCTTCTGGCCCTCGGCGTCGCGCACGATGGCGTTGATGAAGACATCGCGGAAGGGCACCTCGCCGGTGAAGTGGAGCGTCGTCATGATCATGCGCGCCACCCAGAAGAAGATGATGTCGAACCCGGTGATGAGGACGGAGGAGGGCAGGTAGAAGGGCCGCTCCTTCGCCAGCATCGCTTCATCCGGCCAGCCGAGCGTCGAGAAGGGCACGAAGGCCGACGAGAACCAGGTGTCGAGGACGTCGGGGTCGCGCGCGTCGTCGGTGATGGTCTTGCCCGCGGCTTTCGCCTTGGCGGAGGCTTCGGCGAAGTTGCGGCCCACGAAGGCCGTCCCGTCCCCGGCGTACCACGCCGGGATCTGGTGGCCCCACCAGAGCTGGCGCGAGATGCACCAGTCCTGGATGTTCTCCAGCCACTGGTTGTAGACCGTGGTCCACATGTCGGGCACGAAGCGCGTGCGCCCGGCCGCGACCGCCTCGAGTCCCGCTTTCGCGAAGCCGTCCATCTTCACGTACCACTGGTCGGAGAGCATGGGCTCGACCACCGCGTCGGAGCGCTGCGAGCGCGGCTGCATCAGCTTGTGCGGCTTCACGCTGTCGACGAGGCCGGCCCGCTCGAGGTCCGCCAGCACGCGCTTCCTCGCCTCGAAGCGGTCGAGGCCGCGGTACGCGGCGGGCGCGTTGTCGTTCACCTTCGCGTCGAGCGTGAAGATGTCCACCAGCGGCAGTCCATGGCGGGCGCCGACCTGGTAGTCGTTGAAGTCGTGGGCGGGCGTGATCTTCACGCAGCCGGTGCCGAACTCGCGGTCCACGTACTCGTCGGCGATGACCGGGATCAGGCGGTCCGCCAGCGGCAGCCGCACCTGGCGGCCGATGAGGTGGCGGTAGCGGTCGTCCTCCGGGTGCACGGCCACGGCCGTGTCCCCGAGCATCGTCTCCGGGCGCGTGGTCGCCACGACCAGCGTCGCGGAGCCGTCCTCGAGCGGGTAGCGCAGGTGCCAGAGGGAGCCGTTCTCCTCCCGCGATTCCACCTCGAGGTCGGAGACCGCCGTGTGCAGGACCGGGTCCCAGTTCACCAGGCGCTTGCCGCGGTAGATGAGGCCCTCCTCGTGCAGGCGCACGAACACCTCGGTCACCGCGCGCGAGCGCGCCTCGTCCATGGTGAAGTACTCGCGCGACCAGTCGCACGAGGCGCCCAGCCGCCGCATCTGCCGCGTGATCGTCGAGCCGGACTGTTCCTTCCAGGCCCAGACGCGCTCGATGAACTTCTCGCGGCCCAGCGCGCGGCGCGTCGTGCCCTCGTGCTCCAGCTGGCGTTCGACCACCATCTGCGTGGCGATGCCGGCGTGGTCCGTCCCCGGCTGCCAGAGCACGTTGTCGCCCTGCATGCGATGCCAGCGCGTGAGGATGTCCATCAGCGTCTGCTGGAACGCGTGCCCCATGTGCAGCGTCCCGGTGACGTTGGGCGGCGGCAGCTGGATCGAGTACGAGGGCCGTGCCGGGTCGAAGGACGCCTTGAACCAGCCGCGCGACTCCCAGAACGGGTACCAGTGCGCCTCGATGGCGTGGGGGTCGAAGCTTTTTGCGAGTTCCATGGATCCGTTCTTCTTCTATTTCCGCGCGCGGCGCGCGAGGGCCTCGGCGATCGCGTCGCCGACGGCGTTGGCGATGTCCTGGCGCAGGTCGCCGAGGGCGCCTGCGACCGAGGAATGCACTTCGGCCACGAGGTGTTCGGTGAGGCGGCGCTCCAGGTCCGCGGCGAGCCGGGACTCCACCGCCCGGACCACCTCGGTCACCAGTTCGGCGGCGAGGACATCCTCTGCCGGGGAATCACGATCGTCCGGCAGGACCGGCAGCGGGCCTCCCGGAGCGACGAGGTCCGTGAGGACGGGAAAGTCGGCGCCTTCCCCGCCCTCGGGACTGGGCGCCGCGTGGCGCCGCAGCAGCAGGTTCGCCTTCGCGAGGATGTCGTCGCGCGAGTCGGACATGGCTTCAGGCTTCCGTGATGGCGTTGACGTTGATCTCGTAGCCGCGCTTGCGATAGAAGACGAAGCGGCCGCGGGCGCGCAGCTTGTCCTCCTCGTCGGCGCCCACGATCTCGAGCAGGCGCTCGAACGAGGCGAAGAAGGGCGGCCACTCGGCGCCCAGGTTCAGCAGCACGTCGTGGTGGGGCAGGGGGTCGTCTGCCGTGGCGAGGATGACGGGAGTCTCGGCCGCGATGGTGTCGGTGGCGCGGCAGTGCGGGACGAATCGGGTCGACTGGAACGTCCAGAGCAGCCGGTCGAAGCCGGCCAGGACCTGCGGATCGTCCGCGAAGACCACCAGCCGGCTTTCGCTGTCCGCGACCTTGCCCGCCAGCCGGCAGGCGTAACGCAGCTTGTCTTCCGCGTAATGGTAGAAGTCGATGCGCGTCACGCCGAGCGCCGCGCGAGGAAGTTCGCGAGCAGCGCGACGGGACGGCCGGTGGCTCCCTTGTCGGCCCCGGACTTCCACGCGGTTCCGGCGATGTCCAGGTGCGCCCACGGGTAGGCCTTGGTGAAGCGTTCGAGGAAGCAGGCCGCGGTGATCGCCCCCCCCGCCCGCGAGGCGATGTTGGGAAAGTCGGCGAAATTCGACTTGAGCCCCTCCTGGTAGTCGTCCCACAGCGGCAGGTGCCAGGCGCGGTCCCAGGAGGCCTCGCCCGCATGCAGGAGTTCGCGGGCCAGCGGCTCGTTGTTGGCGAAGAGCCCCGTGGCGACGTGGCCCAGTGCGATCACCATCGCGCCGGTGAGGGTGGCGATGTCGACGACGGCTGCGGGCTTGAAGCGCTCGGCATAGGTGAGCGCGTCGCAGAGGATCAGCCGGCCCTCGGCGTCGGTGTTGAGGATCTCCACCGTCTTTCCCGACATCGTGGTGACGATGTCGCCGGGCTTGACCGCGTTTCCGTCGGGCATGTTTTCCGTGGCAGGAACGATTCCGACCACGTTGAGCGGCAGCTTCATCAGGGCGACGGCCTTCATCGTCCCCAGCACGCTCGCCGCGCCGCACATGTCGAACTTCATCTCGTCCATCTCGGCGGCGGGCTTGAGCGAGATGCCGCCGGTATCGAAAGTGACGCCCTTGCCCACGAGCACCACCGGCGGCCTCGTCCTTCTTCTTCGCACCCTGGTACTTCAGGACGATGAGCTTCGGGGGCTGGCGGCTGCCGCGCGCCACGGCCAGGAACGAGCCCATGCCGAGGGATTCCATCTCCTTCTGCTCGAGGATTTCGCAGGCGAGCCCGTGGTGCTTCGCGAGATCGCGCGCTTCGCCGGCGAGGTAGGCCGGCGTGCAGATGTTGGCGGGGAGGTTGCCCAGGTCGCGGGCAAGGCCGATGCCCTCGGCGATGGCCTTCGCGCGCTGCCGCCGCCTGCTCGCCGGGGGCGATGTCGCTGCGCCGCGGCACGTGCAGGACGATCTTGCGCAGGGCCTTCTTCTGCTCGGCGGGCTTGCTCTTCATGCGGTCGAAGCGATACATCCCTTCCATGATGCCGAGCACCGCCTGCTCGACTGCGGAAGGCGCAGTCGCGCTTGCGCAGCGTCAGTTCGGTCAGGTAGAAGGTGGCATCGCTGGCGCCGGTCGTCTGCAGGGCCTTCACCGCCGCGGCGATGGCCTTGCGATAGGCCGACTCGCCCATCTCGCGCTCCTTGCCGAGGCCGACGAGAAGGACGCGGTCCGCGGGTATGCCGGTCACGCTGTGCAGCAGGGTGGTGGTGCCGGCCTTGCCCTCGTGATCCCCGCGCCGCAGCACGTCGCTCAGGAAGCCCTTCACGGCGCGGTCGATGTCCCTGGCGGAGGCGGTGAGTTTGCGTCCCTCGAACACCCCCACCACCACGCAGCCGGTGCGTTGTTTCTCGGGGCTACCGCTCTTTATGCTAAATTCCATTTGTTTTCCTGTACTTGGGCTTCGCTGCCAGAGCGCGATTATCCCCGCTTCAGGCAACCCAAGTCAAAGCCGCCGAGCCGCCACACTTTGATATTCGAGCGCAGCCTCATTCGCGAATTCAGCCTGGTGGCGCTTGCCGTGGTGGCCGTGCTGCTGGCGCTCATCCTGACCCGGCTCCTCATCCTGCTGCTCGGCAAGGCCGCGGGCGGCGAGGTGCTGCCGGAGGCGGTGATCGGGCTCATCGCCTTCGGCATCCTCACCTACCTGCCGGTGCTGCTGTCGATCGCGGCGTTCGTGGCCGTCCTGCTGACCCTCACGCGCAGCTTCCGGGATAGCGAGATGACGGTGTGGTTCACCTCGGGGCTGTCGATCGCCGCCTGGGTGAAGCCCGTGCTGCGCTTCGCACTCCCCATCGCGCTGGTCTGTGCCGTGCTGTCGCTCGCGATCGCGCCCTGGTCGCAGGCGCAGAGCCGCGAGTACCAGCGCCTGCTGGAGAGCCGCGACGAGGTTTCCGCCGTGACGCCCGGCGTCTTTCGCGAGTCCCGCCAGGCCGACCGCGTCTTCTTCGTGGACAAGCTCTCCGAGCGCGACGACGTGGTGAACAACGTCTTCGTGCAGTCGACGCAGAACAACAAGCTGGGCGTGATGGTGGCGCAGAAGGGCTTCATCGAGACCGCGGACAACGGCGACCGTTTCGTCGTGCTGCTGAACGGGCGGCGCTACGAGGGCACGCCCGGCACGCTCGACTACCGCACCGTGGATTTCGACCGCTACGCGCTGCGCATCGAGCCCCGGGAAGCCAAGAAGGAGACGCCGCCCGCCAAGGCCCTGGGAACCCTGGAACTGCTGGGCAACCCCAGCCCGCACAACGTCGCGGAGCTGCACTGGCGCGTGGCGCTGCCCTTCTCGGTGGTGCTCATGGCGCTCTTCGCGGTGCCGCTCTCCTTCGTGAATCCGCGCTCGGGGCGCTCCTGGAACCTGGTCCTGGCGGTGCTCGCCTACACGCTCTACAACAACCTGCTTTCGATCTTCCAGGCCTGGACGGCCCAGGGAAAGATCCCGGTCTGGCTGGGCCTGTGGCCGGTGCACCTGGCCGTGGTGGCGCTGATCGCGTTCCTGCTGTCGCGGCAGATGGTCTCGCGGCGCTGGTTCGGGGCAGGCCGGTAGGCACTATCGCCCGGCATGGGCTGGCACGGTATAATTTCCGGCTTTTCCGGAGAGGTGGATGAGCGGTTTAAGTCGCACGCCTGGAAAGCGTGTTTAGGTTAACAGCCTAACGCGGGTTCGAATCCCGCCCTCTCCGCCAGTCTTCACCCCGATGCCGGTGCCGCAGGCGTTTCCGGCAGGGGGTCGGCAAGTTACCCAAAGTTGCAGGTGGAATACCGGGTACTGCCGAATTGTTATCCCATTCATAGTATTTACTGAAGGTTGAGCGCCATATCGCTGATATTGTTACAATTTTAATTATCGAGCGCGGCAATATCGGGAGCGAATCCCGTACAGTGTCGGGGTGAGGACCCCGTGGAAGATGATTCGAGGCCAATGAGGAAAATCGCGGCACTGGCGTTCTTTGGGCTGTAGCTGCCTTCTCTCCGCTGCAGCCGTGGCGGAAGAGGGATTGAAGCTATCGGTCGAGCTTTCGGAAGTGCCGGCGACGGCGCCCGCGACCCGCCAGAACGCCCCCGCCGACGCCGCGCCCGGCGATTCGGTGACTGCCAGGGCGATGCCCGGCCAGGCGGCGCCCAGCCTGGGGTCCAGAGAGCCCGGGTCGCCGAGTACCGCATCGGCACGGAGGATCTCATCGAGGTCCAGGTGTTCGGCGTCGACCAGCTGACCCGCACGGTGCGCGTCGATTCGCGCGGCGTCATTTCCCTGCCTCTCATCGGCCTGGTCGAGGTGGCCGGCCTCACCATCCAGGAGGCGCAGGCGGTGATCACGGCGAGGCTCGCCGAGAGCTACCTGCAGAACCCGCAGGTGAGCGTCTTCATCAAGGAATTCACCACGCAGCGGGTCACGATCGAGGGCGCCGTGAACCGGCCGGGAATCTATCCCCTCAAGGGCCAGACCACGCTCCTCACCGCCATCGCCCTGGCGGGCGGGCAGGGACGCTTCAGCGAGATGCACGAGGTGGTCCTCTTTCGCACCGACGCGACCGGTGCGCGGGTGGTGACGAAATACGACGTCGAGCAGATCCGGCGCGGCGAAGCTGGCCGATCCCGTCGTGATCAACGAGGACCTGATCGTCGTCAACCGGTCCAAGGGACGCGTGGCCATCAGGGATTCGTTCCTGGGCGACCTGTTCGAGATCGTCAATCCGTTCCGCTACGTGCCTGCTCCATGAGCAAGCCGCCGGAGCCGCGCGGCTACCCGTCGAGGAACACGGCGCTGGCGGTCGCGCCGCGCAATGCGCTGGCGCTGGACCAGGCCGCCGAGGCCGCCGCCGTGGCCGAGCCGCTCGATCCCGGCCTGCACCTGCGCGACCTGCTGCGCATCTTCCTCAAGCACAAGTGGACGATCATCGCGATCTTCGCCGCCTCGGCGCTGTTTTCCGTCGTGATGACCTACCTTTCGCCGCCCGTGTACCGGGCCTCGACGACCATCCAGATCGAGCGATTCACGCCCCGCGTCCTCGACTTCAAGGAGGTGTCGCCGGGCGAGAGCGGCGACTACTGGTCGGACGGCTCGGACTTCTACTTCACCAATTACGAGCTGCTGAAGAGCCGCGCGCTCGCCGAGAGGGCGGTCGAGGACATCGGGTTGCGCAAGAACCCGACCAGCATGGGGCTCGCCGTCCAGGACAGTCCGGTGGAGATGCCCGCGACTGCAGCGCCGGCCGCGGGACCCGTCGAGCGCCTGTTCTCCTGGCTGCGCCGCGGGCCCGACCCGGTGGCGATCGATCCGGCTTCCCGCAAGGACAATGCCGTCGTCTCCGCCTTCCAGTCCTCGCTCACCGTGGAGCCGGTGCGCAAGTCGCGCCTGGTGCGCCTGCACTTCGACTCGACCGACCCGTTCTTCGCCGCCAAGGCGGCCAACACGCTCGCCCAGTCCTTCATCAACATCAACCTCGAGCGGCGCTTCGAGGCATCGTCGTATGCCAAGACCTTCCTCGAGGAGAAGCTCCTGCAGACCAAGGCGAAGCTCGAGGACTCCGAGCGCGAGCTGGTGAACTTCACGCGCGACTCGCAGGTGGTGAACATCGACGAGAAGCAGAACATCTTCAGCCAGAACCTCCAGGAGTACAACACGGCGGTGGCGAAGGCCGAGCAGGAACGCATCCGCGCCGAGGTGCTCTTCAAGCAGGCGCAGGACAACCCCGACTCGCTCGCGATGGTGCAGGAAAACAGGAACGTCTCCGCCCTCAAGCAGGCCAAGTCGAAGCTGGAAGCGGAGTACCAGGAGAACCTGCGCGTCTACAAGCCGGCCTACCCGAAGATGCTGCAGATCAAGGGACAGATCGACGAGGTCGACCGGCAGATCAAGGGCGAGATCGCGGAGATCCGCAACACCCTCAATGCCAGCTACCGCGCCGCGGCGGCCCAGGAAGCGGCGCTGAAGGGCAAGCTCGTCAATGCGCAGCAGGACATGCTGGCGCTGCAGAGCAGCAACATCCGCTACAGCATCCTCAAGCGCGAAGTCGACACCAACCGCCAGCTCTACGAGGGGCTGCTGCAGCGCCTCAAGGAAGTCGGCGTGGCCGGCGGCGTGGGGATCAACAACATCTCCGTCGTCGACAAGGCCCAGGTGCCGCTCGCGCCCTTCAAGCCGAACCTGTCGAAGAACATGTCGATGGGGCTTGCGATCGGGCTGATCCTGGGGCTCATGGTGGCCTGGCTCCTGGAGTACTTCGACGACACGATCCGCTTCGCCGACGACGTCGAGCGCGAGACGGGCGCGGCGGTGCTGGGGGTCGTCCCGAAGATGAAGTCCACGGAGGCGGGCAAGGTGATGCAGGTCGCGCTGTCGCCGCACGACGACCCCACTTCGGCAGTCGCCGAGGCCTATCGTTCCGTGCGCACCGCGCTGCAGTTTTCCACGCCGACCGGCGCCCCGCGGCGCCTGGTGGTGACGAGCAGCTCGAAGAGCGAAGGCAAGAGCACGACGGCGCTCTCGCTCGCGATCAGCTTCGCCGAGATGGGCAAGCCCGTGCTCATCATCGACGCGGACCTGAGGAACCCGGTGCTGCACAAGCTGATCGGCATCGAGAACACGCGCGGCCTTTCCAACCAGCTGTCGAGCAACATGGGGCCGCTCGAGGCGATCCACAGCACGCACATCCCGAACCTCTTCGTCATGACGACGGGTCCGCTGCCGCCGAATCCGGTGGAGCTGCTCTCGAGCATCAAGCTGCTCACCCTGCTCACCAGCTACGAGGAGCACTTCGCGCACGTGATCGTGGACGGCCCCCCGGTGCTGGGCATCGCCGACGCGATCGTCCTCTGCAACCAGGTCGACAACTCGATCTTCGTGATCGAGTCCGGGAAGACGCGCAAGGGCCACGCCAAGGCGGCGTTGAAGAGGCTCCACCAGGCCGGCATCTATCCGCTCGGGGTCGTCCTCACGAAGGTCGATTCCTACGACGACCTCTACGGGCGCCACTCGTACTACTACTACCAGCACGACCCGTCCCCGAGTGGCGCCAAGCCGGCAGTCGAGGGCTGACCCGTGGCCGAGGGCAGCGCCGCCGTAACCGCTGCGCAACTCCTGGCTTTCTGCAAGGATCCGGTCCGCTATCGCCCGCGCCTCACGCATGGCCGGGAGATTCCCGCCGGCGGCCTGCATGCCTTCCGCTTCGCGCAGGGGAAGTTCCCGAACGGGCTGCTGCGCGACCTTCCCGCCCCGGAACGCGAGCGCCTGCGCCGGGCGGCAAACCTCTACATTCGCCAGATCTGCTTCTGGGATGGGGCCACGCATTACCAGGTGCTGTGCGTGCCGAAGGAATCGCGGCGCGAGACCATCAAGGATCACTACCACGGCCTGATCGCCCTGATCCACCCCGATCGCCAGGAACCCGACTCCGAGCATTGGCCGCCTGAAGCGGCGCATCGGGTGAACCTGGCCTACGCGGTGCTTTCCGACGAGGCCAGGCGGGCGGAATACGATGCGGAGCTGCACAAGGCGGCGCTGGACCGCAGGCCGCAAGAGGAGGAGGAGCCGCCGCCGCCCAGGACGACGTCGGTTCGCGTGCCGTTGCATGGGAAGTTCACCGCCGCGAGAATGCGGCTGCGCAAACCCGCGTTGTACGGGGGGCTCGCGATCGCGAGCCTTTTCTACCTGCAGATGTGGGTGGCGAGCCAGGTGGCGGGGGATTTCTCGACGCTGCAGTCGGCCACGCCCCTCCAGCTCTCCTTCCAGTGGGTGCGCAACGTCTTTTCAGGCGTCGACCGGCCGCGCTTTCTCGGTGGCGCCGAATCGAATGCCGGCCTGCAGGTCGGCGGCGAACGACGCACGTGCGCGCGAGGAGCCGCAGCCGGCCCTTGTGTTTCCGCGCGCGGCGCCGATACCGGCCCCGCTGGATCCACCCCGCGAGGTGGCCAGGGCGCCGGAGACGGCCGGCGTTTCCCCCGGACAGCCGGCGCGCAGCGATTCAGCGACTCTTCGCGCGAAGGGGGGAATGCCGTCCACTCCGGCAGGCCGCGCGCCGTCGCGTCGCGACGGCCTGAAGGAAGGTGCCGCCCTGGATGCCATGCTGGCCTCGGCCAGGCCATCGTCTCGCCAGCCGACCGTGGACTCCGTGTCGATGGAAATTCTCGTGTCCCGCCTCGTCACCTACTACGAGACCGGGGACCTGGTGCGATTCCTGGCCCTGTTCGATGCGGACAGTCTCGGCTTCTGGGAAGCCCGGGGCGTGCGCCGCGACTTCGAGGACTTCTTCGCGGCAACCAAGTCACGCCAGCTGCACGTCGACCACATTACCTGGGAGTTCGCCCCGGGCATGGCGCGAGCGGCGGGGCTGGCGCAGGCTCGTGGTCGAGTACAAGGAAGAGTCGCCACGCCTCGAGCGCATGGTCGCGGTGGAACTGGATGTGGTGGATCGCGGCGGCAACGGGAAGATCGCGCGCATTTCGCTCTTCCCCCGCGAAAAGGCGAGCCGGTGAACCTCGCGAGTCCTGCGCTGCGCTGGGCGATCGTTCCGGTTTCGCTCTTCCTGCTCTGGCGCGTGATCCACGTCAATGCCGTGCTGTACGAGGACACCGGTCGCCCGAGGATTGCGACGCTGTCGGAGACGGCCGGCTACGCGCCGGCGGAGCGGCGAGCACTGGAGCAGGCCGCGCTTCGTCGCATGCTCGATGAAAACCCCGCGACACGTGGGGGCGCTGCTGATGCTCGCCAGGGAATTCGAGGCCGATGGCGACAGCGCGCGCGCCGGTCGCGCCTACCGTACCGCGCTGGAACTGGCGCCTTATGCGCGGGAAGTCCTCGTCCTTGCCGCCAATCACTTCGTGCAGCAGGGTGACCGGCTCGGCGTGGAACTGCTGGCGCGGCTGGCCTCGCACTTCCCGGGCACGCGACAGCAGGTGTATCCCGTCCTCGCGGCGATACTCGCCTCCGGCAAGCACAAGGCGGTCGTGGCGGAGGTGGTCGCGCGCAATCCGGCCTGGCTGGGGCCGTTCCTGGTCGACGCCTGCACCCGAGGCGTGGAACCGGGCATCCTGATGCCCCTGCTTCTCCAGGGCACGGCGCCTGCAGGCCAGGGCACCGCGGAAGCGGCCTGCCTGATCGACCGGCTTCGGGCGCTGGGCCGCTGGCAGCAGGCCTACGACTTCTGGCTCAACCTGCTGCCACGCGAGCGACTCGCCAGCGTCGGGTTCGTCTTCAACGGGAGCTTCGAATTCCCGTCCAGCGGCATCGGCTTCGACTGGAACCTGCAGGCCAGATCGGGCCGTGAAGTCGGACATGTGACGGAAGTCGTCCAGGCGCCGAACGTCTCCGGGAAGAAGGCCTTGCGCGTGACCTACAACGGCAAGCGCCAGGGCGGTCCTCCCGTGTGGCAGTACCTGAACCTGGCGCCGGGACCGTACGTACTCACCGGGATGGTGCGCACGGATGGAATCAAGGCGCTGCGGGGCGTGCAGTGGACCGTGCGCTGCGTCGACATGGCCCGGACGCTCGGGGTTGTCGCCGGTTCCGAGCGATTTCTGGGGTCGGGCGAGTGGCGCACGTTCTCCATGGACCTGCAAGATCGATCCGCCTTGCCGCGGCCAGGTCCTGCAACTGGAAGCGATCGCGGCGGAGGGCTCGGCGGCCTTCGTTTCCGGCACGGCCTGGTTCGACGACCTGAAACTGACGAGGCGGCCATGACGCACCGGCACAGCGCAGGTCCGGATTGCTGGTCAGGCGTATAATTTGAATGTAGCTGGAGGTGGTCCATGAAACGCAAGAACATCGTGAAAACCGTGGTTGCAGTGCTCCTGGCAAGTGCGCTCGCGACGCCTGCACTGTTTGCCCAGCCCGCGCCGGCGGGACAAGTCGCACCGGCCAGAGGCGACAGCCTCGCGGCCAGGTCCAAAGAGGATCGTGCTGCCGTCCCGGCAGCAAAGGGAAGTCCTGCCGGAAGCAAGCTGGCAAGGCGCGCGGAATTCAGCCGCGAATCGACGCCGGGCAGGGCTGCCTCGACTATCCCTGTCGGCATGCCGGTCGCTCGCCTGCACAAGATCGACGGTGACGTTCTGGTCAGTGCCGAGTCGGGGCTTGTGGCTGGTGTCCTGAACCAGGTGCTCAATCAGGGTCAGAGCGTCATCACGATGGTGAAGTCCGGCGCGGTGGTGAGATACATGGACGGCTGCGAAGTCACGCTGAAGGCGAACCATCGCTACGAGGTCAACTTGTTGCCCCCGTGCGAGGCACGCTTTGAACTTGCGGAATCGACCCTGATCGACCTCGCGGATCTGGCAGGCGGCGCTGGAAGGATCGACCGCGAGCATTCCTGCACTGGCGTTGTCGGGTGCCTTCCCGGCCGGCTCCATCGCCGGCACGGGGTTGGCCGGAGTTGGGGGCGCTCGCCGCCGTATCAACGCAGGACACGGCGAGCCCGAACTGACCGACGGCTGGCGCCGCACCATGGAGCCCGCGATCCCGCGACCGGCGAACCGGGTTCCGTTCTTCATTCTCTGCTTCCTGCTGGTCTTCGCGCCCCTCCTGCTGGGCGGCAACCGCCCCCAGCCACTCCTGCTGCTCGAGCTTGCCGGGATCGCGGGCATCGCCGCATTGGCGCGGCAGGGCTTCTTCCGGGTGTCCATCGGTTCCCTGCCCGCGGGGCTGCGCTGGGGCGTGGGGCTCCTCGTCTGCGTACCCTTGCTGCAACTCGTTCCCCTGCCGGCCGGATTGTGTGGTCGCAGTTGCCGGGCCACGGTCCCTATTTTCGCGCGCTCGAGTTCGCCGGAGAGAGCGCAACCCTGGCCATGCGGCCCCTGAGCATTCATCCCCGCGCAACGGAGTACTCGTGGCTGGTCATGCTTCCCTGCCTGGCCGCGTTCCTGCTCACGCTTGCGCAGTCGCGCCAGGAAGTGAAGAAGCTGGTCGTCGTTTTCGTCGGCGTCGGACTCTGCGAGGCCATCCTGGGCGTGCTGCAGCTCGGGGCCGCTCCGGGCTCTCCCCTGTACCTCGGCAACCCCTTTGGCGGCGGTGCGGCGACCGGAACCTACATCAACAAGAACCACTTCGCCGCGCTCATGGCGATGGCCCTGCCCATGGCGGTCGCGCTCTGGTTTCTCGAGGCGATGCCCGCGCACCGCTGGCATCACGGCAGCCTGCGACCGCATCCGGCAACGTCCGACAGGCGGGTCGCGATCCGCATCCTCCTCTCGGTGCTCGTCCTCTTCCTCCTCGTGGCCCTGCTGTTCTCCCTCTCGCGGGGCGGCATCGGGTCGGGGTTGCTCGCCTTCGGCCTGGCGGCCTTCGCGCTCATCTGGAAGGCGGCGACGATGCCGTCGCGGATCGCGTTCGGATTTGCCGGGCTGAGCGCCCTGGCGCTGGCCACCTACATCGGCCTCACGCCGATACGTGGAGCGCATCGCGCCCGACCAGCTGGCGCTGGGCTACGACGGACGCCTGCGGATCGCCGCGGCGAGCGTGCGTGCGGGCCTCGATTTCCTGCCCTTCGGCAGCGGCCTGGGAACCTTCGCGGATGTCTTCAAGCGCTACCAGATCGAAGGCATGTCCAGTTTCTTCGACCATGCCCACAACGACTATGCGGAGCTGTTCCTCGAAATGGGCGTCGTCGGCATTGCCATCGTGGTGCTTCTCGGCGGGGCGTACGTGATGCGCTGGGGGCAACTCGCCTCGGGATGGCGCAGGCACAGCCTCGGCTACCTGCAGGTGGCCGCCGGTCTTGGCATGCTGGCGATGCTCGTGCACGCGCTCGTCGACTTCAATTTCCACATTCCGGCCAACGCGATCTACTTCTCGTTCCTGGCGGGCGTCTTCTTCTTCTCCCCGCACCGGGAGGAGCGCGACCTTACGCCGCCGTCCGCCGCCCCGAGCGCCTGAGGCAGCGGTCGATCCACAGCGCGGTCAGCTTTTCCTGCACCGAGTTCTGCGCGAGCCTCTGCTTCAGCCCCGGAAAGTCGACCCGGTCGAGATCCTGGTCCTGGTTGAAGCAGGAGAACACGTAGGTCGTCCTGCCGGTCGCAGGATCGACGTGCGGCTGCAGGCACTGCGCGCAGATCTCCTTCATCATGCATTGCATCGGCGAGTTGATGGAGCCGATCGCGACATGCGACGCCTTGAGGTGCGGCGCGAGGACGCCGTGGCGCGCGCCGGCCACCGCGGCCATCATCGCGTCCGAGCCGATGACGATGAGCCGGTCCGCGTCCTTCAGCGCGATCGATGCGGCACCGAGTCGACCCTCGGCGTGCGCCCTCATCGCCTCCACGATGTTGCCGTGGAAGGCCTTGTCCTGCGGCCGGCCCGGCGCGAAACCCGGCGCCTCGTCGCAGCACCACACGACCTCGTCCGCCGCCGCCTCGATCTGGTCCACCTTGTAGCGGTCGATGCGCTTCTTGTAGCCCGCGAAATAGAGCACCTTCGAACCGGCGGCGCGAAGGGCCGCGCCGATGGAGAAGAGCACGGCGTTGCCCAGGCCGCCACCGGCGAGCACGACCGTCTCGCCCGCGGGCGTCTCGGTCGCCGTGCCGGTCGGGCCCATGAGGATCACGGGTTCGCCGGGCTTGAGCATCGCGCACAGGTCGCTCGAGCCGCCCATCTCCAGCACGATGGTGGAGACGAGGCCCTTCTCGCGGTCGACCCAGGCGCCGGTGAGAGCGAGGCCCTCCATCGCGAGGCGCGTGCCATCCACCTCCGGGGCGAGCGTCTCGAAATTCTGCAGGCGGAAGAACTGGCCCGGCCTGAACTGCTGCGCCGCCTGGGGAGCATGGATCACCACTTCGACGATGTTGGGCGTAAGTCGCTCGACGTGGTGAACGTGCGCGCGCAGCTGCGCATTCAGCCTCTCGAGGAACGCGGCGGCATCGGCGGCGGAACGGGACGGGCGGCGCTCCAGCACGCGGCTCACGACCGGGTAGCCCAGCTTCGCCGACCCCATGGCCTTCACGACATTGCCGGAGAAGGAGGGGTGAAGATCGCCGAAGAAGCTCATGTAGCGGTCCTCGCCGTCGCGCGAGAGCAGGACGTTCGGCGTGGCGGGCTTCGACGAGCGTTCCGGCGTGACGGGATTGCCCTCGTCGTCCACCGCGCGGAAGAAGCGCCCGTCGAGGACGAAGTGGCCCGCGTCCTCGCGCGCGAGCACGGTATTGGGTTGCGTGCCCGCGGCCACCAGGATGCTTCGCGCCGGCAGCGCGTGCTCGCCCTGGCCGGACTCGCCGCCCGCGCGAACCACGAGCGCGCAGGCGTGGCCGAACCGGTCCACCTCGACACGCACCGGCGTGAGGCCTTCGGCGAAGCGGATGCCTTCCTCGAGGGCCTTCTCGATTTCCTCGTGGTTGAGCGTGTAGCTGGGGCTGTCGATCATGCGCTTGCGGTAGGCGATGGTGGAGCCACCCCACGACTGCAGCAGCTCCAGCACGCGGGCCTCGCGGCCCTCGCCCGCGGCTGCGGCGCGCTCCTTGCGGATCGCCCGCGCGTGGCCAAGGAACTCCTGCGCGATCTCGCGTTCCTCCTCGCGCCAGGCGGCCTGCACGCGTGCCTCGCCGAGCTCCGCGACGAGGGTTTCGTAGCGGGAGAGGAACTTCTCCACCTGCACCGGATAGTAGGCGAGCGATTCGGTGGCCGTGTCGATGGCCGTGAGCCCGCCGCCGATCACCACGATCGGCAGGCGCAGCTGCATGTTG
Source organism: uncultured beta proteobacterium (assembly GCA_963786635.1). Classification (GTDB taxonomy): domain Bacteria; phylum Pseudomonadota; class Gammaproteobacteria; order Burkholderiales; family Usitatibacteraceae; genus FEB-7. The sequence continues at coordinate 519,015 of CAWAZV010000012.1, read as the reverse complement.
GCGATCGTGTCGGTGCGCGCCGCGCCCGTGAGCTGCAGCGCCATGAGGAAATCGGAGGCGGTGCGCACGCCGCGCGCCAGCCCGTTGGGGAGGTCGAGGACGGTGGGCTTGCCGGCGCCCGCGGCGAGCGCGATGTGGTCGAAGCCCATCGCGAACGCCTGCTCGGCGGTGATCGTGCCGCCGAAGCGCACGCCGCCGAACAGCGCGAACTGGCTGCGCCGCTCGACGAGCAGGCGCGCGATCTTGAGGAAGGTCTTGTCCCAGCGCACGGTGATGCCGTACTCGGCCACGCCGCCGAAGCCCGCCATCACGCGCGTGTCGAGGGGCTCGCGCAGCGACTCGACGTCGCGGATGGGCTGGAACGGCACGCGCCTTCCGGAGGGTTCCACGCCGGAGAGGGCGGGGTCGAGCGGCTCGATCTTGAGGCCGTCGATCGCGACGACCGTGTGACCGTCGTTCATGAGATGGTGCGACGTGGTGAATCCCGCGGGGCCCTGGCCCACCATGAGGATGCGCTTGCCCGTGGCCCGGCGCGGGCAACGGGCGGCGAAGGCTGAGCGGGTTCCAGCGCGTGAGGAGCGAGTAGATCTCGAAGCCCCACGGCAGGCCCAGCACGTCCTTCAGCGTTCGCGTTTCCGCCTGCGGGATGTTCACCGGATCCTGCCGCTGGTAGATGCACGACTTCATGCAGTCGTTGCAGATGCGGTGCCCGGTCGAGCAGACGATGGGGTTGTCGACCGTGATCATCGCGAGCGCGCCGATCGCGACCCCCTCGGTCTTCAGCTTGTGGAATTCCGAGATGCGCTCCTCGAGCGGGCAGCCGGGGAGCGGCACGCCGAAGGGGCTCTTCTTGAAGGCGACCTTGCCGCTCTCGTCGGGCTTCTCCTTCAGGCCCTTGGAGCAGGAGTCCTTGCCCTGTTCGTGGCAGATGATGCAGTAGTGGGCCTCGCCCAGCCCGCCGACGAGGCTCGTGCCCGCGTCGGTGAGCGCGAAGCCTTCGCGGCGGCGGACATGGTGGAGCGTGTGAACGGCGTAGCCGGCGGACGTGTCGGTATCGACGGGCACGAGGGCGAGCGGCTCGACCTTCTGCGGCGGCTTGAAGAGCACGCCGGCCCGGTTGCGGCGGCGTCCCTCGGCCGTGTGCCCGGCCCAGGCGCAATAGCGTTCCGCGAGCGCGAGTGCGGCCGCGTTGGCCGCCTCGTCGGCCTGCCATTGCAGCACGGCGCGCGCGAAAGCGAGTTCCTCGAAGGCCCCGCCGAGCATCGCGGCGAGCTCGGCCTCGAGCTTCGGGCCGTCGAACGTGGCGGCCTCGTCGGCCTTGATCTTGAGCATCGCGCGGCGCTGCACGAACTTGCGCTTCACGCGGAAGAGCGGTTCCGTTTCCGTATGGGCGGCCACCAGCCGGTCGACCTCGGGGACGATGCCGAAGAGCTCCGCCACGAAATCGTCCAGGACGGGCGCGACGGCGAGCAGCAGCTCCGCCTCTTCCTTGGCGGCGAGCGATCTCCGGCGCGGCGCGCGCCGCGACCAAGGCGGGCCTCGAGGCTCGCGTCGGCGGCCTCGAGCGTGGCGAGGAAACGCGCGTCGAGGCGCTCGAGCCCCTCGGTTTCGTAGAGGTCCTCGAAACGCAGTGCCGTGGGCGAGCGACAGGGGCGCGGGGGACGAATCGGTGCGGGCGGTCATCGATATTCCCATGCTCGGCGCGGGGACTTTCGGGTGCGCCACTGGACGCAAAGCGCATCATTTTAGCCGACGCGAGGGTGGCGATGCTGCACTGCATCAGGTTCATCCGCGCGGGCGATGCGAATGGGACCAAATCCACCGCCCGATGCGAACCGTATCCACTATCATTGCCTCCTCGGCGGCCCCGCCGGTCGCCTGCCCCGGAGCACCCATGATCGTCCCGAGCCGCTCGCGCACCAAGAGAACCCTCATGTCCGCCCCGCTCGCCTGCGGCGGGTCCGGTCCCCGGCGGGCCTGCGCGCCCCGCCATCACGCCTGAGAAAGGAACCTCCCATGCGTCGTCGCGACTTCCTCCGCATCGCCGGCCTCTCCACCTCGGGCCTCGTCCTTCCCTCCGCCGTCTCGCGCGCCTTCGCGCAATCCCCCGCCGACCGCTGGCGCACCTTCGAGGTGACCACCCGCGTCGAGGTGCTGAACCCCGCCGGCAAGACCCGCGTGTGGCTGCCCACGCCGCTCACGGTGGACACGCCCTACCAGAAATCGCTCGGCAGCACGTTCAAGGCCGAGGGTGCGGCCGGCAACGCCGCCTTCCGACCCGGCCTGGGGCCTCGGGGCTGGTCTGGGCCGAGTGGGCGGCGCGGCGCGAAGCCCGTCCTCACGCTGGTGAGCCGGTTCGCGACGCGCGACGTGGCGGTGGACCTCGCGAAGCCGGGCAAGGTCCGGCCGACCGCGCGGAACTCGCGCGCTACCTCAAGCCGACCGAGCTCCTGCCCACGGACGGCATCGTGAAGACGACCGCGATGGACATCACGAAGGGCGCGAAGGAGCGACGTCGAGAAGGCGCGCGCGATCTACGACTGGATCTGCGACAACACGTTCCGCGACCCGAAGACGCGCGGCTGCGGCATGGGCGACATCAAGTACATGCTCGAGACGAAGAACCTGAGCGGCAAGTGCGCCGACCTCAACGCGCTCTACGTCGGGCTCGCGCGCGCGGCCGGACTGCCCGCGCGCGACGTCTACGGCATCCGCGTGGCGCAAGTCGGAGCACGGCTACAAGAGCCTCGGCGCGGGCACGGAGAACATCACCAAGGCGCAGCACTGCCGCGCGGAAGTCTTCCTGGTCGGGCTTCGGCTGGGTGCCGGTCGATCCCGCCGACGTGCGCAAGGTCGTGCTGGAGGAGCCGCCCGGCAACCTGCCGGTCGAGCGACGAGAAGGTGACCAGGGCGCGCGCGCGCCTCTTCGGCTCGTGGGAGATGAACTGGCTCGCCTACAACTTCGCGCACGACGTGGCGCTGCCCGGCGCGGCCAAGGGCAAGGTCGCCGTTCTTCATGTATCCGCAATGCGAGACCGCGGAGGGCCGGCTCGACAGCCTCGATCCGGACAACTTCAAGTACCAGATCACCGCGCGCGAGATCTGAGCTGCCAGGGGGGCGCGCGCCAGCGCGGCCCCGTCCCATGCGTCTGAACGCAAGATCGATCGTCGCCCTGGTCGCGGCCGCCCTCGCCCTGTCGGCGGGCGCCGCCGAGCCCCTTCGTCGCCTGGGGGGGCGGGGCCACGCCTGCGCTGGTCCTCAGGACGCCAGCGGGCGACGTCGTCGATCTCGCGAAGCTCCGCGGCAAGGTGGTGCTCGTGAACTTCTGGGCCACGTGGTGCGCGCCCTGCGTCGAGGAAATGCCGGCGCTCGCGCGCCTGCGTGCACGGCTCGCGCCGCGCGGCTTCGAGGTGCTCGCCGTGAACCAGGGCGAGATGCCGCAGCGCGTGAGCGCATTCGTGAGCCGCAGCGGCCTGGACCTGCCCATCCTGCTGGACAGGGACAAGGAAGCCGGGAAGGCCTGGCGGGTACGGGCACTGCCCACGACCTTCATCGTCGATGCGGCAGGACGCATACGCTTCCACGGCGAAGGCGAAATCGACACCGGCGAGGCGCTGGAAGCGCTGATACTCCCGCTGCTTCCGCGCGAACGCCCCACGTCGGCCGCACGCTGATGACCATGAACGGCCCGCGGATCATCAATCGCCTCGTCCTCGATGCCGACTCGGAGCGACGGGCGCTCATCGAGGGCCTGCTCCGGAATCCCGCCCGCATCGCGCCGAAGTACTTCTACGACGAGCTGGGTTGCGCGCTCTACGGGGCCATCTGCCGGTTGCCCGAGTACTACCCCACGCGCACCGAGGTGGACCTCTTCCAGTCACGCCGCGCCGAGATCGTCCAGGCGATCGGGCCGGGGCGCCAGTTCGTGGACCTTGGCGCCGGGGACTGCTGCAAGGCCAGGGGCTGGCTCGCCGTTCCTCTCGCCGTCGCGCTATGTCGCCGTCGATATCGCCGTGCACGAGATCGCGGCCGCCCTGGAACGCCTCGCGCCGGATTTCCCCGAACTGGAACTGGTGGGCGTGGCGACGGACTTTTCCGGGAGCCTCGATCTCGACGGCGTTCTCGACGAGTCGCCGACGCTCTTCTTCTATCCGGGTTCCAGCATCGGCAACTTCACGCCTGCCGAGGCGCGGCGGTTCCTCGCCGGCATCAGGGGCTATTGCGCCGCCCGGCCGGGGAGCGCGCTGCTCATCGGCGTCGACGGCAAGAAGGCAAAGGCAACCCTGGACGCCGCCTACGACGATGCGCTCGGGGTGACGGCGGCATTCAATCGCAACGCGCTGCGTCACCTCAATGCGAGGTTCGGGTTCGATTTCGACGTGAGCGGCTTCGCGCACGTAGGGCTTCTACAACGAAGCCGAAGGGCGCATCGAGATGCACCTGGAGAGCGTTCGCGAGCAGGTGGTGCGGCTCGACGGGCAGGAGCGCCGCTTCCTGCGCGGGGAACGCATCCACACCGAGAATTCCTACAAGTACGCGCCGGACGAATTCGCAGCGATCCTCGCGGATGCCGGATTCGCTTCGGTGCGCCGCTGGGACGCGCGGGACGTGGCCTACTCGGTCTTTCTCGCCGCCTGAGCGGCGCGCCGCTGCTTCAGTCGACGCGCACGGCCGCTTCGCCCGCCACCATTTCCCCGATCACGACGGCCTGGCCGAATCCTTCGGAGGCGAAGATCGCGAGCACCTCGTCGACCGCATCCGGGGCGCACGACACGAGGAGTCCTCCGCTCGTCTGCGGATCGGTCAGGAGCGCCTTGCCCGCTTCGTCGATCCCGGGGCCGAGCGTCACCTTGTCCCCGTAGCCGGCGAAATTGCGTTTCGAGGCGCCGGTCGTGAAGCCCTCGCGGGCGAGTTCGAGTGCGTTGGGCAGGACCGGCAGCCGGTCCCAGTCGACGTGGGCAGCCACGTGCGAGCCCTTGCAGATCTCGAGCAGGTGCCCGAGGAGGCCAAAGCCCGTGACGTCGGTGAGCGCATGGACGCCGGGCAGTAGTCCGAGCCTGGGTCCGGGCGTATTGAGCTTGGTCGTGCTCTCGATCATCGCCTGGTAGCCATCCTTGCCGAGGCGCCCGGCCTTGAGCGCGGCACTGAAGATCCCGACGCCCAGAGGTTTGCCGAGCACGAGCCTGTCGCCGGGCTTCGCGCCGGCATTGCGCTTGAGGTTGCGCGGATCGACGAGGCCGATGGCTACCAGGCCGTAGATGGGCTCCGCGGAGTCGATGGTATGGCCGCCCGCGATCGGTATGCCCGCGCGCGCGCAGACCGACTCGCCGCCTTCCAGGATGCGCCGGATCGTTTCCATCGGGAGCTTGTCGACGGGCATGCCCACCAGCGCCAGGGCGAACAGCGGCTGGCCACCCATCGCGTACACGTCCGAAATGGCATTGGTGGCGGCGATGGCCCCGAAGTCGAACGGATCGTCGACGATCGGCATGAAGAAGTCCGTGGTGGCGACGATCGCCTGCGTGTCGTTGATCTGGTAGACCGCGGCATCGTCGGCCGTCTCGATGCCGACCAGGAGCTGCTTCGGCACCAGCCCCGGGGCCGACTTGGAGAGGATCTGCTCCAGGACGCCGGGCGCGATCTTGCAGCCGCAACCGCCGCCGTGGCTGAACTGGGTGAGCCTGACCTGCATGTCCATCGTCGTGATCTCCTGGAGTGATGCCTGCAACCGGATTCTAGCCTTGCCTGTCCTTCAGGACGCCGGCAACGAGCTCGCCGCAAGGCCTGCCTTTCGCGTGCTGGCGTGAAGAGCCGGGCGCGCTCGTCGCAAAGTCCCCGCAAGCGACGCAAGCCGATTTGCCGTCATCGAGACACGAGACGAGCAGCGCCGCCAGTCCCGCTGCATCACCGACCTCGAAATAGCCCGGATAGTTCCTCCCCAGCATGCCCACGTTGCCCGAAACGCGGCTTGCGATCACCGGCGTGCCTGCCGTTGACCGCCTCGACGATGACATTGGCGCCGCCTTCCATCAGCGAGGGGTGCACGAGCAAGTGCGCATCGCGGATGGCGCAACGCGTGAGCCCATGGGGCAGGGCGCCCGTCCAGCGGTAGCGGGAGTCCCGGGCCATGGCGGCGCGCGCCTCATCTCCGAGCACGGGGTCGAGCGCTTCGCCGATGTGACGGATCCGGATCGGCAACTGCGGATCGATGAGCCGCAGGGCGTTCCAGAGCGTGCGTGGGTCCTTTTCCTCGCGCAGGTGTCCCACGACGACGCAATCGAGGCGCGCGCGCGCCTTGCGGGCCGGAGCGAGCCTCCTGCGCCGACTGGTAGATCGCGACGCACTTGCCGCGATGCTCCTGCGGGACGTAGGCGAGGGCGTCGTCCTGCAGGGCAACGATGCGATCGGCCAGTGCGAGCGAGCGGGCCGCCTCCACGCTGTGCGGCAGGTCGCGATAGAGATCCGTGCCGGAAAGCACCAGGATGATCGGGATATGCGGGGCTTCATCGCGCAGGCGCGCGATGGAGGCGGCGCTGCGCCTGGCGTGCAGGGCGATCGCCACGTCGGCCGGCTCGCCGTTCCACGCGCTCTGTACAATCGGCTTCGCGACCCCGGCGAGAAAATCGGCCCAGCGCCGGGCGGTGCGCCAGTTGCCGTTGTTGGCTTCGCGCGTGCCGGGCGTCACGATGAACGCCACCGGCCTTGCTCGGGATGAACTGCCCATGCTGAACGAAATCGACGCGCTGGCGGACGCCTTGCGGGAGAGCCGCGAGTATACGCTGTCGATGTACGGGCACCTGCGTGACGACGACTGGAACGTGCCCCTCCTCGAGGTCGTGAACCCGCCCATCTGGGAACTCGCGCACATCGGGTACTTCCAGGAGTTCTTCTGCCGGCGCTGGCGGCCCGACGATCCTGCGGGCATCCGGACGCCCTCGCGTCTTGCCGGCGCGGACCAGCTCTTCGACTCGCGCACCGTCGCGCACGACTACCCGCTGGGCGCTGGCCTATCCGCCGCGTGATGCGGTGTTCGACTACCTCGAGGAAACCCTCTCGGCCACGCTGGACGACCTGGCGGCGAGTCGCGACGACGACCGCCATCGCTTCCGGCTGGCCCTCTTTCACGAGGACATGCACGGCGAGGCGCTGCTCATGACGCTCCAGACGCTCGGCCTGCCGGCACCGCGACGCGCGCACGACGCGTTGCCGGCGGGTGCGGACGGTGACGTTCGCGAGATCTCCTTTCCCGGCGGTGAGTTCCTGCAAGGCGCGGCCAGGGACGACGGCGAGCACGCCTTCGACAACGAGAAGTGGGCGCATCCGGTGCGCGTCGCGGCGTTCACGATCGACTCGCGCCCGGTCAGCAACGGCCGTTTCCTCGCCTTCGTCGAAGAGCAGGGTTATGCCCGGAAGGAATTCTGGACGGACGACGGATGGCGCTGGCGGGAAGCGACGGGCGCGAAGGCGCCGCGCAACTGGAAGCGTGAAGGCAGCCGCTGGACGATGCGATGGTTCGACACCTGGCATGACCTGGACCTCGACTCGCCTCTCGTGCAGGTCTGCCGTCATGAGGCCGAGGCGTACTGCCGCTGGGCCGGGCGGCGCCTGCCAACGGAAAGCGAATGGGAGTACGCGGCACGCAATGGCGGTCGCGACGATCGCTACCCGTGGGGAAGTGCCATGCCCGATGGCGTGCCGGGCCTCGACTATCGGCTGGAGATTCCGGCGATGGTGGCGGAGCCTGCCGCGAATCCCTCGGGGCTCGAGATGATGATCGGCGGCGTGTGGGAGTGGACTTCCTCGGCGTTCCTGCCTTACCCGGGATTCGCGACCGACGCGTATGCCGAATATTCGCAGCCGTGGTTCGGGACCCACGGCGTGCTGCGCGGCGGCTCCTTTGCCACGCGCTCGCGGCTCGTGCACAACCGCTGGCGCAACTTCTACCTCCCGCACCGCAACGACGTGTTCGCGGGCTTTCGCACGTGCGGGGCGGCGGCGCGAGTTGGTGTGCCATAATCCGTTCCGGCGGGCCTCCCCGCATTGAAGGGCGGCGAACCTGGTCAGGTCGGGAACGAAGCAGCCATAGTCGATTCCTTCAAGTGCCGGGGGTCAGGCTCGCCTTTCCTGATTCCCAGGCCGCGCGTGGCGCGGCTCATCCGCCGAACGACTCCATGACGTATCAGGTCCTCGCGCGCAAGTGGCGCCCCAAGGCGTTCGACCAGCTGGTCGGGCAGGGGCACGTCGTCACCGCGCTGGTCAACGCGCTGGATACGGGGCGCCTGCACCACGCCTACCTCTTCACCGGCACCCGCGGCGTCGGCAAGACCACGCTCGCACGCATTCTCGCCAAGTCCATCAACTGCGAGACGGGCGTCTCCTCGCGGCCCTGCGGGAAGTGCCGCGCCTGCACCGACATCGACTCGGGTCGCTTCGTGGACATGCTCGAGGTCGACGCCGCCACCAACACCAAGGTGGACGAGATGAGGGAGCTCCTCGACACGGCGCAGTACATGCCGGTGTCGGGCCGCTACAAGGTCTACATCATCGACGAGGTGCACATGCTTTCCCGGCATGCGTTCAACTCGATGCTGAAGACCCTCGAGGAGCCGCCGGAGCACGTGAAGTTCATCCTGGCCACGACGGATCCGCAGCGCCTGCCGGTGACCGTGCTGTCGCGGTGCCTGCAGTTCAACCTGAAGCACGCTGGCGCCGCAGGCGCTGGCCGGGCACCTCAAGCGGGTCCTGGAGGCGGAAGGCATTCCCTTCGAGGAGCCCGCACTGCTGCTGCTCGCGCGCGCCGCGGCAGGCAGCGTGCGCGACAGCCTGAGCCTCACGGACCAGGCGATCGCCTTTGGTTCCGGCACGGTGATGGCGAAGCAGGTTTCCGACATGCTCGGCGCCGTCGGCGGTGACCTCGTGTGGCCCCTCATCGAGGCTATCGCCGCCGCGGACGGGGCTGGCGCTCTCGCGGAGGCCGACCGCATTTGCGAGCGTGGCCTCTCGTGCGACCAGGCGCTGCAGGACATTGCGGCGTTCCTGCATCGCATCGCACTGGCCCAGCACGGGGGGCAGGCGGCGCCGGATGATCCGGATGCCTCCCGCATCGCGGCGCTGGCCGCCCGTCTCGATGCGGGCCGCGTCCAGGTCATGTACCAGGTTGCCGTGCTCGGCAGGCGTGACCTGCCGCTGGCGCCGGACGAGATTGCCGGCTTCGGCATGGCCGTGATGCGCATGCTTTCGTTCGGCCTCGCGTCCGCGGGAGAGCCGGTCGCAGCGCGCGGGGCTGGCACGCCCGTCGCGACCGGTGGCGACGCGCGGCCGGCACCCGTTGCCGTGGAACGCCCCGTGCTTCCGCCCCAGTCTGCATCCGCAACTGCAGGGTTCGATGGCGACTGGGGCGCTTTCGTCGAACGCCAGAATCTCAGCGGCATGGCGGGGCTCCTGGCACGCTACGGCGAACTGGACGCGTTCCAGAACAACCACCTGCAGCTGGTGCTTGGGGAAGCGCACCGCATGTATGCCGAGAAGGCTTACCAGGACAAGCTCAAGGCGGCGCTGGCGCCGCAGTTCGGCGCCGGCTTCCGGCTCTCGGTGCGCGTGGGGGAGACCAGGGGACGCAGCGTCGCGGCCGTGCGCGGCGTGGAGGCGCAGAAGCGCATCGACTCGGCTGCCGCCGCGATCGAGGGTGATCCGTTCGTGCGCGACCTCGTGGAAGGCATGGGCGCGCAGGTCGTCGCGTCGACCATCCGGCCTGCCGGCGAAAACGATTCCGAAGCAACCCAGGACAGGAGAGGAAAGTCATGATGAAGGGCGGGCTTGGCGCGCTGATGAAGCAGGCGCAGCAGATGCAGGAGAACATGCGCAAGGTCCAGGAGAGTCTCGAGGCGATCGAGGTCGAGGGGCAGTCCGGCGCGGGTCTCGTGAAGGTCGTGATGACCTGCAAGCACGCGGTGAAGCGCGTGACCATCGACCCGAGCCTGCTCGGCGAGGACAAGGACATGCTCGAGGATCTCGTCGCGGCGGCTTTCAACGATGCCGCGCGCAAGGCCGAGGCGACCAGCCAGGAAAAGATGGCCGGATTCACGTCCGGCCTCAACCTGCCGCCGGGAATGAAGCTCCCGTTCTGAACGGCGCGGCGCGATGCAGACCCCCGATTCGCTGGACGAACTGATCCAGGCCCTGCGCTGCCTGCCGGGAGTGGGGCCGAAGTCCGCCACGCGCATGGCCTACCACCTGCTGCAGCGCGACCACGCGGGGGCGGGCCGCCTGTCGGCGGCGCTGGGCGATTCCTTGCGCAGGATCCGCCACTGCGCGCGCTGCAACACATTCACCGAAGCCGAACTGTGCGGGTTGTGCTCCTCGCCGCGGCGCGACGGCTCGCTCCTTTGCGTGGTGGAAACGCCGGCGGACCTGCTCATGATGGAGCAGACGCAGAGCTACGGCGGCCTGTACTTCGTCCTGATGGGCCGCCTGTCGCCGCTCGACGGCATCGGCCCGCATGAGATTCACCTCGACCGCCTGCTCAAGCGCGCCACGGACGGCGTGGTGCGGGAGGTCATCCTCGCGACCAACTTCACCGTGGAAGGCGAGGCGACGGCCCACTACACGGCGGAAATGCTCGCTGGCAAGGGCCTCGTCGTTTCACGCATCGCGCGCGGCCTGCCGGTCGGCGGCGAGATCGAGCATGTCGACGCGGGCACCCTCGCGCAGGCGCTGATCGAGAGGCGTCCGGCCTAGCTCGGTGGCGTTTCGGTCGCCGACCCTTCCGACCGGATCGGGCGGATGAAGCGCCGGCGCACGAACTGCGCGAAGACGACGATGAACCAGGCGGCGAAGGCGAGAAAGACCGCCAGCGCGGCGAGGAACACGGCCGGGTAGTACAGCGCAACCCAGATCCCCCCCAGCACCAACGCGTCTTCCGTGAAGGACGCGACCCAGTTCGACAGTGGCTCGGGCGAAGTGTTGATCGCCGCGCGGCCGCCTGCCTTGGCGAAATGAGTGCCGGCCGTGATCGTCCCGCCCAGCAAGCCGGCCGCCAGGGTAATGGCGGTCAAGTCATCGCCCGCGACGCCGGCGGCAAGCAGGCCCCCGGCGGGAATGCGGATGAACGTGTGCAGGCTGTCCCAGGCGCTGTCGATGCCCGGCACCTTGTCGGCGAGGAATTCGACCATCAGGAGCAGGCCTGCCGCCGCGATGACGTAGGTGTGGGAGAGGATCGCCAGCCCGGCCGGGAGATCGAGGTAGCCCAGTCGCGCCGCGATCCCGAGCACGAAGACCACGAGATAGAGTCGCAGACCGCTCGCCCACGCGACGAGGGATCCGAGCGCAATCGCCTGCAGGAGCGTCCAGTCGTTAGGGGTCATCTCCCAGGTCCTTGATTTCACGGGAAGACGGCATGTCCCCCGCGTTCCGGCCATGACTTCTGTTGACGCAAGTTGGTGCAAGATGCCATAATTTCACCTCTCGGCGCTCGGTTCATGTTGAACCGGCTGTCGGATCGGGCGCGGGGTGGAGCAGTCTGGCAGCTCGTCGGGCTCATAACCCGAAGGTCGCAGGTTCAAATCCTGCCCCCGCAACCAACTCCCTTACAGGCATTCTGCCCGGCAAGGGACAGTCGTCGCTCTTTAACAAGTTACAGCCGATAGATGGTGGGTGCTGTAGGTGCGCACCGGGAGCTCATTGCCTTCACGGGTTGGTGGGTGACTGGAAATGAAGCATCTTGCAGTACTCACTTTGGAATCCATGTGATTTCTTTGTGAGTTTTGATGGATTGAACTGAAGAGTTTGATCCTGGCTCAGATTGAACGCTGGCGGAATGCTTTACACATGCAAGTCGAGCGGCAGCGCGGGGCAACCTGGCGGCGAGCGGCGAACGGGTGAGTAATGCATCGGAACATGTCCATGTCGTGGGGGATAGCCCGGCGAAAGCCGGATTAATACCGCATACGCCCGAGAGGGGAAAGCAGGGGACCGCAAGGCCTTGCGCGATTGGGTTGGCCGATGTCCGATTAGCTTGTTGGTGAGGTAAAGGCTTACCAAGGCGATGATCGGTAGCTGGTCTGAGAGGATGATCAGCCACACTGGGACTGAGACACGGCCCAGACTCCTACGGGAGGCAGCAGTGGGGAATTTTGGACAATGGGGGCAACCCTGATCCAGCCATTCCGCGTGAGTGAAGAAGGCCTTCGGGTTGTAAAGCTCTTTTGTCCGGAGCGAAACGGTACGGGTGAATATCCCGTGCTACTGACGGTACCGGAAGAATAAGCACCGGCTAACTACGTGCCAGCAGCCGCGGTAATACGTAGGGTGCGAGCGTTAATCGGAATTACTGGGCGTAAAGCGTGCGCAGGCGGTTGTGTAAGCCAGACGTGAAATCCCCGGGCTTAACCTGGGAATGGCGTTTGGGACTGCAAGGCTTGAGTGTGGCAGAGGGGACTAGAATTCCTGGTGTAGCAGTGAAATGCGTAGATATCAGGAGGAATACCGATGGCGAAGGCAGGTCCCTGGGTTAACACTGACGCTCATGCACGAAAGCGTGGGGAGCAAACAGGATTAGATACCCTGGTAGTCCACGCCCTAAACTATGTCAACTGGTTGTTGGGGGTTTGACACTCTCAGTAACGAAGCTAACGCGTGAAGTTGACCGCCTGGGGAGTACGGCCGCAAGGTTAAAACTCAAAGGAATTGACGGGGACCCGCACAAGCGGTGGATTATGTGGATTAATTCGATGCAACGCGAAAAACCTTACCTACCCTTGACATGTCCTGAAGCCTGGAGAGATCCGGGTGTGCCCGAAAGGGAACGGGAACACAGGTGCTGCATGGCTGTCGTCAGCTCGTGTCGTGAGATGTTGGGTTAAGTCCCGCAACGAGCGCAACCCTTGTCATTAGTTGCTACATTTAGTTGGGCACTCTAATGAGACTGCCGGTGACAAACCGGAGGAAGGTGGGGATGACGTCAAGTCCTCATGGCCCTTATGGGTAGGGCTTCACACGTAATACAATGGCGCGTACAGAGGGTTGCCAAGCCGCGAGGTGGAGCCAATCCCAGAAAGCGCGTCGTAGTCCGGATTGCAGTCTGCAACTCGACTGCATGAAGTCGGAATCGCTAGTAATCGCGGATCAGCATGTCGCGGTGAATACGTTCCCGGGTCTTGTACACACCGCCCGTCACACCATGGGAGCGGGTTTCACCAGAAGCCGGTCGCCTAACCGCAAGGGGGGCGCCGACCACGGTGAGATTCGTGACTGGGGTGAAGTCGTAACAAGGTAGCCGTATCGGAAGGTGCGGCTGGATCACCTCCTTTCTAGAGAAGTGCATCCTGCAGTACTCACCATCTATCGGTTGTATCGTTGGACAAGGCTCGCTTGCCTTGCGGGTCTGTAGCTCAGTTGGTCAGAGCACACGCTTGATAAGCGTGGGGTCGATGGTTCAAATCCATCCAGACCCACCATCACCAGAAGCTCGAGGCGGGTGTGGCTGGCGGAGATCCTCGGGGCCATAGCTCAGCTGGGAGAGCGCCTGCTTTGCAAGCAGGAGGTCACCGGTTCGATCCCGGTTGGCTCCACCAGGTGCTGGCGCACGGCAGGTCTGGCAGACGGCGGTCCTGGCGCACGGCGGTGCAAGAAAACATCAAGAGGGTAGAAGAGAGGCGAGCGTGGCTCGACTCTCTTCTGGCTTCTTCTTGAAGTGCAGAATCGGCTGATCTTTAACAATTCGGGAAAGATGAAGGTGTCCTTGTGGATGAGGGCGTGCCTGTGGTTTGGGTGCGGCGGTGTCTGCGAGGACCTGGGTAAATGTATTGCATCGTGTGACTGCGTATTGAAAAGGGCGCGGTCACGCACAAGCGCTTAATGAGAAGCCTTGTAGCTTGAATTCTTCCGGGTCGAGAGACTCAGGAGGGGGCAGAGTTATAGGGTCAAGCGAATAAGTGCATGTGGTGGATGCCTTGGCGATAACAGGCGATGAAGGACGCGACAGCCTGCGATAAGCTGCGGGGAGCCGGCAAATGGGCGCTGATCCGCAGATTTCCGAATGGGGAAACCCGGCCCGCAAGGGTCATCCGCACCTGAATACATAGGGTGCGAGAGGCGAACCCGGAGAACTGAAACATCTCAGTAACCGGAGGAACAGACATCAACCGAGATTCCCAAAGTAGTGGCGAGCGAAATGGGACCAGCCGTCGAGATTTAGCACGCGCGTTAGCGAAATGGTCTGGAAAGGCCAGCCGCAGAGGGTGATAGCCCCGTACGCGAAAACCCGTGTGTGGAACTGAGCTCGAGTAAAGTAGGGCGGGACACGTGAAATCCTGTCTGAAGATGGGGGGACCATCCTCCAAGGCTAAATACTCGTTATCGACCGATAGTGAACCAGTACCGTGAGGGAAAGGCGAAAAGAACCCCGGGAGGGGAGTGAAATAGAACCTGAAACCGCATGCATACAAACAGTCGGAGCCCGCAAGGGTGACGGCGTACCTTTTGTATAATGGGTCAGCGACTTACGTTCAGTTGCGAGCTTAAGGCTTGATGCCGGAGGCGCAGCGAAAGCGAGTCTGAACAGGGCGTTCAGTAGCTGGGCGTAGACCCGAAACCGGTTGATCTATCCATGGCCAGGTTGAAGGTGGGGTAACACCCACTGGAGGACCGAACCCACGCCCGTTGAAAAGGTCGGGGATGAGCTGTGGATAGGGGTGAAAGGCTAAACAAAACCGGAGATAGCTGGTTCTCCTCGAAAACTATTGAGGTAGTGCGTCACGTATTACCTTCGGGGGTAGAGCACTGTTATGGCTAGGGGGCCGCTATAGGCTTACCAACCCATGGCAAACTCCGAATACCGAAGAGTAGAGCGTGGCAGACAGTCCCCGGGTGCTAACGTCCGGGGACAAGAGGGAAACAACCCAGACCGCCAGCTAAGGTCCCCAATATTGGCTAAGTGGAAAACGAGGTGGGAAGGCACAGACAGTCAGGAGGTTGGCTTAGAAGCAGCCACCCTTTAAAGAAAGCGTAATAGCTCACTGATCGAGTCGTCCTGCGCGGAAGATGTAACGGGGCTCAAGCCAATAACCGAAGCTGCGGATCCGCACGTTCCTTTAAGTTCGTTCCCCCACCGAGTTTTACGACCTGCTCGCTTGCGAGCGACGTCGTAAAACGCCCATTGACATAGACAGTCAGTGTGCTCGGTGGTGGTAACGGAAGCGGACTTAAAGGAGCGTGCGGGTGGTAGAGGAGCGTTCCCTACGCCTGTGAAGGTGTGTCGAGAGGCATGCTGGAGGTATGGGAAGTGCGAATGCTGACATGAGTAGCGATAAAGGGAGTGAAAAGCTCCCTCGCCGAAAGCCCAAGGTTTCCTGCGCAACGTTCATCGGCGCAGGGTGAGTCGGCCCCTAAGGTGAGGCAGAGATGCGTAGCTGATGGGAATCCGGTCAATATTCCGGAACCGCCGGCGGGTGCGATGTGGGGACGGAGAAGGTTATGCAGACCAGGTGTTGGACGTCCTGGTGAAGCGTGTAGGTGGGTCCCTTAGGGAAATCCGGGGGGTCAACACTGAGGCGCGGGACCAGGGGAGTTTTACTCCCCGAAGCTGCAGATACCATGCTTCCAGGAAAAGCCACTAAGCTTCAGCCCGTCGGGACCGTACCGCAAACCGACACAGGTGGGCAGGATGAAAATTCTCAGGCGCTTGAGAGAACTCAGGAGAAGGAACTCGGCAAATTGACACCGTAACTTCGGGAGAAGGTGTGCCTTTGGTAGGTGGAGGGGTTCGCCCCCAAAGCTGAAGAAGGCCGCAGAGAATCGGTGGCTGCGACTGTTTATCAAAAACACAGCACTCTGCTAAGACGTTGGAAGTCGACGTATAGGGTGTGACGCCTGCCCGGTGCCGGAAGGTTAAGTGATGGGGTGCAAGCTCTTGATCGAAGCCCCGGTAAACGGCGGCCGTAACTATAACGGTCCTAAGGTAGCGAAATTCCTTGTCGGGTAAGTTCCGACCCGCACGAATGGCGTAACGATGGCCACACTGTCTCCTCCTGAGACTCAGCGAAGTTGAAATGTTTGTGAAGATGCAATCTACCCGCGGCTAGACGGAAAGACCCCATGAACCTTTACTGTAGCTTTGCATTGGACTGTGACGCTGTCTGTGTAGGATAGCTGGGAGGCTTTGAAGCCGGGAGTCGCTAGACTTCCGGTGGAGCCGACGTTGAAATACCAGCCTGATGACGTTGCGGTTCTAACCTGGGCCCCTTGACGGGGTCGGGAACCGTGCATGGTAGGCAGTTTGACTGGGGCGGTCTCCTCCCAAAGAGTAACGGAGGAGTGCGAAGGTCACCTAGGTACGGTCGGAAATCGTACTCATAGTGCAATGGCATAAGGTGGCTTGACTGCGAGACTGACAAGTCGAGCAGGTGCGAAAGCAGGTCATAGTGATCCGGTGGTTCTGTATGGAAGGGCCATCGCTCAACGGATAAAAGGTACTCTGGGGATAACAGGCTGATTCCTCCCAAGAGTTCATATCGACGGGGGAGTTTGGCACCTCGATGTCGGCTCATCACATCCTGGGGCTGTAGCCGGTCCCAAGGGTATGGCTGTTCGCCATTTAAAGTGGTACGTGAGCTGGGTTCAAAACGTCGTGAGACAGTTTGGTCCCTATCTGCCGTGGGCGTTGGAGATTTGACGGGGGCTGCTCCTAGTACGAGAGGACCGGAGTGGACGCATCCCTGGTGTACCGGTTGTCACGCCAGTGGCATTGCCGGGTAGCTACATGCGGAAGAGATAACCGCTGAAAGCATCTAAGCGGGAAACTTGCCTGAAGATGAGATCTCCCGGGGGTTTAACCCCCCTGAAGGGTCGTCCGAGACCAGGACGTTGATAGGCCGGGTGTGCAAGGGCGGTAACGCCTTGAGCTAACCGGTACTAATTGCCCGTGCGGCTTGACTCTATAACTCTGCATTGACGCCTGTGCGCGCTTACCCAAGCGCCGAGGCAGTACCGAAGACCCACCCTTCATCCCATTCCCGAACCAGCGCGTGGCTGCCCCATCAAAAGCAGCCACGACACCGAATTCCTGGCGACCATAGCGCGTTGGCACCACCCCTTCCCATCCCGAACAGGACCGTGAAACGACGCCGCGCCGATGATATTGCGGATTACCCGTGAGAAAGTAGGTCATCGCCAGGGCCTTACAACAAAACGCCCGACCCCCTAAAGGTCGGGCGTTTGCATTTGCGCCGCCGAGTTATCCACAATTCAAGCCTGACCTTGCGTGCGCACACGGGCGCCGTACACTCCGGCCATGCCCCTCAAGACAACGGCGGGAGACCACGGTGACGTCACGAAAGGCCGCGGTGCGCCCGGCAATCCCGAGGGGCGCTTCGAGACCTTGTCGCGCGACGCGGACGACGATGGCTGGTTCCAGGATCCCGGCGAGCAGCCCGGGCGTCCGAAGACCGTCGTGACCCTCGAGCGGGCGAAGTCGATCATCTCGCGCAACGACTCGCCTGACCTCAACTTCTCGCAGTCCATCAACCCCTATCGCGGATGCGAGCATGGATGCTCCTACTGCATGTCGGGTGTCACTCCCATCCTGATGGCCAATGGCCGGACGCGCCCCCTCTCCGAAGTGCGGGTCGGTGACGAAATCTATGGGACGAGAAGGCAGGGATGGTATCGAAGGTACGTCAAGTCTCGGGTACTCGCGCACTGGAGCGTCATCAAGCCGGCCTATCAGGTCACCCTGCAGGATGGAACGACACTCGTCACAAGCGGCGATCACCGGTTCCTGACCGAGCGTGGCTGGAAGTACGTGACCGACACCGAATCGGGTGTCCAGCGGGCGCATCTGACGACGGCAAACAAGCTCATGGGGACCGGGGGCTTTGCCGAAGGCCCGCTCGAGAGCGACGACTATCGGCGCGGCTACCTGTCCGGGCTCATTCGGGGTGATGGGCACCTCAAGTCGTACCACTACGACCGCCCGGGCAGGTTCGACCACCTTCATGTCTTTCGCCTTGCCTTGTGCGACCCGGAGGCTCTGCTGCGAGCGCAGGACTACCTCCTGGACTTCGACGTTGCCACGCAGGAGTTCCAGTTCGCATCCGCCACTGCCAGCCGAAGGCCGATGCATGCCATCCGTACGAACGCCCTGGCGAAAGTCGACACGATCCGCCGCCTCATCGACTGGCCGGCCAGTCCAGGCAAGGATTGGTCGGCAGGGTTCCTGGCCGGAATCTTCGATGCAGAGGGCAGTTACAGCCAGGCGGTATTCAGGATCTCGAATACCGATGCAGAAATCATCAACCGCATCTCGGATTGCCTGGGAATGTTTCACTTCGACTTCGTCGTGGATCATGTTCACCGTGAGGTGACGAAACCCATCGATGTGGTTCGACTGAGGGGCGGATTGAGCGAGCACCTGCGCTTCTTCCATACCGTCGGCCCGGCGATCACCCGCAAGCTCGACATCTCCGGTCAAGCGGTCAAGAGCGATGCCCGATTGGGCGTCGCAAGCATCGAGCCATTGGGCAGGGCGATGCGTCTCTACGACATCACGACGGAAACCGGGGATTTCATCGCCGACGGTGTCGTGAGTCACAACTGCTACGCGCGCCCCTCGCATGCCTACGTCGGCCTGTCGCCGGGCCTGGACTTCGAAACGCGGCTCTTCGCCAAACCTGAAGCGGCGCTGCTGCTGCGCGGGGAGCTTGCGCGCCCGGCGTACCGCTGCGAGCCGATCAACATCGGCTCGAACACCGACGGCTACCAGCCCATCGAGCGGCAGCGCCGCATCACGCGCGCGATCCTCGAGGTCCTGCACGAGACGTCGCACCCGGTGGCCATCATCACCAAGTCGGCGCTGGTGGAGCGCGACCTCGATCTCCTCGCGCCGATGGCCGGCGCCGGGCTCGTCGCGGTGGCCCTGTCCGTGACCACGCTCGATGCGGGCCTCTCCCGGCGCATGGAGCCGCGCGCATCGGCTCCAGCCCGCCGCATCGAGGCGGTGCGCAGGCTCGCCGCAGCCGGTGTGCCGGTGGGCGTCAACGTCGCGCCGATCATTCCCTTCCTCACCGATCACGAGATGGAGTCGATACTCGAGGCCGCAGCCGAAGCGGGGGCGGGGTGGGCAAGCTGGACGCTCGTGCGCCTGCCCTGGGAGGTGAAGGACCTCTTCCGTGCGTGGCTGGAGGAGCACGTGCCGCTGAAGGCGGCCCACGTCATGTCGCGCCTGCAGGAAATGCGCGGCGGCCGGGACAACGATCCGCGCTTCGGCACCCGCATGTCCGGCGTCGGGCTGCTTTCGGACCTGCTGCGCCGCCGGTTCGAGGTGGCCTGCCGGCGCCTGGGGCTCGCAACCAGGCCGCCACGGCTCGCGCGCGAACACTTTCGGCCGCCCACGACGAACGGCCAGATGGGGCTCTTCTAGGCAGCGGCCGCGGCACGAATCGGCGGCGTCCGTGGAGGTGCGGGGAATGGTTTGCGGTGCATAATCGCCGCGGGGGAGTATCCGATCATCGCCACTTCCAAGCGGGCAGCCTGCGTCGCCTTGTTCGCCGTCGTGGCCGCGATGGCCTTGGCCGTCTCCAGCGAAGTGGGCTTTTCCAGGAGCGTCACGCCGGGCCTGGTGAAACACCTGCAGGGCCGCTTCGGCGAAGGGGTGCGCCAGCGGCTCGAGAACTGGAAGAACCTGGTGCAGCGCGTGGCCGTGCGTGCCGAGCGCCCGCGCGGGCCGTCAGGCGAGCGCGAGGTGCTGCGCCTCGTCAATGACTTCTTCAATCGCGTGCCGTCGCAGACCGACATGGAACTGTGGGGCGTGGAGGAATACTGGGCCACGCCGGCGGAAACGCTGGCAATCAACGGCGCCGACTGCGAGGACTACGCATTCTCCAAGTACTTCACCTTGAAGGAGCTCGGCCTTCCGGTCGCGCGCCTGCGGCTGGTGTACGCGCGCAACACGAGGCTGAACGAGGCGCACATGGTTCTCGCCTACTATCCCGACCCGGGCGCCGACCCGCTGATCCTCGACATCCTCGAAGGCGACATCCGCGTCGCCTCCGACCGGACGGACCTGATACCGGTCTACTCCTTCAACGATGACGACCTGCAGTTCCTGCAGCAGGGCGCACCGCCGTTGCTCCTCGAGGCGTCCTCGCACCGCAAGTGGCGCGACTTCCTCCGGCGCCTGCAGCGTGAACTGTCCTACTGAACCAGAGCCGATCGAAATGATGGGAGCACGCAAGCCATGACCTTGTTCAGACAGCTGATCGTCGGCGTTTCCATCCTGTTCTTCGTGCTGCTCGCGGGCGTGGAGGCCATCTATCTCGCCAACGCGCGTGCGCAGTTGCAGGAGCAGTTCGGCTCCCAGGCGCAGGACGCGGCGACCTCCCTCGCGATGCGCCTCGGCGCGATCGGCAGCCTGCAGGACAAGGTGCTGGTCGAGACGCTCGTCAATCCGGTGTTCGACCGCGGCTACTTCGGGGAGATCCGCATCGTTTCCGCGAGCGGCGAGGTTCTCGTGCGCAAGTCCCTCGTGCCCGGCATGGGCGACGTGCCGGCATGGTTCGTGACACTCTTCCCGATCCACGCGCCCGGCGCCCAGTCCATCGTGAGTTCCGGCTGGCGCGAGCTTGGCCGTGTCGTGGTGGTGAGCCAGCCCTATTTCGCCTACAGGCAGCTCTGGTTCGCCGGCCTGCAGACCGTCGCCTGGCTGCTGCTGGGTTACCTCGTCGCGGTGGCGGCCGCCAGCGCTTTCCTGTCCATGCTGCTGCGTCCGTTGCGCGAGATCGAACGGGCTGCCATTGCCATCAGCGAAAGGGATTTCGCGACCATTGCCTACGCGCCGCGGGCACGCGAGCTGTCCCGTGTCGTCACCTCCATGAACGAGATGTCCGCGCGGATCAAGGCGTACATCGCCGAGGAGGCGCAGCGCGCGGAAGGCTATCGCCGCGAGGCCTTCATCGACTCCCTCACTTCCCTCTACAACCGCCGCGGCTTCGAGCAGCAGCTGCAGTCGCTCAGCCAGTCGTATGGCGACATCTATTCCGGCGCCCTTGCGCTCATCGAGATCCGCGGCTTCGGCGCGTTCAACGCGAAAGTCGGCTACCGGCAGGGCGACGAGGTGCTCGCCTCTCTCGCCAGCGCGTTGCTCGCGGCCTGCGCAAGTCACCCGGTCGTCTGCGGACGGATGGGAGGTGCGGCTTTCTCGATGGCCGTGGTGAACGTCGAGGCGCCTGCGCTGCGCGAGTTCCTGGAGGAGATCTGCCGCCGCATCGCGGTGAGCATCAGCGAGCAGGGGCTCGACGCCGACCTGCATTTCCAGTGCGGGGCCGCGCGCTGGGAAGGCTCGCTCCCGGAACTTCCGGCGCTGCTCGCGGTTGCCGATCATGCGGTCGCCCAGGCCGGCGGCAAGGGGCAAAGCGAGTGCGAGATCGAGGAATTCGACGCGGCCGCCTCGCTCGGGTCCCAGGCGTGGCGGGACCGGATCGAGGAGTGCATCGCCAGCAACCGGATCGCGATCTTCTCGCAGGAGGCATTCGGCATCGCCGATCGGCGGCCGCTGCATGCCGAAGTCACCGTGCGGTTGCTCGTGGGGACGCAGGCCCCGGTCACCGCGGCGACGTTCCTGCCCATGGCCGTGCGCCACGGACTGGTCGGGCGCCTCGACTGTCGCGTGCTCGAGATGCTCCTTGGGTACCTCGCCGCAATGCCGGGCAGTTCCGGCGTTGCGGTGAACATCGGCGCCCAGACGATCGCGGATGCGCACGCGTTGCAGCGAATGCTTGCCATGCTCGACGCGCATGGCGCCCAGGCGCGCCGGATCACTTTCGAGATGACCGAGTTCGGGGCGCTGCAGCACCTCGACCTGACGCGGCGCTTCAGCAGCGAAGTGCGGCGCCGCGGGGCGCACTTCGCCCTGGACAATTTCGGGATGCGCGAAGGTTCGCTGATGCTGGTGCATGCGTTGCGACCGCAGTACATCAAGCTCGTCGGCCGGCTATTCCAGGGAGATTGCCGGGAGCCAGGACTGCCGCTTCCTGGTCACCTCGCTGGTCCGCGTCGCCAGGCCGCTCGGCATCGACATCATTGCGCAGGCCGTGGATGACGAGAGCCTGGTTCCGCTGCTGGCCGAGATCGGGCTGGCGGGCTACCAGGGCTTTGCCGTGTCGCAGCCGGTGAGGATCGTGTAGGCCCCAACGGTGGTATCCTCTCGCCCCGCCTGCTGCCGGGAGACACGATTTTCCGGCACGGCCCGCGGTCTGCCCCAAAGCACCCATTTTGAGGATCCCCGATGTCCGCAGCACCGCTCTCGCTGGACGACAAGTACACCTGCGCTTCCGGCCGCATTTTCCTCACCGGCACGCAGGCGCTGGTCAGGCTGCCGCTGCTGCAGCGCAGCCGCGACCTTGCCGCCGGGCTCAACACCGGCGGCTTCATCTCCGGCTATCGCGGCTCTCCGCTCGGAGGATTCGACCAGGCGCTGTGGAAGGCGAGGGCACACCTCGAGGCGCACCACGTCTTCTTCACGCCGGGCGTCAACGAGGAGCTGGCGGCGACGGCCGTCTGGGGTTCGCAGCAGGCGGGCCTGTTCCCGGGTGCCAAGTACGACGGCGTCTTCGCCATGTGGTACGGCAAGGGTCCCGGGGTCGACCGCTGCGGCGACGTGTTCAAGCACGCGAACGCGGCCGGCACGGCCAGGCACGGCGGCGTCCTCCTCGTCGCGGGCGACGACCATGCCTGCAAGTCCTCGACGCTGCCGCACCAGTCGGAACACGCCTTCGACGCGGCGATGATCCCGGTGCTGTACCCGACCTCGGTGCAGGAGATCATCGAGCTCGGCCTGCACGGCTTCGCGATGTCACGCTACTCCGGGTGCTACGTGGCGTTGAAGACGATCTCGGAGACCGTCGACTCCTCCGCCTCCATACTCGTGGATCCGTCGTCTCCGGCGATCGTGTTGCCCGGGAACAGCCCGCTGCCGGCAAGCGGAGTGAACATCCGTTGGCCGGACACCCCGATGGAACAGGAGCTGCGACTTCAGCGCGACAAGATCTACGCCGCGCTTGCCTACTGCCGCGCCAACCGGCTGAACCGCATCACCATCGATTCTCCCGCCCCGCGGCTCGGCATCATCGCCTCGGGAAAATCCTACCTGGATGTCCTGCAGGCCCTGAGCGACCTCGGTATCGATGCGCAGCACGCTGCGGAAATCGGCATACGCCTGTTCAAGGTCGGGATGCCCTGGCCCCTCGAGCCGGACGGCGTGCGCGAGTTCGCCCGCGGCCTGGACGAGATCCTGGTCGTGGAGGAAAAGCGCCAGCTGATCGAGTACCAGATGAAGGAGCAGCTCTACAACTGGCGTGACGACGCGCGCCCTCGCGTGATCGGCAAGTACGACGAACATGGCGAGTGGGAGGCGCACCGCAGCGAATGGCTGCTGCCGGCCGCCGGGGAGCTGACACCCGCGATGATCGCGCGCGTGATTGCCGCGCGCATCGGCAGGTTCTACACCTCGAAGGTCGTGCAGGCGCGGCTCGCATTCCTCGAGGCGAAGGAAGCGGCGCTGGCGAGGCCGCGCGCGAAGATCGCCCGCATTCCGTACTTCTGCTCGGGCTGCCCGCACAACACCTCCACGCGCGTGCCGGAAGGCTCGAAGGCGCTCGCGGGCATCGGCTGCCACTACATGGCGATCTGGATCCGGCCGGAACAGACCATGACCTTCACGCAGATGGGGGGCGAGGGGGTGCCGTGGGTCGGCATCCAGCCCTTCACCGAAACCAGGCACGTCTTCGCCAACCTCGGCGACGGGACCTATTTCCACTCCGGGCTGCTGGCCATACGCGCGGCGGCGAGCGCCGGCGTGAACATGACCTACAAGATCCTCTTCAACGACGCGGTGGCCATGACGGGCGGGCAGCCTGTCGACGGGGCCCTCACGGTGCCGATGGTCACGCGGCAGGTCGCGGCGGAGGGAGTGAAGCGCATCGCGATCGTGACGGACGAGCCGGACAAGTACCACGGAGTTTCCGACCTCGCCCCGGGCACCACGATCCACCATCGCGACGAGCTCGACGGCGTGCAGCGCGTGCTGCGCGACACGCCCGGCGTCACGGCGCTGGTGTACGACCAGACCTGCGCCGCGGAGAAGCGGCGCCGGCGCAAGCGCGGCAAGCTTCCCGACCCCGCGCGGCGCGTCGTCATCAACGACCGCGTCTGCGAGGGATGCGGCGACTGCGGGACCAAGTCCAACTGCCTGTCCATCGTCCCCGTCGAGACCGAGTTCGGGCGCAAGCGCGCGATCGACCAGAGCACCTGCAACAAGGACTACTCCTGCATCAAGGGCTTCTGTCCGAGCTTCGTGACCGTGGAAGGCGGGACGTTGCGCAAGAGGAAGCCGGTTGCGAGCGGGCAGGTCGCGGAACTGCCGGAACCCACGCTTCCGACCCTCGAGCGACCGTGGGGAATACTCGTGACCGGCGTCGGCGGCACGGGAGTCGTGACCATCGGCGCGCTTCTGGGCGTGGCGGCGCACATCGAAGGCAAGGGGGTCACCGTCCTCGACATGACGGGCCTCGCGCAGAAGGGCGGTTCCGTCTACTCGCACCTGCGCTTCGCGGCCCGGCCGGAGGACATCCACGCGGTGCGGATCGCCGCCGGCGAGGCAAACGCCGTCATCGGCTGCGACATGATCGTGGCCGCCTCCGATGAGGCCATCGCCAAGATGCGCTCCGGGCACACACGCGCGGTGATCAATGTCGACGTGGCGCCGACCGGTGACTTCACGCACGAACCCGATCTCGCCGTTCCCCACCGCGACATGGCGGAAGCGGTACGCGAGGCCTGTGGCCCCGATGCGACGGATTTCATCGCGGCCGGCAAGCTCGCCACGGCATTGCTGGGCGACTCGATCGCGACCAATCTCTTCATGGTGGGCTTCGCATGGCAGAGGGGGCTCGTTCCGGTTGGACGCGCGGCGATATTCGCGGCGATCGAGCTGAACGGAACCGCCGTGGACGCGAACAAGTCGGCCTTCGAATGGGGACGTCGCATGGCGACGGATGCGCAGGCCGTGCGCAAGGCAGCCGCGCCCGCAATGGCGATCCCGGCAGATCACCTTCTTTCGGAGAGCCTGGATGAACGGATCGCGCGACGTCGCGAGGAACTGGCCAGGTACCAGGACGCCGCCTACGCGGAGCGCTACGCCGGGACCGTCGCCCGCGTACGCGCGACCGAGTCCGCCCGGGTGCCGGGTTCGACGGCATTGGCCGAAGCGGCGGCGCGCTACCTCTTCAAGCTGATGGCGTACAAGGATGAGTACGAGGTTGCCCGGCTGCACTCGGACGGCGAATTCGTCGCGCGCATCGCCGCCCAGTTCGAGGGCGCCTATCGCCTCAGGCTGCATCTGGCGCCGCCGCTCTGGTCGCAACCGGACCCGGTCACTGGCGAGCCGCGCAAGCGCTCCTACGGCCCGTGGATGCTGAAGGCGATGGCCGTGCTCGCCAGGTTCAAGGGGCTGCGCGGGACGGCGTTCGATCCGTTCGGCTACGCAAGGGAACGCCGCGAGGAGAGGCGACTCATCGCGGATTACGAGGCCCTGCTGACGGAAATTCTCGAGCGCCTGGCGCCGGCGAACCTGGCCATCGCAGTCGACCTGGCCTCGCTGCCGGAACACATCCGCGGCTATGGCCCGGTCAAGGCCCGCGCGATTGCGGAGGTGGCAGAGCGCAAGCTCGCCCTGCTATCGCGCCTTCGCGATCCGGCGCCGGAGGACACGCAACGCGGGAAGGTTCAGGCGGGGGCTGCTGCCTGATCTATTCCCGGATTGCGCCGAGTCCCGGCCAGGCGAGCGTGTATTGATCCGCACCCAGCGAAAGTTCCGCGGTCTCGCCGAAGGGCAGCGTGAGCTTCTGCGCGACGTGACCGAAAGGCAGGCCCGTGAGCACGGGGCAGGTCGCGATGGCGCGGATCGACTCCACCACCTCGTCCATGGAGTAGGGGTAGCGCGCCGGGTTGTCGGGAACGCACCGGGAAAAGTCTCCGAGCAGGATCGCCGCCTGGCGCGGGAGCGTCCCCGCATGCTGGAGTTGCAGGAACATCCGCTCGATGGCGTAGGGATCCTCGGCGATCTCCTCGACGTAGAGGATGCCGCCCTCGATTGCAGGCAAATAAGGTGTGCCCGCCAGGTGGGCCAGGAGCGAGAGATTGCCTCCCCACAGCGTGCCGCGAATCGTGCCCTGCGGGTAGCCGTGCGCGCAGGCGACCGTTTCCGAATCCTGCGTTCCCCACACCGTCGCCGCGAAGTGACGAAGCATGAACGGGTCGGGCTCGCCATCGCCGAAATCGCTCGCCAGCATCGGCGCGTGCAGCGTCACGAGGCCGGCGCAGGCGAACGCCGCGCAATTGAAGGCGGTGAAGTCGCTGAACCCGGCGAAGACCTTGCCGCTGGCGCCGACGCGTAGCCAGTCGATCCCGGCCAGGAGCCGCGAGATGCCGTAGCCGCCGCGGGCCGCCAGCATGAGGTCGATCCGCGGGTCCTCGAGCAGGCGGTGGAAGCCCGCGAGGCGCTCGGCATCGGTGCCCGCGAAGTAGCGCCAGGCGTTCCGGGTCTCGGGGGCGGCAATGACGCGGTGTCCCGCGGCCTCCAGGCGGGCGATGCCTTCATCCAGCCGTGCCGTGTCGACGCCTCCCGACAGGGCGAACACGCCGATGGTGGCGGGGGAGGCGGGCCGGCGTGGCCGCAGCAATTGCCGATCGGCCACCGGATCGGTCCTCAGCCGCGCTGTGCCAGCGAGTCGACGACGGCGACTGCCGTCATGTTGATGATGCGTCGCACGGTGGCGGTCGGCGTGAGGATGTGCGCGGGCTTCGATGCGCCCAGGAGAATCGGGCCGATGGTGATTCCGTCGCCGGAGGCGGTCTTCAACAGGTTGAACGCGATGTTCGCGGCATCCAGCGTCGGCATGATGAGCAGGTTCGCCTCCCCGCGCAGCCGGGAGTTCGGGAACGCGGCGAGGCGGACCTCGTCGGAGATGGCCGCATCCCCGTGCATCTCGCCTTCCACGTCCAGGCCGGGCATGCGGCTGCGGATGAGCGCCAGGGCCGTGCGCATCTTCACCGCCGAAGGCGCGTCGCTCGTGCCGAAACTCGAATGCGAGAGCAGCGCCACGCGCGGCTCGAGACCGAAGCGGCGCAGCTCCTCGGCCGCCAGCTGCGTCATCTCGGCCAGCTGCTCCGGCGTGGGATCGTCGTTGACGTACGTGTCGCAGATGAACACCGTGCGCTTGGGCAGCATGAGGATGTTCATGGCGTAGTAGTTGTCGACGCCCGGCCGCCGCCCGATGACCTGGTCGATGTAGTGCAGGTGCAGGCTGTGGGTGCCGAAGGTGCCGCAGATCATGCCGTCGGCCTCGCCCTTGTGCATGAGCATGGCGCCGATCAGCGTGTGGCGGCGGCGCATCTCGATCTTGGCGTAGGAAACGGAAACGCCCCTGCGCTCGGTCAGGCGATGGTATTCGGTCCAGTAGTCCCGGTAACGCGAATCCCATTCCGGGTTGACGACGTCGAAGTGCTCGCCCAGCTTCAGGCGCAGGCCGAAGCGCTCGATGCGCTTTTCCAGCACCGTGGGGCGGCCGACGAGGATGGGTCGTGCGAGTCCGTCGTCCACCACGACCTGCACGGCGCGCAGCACGCGCTCGTCCTCGCCCTCGGCATAGACGATGCGCCGCGAGGCGGCCTTCGCCGCGGCGAAGACGGGCCGCATGATGTGGCCCGAGTGGTAGACGAACTCGTTCAGGCGATCGGTGTAGGCCTCGAGATCGGCGATCGGACTGGTCGCGACGCCGCTTTCCATCGCCGCCCGTGCCACCGCCGGGGCGATCTTCACGATCAGGCGCGGGTCGAAGGGCTTCGGTATCAGGTACTCGCGGCCGAAGCTCATCCCTTCCTGCCCGTATGCCGTGACCACCACGTCGGATTGCTCCGCCATCGCGAGATCCGCGATCGCATTCACGGCGGCGAGCTTCATGGGCTCGTTGATCGTGGTGGCCCCCACGTCCAGCGCGCCGCGGAAGATGAACGGGAAGCACAGGACGTTGTTCACCTGGTTGGGGTAGTCGGAGCGGCCGGTGGCGATGACCGCGTCGTCGCGCACCGCCTTCACCTCCGCCGGCTGTATCTCGGGAACGGGGTTCGCCAGCGCGAAGATGAGCGGGTTCGGCGCCATGCGCTTCACCATGTCCTGCTTGAGGACGCCACCGGCCGAAAGTCCGAGGAAGATGTCCGCGCCATCGATGATGTCGCCGAGCGTGCGGGCGTCGGTCTTCTTGGCGTAGCGGGCCTTGTTCTCGTCCATCAGTTCCTTGCGGCCCTCCCAGACCACGCCGGCGATGTCCGAGACCCAGATGTTTTCCAGCGGCAGGCCGAGTGCCACCAGCATGTCGAGGCAGGAAAGCGCGGCCGCCCCGGCGCCGGAGACGGCGAGTTTCACCTCGTCGATCTTCTTGCCCACGACGCGCAGGCCGTTGACGATCGCGGCGCCGACGATGATCGCGGTGCCGTGCTGGTCGTCGTGGAAGACGGGAATGCGCAGCCGTTCGCGGAGCTTGCGCTCGATGTAGAAGCACTCCGGCGCCTTGATGTCCTCGAGGTTGATGCCGCCGAAGGTCGGCTCGAGGGCGGCGATCACCTCGATCAGGCGATCCGGGTCGAGCTCGTTCAGCTCGATGTCGAAGACGTCGATGCCGGCGAACTTCTTGAAGAGGACGCCCTTGCCCTCCATGACCGGTTTCGCGGCAAGTGGCCCGATGTTGCCCAGCCCGAGGACGGCGGTGCCGTTGGTGACGACGCCGACCAGGTTGCCGCGGGCCGTCAGGTTGCGCGCCTCCGCGGGATTGTCCTTGATGGCCTCGCACGCGAAGGCCACGCCGGGAGAATAGGCCAGCGCGAGATCGCGCTGCGTGGCGAGCGGCTTGGTGGGCGCGATCTCGATCTTGCCGGGCCGCGGAAGACGGTGGTATTCGAGGGCGCTTTTCTGGAGATCTTCGAGCATGGCGCGTGGCCCTTGAGCAACTGGCGGCGAAAGAGGAAAGTCTAGCATCGCCGGCCTTGCCTGCCCCGCTGCGGTCAGCAGGACCGGTGCCGAAACGGGAGTGGCTTCGTGGCGTCGTCGCGGTCAGGTCATGCGGTCTCGTGGCAATGGGGGAGCCGGGCGTGAACCGGCGCCGCTTCCTGGGCGCCGCCATCGCCGCGTCCGCGCTCACCGGCTGCCGTTTCAGCCTGGAACAGGGCCTCTTCAACGAATGCCGTGCGCCGGGCGGGCATGCGGTGCTGCGCAGCCGTCTCGTGCGCGCCGCCTGGGAAGGGCTCGATTCCGCCCGCGTCTGGGACTGCCACGCGCACCTGTTCGGCAACGGCCGGTCCGGCTCCGGCATCTACCTCAATCCCGGCTTCGATCGCCCGTCGACCCTCGCCGGGCAAGTGCGAAGGGCGATGTTCTTCAATGCGGCCTGCGGCGGCGAGGACGAGGAAGGGCTCGACCGGGCCGTCGTCGAGCGCATTGCGCATCTCGCCGACGAGTTTCCTCCCGGCGCCAAGGTGATGCTCCTCGCTTTCGATTTCACCCACGATCCCGACGGCAATCGTCGCGAAGACCTCACGACTTTCGCCGTTGCCGATGCCCATGCGGCGCGCATCGCACGCTCCCGGCCGGACCGCTTCGAGTGGATCGCCTCGGTGCACCCCTATCGACGGGATGCGTTCGCGGCGCTCGAGGCGGCCCGCCTGGCCGGCGCGAGGGCGGTCAAGTGGCTGCCGCAGGCGATGGGAATCGATCTCGCGCATCCGTTGGCCCGGGCGTTCTATGCCGAGTTGCGCCGCATCGGGCTGCCGCTCCTGGTCCATGCGGGAGAGGAGCAGGCCGTCGAGGGAGCCGGCCTGCACGAGCTTGGCAATCCCCTGGCCCTTCGGCATCCGCTGCAAGCCGGCGTGAAGGTGATCGCGGCGCACTGTGCGTCTCTCGGCGAGAGTCCGGATGTCGATGCGGTTCCCGATCCGGCCCGGGCCCCGCGCGTGCGCAACATCGATCTCTTCGCGCGGCTCATGCGCGAGGAGCGATTCGCCGGCCTGCTGCATGGCGACCTGTCGGCGGTGACGCAGGCCAACCGGGCGGCGACCATCCCGGAGATCCTCGCGCAACCCGCGTGGCACGGCAGGTTGCTGAACGGTTCCGACTATCCGCTGCCGGGGATCATGCCGATCTTCTCCGTGCAGGGCTTCGTGGCCGCCGGCTTGCTCGACGAGTCGGCTGTTCCCGTGCTGAAGGAATTGCGCCACGTGAATCCGCTCGTTTTCGACTTCGTGCTCAAGCGAACGCTGCGCTGGCGCGGCGCGCGGTTGCCCGCGGCGGTCTTCGAGACGCGTCGCTTCTTCGACCCGGCCGTCAGGCGTGGCCTGAACCTCGCGCCGCCGCCCGGCAGCGAGAGGGGAGGGAGCGGCTGCGTGCTACACTCGATCGCACGTTTTCCCGCTCGAAAAGCATCATGTCCGGCAACACGCTCGGGACCCTTTTCACCGTCACCACCTTCGGCGAGTCGCACGGCCCGGCGATCGGCTGCGTGGTCGACGGGTGCCCGCCCGGCCTCGCGCTGACGGAAGCGGACATCCAGCCCGATCTCGACCGGCGCAAGCCGGGCACGTCGCGGCACGTGACGCAGCGCCGCGAGGACGATCGCGTGGAGATCCTGAGCGGAGTCCACGAGGGGCGCACGACCGGCACGCCCATCGGACTCCTCATTCGCAACGAGGACCAGCGCAGCAAGGACTACGCGAAGATCGCCGCGAGCTTCCGCCCGGGACACGCCGACTACACCTACCTGCAGAAGTACGGCATCCGCGATCCGCGTGGCGGCGGCCGCTCCTCGGCCCGCCTCACGGCGCCCGCGGTTGCGGCCGGTGCGATCGCGAGGAAGTGGCTGCGGGAACGCTTCGGCGTCACGATCCGCGGCCACCTGACGCATCTCGGCCCGAATGCGATCCCGTTCGAGTCCTGGGAGCACGTCGAGGCGAGCCCGTTCTTCGCGGCCAATGCGACGATCGTGCCGGAGCTGGAGGCCTACATGGACCGCCTGCGCAAGTCGGGCGACTCGTGCGGCGCCCGCCTGGCCGTGGTGGCCACCGGCGCGCCCCCGGGCTGGGGTGAGCCGCTGTACGGACGCCTCGATGCCGACATCGCGCAGGCGATGATGGGCATCAACGCGGTGAAGGGCGTGGAGATCGGGGCCGGCTTCGCCAGCGCATCCCAGCTCGGCACCGAGCATTCCGACGAGATGACTCCGGAAGGGTTTCTCTCGAACAACGCCGGCGGCATCCTCGGCGGCATTTCGACGGGCCAGGACATCGTGGTCGCGATCGCGATCAAGCCCACGTCGAGCATTCGCCTGGCAAGACGCAGCATCGACATCTCCGGCAATCCGGCTGCGATCGAGACGCACGGCCGGCACGATCCCTGCGTGGGCATCCGCGCCACGCCGATCGCGGAGGCTTTCCTGGCGCTGGTGCTCGCGGATCACGCGCTGCGCCACCGCGCCCAGAACGCGGATGTCGCCTGCGCCACGCCGCGCATTCCGGCGGCCGCAGCTTCCGTTCCGGGCCGCGCTGCGCAGGCGCCCCTCGAGAATCCCGACCCGGAAGAAGCCTGAGCGGCAGGAGCGGTCCCGGGCGCGGGTTATAATTTCGTCTCCGCCCGGCAGACCATGAACGCGCTCACTCTCTACGAAAAGCTCTGGCAGTCCCACCTCGTGCACGAGGAGGCGGACGGCACCGGGCTCATCTACATCGACCGGCACCTCGTGCACGAAGTCACGAGCCCGCAGGCCTTCGAGGGGCTCTCGATCGCGGGCCGCAAGCCGTGGCGGATCGGCTCCGTCGTCGCGACAGCCGACCACAACGTGCCCACGCGCAACCGGGCGGCGGGCATCGGCGACCCCATCGCGCGCCTGCAGGTCGAGACGCTCGATCGCAACATCGTGAAGTTCTCCGTTCCCGTCTACTACGGCATGACCGACGCGAGGCAGGGCATCGTGCACGTCATCGGACCGGAGCAGGGCGCGACGCTGCCCGGCATGACCGTCGTCTGCGGCGACTCGCACACCAGCACGCATGGCGCCTTCGCGGCGCTCGCCTTCGGCATCGGCACCAGTGAAGTCGAGCACGTGCTCGCCACGCAGTGCCTGCTCGCCAAGAAGGCGAAGACGCTGCGCATCCGCATCGACGGCGCGCTCGGCGCGGGCGTCACCGCCAAGGACGTGGTGCTCGCGGTGATCGGCCGCATCGGCACCGCGGGCGGCACGGGACACGCGATCGAGTTCTCGGGATCCACCGTGCGCGCCCTCTCGATGGAAGGTCGCATGACCATGTGCAACATGGCCATCGAGGCGGGAGCCCGTGCCGGGATGGTCGGCGTCGACGACACCACCATCGCCTACCTCGAAGGTCGCCAATTTGCCCCCAAGGGCGACATGTTCGTGCGGGCCTCGGCCTACTGGCGCACGCTGGTATCCGACGCGGGGGCGCGTTTCGACCGCGAGGTGGAGTTGCCCGCCGCCACGCTCAAGCCCCAGGTCACGTGGGGAACCTCTCCGGAGATGGTGGTCGGTATCGACGAGCGCGTGCCAGACCCCGCGCGCGAGAAGGATCCCGTCCGCCGCGAGGCCATGGAGCGGGCTCTCGAGTACATGGGCCTCGACCCCGCGATGCCGATGACCGACATCGCGATCGACAAGGTGTTCATCGGCTCCTGCACCAACTCGCGCATCGAGGATCTGCGCGCCGCCGCTTCCGTCGTGCGCGGCCGCCGCGTGGCCGGCAGCGTGAAGCTGGCGATGGTCGTTCCGGGTTCCGGCCCGGTGAAGCGCCAGGCGGAGCAGGAGGGGCTCGACAAGGTATTCCTCGCCGCCGGTTTCGAGTGGCGCGACCCGGGCTGCTCGATGTGCCTGGGCATGAACGACGACCGCCTTTCGCCGGGCGAGCGCTGCGCCTCGACCTCCAACCGCAATTTCGAGGGCCGCCAGGGGGCCGGTGGCCGCACGCATCTCGTGAGCCCCGCGATGGCTGCCGCCGCTGCGCTGGCGGGGCGCTTCGTCGATGTCCGCGGGATCACCTGAACGTGGTCGAGGATCGAGCCGACAGCTGACATGGAAAAATTCACCATCCACACGGGCCTTGCGGCGCCGCTCGACCGCGAGAACGTCGACACGGACGCGATCATCCCGAAGCAGTTCCTGAAGTCGATCCACCGGACCGGCTTCGGCCCGAACCTGTTCGATGCGTGGCGCTATCTCGACCCGGGCGAACCCGGCCAGGATCCGGCCTCGCGCAAGCCCAACCCGGACTTCGTGCTCAACCAGCCGCGCTACAAGGGCGCAACGGTGCTCGTGGCCCGGAAGAATTTCGGCTGCGGCTCCTCGCGCGAGCACGCGCCGTGGGCGCTGCAGCAGTACGGGTTCAAGGCGATCATCGCGCCGTCCTATGCCGACATCTTCTTCAACAACTGCTACAAGAACGGCCTGCTGCCGATCGTCCTTCCCGACTTCCACCTCGATCACCTCTTCCAGGAGATCGCGGCGCACGTGGGCTACCGCCTCGCGATCGACCTTCCCGCGCAGACGGTGACCACCCCCGGCGGCCTCGTCATGCGCTTCGAGGTCGAGCCGTTCCGCAAGGAGTGCCTGGTGAACGGCTGGGACGACATCGGGCTCACGCTGCGGCGCCACGATGCCATCCGCGCCTACGAAGAGCGGCGCCGCCAGTCCGAACCGTGGATCTTTTCCTGAGAACGCGATGAAGATCGCGCTGCTACCCGGCGACGGCATCGGCCCCGAGATCCTGCGCGAGGCGGTGCGCGTTCTCGAGGTGTTGCGTTCCGAGGGGCTCAAGATCGAGATGGAGGAGGCGCCCGTTGGCGGCGCCGCTTTCGACATCGCGGGCGACCCCCTGCCTGCCTCCACGCTCGCGCTGGCGAAGTCGGCCGATGCGGTCCTCTTCGGCGCGGTCGGCGGACCTCGCTACGATGCATTGCCCCGCGACAAGCGGCCGGAGCAGGCGATCCTGGGGCTGCGCAAGGAATGCGATTTCTTCGCCAACCTGCGGCCCGCGACGGTATTCCCGGAGCTTGCCGGCGCCTCGACGCTCAAGCCGGAGGTGGTCTCCGGCCTGGACATCATGATCGTGCGCGAACTCACGGGCGACATCTACTTCGGCCAGCCACGCGGCATCACGGGCGAGAAGGGCAGCCGCATCGGCTTCAACACGATGCATTACACCGAGGCGCAGATCCGCCGCATCCTGCACGTGGGCTTCCGCACCGCGCGCCAGCGCGGCAAGCGCCTCACTTCGGTGGACAAGATGAACGTCCTGGAAACCACGCAACTCTGGCGCGACATCGCCGAGGAGATCGCGCCGGAGTACCCGGACGTCGAACTCTCCCACATCCTCGTCGACAATTGCGCCATGCAGCTGGTGCGCAACCCGCGCCAGTTCGACGTGCTGGTCACCGGCAACATGTTCGGCGACATCCTCTCCGACGAAGCCTCGATGCTCACCGGCTCCATCGGGATGCTGCCGTCGGCATCGCTGGACGCCAGCGGCAAGGGGCTCTACGAGCCCATCCACGGCTCCGCTCCGGACATTGCCGGCAAGGGCATTGCGAATCCGCTTGCGCAGATACTTTCGCTCGCGATGATGTTTCGCTACACCTTCGCCCTTCCCGACGTGGCGGCCCGCATCGAGGGCGCCGTGCGCAAGGCGCTCGCCGCAGGCCTGCGCACGGCCGACATCGCGCAAGCGGGCGGCAAACCCTGCACGACCGCGGAAATGGGCACGGCGGTGGTGAAGGCAATCTAGAAAGACCGGAAAAATGGCAGACAGGAAGAAGCTGGGAATCATCGGGTGGCGCGGCATGGTGGGTTCGGTGCTCGTGGAGCGCATGCTTGCCGAAGGGGACTTCGATCTCGTCGAACCCGTGTTCTTCACCACGTCCAGCGTGGGAGCGGCGGGTCCGGACATCGGGCGCCCCACCGGACCACTGCAGGATGCGAACGACGTTGCGGCGCTGGCGAGGAACGACATCCTCATCACCTGCCAGGGTGGCGACTACACCAAGGCCGTCCACGCGAAGCTGCGCGCGGCGGGCTGGACGGGCTACTGGATCGACGCGGCCTCCGCGCTGCGCATGGCGAAGGATGCGGTCATCATCCTCGACCCGGTGAACCGGCCTGTCATCGACCGCGCCCTCGCTGCAGGCGTGAAGGACTACATCGGCGGCAACTGCACCGTGAGCCTGATGCTGATGGCCATCGACGGGCTGCTCAAGGCGGACCTGGTCGAGTGGGTGACCGCGATGACCTACCAGGCGGCCTCGGGAGCCGGCGCGCAGAACATGCGCGAGTTGCTGCAGCAGATGGGCGAGGTGCATTTCGCCGCCAAGGCACTCCTCGCCGATCCCGCGTCGGCCATCCTCGACATCGACCGTGAGGTGGCGGGAATCCTGCGCGACGAGAAGTTTCCCACCACGCACTTCGGCGTGCCGCTGGCCGGCAGCCTCCTGCCCTGGATCGACGCCGATCTCGGCAACGGGCAGAGCCGCGAGGAATGGAAGGGGCACGCGGAGACCAACAAGATCCTCGGGCGCGAAAACGCGCCGGTGATGGTGGACGGCCTGTGCGTGCGCGTCGGCGCGATGCGCTGCCACAGCCAGGGGCTCACCATCAAGTTGCGGAGCGACATCCCGGTCGCGGAAATCGAGGCGATCCTCGCGAAGGCGAACGACTGGGTGCGTGTGGTGCCCAACCGGCGCGCCGAGACGCTCGAGCGCCTCACTCCGGCCGCGGTAACCGGCACCCTGCAGGTGCCGATCGGGCGCCTGCGCAAACTGAACATGGGTGGCGAATATCTGTCCGCGTTCACGGTAGGCGACCAGCTGCTCTGGGGTGCCGCCGAGCCCTTGCGCAGGATGCTGCGCATCGTGGTAGGCGCGCTGCGGTAGCGGCGCGCGCGCCGGCCTTTCGCAGGGGCCGCAGGGGAAAAAGTGGTTGAAAAAAGCCGGATTTACGCGATAATGTGAAAATCCGGGTGAAATTGAAACGACAAGCTGTTGATTCGATAGTCTTTCATACCTAGTTCCCGGGGTGGGAGAGGGCACACAATGCTGGACAAGATCAGATCCGGGGTGGCCTTTGCGCTGCTCGTCGGGGCCTCGCTCGCGGTTCATTCCGCCGGCCTCGGAAAGCTCACGGTCAGTTCGGCGCTCGGACAGGTGCTGGCAGCCGAAATCGAACTCGTTTCCCTGCAACCGGGTGAACTCGAGTCGCTGACGGCGCGCGTCGCATCGCCCGACTCGTATCGGGACGCGAAGATCGAGTACTCGCCGGTGCTTCGCCAGCTGCGCTTCTCGGTCGAGAAGAAGGCGAACGGCCAGCCGTACCTCAAGATCGCGAGCATCGTCCCGATCAACGAGCCGTTCATGGACGTGCTCATCGAGGTCACCTGGCCGCAGGGGCGCCTGCAGCGCGAGTATCCGATCCTCCTGGATCCCCCGGGCTTTGCCGAGGCCAAGGTGACGGCGCCGGCCGCGGTTGCTGCGCGCCCGGTCCCGGCAGCGCCGGCTCCGGCCGCTGCGGTCTCCGCTGCCCCGATCGCCGAGCCCCCCGGTACGCCGTCCGCGAAAGCCGAGATGCCCGCGCCGGGTTTGGTCGCCGAGGCGGGCAAGGATACCTACGGGCCGGTGCAGAAGGGCGAAACGCTCAACAAGATTGCCGGCGAGGTGAAGCCCGCTGCCGTGAGCCTCGAGCAGATGCTCGCCGCGCTCTACCGCGAGAACAAGGCGGCGTTCATCGACAACAACATGAATCGCCTCAAGGCCGGCCAGATCCTGCGCGTGCCTTCCGCCGACGAAGTCGCCGCCATTTCCGAAAGGGAAGCGCGCGGCGAGATCCGCGCCCATGTCGC
Organism: uncultured beta proteobacterium; assembly: GCA_963786635.1. Taxonomy (GTDB): domain Bacteria; phylum Pseudomonadota; class Gammaproteobacteria; order Burkholderiales; family Usitatibacteraceae; genus FEB-7. The sequence goes on along the minus strand of CAWAZV010000012.1, from coordinate 482,030 downwards.
GAACTGGAAGGCCTATCGCGAAGGTCTCGCCGGCGGTGTTGCCGCCGCGCCGGTCCGTCCCGACGCCGCCCGTGCCGCGACCGGCAAGGTGGCCACCGCAGCCGTCGCTCCCCCTGCGGCCCCGGCTGCCGAGTCCAAGGACGTCCTCAAGCTGTCGAAGACCGAGGCAGCCAAGGCGGGAGCCGCCGGCAAGGCAGGCGGACCGCAGGACCGCTCCGGTGCGTTGCAGGAAGAACTCATCGCCCGCGACAAGGCCCTCAAGGAGGCGCAGTCGCGCGTGACCGATCTCGAGAAGCAGATCCGCGACATGCAACGCCTGGTCGACCTGAAGAGCGGGGCGCCGGCCAAGCCGGCCGAGCCGGCGAAGGTTGCCGCGGCGAAGCCGGCCGAGCCGCCCAAGCCTGCCGAGGCGCCGAAACCGGCCGAAGCTGCCAAGCCCGCCGCGCCTGTACCGGCTGAGGCCAAGACTGCCGAGGCGAAACCGGCCCCCGCGGAATCGAAGTCTGCCGAGAGCGCGAAGCCAGCGGCGCCGAAGCCGGCTGCACCCAAGAAGCCGGCTCCGCCGCCGCCCGAACCGGAATTGCTGGACCAGATCCTGGATAACCCGATCGCCCTTGCCGGCGGAGCCGGAGCCATCGGCCTGCTCGGCCTGGGCGGATTCCTGTTCATGCGCCGGCGCCGGCAGAAGGCCGAAGCCGGCCCCACCAGCAGCATGTTGGGCGGCGCGCCGTCTTCCGACCTCGCCTCCGGTGCCTCGACCGGCAAGACCGGTGGCGGCCTGGTCGACACGGGCAACAGTTCGTTCCTCACGGATTTCGACAAGGCCGCGCCCAGCGCGATCGACACCGACGAGGTGGACCCGGTCGCCGAGGCGGAGGTCTACATTGCCTACGGTCGCGATGCGCAGGCCGAGGAAATCCTCAAGGAGGCGATGAACCGCGACAAGAATCGCCACGAGATTCCGCTGAAGCTCCTCGAGATCTACCACGCGCGCAAGAGCGCGACGGCATTCGAGGCGGTGGCAAGGAACCTGCACGCCGCCGTCGGGGATACGAGCCCCATCTGGCTCAAGGCGGCTGCGATGGGCGCCCAGCTCGATCCGGCGAATTCCCTCTATGGTGGAGCGGCAGCGGCGGGCGTTGCCCCGGCCGAATTCGAGACCGCGATCCCGGTTGCGAAACCCGGCCTGGACTTCGACCTCGATTCCGCGCCTGTCCTCCGCGTCCGCGGAGTCGGCAGCCAGAGCCGGAGCCGGCGATGAGCTTCGATCTCGACATCGGTGAAGCCGAAGCGCCTGCACCGGCGCCAGCGCAGACCGCGGCGGCCGACGAGGCGCCGCTCGATTTCGACATCGGCGGCCTGGCGCCCGCGCCGGCCGCGGAAGCGGCGGCGGGCCGCAGCGCCGCAGGAGGAAAAGTCGTCATTCGACTTCGACTTGTCGGGGCTCGACTTCCCGTCGACCGCGAAAGCCGAGACTCCGGCTGCCCCGGCAACCGCCGAGGCGCCATCGCTCAATCTCACGGATCTGGACCTGGGAGAAGGAGCCGCACCGGCCGGCGGTGATGGCGTGTCCACCAAGCTCGAGCTGGCCAAGGCCTACCTCGAGATCGGCGACAAGGATGGCGCCCGGGAAATCCTGAACGAAGTGGCGAAGGAAGGATCGGCCGCGCAGAAGGACGAGGCGCAGAAGCTGATCGACTCGCTCTGACCTCTTCGCTGTTGCAGGTCGCTTGATCGGCGGGGTATCCCCGCCGATTTCTTTGCGAGTCCCCCAATGCGAATCGCCCTCGGCCTCGAGTACGACGGCGCGCCGTTCTGCGGATGGCAGCACCAGCCGGCGGGATGCGGCGTGCAGGATCACGTGGAACGCGCGCTCTCGGCCTTCGCGGCATCTCCCGTGCAGACGGTGGCGGCAGGGCGAACCGATGCCGGCGTGCACGCCCGGGCGCAGGTCCTGCACTTCGATACCGAGGCGGTGCGGGAGGAGATCGCGTGGGTCCGCGGACCGAACTCGACGCTCGCGAGCGCCATCCGGATCCTCTGGGCGCGGCAGGTGCCGGACGAGTTCCACGCACGGCACCGCGCCCGAGCGCGCACCTACCAGTACCTGCTGGCCGACGATGCCGTGGCCCCCGGCCTCCTGCACAGGAAGGCGGGCTGGTTCCACCGACCGCTGGACGTCGCTGCCATGCACGAGGCCGCGCAGGCGCTCGTCGGCGAGCACGACTTCAGTTCCTTCCGCGATGCGCAGTGCCAGGCGCGAACCCCGGTGCGCGTCGTGGCCGCGGCCGGCGTCGCCCGGCATGGCAACCTCGTGGTCGTGACGATCCGCGCCAATGCCTTCCTGCATCACATGGTGCGCAACATCGTGGGCAGCCTGGTCTACGTCGGCGCCGGGCGACAGCCGCCGGACTGGATTGCCCGGTTGCGCGATTGTCGCGACCGCCGGCTTGCCGCGCCGACCTTCGCCCCGCACGGCCTGTACCTGTCGGCCATCGACTATGATCCGCAGTACGGCCTGCCCGCCTTCAGGCCCTGCCCCTTCCTGCCATCGCCATGACTTCCCCACCGCACGCGCATCAAGATCTGCGGCATTCGCGACGAGGCCATGGCGCGGGTGGCGGCGGGCGCGGGCGCCGATGCGATCGGTCTCGTGTTCCACCCCGCCAGCGCTCGCGCCGTCGATGCCGGACAGGCGCGCGCGATCGCCGCCGCGGTTCCCCCGTTCGTCACCGTCGTCGGGCTCTTCGTGAATCACGACGCGCAGGCCGTGCGCGAAATCCTCGCGCGCGTGCCGCTCGCGATGCTGCAGTTCCACGGCGACGAGCCGCCGGAGTTCTGCGACCAGTTCGGCCTGCCCTGGATGCGCGCCGTGAGGGTGGGGCCGGGGGTCGATTTGCTAGAATGGCGGCAGCGATTTTCCCGTGCGTCGGGTCTGCTGCTCGATGCCAACGTGGCCGGCCAGTACGGCGGCACCGGCGTCGCGTTCGACTGGTCCCTCGTTCCCGCCCCGCTCGCACGGTCCGTGGTGCTTTCGGGGGGCCTGGACGCCGGCAACGTGGGTCGGGCAATCGATGCCTTGCGGCCATGGGCCGTCGATGTGTCCAGCGGCGTCGAAGTACGGCGCGGAGTCAAGGATGCCGCCCGGATCGAGGAATTCATGAGGAGTGTGAAAGATGCAGATGCGCGCGCTGGCGGTTGAATCCCCGCCCACGGCAGCCTACGACCTGCCCGACGCGACCGGTCACTTCGGGCCGTACGGCGGCACTGTTCGTGGCGGAGACGCTCCAGGCTGCCCTGGGCGAGCTGCGCGAGGCCTACGAGGCGTGCCGCCGCGACCCGGCCTTCCAGGCCGAGTTCGCCTACGAACTCGAGCACTACGTGGGCCGCCCCAGCCCCGTGTACCACGCGAAGCGCCTTTCCGACGAACTCGGCGGCGCGCAGATCTACCTCAAGCGCGAGGACCTGAACCACACCGGTGCGCACAAGGTGAACAACACCATGGGACAGGCGCTCGTCGCCCGGCGCATGGGCAAGCCGCGCGTGATCGCGGAGACCGGCGCCGGGCAGCACGGCGTGGCCACGGCGACCGTCGCCGCGCGCTACGGCATGGAGTGCGTGGTCTACATGGGCACGGAGGACGTGGCCCGCCAGGCGCAGAACGTCTACCGCATGAAGCTGCTCGGCGCGACCGTGGTGCCGGTCTCGAGCGGCTCGCGCACCCTCAAGGATGCGCTGAACGAGGCGATGCGCGACTGGGTGACCAACGTCGCCGACACCTTCTACATCATCGGGACCGTGGCCGGCCCGCACCCCTATCCGATGATGGTGCGCGACTTCAATGCGGTCGTCGGCAAGGAGTGCCTGCTGCAGATGCCGGCCCTTGCCGGGCGCCAGCCGGACTACGTGCTCGCCTGCGTCGGCGGGGGCTCGAACGCGATGGGCATCTTCCATCCGTACATCCCGCACGCGGACGTGAAACTCGTCGGTGTCGAGGCCGGCGGTCTCGGCATCGCGACCGGCAAGCATGCGGCCACGCTGTCCGCGGGTACGCCCGGCGTCCTGCACGGCAATCGCACCTACCTGATGCAGGACGCGGACGGCCAGATCATGGAAACGCATTCCATCTCGGCCGGGCTCGACTATCCCGGCGTCGGCCCCGAGCACGCCTGGCTCAAGGATTCCGGGCGTTCCCAGTACGTTTCGGTGACCGACGCGGAGGCTCTTGCGGCTTTCCACGCGCTCTGCCGGACGGAGGGCATCATCCCCGCGCTGGAGTCGAGCCACGCGATCGCGCATGCGATGAAGCTCGCGCCGACGCTCGCCCGCGACCGCATCCTGCTGGTGAACCTCTCCGGGCGCGGCGACAAGGACATGCACACCGTCGCCACGGCCTCGGGCATGACCCTCTAGGCACGCCATGAGCCGCATCGCCGCCACGTTCGACAGGCTGCGCGCCGCGCGCCGCGCGGCGCTCATTCCCTTCGTGACCGCGGGCGACCCGTCGCCCGCGCATACGCTGGATATGCTGCGGGCCCTGGCCGGCGGCGGCGCCGACGTGATCGAGCTGGGGGTGCCGTTCTCGGACCCGATGGCCGACGGGCCGACCATCCAGCGTGCCTCCGAACGCGCGCTGCGCGCCGGCACCAACCTCGCGGGCATCCTGGAGTCGGTCGCACGGTATCGCCAGGAAGACGACCGGACGCCCATCGTGCTGATGGGCTATGCCAACCCCGTCGAGCACATGGGAATCGCGGACTTCGCCGCGCGCGCAAGGTCGGCCGGCGTCGACGGCGTGCTCATCGTCGACTATCCGCCCGAGGAAAGCGGCGCGTGGGTCGAGGCGCTGGCCGGTGCCGGCATCGATCCGATCTTCCTCCTGTCGCCGACGTCCTCGGAGGCCCGCATCGAGCTGGTCGGGCGCATGGCCACGGGCTACATCTACTACGTGTCGCTGAAGGGCGTGACGGGCGCGGCCACCATCGACACCGCCGACGTCGAGCGGATGCTCGCGCGCATCCGCCTGCACACCAGCGTGCCGGTAGGGGTCGGCTTCGGGATCCGCGATCCGCAGACCGCGCGTGCCATCGCCCGCTTCGCCGACGCGGTGGTGATCGGCAGCCGCATCGTCGAGGAAATCGAGAATGCGCCGCCGGACGAGGCCGCCGCGCGTGCCCAGGCGGTACTCGCGCAATTCCGGGCCGGCATCGACGCCGCCGCCGGCGACAGGGCCGCCGCATGAGCTGGTTCAGGAAGCTCCTGCCGCCCAAGATCAAGCGCGACGAGGGCACCCACCGCAAGGCGGTTCCCGAGGGCCTGTGGAGCAAGTGCCCGTCGTGCGAGGCGGTGCTCTACTTCACCGACCTCGAGAAGAACCTGCACGTCTGCCCCAAGTGCGGCTTCCACAACCGCCTGTCGGCGCGGCAGCGGCTGGAGGCCTTCCTCGATGGCGACGGCCGCGCCGAACTCGCCTCCGAAGTCGTGCCGCTCGACCCCCTCAAGTTCAAGGACAGCCGCAAGTACACGGAGCGGCTCACCGAGGCGGAAAGGGAGACCGGCGAGACCGACGCGCTCGTGGTCATGCAGGGCGCGGTGCACTCGGTGCCGGTGATCGCGGCGGCATTCGAGTTCGAGTTCCTCGGCGGCTCGATGGGCTCGGTGGTCGGCGAGCGGTTCGTGCGCGCCGTGCAGGCCTGCTGCGACGAGCGCGTTCCCTACGTGTGCTTCACCGCCACGGGAGGCGCGCGCATGCAGGAAGGCCTGCTCTCCCTGATGCAGATGGCGAAGACGACCGCGGCCCTGCACCAGCTGTCGGCGGCGCGGCAACCCTTCATTTCGGTCCTCACGGATCCGACGATGGGCGGCGTGTCGGCCAGCTTCGCCATGATCGGCGACGTGGTCATCGCGGAGCCCGGCGCGCTGGTGGGATTCGCCGGCCAGCGCGTCATCGAGCAGACGGTGCGCGAGACGCTGCCGGAAGGATTCCAGCGCGCCGAGTTCCTGCTGGAAAAGGGCGCCATCGACATGATCGTCGATCGCCGCGAGATGCGGGGCCGGATTGCGCGCATCATCGCGTTGCTCAAGCGCGAGCCGGCGCCGGGGGCGTGAGCGCGGTTGTCCCGGCGAGGGCAGGGCGATGACCGGGAGCCGCGCACCGGGCCCGGACGCACCTCTCGCGGCCTGGCTCGACTACATTTCCGCGCAGCATCCGGCGCAGATCGCTCTCGGGCTGGAGCGCGTGCGCGAGGTGATGGGGCGCATGGCCCTGGCACCGCCGCCTTTCACGATCACCGTCGGCGGGACGAACGGCAAGGGCTCCACCTGCGCCTACCTCGAGTGCATCCTGCGCACCGCGGGCTATCGCGCGGGGCTCTACACATCGCCGCACCTGCTGCGCTACAACGAGCGCGTGCACCTGGAAGGTCGCGAAGCGACAGACGAGGCCCTGGCGGCCGCCTTCGCGCGCGTGGAGGCCGCAAGGGGGTCGACGGCGCTGACCTATTTCGAGTTCGGGACGCTGGCCGCATTCGCCGCGTTCGAACAGGCGCGGGTCGAGGTTGCGGTCCTCGAGGTGGGGCTCGGCGGACGCCTGGATGCGGTGAACGTCGTCGACGCCGACTGCGCCATCGTGTCGAGCGTCGATCTCGACCACCAGGCCTGGCTGGGCGACAGCCGCGCCGCCATCGCCCTCGAGAAGGCCCACATCTACCGGCCGGGGCGCCCGGCACTCTTCGGCGATGCGGATCCGCCCGCAACGCTCGTGGAGCATGCCAGGTCGATCGGAGCGCAACTGCAGGTCCTCGGACGCGACTTCCGGGCCATCGCCCGCGAAGGGCAGTGGGATTTCGAGGGCCGGCGCGGTGCCCGGCGCGCGCTGCCGATGCCGGCCCTGCGCGGCTCGTGGCAGCTCGCCAATGCGGCAACCGCCATTGCCGCGCTCGATGAGGTTCGCGAGCGCTTTCCCGTGTCCATCGGCGAGGTGAAACGCGGCCTCACGGCGGTCCGCCTCGCGGGACGGCTGCAGGTGCTGCCCGGCCGCCCGGCCGTCGTGCTGGACGTCGCGCACAATCCCCATGCCGCCCGTGCGCTGGCCCGCGGGCTGGGCGAGATGGCGTATCACGAGAATACGATCGCCGTTTTCGCGATGCTCGCCGACAAGGACATCGGGGCCGTGATCGACGCGGTGTCGGCGCGCGTCGATCGCTGGCACGTGGCCACCGTGGCGAACGAGCGGGCGGCGAGTGCGGCGCAACTGGCGGGCTTGCTGGAGGCGCGCGGCTGCGGCGGGCGCACGCGGGTCTTCGCGACGGTGCCGCTCGCCTATGCAGCCGCCCTTCGGGAAGCCGGCCCGAATGATAGAATTCTCGTCTTTGGCTCGTTCCACACCGTCGCGGATGTCCTGGGGATGCCGCGCTGACCGCCGCCCGACATGCCGAACGAACCCACCGCCGAGCAGATCGAGCTTCGCCGCAAGGGCCGCCAGCGCCTTGTCGGCGCCGTCACGCTGGCACTCCTGGCCGTCGTCTTCGTTCCCATGCTGCTCGATCCCGAGCCGCGCCGTGAGCGCGTCGAGCCGCTGCTGACGATTCCGCCGCGCGATGGCGCTCCTGCGCTTCCGCCCGCACCGGCATTGCCGGAGTCGCGGGGCAGCGCCGGGGATGGTGAACGCGACCGCGGTCGAGACTCCCGCCGCCGCAACGGCGACACCGGAAACGCCCGCCGCGGCCCCGGCGACGGCCGAAGTGCGCAAGACCGTCGAACCGAAGGCCGCCGAGTTCAGGAAGCCGCCCCCGAAGGCGGTGGTCCCGAAGACCGAGACAGCGCGAGTCGAAGCGCCGAAAGCCGAGGCGGCAAAGGCGGAGGCACCCAAGCTCGAGGGCTTCGCGGTCCAGGTGGGCGCCTTCAAGGACGAGGCGCGGCTGAAGCAGGCGCGCGAGAAGCTCAGCGCCGCGGGAATCTCGCATTACATCGACCGCCAGCCGGACTTCACGAGGCTCAGGGCAGGGCCGTTCCCCACTCGCGAGGCAGCGGAAAGCGCCCTGTCCGGCGTGAAGCGCGCGGGTCTCGACGGCCGCGTGGTGCCACTGCCGTGAGGGCGTTGCGAATCCTCCCCGCCGCCCCCATCTGTTCCGGGTCCGCCGCGCCACATTCGCGGGCAAAGCGCATACACTATCGCGGGGTCACGAGCCCGCCTTCCTGAGGAACGCCAGAGGCATGTGCGGAATTGTCGGAGTCGTCGCGCGCAGTCCCGTCAACCAGATCCTCTATGACGGGCTGACGGTCCTGCAGCACCGCGGGCAGGATGCCGCCGGCATCGTCACGGCCGAGGGGCACAGCTTCCACATGCACAAGGGCCGCGGGCTCGTCCGCGACGTCTTCCGCACCCGCGACATGCGCGGGCTGGTCGGCACGATGGGCATCGCCCACTGCCGCTACCCGACGGCGGGATCGGCCGCGTCGGTGGCCGAGTCGCAGCCCTTCTACGTGAACTCGCCTTTCGGAATCGTCCTCGGCCACAACGGCAACCTGGTGAACGCCGACGAGCTGCGCAAGTCGCTGTTCCAGGAGGACCGCCGGCACATCAACACCAACTCCGATTCCGAGGTCCTGCTGAACGTGCTCGCGCACGAGATCCACGATGCCTGCGACGGGGGCCACCGCCTCACGCCGGATGCGATCTTCAAGGCGGTCGCGGGGGTGCATCGGCGCGTGAAGGGGGCGTACGCGGTGGTGGCGATGATCGCCGGTTACGGCCTCCTCGCGTTCCGCGACCCGAAGGGCATCCGCCCCCTCATCATCGGCCGCGCGGATACCGAGAAGGGCGTGGAGTTCATCGTCGCCTCCGAGAGCGTGGCACTCGACGCCCTGAGCTTCAAGGCCATGCGCGACGTGGCTCCCGGCGAGGCGGTCCTCATCGACCAGAGCGGCAACCTCTACGCCCGGCAGTGCGCGCAGTCCACGGCGCTCAATCCGTGCATCTTCGAGTTCGTCTACCTGGCGCGGCCCGACTCCGTGATCGACGGGATTTCCGTCTACGAGAGCCGCCGCAACATGGGCAAGAGCCTCGCCGACCGCATACTCGCCGAGGGAATCGCCTCCCAGATCGACGTGGTGATCCCGATTCCGGACTCCAGCCGCCCCAGCGCGCTGGAGGTGGCCACGAAGCTGGGCCTGCCCTATCGCGAGGGGTTCATCAAGAACCGCTACATCGGCCGGACCTTCATCATGCCGGGGCAGGAGCTGCGCAAGAAGAGCGTGCGGCAGAAGCTGAACGCGATGGCGGTCGAGTTCAAGGACAAGAACGTCCTGCTGGTCGACGATTCCATCGTGCGCGGCACGACCAGCCGCGAGATCGTGCAGATGGCGCGCGAGTGCGGCGCGCGCAAGGTGTTCTTCGCCTCCGCCGCGCCGCCGGTGCGCTTCCCCAACGTCTACGGCATCGACATGCCCACGCGCTCGGAACTCATCGCCACCGGCCGTGACGAGGCGCAGATCGCGGAAGCGATCGGCGCCGACCAGGTCATCTACCAGGATCTCGCGTCGCTGATCGCGGACGTGCGCGCCTGCAATCCCGCCATCGAGCGTTTCGACTGCTCGTGCTTCGATGGCGACTACATCACCGGCGACGTTTCGCCGGACTACCTCGCCGGCATCGAGGCCTCGCGCCACGACGGGGAGTCCAGCGGCACGCGCCTGTCGAGCTACCAGCTCGACCTCGGCCTCACGGCCGTGGACTGACGGTCCCATGGCGCGCGATTACGGGCCCGACACCCTGGCTGTCCGGGCCGGAGGCCTGCGCAGCGACTTCCAGGAGCATTCGGAGGCTCTCGCCCTGACCGCGAGCTTCGTCTTCGCCAGCGCCGGCCAGGCCGCACGGCGCTTCGCGAACGAGGAGCCGGGCAACATCTACTCGCGCTTCACCAATCCCACGGTCGCGATGTTCCAGTCGCGGCTGGCGGCCCTCGAGGGGGCCGAGGCCTGCGTGGCCACCTCCACGGGCATGGCGGCGGTCGCGACGATGGCGATGGGCCTGCTTTCCGCCGGCGACCACATGATCGCCGCGCGTGGCGTCTTCGGGACGGTGGTGCCGCTCTTCAACCAGATCCTCGGGCGCTTCGGCGTCGAGACGACCTGGGTCGATGCGAAGGACCTGGATGCGTGGCGGGCAGCGCTGCGCCCGCGCACGAAGCTCCTCTTCGCCGAGACGCCCTCCAACCCGGTCTGCGAGATCGTCGACATCGCCGGGCTCGCGGCGATCGCGAAGCAGGCGGGGGCCATCCTCGCCATCGACAACTGCATGTGCAGTCCGGCGTTGCAGCGCCCCATCGCGCTGGGCGCCGACCTGGTCGTGCACTCGGCCACGAAGTACATCGACGGGCAGGGGCGCGTGCTGGGCGGGGCCATCGCCGGCCGGCGCGACCTGGTGGAGGGTCCGCTCTTCAGCTTCGTGCGCACGGCCGGGCCGGCGCTGTCGCCGTTCAACGCCTGGGTGTGCCTCAAGGGACTGGAAACGATGCGGCTGCGCGTCGAGGCGCAGTCGGCGACGGCGCTCGAGCTGGCGCGCTGGCTCGCGGAGCATCCGGCCATCGAACGCGTGAACCATCCCGGGCTGCCGACGCATCCGCAGCACGCGCTCGCGATGCGCCAGCAGTCGGCGGGCGGGCCGGTGTTCTCGTTCGTCGTGCGCGGCGGGCGCGAGGCGGCCTGGCGGCTGATCGATGCCACGCGCCTGGTGTCGATCACCGCGAACTTCGGCGACACCAAGTCGACCATCTGCCATCCGGCCTCGACCACCCACGGTCGCCTGCCCCCCGCCGAGCGCGATGCCGCGGGTGTCGTCGAGGGTCTGGTGCGCCTGGCCTGCGGCCTGGAGGACGCCGGCGACATCCGCGCCGATCTCGAGCAGGGCCTGGCCGCGACCTGAGGGCGACGTGGAGAGCCGGCCGCTGTTCCTGATGTGCCCGCCGGAATACTTCGATGTCTCCTACATCATCAATCCGTGGATGCACGGCAACGTGCGCAGGATCGACAACGCGCTCGCCAAGCAGCAGTGGCGGGCCCTCTACGACATCCTCACCGATCACGCCGCCGTCCGGCTCGTCCACCCGCAACCGGGTTCGCCGGACATGGTGTTCACCGCCAATGCCGGCCTCGTGAGCGGGCGGCGCTTCCTCGTCTCGCGCTTCCGCTATCCGGAGAGGCAGTACGAGGAACCCTACTTTGCCGACTGGTTCCTCGACCGCGGCTACACGGTGTCGCTCATGCCGCGCGACATCCCCTTCGAGGGGGCGGGTGACGCGCTTCTCGACCGCGGCGCGAAACGACTGTGGTTCGCGCACGGGCATCGTTCGGTCATTGCCGCGCAGGAAGTCATCGCCGGACTGTTCGGGATCGAGGTGGTGGCGCTCAGGCTCACGGACGAGCGCTTCTATCATCTCGACACGTGCTTCTGCCCCCTCGACGGGGGGCACCTGCTCTATTACCCGGCCGCGTTCGACGGCGCCTCGCGGGCGATCATCGAGCGCCTGGTGCCGGAGGGGCGGCGGATCGCGGTCGGCGAGGAGGATGCGCTCGCGTTCGCCTGCAATGCGGTGGCGGCAGGCCGCCGCATCGTCGTGAACCGTGCCTCCGAGGCGCTGGTCGACGCACTTGCGCGCCGCGGCTTCGCGGTGATCCAGTCGCCGCTTTCGGAGTTCATGAAGGCCGGAGGATCGGCGAAGTGCCTGACGTTGCGCCTGGACGAGCCCTGAGGGCGCGCGACGCGCGCCCGCGCCAGCGGTTCAGTCGAGAGGCACGGCGCGGATTCCCGCGGTAGAGGCCTCGAGGTAGCCGCCGGTACCGTACCAGTCCGGCAGCACCCAGCGCTGGCAGGAGCGGCCGCCGGCCGCGTGTTCGTGGCGCCCCGGGCGGTGCGTATGGCCGTGAATCAGCTGGCGGCACCCTGCGGCGATGAATGCGGCTTCGACCGCGTCCTGGGCGACGTCCATGATCTCCCCGACCTTGCCGCCCTTTTCGCCTTCGCTTTGCCTGCGCAGATCCTGCGCGATGGCGACCCGCTCCGCGAGCGAGCGGGTGAGGGCGGCCGCCTGCCACGCGGGATTGCGCACCTGGGCGCGGAACGCGAGGTAGGCGCGGTCCCCGGTGCACAGGGTGTCTCCGTGCATGAGGAGCGTGCGCTCCCCGTAGAGATCGATCACGGTGGGGTCGGGGATCAGGCGGATGCCCGTCTCGGCGCAGAACGCGGAGGCCACCATGAAGTCGCGGTTGCCGTGCATGAAGAAGGTGGGTGCGGCGCGGGCGGCCGGGCGCAGGAGCCCGACGACCTGCGCCGGGAGTTCGAGCGACATGCCGTCGTCGCCCGGCCAGTACTCGAACAGGTCGCCGAGGATGTAGAGCGCGTCGGCCCCGGGCACCGCCTCGCGCAGGAAGCGCGCGAAGCGCGCGGTGGTCTCCGGGCGCTCCTCGGCGAGGTGCAGGTCGGCGATGAAGAGGGTTCGCGCCATGGGAGGAATGGCAAAGGGCGGCCCGCGAGCCGCCCTTTCGCGCCGGTTCAGCCGGCGGGCGGCTTCAGACGCACTCGGCCTTGTCGATGGTCACCGGCTCGAGCGGCACGTTCTGGTGCATGCCGGAGTTGCCGGTGGGCACCTTGCGGATCTTGTCGACGATGTCCATGCCTTCGACCACCTTGCCGAAGACCGCGTAGCCCCAGCCCTGCGGCGTTTCGTCGCGATAGTTGAGGAAGTCGTTCGCCTTGACGTTGATGAAGAACTGCGCGGTGGCCGAATCGCGCACTCCCGTGCGGGCCATCGCCAGGGTGTAGATCTCGTTCTTCAGCCCGTTGGACGCCTCGTTCTTGATGGGCGCCAGAACCGCCTTCTGCTGCATGTCCCTGGTAAAGCCGCCGCCCTGGACCATGAAGCCGTCGATCACGCGGTGGAAGATCGTGCCGTTGTAGTGGCCGGACTCCACGTACTTCACGAAGTTCTCCGTCGAGATGGGCGCCTTTTCCTTGTTCAGCTCGATGGTGATGGCGCCCATCGAGGTGGTGAGCTTCACTTTCATTGGTGCGGATCCTTTCATGTTGGCTTGACAGGTCTGGGCCTTCGCAGCGTCGGGCTGCGCCTTCGACTGCGCCAGGGACAATGCCGGCATGCCGGCGATGGCGAGGAGGGTGGCAGCGGCAACAAGGCGGCGTTTGGGATTCATGTTGATCATGTGTTGGTGGGGGGGCTAGACGACGGTTTCGAAAATGATGCGCCAGCGCCCGTTTTCGCGGGACCAGTACTGGCGCTTCACGGTGCGGTTGGCGAGGTTCGAGGAGCGGTAGTCCTGCGCGAAGGTGACGACAACCTGCTCGTCGGCACCGGGATGGCCGAGCACGCTCAGGCCGGACACGCCGACCTTCACCCACGACTTGCCCGAGTTCACCTTGCGCTTGCGGGCGCTCCAGGACGCGAAGTCCTTCCCCTCGGAGCGGAAGGTCGCGGCGTAATGCGACAGGTAGCGGCCGGTATCGAGGCTCTCCCAGTCCGCCCGCCATTGCTCGAAGGCGGCGAGGAACTCCTTGCGCGTGGCATCCCAGCGCTCGGGCGGAACCCATTCCACGTCCGCGGTGATCACGACCGGCGTCCTGCCCACGTCGACGTAGCGGGAGAGGCGGCGCAGGTCCTCGTTGGTGAGGGCGACGCAACCGTCCGTCGCGCGCGGCGGGCGGCTGTAGGTTTCGGAGGGCGTGCCGTGCAGCCAGATGCCGTGCCCGTTGCGCCCCAGCACCCGGTCCCATTCGTTGGGGTAGCTGATCGGAAACGCCCCGGGCCCGTAGAGATCGGGAAGATTGTTCTTCGCGGAAACGATCGTGTAGACGCCGAGCGGCGTCTTCTGGTCGCCCTGGCGGCGCTTCTCGACGCCGTTCTTGCCGACGCTCACGTAGAAGTCGGTGACCAGCCGCGGCGCTCCGTCCCGGTTGGCGAAGACGAACAGCCGCGCGCGGGCGGTGTCGACGAGGATCACGTGCGCCTGGTCGGCGCTCAGCTGCATCACCGGGATCGGCAGGTGGTCGCGCGGAGGCGCGTCGAGATAATGCTGCAGGCGCGCTCTCGCCTCTTCCTGCAGCGGCAGCAGGCTCGCGCTGGAGGAGGCCGTCATCGTGCCGAGCGCCACCGGATTGCCGGCGCGGGCCATGAGGAGATCGCCCTTGATGAGGTGGCCGAGACGGAAATTCGGGCGTGCGGGTGATGGCGCCTTCGATCTCGCCGATGGCCTGGCGCAGGCCGCTCTCGCGCAGCCCGACGATGGCGCGCACGAGCGATGCCTCGACCTCGTTCGCGAAGGCGGGGAGCGAACTTTCCGGCGCCACGTCGTCCGCGAATGCGGCGCTGGACAGGGCCGCCGCGAGAAGAACCGCGGGGGCCACGCGCTTCCATGTGCGGCTGGCAGGGGAGGCTTGCGCTCGCCCCCTCACCCGCGGACGCGCTCCTGCTTGATGAGCCACTGCGCCGCCGACGTTGACCATCTTGAGTGTCTTCACGCCGTCGGACTTGAGCTTGTCCGACCGGTAGGACTGCCGGAACACGGCCGTCGCTTCATTGCCTTCGACGGTGATCGACTGCATCGTCACGGTGACCTGGATCGTCTTCGCGCCAGTGATGCGCTCGGTTCTCTGCTTTTCCCACGCGGCGCGGGACTCGCCGCCCGGAGTCTCGAAATCGGGTGCATAGGCGGCGAGGTACGACTTCACGTCCTTTGCGCTCCAGGCGCTGGCCCAGGACTCGACTGCCGTCTTCACGGCGCCCTTGTCGTCCGTGGCGGCCGTCGGCTTGGTCGCGGCAGGCGCAGCCTTGGCCGGATCGGGTTTCGCCATTTCCGCCTTGGCCGGTTCCGGCTTGGCAGGCTCCGCCTTCTTCGCCGCTTCGACCTTGGCGGGTTCCGCCTTGGCCACCTTGGTCGCCTCCGGGCGGGTGGAGCTGCCCGGCTTCGGCGCAACGAACAGTTCCTTCACCAGCGCGAGCTTCACCTGCGCCGTGGTGTTGTTCTTGTCCAGTTGCAGCGCGCGGTCGTAGGCGCGGCTGGCGAGCTGTGCGTAGATGTCGCCCAGGTTCTCGTGCGCCGTGGCGTAGCTCGGGTGCGTGTGGATGGCGAGCTCGAGCGCCGACTTCGCCTTGTCGTAGTTGCCCTGCGAGGCGTAGAGCACCGCGAGATTGTTGTAGGGCTCGGGCAGTTCCGGGTAGTCCTCGGTGAGCCCGGTGAACACCATGATCGCCTCGGCGTTCCTCTTCTGCTCGGTGAGGAGCAGGCCCTTGAGGAACCGGCCCTGCGGCTCGCGCGGCTGCGCCTTCAGATAGGCGTCGACCTTCTCCATGGCCGGCTGCACCTTGCCCTGGCTGTAGAGTTTCTGCGCCTCGCGCAGGTCGTCGGCGGGAGCGGCGAACGCGCTGCCTGCAAGGGCCACCGCCAACGCGGCGATGGCGGCGGGAAGGCGCCAGTGAGGTGCAAGCATCGTGTTATAATTTGTTGAATTTAATGAGAAACGCATTCTACCAACCTTGGCCGGGCTTCACAATCGGGTGCTCCCTCGCCGGGCAGTCGCCGGGCAGGGCGCGAGCAGCATTCTGGAGCGTTCCCAGCGCTTCGGCAGTTTCCTTCGGATGTCGTTCCTCCCCCACGTCCTGAAACTGCCGGCGGGCCGCCAGCCCGCCCTCCGCCAGCCGTCAAACGTTCATCGGCCCCCGTGGCCGCCATCCCCATGCCCTCGCTCGCGATCTACAACACGCTCACCCGCAGGAAGGAAGACTTCGTTCCTCTCGTCCCCGGCAAGGTCGGCATCTACGTCTGCGGGCCGACGGTGTACGACTTCATCCACATCGGCAACGCGCGCACCTTCTCGGTGTTCGACCTGGTCGTGCGCTGGCTGCGGGCCAGCGGTTACGCCGTTACCTATGTCCGCAACATCACCGACGTCGACGACAAGATCATGGACCGCGCCCGCAGCCTTGGCGAGGACATCGACACCTTCGCGCAGCGGACGGCGGCTGCCTTCGTCGAGGACTGCGCGCGCCTGAACCTGCTCGTTCCCGACAGCGAGCCGCGCGCGACGCGCTATGTCGGCCCGATGCTGGAACTCATCGCCAGGCTGGAGGAGAAGGGGCTCGCCTATCGCGGCACGAACGGCGACGTCTTCTTCTCGGTGCGCGACTTTCCCGGCTACGGCAAGCTGTCGCGCAGGAATCTCGACGACCTGCGCTCCGGCGAGCGCGTGGCGGTGGAAGCCGCCAAGCACGATCCCCTCGACTTCGTCCTGTGGAAGGCCGCCAAGCCCGGCGAGCCTTCGTGGCCCTCGGTGTTCGGCGCGGGCAGGCCCGGCTGGCACATCGAGTGCTCGGCCATGGCCGGCCGCGAGCTGGGCGCCACGTTCGACATCCACGGCGGCGGCTGGGACCTGCAGTTTCCGCACCACGAGAACGAGATCGCGCAGAGCGAGGGCGCCAACGCGCAGCCGTTCGTGAACGTCTGGATGCACGCGGCCTTCCTCAACATGGGCGAGGAGAAGATGTCGAAGTCGCTGGGCAACGTGCACACCGCGCGCGAGGTGCTCGCGAGCCTCGATCCCGTGCAGGGCGGCGAGCAGCTGCGCTTCTTCCTGCTGCGCGGCCACTACCGCAGCGAGGTGAGCTACACCACGGAGCTGCTGGAGGACGCGGGCAACACGCTGCGCGGGTTCTACACGGCGCTGCGCGAGGTGCCCGCCGCGCAGGGCCCCGTCGACTGGTCGCATCCGCTCGCGGCGCGCTTTCGCGACGCCATGAACGACGACTTCGACACGCCCGTCGCCTTCGCGGTCCTGCACGAACTGCGCGGCGAGGTGAACCGCACGCGCGAGCCGACGCTTGCCGGCCTCCTCAGGGCGCTGGGCGGCACGATCGGCTTCCTGCAGCAGGATCCGGAAACGTTCCTGCAGGGCGGGGTGACGCTCGATGTCGACGCGCTGATCGCCGAGCGCCTCGCGGCACGCCAGGCGAAGGACTTCGCGCGCGCCGATGCGATACGCAAGGAACTGGATGCAGCCGGCATCGTGCTCGAGGACAAGCCCGGCGGCAGGACGGAGTGGCGACGCAAGTAGCGGTGCGGCGAACCCGGGTAGCCGCAAGCAGTCCGGGAGACGCGACGATTCAGCCGGCGAAGAAGTCCCGCATGCGGTCCATGAACGACTTCGCACGCGGGCTGTGCCTGTCGCTGTCGCGGCCGGTGCTCTCCTCCAGTTCGCGCAGCAGTTCCTTCTGCCGTTCCGTGAGCCGCACCGGCGTCTCCACGACGACCTCGCACAGCAGGTCGCCCGGGTGGCTGGCGCGCACTCCCTTGATGCCCTTGCCGCGCAGGCGCAGGACCTGCCCGGTCTGCGTCTCCGCAGCGATCTTCACCTTGGCCTGGCCTTCGAGCGTCGGGATCTCGATCTCGCCGCCGAGCGCCGCTGTGGTGAAGCTCACCGGCATCTCGCAGTGCAGGTCGTTGCCGTCGCGCTGGAAGACGGCGTGCTCCTTGAGGTGGATGACCACGTAGAGGTCGCCGGGAGGGCCGCCGTTCATGCCCGCCTCGCCTTCGCCCGACAGGCGGATGCGGTCGCCTTCGTCGATGCCCGCCGGGATCTTCACGGAGAGCGTCTTGTGCTTCTTCACCCGGCCAACGCCGCTGCAGGAATGGCAGGGGTCCGAAATCATCTTGCCGGTGCCGTGGCAGGTGGGGCAGGTCTGCTGCACGGAGAAGAAGCCCTGCGACATGCGCACCGCTCCCGCGCCGCCGCACGTGCTGCAGGTCTTGGGCTGCGTGCCGGGCTTGGCCCCGGTGCCCTTGCAGGTTTCGCACTCCTCCATGGCGGGAATGCGGATCTTCGTCTCGGTGCCGCGTGCGGCCTGCTCGAGCGTGATCTCGAGGTTGTAGCGCAGGTCCGCGCCGCGATAGACGCTGGAGCGCCCGCGGCCGCCGCCGAAGATGTCGCCGAAGATGTCGCCGAACGCGTCCGCGAAGCCGCCGAAGCCCGCATCCCCCGCGCCGCCCATGCCGCCCATCTGCGGGTTCACGCCGGCGTGCCCGTAGGCATCGTAGGCGCGCCGCTTCTCCGGCTCGGAGAGCACCTCGTAGGCTTCCTTCGCCTCCTTGAACTTGTCCTCGCTTTCCTTGCTGTCCGGGTTGCGGTCGGGGTGGTGCTTCATGGCGAGCCGGCGATAGGCCTTCTTGATGTCCTCCTCGGAGGCATCGCGGTTCACGCCCAGCACTTCGTAGTAGTCGCGCTTCTTCGCCATTCTGCGGTCCAGCCTTTCGATGCGAGAAAGGGTGAAGGAAGCTGCCTCCCTTCACCCCCCCGGAATTCTCGCGACGGTTACCTCGTCAGGCCGACTTCTTGTCCTTCACCTCGGTGTACTCGGCATCGACGACGTTTCCGTCGTCCTTGCCGCCTGCCGCCTTCGCCTCGCCACCCTCCGGCGCAGCGCCGGGGCCCGGCTGCGCCTTCGCCTGGGCGTCGGCGTAGATCTTCTCGCCCAGCTTCTGCGAAGCGGCCGCGAGCGCCTGGGACTTCGCCTCGATCGCGGCCTTGTCGCCGTCCTTGAGGATCGCCTCGAGTTCCTTGGCGGCAGTCTCGATCCGGGCCTTCTCGTCCGCGTCGATCTTGTCGCCGTACTCGGCCAGCGACTTGCGCACCGAGTGCAGCAGCTGGTCGGCCTGGTTGCGCGCCGTCACGAGCTCGAGCTGCTTCTTGTCCTCGTCGGCATGCGACTCGGCGTCCTTCACCATGCGCTGGATCTCGTCCTCGGAGAGTCCGGAGCTCGCCTTGATGGTGATCTTGGATTCCTTGCCCGTCGCCTTGTCCCGCGCGTTCACGTGCAGGATGCCGTTGGCGTCGATGTCGAAGGTGACCTCGATCTGCGGCATGCCGCGCGGCGCCGGGGGAATGCCCTCGAGATTGAACTGGCCGAGGCTCTTGTTGCCCGAGGCCACGTCGCGCTCGCCCTGCAGCACGTGGATCGTCACCGCGCCCTGGTTGTCGTCCGCGGTCGAGAAGACCTGCTGCGCCTTGGTGGGCACCGTGGTGTTCTTCTGGATCAACTTGGTCATCACGCCGCCGAGGGTCTCGATGCCGAGCGACAGCGGCGTCACGTCGAGAAGGAGCACGTCCTTCACGTCGCCCTGCAGCACGCCGCCCTGGATGGCCGCACCGACTGCGACGGCCTCGTCCGGGTTCACGTCCTTGCGCGGTTCCTTGCCGAAGAACTCCTTCACCTTGTCCTGCACCTTCGGCATGCGCGTCATGCCGCCGACCAGGATGACGTCGCCGATGTCGGAGACCTTCACGCCGGCATCCTTGATGGCGATGCGGCAGGGTTCGATGGTGCGCTCGATCAGGTCCTCGACGAGCGACTCGAACTTGGCCCGCGTGATCTTCATCGTGAGGTGAGCAGGCGCCCCGTTCGCCATGGCGATATAGGGCTCGTTCAGTTCCGTCTGCTGCGACGAGGAAAGCTCGATCTTGGCGCGCTCGGCCGCCATCTTCACGCGCTGCAGCGCGATCGGGTCCTTCTTGAGGTCGATGCCGGACTGCTTGCGGAACTCCTCGACGATGTAGTCGATGATGCGCTGGTCGAAGTCCTCGCCGCCGAGGAACGTGTCGCCGTTGGTCGAGAGCACCTCGAACTGGTGCTCGCCCTCGACTTCCGCGATCTCGATGATGGAGATGTCGAAGGTGCCGCCGCCCAGGTCGTAGACGGCGATCTTGCGGTCGCCTTCCTTCTTGTCGAGGCCGAAGGCGAGGGCCGCCGCCGTGGGCTCGTTGATGATGCGCTTCACCTCGAGCCCGGCGATGCGCCCGGCGTCCTTGGTGGCCTGGCGCTGCGAATCGTTGAAATAGGCGGGGACCGTGATCACCGCCTCGGTGACCGTCTCGCCGAGGTAGTCCTCGGCGGTCTTCTTCATCTTGCGGAGCACTTCCGCGGATACCTGCGGCGGCGCCATGCCGCGGCCGCGCGACTCGACCCAGGCGTCGCCGTTGTCGGCGCGGACGATCCGGTAGGGCATGAGGCCGATGTCCTTCTGCACCTCCTTCTCCTCGAAGCGGCGGCCGATGAGGCGCTTCACCGCGAAGAGGGTGTTCTTCGCATTGGTGACGGCCTGGCGCTTGGCCGGCGCGCCGACCAGGATCTCGTCGTTGTCCGCATAGGCGACGATCGAGGGCGTGGTGCGCGCGCCTTCACTGTTCTCGATGACCTTGGGCTTGCCGCCCTCCATGATCGCCACGCACGAGTTGGTCGTGCCGAGGTCGATGCCGATGATCTTTGCCATGTTCGCTGTCCTTCGTGGGTATTCGGGGGCTGCCGGGAAGATGAGGGTATTCGTCGCCTTTTCAAGCGCTTGCAGGGGGCTCGGTGGTCGGCGTGCCGGCCTTTTCCCGGGCCACCACCACCAGCGCGGGGCGGATGACGCGATCGTGCAGCAGGTAGCCCTTCTGGAAGACCGTCACCACGGTGTTCGGCTCCTGGTCGGATTCCACCTGGCTCAGGGCCTGGTGGCGGTGGGGATCGAACTTCTCACCCTGCGGGGAAATCTCCCGGAGTGCCGCCTTCTCGAATGCGGTGGAAAGCTGCCGGTGGGTGATCTCGACACCCTGCCGCAGCGACTCGATCGTTGGCGCATCGACCACGAGGGCGGCTTCCAGGCTGTCCCGGACCGGGAGCAGCGACGCGGCGAAGGTCTCGATGCCGTAGCGATGGGCCCGGGAGACATCCTCGATTGCGCGGCGGCGGGCGTTTTCCGCCTCCGCCTTGGCGCGCAGGAACTCGTCGTTCAGGCGCGCCACCTCGGCTTCCGCGGCGGCAAGCCTCAGTTCGGGCTCGCTGGCCATCGTCCCCGTTGCAGGTGCCTCCTCCGGGGCCAGTTCCGGCGCCGGTTCGTTGCTGGTGTTCACGCGAAATCTCCCTGAAAAACAAATCCTTGCGAGGCACGTGGGGGCGCGGTCGCGGAATTCAAGGGTGACAACCGGCGGGTCGCGGGCGAGCGACTGCAGCGCCTGCCGGCAACTGCCTGATTCCCCGGGAAATCCCCCCTGCGCCCGGCTCAGGCCTGGGACGTCACTTGCGCGAGCCGCCGACGAGCCAGCTCACCACGGTGGTGATCAGGCTGTAGAGGATGGAACCGATGAGAGCCGCAAGAAAACCCTGTACCGCGAAGCCCTGGATGATCTCGGCCACGAGCCAGAAGAGGAGGGCGTTGATCACGAAGAGGAACAGGCCCAGCGTCAGGATCGTTACCGGGAGCGTGAGGATGACGAGTATCGGCCGGACCAGCGCGTTCACCAGGCCGAGCACGAGTGCGGCCACGGCTGCGGCGAAGAAGCTTTCGATCCGGACGCCCGGATAGATGTAGGCGACGGCGAGGAGTGCCAAGGCGCTCAGGAGCCAGCGCAGTAGCAGGGAGGTCATCGGTTGTCCGCTTTCGCTAGAAGGTTGCGCCCAGTGCCCGCGCCCGCGCCGCTTGCGCCTTGCCCTCGGCGACGGCGGCTTCGGCATCCCAGTCCTTCCCTGCCCACCCGGCGAGGTTTTCCAGGGCGATCCGGGTGAGCGCCTCCACGAACGCGGGCGACTCGTTGGTGGTGGGGATGTAGTGGTACTCCTTGCCTCCGGCGGCCTTGAACGCGTCGCGGCCTTCCATCGCGATTTCCTCGAGCGTCTCCAGGCAGTCGGCGGCGAACCCGGGACAGATCACGTCGACGCGTCCCGTGCCCTTGCGGCCGAGTTCCTCCAGCGTCTCGCCCGTGTAGGGCTTGAGCCACTCCGCGCGCCCGAAGCGCGACTGGAAGGTGACCAGGGTGCGCTCGTCGTTCCAGCCCAGCTCCGTGGCGATGAGGCGCGCGCTCTTGCGGCACTCGCAGTGATACGGATCGCCCCGGTCGAGCGAGAAGCGGGGCAGCCCGTGGAAGCTCATCACGAGACGGTCGGGGCGCCCGTTCTTCATCCAGTAGGCGTTCACGGCGCTGGCGATCGCCAACACGTAAGCGGGATGGTCGTGGAAATTGCGCACGGTGCGGATCGCCGGGACGTTGCGCACGCGCGCGAGGCACGCCCGCCACGGCGTCGATGGCGGAACCGGTCGTGCTCGCGGCGTACTGCGGGTAGAGCGGGAAGACGAGGATGCGGTCGCAGCCTTTCGCCTTCAGCTCCGCGATGGCGCCGGCGATGGATGGATTGCCGTAGCGGCAGGCGCCGGCGACCGCGAGGGGGGAGCGCGACCCTTTCCCCGAGGTAGCCGCGCAGCAGCTGGACCTGCCGCTCGAGGTGCACGCGCAGCGGCGAGCCCTCCGCGGTCCAGACGGCAGCGTACTTGGCCGCGCTCTTGGCCGGGCGCACGACGAGGATGACGCCGTTCAGGATCAGCCACCAGAGGGCGCGCGGAATCTCGACGACGCGCGGGTCCCACAGGAACTCGCGCAGGTAGCGGCGCACCGCCGCGGCGGTCGGCGCGTCCGGCGTGCCGAGGTTGACCAGCAGGACGCCCGCGCGGGCGGGCGTGCCGTGCGTGTACGGTGGTTCCGGGAGGTAGGCCATTCAGTGCTGCGAAAGCGCGGAGGAGATGAGCCTCGCGGTCACGTCGACGATGGGGATGACGCGCTCGTAGGCCATGCGCGTCGGGCCGATCACGCCGACGGTGCCGACGACCTGGCCGTCGACTTCGTAGGGGGCGGTCACGATGGAGCACTCGTCCAGCGGTACCAGGCTGGAGTCGCCGCCGATGAAGATCTTCACGCCGTCGGCGTGCTCGCTCTCGTCCAGGAGCACCAGCAGCTGCGCCTTCCTCTCGAACAGGTCGAAGAGCTTGCGCAGCCGCGCCCGGTCGGAGTAGAGATCCTCCATTTCGAGCAGGTTCCTTTCGCCGGACAGGACGACGCCGTCGGCGGGCTCGCGCAGCGCCTCGCCGCCGGTCTCGATCGCCGCCCGCATCAGCGCGGAGATGTCGTTGTGCAGGTCGAGCAGCTCCCCGCGCACGCGGCTCGTGATCGACCCGAAGTCGAGGCCGGCGTAGTGCTGGTTGATCGCGTTCGCGGCTTCCACGAGCTGCGCCGGGCTGTAGGCGCGCTCGGTCACGAGCACGCGGTTCTGCACCTCGCCGTCGGAGGAGACGATGATGAGCAGCACGCGCTTCTCGGAGAGGTGCAGGAACTCGACGTGCCGCAAGGTCGTGCGCCGCCGCGGCGAGATCACCACGCCGGCGAAATGCGTGAGATCGGAGAGAAGCTGGGAAGCGGCCGCCACCACCCGGTGCGGGTCGTCGGGCAGGAGGCTCTCCTCGATCTGGGCGCGCTCGACTTCCTCCAGCGGACGCACCGTGAGCAGCGTGTCCACGAAGAAGCGGTAGCCCTTGGGCGTGGGCACGCGCCCGGAAGAGGTGTGCGGGCTCGCGACGAAGCCCATTTCCTCGAGGTCCGCCATGACGTTGCGGATGGTGGCCGGGGACAGCTCCAGGCTGGAGGCGCGCGCCAGCACCCGCGAGCCCACCGGCTGGCCGTCGGCGATGTAGCGTTCGACGAGAACCTTGAGGAGAGCCTGGGCGCGATCGTTGAGCATGGGGCCATTGTACGAAAAATCGCGGCTCGCGGAGGCGGGGTTTCGCCTTTGAGCCGCTGGAACGCTGTGCTTTAATGGCGGCCATGCCCCCGCCTTTCAAGACCGTGGCCGTCATCGGCAAGAGCGACGCCGCGATCCTCCCGGAAAAACTCGACCAGGTGGTGGCTGTCCTGCGCAGCCGCGGCATGGCCGTGCTGATGGATACGCGCACGGCCGAGGCCTCGCACACGCCGCCGGACGAGGCGATCGCGCTCGAGGACCTGCCGGCGCGCGCGGACCTCGCCGTGGTGGTGGGGGGGGACGGCACGCTGCTCTCCTGCGCGCGTCTCATGGCGGCGCACGAGGTGCCGCTCATCGGCGTGAACCTCGGGCGGCTCGGCTTCCTCACCGACATCCCCGCCGACAAGATCGTGGAAACGCTCTCCGGGGTGCTCGATGGCGACTTCGTGCGCGAGGAGCGGCTGATGCTCTCCGCCCGCGTGCTGCGCGCCGGCCACGTGATCTTCGAGACGCATGCGATGAACGACATCGTCGTGAGCCGCGGCGGCACCGGCAGCATGATCGAGTTCGCCGTGCACGTGGACGGCGAGTTCATCTACAGCCTGCGCGCCGACGGCATCATCGCCGCCTCGCCCACCGGCTCCACCGCCTATGCGCTCTCCGCGGGCGGCCCGATCCTGCATCCGGGGCTCGCGGCCGTGGCCCTGGTGCCCATCTCCCCGCACACGCTGTCCAACCGGCCGGTGGCGATCCACAGTTCCTCGCGGGTGGACATCATCCTCATCCGCGGTCCGGGCGCGCGCGCCAACTTCGACGTGCAGTCCCATGTCGAGCTGCTGGCGAACGACGTCGTTGGCATCGCGGCGGCCCACAAGCCGGCGATACTCCTGCACCCGCGCGGCTACCGCTACTTCGCCATGCTGCGCGACAAGATGCGCTGGAACGAGCGCACGACCTGACGGCGCGCGCCCGACACATGCTGCGCGCCCTGGCCCTCCGCGACTTCGTGATCGTCGACACGCTCGACCTCGAGTTCGCCGGCGGCTTCACCGCGCTCACCGGCGAGACGGGTGCGGGGAAGTCCATCCTCGTGGATGCGCTGGGCCTCGCGCTGGGCGCGCGCGCGGATGCCGGCGTGGTGCGTCCCGGTGCCGAGCGGGCGGACATCTCGGCGCGGAGTTCGACGTGGCGGGACTCGAGGCGGCGCGTTCCTGGCTCGCGGCCAACGACCTGGAGGATGGCGACGGCGACACCTGCCTCGTGCGGCGCACGATCGACCGTGCCGGACGTTCGCGCGGCTTCGTGAACGGCCGCCCGGTCACGGCGGCGCAGCTGCGCGAGCTGGGCGAAGAGCCTCGTGGACGTCCACGGCCAGCACGAGCACCAGTGGCTGGCGCAGCGCGACTACCAGCGCCGCCTGCTCGACGCATTCGCGCAGGCGCAGGAGGAGGGGCGTGCCGTGGCCGAGCGGCATGGCCTCTGGCGGCGGGCGGCGGAAGCGCGCCAGGCGCGCGAGCAGGCCCAGGAGTCCTCCGTGCGCGAGCGCGAGTTCCTGCGCGACGAGATCCGCGACCTCGAGGCGCTGTCATTCAGCCCGGAGGCCTGGGCCGAAGAAGTCGCGGAGCAGCGCCGGCTCGCCCACGCGCAGGAGCTGATCCTGCACGTGCGGGCCGCGCTCGAGGCCGCGGACGAAGCCGAGCCCAGTGCGACCGGGCTCCTGGCGGCGGCCGTCTCCCGTCTCGCGCAGGCGGCCGAGGTCGATCCGGGGCTCGCCGAGGTCGAGCGCGATCTCGAGTCCGCGGCGGCCCATGCCGCGGAGGCGGCGCACGGCATGCGCCACTACCTGCAGCGCATCGAGCCCGATCCGTCGCGCCTCGAGGCGCTGGATCGCAGGCTGCGCGCCGTTCACGATGCAGCACGGCGCCTGCGCGTCGATCCTGCCGGGCTGCCCGAGGCGCTGGCCACGCGCCGCGCCCGCCTGGAGGAAATCGGCGGCGACGAGAGCCTCGAGGCGCTGCGCGAACGCGAACGCGCCGCGGAGTCCGCGTGCCGGGAAGCAGCGCGTGCGCTCTCCGCCAAGCGGCGTGACGGGGCGCGCCGGCTCGCCGAGGAGGTGACCCGCCGCCTGCAGGGCCTCGCCATGGAAGGCGGCCGTCTCGAGGTGCGGCTCGAGCCATTGGCGGAACCCGCGTCGCACGGACTCGAAAGCGTGGAATTCCTGGTGGCGGCGCATGCCGGGCAGGCCTGCGGACCGGTCGGCAAGATCGCCTCGGGAGGCGAGCTGTCGCGCCTCGCGCTCGCGATCCAGGTGCTGATGGGCGGGCGTGCCGGCATCCCGACGCTGGTGTTCGACGAGGTCGACGCCGGCATCGGCGGGCGCGTCGCCGAGATCGTGGGGTCGCTGCTCGCGGAGCTGTCGCGGCACCACCAGGTGCTGTGCGTCACGCACCTTCCCCAGGTGGCTGCGCGTGCCCGGCACCAGTTCCGCGTGGCCAAGGCGGCGCAGGCTCGCGGCACCGTGGCGACCGTGGAGGTCCTCGATGCGGCGGGGCGGGTCGAGGAGATCGCGCGCATGCTGGGCGGCCTGCGCATCACCGCGACCACCCGGCTTCATGCCGAGGAAATGCTGGGGCAGGCGAAGGCGCCGGCCGCGGCAGCCAGGAGCGACAGGACGAGGGCGGCCAGCCGTTCCCGCTGAGGCGGCAACACGAACACCGAGGAGGGCGCATGGAAGTCGTTCCGGGCAAGACCGCGCTGGTCCTCGCGGGTGGAGGCGCCCGGGCCGCCTACCAGGTGGGCGTGCTCCAGGCGCTCAAGGAGATGCTCCCGGACCCGGCGGTCAATCCGTTTCCGATCATCGCGGGCACGTCGGCGGGGGCGGTCAATGCCGGGGCGCTCGCCTGCTACGCGGACGATTTCGGCAAGGCGGTGGACAACCTGCTGGACGTCTGGCGCAACTTCGAGCCGCGCCACGTCTATCGCGCGGACATCGCCGGCGTGTCCGCGAACAGCCTGCGCTGGCTGGCCGGGTTCTTCTTCGGCGCGTTCCTGCGCGACAGGCGCATATCGCTGCTCGACAACCGGCCGCTGGCGGCGCTGCTCGCGCGCAAGCTCGAGTTCGCCCGCATCGAGCAGAACATCGCCGCGGGGGCGCTGGACGCGCTGGCCATCACCTGCTCCGGCTACACCTCGGGGCAGTGCGTGAGCTTCTTCGAGGGCGCGCCCGCGCTGTCGCCGTGGAGGCGCTCGCAGCGCGTGGGCATCCGCACGCGGATCCAGGTCGAGCACCTGATGGCCTCCAGCGCCATCCCCTTCCTCTTCCCCGCGCACAAGCTCCACCGCGAGTTCTTCGGCGACGGCTCGATGCGCCAGGTCGCGCCGGTGAGCCCCGCCCTGCACCTGGGAGCCGACCGCGTGGTGGTGGTGGGCACGGCGCGCATCCGCAACGACGATCCCGAGCGCATGCGCGGCGACACCTACCCGACGCTCGCGCAGGTGGCCGGGCACGTGATGAACTCGATCTTCCTCGACAGCCTCGCCGTCGACATCGAGCGCCTGGAGCGCATCAACCGCACGATCAGCGCCGTGCCGGGCGAGCGGCTGCGCCAGCTGGGCCTCACGCTGCACCATGTGGACGTGCTGGTGATGACCCCCTCCGAGCCGCTCGACACGATCGCCGTCCGCCACGTGCGCAGCCTCCCGTGGCCGATCCGCTTCCTGCTGCGCAGCGTGGGCGCGATGCGCCGCGGCGGCGCCAACCTCGCGAGCTACCTGCTGTTCGAGCAGGGCTACTGCCGCGAGCTGATCGCGCTGGGCTACCACGACACGATGAAGCGCCGCGACGAGGTCGAGGCCTTCCTCGGCGGCGCCATGTGTCCGGTGCCCGGCGCCTACGCGCGCACCGTGAAGTTCTTCGTGCCGCAGGAAGCCGCCCCGGGTCCGGGAGAAGGATGATGGCGAGACCGCGCCCGCACCATCGCGGCGAGTACCGCCACGCCCGCGAGATCACCACGCGCTGGATGGACAACGACGCCTACGGGCACGTGAACAACGTCGTCTACTACGCCTACTTCGACACGATCGTGAACGACTGGCTGATCCGGCAGGGTCTGCTCGACGTGGAGAAGGGTGCGCTGATCGGCCTGGTCGTCGAGACGGGCTGCCACTATTTCGAGCCGCTCACCTATCCGGAGACGGTGACCGCCGCGATGCGCGTGGCCCACCTCGGCAACTCGAGCGTGCGCTACGAGATCGCGCTCTTCGGCGAAGGCCGCGACGCGGCCGCGGCGCAGGGACACTTCGTGCACGTGTACGTCGACCGCGCGACGCGCCGCCCGGCTGCCCTGCCGCAGGCGTGGCGCGCAGCGCTTGCCACGCTCACTGTCCGGGGAGACGGCCCGGTAGGACGGCAGGGCGATTCTCAGGCGAGGAGGATCGGGCTCGCGTAGCGCGCGGCGAGCCATTGCGAGATCGCCGCGACCTCCTCGGTGCAAACCGAATGCGGCATCGGGTAGGTGTGCCATTCCGGCGCGAGGCCGCGCGCCGCAAGCGTGGCACGCGACGACTCGGCGAGTGCGAGCGGAACGACCGGGTCCTCGGTGCCGTGCGCCATGAACACCGGCACGCGATCGTTGGCATCCGCGGACTCGCGCTCCAGCGTCTCCCCGAGGGGCAGGTAGGTGGAGAGGGCGAGGATGCCCGCCAGCGTCTCGGTGTGCCTCAAGCCGGTGTGCAGCGCGATCGCTCCGCCCTGCGAGAAGCCCGCCAGGACGATGCGCCCCGCCGCGATGCCGCGCGACTTCTCGCGGGCGACGAAGGCTTCCACCTGTGCCTGCGACTGCCGGATGCCGGTCTCGTCGGGAAGGCGGCCGATGTCGGCCATCGCGATGTCGTACCAGGCGCGCATCGCGTAGCCGTTGTTGATGGTGACGGGCCGCACCGGCGCGTGGGGAAAGATGAAGCGCAGCTCCAGCTCCTCGGGCAGGGCGAGCTCGCGCACGATCGGCACGAAGTCCCAGCCGTCGGCGCCCAGGCCGTGCAGCCAGATCACCGTGCCCTGGGGAGCGGCGCCGTTGGCGAGTTCGATGTGGGGGAGCAGTTCCATTTCAGGGCCTCGCGGGACGGATGGCGGATTTGGGGCGGAAGGCCCTGACGATCTCCTCGCGCGTCTCGAGGTAGGGCCCGCCGATCAGGTCGATGCAGTAGGGAACGGCCGCGAATATCCCCGCCACGCGGGGACGGCCGTCGCCATCGCGCGCGCCCTCGAGCGTCTCGCGGATCGACTTCGGCTGGCCGGGCAGGTTGATGATCAGCGCCTGCCCGCGCACCACGGCGACCTGGCGGGAAAGGATCGCGGTAGGCACGAACTCGAGGCCGATGCGCCGCATCTGCTCCCCGAAGCCGGGCATTTCCCGGTCCGCGACGGCGAGCGTGGCTTCCGGCGTGACGTCGCGAGGCGCGGGCCCGGTCCCGCCGGTCGTCACGACGAGGTGGCATCCGGCCTGGTCCACGAGCTCGACGAGGGTGGCCTCGATCGTCGCGCGCTCGTCGGGAATGAGGCGCTTCTCGAAGCGGATCGGGTTCAGGAGCGCTCCGGAGAGCCACGCCTCGAGGGCGGGAATGCCCTCGTCGCGGTAGACGCCCTGGGAAGCGCGATCGCTCGTGGCGACGAGACCGATGGTGACGGGATCGTGCGCGCTCATGGCTGGCGCCTGGCGTGGTCCTGCATGATCGTGTTGATCAGGCGGAAGAGCTCGCGATAGCGCTTCGGGGGCGCCTCGGCACTGCGCTCCTCGGCCGCGGCGGCGGCGAGAACACGCAGTCGCTTCGCATCGGCCTCGGGGTAGTCGTGCGCGAACAGGTCCGCGGCGGCCGGGTCGGCCATGATGTCCGTGCGCCAGCGTTCCGCGCGGTGGAAGAGGGCGGTCTGCTGGTGCGATGGCGCGTGCATTGCCTCGAGCTGCGCGGCGATGGGTTCCGCATCGAGGCCGCGCATCATGCGGCCGATGTACTGCATCTGGCGGCGGATCGCCTCGTGCTTGGTCATCCTGCGGCACTCGAGCACCGCCTGGCGGAGGTTGTCGGGAAGTTCCAGGCGCGCGAGCTGGTCCTCCTGCAGGCGCGTGAGGGCCGCGCCGAGATCCTGCAGGTCTCGCGCCTGCCGTTTGCGGCGGGTTTTGCTGATAAGATTCTCGTCGCTCATTTGTCCATCGCTGCCGGTTGCGCGCGTCGTGCCCGCCGAAGTTTAGAGGTTTTGGCGCCGCAGCGGGCGAGCCCCTCCCGCGCCTGAGAACCCACCCCATGCCCGATACGCCTGCCGCCACGGCACTTCCCCTCGATCGTGCCGCGCTCGAATCCGCCGCGCTGCATGCGCTGGAACTGGCGCGTGCGCGCGGCGCGAGCGATGCCGAGGCCGAGTCGTCCGCGTCGGTGGGACAGTCGGTCACCGTGCGACTGGGCGAAGTGGAGACGGTCGAGTACAACCGCGACAAGGCGCTGTCGCTCACCGTCTACTTCGGGCAGCGGCGCGGCAATGCCAGCTCCTCGGATCTGTCGCCCGATTCCATCGCGAGGACGGTGGAAGCCGCCTGCGCCATCGCGCGCCATACGGCCCCCGACGAAGCCGCGGGCCTGCCGGATCCGGAGCGGCTCTACCGCGGCGTGGCACCCAGTCTCGACCTCTTCCATCCCTGGAACCTGCCGGTGGAGGCAGCCATCGCCGTGGCGCGGGAGACCGAGGCCGCTGCGCGCGCCGTCGATGCGCGCATCACCAACTCGGAAGGCGCCACCGTGTCGTCGTGGGATGCGGACTTCGTCTTCGCCAACACGCGCGGCTTCGTCGGCGGCTTTCCCTCTTCGCGGGCGAGCATCGGCTGCGGCGTGCTCGCCGCCGAGGGCGAGGCGATGCAGCGCGACTACTGGTATTCCGCGGAGCGGAATCCGGCGCGGCTGGAATCCGCGGCAGCCGTCGGCCGGCGCGCCGGCGAGCGCGCCGTGCGCCGCCTGGGCGCGCGCCGCGTCGCCACCGCCGAGGTGCCGGTCCTCTTCGAGGCGAACATCGCCGGCTCGCTCCTCGGTCACTTCGTCTCGGCCGCCAGCGGCTCGAGCCTCTATCGCCGTTCCTCGTTCCTGATCGATAGCGCGGGCACGCCGGTCTTCTCCGCGCTCGTGAACCTCGACGAGGAGCCGCACCTGCCGGGGGCCATGGCGAGCGGCTGGTTCGACGGCGAGGGAGTCGCCACGAGTGCGCGCCGCGTCGTCGACGCCGGCGTCCTCGGCGGCTATTTCCTGTCCAGCTATTCGGCGCGCAAGCTCGGTCTCGAGACGACCGGGAACGCTGGCGGATGCCACAACCTGATCCTGCAACCCGGCGCGGACGACTTCGCCGCGCTCCTGCGCCGGATGGGACGCGGCCTGCTGGTGACCGAACTGATGGGGCAGGGCGTGAACCCGGTCACGGGCGACTATTCGCGCGGGAGCGGTCGGCTTCTGGGTCGAGGACGGCGAAATCCGCTATCCCGTCGAGGAGGTCACCGTGGCGGGAAACCTGCGCGACATGTACCGCGGCATCGTTGCGATCGGCAACGATGTCCTCGTGCGCGGGTCGCGCTCGACCGGCTCCATCCTGGTGGAGCGCATGACGGTTGCCGGAAACTGAGAGTCAGGGAGGAAGACATGCAACGCAGAAAATTCCTGAACAAGGCGGGCGCCGGCATGGCCGGCATCCTGGCCGCGGGTGCCGCACCGGCCTTCGCGCAGGGGGCTGGCGAGATCAAGTGGCGCCTCGCCTCCAGCTTCCCGAAGAGCCTCGACACGCTCTACGGGGCGGCGGATGCCTTCTCGAAGCGGATCGCCGCCGCGACCGGAGGCAAGTTCCAGATCCAGGTCTTCGCCGCCGGCGAGGTCGTCCCGGGCCTGCAGGTGGCCGATGCCGTGCAGAACGGCACGGTGCAGATGGGCCACACCGCGCCGTACTACTACGTGGGGAAGGATCCGACCTTCGCCTTCGGCACCGCGGTGCCGTTCGGCCTCAACGCGCGCCAGATCAACGCGTGGTGGTACGCGGGCGGCGGCGAGGCCCTGATGAACGAGTTCTTCAAGGATTTCGGCATGCATGTCCTGCTCGGCGGCAACACCGGCGCGCAGATGGGCGGCTGGTATAGCAGGGAGATCAAGTCCGTGGCCGACCTGAAGGGCCTGAAGCTGCGCACGGCCGGCATGGCGGGAGACGTGCTGTCGAGGCTGGGCGTGGTGCCGCAGCAGATCGCCGCGGGCGAGGTGTACGCGGCGCTGGAGAAGGGCACGATCGACGGGGCGGAATTCGTCGGACCCTACGACGACGAGAAGCTGGGGCTCGCGAAGGTCGCGAAATACTATTACTACCCCGGCTGGTGGGAAGGCGGGGCGGCACTCGCCTTCATGGTGAACGCCAAGGCCTGGGAGGGACTGCCCAGGGAGTACCAGGCGATCGTCGAGGCCGCCTCCCACGAGGCCAACACGCTGATGCTCGCGCGATACGATGCGGGCAACCCCATCGCGTTGAAGCGCCTCGTCGCGAGCGGCGCCCAGTTGCGGGCGTTTCCGCGGCCGGTCATGGAGGCGGGCTACAAGGCGTCGATGGAGATGTTCGCGGAAATCTCGGCAAAGAATCCCCGGTTCAAGAAGGTGTTCGAGCACATGTCGAAGTTCCTCGAGGACCAGGTGCTGTGGTTCCGCGTGGCGGAGAGCGCCTTCGACAACTTCATGGTGACCGGGCGCAAGTCCGCGCCGGCGAAGGCCGACGCCAGGAAGAAGTAGGGCGTCCCGCCGGCTACTTGCGCTCCAGCAGGCGCTGCAGTTCCTCGTCGGCGGCGCCCGGGTCCCTGCGTTCGGCCTCGGCCGGAATCTCGATCTGCACCTTGTCGAGGTCGATGCTCGCGGGCTTGTCCAGGAACATCGTGACCTGCTTCGGGAACGCGATCACGAGTGCGACCAGCACGAGCTGCAGCCCGACCCAGGGCAGCGCGCCCCAGTAGATGTCGGCGCTCTTCACCTCCTTCGGGGCGACGCCGCGCAGGTAGAACAGGGCGAAGCCGAACGGCGGGTGCATGAACGAGGTCTGCAGGTTGACGCAGAGCATGACCCCGAACCAGATCAGCGCGGCGTCCTCGCCCACGACCGGCGCGAGGATCACCTTCGCCACCGGTGCGAGGAGCGGGACGATGATGAAGACGATCTCGAAGAAGTCGAGGAAGAAGGCGAGGAAGAAGACGAACAGGTTCACGAACAGCAGGAAGCCCCAGATGCCGCCGGGCAGGTTGCCGAGCCAGTGCTCCAGCCACGGGCCGCCGTTCACGCCCTGGAACACGACCGAGAAGCAGGTCGACCCGATGAGGATGAAGACCACCATCGACGTGATGCGCATGGTGGCCTCGAAGGCCTTCCGGATCAGCTCGCGCAGCGCGGCGATCATGGCCGCGCGCACGCAGAGATAGGCGATCGCGGCATACAGGACGGCGATCGCCAGCTGGAAGGCGGTCGACTTGAAGGCGAGGATGCCGAGTATCGCGGCCCCGCCCCCTCCCGCCACGAGCGCCAGCAGGGCGCGCCGGCCGGAAGCGCCCAGCTCGCGGTGGCGCAGCGTGGCGATCACGATCGCGCCCACGCTGCCCATGGCACCGCTCTCGGTGGGCGTGGCGAGCCCCAGCAGCAGCGTCCCCAGCACCAGGAAGATGAGCACGCCCGCCGGGACGATTCCCCACAGGCACTTCACGAGCAGGGCGCGGCCATGCAGGAGGCGCTCCTCCTTCGGGATGGCCGGCAGCCAATCCGGCTTCACCAGCGTGAGCACGAACGTGTAGCCGAGGAAGAGGAGGATCTGCAGGAGCGAGGGCCCCCACGCCCCGAGGTACATGTCGCCCACGCTCTTGCCGAGCTGGTCGGCGAGCACCACCAGCACCAGCGACGGCGGCACCAGCTGGGTGATCGTCCCCGAGGCCGCCAGCACGCCCGTGGCGTACTTCATGTTGTAGTTGTGCCGGATCATCACCGGCAGCGAGATGAGCGCCATGGCGATGACCTGCGCGGCCACCGTGCCGGTGATCGCGCCGAGGATGAAGCCGACGAGGATGACCGAATAGCCGAGGCCGCCGCGCACCGGCCCGAAGAGTTGCCCCATCGCGTCGAGCATGTCCTCGGCCAGGCCGCATTTCTCGAGGATGGCCCCCATGAAGGTGAAGAACGGGATGGCGAGCAGCAGGTCGTTGGCGAGGATCGAGCCGAAGATGCGCTGCGGGATGGCCTGCAGGAATTCCGCCGGGAAGAAGCCCAGCTGCACGGAGACGAATCCGCAGGAAAGGCCGAGCGCCGCCAGCGTGAAGGCGACCGGGTAGCCGACCAGCATGAACACGACCAGGCCGCCGAACATCAGCGGCGGCATCCATTCCAGGGGAATCATTGCACCGGCCTGGCGTAGTGCGTGATGTAGCGCACGTCGCCGTGCAGGGCGGCCGCGCGCTTGATGATCTCCGACACCCCCTGCAGCGCCACCAGCGTGAAGCCGAGCGGCAGCAGGAGCTTGACGGGCCAGCGCGTGAGCCCGCCCGCGTTGGTCGAGACCTCCTGGATGGCCCAGGACTCCAGGAAGAAGGGCCAGGAGAACCAGGCGATCACCGCCATCGTCGGCAGGAGAAAGACGGCGGTGCCGACGAGGTCGAGCCACTCCTTGCCGCGTTCGGAGAGCTGCATGTAGACGATGTCCACGCGCACGTGCTCGTTCATCCGCAGCGTGCGGGAGGCGCCGAGCATCACCACGGCGCTGAAGAGGTACCACTGCACCTCGAGCCAGGCGTTCGACGACAGGTCGAACGCGTAGCGCGACATGGCATTGCCGGCGCTGATGCCGCAGGCGAGGAGCACCGCCCAGTTGGCGACGCGGCCGAGGCGGTCGTTCACCGCGTCGATCCAGCGCGAAATGCCGAGCAAGTAAGCCAATGCCTGCCCCCGGGTGCGTTCGAGCGGCCGATTATACGAGCAATCGATTCGCGCCCTCGCGCGAGCGCGGCGCCGGTTCGCATTGATGGAATAATGCTGCCCTCGACGTTGTTTTCCCGGTCGGGGCATGCGCCGCCTCGCGCACTTGGCGAGCGTGGCCGCCGGCACGGTCGCCGAAAGGACGAAAGCATGTTTTTCACCAGGGTCGCCAGCATCGCCTTCGCGGTTCTCGCCGCGGTCCAGGCATTGCCCGCCGTCGCCCAGAACGCCGCGGCGGGCGGGGCCCTGTACTCGGCCTATTGCCTGTCCTGCCATGGCGCCATCCCCTCGGGAGGGCCGGATCGCGCGCAGAACAATCCGGCCCGCATCCGTGCGGCCATTTCCGGCGCCGTCCTGGAGATGCGGATACTGTCATTCCTCACCGACGTCCAGCTGGCCGACATCGCGGCGTATGTCGCCCAGGTCCTGGGAGGCGGCCCGCCGCCGCCCGCGTCCGCCAACTACACCGCTCTGTGGTGGAATCCGGCGGAGTCGGGCTGGGGAGTGAACTTCAATCACCAGGGCAACACTCTCTTCGGCACGCTCTTCACCTACGACGCCTCGGGTGCCCCGCTTTGGCTGGTGATGTCCAACGGGGTCGAAGTCCGACGCCGTCTCCTTTTCGGGTGACCTGTTCCGCACCACGGGACCGGCCTTCAACGCCAATCCGTTCACGCCCATCGGCGCGGCGAACGTGACGCGGGTCGGTACGATGACGGTCTCCTTCTCCGACGCCAATGCGGGAACGTTGCGCTACACGGTGGACGGCGTCGAAGTGAGCAAGGCCATCCAGCGCCAGGTCTACGGCCAGCGCGCGGCCACTTGCGAGCGCACGACCGAAAGCCGGGCGAACGCGACCAATTACCAGGACCTCTGGTGGAACCCGGCCGAGGCCGGCTGGGGGGTCAACGTCACGCATCAGGACAACACCCTCTTCGCCACTCTCTTCACCTACGACGCGGGTGGACGTGTCCTGTGGCTGGTGATGTCGGCCGGCGAGCGCCAGCCCGACGGTTCGTACCTCGGCAACCTCTACCGAACCTCGGGGCCGGCATTCAACGCCAATCCGTTCACTCCGATCGGCGCCGGCAACCTGACGACGTCGGCACGATGCGGTTTCGCTTCACCGACGGCAATAGCGGGACACTTTCCTACACCGTACGAACGGCGTTGCCGTCGCCAAGGCGATCACCGGCTGGTGTTCTCGAGCCCGGTGTCCCTGTGTCAGTAAACCCGCGGGCCATGCTGCATTCGCGGATTGCCGAAGCCGGGCTCCTCCTCGCGCTGGCCGCCTGCGTCGTGCCCGTTGCGGCCGCGCTCGAGCCGGGTGCCCGGGTGCCCGGTGTGGAGGCCGTGCCCCTGCAACCGGGAGCTGCACGCGTATCGCTCGAGCGGCTGCGGGGCCGGGTCGTGTACGTGGACTTCTGGGCCTCGTGGTGCGTTCCCTGCCGCAACTCGATGCCCGCGCTGGATGCGCTGGCGCGGCGCCACGGCGAGCGCGGATTCACCGTCGTGGGCGTCAACAAGGACGCTTCGGCCGCGGACGCGGAGCGCTTCCTGCGCCGCGTGCCCGTCGGTTTCAGCCTCGTGAGCGACGCCGACGATGTCATCGCCAGGGCCTTCGGCGTGCGCGCGATGCCGAGCGGCTACCTGATCGACCGGCGGGGCGTGGTGCGCCGCGTGCATCGCGGCTTCACTGCCGAAACCGCGGCAGCTCTCGAGCGCGAGATCGCGGAACTGCTCGAGGAGCGGCCGTGACCGGCAGGCGCTTCCTGGCGCTCTGCGCAGTGACCCTCGTGACCGGCGGCTGCGCCACCGTGGAGCCCTACCAGCGCGGCCACCTGGCGCGGCCCGACATGGCACTGGAACCGTCGCCGGGCACGGGACGCGCGCTCGAGAAGACCTATGCGTCGAAGGAAGGTGCGAGCGGCGGCGGAGCCGTGGGCGGAGGCGGCTGTGGCTGCAACTAGGGACCGGGACCCGCTCGCCGCGCTGCTGCACGCGGCCATGGCCATGCCCATCCTCATGATGCCGATGCGTGCCGGCGCAGTCGAGGCAGGGGAGGCGGGACTGTCGGTGCTCTACTACCGCGAGCGCGGCCTCATGAAGGTCACCGAGCCCGTCGGCTGGGTGCGACTGCAGCTGGCTGATGGCTGGGAGGTCAACGCGAGCGCCGTCGTGGACGTGGTGACGGGCGCCTCGCCGCAGGTGGTGTCCAATGCGAGCGGAACGCCGGTGCAGTCGCTCACCGGCGCCTCGATCAGCGACCGGCGCCGCGGCGGCGACCTCAAGATCGCCCGGCGCATCGGCGAGGTGACGCTGGCGGCATCGCGCACGCGTTCCGACGAGGAGGACTATCGCTCCCGCGCCTTCGGACTGGAAGCGCGCTGGGACCTGAACGATCGCCTCACCACGCTCCAGGCCGGCTACGGCAAGGCGAACGACCGCGTGCGTTCCGTCGTGGATCCCGCGCTGGACGAAAGGCGGGACACGCAGGACTACCTCCTGGGAGTCACGCAGGTCCTTTCCCCGGTTGCCGTCGTGCAGAGCAGCGTCCAGGTGAGCCGCGGGCACGGCTGGTACAGCGACCCCTACAAGCTCACGCTGACCTTCTATCCGGACGGCGGCCTGCCGGTACTCGCCGCCGACAGCCGGCCCGACCACCGCGAGAGCCTCGCCTGGCTCACGCGCTACCGGCACCACTTCGCCGGCACGGCGGGGACGCTGCAGGCCGACTACCGCTACTTCCGGGACGATTGGGACGTGCGCGCCCATGCGCTGGAGGTGGCCTGGAGCCAGGACCTCGGCGGCGACTGGGCGCTGCGGCCCGCGTTGCGCTATGCGACGCAATCGGCCGCCTCGTTCTATTCGCCGACGGTTCCGCGGCCGAGACCGGCAGTGCATTCGAGCGACCAGCGCCTGGGCGCCTTCGGTTCGCTCTCGCCGTCGCTGCGCCTTGCCAGGCGCTACGACTCGGGGCTCGTCGTCGAAGGCACCGCTGGGCTACTACCACAACGCGGCGGGATTGCGCGCCGGCGGGTCGGGCTCCCCGGCCTTCGAGACGCTGCGCGCGTACTACTTCCTCGCGAGTCTCGTGCACGCCTTCTGAGCCATGTCCCTGCACCGCTACACGTTTCGCGCCATGGCGGCCGACAACGAGGTGCAGATCCATGCGCGCAAGGATTCCGAAGCGCGTGCGGCTGCGGAGTGCGCCATCGCGGAAGTCCGGCGCATCGAGGCGAAGTACTCGCGCTACCGCCCGGATAGCCTCCTTGCGCGGATCAATGCGGCCGCCGGTGGCGAGCCGGTCGCCGTGGACACGGAGACGCAAGCGCTGCTCGACTACGCGGATGCCTGCTGGCGGCAAAGCGACGGACTGTTCGACGTCACCTCGGGCGTGCTGCGCCGTGCCTGGGACTTTGGCAGGGCGCGCGTGCCGACGGCGGCGGAGCGCGAGCCGCTCGTGGCACTGATCGGCTGGCAGCGCGTCGAGAGGGCGAACGGCAGCGTGCGCCTGGCGGTGCGCGGCATGGAACTCGACTTCGGCGGAATCGGCAAGGAGTACGCAGCCGACCGGGCGATCGCGGAACTCCACGCCTGCGGCATCACGAGCGCCCTGGTGAACCTCGCGGGCGACCTCGCCATACTCGGTCCGCAGCCCGGGGGCTCATCCTGGCGCATCGGCATCCGCCACCCGCGGATCGAAGGGGCCGTCGCGGCCACCCTCGACGTCGCATCCGGGGCGATCGCGACGAGCGGGGACTACGAACGCTTCGTCGAGGTCGACGGCGTGCGCCACTGCCACGTTCTCGACCCGCGCACCGGCCTCTCGGCGCAGGGCTTCCGTTCGGTCACGGTGCATGCGCCGAGTTGCCTCGTCGCCGGGTCGGCGGCCACCATCGCCATGCTCAAGGGCGAGCGCGACGGGCTGGCGTGGCTTGCGACGCTGGGCTTGCCGAGCTACGCGCTGCTCGCGGATGGCCGCCGCGTCGACGGATTCGCCGGTTCGCCGCGGGACGCGTGGTAAAATTCGCGCACATTCAACAACTTCGATTCGCCCCGCCCGAGGCCGGCGCGCCATGTTCGCAGACACCCACACCATCGCGTCCGTCGACCCCGAGATCTGGCAGGCCATCCGCGACGAGTACCGCCGCCAGGAAGACGGCATCGAGCTCATCGCCTCGGAGAATTACGCGAGCCCCGCGGTGCTCGCCGCACAGGGAACCGTCCTCACCAACAAGTATGCCGAGGGCTACCCCGGCAAGCGCTACTACGGCGGCTGCGAGTTCGTCGACGTGGCCGAGAGCTCGCCATCGAGCGCGTGAAGAAGCTCTTCGGCGCCGAGTACGCCAACGTGCAGCCCCACTCCGGCTCGCAGGCGAACCAGGCCGTGTACATGGCGATGCTGAAGCCCGGCGACACCCTGCTCGGGATGTCGCTCGCCCATGGCGGCCACCTCACGCACGGGGCTTCGGTGAACCTGTCGGGCAAGCTCTACCACTCCGTCGCCTACGGCCTCAATGCGGCCGAGGAAATCGACTACGACCAGGTCCGCGATCTCGCCCGCGAGTTCAACCCGCGCATGATCGTCGCCGGCGCCTCGGCCTACGCGCTGCGCGCCGACTGGCAGCGCTTCCGCGACATCGCCGACGAAGTGGGCGCCCTCCTGATGGTCGACATGGCCCACTACGCGGGACTCGTCGCCGCGGGGGTCTATCCCAACCCGGTGGGCATCGCCGACTTCGTGACGAGCACCACGCACAAGACGCTGCGCGGCCCGCGCGGCGGCATCATCCTCGCGGCCGCCGAGCACGAGAAGGCGCTCAACTCGGCGATCTTTCCCTGCATCCAGGGCGGGCCGCTGATGCACGTCATCGCCGCCAAGGCGGTCGCCTTCAGGGAGGCGCTCGAGCCGGCCTTCAAGGCTTACCAGGCGCAGGTGGTCGCGAACGCGCAGCGCATGGCCGCCACGCTCGCCGGCCGGGGGCTACGCATCGTCTCCGGGCGCACCGAGAGCCACCTGTTCCTCGTCGACCTGCGCGCGAAGAAGGTCACCGGCAAGGATGCCGAGGCCGCACTCGGCAAGGCGCACATCACCGTCAACAAGAACGCCATCCCCAACGACCCCGAGAAGCCGTTCGTGACGAGCGGCATCCGCATCGGCTCGCCCGCGATGACCACGCGCGGCTTCGGCGCGGACGAGGCCGGGCAGGTGGCCGATCTCATCGCCGACGCGCTGGAAGCCCATGCCGACGATTCGCGGCTGGCAGGCATCCGCGACAAGGTGAATGCCCTGTGCGCGCGCTTCCCCGTCTACGGGCCGGCGATGCGCGCCACCTACGGGCTCGCCTGAGGCGCGGGCGGGGAACACGCCATGAAATGCCCCTTCTGCGGCGCCGAGGACACGCAGGTCATCGACTCGCGCGTGAGCGAGGAGGGCGACTCCATCCGCCGCCGGCGCCGCTGCCAGGTGTGTTCCAAGCGCTTCACGACCTACGAGACGGCGGAGCTGCGCATGCCGCAGATCGTCAAGGGCAACGGCCAGCGCGAGGACTTCTCCTCGGCCAAGCTGCGCACCGGGTTCCAGCGCGCGCTGCACAAGCGGCCGGTGACCACGGAACTCGTCGATGCCGCCATCACGCGCATCGAGCAGAAGCTGCTCGCCCTGGGCGAGCGCGAGGTCGATTCGCGGCGCCTGGGCGAGATGGTGATGGAGGAGCTGCGCAAGCTGGACAAGGTGGCCTACATCCGCTTCGCCTCCGTGTATCGCAGCTTCTCGGACGTCGAGGACTTCCGCGACGCCATCCGCGAGGTGCGGGACAAGTAGGGTGAACTTCTCCGCCGCGGACCATGCCCTGATGGCGCGCGCCATCGCCCTCGCCGCCAACGGGCGCGACACCGCCACGCCCAATCCCAGCGTGGGCTGCGTGATCGCGAAGGCCGGGCGGATCATCGGCGAGGGCTGGCACGAGCGTGCGGGCGAACCGCACGCCGAGGCGAAGGCGCTGGCGGCCTGCGCCGAAGCCCCTGCAGGCGCGACGGCCTACGTGACCCTCGAACCCTGCAGCCACCATGGCCGGACGCCGCCGTGCGCCGACGCGCTCATCGCCGCGCGCGTGAGCCGCGTGGTCACCGCTCTCGAGGATCCCAACCCGCTCGTGCGCGGGCAGGGTCACGCGCGCCTGCGCGCCGCGGGCGTGCAGGTGGAAACGGGCCTCCTCGCGGCGGCAGCGGCGGAAGCCCATCGCGGGTATCTCGCGCGCATGTCGCGCGGACGGCCGTGGATGCGCATCAAGGCGGCGGCATCGCTGGATGGCCGCATCGCGCTCGCCAACGGCGCAAGCCGGTGGATCACCGGAGAGGAGGCGAGGCGGGACGTGCACGCGCTGCGCGCCCGGTCCTGCGCCATGCTCACGGGCATCGGCACCGTGCAGAGCGACGACCCGGAACTCACCGTGCGCCATGTCGCCTGCTCACGGCAGCCGCAGCGGGTCGTCGTGGACAGCCGCCTCGATCTCCTGCCCGGCGCAAGAATACTCGCGGGCGCCCCGACGCTCGTCCTGACCGTGAGCGAGGACCGCGAAAGGCGCGCCGCCCTCGACGGCCGCCGGCGCCGAGGTGGTCACGGTACCGTCCGTGGGCGGGAAGACCGACCTGATGGCGGTGGCCCGGCTGCTGGGCGAACGCGGCTACAACGAGGTCACCGTGGAAGCGGGCGCCAGGCTCAACGCGTCCCTCCTGCAGGCCGGCGTCATCGACGAGATCGTGCTCTACCTGGCGCCGCTGTTGCTCGGCAATGCGGCGCAGGGCCTCTTCGCGCTGCCGGCGTTCGAGCAGCTCGCGCAGGGACTGCGCCTCGACGTGACCGAGGTGCGCGCGGTGGGCACGGGACCTGCGCGTCACCGCCCGCCTGAGAAACTGATCCCTCACGAAGGAGTGCGAAGGACCATGTTCACCGGAATCGTCACCGCCATCGGCCGCATCGCCTCCGCGCGCGAGCAGGGCGACGGGCTGCGCCTGCGCATCGACGCGCCGGGCCTCGGCATGGGCGACGTGGCGCTGGGCGACTCCATCGCCGTGCAGGGCATCTGTCACACGGTCGTGGCCAAGGATGAGCGCGGATTCGAGGTGGACACCTCGGCCGCGACGCTTGCCGTGACGACCGGCCTGGCGCAGGGCAGCGATGTGAACCTCGAGAAGTCGCTCACCCTGGCGGACCGCCTGGGTGGCCACCTCATGAGCGGCCACGTCGACGGCGTGGGCACGGTCACGGCGTTCGAGGATCTGGGCGGCAGCTGGCGCCTGGAGATCGCCATGCCGCCGGAGCTGGCCCGTTACGTCGCGCGCAAGGGGTCGATCGCGGTGGACGGCGTGAGCCTCACGGTCAACGCGGTCGGCGCCGACCGGTTCGAGGTGAACATCATCCCGCACACCCGGTCGGTGACCACGCTCGCCCGCCTGGCCGCCGGCAGCCGCGTGAACCTCGAGGTCGACCTGACCGCGCGCTACCTCGAGCGCCTGCTCGAACGCTGACGAAAAGGGGCCAGGCTCGCGAGCCTGGCCCCTCCTTTTCAGGTCAGTTCAGGCGTTCCTGGAACTTCGCCTCGATCGGCTTTGCCGCGCCCGGCTTCTGCACGCGCACGTAGAACGC
Source organism: uncultured beta proteobacterium (assembly GCA_963786635.1). Taxonomy (GTDB): domain Bacteria; phylum Pseudomonadota; class Gammaproteobacteria; order Burkholderiales; family Usitatibacteraceae; genus FEB-7. Next base: position 439,769 of record CAWAZV010000012.1, on the reverse strand, counting down.
ATAGGAGTTCTTCGGCACCAGGCGGACGTACGCCCCGTAGCTCGTGCTGCCGGCGACGGTCACCGGCTCGAGCGACTTCGCTTCGCGTCCCATGCCGAGCTGCTCGACGTCGAGGCTCACGGTGGCGCCCGCCAGCGGCGCCTGGGTGGCCGCGTCGAATACGGAGACATTCACGTGGTGGTAGCCGCTGCCGCCCGGGATTCCGCCGTGCATCTTCGCTTCGGGCGAGCCGGCCGGGAAGGTGCGCATGCGCTCGGCGCTGACGCGTCCGAGGTAGACGTCGAGCCCGCCGACGCTCACGCGCTGCATGCCCGTGCCGCCCGGTGCGGCGGGCTTGGCGCTCGCGGGTGCTTCCCTGGGCGGGCCGGCCGGATCGAACAGGTACAGGACGGCGCCGCGCAGTTCCGCATCCGTGAGGTCGGCCTTGCCGCCGCGCGGCGGCATGCCGCCGTGGCCGCGGATCGCGGTCAGGACCAGGGCATCCACGCCCTTGTTGAATCGCGGCGCCCAGGCGGCCTTGTCGCCGGGCTTCGGCGCTCCTCCGGTGCCGGCCTCGTGGCAGCGGAAGCAGTGCGTCTTGCCGACCTCCGCGCCCGTGGGGGCGGCCGCGGCGTCGGGGGCGAGGAACGGCGTCGTCAACGCGAGGACGACGAGCGGGATACGCATCTGCCTGGCGGCGGCAGGCGGCGGACGGCATTGCTGGTCTTGGTCGTTGCGCATGGCTCCTCCTCCGGAGGGAGATCGGCTCCCTTCCTGCGTAGGGAACACCAATCCTCGCCCCCGCAAATTGACCTATGGCAATCCCCGTGGAGAAAGGGGAGCGGGCGACCGGCCGCCCAATCGGGCAAAATACGAGTTCTGCAGGGAGACCAAGCGCCGTGAACATCAGCCCCACCGCCGAAATCATCGAGGAGATCCGCCACGGGCGCCTGGTCGTCCTCGTCGACGCCGAGGACCGCGAGAACGAGGGAGACATCGTCCTGGCGGCCGAATTCGTCACGCCCGAGGCGATCAACTTCATGGCCATGCATGCACGTGGCCTCATCTGCCTCACCCTCACCGAGGACCGCTGCCGGCAGCTGGCGCTTCCTCTCATGGTGAGCGACAACCGCTCCCCGCACGGCACGGCATTCACCGTCTCGATCGAGGCCGCCACCGGGGTGAGCACGGGTATTTCCGCCGCCGACCGCGCCCGCACGGTGCGCATGGCGGTGGCCCGCCACGCGAAGCCCGACGACATCGTCCAGCCCGGCCACATCTTCCCGGTGATGGCGCAGAACGGCGGGGTGCTGGTGCGCGCCGGCCACACCGAGGCGGGGTGCGACCTGACCGCGCTTGCGGGGCTCACGGCCGCGGCCGTGATCTGCGAGATCATGAAGCCCGACGGGGAGATGGCGCGGTTGCCCGACCTGGTCGAGTTCGCGGCTGCGCACGGCCTGAAGATCGGGACGATCGCCGACCTGATCCGCTACCGCAGCGAGAACGAGAAGCTCATCGAGCGCGTCGCCGATCGCGCCATCGCCACCGCCTACGGACCGTTCCGCCTGTGCGTCTATCACGACAACGCCGCGGACGAACTGCACTACGCGCTCGTGAAGGGCGAGCCTTCGCCGGACCGTCCCACCCTGGTGCGCGTGCACGAGCCTTTCCATTCGATCGACGTGTTCGACTTCGATGCCAGCCGCCACGCCTATTCGGTGCAGGACGCCATGCGCATCATCGCGCACAACAAGGAGGGCGTGATCGTGCTGCTGCGCCGCCACGAGGCGCCCAGCGAGATCCTCGACCGCTTCCAGCCGCACGCCCCCAACGCCCGCGGCGCGCGCAAGTGGGACCCGAAGCTGCACGGCGTGGGCGCGCAGATACTGCGCGACCTCGGCGTCGGGCGCATGCGCGTGCTGGCGCGGCCCAAGCGCATTCCGAGCATGGCCGGGTTCGGCCTCGAGGTGGTCGAGTACGTCTCGCCCGACGAGGCTTCTCTCGTGAAGGCCGTATGACCGCCTTCGCGCCCGAATTGAACGGCGAGGGGCTCGCCGTCGCCATCGTCTGGAGCCGCTTCAACGAGGACGTCGTGCGCGAACTCCTCACCTCCTGCGACCGGGAACTGGTCAACCTCGGGGTCGCGCCCGCCGACATCGACGTGGTGAGCGTGCCCGGCGCCCTCGAGCTGCCGCTGGCGCTGCAGGCGCTCGCCCTGCGCACGCGCGGGTTCGGTCGCCGCTACGACGCGCTGGTGGCGCTGGGCGCCGTGATCCGCGGCGAGACCTACCACTTCGAAGTCGTCGCCAACGAGAGCGCCCGCGGCATCCTGGAAGTGCAGCTGGAGACGGGTATCCCGGTCGCCAACGCCGTGCTCACGACCGGTACCGAGGAGCAGGCGCGCGAGCGTGCCGCCATCAAGGGTGCCGAGGCGGCGCGCGTCGCGGTCGAGATGGCCAACCTGCTCAAGGCGGTGGCCGGATGAGATCCCCGCGGCGCCGGGCGCGCGAGTTCGCGCTGCAGGGCCTGTACCAGTGGCAGCTCTCCGGTGCCGATGCCAGGCAGGTCGTGCGCGACCTGGCGGAGCTCGAAGGCTACGCGGCGGCGGACTCCGCCTTTCTCGAGGCCGAGCTTGCCGGCGTGATCGGCGCGGCCGAAACGCTCCAGGCGCGGCTCGAACCGCTGGCGGACCGCAAGTGGGCGGAGGTGAGCCCGGTGGAGAAAGCCATCCTCCTCATCGGCGCCTGGGAGCTTTCCCACGTTCCGGAAGTGCCCTACCGCGTGGCGATCAACGAGGCCATCGAGCTTGCCAAGCGCTACGGCGGCACCGACGGGCACAAGTACGTGAACGGCATCCTCGACAAGGTGGCCGCCGCGGTGCGCCCGGAAGAGGTCGCCGACGGTCGCACGACTGCAAGGAAGCCGCGGCAAGCTGTCCGGGCCGCCCCGCGCGCATCCCCCCCGAAAAAGGCCGAAGCATGATCAAGACATCCCCCGAATTCGAACTCATCGCGCGCCACTTCACGCGCCCCGCCCGCAACGCCGTGCTCGGCGTGGGCGACGATTGCGCGCTGGTGGACGTCTCCAACGGCATGGACCTCGCCGTTTCCACGGACACGATGGTCTCCGGCACGCACTTCTTCCCGGACGTCGATCCGGAAACGCTGGGCCACAAGGCGCTCGCCGTGAACCTCTCCGACATGGCCGCCATGGGCGCGATGCCCTACTGGGCGATGCTGGCGCTGACCGTCCCCGACGTGAACCACGAATGGCTGGAGAAGTTCGCCAAGGGCTTCTTCGACCTCGCGGAGGAGTTCGGCGTGTCCCTCATCGGCGGCGACACCACGCGCGGGCCGCTTACCCTTACCGTGACCATCATGGGCGAGGTCCCGGCCGGCGCCGCGATCCGGCGCAACGGCGCCAAGCCCGGCAACGACATCTGGGTGTCCGGCAACCTCGGCGACGCGGCGCTGGCGGTGGCGCACCGGCGCGGGCTCCTCAAGCTCACGGAGGGCGAGTACATGGAGGCCGTGATGCGCCTCTACGAGCCCACTCCGCGCGTGAACCTCGGCCAGGCGCTGCGGGGCCTCGCCACGAGCGCGATCGACATCTCCGACGGCCTGCTCGCCGACCTCGATCACATCTGCACGCTCTCGAAGATCGGGGCGACCGTCGAGGCCGATCGCCTGCCGGTGTCCGAGATCGGCGCCGCCCACATCGATTCTCCGGCGGGTCTCACGGCGGTCGTCGCCGGCGGCGACGACTACGAGTTGTGCTTCACCGCTCCGGTCAATGCCCGCGAGAGCATCGAGGACCTCACGGACATGCTCGGCATCCCGCTCACGCGCATCGGCGAGATACGCAAGGGCAGGGGAGTATCGCTCCTGGGGGCGGACGGCAAGCCGATCGCGGTCGACGGGCGTGGATTCGACCACTTCACGGCGTCCTGACGCGCGCTTCCTCCTCGCGCACCCCGCGCACTTCATCGCCCTGGGATTCGGGGCCGGGCTGGCGCCGCGCGCGCCGGGAACGGCCGGCACGGCCGCCGCGCTGCTCCTCTACTGGCTGCTCGCGCTGGTCCTGCCGCCGCTTGCCATCGCCTTTCTCGCCGTGCCGCTCTTCTTCGTGGGAATCTGGGCCTGCGGGGTGGCGGGCAGGAATCTCGGCGTGGCCGACCACGGGTCGCTGGTGTGGGACGAGATCGTCGCTTTCCTGCCCCTGGCGGCACTGGCCTCGGAGAGCCTCTGGCTGCAGTCCCTCGCCTTTGCCCTGTTCCGGCTCTTCGACATCTGGAAGCCGTTCCCGATTCGCCTCTTCGAGGCGCGGCTCGAGGGCGGGCTGGGCGTCATGTTCGACGACCTGCTCGCGGCCTGCTATGCCTACCTCGTGTTCGCCATGACCGTCATCGCCCTGCATCGACTTTCCGCAACGCCATGAAACCCTGGCCTTATCCCCGCCTTTGCGCGCACCGCGGAGGCGGTTCCCTTGCCCCGGAAAACACGCTGGCCGCGATGCGCCTCGGCCACTCGCTCGGCTTCCGGATGGCCGAGTTCGACGTGCGCTTCTCGAGCGACGGCGTGGCCGTGCTGCAGCACGACGCGGCGCTCGACCGCACGACCAGCGGCCATGGGCCGCTCGCCGAGCGCCCGTGGGCCGAGCTGTCGCTCCTGGATGCCGGCTCGTGGCACTCGCCGCCGTTCCAGGGCGAGCCGCTCGCCCGCCTGGCCGATGCGGCCGTGCTGCTGCGCAGCCTCCACCTCTTCGCCAACGTGGAGATCAAGCGCATCCCGGGACGCCACCGGGAATGCGGCGAGACGGTGGCGAACGCGGTGGCTGCCGCCTGGAAGGGTGCGGGCGAGGTGCCGCTGCTTTCTTCCTTTTCGGCCGATGCGCTGGACGCCGCGCGTCTCGCGCAACCGGAATTGGCGCGGGGATGGATCGTGGAGGAGCCTTGGGACGGCGACCTGGCCCCGCTCGCGGCCATCGACGCCGCCTCGATCCACCTCGAGCACGTCCTCGTGACGCCCGAGGTGGTCGCGCGGGTGCATGCCGGGGGATATCGCCTTCTCGTCTGGACGGTGAACGAGGTTGACCGGGCCCGCGAGTTGCTCGCCATGGGAGTCGACGGGATCATTACCGACAACCTCGGCGAGTTCGCCGCCAGCTTTCCGGAGCTGCTCTAGGCCGGACGCCGATTCATCAAGTGCTTGCGCTCTGTTCTTCAGGCGGCGCTGCAGAAGATGTTGTCAAGTTGCTGATTTCGCGCTTATTATGAGCGGGAGACTCCAGCAATGCCCGCAGATTTCCTGGCGGGCGCCTTTTCCACCAAGGACCTTTCGGCAGACTTCCGTGGCCCGCATCGCTGTCTTCAACCAGAAGGGGGGCGTCGGCAAGACCACGACGACGCTGAACCTGGCCGCCGCGATTGCCGCGCATGGCGGCCTGCCGCTGGCGATCGATCTCGATCCGCAGGCCCACCTGTCCGCGATCACCGGTGCGGCGCCGAAGTCCTCGGATGCCAGCATCTACGCCTTCTACCGGGACACGCGATCGCTCTCCGCGCTGGCGGTGAATTCCCCGCTCGGATGGCCGGTCATCCCCGCGCATGTCGAGCTCGCCAAGGTCGACACCCAGTACGGCAAGGGCCCCAACATCCTCAACCGCCTGCGCGGGGGACTCATCCGCGACGGCCTGGGGGAAGCCGGGTGCGTGCTGATCGACTGCTGCCCGATGCTCGGCGTGCTGTCGCTCTCCGCCATCTTCGCCGCCGACCGGATCCTCGTGCCGGTATCGGCCGACTACCTTGCCGTGAAGGGAGCGGAGCAGGTGGACCGCACGCTCAATGCGCTGCAGCGCGTCGTCGGTCACCGCATCGAACGCCGCTACGTGATCACGCGCTTCGACGGCCGGCGCAAGATGTCGTGGGACATCCTGGAGGCGTTCAAGGCGCGCTTCGGTGCCGATCTCGCGGAGACGCGCATCTCCGAGAACGTCGGCATCGCCGAGAGCCCTTTCAGCGACCGCGATGTCTTCGCCCATGCGCCGACCAGCCGGGGAGCGGCCGACTACCGCGGCCTGTTCGAGGAACTGGAAGCGGTCGGCTTCTTCGGCGCCGCTCCCGATACCGCGCGCATGCCCCTCGTGGCCGTTGCCTGAACGGCCTGCGTCAGGATTGCCCGCGCCGCTCCTCTTCCGCGATCAGCGAGATCACGCCCTCGAAATCGGAGGCGTCCGCGGGTGCCGCCTCCTCGAGTTCCCGCGACTCGAGAACGACGCAGTGGTGGTAGACCTGGCGGAGCTTGCGCTCCGCCTCCTCGAGGTCGCGCCCCTGGATCGTGAGGTGTTCGACCAGCGACCCGCCGCGCGTCCTGATGCGGAAGCCGAACTTCTTCATTTCCACCGGCATGACCGCACCTCCCGGGGTTGACCCCGGGGTCGCCGGCTACGCGGCGACTGCCTGGGGCGTACGCAGCTTCACGTCGAGGTCCCGGAGTGCCGTCCGGAGACCTTCCTCGATGACCGGGTGGTAGAAGGGCATCTCGAGCATCGCGGCGACCGTCATTCTGTTCGCAGCGGCCCACGCGAGCAAGTGCCCGATGTGCTCTGCCGCCGGACCGGCCATTTCCGCACCGAGGAAGCGCCCGGTGGCCTTGTCCGCATAGACGCGCAGGTGGCCGCGGTTGCGGAGCATGACGCGCGCACGCCCCTGGTCGGCGAACGAAACCTCGCCCGTGGCGAACATCCCCGGCTTGAGGGCCGCATAACCGCCGCCCACGATCGCGATCTGGGGATCGGTAAAGACGACCGCGAGGGGCATGCGACGCTTGCCCGGCTGCACCGCCGGCAGGCGCGCGGCGTTCTCGCCTGCGATGCGCCCTTCGTCGGCGGCCTCGTGCAGGAGCGGGATGTAGTTCGCGGCATCGCCCGCGACGAACAGGCTGGTCTCGCCCACGCGCAGCGTGGCCGGGTCGAAACGCGGCACGCCGGCCGGGTCGAGATCCAGCCCGAGATCCTCGAGACCGAGTCCGGACACGTTCGGGAGGCGCCCCGTGGCGGCGAGCACGTAGTCGAAGCTCTCGACCCGCACCGCACCGTCGAGTCGCCTGTACTCCACCTCGACGCCGTCGGTGATCCGCGTGACGCGCTTCACCTGCGCATCCGGATCCAGGTAAAGCTCCGAGGAGATTGCCTGCACGGCCGCGTCGCGCACGACCGGATCGGTGAGCGGACCGACCCGTCCGCCGCGGCCGAGGATGACCACGCGCACACCCAGCCGGGCGAGCGCCTGGCCCAGTTCGAGGCCGATCACGCCAGGGCCGAAGACGGCAACGGAGCGTGGCAGCGTGTCCCACGAAAACACGTCGTCGTTCACCACGAGCCGGTCGCCGGCGCCTTCAAGGAGCGCCGGTATCGCCGGGCGCGATCCGGTGGCAACGACGATGGCGCGGGCCGTGATGCGCGTGTGCGCATCCACCTCGAGGGTGTGACGGTCCACGAAGCGGGCGCGTCCGGCGATGCGATCGGCGGCAGGAATCTTCTCGACGCCGTCGATGACGAAACCGACGAAACGGTCGCGCTCGCTCTTGACGCGTGCCATCACCTCGCGACCGTCGACGCGCTTCGCGCCCTCGATGTGCACGCCGAAACCGGCCGCATGGTCGATGGCGTGCGCGGCCTCGGCGGCGGCGATGAGCAGCTTCGACGGCATGCAGCCGACGCGCGCGCAGGTCGTCCCGTTGGGACCGGCCTCGATCAGCACGGCGCGCGCGCCCTGCGCGCGGGCGGCACGGTAGGCGGCGAGTCCGGCGGTTCCGGCACCGATCACGGCGACATCGACGGTGAGGGCATTCATGACATTCTCCTGGTGGGGAAAACGGGCCGGCCTGCTGGCCGGCCCGGCAACGCAGCGAGTCAGGCGGCCAGCTTCTGACCGGCCGCGAAGTACGCCGCGAGTTCCTCGGCGCCGCCGATGTGGCGTCCGCCGATGAACACCTGCGGTGCGGTGCCGCGACCGGAAACCGCGCGGATCGTGGAGAAGGTCACGTTCTTGCCGAGGGGGACTTCCTCGTAGACCACGCCGTTCGCCTCGAGCAGCGCCTTGGCGCGCGCGCAGTGCGGGCAGCCGGGCTTGGTGAAGACGACCGCGGGCTCCGGCGGCTTCACCGCCGGCGCGAGGTAGCCGAGCATCGTGTCCGCGTCGGATACCTCGAACGGATCGCCTTCCTTCTCCGGCTCGATGAACTGCTTCACGATGACGCCGTCCTTCACGAGCATCGAGTAGCGCCAGGAGCGCTTGCCGAAGCCGAGGTTGGCCTTGTCGACGAGCATGCCCATCTTTTCGGTGAATTCGCCGTTGCCGTCCGGGATGAAGGTGATGTTCGGGGCGTCCTGGTCCTTCTGCCACTCCGACATCACGAAGCCGTCGTTCACCGACAGGCAGACGATCTCGTCCACGCCGAGTTTGGAGAACGTGGTCGCGAGCTCGTTGTAGCGGGGCAGGTGGGTCGTCGAGCAGGTCGGGGTGTAGGCGCCGGGCAGTGCGAAGACGATCACCGTCTTGCCGGCGAAGATTTCTTCGCTCGCGACATCCTTCCACTGGTTGTCGTGGCGGGTGCGAAACGTCACGGCGGGGATGCGCTGGCCTTCCTTGTTCTTGAGCATGTTCGGTTCTCCTGGGTTGGTCGATAAGCAGTGCCCCGAACTTTAGTCTCCGGTGATTGATCCGTCCAATTGATCGTGGTTATACTTGCGATAGCCAACCTCAATCGAGTCCCCCATGACGCTCACCGAACTGCGCTACGTCGTCGCCCTTGCCCAGGAACGCCACTTCGGCCGCGCGGCGCAGAAGTGCTTCGTGACGCAGCCGACGCTGTCGCTGGCGCTGGCCAAGCTCGAGGACGAGCTGGGCGTGCTGCTCTTCGAGCGCAACAAGAACGAGGTGCTGGTCACGCCGCTCGGCGAGGCGGTGGTCGGGCAGGCGAGGCGCGTTCTCGACGAGGTCGGCAAGATCCAGGCGCTCGCCAAGGGCAGCCACGACCAGCTTGCCGGGGCCCTGCGGCTGGGCGTGATTCCGACGATCGGGCCCTATCTCCTGCCCGACCTGGTGCCGATCCTGCACAAGCGAGCGCCGGGCATGCCCCTGATGATCGAGGAGAACTTCACGGCAAACCTGGTTCCGATGCTGCGCGACGGGGAAATCGACGTCGCCATCATCGCGCTGCCGTTCTCGGTGCCGGGCGTGCTCACGCGCACGCTCTACGAGGAACCCTTCAGCGTCGTCGTGCCCGAAGGGCATGCCTGGGCGAAGAAGAAGCACGTGCGGGCCGACGAGCTCGCCGGGGAGAATCTCCTGGTCCTCAATGCCGGCCACTGTTTCCGCGAGCACGTCCTCGAGGCCTGCCCGGGCCAGACCAACACCGCGAACCCCGAGGGCCGTTCGGGCAGTTCGCTGGAGACGATCCGCAACATGGTGGCCTCGGGTCTCGGCGTGAGCGTGCTCCCGGCCACGGCCCTGCAGGCGCGCTACGGGAGCCGGCTGGTGAAGGAGATCCCCTTTGCCGAGCCGGTGCCGTCGCGCAAGGTGGCCGTCGCCTGGCGCACCAGTTTCTCCAGGCCGAAGGCGATCGAGACGGTCTGCCAGGCGATCCTGGGCGTGAAGCTCCCCTGTCTCAGGAAGGTGGCGGCGTAACGCGGCCACCGCTTCGCGCTAGGTGAGGTCCTTCACGAGCGCCGCGCGCGTCGCGGGGCTCACCGGGTCGCCGCGGCCGTGTAGGTGGGGTGGTCCACGCCGATGGAAAGGGCGACGCCGTACTTGAGAGCTTCCGCCATCTCCTTCGTCAGCTCGAAGCGCAGGAAGTGCACGGCAGAGGTCTTTTCCTCGTTCTCGCGCTCGAGGTCCTCGTCGGCGATGGCCCAGACCTTCGCGGAGCCTTCCACCTGCACCCAGACCTTGTCCTCGATGCCCTTCATCTTCGCGAGCGCCACCCGGCGCTCCTCGAGATCCTCGTACTCGATGAGCATGGTGGCCTTGAAGTTGCGGCCGTCCGGAATGAGGGGGTTGTACGCGTCCAGCTCGTCCTGGATGCCGCCTTCCTCGAAGGTCTTCTCGATGCGCAGCATCTCCTGGACCTGGTAGCGGATGGTGAGCTCGTCCTCGAAGAGCAGGGTGAGGTGGCTGCCGAGATGCACGGCGCGCGCTTTCTTGTGCTCGAGCACCCTGGCGCGGAAGTCCTTGCGGGACTTGGCGTAGGCCTCGAGGGTCATGAGCGAGTCGCGGGTGATCTTGGCATGTTGGTCATGTCTTGGGCATGGTGGTCATGGGGTCAGTCGGGCAGGCCATAGGCCATGCGCAGCAGGGTTAGTGGATGTTTCAGTTGGGCCTTGCCCAGCGAGTCGCCCATGCCCTGCTCGATGTGGCGGCCGCCGAGCTGGCAGTCGGAACTGATGTAGTCGGGTTGCGGCTCGGCCATCTGGCGAAAGACGGGCTTGCCGATCTTCATCGCCATCTGGTGGAACTCCTTCTTGCAGCCCCAGGTGCCGGAGTGTCCCGAGCAGCGCTCCACCGTGTTGACCGTGGTGCCGGGCACCATCTCCAGCGCCTCGCGCGTCTTCTGGCCGACGTTCTGCACGCGGGAGTGGCAGGGGATGTGATACGAGACCTTGCCCAGGGGAGTCTTGAAGTCGGTCTTCAGGAGCCCGTCCTTCTGGCGCAGGACGAAGTACTCGAACGGGTCGAACATCGCCTCTTTCACCGCCAGGACATCCGCATCCTCCGGGAACATCAGCGGCAGCTCCTGCTTGAACATGAGCGTGCAGGACGGGATCGGCGTCACGATCGCGTAGCCTTCGCGGGCGAGCCTCGCGAGCGCGGGAATGTTCTTCTCCTTGTTCGCCGCGACCGCCTGCAGGTCGCCCAGTTCGAGCTTGGGCATGCCGCAGCAGGCTTCCTTCTCGATGATGACGTACGGGATCTCGTTGTGCGCGAGGATCTTCGTGAGGTCGTGGCCGATGCCCGGCTCGTTGTAGTTGATGTAGCAGGTGGAGTAGATCGCGACCTTGCCCGGGGTGCGGCTCGTGTCCCTGACCGGGAAGGCGGCGCTCTGCGCGGCATTGGGACGGAACGTGCGCGGCGCGTAGCTCGGTATCCAGGCCGTCTTGTCCACGCCCAGCGTGGTCTCCATGACACCGCGCGCAACCGACGTGGCGTTGATGGCATTCGTCATCTGCACCACGACCGGGATGGTCGCCAGCGTTCCGAGCGCGTCGGTCGAGGCGAGGAGCTTGTCCTTGAACGGCACCTTGCCGCTGGCGAACTTCACCGCCTTCGCGCGCAGCATGAGGTGCGGGAAGTCGAGGTTCCAGGGGTGGGGCGGCACGTACGGGCATTTCGTCATGTAGCAGACGTCGCACAGGTAGCACTGGTCCACGACCTCCCAGTACTTTTCCTTCGGCACGCCGTCGACCTCCATGGTCGGGCTCTCGTCGACCAGGTCGAACAGCTTCGGGAACGAGCCGCAGAGGCTCACGCAGCGCCGGCATCCGTGGCAGATGTCGAATACGCGCTCCATTTCCGCAAAGAGCTTCTCCGAGTCGTAGAACTCGGGGGTCTTCCACTCGATGGGATGCCGGGTGGGGGCTTCGAGACTGCCTTCTCTCGCGCTCATGGCACTTTCGTCCTGGCTCGTGTTGCAGAAAAAAGGGGCGGTTGCCCGCCCCTTGGTCGCGTGATGCGGTGCGCGGACTTTCGCTTCAGTCGGCGAGTGCGTCCAGCGCCTTCTGGAAGCGGTTGGCGTGCGAGCGCTCGGCCTTGGCCAGCGTCTCGAACCAGTCGGCGATCTCGTCGAAGCCCTCGTCGCGCGCGCTCTTCGCCATGCCGGGGTACATGTCGGTGTACTCGTGCGTCTCGCCATGCACGGCGGCCTTGAGGTTCTGGCGGGAAGAGCCGATCGGCAGGTCGGTGGCGGGGTCGCCCACCTGGGCCAGGTAGTCGAGGTGGCCGTGCGCATGGCCGGTCTCGCCTTCCGCCGTCGAGCGGAACAGCGACGCGACATCCTGGTTGCCTTCGACGTCGGCCTTGTTCGCGAAATACAGGTAGCGACGGTTCGCCTGCGACTCGCCTGCGAACGCGTCCTTCAGGTTCTGGTGCGTCTTGGTGCCTTTGAGGGGTTTCATGCCTGCCTCCTGGTTGGTGAAGGCGCCTTGAGAGCGCCAGTCGGGTGATGAACTTTCGTGGCGGAAGACTAGGCCCGGTAGGCGTGCCAGTCCAATTGATTGTTTCGATGCGCGCGATAGGCGGGGTCAATCTCTCCCGACCATCGTGGAGCGGGCCCGACGGTAGAGCGTTGATCTATCTCAACGATGCATCGACCGCTTCCACTAGGCTGCATCCGGAAGGCGTTACGAGTCATGTCTCGATGCCGGTTGACCCGATGATCCGCACCACGACTACCGACGAATTGCTGCGCTCCGCGCGCCGGGCGGCCGGCACGCCCAACGTGCGCGAGGCCGTGCGCGACCTCACCCTGCATGCGCTGCGCAGCCGGTTGCTGACGGCGGAACACATCGCCTGCGTGGCGCGCACCGTGGGCGAGGGCATCGACAGCTCCGATCTCGCGCCGCACCGCACCGTTGCGCGAGTCCCGTGGTGGCGCATGGGCGGGACTGGAAGAGGCCGTCGACGAAGCCCTGCGTGCCGTCGAGCTTGCCGCGCGCGAGTTCGCCGATGGCCGTGCGCACCTCGCGCCGGGCGAGCGGGAGGCGATCCTGGACCAGGTCGCGCAAATGGAATCCTCGCTCGGCGAGCGCTGGCAGCACGGCCGCAGCGTGCCGGCCTCTCTCGAGGACGCGCATCGGTTCCGTCACCGTGCTGCTGCGGCAGGCCGTGACGACAGAGGCGTCGTCGGGAGCCGTGTCCGAAGGGGTCCTGGACGCCGGGCGCGTACTTGCCCTGGTGGCGAGCGGCGTGCTCGTGGGACTGTCCGAAGCGCTGCACGGCCCGGTGCAGCGCCGCTCCGCCTGACCTGCGCTCAGCCGGACGACGGGGAGACGGCCAGCACGGCGGCACCGTCGAATGCACCGTTGCGCAGATCCGCCAGGGCCTCGTTGGCCTGTTCGAGCGAGTAGCCGACGGGACGCGAATCGATTGGCACCCGCGCGGCGAGCTGCATGAACGCCTCGCCATCCTCGCGCGTGAGGTTGGCGACCGAACGCACCACGCGCTCGCCCCACAGCAACCGATAGGGGAATGCCGGAATGTCGCTCATGTGGATTCCCGCGCAGACCACCACGCCGCCCTTGGCCGATGCGGCGAGCGCCGCAGGGACGAGGCTGCCCACCGGCGCGAAGATCAGGGCACCGTCGAGCGGCACGGGCGGGACCTGGTCGGAGTTGCCAGCCCAGGCGCAACCCAGGCTGCGCGCGAAGGCCTGCGAGCGGGTGTCGCCGGGCCGCGTGAAGGCGAAGACCTCGCGTCCCTGCGCCACGGCGACCTGGGCGATGAGGTGGGCGGCAGCGCCGAATCCGTACAGCCCGAGGCGCGCCGCAGCCGGCGCCATCGCGTAGGCCCGGTAGCCGATGAGCCCGGCGCAGAGCAGCGGCGCGGCATGGAGGTCGTCGTAGGCGGCCGGCAACGCGAGGCAATAGCGCTCGTCCGCCACCGCGTAACGGGCAAACCCGCCGTCGCGGTGGTAGCCGGTGAAGACGGCATCGTCGCAAAGGTTCTCGTGACGGCTCGCGCAGTGGCGGCAACGCCCGCATGCGCCGCCCAGCCAGGGAACGCCGACGCGCTCGCCAGGCCGGAATCGACTGGCGCCGGTCCCCAGAGCGGCAACGCGCCCGACGATTTCGTGTCCGGGCACGATCGGCAGGCGGGCCTCGGGAAGGTCGCCGTCCAGCAGGTGCAGATCCGTGCGGCACACGCCGCACGCCGCCACTTGCAGCAGGACCTCGCCGGGTCCGGGCGTGGGGATCGGCCTCTCGGTCGCAACGAGAGGCGTGCCTGGCGCGCGCAGCAGCATCGCGAGATCCTTCACGGCTTCACCCTACGCTTCCGGCGCCGCAAAAAGAAGGAGGCGGCAAGGGCCGCCTCCGGTCAAGGCCGCGCGCGAGCGCGGCGAGAGGAGCAGGGTCAGGCGGTGGCGCCCAGCATGTCCACCCAGGTCACGTTGCGGCGGCAGGGACGCTCGCCGCGGCGAACGCCGCCACGCGCCGGAGTCGCGGCATGCAGCTTCTGCAGGACACGCAGCTGGTCCACGTCGAGGAGTTCCAGTTCGCGCTGGGCCACCTGCAGCAGGCCCGCCTCGGCGAGCGCGGAGAAGGCGCGGCTCACCGTCTCGAGCGTGAGGCCGAGATAGCTGCCGATTTCCTGGCGGGTCATCGGGAGCGTGAAGCGGGTGGCGGGGCATCCGGCGCGGCCGCAGCGGTCGGCGAAATTGGCGAGGAAACGCGCCACGCGGGCCTCGGCGCCCAGCGTGCCGATGAGCGAGCGCAGTGCGTGGTCGGTGACCAGTTCGCGGCTGATGGCGCGGTAGATGAGCTGCTCGAAGTCGTCGAGCGTGCGGCTCAGCTGCGCGATCGAGCGGAAGGGCACGACGACCACTTCGGCGTCCGTGAGCGCGACGGCATAGGACGCATGGCGGTGGTGGCAGAGACCGTCGGCGCCGACCAGGTCGCCGCGCAACGGGAAGCCGAGCACCAGCTGGTTGCCGGTCTCGTCCGCGACGAAGGTCTTGAAGAAACCCTCGGCGACGATGTAGAGCGCCTCGAACGGCTCGCCCTGCGACGTGAGGCGATGGCCGGCCTTCAGGCGCCGGTGCAGGAACGTCGTGTCGACGCGGTGGGCCCCCGTGACTTCCGGCAGCCCCAGGAGAAGGCAGGCTTCGGCAAGCGTTGAACGATGGGCATCGGCTTGGCTCGGGGCGCGGACGGTGCTCATGCGGGTTTCCTTTCGGGTGGGCATCGGATTGATCAGTGGATGGCGGCGGTGTCCGCCTCGTCGCGCCAGCCGGTCAGGATGTCGCGCACGCGGCCGAACTCGGCCGACTTGTCGAGGAATACCTCGGCGCCGGCCGCCATGGCGGCCTTGCGATAGGGTTCGGCGGCGAAGTTGGTCATGACGATCACGCGCAGGTTCGGCATGCTCAGGCGCACCGCGCGCAGCACCTGGAGGCCGCTGCCGCTGGGAAGCTGCAGGTCGAGTATCAGCGCGTCGGCGGGCGTGGCGGTCAGGCCATCGATGGCCGGGGACACGTCCTCGGCGGTGCCGACGATGTCGAGACCGGGAAGGTCCTCGATCGAGCGTACCAGGCGCTCGCGAACCGGAATGGAATCCTCGACGATGAACAGGTTCATCGCGGGAGCGGGGATGCGAGCTGCGAGGACATGGCCGCATTGTGCGCGGCCGGTCCGGGCGGGCCTATCGGCGCGGGCTGATTTGCGGGGTAGGAATCCGCCGCGCGGTGGGGGTAGGAATAGTCCTACGCGAAGGCGGTCAGGCCGTGGGGGGAGGTTGCGCGGCGATCCGGTGCCGGATGGCATAGCGCACGAGGTCGGCAACCGAGGCCGCGCTCATCTTCTGCAGGATGCGCGTCTTGTGCGTGCTGACGGTCTTCACGCTGAGGTGCAGCTGGGCGGCGATGTCGGAGATGCTGCGGCCGTCGACCAGGAGCTGGAAAACCTCGAACTCGCGGTCGGAGAGGTGCTTGTGCGGCTCCTCGTCGTTGTGCGGCTGGATGTCGAGGGCAAGCTGCTCCGCCACGTTCGGGCTGATGTAGAGCCGGCCTTCGGCGAGGCGGCGGATGGCCAGGACCAGCTGCCCCGGGGCGCTTTCCTTCGTCAGGTATCCGGAAGCGCCGGCGCGGATGGCGCGCACGGCGTACTGATCCTCCTCGTGCATGGTGAGCACGAGGACGCGCAGCTTCGGCGCTTCTTCCTTGACCTGCTTGATGAGCTCGATGCCGCTCCGGCCGGGCATCGAGAGGTCCAGCAGCAGGATGTCGAATCCCCCGCGGCGCACGTGGTCGAGCACCTCGTATCCGTTGGTCGCCTCGCCGGCGATCTCGATGGCGTCCTGCCCCTCGAGGATGCGCTTGAGGCCCTCGCGGACGATGGCGTGGTCGTCGGCGATGAGCACGTGGGTCATGGCGCGCCCGTTGTCGCGTCGGGAATCGGCAGGCGGACCTGGATCGCGGTGCCCTGGCCGGCCTCGCCGCGGATCTCGACCGAGCCGGCGAGGATGTAGACGCGTTCGCGGATGCCCACCAGCCCGAAGGAGCCCTTCTTTTGCAGGTCGCTCGGGGTGAGGCCGCGGCCGTCGTCCTGCAAGTCGAGGTGGACCTCCCGGCCGATGGTGCGCAGCTTGACCTGCACACGCTGCGCGGCGGCATGCCGTCCGGCGTTGGTGAGCCCCTCCTGGACGATGCGATAGACCTGGGAGGCGAGGGGCTCGGCCAGGTGCTCGCTCGCCTCGTCCACGGCGAGATCGACGGTGAAGCCGTGCCGCCGCGCTGTCTCCTCTGCCAGCCATTCGAGGGCGGCCAGGAGCCCGAGGTCGTCCAGCATGAGGGGACGCAGGTCCGCGGATATGCGGCGCGTTGCGGCAACGGTGCTGTCGAGGACCGAACGCATTCCCGCAAGCGTCTTCCGGAAGCCTTCACGGTCGGGCGGGCAGTTGGCGTCGAGCCAGGCGAGGTCCATCTTGAGCGAAGTGAGGTTCTGGCCGAGTTCGTCGTGCAGTTCGCGCGAGATGCGGCTGTTTTCCTGTTCGCGGGCCGTGCGCGAGGCTACGGCCAGCTCGCGCAGGTCCTCGCGGGCCTGGGCGAGCTCGCGGCGCGTGCGCTCACGCACGGACACGTCGCGCAGGATGACGGTGTAGAACCGGTGTCGCCCGATGTCGTTCTGGGAGATGGAGGCGTCGATCGGGAACTCCTCGCCGCTCTTGCGCAGCGCCGTCACGACCCGCTGCGCCATCATCGGCCGGCTGGAAACCCCGGTGCGCCCGAAGGACTCGACATGATGGTGGTGCTCGCGATGGAACCGGGCCGGGATCAGCACCTGGATCGGCCGGCCGAGGACTTCGCGCGCTTCGTAGCCGAAAATCCGCTCCGCGGCGTGGTTGAAGAGCGTGATGTGCTGCTCGCCGTCGATCGAAATGATCGCGTCCATCGCCGAATCGACGATTCCCTGCAGGCGCATCTGGCTTTCGCGGGCGAGGTCGCGGCCCTTCCACAGCTCGTCGATGTCGCTGACCGTGCCGACCACCCGCTGGGGCATGCCATTTCCGTCGCGGCTCACCACGCGCGCGCGCCAGCGCACCCAGCGATAGTTGCCGTCGCGCGCGCGCATGCGCAACTGGAGCACTGCGCTCGCGATCGTCCCGGCCTCCATTTCGCGCATGCGCGCCCAGAACGCGGGAAAGTCGTCGGGGTGGATGACGCTGCGCGCACCGTCGACGGTCTCGTTGGGCCCCTCCGGGTAGTCCCAGGTTTCCAGCATCTCCGGGGAGCGGTAGATGCGCCTGGCGCTCACGTCCCAGTCGAACACGGCCACCCCGGCCGTGAGCACGGCCTCGCGCCAGCGATCGGCGCTTTCCGGGGAGACGGACGGGTCGTTGGGGGGCATGGGGGGGTATTTAGTTACGGGGAATGTTACATCTGCCGCGAAAGGATAGCAGTTGCGACCGGGGCCGTGCGCCAGGCGAGCCTCAGCACTCCACCGTCTCGCCGGCGCCCGGGGCACGGGCCGGCCAGCCCAGGGTCGCGGTGATGGTGGAGGCAAATTCGATGGCGGTCGCCTCTTCGCCGTGGACCACGTATGTCTGCGCCGGCGGGCGCCGGAACCCGCCGAGCCAGCCGAGGAGGGCGCGCCGGTCGGCGTGCGCCGAGAGTCCGCCGAGCGTATCGATGCGGGCGCGCACGGGCACCGTTTCCCCGAACAGGCGCACGCTGCGGACCCCGTCCACCAGGCGCCGCCCCAGCGTGCCGCCGGCCTGGAACCCGGTGAAGAGGATGCTGCACTCCTCCCGCGACAGGTTGTGGCGCAGGTGGTGGCGGATGCGCCCCGCCTCGCACATGCCGCTCGCCGCGATCACGATGGCGCCGGAGCGGATCTTGTTGATCGCCATGGATTCCTCCGGCGTGCGCGTGAAGCGCAGCCGGTAGGGTAGGCGCCGGCGGCGCATCGCGCCGGCAAACCGGCTCACCGCGGGATCCAGCGTCTCGAGGTGCGCCAGCGTCACCGCGGTCGCCTGGCGGGCGAGCGGGGAGTCGACGAAGACGTTGAGGTGATCGAGGACGCCCCGTTCGCACAGTTCGTAGAGAAGGATGAGCAGTTCCTGCGCCCGGCCGAGGGCGAAGGCGGGGACGATGATGTTGCCGCGCTCCAGCGTCCGTCCGATCACCTCGACGAGTTCGGCCACGGTCTCGTCCATCGACTTGTGCAGGCGATTGCCGTAGGTCGATTCCACCAGGAGGACATCCGCCCGGGCGACGCTGGCGGGGTCGCGGACGACGGGGCGTGCGGGTTGACCGAGGTCCCCGGAAAAGACGACGCGGCGCTCGCGACCGGCATCGCGGACACGCACCTCGACGATCGCGGAGCCGATGATGTGACCGGCGTCGAGAAAGCGCACGCGCGCATCCGGGTGCGGGCGGAACTCCACGTCGTAGGGAACGCCGCTCACGCGGCGCATGGCACGCTCGACCTCCTCGACGCCGTAAAGAGCGGGCGGCGCCGGCAGGTGGCGGCGATCGGCGTGCGCCTTCTCGCGCGACTGGATGTGGGCGCTGTCCAGCAGCATCACCGGCAACAGGTCGGCCGTGGCGCGGGTCGTGAAAATCGGCAGGGCGGGAGACCTGGCGGAGAGCACCGGCAGCAGGCCGCAATGGTCGAGGTGGGCGTGGGTGACCAGCGCGAAGTCGAGACCGGCGACATCGAAGGCGGGGAAGGCGCGGTTCTTCGGCCCGGCCTCCCTTCCGCCCTGGTGCATCCCGCAGTCGACGAGGAAGCGAAGGCGGCCGGTATCGACCAGGAAACAGGAGCCCGTCACCTCTCTCGCCGCGCCCATGAAGCGGATCTGCATCCGGCGATTCTAACCGGCGCGGGGCGCCGGGGCAGGGCACGCACCGTCCCCATGACGCCCGTCCCCTTGATTCACGTCAACACCGCATACCCCCCTCCGTGAGAAGTTCCATCTCGACGCAGTCCAGTGCCGTAGTCCCGAGCGCATCCGCGGGATGCGTGGTCCCGGAGGCCGGGGCCGGTGGACGAGGCCATTCGCGCAGGGAACACGAACATGATCCGCGTGACGATCAGGCAAATTGCCCTAGCACTGCTGCTGGGCATTTCGGCAACGGCGATGGCGAAGCCGGCACCTGCAACGGCACCTGCAGCGGCACCTGCCGAGCGGCGAAGTCCGCCGAGGCCAGCAAGAAGTGCATCGACTGCCACAGCGAGGCCGAGCCCACGGACAAGAGCGCAGCCGGCAAGCCGGTGAAGCTCGATCTCGACAAGCACTCGAAGACGCTGCACGGCGGCGGCAAGGCCGCGTGCGTCGACTGCCATGCCGACGAGGGCATGCGCAAGTATCCGCACAAGTCGCCCAAGCCCGCCCAGTGCGCGAGCTGCCACGACAAGGCGGTCAAGGAATACGCCACCACCATCCACGGCCTGGCGCGGGCCGACGGCAGGATGGTCGCCGCCACCTGCAGCGACTGCCACGGCACCCACGACATCAAGCCCACTTCCGACGATGCCGCGAAGACCAGCCGCAACAACCTCGAGGCGACCTGCGGCGCCTGTCACGGCAACGAGAAGGTCATCAAGGAAGGCAAGATTCCCGGCGGCAACGTCTCCGCGATGTACCACGACAGCATCCACGGGCGGCTGCTGCGCTCGGAAGGCAAGGCGAAGGACAAGGTGCCCATCTGCACCGACTGCCACGGCTCGCACGACATGCGCCCGAAGAAGGACCCGCAAAGCGCGGTCTCGCGCGCCAACATTCCCGAGACCTGCGGCACGTGTCACGCCAAGGTGAAGAAGGTCTGGGCGGGCAGCAAGCACGGCAAGCTGCAGGCGACCCACGTGCTGCAGGCGCCCGGCTGCACCGATTGCCACGGCACGCACACCATCGCCGACCCGAAGACACCGAAGTGGCAGGTGAGCGTGATCAAGGAGTGCGGCGGCTGCCACACGGAGTTCATCAAGACCTACCGCGATACCTACCACGGCCAGGTAACCGACCTCGGCTTCGCGCGCATGGCCACCTGCGCAAGCTGCCACGGCGCGCACGAGGTACTGCCGAAGAGCGATCCGATGTCGAAGGTCTCGGAGCAGCGGATACTCGCGACCTGCCAGGCCTGCCACCCGAAGGCCAATGCCAACTTCGTGAAGTTCCAGCCGCACGCCAACAAGCACAAGAAGGAAAGCGGCCTGATCCTGTACTACACGACCTTGTTCATGCAGCTGCTGCTCGCGGGCGTGTTCACGTTCTTCGGCCTGCACACCATCCTGTGGCTCTACCGGTCGCTCGTGGAGATGAAGGCCCGTCGCGCACGCCCGACCCCTGACGCGGAGAAACATTGATGGCCACCCAAGCCCAGTCCCTGCCCGGCACCGCCCACGCGGGTCGTGTCGCCCAGAAGTACTACCAGCGGTTCGACCGCATCGACCGCGTGATGCACGCGTTCCTGATGACCACGTTCATCGGCTGCGCGATCACCGGATTGCCGCCGCTCTTTTCCGACCACGACTGGGCCGCGGGGCTCGCACGGGGCCTGGGTGGCTTCGAGATGGCGGCCCTCATCCACCGCATCTGCGCCGGCGTCATGATCGTCGTGTGGGCCCTGCACGTGGTGCGGGTCCTGGCCGACGCCATCCATCGCACCGGCTTCCTCGCGATCCTGTGGGGACCGAGCTCGATGGTCCCGCAGCCGCAGGACCTGTTCGACCTGTGGAACCACCTCAAGTACTTCGTGGGCAAGGGGCCGCGCCCGCAGTTCGACCGCTGGACCTACTGGGAAAAGTTCGACTACTGGGCGGTCTTCTGGGGCATGGCGATCATCGGCGGCTCCGGCCTCGTCCTGTGGTTCCCGGCCCAGTTCGCCCTCTTCCTGCCGGGCTGGGTGTTCAACGTGGCGACCGTGGTGCATGGCGAGGAGGCGCTGCTCGCCGTGGGCTTCATCTTCACCATCCACTTCTTCAACGGCCACATCCGGCCGGAGAAGTTCCCGATGGACACGGTGATCTTCACCGGCCGCATTCCCGAGCACGAGCTGAAGGACGAGCGGCCGAACGAATACAAGCGGCTCGTGGCCGAAGGCCGGCTCGAGGCGACGGAGACGACTGCACCCACGCCATGGACGCTGACTTTCGGCTACCTGGTGGGTGGTACGGCCGTGCTGCTCGGCACCGTCACCGTCATCATGATCGTCTTCAGCATGATCACGTAGGGGCCCGCCGGTTTACAATTTGCACTTCGGGGCCGGCTCGTCCGGCCCCGCTGATATCGGGCCGCGATCGCCGTTGCAGGATCGCAGACCCGCCGCAAGGGCACAACGGGGAGGAACGCAGAACCATGAAAATTCGCCTGGGTCGCAGGACGCTGATGTTCGGATCGATCACCACGGCGGTGCTGGCCGTCGTCGGGCTGGCTGTCGTGGGTGCCGCCGGCATCGCGGGCTGGGAATACTCCAACAGCAACGCGTTCTGCGCGACGATGTGCCACTCGGTGCACCCCGAGGAGATCGCGGCGCACAAGCTGGGCGCGCACGCGCGGGTGAACTGCGTCGAGTGCCACATGGGCCGCAATTCGACCCTGCACCTGATGGCGCTGAAGCCCACGCACGCCAAGGAACTGTGGGGCATGATCGTCGGCTACGAGCGGCCCATCACTTCCGGGACGCTGCGGCCCTCGCGCGAGGCCTGCGAGAGCTGCCACTACCCGGCCGTGGAGCACCACGACAGCGTCGCCGTGAAGGTCCACTACGGCACCGACCCGGAGAGCAGCGAATCGCGCACGAAGATCGTCCTGCACACCGGCATGGATGCCATCCGCCAGGGCTACACCAAGGGCATCCACTGGCACATCCAGAACGAAGTCACCTTCGCTTCGCCCGATCCCCAGCGCCGCGAGATTCCGTGGGTCGAGGTGAAGAAGCCCGACGGCACCAAGGTCACCTACATCGACGCCGGCTCGAAGCTTACGGTGCCGCAGATCGAGAAGCTCGAGAAGCGCGCGATGGCCTGCTACGACTGCCACAACTCCGTCGGCCATCCCTTCGACAACCCCGCCAACACGGTCGACGAGGCCATCCGCACGCGGCAAGATCGATCGCTCGCTGCCGGAAGCCAAGGCGCGCGCCGTCGCCCTGGTCAACGCGCTGCCCGACATCACCGGCGAGCCCAAGGAGCGCGAAGCCAAGGTGGACAAGCTCATCGCGGATGCCACCGCCAAGGCCGCAACCCCTTCGGAACACAAGCAGGCGGAGGCCAAGTTCAACAAGGCGATGCGCGAGATCCTGCTCGCCGCCTCCTTCCAGGAAAAGAAGTTCTCCTGGAAGTCGTTCCCCAACCACACGGGCCACGCCGATACGCCGGGCTGCTTCCGCTGCCACGACGGCAAGCACTACAACGACAAGGGCGAGGCCATCCGCCTGCAGTGCACGCTGTGCCATGCGCTGCCCGAGGTGGTGCGCGAGAAGGGCAAGGGCAGCGTCGCCTCGCTCGTTCCGGACAAGGCCGGCGAGAAGCAGCCGGAAAGCCACCAGCGCCCCAACTTCATGCACACGCACAGCGACGACGTCGGTCCGGAGTGCGAGAAGTGCCACGGCACGCCGCTCAAGCAAGGCAAGCAGGGCGGGAACTTCTGCAGCAATCCCGCCTGCCACGGCCGCACCTGGCCAGGCATGGACCTGACGACCGAGGCCCCCAAGAAGGCCGCGCCGAGCCGGCGAAGGCGCCGCAGCGGAGCCTGCCAAGAAGGGATAGCGATGCCCGTGGCGAACTGCTTCGAGCTTGGCGGTCGCCGGGGGTGGTCCCCGGCGGCGCCTTCAACCAAGGAGAGACCATGAAACGCATGTTGATCGTACTGGCCGCGGCGGGCCTCCTCGCCGGTTCCCTTCCTGCATCGGCGGACGAGGCGGTATTCAAGTCCGCCGGGCTGCGCGAAGTGCCACCAGGCCGAGAAGAAGGGCAAGGGCGCCTCCATCAAGGACATGAGCGCCAAGTACAAGGGCGACGTCGGCAAGGCGATCGGCGGTGGTGACGGGCAAGGACCACCCCGAGGTCGACGCGAAGGAGGACGAGCTGAAGAAGCTCGTCGGCCACGCCGTCGGCGCCAAGTAACCGGGTCGGGACGAAAAAAAACGCCGGCGCGAGCCGGCGTTTTTCATTGGGGGACGCAAGTCCCTTACATCGCGAGGATCCACTTGGCGATGGAACCGGCGACCGCGGCGTCTCCGCCCTTGACGGTCTTGTGGTCCTCTTCCACGCCGTCGACCTTGATCTTGGCGCCCTTGGAGAGCATCGTGGTCAGCTTGGCTTCCGCATCGGCCTTGCCCTTGTACTTCTTGGCCACTTCCTTGAACGCGGGGCCGTCCTTCTTCTTGTCGGTGTCGTGGCACTTCATGCAGCCGTTGGACTTCGCGGCGGCGGCGTCGGCGGAAGCGATGCCGGGGACGGCCAGGGCGGCGGCGAGGGCGAGGGGGATCAGCAGCTTCTTCATCGTGGTCTTCTCCAGAATCTGTGGACGGATGGCGGCGCCATTCTTTTGCGACTTGCGAGCGCGCTCGCCACGTGAATCAACGCTTCGGATGGACTTTGCGTTGACACATCGGCCTGCGGCAAACGCTCGCAAGAAGAAGGGCCGGCGCCGGATCTTGGCCCCTCTGGGAAACTGGTGGGCAATACTGGGATCGAACCAGTGACCCCTCCCGTGTGAGGGGAGTGCTCTACCGCTGAGCTAATTGCCCGAAAGGCGAGCATTTTAGCGCAAAAAGCGCACTCGCCGAGGCAGTCGGGGCGGTGCGGCGAATTAGAATGCGTCTTTGCCCTCGCAGAAAACGACATGATCCGCACCCGATTCGCGCCGAGCCCCACCGGTTACCTCCACATCGGCGGCGCCCGCACCGCGCTCTTCTGCTGGGCCTACGCCCGGCGCCATGGCGGCAAGTTCATCCTGCGCGTCGAGGACACCGACCAGGAACGTTCCACGCAGGCTTCGGTGCAGGCCATCCTCGACGGGCTCGCCTGGCTCGGGCTCGACTGGGACGAGGGGCCCCACTACCAGATGCAGCGACTCGACCGCTACCGCGAGGTGGCGGAGCAGCTGCTGCGCGAGGGCAAGGCCTACCGTTGCTACTGCACGCGGGAGGAGCTCGATGCCATGCGCGAGGCGCAGGTAGCACGCGGCGAGAAGCCGCGCTACGACCGGCGCTGGCGCGACTCGAGCGATGCGCCGCCCGCCGGGCGTTCCGCGGTGATCCGCTTCAAGAATCCCCTCGAGGGCGCGGTCACCTGGAACGACCTGGTGAAGGGCCCGGTGACGGTGGCGAACGACGAGCTGGACGACCTCGTGATCCTGCGCGGCGACGGCGTTCCCACCTACAACTTCGGCGTGGTCGTCGACGACGTGGACATGGCCATGACGCACGTCATCCGCGGCGACGACCACGTGAACAACACGCCGCGGCAGATCAACCTCTACACCGCCATCGGTGCCGAGGTGCCGATGTTCGGCCACATGCCGATGATCCTCGGCGCGGACGGCCAGCGGCTCTCGAAGCGCCATGGCGCCGTGAGCGTGCTGCAGTATCGCGACGAGGGATTCCTGCCCGAAGCGCTCGTGAACTACCTCGCCCGGCTCGGCTGGTCGCACGGCGACGAAGAGATGTTCTCGCGGGAGCAGCTCGTGGAATGGTTCGATCTCGAGCACGTGAGCCGCTCGCCGGCCCGCTGGGACCCCGAGAAGCTCAAGTGGCTCAACGGCGAGTACCTGAAGCGCATTCCGGCTGCCGACCTGGTCGAGGGCATCCGCGCGCGCAACCCGGCGCTGCACGCCGAGATCGTCGCGGCCATGGACCCGATCGCCATGACCGACGTGGGGCAGGGCAGCTGGTCGCTGGTGGGGGAGCACGAGGCATTCCTGCACGAGCTGGCCACCCCGGTCACCAGGGATCGCGCGGTAGTCGAGCAATACCTCGATGCCAAGGGGCGGGCCGTCGTTGGCGATCTCGCGGCCGTGCTCGAAACGGTGGAGTGGAATGCTGCCGCGGTGAAGGCGGCCCTGCAGGGCTTCGTCAAGGAGCGGGGCCTCAAGATGCCCGAGGTCATGATGCCGCTGCGCGTGGCCGTGACGCGCAAGACGCAGACGAAGGCCATCGATGCGATCGTGGCCGCATTGCGCAAGGAAGTGGTGCTCGAGCGCCTTCGTCACGCCGCTGCCGGATAACTTGGCTTTGCAAGGCGGGCCCGCCGCCGGTATAATCGCGGGCTCGGTTCGGGGGTATAGCTCAGCTGGGAGAGCGCTTGCATGGCATGCAAGAGGTCCGCGGTTCGATCCCGCGTACCTCCACCAAACGAGTACGACAGTGGAACGGAAGGCCGCCAGGCTTTCCGTTTTCATGTCCCCATCGTCTAGAGGCCTAGGACACCGCCCTTTCACGGCGATAACCGGGGTTCGAATCCCCGTGGGGACGCCATACCTGACAAGGGGTTTACCTGACTAGGGGTTACGGGTAACCGTAACCCCTTTTCGGGAAACCGTAACCCCTTTCATTTCGCCTTTCCGGCCAGAGTTTTCTGCGTACTTTCCGTCAGTATCCATGCCAGTACTCCATAACAAGCCGATCCCAGTTCCTCGCAAGTTGGCAGGACTTCGTGTTCTGATCGCGCCTCCAGAACAATATGCGTACTGGACGGCGCTGACGGACTGCACGCTCGTGGGCGCGCTGGATGTCGATCCTCCGCCTCGGACAGGCCCAAGTGCAGCACCTTCACCGCGCGATCAGGTCCCGCACGGCGCCGCAACGTCCTCGATCGGCACGTTCGGATCAACGCGATGCTGGTAGAAGAGATCGATCGTATCGTGCGCAGACGCTTCAGGCACGCGTCAGCAACTCGTCGTATGTACTCTGGGCCGGCTGTTCAGTCCGCGGCGCTGTTTCGTGACCGGATCGATCTCGAAGCCGAACTTCGTCGCGATGACACCTGCTTGCGAAACGGCGCCAGCACCTCGCCGACCATTCCTCGCTGAGAAACGGCCCGTAGACCTCGGCGGTGTCGCAAAGGCGATAGCAGGGCGCGAAAGCGCTGAGAGCCACGGCGTGAGCCTCAAGCTTTCCTCGCCCGAACCGTTGTCGTCGTCGCATCGGATGGACGCCTTCGACTGTGGCGAGACCTCGCTCAATGAATGGCTCAAGCGCCGGTCACTGGGCAACCAGACCAGCGGTGCGAGCCGCACGTTCGTCGTCGCTGACGAGACCGGGCGCGTGCTGGGCTACTACGCCTTGGCCGCGGGCGCAGTGGCACACGAAGTGGCCACGGGGGGTGTTCGCCGGAACATGCCGGATCCGGTGCCCGTGCTGGTCCTCGGGCGGCTTGCCGTGGACCGCAGCGCGCAGGGAGCGCGGCTAGGTGCTGCGCTGCTACAAGACGCGGTCAAGCGTGCCATGAGCGTCGCCGAGGACGCCGGTGTTCGGGCGCTGCTGGTTCACGCGCTAAACGACAAGGCGAAGAATTTCTACGAGCACTACGGTTTTCAGCCGTCGGCGGTTCATCCCATGATGCTAATGCTCAGGCTGCCGTCGAGATGACGATGATGAAGCGACAGGGCTTTTTCTTTTTTCGTGGAAAGGGTTGGCGACGCTAAACCGGTTAGTGCACCTCAACCGGCCGCGACAGCACCTACTCGTCTGCCGTGAATTGGGCCGAATGGGTCACTCGCGCTCCACTTCCAGGTAAGTGCGGCTCGCGTTGCCGGGCATCAGCTCCGCGGCGTTCAACAGGTGCAGTACGGACGGCCGTCGAAGGTCTTCACGGCTTCGCTGATGTCGATGTCCTTTTCCACGGCGCGCTTCATGTGGGCACGCAGGGCGACCAGGTAGTCACGCGTCTGGGCGCGGGCCGTGGCCAGGTCGGTGACCTTGCCGTGGCCGGGCACGATCTGCTTTGGGGCCAGTTCCTCGACGACCGCCGAATGTGGCCAGCCAATGGCGCGTGTTGCTCACCGGGATCACGCCGAGCAGCCGGTCGACGTAAACGATGTCGCCCGTAAACAGAACCTCCTTCTGCGGCAACCACACCAGCATGTCGCCGGGCGTGTGGCCGCCGCCGCGGTGACGAAGCTCGAACACGGTGCCGCCCAGTTCGAGGCGCGCGTCGCGTGCCTTCGATCAGCCGCGTCGGCAGTGGTCGGCACCGTGCCCTCGACACTCCGACTGCAGGACTGCGCGCAAGGCCGCCAGTTGGTCGCCACCCCGTGAGCGCATGTCGGCAACGGCCTGCGGCGTGGGCGATGATCTCGCGCGCCTTGCGCCTGGAAGTAGCCGTTGCCGAGCCAGCGGTGGTCCTGTCCGCCGGTGTTGACGACCCAGCGCACAGGTTGCGCTGGTGATGCGCTTGACCGCCTCGTCGATGCGGCGCGCGCTGCGGAAGGTCGCGCCGCTGTCGATGAGCACGGCCCCGGCCGGCGTGACCACCAGACCAAGGTTGGCATTGAGGCCCTCGTTCTCGACGGTTCGCCCACCGGTGTCGCCGATGTATGCATAGACATTCTCGGCCACCGGCTGGAAGCGGATCTCCAGGGCGAGGCTGGTCGTTGCCGACAGGGCGAATCATGAGGGCGAAGAGCTGGTTTCTCAGGTTCATTGCGTCATCCACCTTGGTTGAGTGATATCTGGTTTCTGGCATACGCCCCTGCCCAGACGGCCGAATCGGATGTCTCAGCGAAGCTGGGGCAGCAGCAAGCTCACGACCAGGCCGACCGCGGCGCAGGCGGCGAGCAGGGGCATGACGCCCACCTTGAAGCGGAACAGCGCCACGGCCGCAGCCACCGTGATGATCGCCGAGACCATGTCGAAGCGGCCGCCGAAACCTTGCGGCCACAGCACGTGATAGGCGAAGAACATCGCCAGGTTCAGGATCACCCCGACCACGGCGGCGGTGATCGCCGATAGCGGCGCGGTGAATCCCAGCTTGCCGTGCGTCGATTCCACCAGCGGTCCGCCGGCCAGGATGAAGATGAACGAAGGCAGGAAGGTGACGAAGGTCACCACGGTGGCCGCCAGCGCGCCGCCGAGGAAAAGCGCGTCTGGACCGAGCACCTGCTTCACCCAGCCGCCGACGAAGCCGACGAAGGCGACCACCATGATCAGCGGACCGGGCGTGGTTTCGCCGAGCGCGAGGCCATCGATCATCTGCGGACCGTTGAGCCATTGGTGTGTCTCCACCGCGCCCTGGTAGACGTAGGGCAGCACGGCATAGGCGCCGCCGAAGGTGACCAGCGCCGCCTTGGTGAAGAACCAGCCCATCTGCGTGAGCGTGCCCTGCAGCCCGAAGGTCCCGATCAACGCCGCCATGGCGAGGGCCCACAGCGAGACGCCGGCGACCACCACCCGGGCCAGGTGACGGCGCGAGAAGCGCGCGTGCTGCGGGGTCGGCGTGTCGTCGTCGATCAGCGCCGGGCCGTAGCTCGTGCTGCGCGGCTCCGTGCCCGCCGCCGAGGGCGAAGACGTGCGGTGCCTCGCGTCGCGCCGAAGTGCCCGATGAGTGCCGCCGCGACCACGATCGCCGGGAACGGCACGTCGAAGGCGAAGATGGCGATGAAGGACGCCGCGGCGATGGCCCACATCCAGCGGTTCTTGAGCGCCCGCGACCCGATGCGGTGCGCCGCGTGCAGGACGATCGCCGTCACCGCGGGCTTGATGCCGTAGAAGAGCCCGGCCACCACCGGCACGTCGCCGAAGCGCAGGTAGACCCACGACAGCGCGACGAGGATGAAGAGCGACGGCAGCACGAACAAGCGCCCCGGCGACCATGCCGCCCCAGGTGCGGTGCATCAGCCAGCCGATGTAGGTGGCCAGCTGCTGGGCCTCCGGCCCGGGCAGCACCATGCAGTAGTTGAGCGCGTGCAGGAAGCGCTTCTCGCTGATCCAGCGGCGCCGCTCGACCAGCTCGCTGTGCATGATGGCGATCTGCCCGGCCGGCCCGCCGAAGCTGATGAAGCCGAGCTTGAGCCAGAAGCGGAAGGCCTCGCCGAATCGCACGGCCGCGGGCTTTTGTGCGGCTGCCGGTTCATTCATTGCCGTGCGTACCTGTTGGGCCGTGATCGACACTCATGGCTTCCTGAAGAGCAGGGCATTGTGGGTTTCGGCGCGTGCGGAGCGAAGCCAGGCATAGAGCGCATCGTAGACGACCATGCCCGCGTCCAGCATTGCGTGATCGTCGGGAAAGTACGTCGAGAGCCCGAGCGACACGGCCAGCAGTCCGGGTGACTGCGGTGTCAGCTCGGGCTTGCCCGTATCCGCGCCGCGCACGATGCGGGCAAGGTCGTGCAGCGCGGGGTCGTCAAGACCACAATCGGCGACGAGGGCATCGAAGCTGCAAAGCTCGCCTTCGAGCCCGCGATGGGAGATGCGCACGTTCGGCACGTCGTAGGGTATGGCACCCTCGCGCACGGCCGCTTCGGACACTTCCGCCGGCCGGGACATAGAGAAACCGGGCCGTGGGGTCGATGAAGCGCCGGATGAGCCACGGGCAGGCGATGCGGTCGATCTTCGGCCGTTCGCGCGTCACCCAGCGAGTGGGGTGACCGGGCGCGGCGGGCAGTGCGAGGTCCGGCACCTTGCCCATCGTCGGCAGGCTTGCGTCGCTCCAGCCCGTGATCCCGTGTTCCAGATAGGCGGCATCCAGCCCTGCCGCCCGAAGCGACCGGGCCGCGCCTTGGCTCACCTCGTGACCATGGACACAGTAGGCGACGATGTCGCGGTCGCGCGGCAAGGCCGCCGCAGCCGCGGCCAAATCATCTGGTGCGACGCGAAGCGCGCCCGGCAGCAGCCGCGGGCCCGCGTCGTAGGCTTCTTCCTTGCGTACATCCAGAACCAACGGGGCGTCCGCTCTGCCGAGCCGCGATGCCAGTTGCGAAGCGGAAACAAAGGGGAGGTGTTGCGAGTCGACGGTGTCCATGGTGGTAGCCCAGGCAAGTAAGACGCAGGGCTTGGGCGATTTGGACACCGCCTGTAGCCGGGAGCCTGCGCAGGTCCCGGAGCGGGGAAGTTACGCTCAATTCCGAAGAGCATCAAGCCGGCCCGGAAATGGCCCCCCAGGTTCCTTTTGGCCAGCGCTCTGGTGCTATGCCAGTCGCCAGGTGCGGGTGAGAATTCGACGCATTCGCTGGCAACCCCTCTGGCGGGCGAGTACCATCCGTGTGCTTCGAGTCCGGGACATGCGGCACCGGGATTCCGCCTGAACAAGGTGGCCGACGATGCGGCGGATCCATCTCCGACAAACCTCCACAAGGGATCATTGCCATGAATGCACTCATGAAGTTTGCTGCTCTCGTTTCGCTTTCGACTTGGCTGTTGGCTGCCGGAACGGCGTCGGCGGTCGACAAGCCCGCATTCAACAAGACCTGGAGCTGGAATCTCACCAGCACGACCGGCGGGCTCAGCATGGAACTGCGCAATGGCAATGCACCAACGGAGGTCCATTTCGTCTACGGCACGGATGCCAACCTCGCCGGCGGTACGACAGTCGGAAAATCCAACCAGCCCGGGGTCGCAGGCGGCATCCAGTCGCATGCCCAGCTCAAGGCGCTGAAGCCCGGCACCACCTATTACTTCAAGGCTTACGCGAAGAATTCGGGCGGCTCCGCCGAGAGCGGCATGAACCAGTTCACGACGCTGAAGGCGGAGGCGCCGAAGATCACCGGCCTGTCGCACTCGACGGTTACCTGGAACGGCGCCCTCGTCAGCCTGAATGTCCAGAACAACGAGCCGGGAACGACGCAGGTCATGTTCTCGACGGCCGCGGACATGGCGGGTGCGCAGTCCTCGCGGACCCAGTCCCAGAGCGGGGGAGACAAGACGGTCGGTGCCCATCACGACCTGACGCCGAACCTGAAGCCGGATACGACGTACTACTACCAGGGCGTCGCCGTGAATCCCTTCGGCACCACGAAGAGCGGCGTCCAGAGCTTCAAGACCGCGGCCGGTGGCCCGAAGCCGCCTACGGTCAATCGCATCTGGTCATGGACCCCGCCGGGAAAGCCCGCCACGACTAGCGCCGGATTGAGCATGGAGATCCAGAATCACGGCCAGTCCAGCCAGGTGTTTTTCGAATACGGAACGGATGCCGGCCTCAAGGGCGCTGCGAAGGTCGGCGCGCAGAACCTGAACGGCTATGCCACAGGCGTGCAGTCCCACGCCGAACTCAAGACTCTCCAGCCGAAGACGACTTACTATTTCCGTGCCACTGCCACGACGGCATCGGGAACGGCCACGAGCGCAATCCAGAGCTTCAAGACCCAGTGACCAAGTCGGTGCCGTCGTGCGCCGCGAAAAGCAAGGGGGTGGCCGAAAGGCCGCCCCCTTTTCCATTGTGATTCAGGGCGAGAAAGCCGATCCTTGAGTCATCAGGCCAACAAGATGGAGTCCACATGACAGCCCTGCTGCGCGCAATCGCCGTCCTCATCGCGGTCCTCTCCCTTTCCGGCTGCGTGGTCTATGAGCCCGTCCCGGTGGCCGATCCCTTCGATACCTCGTGGCGTGCGGCCATGGGCGCCATTGGCGACGCCGGGCTGACACTGGTCACCGCGGACCAGGCCACGGGAACGATCCGGGGCACGCGCGGGTCTGTAGAAGGGATCATCGCGGTTCGCCACCGGCCCGATGGCCGTGTCGGGGTAGAGATCTCGGCACGCGACCCGGACAAGGCCGATCCCACGCTGACCAAGCGCCTGACGGATGCCTATAACCGGCGCATGGGACGCTGATCTCGCCAGCGCTAAAGGCAAATATCCTTATCTATTAGTCTATTGCAGTAGTTTCTTTAAGTAATGTCTTTACACCGGCCGGGTTTTCTGCCGTAGAATGGACTTCGTGAACCGTCCTCTTGCCTGTTCGCTTGCGGTGTTGTCCGCGGCTTTTCTGCTCGCCTCCCAGGAGGTGCGTGCGGACATCTATTCGTTCACGGACGAGCGGGGCGTGGTGCATTTCACCAACATGCCCAGCCTCGACAAGCGCTACAAGCTGATCTACCGGGAGGTGCGCAACATCGTGCCGCGTTCCGGGCAGGTCTGGATGCCCAGCGAGGCGGACATCCAGCGCTTCGGCGGCATCATCCAGACCGCGGCCAGCTCCCACGGGGTGGAAACGGCGCTCGTGCATGCGGTCATCACCGCGGAGAGCGGCTACAACCCCAACGCCGTCTCCCGCAAGGGCGCCACCGGCCTCATGCAGCTGATGCCGGATACGGCCAGGCGCTATGGCGTGCAGAACATGCTCGACCCCGTGCAGAACATCCACGGTGGCGTGCGCTACCTGCGCGACCTGCTGGTCATGTTCAACGGCAACGTCGAACTGGCGGTGGCCGGCTACAACGCCGGCGAAAACGCCGTGATCCGCCACGGGAACCGGATTCCGCCCTATGCGGAGACCGTGAACTACGTCCCCAAGGTGATCGGCATCTACCAGCGGTTCCGCGCCCGGCCGGGCTGAGCGGATTTCCCGCCCTCAGTCGGCTGCGGCCGGCTGGTGTCCCTGCTTCACGTTCTCGGCGCGATCCTGCTCCAGCCTCTCGTCGAAGGTCCTGTGCCGGCGCGCGAGGAGCGTGTAGGCGGTAGGCACGACGAAGAGCGTGAGGAACGTGCCCAGAAGCAGTCCCCCCACGATCACCCAGCCGATCTGCTGCCGCGACTCCGACCCGGCCCCGGTGGAAAGTGCGAGCGGCACCGCGCCCAGCACCATCGCGCCGGTGGTCATGAGGATGGGGCGCAGCCGCAGCACCGCCGCTTCCTCGACCGCCTCGAGGATGTTCTTGCCCTGTGCCTGCATCTGGTTGGAGAACTCGACGATCAGGATGCCGTGCTTGGTGATGAGCCCCACCAGCGTGATGAGCCCGATCTGGCTGTACACGTTCAGCGTTCCCCCGGTGAGCTTCAGGGCAAGCAGCGCCCCGGTCATCGACAGCGGCACCGTGAGCATGATCACGAAGGGGTCGATGAAGCTCTCGAACTGCGCCGCAAGCACCAGGTAGATGAACGCCAGCGCCAGCACGAACACGAAGTAGATGTCCGTGGACGAGTCGCGGAACTCGCGCGACTGCCCGTTCAGGTCGGTCTGCGCCGTCGGTGGCAGCACCTTCTTCGCCGTGTCCTGCATGAACGTGAGCGCCTGCCCGAGGGTGTAGCCCGGCGCCAGGGTTGCGGTGATCGTCACGGACCGGATGCGGTTGAAGTGGTTGAGGCTCTTCGGCGCCACGCTTTCGCGCACCGTCACCAGGTTGGAGAGCTGGATCATCTCGGTTCCCTTGCCGCGCACGTAGATGTCGGAGATGTCGCCAGGCGAGCGCCGGTCCGCGTCGGCCACCTGCACCACCACGTCGTACTGCTCGCCGTCGCGCTTGAAGCGCGTGACCTGCCGGCCACCGAGCATCGTCTCCAGCGTGCGTCCCACCGCATCCACCGAGGCGCCCACGTCGACGATCTTGTCGCGGTTGACGCTCACCTTGAGCTCGGGCTTGTCGAGGCGCAGGTCGGTGTCGAGGTTGAGTGAGCCCCGGGTTCTTCGATGCCTCGGCGATGAAGCGCTCGACCATGCGGGCGAGGTCCTCGTACGGCGCGGAACTCATGATCACGAACTCGACCGGCCGGTTGCGCGGCGACTGGCCGAGCGAAGGCGGGTTGGTGGGGAAGGCGCGCACGCCCGGGATCTGCGCGAGCTTCGGGGCCAGCTCCTGCGCGATCTCCTGCTGCTTGCGCGTGCGCTCCTCCCAGGGCTTCAGGCGCAGGATGGCGATGCCGTCCGCCACCGTCGGAAAGCCGGCCAACGCGTTGAAGCGCTGCATCTCGGGAATCGTCCTGTAGAGTTCCTCGACGGGCTTGAGGTTCTCGGCCGTGTAGCGGGCCGTGGATCCCTCCTGCGCGGAAACGAAGCTGAAGATGACGCCGCGATCCTCGGTGGGCGCCAGTTCCGAGCGCAGGTTCTTGAACAGCAGGACGCTCGCTGCCGCCACGAGCAACGCGGCCGCCACGACCCAGATGCGGTGGTGCAGCGCCCAGCCGAGCGTGCGGCGGTAGCCCGGCGGTGAGGCCGTGGAAGAAGCGCTCGATCGCGTTGTAGATGGCGCCGTGCTTCGTCTCGTGGCGCAGGAGCTTCGAGCACATCATCGGGCGAGAGCGTGAGGGCGACGAAGCCCGACACCAGCACCGCGCCGGCGAGCGCCAGCGCGAACTCGATGAAGAGCCTGCCCGTGCGGCCGGTGGCGAACGCGAGCGGCGCGTAGACGGCGGCCAGCGTCATCGTCATGGCGACCACGGCGAAGGCGATCTCCTTCGCGCCCATGAGCGCCGCGTCCAGGCGCGACATGCCGTTCTCGAGGTTGCGGTAGATGTTCTCGAGCACCACGATCGCGTCGTCGACCACCAGGCCGATCGCGAGCACCAGCGCGAGCAGCGTGAGCGTGTTCACGCTGAAGCCGAACGCGTACATGAACATGCACGCGCCGACGAGCGAGACCGGGATCGTGACGAGCGGGATGATGGTGGCGCGCAGGTTGCGCAGGAACACGAAGATCACCAGGGCCACCAGCACGATCGCCTCGACGATCGTGCGTGAACACGGCCTTGATCGACTGCTCGATGAAGACCGACGAGTCGTACATGAGCTCGAGCTTCATGCCGTCGAGCGTCTTGTTGATCTCGACGATCTCCTTGCGCACGGCCTGCGAAAGCTCGAGCGGATTCGCGACCGCCTGCTTGATCACGCCCAGGGTGACCGAGGTGCTGCCCATGAAGCGGGTGATGACGCGCTCCTCCAGGGGCGCCACCTCGACGCGGCCGAGGTCGCGGATGCGCACCGGGTAGCCGCTCACCTCGCGCACCACGATCGCCTCGAACTGCTGCGGCGTCTGCAGGTCCGTGAGCGAGAGCACCGAGAACTCGCGCTTGTCGCTCTCGATGCGCCCGGCCGGAATCTCGACGTTCTGGCGGCGCAGCGCGTCCTCGACGTCCTGCACCGTGAGGCGGTAGGCGGCGAGCTTCGCGCGGTCCACCCAGATGCGCATCGAGATGCGCCGCTCGCCGAAGATGCGCACGTCCGCCGCGCCCGGCAGCGTCGACAGGCGCGGCCTGATGTAGCGCGAAGCGTAGTCCGAGGCCTCGATCTGGCTCTTGCCCGGCGCGGACACCGCGATCCAGATGATGGGGAAGGAGTCGGCCTCGACCTTCGCGATGACGGGCTCGTCGACCGCCTCGGGCAGCCGGCCGCGCACGCGCGCCACCTTGTCGCGCACGTCGGCGGCGGCCGAATCGGGGTCGCGCGAAAGGCGGAAGCGCACCGTGATCTGCGAGCGCTCCGAGCGCGACGACGAGGTCATGAGTTCCACGCCCTCGATGCCCGAGAGCGAGTCCTCGAGCACCTTGGTGATCTGCGATTCCACCACCTCCGCGCTGGCGCCCTGGTAGACGGTCTCGACGGAGACCACCGGTTCGTCGATGCGCGGATACTCGCGCACCGACAGGCGCGAGTAGGAGATGAGGCCCACCAGCAGCACGATGACCGACAGCACCGTCGCGAAGACGGGGCGCTGGATGCAGATTTCGGGCAGCCTCATGGCCTGCTCCCTGTCAGGAATTGCCCTTGCGGGGAGGGGCCGGCTCCGCCTTGCCGACGGCAGGCTCGGCTGCCGGGGGCATTCGCCACGCGCACTGCGGCGCCGTCGCGCAGCTTCACGACCCCGGCGGTCACGACGGTGTCCTGCGGGGTGAGACCACCGAGGATCTCGACCTTGCCTTCGCGGCGCTGGCCGATCTCGATCTTCTGGCGCTGCGCCCGGCCATCGACCACCTTGTAGACGTACTTGTCGTCACCCACGGGGAAGAGCGATTCCTCCGGGATCATCAGCGAATCGCGCTCCTCGCTCGTGAGCAGGCGCACGCGGGCGAACATGCCGGGTCGCAGCTTGCCGTCGGCGTTGGGCACCAGGGCGCGGATGGCGATGGCCCGGCCGTTCGCATCGATGAGCGGATTGATCGCGAAGACCTTGCCGGGCCAGGTGCGGTCGGGGAGGGCGTCCATCGTGATCTGCAGGACCTGGCCGGTCTTCACCTGCGACAGGAACACTTCCGGGATGCGGAAATCGACCTTCAGGGGGTCGATCTCCTCGAGGTTCACGATGTCCTGCCCTTCCTTGACGTAGTCGCCCACGCTCACGGAGCGCAGGCCGGTGATGCCGCCGAAGGGTGACTTGATCTCGGTCTTCGCCAGGCGGGCCGCCGCGAGTTCCGTATCGGCCTGCGCGACCTTCAGGGTGTTTTCGGCCTCGTCCTTGGCCTGGCTGGAAATGAAGCCCTTGGCGCGCAGGTCGACGGCCCGCTCGTACTTGGAGCGCGACAGGGTGAGGTTGGCGCGGGCGCGCTGCGAGATCCGCCTTCTGCACGGAATCGTCGAGCCGCACGAGAAGTTGCCCGGGTGTGACGCGCTGCCCCTCCAGGAAGGCGATCTCGATGATGCGGCCCGCGATCTCGGGGCGGACGATGACCGCCTCTTCGGAGCGCAGGCTGCCGACCGTGGTGATCGACTGGGGAAGCTTGACCGCGAGCGGACGCATGGCCTCGACGGCGATGCCCGCGGGCGCGCCGCCCGGCGCCTTCTGCGGGGTCGAAGGGGAGGCGGGTGCCGGCGCGGTGCGCGTTCCCGCGAGATAGGACAGGGAGCCGACTGCGACCAGCAGGGCGGCAGCACCGACGATGTGTATGGTCTTCATGGGCTTGGCCGGAAACCGGCAATTATCCTTGCTGCGAGGGGCTGGTGCCAGCCACCCCGTCGGCGGCCGATCCGGGAGGAAAGACTACGCGCGCGGCCGGGAGTTCACTTGCGGCCGCGCGAAGCGCGAAAACAGGGGACCGAAGGTCAGGCAGGGATGTCAGGGACCAGCTGCCGCTGCAGCATGAAAATCTGGTCCTTGAGCATGAGCTTGCGTTTCTTGAGGCGTTTCAGCTGCAGTTCATCGTGGAGAGGGTTCAGTTCGAGGGCTTCAATTGCGCGGTCGAGGTCTCGGTGCTCCAGATTCAACTCGCCGATACGCCGCTTGATTTCCTCGGCATTCTCCGCGATGGTCGGCATGGGTCTTGTTCCTCCGAAGATATGGCCAAACCTTACTCCCAAGACCGTCGATTGGCTAGTCTTGACAGGCGCTGCAGGGCGCTTGCTAGTGCCCGGTTTTCCCCGCAGAATGCTTGATGCCCTGTGCGAGCCGGGCCCGCACAACTATAGAAAAAACAAGGCGTTGCGCTCAGGAGGTGGATCATGCAGTTTCGCCGGAACGACTTCGACGTCAGCAACAGGATCAACACCACGGACCCGGTGTGCGTGCGGCTGGAAGTCTCCCGCATTCATCGCGCCCTGTACGCACGCGCCCAGGCGCCGGCGATGGAACGCGCCTTCGACGACCTCGCGGCGCTGTATCGCGGCGAGAATCCCGCCTACGAGAAGTGCGACACCGAATACCACGACCTCCAGCACGTGCTCGAGGTATCGCTCGCGATGGCGCGGCTCATCGACGGCTACGAGCGTTCGCGCGGCGACGGGCCGGCCATCGGCGAGCGGCTCTTCCAGCTGGGCATCATCTGTGCGCTGTTCCACGACGTCGGCTACCTGCGGCGCAGAGGCGACCGCAGGCACCGCCGCGGCGCCGAGTACACGCGCATCCACGTCTCGCGCGGCGCCCAGTTGCTCAAGGAATACCTGCCCACCGTCGGCATGGGCGACTACGCGTCGGTGGCCGGTCCGGTGCTGCACTACACGGGATACGAGCGGCCGGTAGCGACGATCCGCCTCGCGCAGCCGATCTTCCGCCTGCTGGGCAGCCTGCTCGGTTCCGCGGACATCATCGCGCAGATGTCCGACCGCTGCTATCTCGAGAAATGCCGCGACCGGCTGTATCCCGAGTTCGTCGACGGCGGCATCGCCACGCGAAAGACCGAAGCCGGCGAGGAAACGGTCTTCGCATCCGCGGAGGATCTCATCCGCAAGACCCCGGCGTTCTTCCGCTCGGCCGCGAAGCGGCTCGATCACGAACTCGGCGGTGCCTACCTGTACGCCGGCCAGCACTTCGGCGGCTCGAATCTCTACATGGAGGCCGTGCAGCGCAACATCCGCTTCGCGGAAACGATGCAGACCGGGAACATGTTGCGGCTGCGGCGAACCCCGCCCTCGACGCTCGTATAGCCGTCGACCTCGCGGCAGACCCATCGCCTGGCGCCGCCGCGCGGAAGTGCGCGGGGCAATGGCGCCCCGAAGACGAATCGAACGTCCGACCTGCCCCTTAGGAGGGGGCTGCTCTATCCACTGAGCTACCGGGGCGCTGCGGGCGCGATTATCTCACGCCGCCGCGCGCGCTCCGTTCAGCAGGCGCCGCCGCTGCAGGAAGAAAACGAAGGCGACGAGCGCGTAGGCGGGAATGAACACCCAGTGCTCGGAGGGCGCGTCGGAACGCACGTGGATCTCCTTCACCTTCCAGCCCTGCTCGAAGCCGCCGCGCTTGGCGCGGCTGCCGAACTTGACCGTGGCCACCCGCACTTCGTCGCCGAGCACGGTGAACGTGACGCCCGTCTCGGATAGCCTCGCGCGTCCTTCGCCCGGCTTGCCGAGCTGCACGGAAACCGTCTTGCGGATGTCGTCGCCCTCGACGTTCGTTCCCTCCATCACCAGGACGAGGCTCTCGTTCTCCGGCAGCTCCTTGGCGATGGCGTAGATCTGCTTGGCGGGGCGTGCCTCCCACGGCGTGTACAGCTGGTCCATGAAGAAGTTCGGCCGGAAGAGCATGAACACCGCGACCAGCAGGATGGCCGTCTCCCACCAGCGGCTGCGCGTCTGGAAGAAGTTCATCGTCGCCGCGGCGAAGATGAGACAGGCCACCGTTGCCGAAGTGACCACGAGCAAGAGCTCCCACCAGCCGTGCACGTCGATCAGCAGCAGCTGCGGGTTGAAGATCCAGACGAACGGCAGCACCACGGTGCGCAAGGCGTAGACCGAGCCCTGGATGCCGGTCTGGATCGGGTCTTCGCCCGAGATCGCGGCGGCCGCGAAGCTGGCAAGCCCCACCGGTGGCGTGATGTCGCCCATGATCCCGTAGTAGAAGACGAACAGGTGCACGGCGATCAGCGGGATCACGAGCCCGGACTGCGCGCCCAGCTCGACGATCACCGGCGCCATGAGCGTCGCCACGAGGATGTAGTTGGCCGTGGTCGGCACGCCGAGGCCGAGCACGAGGCAGACGAACGCGGTGAAGAGCAGCATGATCATCACGTTGCCCATCGAGACGAACTCGACGAACTCCGTCATGCGGAAGCCGAGTCCCGTGAGCGTGATGCCGCCGACGATGATGCCGGCCGTGCCGGTGGCGATGGCGATGCCGATCATGCTGCGCGCGCCGTCGTTGAAGCCGAGGAACACCTCGTTCAGGCCGTCCTTGATCTCCGGGAGCGCAATGGGCCGCCCGCGGAAGAACTCGGTCAGCGGGCGCTGCGTGACCATCAGCACCAGCAGCGACATCGTCGCCCAGAAGGCGGAAAGGGCCGGCGAGAGCTCCTCGATCATCAGGCACCAGATGAGCATGCCGAACGGGATGAGGAAGTGCAGCCCCGCCTTCACCGTGGGCCACGTCTCCGGCAGCACCGGATTCTTCACGTCGATGTCCTGCGGCAGGTCGGGGCACTTCGCGGCGATGCGCAGGCACCCGACGTAGAGCGCGGCGATGAGGAACCCGAGCACCCAGGGAGCGGCAGCGCCGAGCAGGTTCTTCGCCGCTTCGGCCACGAAGTAGATCGCGCAGAGCACCGCGATCGTGCCGGAAAGTCCCAGTCCCCATCCGGTGATTCGCTCCCTCGCGCCGCGCGCGCGACCGGGGGCGAATGGCTCGAGTCCGAGCTTCAGGGCCTCGAGGTGCACGATGTAGAAGAGCGAGATGTAGGAAAGTGTCGCCGGCAGGAAGGCGTGCTTGCAGATCTCCGCGTAGGTGAGCCCGACGTACTCCACCATCAGGAACGCCGCCGCACCCATCACCGGCGGCATGATCTGGCCGTTCACCGAGCTCATCGTCTCGATGGCGCCGGCCTTCACGCCGCCGTAGCCCGCCTTCTTCATGAGCGGGATGGTGAAGATGCCGCCGGAGACGACGTTGGAGACGGACGACCCGGAGATGAGTCCGTTCAGCCCCGAGGAAACCACGGCGACCTTGGCGGGGCCGCCGCGCATGTGGCCGAGGAGCGCCATCGACACCTGCATCATGTAGTTGCCCGCGCCCGCACGGTCGAGCAGCGCGCCGAACAGCACGTAGATGAAGATGAAGGACGAGGAGACGCCGAGCGCCACGCCGTAGACACCCTCGGTCGTGAGCCACTGGTGCGAGAGCATGCGCTCGAGAGAGGCGCCCTTGTGCGCGAGCACGTCCGGCATGTACTTGCCGAACATGATGTAGATGAGGAACAGGACCGCCAGCACCGTCATCGGCGTACCGACCGCCCGGCGCGTGGCCTCGAGAAGCAGGACGATGCCGGTGCAGGCGATCACGATGTCCTGCAGGTTGGGCTGGCCCGGACGCGTGGCGAGCTGGTTGTAGAAGAGCAGGAAATAGGCGCCGGCGATGGCGCCGACGATCGCCAGGATCCAGTCGTACCAGGGCACGCTGGTACGGCCGGCGCTCTTGAGCGCCGGATAACAGAGGAAGCCGAGGAATAGCGCGATGCCGAGATGCAGCGAGCGCGCTTCGGTGTCGTTGAGCACCCCCCAGCCGAGCACGAAGGGCAGGGGCGAGGCGTACCAGAGCTGGAACAGCGACCAGCCGACCGCCACGAAGAGGATGAGCTTGCCGACCGCGCCGCCGACTTCGCGGCCACCCGTGTCGGCATCGGCCACGAGTTGCTGCAGGTCCACACTCGGTTCGACGGGTTTCTTGTTTTCTTCCACGATGCCTCCCCTGGCAAACGAAAACGGGGCGGGCGTCAGCCCACCCCGTGCGCAACGTCATCCCGGCATGGGCCGGGAGGCTCTCACTTGATCCAGCCTTTTTCCTTGTAGTAGCGCGCGGCACCTTCGTGCAGGGGCGCCGACAGGCCGTTCTTCACCATGTCCTCGGGCTTCAGGTGCGCGAGCGCCGGGTGCAGCTTCTTGAATTCCTCGAAGTTGTCGAAGACTGCCTTCACGACCGCGTACACATGGTCGGCGGGCACCTTGGACGAGCTCACGAGGGTCGCCAGCACGCCGAAGGTCTCGGTGGCCTGCGGGTTGTTGGGATAGAGGCCGGCGGGGACCGTGACCTTGGCGTAGTAGGGCCACTGCTTCACCAGGCTGTCGACGGCCGGCCCGGTGAGCGGGACCAGCTTTGCGCCGCAGCTCGTGGTCGGGTCCTGGATGTTGGCGGACGGGTGGCCCACGGCGTAGAAGAAGCCGTCGATCTTGCCGTCGCAAAGGGCCGGGCCGTGCTCGTCGGCCTTGAGCTCGGAGGCGAGCGCGAAGTCGGAGAGCTTCCACTTCATTTCGGCGAGGATTTCCTCCATCGAGGCGCGCGTGCCGGAGCCGGGGTTGCCGACGTTGAACTTCTTGCCCTTGAAGTCGGCGAAGGACTTGATGTTGGCTTCCTTGCGCGCGACGACCGTGAAGGGCTCGGGGTGCAGCGACATGACGGCGCGGAGGTCTCCGAAGGCGCCCGCGTCCTTGAACTGCTTCGTCCCCTTGACCGCGTTGTACATCACGTCGGATTGGGAGACGCCGAGGTCGAGCTCGCCGGCCTTGATCGTGTTGATGTTGAAGACCGATCCGCCGGTGGACTCCACCGAGCAGCGGATGCCGTGCTTGGCGCGATCCTTGTTCACGAGGCGGCAGATGGCGCCGCCCGCGGCGTAGTACACGCCGGTAACGCCGCCGGTGCCGATGGTGAGGTACTTCTGCTGCGCTGCGGCGTCCGGTGCCAGGAATGCGGCGGCAACGGCCGCGGCTGCAGCGAGGGTGGCAAATCTGCGTTTCATTGTTGGGGCTCCTCTTGGTGGGGGGGTCGTGCAATACCTACGCCGCGCGCTTGAGTGACGCGGTGCCGGTTTCAATGGCCGCGGCGAGCCGCCCGACGATTTCGTCGAGGTCGGCCTCCGTGGCGATGAAGGGGGGGGCGAGCAGGACATGGTCTCCCTGCACGCCGTCGATGGTGCCGCCCATGGGGTAGACCATGAGGCCGCGTTCCATGGCGCTCGCCTTGATCTTCGCGTGCAACTTGAGCGCCGGGTCGAACGGCTCTCTTGGTGGCGCGGTCCGCCACGAATTCGACGCCGCGGAAGAATCCGCGGCCGCGGATGTCGCCCACGTGCGGGTGGCTGCCCAAGGCTTCGCGCAGTCGCCGTTCGAAGTACTGTCCGTTTGTTCGCACGGCATCGAGCAGCCTGTCCCGCTTGATGATGCGCTGCACCGCCAGCGCCGCCGCGGCGGCGACGGGGTGGCCGAGATACGTGTGTCCGTGCTGGAAGAGGCCGCTGCCCTTGCGCAGGGCGTCGACGATGCGTGCCTGCACGAGCACGGCGCCGATGGGCTGGTAGCCGCCGCCCAGGCCCTTGGCGATGGCGACGAGGTCGGGAACCACCCCTTCCTGCTCCGTGGCGTAGAGCGTTCCGGTACGGCCCATGCCGCACATCACCTCGTCGGCGATGAGCAGGATGCCGTGACGGTCGCAGATCTCCCGCACGCGCTTGAAATATCCCGGAGTCGGCGGCACTGCGCCGAGGGTGGCGCCCACGACGGGCTCGGCCACGAAGGCAATGACGCGATTCGCCCCCACCTCCTGGATCCTGGCCTCCAGTTCCTTCGCGAGTCGCTCGCTGTAGGCCTCCGGCGTTTCCCCATCCCGGCGGTCGCGGTACTCGTAGCACGGGGATACGCGCGCCACGTCGATCAGCAGGGGCGCGAACTGCCGGCGCCGCCATTCGTTGCCGCCTACGGCCAGCGCGCCCAGCGTGTTGCCGTGGTAGCTCTGGC
The DNA here is from genome assembly GCA_963786635.1 of uncultured beta proteobacterium. Classification (GTDB taxonomy): domain Bacteria; phylum Pseudomonadota; class Gammaproteobacteria; order Burkholderiales; family Usitatibacteraceae; genus FEB-7. The sequence continues at coordinate 396,564 of CAWAZV010000012.1, read as the reverse complement.
GCCGCCCGATGAAGACCGAGCGTTCGGCTTCGCCGATCTCGACGAAGTACTGGCGCGCCATCTTCAGTGCCGCCTCCATGGCTTCCGAGCCGCCGGAGACCAGGTAGACGTGGGACATGCCTTGCGGGGCGTCGGCGACCAGGGTGTCGGCAAGCTCCTCCGCGACCTCGCGTCGTAAAGAAGCTCGTGTGCGCGTAGGCCACGCGGTCGATCTGCGCATGCATGGCGGCGAGCACTTCGGGATGGCCGTGGCCGACGCAGGACACCGCCGCGCCCCCGCAGGCGTCGATGTACTCGCGGCCCGCCTGGTCCGTGAATCGCAGCCCCCGCGCGGATACCGCAAGGGGGAGGGTGCCGCGCAGGCTGCGGTGCAGGATCTTGGTCATGTCAGGAAGCCGAAAGGATAGCACCGAGCGGGTAGGGTGGATGCGGCGCTGCTACACTGCCGGCGCCCCACCCATCCACACACCGGCTCCCGCATGGAAATCGTCCTCGTCGTCATGGTTGTCTTCTCCGTCGTGGTCGTGACGTGGCTCACGCTGGCGCAGTCCGGCGAGCCGCCCGCGCGCGGCAAGCCTGCGCCGGAATTTCGCCTCGTGGGCACCGACGCAGCCGAGCATTCCCTGGCGCAGTTGCGCGGCCGGCGCGCGGTCCTCGTCTTCCATCCCCAGGACGACACTCCGGAGTGCCTTGCCGTGCTGGATCGACTGACCGGCGCGGCGGCGCAGTTCGAAGCGGCCGGCGCCTGGCTTGCCACCGTGGTGGTGAGCGACACCGGCACGGCGCAGGCCTACGCCGCGAAGCATGGCCCGGGCTCTCGTGTCCTCTGCGATACCGACGGCAGGGTGACGAAGACCTACGGTGCGCTGGTGAACCTGGGCTTCATGAAGTTCGCGCGCAAGTTGATCGTCCTGGTCGACGCGCACGGCATCGTCGAGCGCATCTGGCGCGACGCCGTCGGTCCGCAGCACGTCGACGAACTGCTCAAGGTCCTTGCGCCGCCTCGATCCGGGAGCGTTTGATCGAAACTCCCCGGCGGCTCGGCTATAATCGCGTCCTTCGAGTCCGGAGAGGTGGCAGAGTGGTCGATCGCGTCAGACTCGAAATCTGAAGTACCCTCCGGGGTACCGTGGGTTCGAATCCCACCCTCTCCGCCAGTTCATGAAACAAAGGCCAACCCGAACAACGGGTTGGCCTTTTTCTTCCACCTGCCAGGCTTGGGGTTTCCCGGTGCGACGCTTGAGTGTGGCGGGCCTGGCCCGCACGGTGGCACGACGCCCGTGACGCGCGAACGCATGATCGGCGCGGCGCTGGTCGTCTTCTCCGCGATCGCGTTTTCCGCCAAGGCCATCATCATCAAGCTGGCCTACCGTCACGGCGTCGACGCCGTGACGCTGCTCGCCCTGCGCATGGCCATCAGCGCGCCGTTCTTTCTTGCCGTGGCCTGGTGGTTCGGACGCGGCGGGCACCTGGCCGCGCTCGGTCGCGGCGACTGGCGGGCGGTCGTTTTCCTCGGGCTGCTGGGCTATTACCTCGCCAGCCTCTTCGACTTCATGGGCCTGCAATACATCACCGCCGCGCTGGAGCGCCTGGTGCTGTTCCTCTATCCGACGCTGGTGGTGCTCATCTCCGCCGTGCTTTACGGCCGCGTGATCGTGGGGCGGGATGCCGCGGCGCTGGCCCTGTCTTACCTCGGCATTGCCCTGGTGTTCGTGAATGACCTGACCACGCAACAGGAGAACGTGGCGCTGGGCGCGTTCCTGGTGGCGCTATCGGCGCTGTGCTACGCGGTCTACCTCATCGGCAACGGCCGGATGGTGAAGAAGATGGGCAGCGTCCTCTTCGCGAGCCTGGCTTCGCTCGTTTCCTGCGTGGCGGTGGTGGCGCACTTCTTCGTGACGCGCGATGCCGCCCTGCTGTGGACGCAACCCGCGCCGGTCTATGGCCTGGTCGCCGTGATGGCGGTCTTTTCCACCGTCCTCCCGATCCTGTTCATGTCGGAGGGCATCCGCCTGATCGGCTCGAGCCACGCCTCGATGCTGGGAACCGTGGGGCCCGTGGCCACCATCTTCCTGGGCTTTTTCTTCCTCGACGAGCCGATCACCGCCATCCAGCTGGGCGGCGCCGCGCTGGTGATGGCCGGCGTCCTCGCCATCTCCCTCGCTCGCACGCCTGCGCGGGCGGACTGACGAAAGTCAGGGACTGTCCCGGTTTCTCGCCCCGATACCTGCGCTGATTCTTGATCCGGCGCAAACCGCCGCGCGGTCCGGATTGCTGCACTGCGATATACTTTTGCGGGCTGTCGGAAGCGGGCACGAATGGCGCCGCCCCGCAGCGGCAAGGCAGGAATTTCCAACGAGAAGACCCCCCAAGGAGACCCCATGAAGAAGCCCATGCGCGTGGCTGTTACCGGTGCCGCAGGCCAGATCGGCTACAGCCTCCTGTTCCGGATCGCCGGCGGTGAAATGCTCGGCAAGGACCAGCCGGTAATCCTGCAACTGCTGGAGATTCCGGACGAGAAGGCGCAGAAGGCCCTGAAGGGCGTGATGATGGAGTTGGACGACTGCGCGTTTCCGCTGCTCGCGGGAATGAGCGCGGCCTCCGACGCCAAGGTGGCCTTCAAGGACGCCGACGTGGCGATCCTGGTGGGCGCGCGACCGCGCGGACCCGGCATGGAGAGGAAGGACCTCCTGGAGGCCAACGGCGCCATCTTCACGGTCCAGGGGCGCGCGCTGGACGAAGGCGCTTCGCGCAACGTGAAGGTTCTGGTCGTCGGCAACCCCGCCAACACCAACGCCTACATCGCGCGGATGAGCGCGAAGAGCCTCGCGCCGACGTGCTTCACCTCGATGATGCGGCTCGACCACAATCGCGCCGCCTCGCAGCTCGCGGCGAAGACCGGCAAGCCCGTCGAATCCTTCGAGAAGCTGGTGGTGTGGGGCAACCACTCGCCCACGATGTATCCCGACTACCGTTTCGCGACCGCCGGCGGCCAGTCCGTGAAGGCGCTCGTGAACGACGAGGCCTGGTACAAGGACACCTTCATCCCGCTGGTGGGCAAGCGCGGTGCCGCGATCATCGAGGCGCGCGGGCTGTCTTCCGCGGCATCGGCCGCCAATGCCGCCATCGACCATGTACGCGACTGGGTGCTGGGCTCGAACGGCAAGTGGGTCACGATGGGCGTCACCTCCGACGGCTCGTATGGCATTCCCGAAGGCGTGATGTACGGCTTCCCGTGCACGACCTCGGGCGGCCAGTACCAGGTCGTCAAGGGACTCGAGATCGACGAGTTCTCGCGCGCCCGCATGGACAAGACGCTGGCGGAGCTCGAAGAGGAGCGCGCCGGAGTCAAGCACCTGCTCGGCTGAATGCGGGCCGGGTCACGGCGCCCGGAAGTACGCAAGAGAAACGGGGCGGCCAAGGCCGCCCCGTTTCTCGTCATGCATTCGCGCGGGAGTCCCGCGCCAAGGGGTGCTTAGCAGCCGCCCTTTTTCTTCTTGCCTTCTTCCTTCTTGGCGTCGGCCTTCGCTTCGCCGGCCTTGGCATCGGCCTTCTTGGCATCGGCCTTCGCTTCGTCAGCCTTGGCATCGGCCTTCTTGGCGTCGGCCTTCGCGTCGCCGGCCTTGGCATCGGCCTTCTTGGCGTCGGCCTTCGCCGCGCCGGCCTTGGCATCGGCCTTCTTGGCATCGGCCTTCGCCTCGCCAGCCTTGGCATCGGCCTTCTTCGCGTCAGCCTTGGCCGCGTCGGCCTTGGCGTCAGCCTTCTTCGCGTCAGCCTTGGCGGCTTCGGCCTTCGGTGCCGCCGCCTTGTCCTGCGCGAACACGGCGGGGGCTTGCACCATCACAAACGCCCCGGCGAACAGGGCAGCGAGCAACTTCTTCATGGGTAATTCTCCGGAATTGTTGGTGGAGTAGTGCGCGTTTCGATATTTTTCGCGCGGCGCGCAGTTTAACTGAATTTGACTAGAAAAAACAGTACTTTGAGGTCGGAGACCCCAAAAGTCGTACGGTTTACCCCGAATCCCGCCCGGACGGGTGTCAGTGGCCCGGCCGCAGCCCGGAAAACCGTCGCTCCGCCGCTGCCATCCCCCAGCCTGCCAGGGCGAGGAAGGCGACGAATGCCACCACGAACCACCCCATCGGGATCCCGGTCAGCGCGGGAAGCGTCAGGTCGGCCTGCGCCGATTGCGCGAGCCAGGTGTCGAACCCGGAGAGCAGCTCGGCATAGGCATACGAGGCGATGAAGATGCCGACGATGAAGGCAAGTCCGTCGAGGCGCCCCGTGGCGCAGGCGGTGAGCGAAGTCCCGGGGCAATAGCCGCCGATCACGAAGCCGGCGCCGAACACGAGGCCGCCGATGATGGCAGCGAGGTAGTTCGTGGGTTCGATGTACAGCTCCGCGAGGTTGAGGACGCCGGCCGAAGACAGGATGAAGAGGCCGACCAGGGCGGTCACGATGGCCGTGAACATCACTTTCACGACCGCCATGTCGTAGAAGTAGAAGACGGCGACCAGCTTGCGCGCGCTCCCGAAACCGGCCTTCTCGAGGAAGAAGCCGAAGCCGATGCCGATCAATACCGCCAGGCCCAGCGAGGCGGCGAGGGAAAGCTCCAGGGTCGAGGAAAGGGGAAACATCAGAGCCACTCCTTCCTGAGCAACCAGGCCACGGCGTAGCCGGCGGCAAATACGGCAAGCATGAAGACGAGGCTGCCGACGTTGAGGACCGAGGCGCCGGTGAGCGCCTGCCCGCTGGTGCAGCCACGCGCGATCTTTGCGCCCACGCCGGCGATCATGCCGCCGAAGAGGGCGAGTGCCAGTCGCTGGCCGTCGGTGATGCGGGGGCCGCGCTCGATGCTGATGGCGAAGCGTCCGGCGGCAACCCCGGATGCGGCCGCGCCGATGAAGGCGCCGATGAGGAGGTAGGTGAGCCAGGCGGTGAACGGCGTGCCGCTCTCGATGTAGCGGGCGTGGACGGCAAGCGCCTGGGCGTGCTCGGGCGAGATCGTGTTCGCGATCCAGGCGGCGACCGACGAGAAGGCCCCGGTGGCACCCAGGCCACGCCCGGCAATCAGGTAGGCGGCGAGCAGGACCAGGCCCAGGCCGAAGCCCGCGACATAGGGATTCCAGAAGGGCGCCGGCCCGGACTTCGTGCCGGCCGCGGGGCCGCTGTGCCCGGCGGTGAGGGTGCTCATGGCCTGCTTCCTCCTACATTCCCGTGGCGGCGATCATCTCGCTCGCCTGGCCGGCGTTGACCATCACCCAGCGTAGCGCGAAGCCGCCCGCGAGCACCAGCAGCGCCGGCAGGATGGTATGCGGGATGCGATGCCCGAGCTCGAGCCACTGCAGGACGAGCGGAACGAGGATGCCGGAGACGATCACCACGCCCCAGAAGACGACTGCGAACTTGCCCGACAGGAGGAGATCGACCGCGGCCAGGTGCGAGGCCGAACTCGACACGAGACCGATGAAGAGCAGGCCGATCAGGATCAGTTCCACGGCGAGGAAGCCCAGGTCCGCCTTGATGAGGCCGTCGGCCGTGCGCGGCTCCGGGGGGCGCTCGCCGAGCGGCTGCACCAGCATCGCGAATGCGCCGCCGAGGAAGCCGCGCGGGGCCGGGTGTCCCGGCACGAGGCTCGCGACCAGGTGCACCATCGCGGCGGCCGCGGACAACCCGGAGAACAGGAAGAGCGGACCGAGGACCGCGCTGTTCCAGAGGGGCCGCGCCACCATGGTGGAGAGCAGGATCCCGGTGTAGATGCCCAGGCCGATCCCGAGTCCGATGTTGGCGATGCCCAGGGCCCGGATGAGTCCCGGGCGCGTGATGAGCGCCTGCGAGAGGTTCTCCAGCACCGGCAGGCGTTCGCCCAGCCAGGGCCAGGCCTGCGGCAGGCGGATGAGGGCGGAGACGAGGATCACCGGATAGACGAGCAGCAGGATCCACGAGCCCCACGACATCGGCGAGAGCGGCTCGAAGGCCATGTAGACGCGGTAGACGAAGAGCTTGTGCGCGAGGTCCAGGAACAGCGCGCCCATGCCCAGGTTCATCAGGATGAAGCCCAGGATCGGCGTCTGCACGCTGTAGAAGCTCTCCGCGCGCTCGCCCTTCGCGAGCTTGAGCATGTTGAGGCCCGCGAGGACCATCATGCCGGCGATCATGCCGCCGAAGAAGAGGTAGAGCGGGATCTCCCAGCTCCAGACCGCGAGCACCGGGTCCACGAGGGGGTTGTGTCGGGTGGTGGTGACTTCGAGCATGGTCGTGGCCTCAGGTCAGGTAGTGGACGCGCGGCTTCGTGCCGGCTTCCGGCAGGATGACGTGGTGCTTGCGTGTTCTGAGCAGCTCGCTCACGGCGCTCTTCGGGTCGTCCAGGTCGCCGAAGACCATGCAGTGCGTCGGACACACCGAGACGCAGGCCGGATCCTTGCCTTCCTTCACGCGGTGCAGGCAGAAGGTGCACTTGTCGGCGTAGCCGTCGGGGTGGACGAAGCGCGCGCCGTAGGGGCAGGCCGCGAGGCAGGCCTTGCAGCCGATGCACTGGTTGGCCGTGACCTGCACGGTCTTGCCGAAATCCTCCACGTGACTGGCGCCGGTGGGGCAGCAGGTGACGCAGGGCGGGTTGTCGCAGTGGTTGCAGCGTTCCGAACGGATCTCGAGCGAGAGGGTGGGGAATTCTCCCCGCGTCTCGGTGACGATCCAGTCGCGGCAGTAGCCCTGCGGGACGTCGTTTTCCGTCTGGCAGGCGACGACGCAATCCATGCACCCCACGCACCTCAGGGTGTCGATGACCATTCCGAAGCGTGGCATCTCACGCCTCCTTTTCGAAAGTGACGAAGTTCTGGTGGATGCTCGTGCCGCCCATCAGCGGGTCGACCTTGTAGCGCGTGTTGAGCTGCGCCGCGCTGGCGCCCATCTGGTAGGCGCTCTTGAGCATCTTGCTGGTGTGGCCGAAGCCGTAGACCATGTAGAGGGTGTCGGGGCGGATGCGCTGCGTGGCCTTCACCTTGATGCGGTTGGAGACCACGCCGTCCTGGTTCTTCAGCTTCACGTACTGGCCGTGCTTCAGGCCGGCCTTGGCCGCGGTGGCGGCGTTCACCCAGAGCTCGTTCTCCTTCATGATGTCGCGCAGCAGCGTGTTGGTCTGCGTGCGGCTGAAGGTGTGCACGGGCGCGCGCCCGGTGACGAGCCGGTAGAACCCGGCGGGTGCGGCCTCCGGCGCGGTGTACTTCGGCACCGGATCGAAGCCCGCCTTGGCGAGCTGCTCGGACCAGAACTCGACCTTCTTCGATGGCGTGTCGAAGGAAATCTCCACGCCTTCCTCGATGGTGATGGGCTTCTTCTCGCCCATGACGATCCCATCTTTGCGGAACTTCGCGTAGTCGATGCCGCTCTTCTCGCAGCGCTTGGCGAGGTACTCGTCCATGTCCTTGAACGGCATGTACTCGCCCACGCCGAGCCGGTCCGCGAGCTGCTTGGCCATCCACCACGCCGGCTTCTGTTCGCCCGGCGGCGCGATGACGGGCTGGCGCAACGCGGCCCACCCCTGGCGGCCCCAGCCGACGTAGAGGTCGTCGTGGCGCTCGAGGAACATGGTGTCGGGGAGGACCACGTCGGCATAGCCGGTGATCTCGCTGGGATGCGTGTCGACCACCACCAGCAGGTCCAGCTTCGAGATGGCCTCGATCGTTTCCTTCTCGTTGGGCAGCGTCTGGTTCAGGTTCGAGGCGTAGACGATCCAGCCCTTGATCGGATAGGGCTTGCCGGTGATCGTCGCCTCGCGCAGGCCCGTGGTGACTTCCTCGTCCGCAAACGGCCACTTCCCGTCCGGGTTGTCGACCTTGGGCTTCTTCGCTTCGGGGAATTTCGGGAAGGGGTAGCCTGCGACCTTCATGCCGGCCTGCAGGTAGAGACCGCCCTTGCGGCCCCAGTTGCCCAGCAGCGCGTTCAAGAGCGCCGTGGAGCGCGAGCGCTGCGCATCGTCGCCGTACCAGTTGACGCGGCGGCCGGGGTGCACCAGGGCGGCCGGGCGTGCCGCGGCCATTTCGCGCGCCGTGGCGCGTATCGTCGCGGCCGTGATGCCGGTTTCGCCTTCCGCCCATTCCGGCGTGTTCTCCTTGATCGCGGCGGCGAACTTGTCGAAGCCGTGGCCGTGCTTCGCGACGAATTCCTTGTCGTACAGGCCTTCGGTCACCAGCACGTTCATCCATGCGAGGACGAGCGCCATGTCGGTGCCGGGCTTGATGGGCAGCCAGTACTTGGCCTTGCTCGCGGCCACCGAGTAGCGCGGGTCCACCACGATGATGGTTGCCTTCCTCCCCACGGCTTCGGCGAACTCCTGCACCTGCGTGTTGTGCATGTTCTCGCCGAGGTGCGTGCCGATGAGGACGAGGCAGTTGGTGTTGGCGATGTCGGTCGGTTCCGGCGAGCCCAGTCCCGTGCCGTAGGTGAGCAGGTAGCCGATGTCGCGCGGGCCGCGGCATTGCGCGAAGGAGGGGGCTGCCTTGTTGATGCAGCCGTAGGCGCGCATGACGTGCTCGAAGAAGCGCGAGCCCGAGCCGTGCTTCCAGAGCGCGATCGACTCGGGGCCGTGCTCGGCCGCGATCTTCTTCATCTTGTCTGCGATGTGGTTGAACGCCTCGTCCCAGGTGACGGCCTTGAACTCTTCCTTGCCGCGCGCGCCGGTCCGGATCAGGGGCTTCGAGATGCGGTCGGGGTCGTTGTGCGTGCCGACGGCGGCCGTGCCGCGCGGGCAGAGGCGGCCGCGGCTCATCGGGTCGAGGGGATTGCCCTCGAACTTCCAGAGCTTGCCGTCGCGGATGTGCGCGATGCCGCCGCACTTCCAGAAGCACATCTCGCAGTAGGTGGGGATCGTCTCGACCTTGCCGGCCGGGGGCTTGGAGCCCATGGCGAGCGAGGAAACGACCGGGATCTGGGAGCCGACGGCGCCGGCCCCGAACGTGGCGGCGCTGATCTTCAGGAAGCGCCTGCGGGAGAGTTGTTCCATCACTGCCTCGGGAGATGAAGAGGGGATGGCGTTATTTCAACGCATGTTCCATTAGCGAAGGCTGATATGGATCAAGTCGCCAACCGTTTCGCCTTGTAACTTTGAAGCGTCGGCCCCTGCCTGTGGGACCAAAGTCTCACCGATGATTGAAGGGTCGCCGCTCCGCGCCGACGCGGCGGACCGCCGGGAGCCAAGCAACGGATGGACAAGGCAGTCGCACGCAAGACCTTCGAATCGCTGGCCTCGGGCCTGCGGCTGGACATCTTTTGCCTCCTCGTCCGGTCGGGAGCCGAGGGCCGGGTGGCGGGCGAGATCGCCGAGGCGCTGGGGCTGCCGGCCACCAACCTCTCGTTCCATCTCAAGGCGATGCTGGGATCGGGCCTCGTCACCGTGCAGCCGGAAGGACGCTACCAGCGCTACCGCGCCAACGTGCCGCACATGCTGCGCGTCCTCGCCTTCGTCATGGAGAACTGCGCGCATGTCGGCGTCGAGGCGGGAAGCTGCGTCGCCCCGCGCAAGCGTGGCGCGACCGGCCGCCGGGCGACTGCGTCGCTTTCCCGGCCCTGTTTCCCGATCAGCCCTCGTCGACCACGAGGACGGCCGCAATGACCGCCATCGCCAGGGCGAGCCCCAGCGCGGCGTAGGCCGAGGGCGTGTGCGACTGCAGGCGCGCGAGATCGAGGAAACCCTGCAGCAGCGAGATCCCGGCCGGGGCCAGCCCCCACGCGAGGGCGCCGCCGATCGCGGCGGATCCGGTCACCAGCAGGGGCTTGAGCCAGGGCCATGTCTGCGGGTCGGCCGGAAGGGCATGCATCACGCGCGCGGAGAAGCCTGCGTCCGGGAGGACCTTGCGGGCGCTCGCGCGCAGCAGCCGTTCGATGGGGTCGTGCAGGGGGTCGTTCATCGGAAGTCCTCGCCGAGTTTCGCGCGCAGCTTCGCCTTGGCGCGCAGGATGTGGGTCTTCACGGTGCCGAGCGGAATGCCGATCGCCTCGGCGGCCTCCTCGTGGGTGAGGTCGGCGTAGTAGCAGGCGGCGATCGCGGCCCGTTCGCCGTCGCCCAGTTGCGCCAGGGCGCGCTCCAGGTCGATGCGCTCCGCGGCCTGCGGGTCCTGCGGTGCCTTCCTCCGGCCCGGGTGTGCCTTCCTGGTCGTCAAGCAGCACTTCGCGCCGCTTGCGCACCTCGGTGAGCCAGGCGTTGAAGGCGATGCGGTACAGCCAGGTCGAGAAGCGCGCATCGAAGCGGAAGGAACGGAGGTTGCGCCAGGCGAGGAGGAAGGTTTCCTGCGCGAGGTCGTCGGCCAGCCCGTGATCGCCCTTGGTGAGGCGGCGCAGGACCGAGCGGACCATCGACTGGTGCCGCGCGACCAGGCGCGCAAACGCGTCGCGATCGTCGCGGGCGACGATCGCGAGCACGAGCGCGGAATCGGCCGTATCCGGCCGTTGCCCCATCGGCGCTAGCGCGGGGTCTCGGTGCGGTCGCGAGGCCGCGATTCGATCTTCCAGGCGACGAGGAGGGCTATCCCCATCAGGCCGGGAATGAGCCCGATCGACCACGGCTGGCCCCGTTCCCAGAAGAACACGGAAAGGGCGATGCCGAGGGCGAGGAGCACCAGGCCGGCCTTCGGGCTGGCTGTCCGCTCCGGCGGCTGCAGCAGTTCCGGCGGGACCGGCAGCCCCTTTTCCGCCAGGCGCAGGATCGTCTCCTGCTGCATGCGGTTGCGCTGGTGCTTGTAGACGAGAATGATCGCGATGACGATGAGCGGCAGGCCGAAGCTGGCCAGCATTCCCGTCATGGCGACCAGGACTTCCGAGGTCTCCATGGTCAACTCCCAGGGCCGTTGCGGCCCGCATTATCGGCGGCGGCCCGGGCGCCGGGCAAACCGGCGCGCGGGGGTTCGTTTCCTGTCCATTCCCGTTGGATGCGCCGGGGCGCGGCCCCGGATTCGCCCCGACGCTCCCTGCGGCAATCAGTCGCCGGCCAGTTCCTCCGCCACGCTCTCCGTGGCGACCGGTTCGTGGGGTCCGGGCATCGTGCGCATCCGGGCGAGCGGAGACGTCCAGGCCATGAGCGGGATCATCGCCAGGGCCCCTGCGCCGGCGAGCAGGATCGTGGCCCGCAGTCCCCAATGCTCCGCGATCCAGCCTCCCGCCAGCCCGCCCAGCGGGGCCGTGGCAACGGTGAGGCAGATCATCGTGGCGGTGACGCGACCGAGCAGGCGATCCGGCGTGACCGTCTGCCGCAGCGTCAGGTAGTTGATGAAGAAAGTCATGGCCGAGAAGTCGAGCAGGAAGAGGCCCAGCCCGAATGTGAAGGACGCGACCAGGTACCCGCCCGTCGCCGCGCCCAGCACCAGCCAGGCCACACCGGTCCCGCCCAGGGCGAAGAGCATCGTCGGACCGAAGCCGAAGCGCGCGTTGAGCGGTGCGACCGCCCCCGCCGCCGCCAGCGAGCCGATGCCCGCGAACATGAAGAGCACGCCCACGTGGCCGGCCGAAAAGCCCAGGTCGCGCGCCGCGAACAGGATCACGACCGCGACGAAGGCGTGGCGGAACATCTGCCAGATGGCCAGCGACCAGGCCAGCGCGCGCAGCGTCTCGTTGCGCCACACCGCCGAGAGCCCCTCGCCGATCTCGCGCCAGACACTTTCCCCGGATAGCTTGGGCGCGTCCGTCGCCGCCGCGGGAATGCCGCGCAGCATCATTGCCGAGACGATGAACGACAGGGCATCGAGGAGGATCGCGACGGGGGCGGTCAGCCAATGGATGAGGGCGCCGGCCAGTCCCGGCCCGACCAGTTGCGCGGCGGAATCCGAGATGCCGATCTTGGCGTTGGCCTCGACCAAGTTGTCCCTGCCGACCCGCTCGGTCATGAAGACCTGGTAGGCGGGCCAGCCGATGACCGAGCCGAGCCCGACGAGGAAGCCCACGACATAGAGCACCGGCATCGTGAGCACGCCGAGCCACGCGCAGACCGGCACGGCGGCGAGCGCCAGGCCGCGGCCGATGTCCGCCCAGATGATCACCGGGAGCTTGCGGGCGCGGTCCACCAGCACGCCGGCGAACAGGCCGAAGAGCGGGTAGGGGAGTGCTTCGAGCGCGGTGAGCACCCCGACCTCGAAGGGCGTGGCGTTCAGCATCAGCGCCGCCGTGAGCGGGAGCGCGAGGAAGGTCACCTGGCCGCCGAAGTGCGTGATGGTGAGCGAGCCCCAGAGCTTCACGAAGACGGGGTTGCGCCAGAGGCCGGTGAGCCAGCGATGCGGGTGCAGCTTTGCGAGGAGCGTGTTCATGTTGTTGTTCGGCTGCCTTGTGGGCAGCGTCTGCGTTCGTTTCGCGCGCGAGCTTACGCGTCGCGCAATGCGCGAGGCGGAATGGTAGCGGTGGTGGGTAGGGCCGCTTCGGGATCCGCCTCGACTTGCGCCGGGGCGGTCGGCCCCGGTGTCAGGCTTTGCCGCGGCTGCGCAGCGCGATCCCGTTTGCCCACATCCCGGCGCCACGAGTCGCACCGCGCGCTGCGCGGCGGGAGGAAATCGTGAATTCGTGGCGGTTCATGGGAGGTCCGTGGGCGTCGGTTGCGAATGTGCGCGGATTATAGGCGGCTGCCGCCGTTTCCCGCAAATCGGGCGTTCTTCCGCGCCGGGCACGACCGTTTCAGGTACCGGGCGGGCGCAGATAGCGCGCGTCGTCGAAGGTCACCATCCAGCGCGGTTCGTAGACGACGAAGATCGCGGCCAGCAGTCCCGACAGGAAGGCCTCGCCCCACGAAAGGAGGAGCCCGTAGGGGACGAAGCCGTCGGCCAGCTTCTGCCAGGGCGCGGTTCCGGCGGCCGCGTGCACGGCTGCGGCCGCGACGACGGTGAGCGCGAAGACGATGCCGGGCGTGAAGAAGCCGGAAAGGAAGATGTACGTGAACACGTTGCGCGGCACGAACCGGTCCGCCGCACGATGCAGGAGATGGGTGAGATGGGCTGGCAGGAGGCCCGCAAGCAGCCAGGTCGCCGGCGCACTGGCCCACTCTCCTTGCCGCCAGACGATGGCGGCCAGGATCGCGGGCGCCACGGCGATCGCGGCGAGGTCGCGGCCGAACATCAACGCAACGAGGGGTGTCGCCAGGAAGTGGAGCGGCGGCCCCTCGGGCGTGCGCGCGGAGAGGATCCAGGCCAGCGCGATCGCCAGCACCGCACCCAGCCAGCCGTGCAACCGGAACTCGACCGCGAGCAGCTTCCACGGCGCTCGCCGGGCTGTCCAGGCCAGCAGAACGGCTGCCAGGATGCCGGTGGCGAGCGCCCAGCCTGCGGGCAGCCGGGTGGTCAGGAAGTCGATGGCGGGATCAGGCGACCAGTTCGCGCAGCACGAAGGGCAGGATGCCGCCATGCAGGTAGTAATCGACCTCGATCGGCGTGTCGATGCGCAGGAGCACCGGCACCTCCTTCTTCGTGCCGTCCTGGCGGTGAATGACGAGCGTCACGTCCATCTGCGGCCTGATGCCCTTCTCGAGGCCCACCACGTCGCACGTCTCGTCTCCCTTGATGCCCAGGGACTCGGCGGAATCGCCGCCCTTGAACTGGCAGGGCAGCACGCCCATGCCGACCAGGTTGGAGCGGTGGATGCGCTCGAAGCTGCGCGCCACGACCGCCTTCACGCCCAGGAGCTGCGTGCCCTTGGCGGCCCAGTCCCGCGAGGAGCCGGTGCCGTATTCCTCGCCGCCGAAGACGACGGTCGGCGTGCCGGCGGCGATGTACTTCATCGCGGCATCGTAGATCGGCATCTGCTCGCCGGAGGGCTGGTAGAGCGTCACGCCGCCCTCGACGCGCGTGCCGTCGGCCTTCGCGGGAAGCATCAGGTTCTTCACGCGCACGTTGGCGAAGGTGCCGCGCATCATCACCTCGTGATTGCCGCGGCGCGCGCCGTAGCTGTTGAAGTCCGGCTTCATCACGTTGTTGGCGATGAGGTACTTGCCGGCGGGCGACGTGTCCTTGATGGCGCCGGCCGGGCGAGATGTGGTCGGTGGTGACGGAGTCGCCGAAGATCCCCAGCACGCGCGCGCCCAGGACATCCTTCGCCGTGCCCGCGCTCATGCCGAAGCCCTGGAAGAAAGGCGGCTCGGCGATGTACGTGGACTTGGGCCAGTTGTAGACCTGGCCGGTGGCCGAGGCGATGCCTTTCCACAGCGGATTCGTCTCCGCGAGGTTGGCATACATGCGGCCGAAGACGGCGGGGTCGGTGGCGTACTTCATCAGCGCCTGCACCTCGTCGGAGGTGGGCCAGATGTCCTTCAGGTAGACGGGACCGTCCTTCCCCTGGCCCACCGGATCGGAGTCGAGGTCCTTCAGCACCGTTCCGGCGATCGCGAACGCGACCACCAGCGGGGGCGAGGCGAGGAAGTTGGCGCGGATGTTGGCGTGGATGCGTGCCTCGAAATTGCGGTTGCCGGAGAGGACGGCCGCGCAGACGAGGTCGTTGTCCACGACCGCCTTTTCGACGGCTTCGGCGAGCGGGCCGGCGTTGCCGATGCAGGTGGTGCAGCCATAGGCCGCGACGCTGAAGCCCAGCTTCTCCAGCGAGGAGAGCAGGCCGGCCGCCTTCAGGTATTCCGTCACCACGCGCGAGCCCGGCGCGAGCGACGTCTTGATGTGGGGCTTCACCGTGAGCCCCTTGGCGACGGCCTTCTGCGCCAGGAGCCCGGCGGCGATGAGGACGCTCGGGTTGGAGGTGTTCGTGCACGAGGTGATCGCGGCGATGAGCACGTCGCCGGAACCGAGGTCGATGCCGTCCGTGGTCTTGACGCGCCTGGCGAGGTCTTCGGCCTTCTTGGAGAAGCCGTTCTCCGCCGCCGGCGCGGAGAAGAGCTGCGTGAATTTCGCCTTGAGGTTGCCGAGGTCGATGCGGTCCTGCGGCCGCTTCGGCCCCGCCACCGACGGCCGGATCGTGCCGAGGTCCAGCTCGAGCACCGTCGAGTAGTCGATGTCGCCCTTGCGCGGCATGCCGAAGAGGCCCTGCGCCTTGAAGTAGGCCTCGAGGGCCGATACCTCGTCGGGCGTGCGGCCGGTGTTGCGGAAGAACTCGATGGTGCGCGCATCCACCGGGAAGAAGCCCATGGTGGCGCCGTATTCCGGCGCCATGTTGGCGATGGTGGCGCGGTCGGTGACGGCGAGCGTCTCCGCGCCCTCGCCGAAGAACTCGACGAACTTGCCCACGACCTTGGCCTTGCGCAGCATCTCGGTGACGGTGAGGGCGAAGTCGGTCGCGGTCACGCCTTCGCGCATTCTCCCCGTGATGTTCACGCCCACCACGTCGGGGGTGAGGAAGTAGACGGGCTGGCCGAGCATGCCGGCCTCGGCCTCGATGCCGCCCACGCCCCAGCCGACGACGCCGATGCCGTTGATCATGGTGGTGTGGCTGTCGGTGCCGACCAGGGTGTCGGGGTAGTAGACGCCGGCCTTCTGGTGCACGCCGCGCGCCAGGTACTCGAGGTTCACCTGGTGCACGATGCCGATGCCCGGGGGCACGACCTTGAACGTGTCGAAGGCCTGCATGCCCCACTTCATGAATTCGTAGCGCTCGCGGTTGCGGTCGAACTCGAGCTTCATGTTGAGGTCGAGGGCGTCCGGCCCGCCGTAATGGTCGATCTGCACGGAGTGGTCGACCACGAGGTCCACCGGCACCAGCGGTTCGATGGTCTTCGGGTTCTTGCCCATCCTCGCCGCGACCCCGCGCATGGCGGCGAGGTCGGCCAGCAGCGGCACGCCGGTGAAGTCCTGCAGCACGATGCGCGCGAGGACGAAGGGAATCTCGTCCGTGCGCGCGGCGGTGGCGCCCCAGCTCGCCAGCTGCTTCACGTGTTCCTCGCTCACCTTCTTGCCGTCGACGTTGCGCAGCACCGACTCGAGCACGATGCGGATCGACACCGGCAGGCGGCCCACGTTGGGGAAAGTCTCCGCCAGCGCGGGCAGCGAATAGTACTGGCCGGACTTGCCGGCAGCGGGCTGGAAGGTCTTCAGGGTGTTGAAGGCGTTGTGGGGCATGGTCGTCTCTAGCTTCGTGTCGTGGTCGTTTGTATCGGTTGGTCGTCGACGGAAGCGCTACTTCTGTCCGGCTGGGCGCAGCTGCACGTCGTACTCGAGGCCCTTGTCGTCCCGGCACACGCCGCCGCCGGCGCGCCCGCTGCCGCCGCGCAGGTCGCAGCGCAGGCCGGCGCCGTCGGCGGAGCGCAGGAGCGCCTTCGCCGCGCCCCCCGAAGGGTTGTCCATGGACATGGTGCCGCCCATTCCCCAGCCGCCGTAACCGCGGTAGCCGTAGCCGCCGCTCACGTAGCCGGTGGTCCGGTCGGGGACGACCTCCACCCAGGTGCCGGTGTAGGTCCGTCCCTCGATCGTGACCGAGATCGCCCCCTCCGGGCCGCCCGTAGTCCTCGGCCACTCCCTGGTAGAGCTTGCCGCTGTCGCGCGGCATGAGGGTGAGCTGGTATTGCGTCGTGGCGCAGCCGCCCGCACAGTGCGGCGAGCGTGCCGGCAATCCAGCAATCGGGCAGCCGTTGGCTCTCGTGAACTGCCTGGCCATGTTGCCTCCTCAGACGACCATCAGGTCGACGAACTCGTGCACCGGCAGTCGCTTCCAGCGCCTTCTGGTCGAGGCAGAGGTCGAGGATCGCCTTCCTCTGCTTCTCGGGGAAGCGGCGCGCGAGGTTCACGCGGAACTTCTCCACCAGCACGGGCATGCCCTCCTTGCGGCGGCGCTTGTGGCCGATGGGGTACTCGACGACGATCTCCTTCAGCTTCTTGCCGTCGTTGAACTCCACGGTGAGCGCGTTGGCGATCGAGCGCTTGTCCGGGTCGTGGTAGTCCTTCGTGAACTTCGGGTCCTCGACGCAGACGATCCGGTCGCGCAGCTCGTCGATGCGCGGGTCGTTCGCGACCTCGTCCTCGTAGTCGCCGGCCGTGAGGCGGCCGAAGAGCATCGGCACGGCCACCATGTACTGGATGCAGTGGTCGCGGTCGGCCGGGTTGTGCGAGCGGCCCCTTCTTGTCGATGATGCGGATGCAGGCCTCGTGCGTGCGGATGGTGATCCTCGCGATGTCCTCCGGCGTCCTGCCGAGCCTTGGCGAGTTCCTTGTGGAGCGTCATCGCCGCCTCGACCGCGGTCTGCGAGTGGAACTCCGCCGGGAAGGAGATCTTGAACAGCACGTTCTCCATCACGTAGCTGCCGTACGGGCGCTGGAACTTGAAGGCGTTGCCCTTGAAGAGCACGTCGTAGAAGCCCCAGGTCTTCGCGGTGAGCACCGACGGATAGCCCATCTCGCCCGTCTTCGCGATCAGCGCCAGGCGCACGGCGCGGCTCGTGGCATCGCCCGCGGCCCAGCTCTTGCGCGAGCCGGTGTTGGGCGTGTGGCGATAGGTGCGCAGCGACTGGCCGTCGACCCAGGCGAGCGACACCGCGTTGATGATCTCGTCGCTTCGTGAGGCCCGAGCATCTCCGCCGACCACCGCGGTGGAGGCCACCTTCACCAGCACCACGTGGTCGAGGCCCACCTTGTTGAAGCTGTTCTCCAGCGCGATGCAGCCCTGGATCTCGTGCGCCTTGATCATCGCGGTGAGGACGTCCTTCACCGTGAGCGGCTTCTTCCCGGCGGCCACGGCATTGCGCGAGAGCCAGTCGGCGGTGGCGAGGATGCCGCCCAGGTTGTCGGAAGGGTGGCCCCATTCGGCGGCGAGCCAGGTGTCGTTGAAGTCGAGCCAGCGGATCATGGTGCCGATGTTGAAGGCGGCCATGACCGGGTCGAGCTGGTAGGGCGTGCCCGGCACCTTGGCGCCGTTGGGAACGATGGTCCCCGGGACGATCGGGCCGAGCAGCTTCGTGCAGGCGGGGTACTCGAGCGCCTCGAAGCCGCAGCCGAGGGTGTCGATGAGGCAGTAGCGGGCGGTCTCGTAGGCCTGCGCGCTCTTCACCTTGTACTTGGTGACGTAGTCGGCGATGTCGACGAGGACCTGGTCGGGCTTGGGGCGGACGTTGGAGATGTGTGCGGACACGGGTTTCCTGTTAGTGAATCTGGCACGGATGAACGCGGATGAACACGGATAAGGCCTGATGTGGCGTCGAGGTGCGTGACTCGAAAGCACTTGCCATCCGCGTTCATCCGTGTTCATCTGCGGCTACACGCGACTACTTGCGCTTCTCGATCGGGACGAAAGCGAGGTCCTCGGGGCCGGTGTAATTCGCGCTCGGGCGGATGATCTTGCCGTCGATCCGCTGCTCGATCACGTGCGCGCACCAGCCGGAAGTGCGCGAGATGACGAAGAGCGGCGTGAACATCGCCGTCGGCACTCCCATCATGTGGTAGCTCGTGGCGCTGTACCAGTCGAGGTTCGGGAACATCTTCTTCTCGCGCCACATCACCTCCTCGACGCGCGCGGAGATGTCGAAGAGCTTCATGTTGCCCGCCTCCTTCGAGAGCTTGCGGGCGACTTCCTTGATGACCTGGTTGCGCGGGTCCGAGATCGTGTAGACCGGGTGGCCGAAGCCGATGATCACCTGCTTCTCGGCGATCCTCTTCACGATGTCGGCCTCGGCCTCGTCGGCGTTGTCGTAGCGGCCGATGGTGTCGAAGGCGAACTCGTTGGCGCCGCCGTGCTTCGGCCCCTTGAGGGCGCCGATCGCCGCCGTGACGGCGGAGTACATGTCGGAGCCCGTCCCGGCCACGACGCGGGCGGTGAAGGTCGACGCGTTGAACTCGTGCTCCGCGTAGAGGATGAGGGAGGTGTGCATCGCGCGCACCCACGACTCCGAGGGCCGGCGTCCGTGCAGCAGGTGCAGGATGTGGCCGCCGATGGAGTCGTCGTCGGTTTCCACGTCGATGCGCCGGCCGGAGTGCGAGAAGTGGTGCCAGTACATGCAGCATCGAGCCGAAGGAGGCCATCATCCGGTCGGCGATGTCGCGCGAAGGCGCGAGCTTGTGCTCGTCGCCTTCGGGCAGCACGGAGCCGAGGGTCGAGCAGGCGGTGCGCAGCACGTCCATGGGATGGGTCGAGGCGGGGATGCACTCGAGGACGTCCTGCACGGCGGCGGGAATGCCGCGCAGCGCGCGCAGCTTTCCCTTGTAGGCCTTGAGCTCGGAGACGTTGGGGAGCTTGCCGTGCACGAGGAGATGCGCGACCTCCTCGAACTCGCACTTGTCGGCCAGGTCGAGGATGTCGTAGCCGCAATAGTGCAGGTCGTTGCCGGTGCGCCCGACGGTGCACAGCGCGGTGTTGCCCGCCGTGACTCCGGAGAGGGCGACGGACTTCTTGGGCTTGGGGGTGACTGCGGGGGCGGTGGCTTCGGTCATGGCGGTTCCTTCGATGGCAGAGAATCAGGGACTGTCCCTAATTCTTCTTGGCGAAAAGGGCATCGAGCTTCTGCTCGAACTCGTGGTAGCCCAGGTAGTGGTAGAGCTCCTCGCGGGTCTGCATGGTGTCGACGACCGCCTTCTGGTGGCCGTCCTTGCGCAGGCTCTGGTAGACGTTCAGCGCCGCCTTGTTCATGGCGCGGAAGGCCGAAAGCGGATAGAGCGCGATCGCCACGTCCGCGCCGGCGAGCTCCTGGACCGAGAAGAGCGGGGTCTTGCCGAACTCGGTGATGTTGGCGAGCACCGGCACCTTCACGGCGGCGGCGAACTTGCGGTACATGTCGAGGTCGGTGATGGCCTCGGGAAAGATGCCGTCGGCCCCGGCCTCGACGCAGGCGCAGGCGCGGTCGATGGCCGCCTGCAGCCCCTCGACGGCGAGCGCGTCGGTGCGCGCCAGGATGAAGAAGGCGGGATCGGTCCTGGCATCGGCGGCGCTCTTCACGCGGTCGGCCATCTCCTGGCGGCTCACCAGTTCCTTGCCCGGCCGGTGGCCGCAGCGCTTGGCACCCACCTGGTCCTCGATGTGCATCGCGGCGGCGCCGTACTTGATCAGCGACTTCGTGGTCCGCGCCACGTTGAAGGCGCTCGCGCCGAAGCCGGTGTCCACGTCGACCAGCAGCGGCAGGTCGCAGACGTCGGTGATGCGGCGGATGTCGGTGAGGACATCGTCCAGGTTCGTGATGCCGAGGTCCGGCACGCCGAGCGAGCCGGCGGCCACGCCGCCGCCGGAAAGGTAGATGGCCTTGAAGCCGGACGCCTTGGCGAGCGTGGCGTGGTAGGCGCAGATGGCGCCGGGCACCTGCAGGGGCTTTTCTTCCTTGCAGCGCGGCGCGGAAGCGGGCGCCCGGGGACAGGTTCGTCATGGTTTCTGCTCGGTCAGGGATCAGTCGAAGAAGGCACGTACCGCGTCCTCGGGCATCGTCACGCCCGTCACGCGCGCCTTCTGCAGCACTTCCCAGAAGTAGCGGTAGGTGGCGCGGTCGTGCAGTTCGCCCTCGAACTGGATCGGGCCCCAGCTCGCCTTCTGCGCCTCGAGGAGGATCGCGCCCGCGGTCGCCACCTCGTTCAGGTCGGGCTTCATCGCGTCGACGATGGGCTGCACCTGCGAGGGATGGATGCTCCACATGCGCAGGAACCCGAAGTCGTTGCGCGCCCGCCAGGCGTCGCGAAACACGTTGTAGGCGTTCTTGAGGTCCAGCGACACGTTGTGCGCCGGCACGACGCCGTGCGCCAGTGCTGCGGCGACCACCTCGGCCTTGGCGCGGGCCACCAGCGGATGGTTGAACTGCCCGGGCGAGCGCATGTTGGAGGCATGGATGGCGCCGTGGTGTCCGCTCACGAAGTCCATGAGCCCGAAGTCGAGGACCTGCACGCCGGGCAGCTGCGCGATCTCCCACGCGTCGTGCAGGGCGCCGTGCGTCTCGATCAGCACGTGCACGGGGATCACGCGCTTGACCTTCTTCTTCTTGGCCACCGCCTGGATGTAGAAGATCATCTCCTCGGCCTGCGCGACCGAAGTGCACTTCGGGATGGTCACGTAGGCGATGACCTGGCCCGCGCCGCCGACGAGGATGTCGACGTCCTTCTTCCAGTGCGCGTGCGTGTAGTCGTGGATGCGCGCCCCGGCCATCGCGAACCGGTTGGCGGGGGAGTGCAGGAGCCCGACGATCATCTCGGCATGCGCCTTCTCGCGCCCGGTCTCGGCGCCGTCCTCGCAGTCGCAGGTGATGTCGAACACGGCGCCGAGCCTCTCCTGCAGGTCGAGCGCCTTGGTGATGAGCTTTTCGGAGCCGGCGAAGTGCTCGCAGGCGGGGATGACCGGGAAGGGTTTCTCGCCGGCGAAGAGTGCGTCCTTGGGGTGGCGGGGGGCGGCCATGGGGTCCTCCGGGTGAGCTTCGTATTCTAGGCGTTACGGCTTGCGCGGCACGAGCAGCGTGAGATCGAGATCCAGCACCACCGACGGGTCCCTGGCGCCGCGGGCGGGGGTGGAGAGGTCGCCGAGGATCACGTTCTTGGCGCCCAGGAGCCGCACGCGCAGGGCGCCGACGTCGTCGCGACCGGGGATCGCTTCCCGGCCGAGGATGACGGAGCGCGCATAAATGGTATCGCCGGCAAAGGTGGGGTTCGCGTGCGTGCCGCCATGGATTGCCGCGATGGCAAAGGCGTTCTCGAGGCCGTCATGGGAAAGGGCGCGGCAGAGCGAGATCACATGCCCGCCGTAGACGAGCCGCCGGCCGAACTGGTTGGCGCGCGCCGCATGGGCATCGAAATGCACGCGCGCCGTGTTCTGGTACAGGCGCGTGGCGAGCATGTGGTCGGACTCCTCGATGGTGATGCCGCCCGGGTGGTCGATCGACTCGCCCGGCGCGTAGTCGTCCCAGTAGCGCGCGCCGCCGGTCGCCTCCGGCGCCAGCGCGGCCGGGCGCAGGAAGGCCGGCACCGCCAGCTCGGAGGCCGGTATTGCCGCGGGCAGCTCGGGCACCGTGACGGCAGGTGCGGCTGCCTTGGGGTCGCGCTTGGCCACCATGACCCAGCGGGCCCAGGAAAGCACTTCGCGGCCGTGCTGGTTCAGGGCGCGCGAGCCCACGTAGACGACGCCGCTGGTACCGCTGGAATTCTGCTTCAGGCCGATGACCTCCGACTGCGCCGTGAGCGTGTCGCCGACATAGACCGGAGCCAGGAAGCGGAGCCCCGCGTAGCCCAGGTTCGCGACCGCGTTGTAGGAGATGTCGTGGACCGTCTTGCCGAAGGCGACGTGGAAGACGAGCAGGTCGTCCACGGGACAGGACGGGTGGCCCATGGCGCGGGCAACCGTCTCGGCGCAGTGCACCGGCTGGCGCATGCCGGTCAGCGCGAGGTGCAGGCTGCAGTCGCCGGCGGTGATCGTGCGCGGGGTGGCGTGGCCGAAACGCTGGCCGAGCGCGAAGTCCTCGAAGAACCAGCCGTCGGCCGGCCGGCTTCCCGCGCGGACGGGAACGCCGATCCGTCACTGGCCGGCCTCGAGCTGCTGGATCATGTCCGCGAGCGCGAGGAGCCGCCGGGCCGCCTTGAGGTGGTGTCCCTCGATGAGGCGTCCGTTGACCACGACCACGCCGCGGCCTTCGCGGTGCGCGTGCTCGAGCGCCTCGATGAGTTCCGTTGCCGCCGCGAGATCGTAGGGCTTGGGCGTGAACGCGTCGTTGCAGTAGGGCAGCTGGAACGGGTGGACCAGGCTCTTGCCGTCGAAGCCGAGGTCGCGGGCGAGGCGGCAGGCGTATTCGAACGACTGCATGTCCTTCAGGTCGGTGGAGATCCCGTCGACCACGGAGCGGTCGAACGCGCGCCCGGCGAGCAGGACGCGCGAAAGCGAGTAGTGCAGGGCGATGCGGTCCGGCGTGCGCCGCGCGTGCAGCTGCGTGATGAGGTCGGAGGTCGCCATCACGATGCACGCGATGCGGTCCGACGCGGCGGCGATCTCCTCGACGCGCAGCACGGCGACCGGACTCTCGATCATCACCATGATCGGCAGGTGCTTGCCGCCGGCCGCATCCAGGGCCGCCAGGGCCTGGTGCACGTCTTCCTTCGATTCGATGTTGGGGAAGAGGATCGCGTCCGCGCCGATGCCGGCCACGGCCTTGACGTCTTCCGCGCCCCACGGCGAGTCCAGGTCGTTCACGCGCACCACGATCTCGCGCCGGCCGTAGCCCCCGGCGAGCACCGACTCGACGACGTTGCGCCGCGACTCGACCTTGGCCTCGACGAGGATCGGGTCGCCCAGGTCCAGGATCACGGAGTCGACCTTGAGGGTGCGCGACTTGTTGAGGTAGCGCGTGCTGCACCCGGGCACGTAGAGCATCGAGCGGCGCGGGCGGAAGTAGGGGGTCATGGCGGCAAGTCTCTGATTTGGCGTTGGAAACGCGCAACGTGTCCGAGGCGGAAAACGGCCACGAAAGCGCTTGCTGCTGCGCAGCATGCTACCTCCGGCGCGGCGGGGGTGTCAACGGGACTTGTATCTTATATAAGACAAAGGAGCGAGCCCTTGTGCTAGCATTCCCGCCATGCCCGAGACGCACCCATCACCGTCGTTCCGGCCGCTCTACGAGCAGATCAAGATCCTCCTCACGCAGAGTCTCGTGGCGGGGGAATGGAAGCCCGGGGAGGCGATCCCGTCCGAGATGGAACTGGCGGGCCGCTTCCGCGTGAGCCAGGGGACGGTCCGGAAGGCGATCGACGAACTCGCCTCCGAGCACATCCTGGTTCGCCGCCAGGGCAAGGGCACGTTCGTCGCCTCGCACAGCGAGCCTTCCTACCAGTACCGGTTCCTGCGCGTGATGCCGGACAGCGGCGAGAAGCTGCACCCGCACAACGTCCTCCTCGACGTGCGCAAAGGCAAGGCGAGCGCCGAGATCGCCCGGGCGCTCGCGATCAAGAGCGGCTGCGCCGTGCACCAGATCAGGCGCGTCCTCGAGTTCCAGGGACGGCCCCTGATCCTGGACGAGATGGTGCTTGCCGCCAGCCGCTTCCCGGGGCTCACCATCCCGCGCCTCGAGGAGTACAAGGGCTCCATGTACAGCTTCTACGAGGAAGTGTACGGACTGCGCATGATCCGGGCGGAGGAGCGCATCCGCGCCGTGTCGGCGGACGATGAGGTGGCGGCACACCTGCGGATCGCGAAGGGAACTCCGCTGCTCTGCGTGGATCGGATCGCGTTCACCTACGGCGACATGCCGGTGGAGTGGCGCCGCGGCCTTTGCCTCACCGACGGATTCTCGTACTTCAACGAGCTCGCCTAGCGTTCCGGCGCATTGCCATGCCGGCGCTTTTTCCCCATCGCGGGAGGGGGTATCGGATTGTGCGGTTGCAACAAATCCACGGTAGAATCGTGCGGCTTTCGCGATGCATGGCCGTGACCAAGGAGTTCTGCCGTTGCCGCCTGGCAGTCGCTGCGGCCCCCAGGAACGAAAAATGACCACTGCGTCCAAGCAGAGACCCAAGTATTACGATCTCAACCTCGCGCACCTGCCCCCGCCGGGGATCGTGTCGATTCTCCACCGCATCTCCGGCGCGCTCCTTTTCTTCCCCGTCATTCCCGCGCTCCTCTACCTCATGCAGGCCACGCTGGGCTCGGAAGCGGAGTGGCTGCGCTGGCGCTCCGTGCTGGCCCAGCCGGCGGTGAAGGCGATCCTCCTCGGCTTCGTCTGGCTCTACGCGCATCACTTCTTCGCCGGCATCCGCTACCTGCTGCTCGACATGCACGTGGCGATCGCCAAGGAGGCGGCGCGCACCTCGGCCAACGTGGTCCTGGCGCTCGGGCTCCTGGCCACGCTCGCCATCGGCTGGAGGATCTGGTGAAGCCCTACGCGAAGAACCCGGTCGGCGCGCATTACGGGCTGGGCGCCTGGCTGATGCAGCGGCTCACCGCCGTGGTGATGGCGGCCTACACGGTCTTCCTGCTGGCGCTCGTCCTCGCGAGTCCGCCCGCGAGCCATGCGGACTGGAAGGGCCTGTTCGCGCGGCTCCTTCGTGCGCCTGGCGACGATGCTCTTCTTCCTGGCGCTCCTCTACCACGCGTGGGTGGGCGTGCGCGACATCGTCATGGACTACATCAAGCCGACCGGGCTGCGCCTCGCCCTGCAGGCGCTCGTCGGCACCGCACTGCTGCTGCTACCTGGTGTGGTCCGTTTCCATACTCTGGGGCAGGTGACGGCGATGGCGCTACCGGTACGCAAGTTCGACGCGGTGATCGTGGGGGCCGGGGGCTCGGGGCTGCGCGCAGCGCTCGAGCTCGCCACGGCGGGCCTCAAGGTCGCGGTCCTCTCCAAGGTCTTCCCGACCCGCTCGCACACCGTGGCGGCGCAGGGCGGCGTGGGCGCGGCGCTCGGCAACATGGGCGAGGACAGCTGGCAGTGGCACATGTACGACACCATCAAGGGGTCGGACTGGCTGGGTGACCAGGACGCGATCGAGTTCATGTGCCGGATGGCGCCCGAGGTCGTGATCGAGCTCGAGCACTTCGGCATGCCCTTCGACCGCAACGAGAACGGCACGATCTACCAGCGTCCCTTCGGCGGGCATTCGCAGAACTTCGGCGAGCGGCCGGTGCAGCGCTCCTGCTGCGCGGCGGACCGCACCGGCCACGCGATGCTGCATACCCTCTACCAGCGCAACGTGCTCGCGAAGACGCAGTTCTTCGTCGAGTGGATGGCGCTGGACCTCGTTCACGATGCATCCGGCGCCGTGGCAGGGGTCACCGCGCTGGAAATGGAAACGGGCGAGATCGTCCTCTTCCAGGGCAAGGCCACGCTCTTCGCGACCGGCGGCTCGGGACGCATCTACTCGTCCTCCACCAATGCCTTCATCAACACCGGCGACGGCCTCGGCATGGCCGCGCGCGCCGGCATCCCCCTGGAGGACATGGAGTTCTGGCAGTTCCACCCGACCGGCGTGGCGGGCGCGGGCGTGCTCATCACCGAGGGCGTGCGGGGCGAGGGCGGCATCCTCCTCAACAAGAACGGCGAGCGCTTCATGGAGCGCTATGCGCCGACCATGAAGGATCTCGCCTCGCGCGACGTGGTCTCGCGCGCCATGGCCACCGAGATCAAGGACGGGCGCGGCGCCGGCGAGCACGGCGACCACATCCTGCTCAAGTTGGACCACCTTGGTCCCGAGGTGATCGACAAGCGCCTGCCGGGCATCCGCGAGATCGCGCTCAAGTTCGCGAACGTGGATTGCGCGAAGGACCCGATCCCGGTGGTGCCCACCTGCCATTACCAGATGGGCGGCATCCCGACCAATTACCGTGGCGAGGTGGTCGTGCCGAAGGATGGCGCGCACGCGACGGTCGTGCCCGGCCTGTATGCGGCAGGAGAGTGCGGTTGCGCCTCGATCCACGGCGCCAACCGCCTCGGCACCAACTCGCTCACCGACCTCCTCGTGATGGGCAAGAGCGCCGGCATGAGCATGGCGGAGTTCATCCGCGCCCGCGGCGGCGCACTGCCGGAGCTTCCCGGCGACGCGGGCGAGCATTCGGTTGCCCGCGTGGCGCGCCTGGACGGCCAGAAATCGGGCGAGGATGTCGCGGTGGTCCGTGACGAGATCCAGCGCACCATGCAGGCGCACTGCGGCGTGTTCCGCTTCCCGGACCTGATGCGCGACGGGGTCGCCAAGATCCGCGCCCTCGGCGATCGCCTGGCGAGGACGGCGGTGAAGGACAAGTCGAAGGTGTTCAATACCGCCCGCATCGAGGCGCTGGAGTTGGACAACCTCTACGAGGCCGCGCGCGCGACGATGGTTTCCGCGGAGGCGCGCAAGGAGACGCGCGGCGCCCACGACCGCGAGGATTTCCATTCCCGCGACGACGTGAACTGGCTCAAGCACTCGCTCTGGTACAAGGAGGGCGATCGCCTCGACTACAAGCCGGTCAACCTGAAACCGATTTCCGTGGAGTCGATCGAGCCCAAGGCGCGGGTCTACTGACATGGGGACAGGTTGCCCCGTGGCAAGATCGCCGTCGGTCCGCCTTCACCGCCCAGAATTCTGCAGCGAGCAACCTGTCCCCATACCGATATGAAATTCCGCATCCAGCGCTACGACCCGGACCAGGACGCCCGGCCCTACTTCCAGGACTACGACGTGGCCCTCGGCCCGGCCGACCGCATGCTCCTCGACGCGCTGGTGCGCATCAAGGGCATCGACGACACGCTGTCGCTGCGCCGCTCCTGCCGCGAGGGCGTCTGCGGGTCCGACGCCATGAACATCAATGGCAAGAACGGCCTCGCCTGCGTCACCAAGATCGCGGACCTGGCCGAGCCCGTCGTCATCAAGGCGCTGCCGGGGCTGCCCATCATCCGCGACCTGATCGTCGACATGACGCAGTTCTTCGACCAGTACCACTCGGTGAAGCCCTACGTGATCGACAATGCGCCGCCGCCCGAGAAGGAGAGGCTGCAGTCGCCCGGGGAGCGCGCCGAACTGGACGGGCTCTACGAGTGCATCCTCTGCGCGTGCTGCTCGACCTCCTGCCCATCCTTCTGGTGGAACCCGGACAAGTTCGTGGGCCCCGCCGGTCTCCTCAATGCCTACCGGTTCATCGCCGACAGCCGCGACCAGGCGTTGAACGAGCGCCTCGACAACCTCGAGGATCCCTACCGGCTGTTCCGCTGCCACACGATCATGAACTGCGTGGATGTCTGCCCGAAGGGGCTCAACCCGACATTGGCCATCGGCAAGATCAAGGAACTGATGGTCCGCCGGGCGGTTTGAAGGATAGAGAAGCCGTGCACTCTCGCGAGATGGAACGGCTCAAGTGGCGCAGTCGCCGGGGGTTGCTCGAGCTCGACATCGTGCTCGCGCGCTTCTGGACGGAATGCGGGGAAGAGCTGGACGATTCGGAAGCAGGCCGGCTCGCGACTCTGCTCGCGATGCCGGACAATGACCTTCTGGACCTGGTGATGGGGCGGCGCGACTGCCCCGATCCGGCCCTGCGACCGCTACTGCAACGACTGAAGGCCGCCTGAGGCGGCGCGAACGGGAGACAAGCATGGAAGCCAAAGGCAAGGCAACGCTCAGCTACGACGACGGCAAGACCCTCGAGTCTGCCGGTATATGGCGGTTCGATCGGACCGGACGTGATCGACATCCGGGCGCTCTACGGCAAGACCGGCAAGTTCACCTACGACCCGGGTTTCCTGTCGACGGCCAGCTGCAGCTCGAAGATCACCTACATCGACGGCGACGCGGGCGTCCTCATGTACCGCGGCTACCCCATCGAGCAGCTTGCCCAGCACTGCGACTTCCTCGAGGTCTGCTACCTGCTCCTGAGAGGCGAACTCCCGCAAGCGGCGCAGAAGAAGGAATTCGACCGCACCGTCACGGTCCACACGATGGTGCACGAGCAGCTGGCCCGGCTGTACCAGGGCTTCCGCCGCGACTCGCACCCGATGGCGGTGATGGTGGGCGTGGTCGGCGCGCTCTCCGCCTTCTATCACGACTCGCTCGACATCAATAACGCGGATCACCGCGAGATCTCGGCCTTCCGGCTGATCGCGAAGCTGCCGACCATCGTCGCCATGGCCTACAAGTACAACATGGGCCAGCCGTTCATGTACCCGAAGAACAACCTCGACTACACCTCGAACTTCATGCGCATGATGTTCGGCGTGCCGGCCGAGGAGTACGAGGTGAACCCGGTGCTGGTGCGCGCGCTGGACCGCATCCTCATCCTGCACGCCGACCACGAGCAGAACGCGTCGACCTCGACGGTGCGCCTGGCCGGCTCGTCCGGGGCCAACCCGTTCGCGTGCATCGCCTCGGGCATCGCCTGCCTCTGGGGGCCGGCCCACGGCGGCGCCAACGAGGCGGCGCTGCAGATGCTGATGGACATCCAGAAGGACGGCGGTGTCGCCAAGCTGGGCGAGTTCGTGAGCAAGGTGAAGGACAAGAACTCCGGCGTGAAGCTGATGGGCTTCGGCCATCGCGTGTACAAGAACTACGACCCGCGCGCGAAGCTCATGCAGGAGACCTGCCGCGAGGTGCTGGACGAGCTGGGCCTGCACGACGACCCGCTCTTCAAGCTCGCCATGGCGCTGGAGAAGGTGGCGCTGGAGGACGACTACTTCGTCTCGCGCAAGCTCTACCCGAACGTCGACTTCTACTCGGGCATCGTGCAGCGCGCCATGGGCATCCCGGTCTCCATGTTCACCTGCATCTTCTCGCTCGCGCGCACCGTCGGCTGGATCGCGCAGTGGAACGAGATGATCTCGGATCCGGAGCTGAAGATCGGTCGCCCGCGCCAGCTCTACAACGGCGCCGCCCGGCGCGACGTCGTGCCGCTCGCCAAGCGCGGCTAGCGGACGGCGCCCGTTCCCGCCACCACGAGGTCCCAATGTCCAGCGTCCTGAAAGAGTTCGAAGCCTCCTCGCACCTCTACGGCGCCAACGCGCCGTTCGTGGAGGAGCTCTACGAGCGCTATCTCGCGGATCCGGCATCGGTATCCCCCGAGTGGCGCACGCAGTTCGACGCCTGGCAGGCCTCGGGCGGGAAGCGGGACATCGCGCACACGCCGGTGATCGAGGCGTTCGCCGCCGCGGCGAGGCAGGTGGCGCGTGCCGCGCCTGCCGAGGCGTCGGTCCATGCGGACGACGAGAAGCAGATGAAGGTGCTGATGTTCATCCGCGCGCACCGCACCACGGGCTCGCACTACTCGAACCTCGATCCGCTCAAGCGCATGGACAAGGTTTCCGTGCCGGAGCTGGAGCTCGACTACTACGGCCTGGGCGAGGCCGACCTCGATACGGTCTTCTCCATGGGGTCCTTCGCCAACCAGCGCCTCAAGAGGAAGCTGCGCGACATCGTCGCCATGGTGCGCAAGACCTACTGCGACACCATCGGCGTGGAGTACATGTACATCTCCTCGATGGAGGAGAAGCGCTGGCTGCGCGAGCGCATCGAGGGCACGCTCGCCACGCCGAAGGTGTCGACGGAGGAGAAGCGCTTCCTCCTCGAGCGCCTCACCGCATCCGAGACGCTGGAGCGTTACCTGCACACGCGCTACGTCGGGCAGAAGCGCTTCTCCGGCGAGGGCGGGGAGAGCCTCGTGCCGCTGCTCGACATCGTGATCGAGGAGGGCGGCGCGCAGGGGCTCAAGGAAGTGGTCATCGGCATGGCGCACCGCGGGCGCCTGAACGTGCTGGTGAACAACCTCGGCAAGGTTCCCGCCGAGCTCTTTTCCGAGTTCGAGGGCAAGAAGCTCACCGAGCTCGCCTCCGGCGACGTGAAGTACCACCAGGGCTTCTCCTCCGACATCCAGACGGCCGGCGGCTCCGTGCACCTGACCCTCGCCTTCAACCCGTCGCACCTCGAGATCGTCGATGCGGTGGTGGAGGGGTCGGTCCGCGCGAGGCAGCACCGCCGCGGCGACTTCACCGGCGGCGAGGTGCTGCCGCTCCTCATCCACGGCGACGCCGCATTCGCCGGCCAGGGCGTGGTCATGGAGACGCTGGCGCTGTCGCAGACGCGCGGCTACAAGACCGGCGGCACGATCCACGTGGTCGTCAACAACCAGATCGGCTTCACGACCTCGGACACGCGCGACACGCGTTCCTCGCTCTACTGCACCGGCATCGCCAAGATGATCGAGGCGCCCGTCTTCCACGTGAACGGCGACGATCCCGAGGCGATCGCGATGGTGGCGCGCATCGCGCTCGACTACCGCATGAAGTTCCGCGAAGGACGTGGTGATCGACATGGTGTGCTTCCGGCGCCTGGGCCACAACGAGCAGGACGAGCCCTTCGTCACGCAGCCGCTCATGTACAAGAAGATCGCGCAGCACCCGGGCACCCGCAAGCTCTATGCGGACAAGCTCGAGCGCGAGGGCGTGATCGCCAGGGGCTTCGCCGACGAACTGGTGACGAGCGTGCGTGCCGCCCTCGACGCCGGCAAGCCCATCAACCCGAAGATCCTCTACGGCCTGCGTCCGGCGCTGGCCGTGGACTGGGCGCCCTACATGGGCGTGGAGTGGCGGCGCGCGGCGGACACGGCGGTGCCGCTGGCCAGGCTCAAGCAGCTCGCGGTGCGCCTGACCGACATTCCCTCGAACTTCAAGCTGCACCCGACGGTGGAGCGCATGCTCGCCGCCCGGCGCGAGATGGGCCTGGGGAAGCTGCCGCTCGACTGGGGCATGGCGGAAAATCTCGCCTACGCCGCGAACCTGGACGAGGGCCATCCGGTGCGCCTTTCCGGGCAGGACAGCGGGCGCGGGACCTTCGCCCACCGCCACGCGGTGCTGCACGACCAGAACCGCGAGAAGTGGGATTCCGGCGTCTATCTCCCGCTGCAGCACATCCGCGAGGGCCAGGCCAACTTCCTCGTGATCGATTCGCTCCTGTCCGAGGAAGCGGTGCTCGCCTTCGAATACGGCTATGCGACGGCGCATCCCTTCGAGCTGGTGATCTGGGAAGCCCAGTTCGGCGACTTCGCCAACGGCGCGCAGGTCGTGATCGACCAGTTCATCGCCTC
This sequence comes from uncultured beta proteobacterium, assembly GCA_963786635.1. Taxonomy (GTDB): domain Bacteria; phylum Pseudomonadota; class Gammaproteobacteria; order Burkholderiales; family Usitatibacteraceae; genus FEB-7. Next base: position 365,191 of record CAWAZV010000012.1, on the reverse strand, counting down.
CGGCGAGGCCAAGTGGGGTCGTCTTTGCGGCCTCACGATGTTCCTGCCGCACGGCTACGAGGGCCAGGGGCCGGAGCACTCCTCGGCGCGGCTCGAGCGCTACCTGCAGCTCTGCGCGGAGCACAACATCCAGGTGGTGGTTCCCTCCACGCCCGCGCAGTTCTTCCACATGATCCGGCGCCAGATCCTGCGCCCGATGCGAAAGCCCCTCATCGTCATGACGCCCAAGAGCCTGCTGCGGCGCAAGGAGAGCACCTCCGCGCTCGAGGAACTGGCCACGGGCGGATTCCAGTGCGTGATCGGCGACCCGGCGGGGCCGTCGCCGAAGAAGGTGAAGCGCGTGGTGTTCTGTTCCGGCAAGGTCTACTTCGACATCGCGGCCGAGCGCGACAAGCGCGGCATCGAGGATGTCGCGGTCGTCCGCATCGAGCAGCTCTATCCCTTCCCGCACGCCGAGTTCGCCGCGCAGATCGCGCTGTACTGCGAACGCGAAGAGCGTGGTCTGGGCGCAGGAGGAGCCGGCCAACCAGGGCGCGTGGCACCGCATCCAGCACTACCTGCTCGAGCACCTGCGCGGCGACCAGGTCCTCGGTTCGGCGCTCAGGAAGTCGTCCGCGTCGCCCGCCGTCGGCTACCTGCAGTTGCACAACCAGCAGCAGAAGGAACTCATCGATGCGGCCCTCACGCTGGACGCCGCTGCTCCCAGGAAGGCCGTGGCCTGACGCCCCGCCGCCACGAGAATCGAGGCCAGAGAAATGCAGATCGAAGTGAAAGTGCCGCAGCTCTCCGAAAGCGTCTCCGAGGCCACGCTGGTCGCCTGGCGCAAGAAGGTCGGGGAAACGGTCAGGCGCGACGAGAACCTGATCGACGTCGAGACCGACAAGGTGGTCCTGGAGCTTCCGGCCCCGGCCGACGGGGTGCTCGCGAAGATCGTGAAGGCGCGACGGTTCCACGGTCGGCTCCGGCGAAGTGATCGCCATGATCGACACGGCGGGCGCCGCACCCGTGCTGGCTCCCGTCGTCGATCCCGTGCAGGCGGCCAGGGATGTCGCGCATGCCCCGGCGGCGGCGGGCAAGGCGGCCTCGCCGGCGGCGGCGAAGATCGCCGCCGAGCAGGGCGTGGATACCGCGAAGATCGCCGGCAGCGGCCGTGACGGCCGCGTGACCAAGGGCGACGTGCTCGGTGCCATGGCTGCGCCGGCTCCCGCTGCGGCGTCCCCGGCGGCCAAACCCGCCGCGGCACCCGTTGCACCTCTTTCCGGAAGCCGGGCGGAGCAGCGCGTGCCGATGTCGCGGCTGCGCGCCCGCGTCGCGGAGCGCCTGGTGCAGTCGCAGTCCACCGCGGCCATCCTGACCACGTTCAACGAGGTCAACATGGCGCCGGTGATGGAACTGCGCAGCCGCTACAAGGACAAGTTCGAGAAGGATCACGGCGTGAAGCTGGGCTTCATGTCCTTCTTCGTGAAGGCGAGTGTCGCGGCGCTGCGCAAGTACCCGGTGGTGAATGCGTCGATCGACGGCACGGACATCGTCTACCACGGCTACTACGACGTCGGCATCGCCGTGGGCAGCGAGCGCGGCCTCCTGGTGCCGATCCTGCGCAACGCCGACCAGATGTCGATCGCCGACATCGAAAAGGCCATCGCGGACTTCGGCAAGCGCGCCCGGGACGGCAAGATCACGATCGAGGAGCTGACCGGCGGCACCTTCTCCATCTCCAACGGCGGTGTCTTCGGCTCGATGCTGTCCACGCCGATCATCAACCCGCCGCAGAGCGCCATCCTCGGCATCCATGCCACCAAGGATCGCGCCGTGGTGGAGAACGGCCAGGTCGTCGTGCGCCCGATGAACTACCTGGCGCTATCCTACGACCACCGCATCATCGACGGGCGCGAGGCGGTCCTCGCGCTGGTGGCCATCAAGGAGGCGCTCGAGGATCCGGCGCGCCTGCTGCTCGACGTCTAGGGGCGCCCCGCTTGGCGCGCCGCAGGAAGTGGACAGCCGCGGCCATCGCCCGTCGTGCCTTCTTCTTCGTGCTGGGATCGCTCCTCGTGGGCTTCCTGGCGGTATACCTGCAGCAGGCGCTCGGGGTCTACCTGCCGCGCCATTTCTCGGTGTCCCTCGCCGTGGGCCTCGCCGTCGCGCTCACCTTCTGGCTGCTGAAGCTCATGAAACATCCGCCGCTGTTCCTGAAGAACGTGCACCCGCTCGCCGCGGGACTCTGCGCGGGCCTGGGCGTGCACATCGCGCGGTTCTGGCTACGCTAGTTTTCACACGAGGACCTGAATACCCATGACGCAAACCTACGACGTCGTCGTGATCGGCGCCGGCCCCGGCGGATACATCGCCGCCGTGCGCGCCGCCCAGCTGGGGCTCAAGACCGCCTGCATCGAGGGGTGGAGGAACGCGAAGGGCGAGCTGGCCCTCGGCGGCACCTGCCTCAACGTCGGCTGCATCCCGTCGAAGGCGCTGCTCGCGACGTCGGAGGAATTCGAGCGCGTGAACCAGCACCTCGACGAGCACGGGATCACCGTCTCGGGTGCCAAGATCGACGTGGCGCGGATGCAGGCGCGCAAGGACGCGATCGTCGCGAAGATGACCAAGGGGATCGAGTTCCTGTTCAAGAAGAACAAGATCACCTGGCTGCAGGGCTTCGGCAAGCTCCTCACCGGCGGTGACGTCTACACCATCGAGGTGGCCAACGGCGAGCGCAAGGAGACGGTGCAGGCGAAGCACGTCATCGTGGCGACCGGCTCGAAGGCGCGCCACCTTCCCAACGTGCCGGTCGACAACGTGACCATCTGCGACAACGAGGGCGCACTCGCCTTCGGCGCCACGCCGAAGCGCCTGGGTGTCATCGGCGCCGGCGTCATCGGCCTGGAACTGGGCAGCGTCTGGCGGCGGCTGGGCGCCGAGGTGACGATCCTCGAGGCGCTGCCGGTCTTTCTCGGCGCCTGCGACGAGGCGGTGCAGAAGGAGGCGTGGAAGACCTTCACCAAGACGCAGGGGCTCGCGATCAGGCTGGGCGTGAAGATCGAGAAGGTCGCCACGCGCAAGAACGCGGTGACGGTGGACTACACCGACGACAAGGGCCTTGCGCAGAAGCTCGAATGCGACAGGCTCGTCGTCTCCGTGGGACGCGTGCCGAACACGGAAGGCCTGGGGGCCGCGAACGTGGGGCTGGAAGTCGACGAGCGCGGCTTCGTGAAGGTCGACGGCCTTTGCCGCACCAACCTCGCCAACGTCTGGGCCATCGGCGACGTGGTGCGCGGGCCGATGCTGGCGCACAAGGCGGAGGACGAGGGCGTGCTGGTCGCCGAGTTGATCGCCGGACAGAAGCCGCACATCGACTACGACTGCATCCCCTGGATCATCTACACCTCGCCGGAAGTCGCCTGGGTCGGCACGACGGAGCAGAAGGCGAAGGCGGACGGCATCGCGGTGCGCACCGGGCAGTTCCCGTTCGCGATCAACGGGCGCGCCCTGGGCACGGGGCAGTCGCAGGGCTTCGTGAAGATCGTCGCCGACGCCGCCACCGACCGCGTGCTGGGCGTGCACATCATCCACGCGCATGCCTCGGACCTCATCCAGGAGGCGGTGACGGTGATGGAATTCAAGGGCTCTGCCGAGGACATCGCGCGCATCTGCCACGGCCACCCGACGCTCTCCGAGGTGGTGCGCGAGGCCGCCCTCGCCGTCGACAAGCGCTCCCTCAACTCGTAGGCGCAGTGGCATGACGGAGGTGAAAGGTCACTGGAACCGCGGATGAACGCAGATGAACGCGGATTGCGCCGAGAATGGCACGTCTTGCAGTCGCTCGTGGCATCGATATGGACAAGACCCGCGATGACGCATCGCTGAATCACGCGGTGATCTGCGTTCATCTGCGTTCATCCGCGGTTCCATCGCCATTGCGTTCCCATGACCGACGCCGCTGACATGCCCGCGACTGGAGGACGAGGAACTCGAGCCGGCGGACCCGAACCAGTTCTCGGGACCGCTGGAGTGGTACTGGCACTTCCAGCAGCGCCCCGACTTCGAGACCGACAGCGAGCAGCTGCGCGTCCTCACCATGCTCGAGTCGCTGTTCAACGAACTCGAGCAGTACCGCCAGTACCGCGCCGGGAAGCTGAACCGCCTGGTCACCAACCTGGGGGCCGGCAGGAAGCCGCCGCGCGGCATGTACATCTGGGGCAGCGTGGGGCGCGGCAAGTCGCTCATGATGGACGCGTTCTTCAAGGTGAGCCGGCATCGCCGCAAGCGCCGCGTGCACTTCCACGAGTTCATGCGCGAGATCCACGCGCGCATGCGTTCGCTCTCCGGCACCGAGGATCCCCTGGACGCGATAGCGACCGGGATCGCGAAGGAGCTGCGGCTCCTGTGCTTCGACGAATTCCACGTGAGCGACATCGCCGACGCGATGATCCTCGCGCGGCTGCTGGAGCTCCTCATCGCGAAGGGCGTGGTCTTCGTGATGACCTCCAACTACCCGCCGGACGGCCTGTACCCGAACGGGCTGCAACGCGCGCGCTTCCTGCCCGCCATCGAGGTGCTCAAGCGTGAGCTGGACGTGGTCGGCCTGGGCGGCGGCACGGACCACCGGCGCCGCATCCTCGAGGGCTACCGGGTCTGGTACTCGCCCCCGGGCGAGGAGGCGGACACGCAGCTCGCGCTGTTCTTCGAGGCGATGACGAAGGCGGCCTTCGAGGCCGGCGGCGCGATCGAGGTCGGTGGCCGCGCGTTGCCGTTCCGCCAGCGCGCCAAGGGCGTGGTCTGGTTCGAATTCGAGCCGCTCTGCGTGGAGCCGCGCTCGCAGGTCGACTACCTCGAGATCGCCAGCGGCTACCATACGGTGATGGTGTCCGGTGTCCCGCAGCTCCGGCCCGGCACAGACGGACGTGATCCGGCGCCTGACCTGGCTCGTCGACGTCTTCTACGACCAGCGCGTGCGGCTGGTGATGTCCGCGGAGGTGCCGCCCGAGGACCTGGTGGCGGTAGCGACGGATCGTGACGGGACCGGGAAAGATGGTGCGCAACGAGTTCGCGCGCACGGCGAGCCGCCTGCGCGAGATGCAGTCGAAGGACTATTTCGCCCGCAAACATGCGTCGGCGGAGAACCCGCAGGTGCTGCGGGCCAGATGAGCGGCCGGGGCGTTCCGCGCCCGCGCTCCCAGGCGAAGGGGAAATTCATGTTCAAGGCCGTCTATCTCACCCGCGAAGGGGAACAGTTCCAGGCGCGCGTGGCCGAACTCGACGAGGGCGCGCTGCCCGCGGCGGACGTGACGCTGCGCGTCGAGTATTCGACGGTCAACTACAAGGACGCGCTCGCGATCACCAATGCCTCGCCTGTCGTGCGCAAGTGGCCGATGGTCGCCGGCATCGACGGCGCCGGCACGGTGGAGCACTCGGCGCACGCCGCGTGGAAGCCCGGCGACCGCGTGATCCTGAACGGCTGGGGCGTGGGGGAGTCGCACTGGGGATGCCTCGCGCAGAAGGCGCGGTTGAACGGCGACTGGCTGGTGCGCCTGCCGGAGGGGCTCACCACCCGCGAGGCGATGTCGATCGGCACCGCCGGCTATACGGCGATGCTCTGCGCGCTGGCCCTGGTGAAGCAGGGCGTGACGAAGGACGACGGCGAGATCCTCGTGACCGGGGCCACCGGCGGGGTGGGGAGCATCGCCACCGCCATCCTCTCCGGCTGGGGCTTCCGGGTCGTGGCCTCTACCGGCAAGGCGTCCGAGGCGGGCTACCTCAAGGCGCTGGGTGCCGCCGAGATCATCGACCGCAACGTGCTCGCGCAGCCGGGCAAGCCCCTGCAGAAGGAACGCTGGGCGGGCGTGGTCGACTCCGTGGGCAGCCATACGCTCGCCAACGCCTGCGCCCAGGTGAAATACCGCGGCGTCGTGGCCGCCTGCGGACTCGCCCAGGGGATGGACCTCCCGGCGAGCGTGGCGCCCTTCATCCTGCGCGGCGTGCGCCTGATCGGCGTGGACAGCGTGATGGCCCCGCGCGCGGAGCGCGAGGAAGCGTGGCGGCGCCTCGCCGCGGACCTGGATCGCGCGAAGCTCGCCGCGGTCACGAGCGAGATCGCGCTGGCCGAATCCCTCCTGCGTGCGCCGGACGTCCTGGCGGGCAAGGTGCGCGGCCGGATGGTCGTCGACGTCAACCGTTGATCGCGGCGTTTAGGGAATACCCTGATCCGCACCCCGCGCTTCGTTGAGGCGGATCAAACAAGCCGGCCGCAGGCACCTACCCTACAAGCGCCCCCGCCGGAGAGCGGGGAGCCAGGCAAACCCGAGGAGACCGATTCATGACCACCTACAAGGAATTCCACGCGCGCTCGATCCGCGACCCCGAGGGCTTCTGGGGCGAGGAGGCCGCGCATGATCGACTGGCACCGACCCTTCGACAAGGTGCTCTCCTACGACAAGCCGCCGTTCCGGCAGTGGTTCGCGGGCGGTCTCACCAATCTCTGCCACAACGCCATCGACCGCCACCTTGCCGCGCGCGGGACGCAGAAGGCGCTGGTGTGGATCTCCACCGAGGTGAACGAGGAGAAGAGCTGGACCTTCGCCGAGCTGCACGACGAGGTGAACCGCTTCGCCGCGATCTTCCAGTCGCTGGGCGTGGGGAAGGGCGATCGCATCCTCATCTACATGCCGATGGTGCCGGAGGCCGTGTTCGCGATGCTCGCCACGGTGCGGATCGGCGCCATCCACTCGGTGGTCTTCGGCGGCTTCGCCGCGGCCAGCCTTGCGGCGCGCATCGACGATGCCCAGCCCAAGGTGATGGTCACCTCGGACGCCGGCGCGCGCGGCGGCAAGCCCATCCCGCTCAAGCCCCTGGTCGACGAGTCGATACGGCTCTCCAGGTCGCCCCCGGCCCATGTCGTCATCGTCAACCGCGGGCTCGACGCGGCGATGACCCTGGTGCCCGGTCGCGACCTCGACTACGCGCAACTGCGCGCGAAGCACGCCGGCGCGAAGGTGCCCGTCGTCTGGCTCGAGTCGAACGAACCGTCCTACATCCTTTACACGAGCGGCACGACCGGAAAGCCCAAGGGCGTGCAGCGCGACACCGGCGGCTATGCGGTGGCGCTCGCGGCCTCGATGAAGCACATCTATTGCTCGCAGCCCGGCGAGGCGTACTTCTCCACCTCCGACATCGGCTGGGTGGTGGGGCACTCCTACATCGTCTACGGGCCGCTCATCAACGGCTCCACCACCATCATGTACGAGGGCCTGCCGATCCGGCCCGACCCGGGCATCTGGTGGAAGATCGTCTCCGACTACCGGGTCACCTCGATGTTCTCCTCGCCGACGGCCATCCGGGTTCTCAAGAAGCAGGACCCGGCCTACATGTCGAAGTACGACGTGAAGTGCCTCAAGTACCTGTTCCTGGCCGGCGAGCCGCTCGACGAGCCGACCGCGCGCTGGGTGGCGGACAACCTGGGCTGCCCGATCGTCGACAACTACTGGCAGACGGAGACCGGCTGGCCGATCCTGTCCGCGTGCCTCGGGGTGGAGGACACGCCGCGCAAGTTCGGCTCGCCCTCGTTCCCGGTGTACGGCTACAACGTGAAGCTGAAGGACGAGGTCACCGGCAAGGAAACCGGCGCGGACGAGAAGGGCGTGCTTTGCGTGGTGCCGCCGCTGCCGCCCGGGGCGATGACCACCATCTGGGGCGACGACGAGCGCTACGTGAAGACCTACTACGGGACCTTCCGCGACGAGATGGTCTACTCGACCTTCGACTGGGCCGTGCGCGACAAGGACGGCTATTACTTCGTGCTGGGCCGCACCGACGACGTGATCAACGTCGCCGGGCACCGCCTCGGCACGCGCGAGATCGAGGAAGCGGTGCAGGCACATGCCGGCATCGCGGAGGTGGCGGTGGTGGGCGTGGCCGACCAGCTCAAGGGGCAGGTGCCGGTGGCATTCGCCGTGGCCAAGGATGCGGCGAAGGCCGCGACGAAGGAGCTCGCCGCGGCCTTCGAGAAGGAAGTGATGGCCACCGTGGACCGCGAGCTGGGCGCCATCGGCCGGCCCTCGCGAGTTCACTTCGTGACGGTCCTGCCCAAGACGCGCTCGGGCAAGCTGCTGCGGCGCTCGATCCAGGCCCTGTGCGAGGGACGCGATCCGGGCGACCTCACCACCATCGAGGATCCTTCGGCGCTGGAGCAGATCCGCCGTGCCCTGGGGGGCGGGGCATGACCGCCATGAACGTGCCGGCCGACCTGGCGCGGGAGACCGAGGAGTTCCGCGAGCGCGGCTTCGTGGTCGTGCGCGGCGCCTTTCGCGTCGAGGAGATGGATGTCCTGCGCCAGGCGATCGAGAGCCATGCCGCGATGCGGGCGCACGCCGCCCGCGCCGCCGACCTGAGCCGGGGAGCCACGCGGCCGTCGTTCGACTCGATCTTCGTCTGGAACGACACCTCCGGCTTCGACCTGTTCGCGAAGGCGACCCGCTCGGCGAAGATCATCGACCGCCTCGAGGCCTACTTCGGCGACGAGGTCTACGTCTACCACAACAAGATCGCGCTCAAGTATCCGGGCGTGGTCGGGTTCTCGTTCCACCAGGACTACGCCTACTGGTACGACATGGGGTGCCTGTTCCCCGACATGGCGACCGTGCAGGTCGCCGTCGACCCTTCCACGCTGGAGAACGGGTGCCTGCGCTTCATCGAGGGATCGCACAAGATGGGTCGCATCAACCACGTGTTCAAGGACGGCGTCTCGGACAGCATGGTGGACCCCGAGCGGCTGGATGAGGCCAGGCGGATCATGCCCGAGGTGCCGGTGGAGCTGGAGCGCGGCGACATCGCGATCTTCCACGCCAACATCCTGCACGGCTCCGACGACAATCACTCGGATCGCTCGCGCATCGCGCTCCTGGGTTGCTACAACACGCGCCACAACAACCCGTACAAGACGGTCCACGGGCACCCGCGCTACCACCGCCAGGAGAAGGTGCGCGAGGAGATCACGATGGCGGACATCGGCAACCTGCCCGATTTCGACTATCAGTGGAAGGAGTGAGGGCGGAACGGGCGATCGTCCCCGACCTGCTTGGCGAAGGACTGCGGCTGGTGTTCTGTGGCACGGCGCCCTCGCGGGCCTCGGCCGCGGCGCACGCCTACTACGCGAAGCCCGGGAATCGCTTCTGGCCGACCCTGCACGCGGCCGGCTTCACGCCGCGGCGCCTGCATCCCGGCGAGTACGCGCAGCTTCTCGAACTCAGGATCGGTCTCACCGATCTCTGCAAGGGCCACGCAGGCAACGACGATGAACTGCCGCGGGGTGCGCTCGACGCGGCTGCATTGCGCCGGAAGATAGAGCGGTACCGTCCGCAGGTCGTGGCCTTCACCAGCAAGAACGCGGCCCAGGCCTTCCTCGGTCGTGCGGTGGATTACGGCTGGCAGGCCGAGACAGTCGGCAGGACGCGACTCTTCGTGCTGCCGTCTCCTTCCGGCCAGGCCACCCGCTACTGGGACGAGCGCCCCTGGCGCGCTCGCCTGGCCAGGATGAACCCGGTTCGCGAACCGGGTTCATGAACCGGGTTCGATGCTATTTCTTGCAGGGGCCGAGGTACTTGGCCTCCATGTTCTGGGTCATGTTCATCTTCTGGCCGCCCTGGTCCATGGCCATCTTCATGACCATCCGGTAGCCGTCGGGCACGAAGGTGATGGTGTTGTCCGCGGTCATCGCCATCTCGCCCTTGCATACCATCCGGTAGCTGGCCGTGTTGCCGGACATCCTGAAGTCCTTGATCTCGCAGTTGCCGGGGTTGCGGTCCTCGCGGCCCTTGCCCAGCTGGCCCTTCTCGATGTCCTGCGGCGTCACGCAGTGCTGGAAGTTCATGGTCTGCTTGCCCATGCCCTTGGGAGCGCCGGGCACCTGTCCCATGTCCATCTCCATCTTGTAGGCGTACAGGCCGTCCTTCATCTTGCCCTTCATGGCGCCCATGGAGTCCTGGGCGACGGCAGTGGTGGCGGCCAGCGTGGCGGCCAGCAAGAGCACGCGTTTCATGGCGATCCTCGCGAGAAGTGGGAGAAATTCACGGGTCGAGAATACCACCGCCGCGCGGGGCGGACCCGGGCGCCGGATAGAATGGCGGCATGGCGCGCTCCCTCGAGCTTCCCTACGATGCCTCCACGGGCTGCGCCGACCGGCACGGCTGGTTCGAGCGACCTGCGCCCGCTGGGGTGGGCGGTCTTCCTGGATAGCGGCGACCGCGCCCGGACGGGTGGCCGATTCGACATCCTCGCCGCCGGCCCGATCGCGCGTCTCGTCGTGCGCGAGGGTCGCTGCGAGATCCTGCGCGATGGCGTGGCGACGACCGTGGCGGAAAGCGCGTTCGCGGGACTGCGCACGCTGCTCGCCGGCACCGCCATGGCGGACGAGGCGTGGCCGGCTGCGGGCGCGGCGATCGGCTACCTCGGCTACGAACTGGGCCGATCCGTCGCGCACCTGCCGGCGCAGAAGCCGGGAACGGCCGCCTTCATGCCCGAGGCCGCCATCGGCCTGTATGCCTGGACCATCGTCGTGGACCACCAGGAACGGCGCGCGGCCCTGACCTCCCTCGCGTCCTTTCCCGACGAGGAGGCGATCGCCCTGCGCGACAGGATCCTGGCGGGCGAACCGGCAGCACGCGATCCGTTTCGCACCTCTGGCGAGATCGCCTCCAGTCCTCGAACGCGACGCATACCTGCCGAAAGCGGCACGCATCATCGACTACATCCGCGCCGGCGACACCTACCAGGTCAACCTCACGCGCGAATTCCGCCTTGCCTGCCGTGGCGACGCGTGGGAGCTGTACCGCCACCTGCACGACACCAACCCCGCGCCGATGGGTGCGTATCTCGAGTATCCGTTCGGCAGCGTGCTCTCCAGTTCGCCGGAACGATTCGTGACGGTGGAAGGGCGGGACGCGTCGACGCAGCCGATCAAGGGCACGCGCCGCCGCCGGGCCGATCCGGCCGAGGATGCCCGCGTGCGCGAGGAACTCGCCGCTTCGCAGAAGGATCGCGCCGAGAACGTGATGATCGTCGACCTCCTGCGCAACGACTTCGGCCGCGTCTGCGAACCCGGCACCGTGGTAGCGCCGCGCCTGTGCGAACTGGAGTCCTTCGCCACCGTCCACCACCTGGTGAGCACGGTAACGGGCGCGCCTGGCCGCGGACCGCGATGCCGTGGATCTCCTCGAGGCCTGCTTCCCCGGCGGCTCGGTCACCGGTGCGCCGAAGCGCCGGGCGATGGAAATCATCGACGAGCTGGAGCCGCACCGCCGCGAGGTCTACTGCGGCGCCATCGGCTACCTGTCGCCGGCCGGACGCCTCGACATGAACATCCCGATCCGCACGACGCTGGCCGCGCAGGGGGAACTGCGCTTCTACGCCGGCGGCGGCATCATCGCCGATTCGTCGCCCGAGGCGGAGTTCGAGGAGACCGAGGTGAAGATCGCGGCCATCCGCCGGGCGCTGTCGCGCTTCTCCTCCGGTGGCGCGCCGCACCCCGCCAAGGCCGCGATGCGCCGCGAGGTCCTCGCGCACCGCGATGCGCTGTTCAGCGGTGGCAGCGGCAGCTTCGCGGCGGCACATGACCCTGCGCCTGCGCGCGCTGACGCGAGTACCGGCGGGCGCGCACGGTACTCGCGACGCTGAGCTTCGGCACCGAGTGGGACACGCGGGCGTTTGCCGAGGGAGTGCTCGCGGACGGCAAGACGCTGGTCCTGCCGCGTGTCGTGCGCGAGCCGCGTCAACTGGAGCTCTACGCCGTCCGCGACCTCGCGGCCGATCTCGTGCCGGGCGTGTGGGGAATCGAGGAGCCGGAACCGGCGAGGTGCGGCAAGATCGCGCTCTCGGAAGTCGACTTCGCCCTGGTGCCCGCGCTATCGTGCGACCGCGCGGGGGTGCGGCTGGGCTACGGTGCCGGCTATTTCGACCGCCTCCTCGCCGGCGCGGGCACGCGGACGTTTCGCGTCGTCGCACTTCCCGACGGCCCTGGTTCGCGAACGGCTGTCCCGGCCGAGCCGCACGATGTTCCCGTGGACGCACTGCTCACCGAGAGGGAGTTCCTGAAGATGAAGCCCGCCCGATGACCGCGACCATCATCAACGGCAAGGCCATCGCCGCCGACATCGCCGTCGAGAACGGCGTGCGTGCCGCGCGGCTCCGGGACGCCGGCACGGTCCCGGGGCTCGCGGTCATCATCGTCGGCGACGATCCGGCGAGCCGCGTCTACGTGCGCAACAAGTCGCTCGCCTGCGAGAAGGCGGGCCTGAACTCCTGGGTGCACGCGCTTCCCGCCAACACGCCCCAGGAGCGCCTCATCGGCTTCGTGCGGCAGCTGAATGCGGACCCGACCGTGCACGGCATCCTGGTGCAGCTGCCGCTGCCGAAGCCGCTCGATGCCCGTGCCGTCATCGAGGCGATCGATCCGGCCAAGGACGTCGACGGATTCCATTACCACAACGTCGGCGCGCTCGTGGTCGGCGAGCCCGCGTTCTATCCCTGCACGCCGTGGGGCGTGATGAAGATGCTGGAGCACGAGTCGATCGCCGTGCAGGGCATGCATGCGGTGATCGTCGGGCGCTCGACGATCGTCGGCAAGCCCATGGCGCTCATGCTGATCAACGCCGGCGCCACCGTCACGGTGTGCCATTCGAAGACGCGCGACCTCGGCTCGATCACGCGGCAGGGGGACCTCCTGGTGGCGGCGGCCGGCCGCGCGCGGATGATCGGCGCGGACATGGTGAAGCCGGGTGCCGTCGTGATCGACGTGGGCATCAACCGCCTCCCGGATGGCAAGCTGTGCGGCGACGTCGACTACGACGCCGTTGCGAGGGTGGCTTCGCGCATCACGCCGGTACCCGGAGGCGTGGGGCCGATGACGATCGCCATGCTCGTGGCCAACACCGTGCGCGGCGCGGAAAGGGCGGCCGGACTCGCGGCGCCGATCGAGACGAGAATCGCCTGATTGCCGTGAGGATGGACGGACCATGACCCAGCCCTACGCAAGCGGCCTCGACCGCAACGAGGCCAACTACACGCCTCTCACCCCCGTATCCTTCCTCGCCAAGGCCGCCTACGTGTATCCGGAACGGGTCGCCGTGATCCATGGCGACCTGCGGCGCCCGTGGAAGGACGTGTACGCGCGGGCGCGCCGCCTCGCCTCGGCGCTGTCGCGTCGCGGCGTGGCCCGGGGCGACACCGTGGCGGCGATGCTCCCGAACATTCCGGCGATGGTGGAGCTGCATTTCGGCCCGGCGATGATCGGCGCCGTGCTCAACACCCTCAACACGCGCCTCGATGCCGAGGCCATCGCCTTCATGCTCGACCACGGCGAGGCGAAGGTGCTCTTCACCGACCGCGAGTTCTCCGCGACCATCGAGAAGGCTCTCGCACTCTGCAAGTCGAAGCCCGTGGTGATCGATGTCGACGACGCCATGCACGAGGGCGGGAAGTTCCTGGGAGAAAAGGAATACGAGGACCTGCTCGCCGAGGGCGACCCGGAGTTCGCGTGGAGTTTTCCGCCCGACGAGTGGGACGCGATCACCCTCAACTACACCTCGGGGACGACCGGCAACCCGAAGGGGGTCGTCTACCACTACCGGGGCGCGTACCTCAACGCCATCAACAACATCCTCGACTGGTCGATGCCGAAGCACGCGGTGTACCTGTGGACGCTGCCGATGTTCCACTGCAACGGCTGGTGCTTCAACTGGACCATGGCGGCGGCTGCGGGGACGAACGTGTGCCTGCGCAAGGTGGACGCGAAGCTGATCCTGGCCCTCATCCGCGAGCACCGGGTCACGCACTACTGCGGAGCGCCGATCGTGCATTCGATGCTGCTCAATGCCCCGGCCGACTGGCGGCAGGGCATCGATCACCAGGTGCACTGCCTGGTGGCCGCGGCACCTCCGCCCGCGGCGGTGATCGAGGGCATGGGGCGCATCGGCTTCGACATCACGCATGTCTACGGGCTCACCGAGACCTACGGGCCCGCGGCCGTCTGCGCCAGGCACCCCGAGTGGTCCGATCTGCCGCTGGAAGAGCAGGTGCGCCGCAACGGCCGGCAGGGCGTGGCCTACCTGCTGGAGGAGGGCATGACCGTCCTCGACTCGCACACGATCGATCCCGTGCCCTGGGACGGCGAGACGATGGGCGAGATCATGTTCCGCGGCAACATCACCATGAAGGGCTACCTCAAGAATCCGAAGGCGACTGCGGAGGCCTTTCGTGGCGGCTGGTTCCACTCCGGCGACCTCGCGGTGATGCAGCCGGACGGCTACGTGAAGATCAAGGACCGTTCCAAGGACGTGATCATCTCCGGGGGCGAGAACATCTCCTCGCAGGAGGTGGAGGACGTCCTCTTCGGGCACCCGGCGGTGATGCTGGCGGCCGTGGTGGCGCAGCCCGATCCCAAGTGGGGCGAAACGCCCTGCGCGTACATCGAGCTGAAGGAGGGCGCCAGCGCGACGGAAGGCGAGATCATCGACTTCTGCCGCTCGCGCATGGCGCGCTTCAAGGTGCCGAAGAGCGTGGTCTTCGGGCCGTTGCCGAAGACCTCGACGGGGAAGATCCAGAAGTACCTGCTGCGCGAGCGGGCGAAGAGCGGAGCTGCCATCGAGTGACGCGCCCCGGAGATCCGTGACGAACGAGCCTTGGGTTCACCATGTCCACGATGCGTGAAGGGTCGGTCCGCTGCCTCGACCCGCACGGCTTCCACCGCATGCGCTGGGTGGAGTGGGGCGAGCGCGACAACCCCCGCGTTCTCGTCTGCGTCCACGGACTCACGCGCTGCGGACGCGACTTCGACTTTCTCGCCGGGCGCCTGTCGGATGCCTACCGCGTGGTTTGTCCCGGACATCGTCGGGCGCGGCCGCAGCGACTGGCTCGCGGACAAGGCCGACTACGGCTACCCGGTCTACTGTGCCGACATCGCGACCCTGCTTGCCGCGCTCGGCGCGGAGGCCGTGGACTGGGTCGGGACCTCGATGGGCGGGATCCTGGGCATGCTGCTCGCCGCGCAGCCGCGCACGCCGGTGGGCAAGCTCGTGATGAACGACGTGGGCTGCGTGGTGCCGAAGGTCGCGCTCGAGCGCATTGCGACCTATGTCGGAAGGGATGTCGCATTCGATTCCCTGGAAACGCTGGAGGCGGCCATGCGCAGGGTGAGCCCCTTCGGCCAGCTCTCCGCCGCGCAATGGCGCCACCTCGCCGTGCACGTCTCGCGACGCGATGACGACGGGCAATGGCGCTTTCGCTACGACCCGGGAATCGCGCTGCCTTTCCGGGCGGGCCCGCTCGCGGACGTCGATCTGCGGCCGTTCTGGAATGCCGTTCGCGGCCCGGCGCTCCTGGTGCGAGGGGAGGACTCCGACCTGTTCACGCCGGAGATCCACGCCGAAATGCTCAGGCGCCCCGGCACCGAGAGCCTCGTGGTGCCCGCCACCGGGCACGCGCCGATGCTGATGGACGAGGCGCAGGCCGACGCCGTGCGCGACTTCCTGCTCGCGTGAGACGGGGCCGGTGAGCGCGGCAGGGCACGACTTCGACGCGGCGATCATCGGCGCCGGGCACAACGGCCTCGTCTGCGCCTGCTACCTCGCCGCGGCCGGCATGAAGGTCGGCGTCTTCGAGCGCCGCGACGTGGTGGGCGGCGCTGCGGTCACCGAGGAGTTCCATCCCGGCTTCCGCAATTCCGCGGCGAGCTACACGGTGAGCCTGCTCAACCCCAGGGTGATCCGCGACCTGCGCCTGGCCGAGCGGGGGCTGCGCATCGTCGAGCGTCCCTTCGCGAACTTCCTGCCGACCGCCGACGGCGGGTACCTGAAGGTGGGTGGCGGGCTGGCCGCCACGCAAGGCGAGATCGCGAAGTTCTCGGCGCGCGACGCGCAGCGCCTGCCGGCGTACTACGAGCGCCTGGAGGCGGTGGCGGACGTCCTGCGCGACATGCTGCTGGAAACGCCGCCCAACGTCGGAGGCGGGCTGACGGAGATGTTCCGCGCCTGGAAGTCGGCCCGAAGGCTCAATCGCCTGGCCAATCGCGGCCCAGCGCGACGTGCTCGACCTCTTCACGATGGCGGCGGGCGACTGGCTGGAACGCTGGTTCGAGTCCGATCCGATCAAGGCCTGCTTCGGCTTCGACAGCGTGGTCGGCAATTTCGCGAGCCCGTGGTCGCCGGGCACGGCCTATGTCCTGCTGCACCACGTTTTCGGGGAGGTGAACGGCAAGAAGGGCACGTGGGGGCATGCCGTGGGCGGCATGGGGGCGATCACGCAGGCGCTCGCCGCGGAGGCCCGCGTCGCGCGGCGTGGACGATCCGGACGGGCGTTGGCGTCGAACGCATCCTGGAGGGCGGCGGACGCGCCGCCGGGCTTGCCCTGTCCGATGGAACCGAGATTGCCGCGCGATGCGTGGTCGCCAATGCCAACCCGAAGATCGTCGCGCGGCTGGCGGGCGGAGCCGCATGGCCGGAGGCGTTCGCCGGATTACCAGTGCGAGAGCGCCACGTTCCGCATGAACGTCGCGTTGTCGGAGTTGCCGGACTTCTCCTGCCTGCCGGGCAAGGCTGCGGCGCCGCACCACTCTTCGGGAATCATTCTCGCGCCCACCCTCGGCTACATGGACCGTGCCTACGCGACGGCGCGGGAAGACGGGTGGTCCCGCGAGCCGATCGTCGAGGTGCTCGTTCCCAGCACCGTGGATGACTCGCTGGCGCCCGCCGGCTGCCCATGTGGCGAGCCTCTTCTGCCAGCACTTCCGCTATGCGCTTCCCGAGGGCAGGCGCTGGGAGGACGAACGGGAGAAGGCTGCGGACGCGGTGATCGACCTGGTGACGCGGCATGCGCCCAACTTCCGCGCGAGCGTGATTGCGCGCCGGATCCTGTCGCCGCTGGACCTGGAGACCGAATTCGGCCTGGTCGGCGGGGACATCTTCCACGGCAAGCTCACCCTGAACCAGCTCTTCAGCGCGCGCCCGGTGCTGGGGCATGCCGACTACCGCCTCCCGATGGCCGGGCTGTACCTGTGCGGTTCCGGAGCCCATCCGGGCGGCGGCGTCACCGGCGTGCCGGGGCACAACGCCGCGCGGGAAGTGCTGCGCGACCTGCGACCGCCGGTGATCGTGAACCGGGGTCATGAACCCGGTTCGTGAAGTCAGGGCGGCCCAATTCACTTCCAGTTCGGCGGGCGCTTCTGCAGGAAGGCGTCGACACCCTCGACCGCCGCGGGGTTCGCCATGTTGCCGGCGATGGTGCGCGAGGCGTCCTCGTAGGCGTGCGCGATGCCGCTCTCCAGCTGGCGATAGAACAGCGCCTTGCCCAGCGCCAGCGAGTCGCGCGGCTTGGCCTTGAGGGTGTTGGCAAGGGCGCCGACCGTTTCCATCAGGCGGTCGGCTGGCGAGACGCGGTTGACCAGGCCCCAGTCGAGCGCGGTCTCGGCGTCGATGAAGTCACCGGTGAAGAGCATCTCGGCGGCGCGCTTGCGCGAGAGATTGCGCGAGAGGGCCACCGCCGGCGTCGAGCAGAAGAGCCCGAGGTTGATCCCGGAGACGGCGAAGCGCGCGTTGTCGGCTGCCACGGCGAGGTCGCACTGGGCCACGAGCTGGCACCCGGCAGCCGTGGCCAGCCCGTTCACCGCGGCGATCACCGGCTGCGGCAGCGCGATGAGCTTCTGCATCATCGCGCTGCAGGTGGCGAAGAGCGCCGCGACTTCGTCCTGGCCGGCGAGGCCCTTCATCTCCTTCAGGTCGTGACCGGCACAGAAGGCGGCGCCGGACCCGGTGATCACCACCACCCGCACCGCTTCGTCCCGGGCGATGGCATCCAGAGCGTCATGCAACCCGGCCAGGAGCGCCCCGGACAGGGCGTTGAACTGCCGCGGACGATTGAGCGTGAGAACGGCCACACCGGCCTCGTCGCGGCGCAGCAGCACTTCGGTGGCAGGCGGAGCGTTCACGGTCGCGATCGGGTCGTTCATGGCATTTCCGCCTCGAGGAGTGGGAAGCCCGGGCCAGCGCGGAAATTATCGCATTGTTTTTGTTGGGAAAGTCACAGAAAAGATCGACGAAGGGCCGATTGCTCAACGGATGACGATGCCGTCGGCATAGCAGCATCCGCGAGACTTCCCACCTCCAACAACAATACGACCCGCCATGGCAAGAAGTGCCCGCTGGATGTCCGCAATGATCGTGCTGGTGCTTGCGGTCCCCGTGGCGCCGGCATGGGCCAATCCCCGAAGTCATCGAGAATGCGCGGCGCCTGCTCAACCAGGCCAATCCGAAGCAGGCCTACGCGGAGCTGATCAAGCACGAGGCCGAGCTGGCCGGCAACATCGACTACGACTATCTCCTCGGCGTCGCCTCGCTGGACAGCGGCAAGATCGACGATGCGATCGTCGCCTTCGAGCGCGTGCTGGCGATCAACCCGAACCATGCCGGGGCGCAGATGGACCTCGCGCGGACCTACTTCATGGCAGGCTCCTACGACCTTGCCGAGGCCGCCTTCAAGCAGCTCGCGGACAGCAATCCGCCCGCCATCGCGAAGCAGACCATCAACCGCTACCTCGAGGCGATCGAGAACCGCAAGCGCCAGACGACCGCCGGGCTGGTCGGGGTACGCCGAACTCGGCATCGGCTACGACACCAACATCACCGGCGTGCCCAGCGACTTCGGTGCGGCCGCGCAGCAGTCCTTCGGCATCATCGGCATCGAGGCGACCGGCAACTCCGTCGAGCGCAAGGCGGCATTCGGCAATGCGTCCGGCGCGCTGGAGTACCACCTGCCGCTGTCGCGCGGCTGGAGCCTCTTCGCGGGCGGCGAGGGCAGGTTCCGCGGCTACGACGGCGAGTCGAGCTTCAATTCCGTGACGGCCGAGGGCCGGGCCGGCGGGGCGTTCAACGACGGGCCGGTGCAATGGCGCTTCCTCGGCAGCTACCAGGGCTTCAACCAGGAAGGCGAGGCGCCCGGCGACCCGAAGCCCACCAACGACCGCCGCACGGCCAACGCGCAGGGCGAGTGGAAGTACCAGTACGACTCGCGCTCGCAGGTGGGTGCGGGGCTCAACTACACCGAGGTGCGCTTCCCGACCAATGCCGTCGAGGACTTCGACCAGGTCATGCTGAGCGCCTCGTGGCTGCGTTCCTTCGAGACGAAGGGCGTGCCGCTCGTCTACCTGGGCGCCTTCATCACCGACGACAAGGCCGTCAACAAGCTGGACGACGGCGTCACGGACAAGAGCAAGAACCTCGCGGGCGTGCGCAGCTACGTGCAGTACTCCCTGTCGCCGACGCTCAACCTCTTCAACGGGCTCGGCTTCGTCTATCGCAAGGACAAGGACTCCTACGCCCGCGCGACCGAGGTGGAGATCGGCCGGGACAAGTTCATCGAGTTCCTGCTCGGCGTGAACTGGCAGTTCCGCAAGTCCTGCGCGGTGCGCACGCAGTACGTCTACACGCAAGAACAACTCCAACATCTCGATCTACGATTTCGACCGCAACGAGGTCTCGACGGCCGTGCGTTGCGAGCTCAACTAGGGAGACGCTCATGTCCCGGCAACGAAGGCTCGCATTCCTGCTCGTCACTCTCCGGCCTCGCGGCCGCCGGTTCCGCATTCGCCGCCAGCGGCACCGTCACCTTCGTCACCGGCGACGTCAGCGTGCAGCGCAAGGACGGAACGCGCGTGGCGGCCGACGAAGGGGACGGTGATCAACGCCGGCGATACGGTCGTGACGCGCGACAAGGGCATGGCGCAGGTCGCGATGGTCGACCAGGCGAAGCTGTCGCTGCGGCCCAACACGCAGGTCCAGGTCGAGCAGTACGCCGACCGCCCGGATTCCGACCAGGGCGCGTCGCTCAACCTGTTGCGCGGCACGATGCGCACCTTCACCGGGCTCATCGCCCAGAAGAACCGCGACAAGTTCGTGATGAAGACGCAAGGTCGCCACGGTGGGCATCCGCGGCTCCGGCAACGTGCTCTTCGCGGGTACGCGCCGCCGATTGCGACCCGACGAAGGTCGGATGGCGCCGAAGCGGGCTGCGACATCACCGTGAACCACACCATCGAGGGCAGCCACGCGGTCACCTTCGGCGCGCTCCCCGGTTCCGGCCTTCCCGGCGCAGCAGGGCGGGGCGCAGACGCTGATCACCGGCCCGGGGCAGACCGTGCTCGTCACCGGCAAGGGCGACGTGCAGGTACATCCCGACGCCGCAGTACATCGCCGAGTCGGCCACCAACCCGGCCGGTGGAGCGAAGGCCGCCGGCGAGGCCAAGGAGTCGAGCGGCGACACGCGCAACTTCGGCCCGGGCGACAGCAGCAGCTCCGCGACGCTCCAGGAGAACACCGCCACGGCGCAGGCCACGACCAGCCGGTGCAGACCTTTCCGATCACGGACGCTTCCGGGAACCTGATCGGGGGCGAGCCGCTCGGGTTGCAGGACATCGTCATCGCCGGCGGCAGCACCATCGCCGGGCAGGCGCGTGCAGGGCGACATCACGCGCGAAGGCGCCAGCCTGCGTTCCTATCGCATGTACCCGGGGCTGCAGGTGGCGCTCGAGCCGTCCATCGATGGCGGAACGGCCGGGATGCGCAGACGTTCAACTCGGGCACGCTCAACTTCGCCCTGGGCCGCTGGGAAAACGCCAGTCTCGGTTTCTTCGGCCCGGGCACCGGCGGTGCCGTCCCGGGCAGCGTCCACTGGATCCTGTCCGGGTCGGGCTTTCCGGCCTACCTCTCCGACGTCCTCACGGGAACGACCACCTACAACGCGGTCGTGAACACCGCGCCCACCAACCAGCTGAACACGGTGGGCACGCTGACCAGCGCCCGGCTGGACGTCAACTTCACCACGCGCACGGCTGGATGCGCTCCTCGGCGTGACCATGCCGGCGGCATCCGGCAATGCCGGCGGCAGCTGGCAACTGACGGCGTCCGACGTGCCGTTCACCTTCGGATCGTTCTTCTCGTCCACGTCCGACAGCCTGCGCATCACCAACAACGCCGGGCAGAGCTCGGCGAACACCGGGCTCATCTATGGAAGCGTGGAGGGCAGCTTCGTCGGCGCCGGCCTGCAGGGCGCGGTGGTGGGCTACTCCTTCGAGGACCAGACCTCGAGCAATTTCGCGAACCACAACGCGGTGAGCGGCGTCGTCGGGATGCAGGCTCCGGGGCAGAATTCCAGCGCGCGAGTATCGCGACGGACTGGTATCCGATCCCATGGGAATCCTGGGCACGGGCCTGGTGCGGAACTTCTCGACGGCGAACCGTCCGGAAGAAGTCACGCTGGACGCCCAGGGCAGGGCGACGGCCTTCGCGGCGCCGTACCAGATCTACGGCGGGCACCAGGGCTACTCGCTCGGCACCGCCACGGTGGCGCAGTTCGGCACCGATCCGGAAACCGGGCTGGTGTGGGGCCGGTGGGCGGGTGGCGTGGCGCTGGTCACGGCGGGCGACGGTGCAGCAATCCCTGTCGCTCGAGAGGACCAGCCTGCACTACGTGTTCTCCGGGCAGCAGAACGGCCCGGTCTCGCTTCCGCTGACGGGCGAGGCGAACTACACGATGATCGGCTCCACCGCCCCGACCAACACCGTGGGCCAGGTGGGAACGCTCAACTCCGCAACGCTCGCCGCCGACTTCACGCGGCGCACGGTCGACATGGGCGTGAACCTCACGATCGCCGGCCAGACGATCATCGCGTCGGCGGCCAGCGTGCCGATCTTCCGCGAACAGTACTTCACGGCATTCCGCGGCAACGTCCCCGCGGGCCTGCCGGTTCCGCAGCTCCTCAACATCTCCTGCCAGCCGGCCTGCGCCGGCGCGGCGGGCTCGATCGACGGGTTCTTCGCGGGACGCAATGCCCAGGGGGCGGGGATGATGTACAACCTGAACGGGGCGAGCGGTGCCGCCGCCTTCCGCAGGGCCGGAGGAGGCTGACACACGAGCTTCGGACGCGATGCCAACAGACCGCCGAGTCATTTTCTGCTGGGAAGTCGGGGAGCATAGGGGCCATGTGCAGCCTTACCTCGCGCTCCTGGCGGCACTCGCCGAAAGCGGTTGGGATGTGGCGCTCGCCCTGCGCAATACCTCCGTCGTGGACCGGCCCATTCGTGACCGCTGGCCCGTCTTCCAGGCGCCGGCCTGCATGAACGAGTTCACCGGCATCGCTCCCAACCCCGCGAACCACACCGAGGTCTACCTCGGATTCGGCTTCGCCCACCAGGGAACCCTCGCAGGTCTCGTGGCCGGGTGGAGGGCCATCTTCGCGTCATGGCGACCCGACCTCGTGCTCGCGAACTATGCACCGACCGCACAGTTGGCGGCCCATGCATCGGGAATCCCGACGGTGCGGATCGGCACCGGTTTCGAGTGCCCGCCCGCAAGCCGCCGGCCGCCGACGCTGCAGCCCTGGAAGCCGGAACTCGACGCGCGGCTCGAAAGGGCCGAGACGCTGGCGCTGCGCAATGCCAACGGGGTTCTGAAGGAATGCGGCGTCCCGCCCTGCGAGAGCCTGTCCGCGGTGCTTCATGGCGTGCCGACGCTCCTGGCCACGGTGCCGGAATTCGACGAGTTTCCCAACCGCTCCGGTCCGCACGAATACCTCGGCTCCCTTTCGGGCGCCAGTCCCGGCGGCATCGACCCGAACCGCGACTTCGACCTGTTCGGCTACCTGCGCGTGGGGCACCCCCGTACCGCGGAAGTGATGGCCGCGATCGCCGCCACGGGAAGGTCCGCGTTCGTCTACATGCCGGATGCCACGGAGTCGCAATGCCTCGCGTGGACCAACGCCACACTGATCGTCAGTCGCGAACCGGCGGACCTGGGCCGCCTGTTGCCGCGCGTGCGGGCGGTCGTCTGCTATGCAAGCCACGGCATGGCGCTGGATGCCTTGCTGGCCGGCAAGCCGATGCTGCTGCTGCCGACCCATTCCGAGCAGCAGCGCACCGCCGACCGGGTTGCGGCACTCGGGGCGGGGGTCGTGATCGATTCGCGGGGCCGCGACCGCAAGGTGGCAGCCGCACTGCGGCGCGTGCTCGAAGACGGCGCGTTGCAGGCAGCCGCGGAATCGTTCGCCAGAGCACAATCCCTTCGCGGCAAGGCGTCCGCCCTCGATCGGGCGGCTGCCGCCTGCGAGCAAGCAGTTCGTCCGTCGCCAGTCAGACTGAAAGTGGTGCAACCATGAAAACGACCGACCACGACCTGTCCCGCGAATCGATCGCGGGTTGCCTGTACCTGCGAGCCCGTCCCGTCGCGAGGGCCCTGGCCGAGATCGGCGTTGCCGCCGCCTTGGTGATGCCAGCCCCGATGGCGCTTGGCCGCGGAGGCCAGCGTGCCGATTCTCGCGCGGGAGGCGGTGCGCACGACGGTCGCGCAGTCGCAGGCGGGGGGGCTGCTCAACGATGCCAAGGGTGTTGCGGTCAGCACGGCGACCAAGCGCCAGAAGACGGCTTCCTACGGGGTCGAGCTCTACGACACCTATTTCTCGCCCAACCAGCGCCTGGTTGGATTTCCCCAGAAGTCCACTCTGCACCTGTATTTTTCCAATGCCGGCGGACAGGGGTACGGATCTTTCGACTTCGACGCGAAGACCGTGGCGTTGCCGTCTGGAGTCGTCGTGGCAAGCCCGGTGGTCACGGGGAATTCGTGCGGCGGGACCCTTGCCCCGGCTGCAGGCGCCACGAGCATCGCATTTCCCGCCTTCACCATGACGGACGATGACACCTGCTACTTCGGCGTCGAAGTGACCGCCAATACCGCGGGCGCGAAGCGCTTCCAGCCGACGTTCACCGGAGTCTTCAACGATGGCGGACCTTCGCTCGTGACCGTGTTGTCCAGCGATGAGGCAACGCTGAGCGTGACAGGTGCCGGCATGAGCTTCAGTCCGTCATCCGTCTCCCCCGGCCAGTCGGCGACCCTCACGCTCACGTTCGTGAACGGGAATCCCTATGACGACCTGAATGTGACCGGGGGCCAAATCGGCCTGGGGAAGCCTCACGGTGTCCGGCGCCGTCACCTCGAGCAACTGCTCCATCACGTCGGCACCCTCCGTGGTCGGGGGAGTCCTGCAGGTACCGGGCCTGTGGGTGGACCGCGAGGAAAGCTGCACGGTTTCGGTCGGCGTTTCGGCGTCCGCGGCGGAAATTACCAGGTGCCGCAGCCGCCTCCGGCGACGTCGCTGAACGGTTCCTATGGTTGCGGACCGAACTGTGACGCTTTCGCGTTCGGCAAGACCGGTTTTTCGATTCCCGTCGAGTGCCGCCACGCTGGTGGTGAATCCAGGGTCCGCCCCGTCGCTATTCAGTGCCGACTGCGCCGATCGTTTTTCCTGCCACGGCGGCAGGCCGTACTTCCGCACCGGTAACACTTGTATTGACAACAGGGGCAATGCACCGCTTACGATCCTTGATATCGGGTGGTGGCGGCGCCTCGACTTTGCCAACGGCTGTCCGGTTCGCCGGGAACGGTGGCCGCCGGGGCGAGCTGCACGTTGAGCCTGACGTTCGCGCCGAAGTGACCGGGCTTGCAGAGCGGCACCCTTGGGATTTCGAGCGACGGCTGTCGTCGCCGTGCAGCTTTCTGGTACGGGATCCCGGCTTCTCCCGCGGTGAATTGGTCGTTCAATCCGGCCTCGGTCACGGCTGGAGCTCCGGCGAGCCTGCAGCTGTCGATTGCGAACCCCAATGCGGCGGCCTTCACCTCGACGGGCTTCAGCCAGGCGCTGCCCTCGGGCCTGGTGATCGCAGCGACGCCGAATGTGAGCAACCCGGCCAGCCCGTGCGCCGGCACGATCGCGCCGCCGGCAGCGGGGGCAACCTCGTTCACGGTGAACGGGCTGTCGGTGCCGGCCTCGGGATCGTGCAGCTTCAGCGTGAACGTGAGCTCGGGCCGCCCGGCACTTATGGCGTATCGACGGCCGCCGGCGCGATCAGCGGTTCGGTGGCCGCGGTGGCGGTGTCGAGCGCTGCCTCCAACACCGCTTCCCTCACGGTAGCGGCTGCGCCCGGCCCGACGGTGACGAAGTCCTTCTCGCCGGGGTCGGTGGTGGCGGGGGCGAACTCGACGCTCACGGTATCGCTCTCGAACCCGAACGCCGTGCCGATCACGGCGCTGGCGTTCACGGACACGTTCCCGGCGGGTCTGGCGAGCAGCGGGACGGCGGCCAACAACTGCGGCGGCGCGGCGAGCGGCGGCACGGGACTCTCGCTCTCGGGCGGCCAGCTGCAGGCCAATGGCGGCTGCCAGGTGAGCATCCCGGTGAGTGCCTCCACGGCGGGCTCCTACACGAACACGCATCGCGGTCGGGGCAGCCACGGGCCTGGTGGGTACGTCGGCGGTAGCGAATGCCGCGGCGGCCAGCGCGGTGCTGGAAGTCACGCCCGCGCCGGCACCGGGAGTCGCCTTCTCGCCGGGGTCGCTGGATTTCGGGACGGTGACGATCAACTCGGTCTCCGGTGCGCAGCGCGCGACGATCACCAACAGCGGGACCACGCCGCTCGACTTCTCCGGCGCCTTCGGCATGACGCGGGCCGTTCAGCCACACCTCGAACTGCCCGGCAAGCCTCGCGCCGACGCAAGGCTGCACGGTGGACTTGACCTTCGCGCCGACGGCAGTCGGGGCCGGCAAGCGGGTCGCTCACGGTTGCGAGCAACGCCCCGGGCTCCCCGCACAGCCTGCCGCTGTCCGGGACGGGCGATCCGCTGCCGGTACCGGGGGTGTCGTTCTCGCCGGCCTCGCTCAGCTTTGCCGGGCAGACGGTGGCGACGACCTCCAGCCCGCAGGGCGCTGACGCTCACCAACAGCGGCAGAGAGCCGCTCGCGATCTCGGCAATCGGCACGGGTGGCGACTTCGCGCAGAGCAACAACTGCCCGGCGTCCCTTGCGCCGGGGGCCGGCTGCGCGATCAGCGTGACCTTCACGCCGCTGGTTGCGGGTACCCGCACGGGTAGCCTGACGGTCGCGAGCAATGCCCCCGGCAGCCCGCACGCCGCGGGCCTCACCGGGCTCGGGGTAGCCATCCCGGCGCCGACGGTGTCGGTTTCGCCGTCCGCACTGGCCTTCCCGGCGACGCAACTGGGGACGACCTCCGGGACGCTCCTGGTGCAGGTGCGCAACACCGGCAACGCGCCACTGGTGGTTTCCGGGGTCGACATCGTGGGAGCCGGATTCATCCTCACCTCCAACAGCTGCAACGTCCCCGTTGGCGCGGGAGGCGAGTGCGCGATCGGCATCGTCTTCGCGCCGTCCGCATTGGGTCCGGCCAGTGCGACGCTGCGCATCGCGGGCAATACGCCGGGCGGGCCGTCATTCGTGGGGCTGACGGGCACGGGCATTCCGGTGCCGGTGGCGACACTGGCGGCCACTCCCGGCCTCGCTCGTCTTCGCCGAACGCGTGGTCGGCACCACGAGCGCGGTGCAGACGGTGGCCATCGGCAATACCGGCACCGTCGCAGCGGCACTCGGCGGCCTTGGCATCTCCGGCGACTTCGGCGCCACGACGACCTGCGGGACGAGCCTGGCGGCAGGCGAAAGTTGCTCCGCCTCGGTCACCTTCACGCCAACGGCGGTGGGTGCGAGGTCAGGGACGCTCGCGATCCTGGACAACGCATCGAACCCGCTCGTCACGGTGGCGCTGTCGGGCCGCGGCGCGCCGCTGCCGGTGCCGGTTATCGAGGTGTCGGCCACCAGCATCACCTTCGGCAACACCACGATGCCGGGCGCCTCCCCGCCGCAGTCCTTCACGGTGAGGAATGCCGGCGGGGCGCCGCTGGCGATCTCCTCGCTCGCCGTCACCGGGGACTTCGTCGCCAACGGTTGCTCCACGCCACTCGCCGCGGGTGCCGACTGCCGCGTCGACGTGACCTTCGTGCCGCACGTGCCGGGGCAGCGTCCCGGTGGCATCTCGATCCTGAGCAATGCCGCCAACGGCACGCCGAGCGTGAGTCTCGCCGGCACCGGCTGCCGCCTGAACTTCCGCACCTTTGCCCTGACTTGCCAGTAGGGAAGGGCATGCAATCAAGTCCGCCGGCAAGCCCGGCGGACTTTTTTTGCGCCGGGAAAGTGTGAACCACGCCACAAAGGCTTTGGGGGCAGTTGGCCCAGAATCTCCCTTTGGCTACGTTTGTAGCGAAGTCGCTGCCGCGTATACTCCGGCGACCGGAAGCCGGTCCCGGGCGAATTGCGCGCAAGGCGATCGTTGTCGCGCCCGGAATCCGGTTCGAGTGCCGGCGGGACGTGTGGTCGAGGCCTGGCAAGGGACGAACATGACGAAAGTGAAGGGTTGCCTGCTGGCACTGGCTTGCGGACTCTGGTCTGCCATGGCGGGCACAGCCGCGGGCACGGTACCGGCGGCCAGCGGGGAACCGTCCGCAAAGGTGGCGCGAAAGGCTGCCGCGGGCGAAAAGGCGGCAGCCGTCTCCCTGTCACCGAGCGCGTGGTACTTCTTCCTCGGACGCAACGACGACGAGAGCGAGGTGAGGGTCACGGCCTCGAACACCGGCAATTCGGCGACGTCGGGCCTCTCGTTCACCCTCACCGGCGACTCCGGGCTTCTCCGTCGACGACAACAATTGTTCCGGCGGGCTGCAGCCGCCGCCCTCGGCGCAGGCCAGCTGCACGTTCGAAGTGAAGTTCTCGCGCGCCGGCATCACCCCCGGGTTCCTGCGCTTCGGCACGCTCAGCATCCGCCGCGCCAACGGCGAGACCATGGCCCAGATGAACCTCACGGGCCTCGTGTTCGGAGGCTCGACCGATCCCGCGATTTCGGTTTCGCCCTCCAGCCTGTCCTTCGGATCGGTCAATGTCGGCAGCACCTCCAGCGTGCGGACCGTCACGGTCACCAATACGGGCGACGTCTCCGCCAGCATCGGGTCGGTCACCGCCTCCGGGAATTTCGCGGCCTCGAGCGGCTGTGGATCGCTCGCCGCCGGAGCGAGCTGCTCCATCTCGGTCACCTTCTCGCCTACCGCGTCCGGGTCGCGTACCGGCACCCTGTCGATCTCCTCGAACGCTTCCGGAAGCCCGCACGGCGTATCGCTCTCCGGCACCGGTGTGGCGCTGGCGCCGTCGATCGCCGTATCGCCATCCTCGCTTTCGTTCGGCACCGTGAATGTCGGCGGCTCCTCCGGTGCGCAAACGGTCACCGTCACCAACTCGGGCAATGCGCCGGCCACCATCGGCTCGGTTTCAGCGTCGGGCAACTTCGCGGCCACCAGCGGTTGCGCGTCACTGGCCGCCGGGGCGAGCTGCACCGTCTCGGTGACTTTCTCGCCCACGGCGTCCGGCTCGCGTACCGGCACCCTGTCGATCTCCTCCAACGCGCCCGGAAGCCCGCACAGCGTCGCGCTCGCGGGTACCGGCGTGTTGCTCACGCCTTCCGTGTCGCTTTCCCCGGCTTCACTGACTTTCGCGTCGCGCGAACTCGGGTCGACCTCGCCGCCGCAGACGGTCACGCTTGTCCAACACGGGAACGGGACCGCTCGCGAACATCGGCATCTCGGCCTCGGGCGACTTCGCGCAGTCGAATGGCTGTGGATCTTCCCTCGCTGCCGGTGGATCGTGCACGATCACCGTGACCTTCACGCCGAGGGCCGCGGGTGCCCGGGCAGGGGCGATCTCGGTCTCCAGCAGTGCGTCGGGCAGCCCGCATGGCGTTGCGCTGTCCGGCACAGGCGCGACGGTCACGTCCGGCGTTTCGCTTTCGCCATTGAGCCTGGCATTCGATTCGGTCGAAGTCGGCAATTCCTCGACGGCAAAGACGGTCGCGCTCACCAACACCGGCAACGGCCCCCTCGCCATCAACGGCATCTCGGCATCGGGCGATTTCGCGCAGACCAATTCCTGCGGCGCGTCGGTGGCTGCCGGCGGATCCTGCACCGTGACCGTGACGTTCAAGCCGACCGCCGCGGGCGTCCGGACCGGGGCGGTCTCGGTTGCGAGCAGCGCCTCGGGAAGTCCGCACGCAATCGCGCTGTCCGGAACCGGGATCGTGCTGGCACCCAGCGTGAGCCTGTCGCCGTCCACTCTCACGTTCCCGACCCGCGACATCGGTTCGACTTCCCCGGCACAGTCGGTCACGCTGTCCAACGGCGGCAACGGCGCGCTGTCCATCGCCTCGATCGCCGCCTCGGGCGACTTCGCGCAGACCAACGGCTGCGGCATCTCGATCGCGGCCGGGGCCTCGTGCACGATCAGCGTGACCTTCACGCCGACCGCTGCCGGAAACCGGATCGGTGCCATCACCATCACCGACAACGCTGCAGGCAGCCCGCGGGCGGTATCCCTGATCGGCGGGGGCGCCGCCGCAGGTCCCGCCGTGTCGGTTTCGGTGGCGCCCGGCGCGGTAATCCAGGACAAGCCTGCGACGCTCACCGTGGGCCTTTCCAATGCCAACTCGAGCCCGATGGCGCTCGCGGGATTTCCGGTCACCTTGCCTGGCGGACTGGTGGTGGCCTCGCCGGCCAATGCCTCGCTCAGCGCGCCCTGCTCGGGGTCGGTTTCCGCTACGCCCGGCAGCCGGATCGTACTCCGTCGGGGCGTTCACGCTGCCGACCACCGGAGGATGCAGTGTCTCGGTGGACGTGACGTCAGCCGCAGTCGGCGACTATACGGTCGCGGTTGGCGCGGGCGCGATCACCGGCCAGGTCAACTCGACTCCGGTTTCCAACATTGCGGGCGCCAGCGCAACGCTCAAGGTCAGCTCTTCCAAGGTGCCCTTGGCAAGCCTTTCGCCGGCTTCGCTCGCTTTCGGCAAGCAACTGCTGGGAACGAGCTCTGGCGCGCAATTGGTCACGATCACCAACACGGGTGGGGCGGACCTGCTGTTCACCGCGCCGGCGTTCTCCGTGTCCGGCGATTTCACGCAGTCGCCGAGCTGTCCGTCGTCCCTGGCTCCGGGCGTGTCGTGCACGGTGTCCGTGACCTTCCGGCCTGAGCGCCAGCGGCGCGCGCGCCGGCCAGCTGGCGATCGTGAGCAATGCCGCATCCAGCCCGGATGCCGTGGCCTTGAGCGGCGAGGGAGAAGCGTTGCCGGCGCCCAGCGTCTCGCTCTCGCCTTCTTCGCTCTCGTTCCCGGCGCAGACGCTCGGCACGAGCTCGGCGCCGCAGAGCGTGACGATGTCCAACACCGGCACGGCTGACCTTGCGATCACCCAGATCATGGCGGCATCGGGCGATTTCTCGGCCTCCACCACGTGCGGCGCATCGCTCGGTGCCGGGGCCTCCTGCAGCTTCACCGTGACTTTCACGCCACTGCTCGCCGGTTCACGGACCGGGTCCATCTCGATCACCGACAATGCCTCGGGCAGCCCGCGCACCATCGCCCTGACCGGCGTCGGTTCCGAGCCACCGAGCCCGAACATCGGCGTCGATCCGGCGAGCATCGCCTTCGGCTCGCAGACGGCGGGCACGACGAGTGCCGGTCGTCAGGTGACGATCCGCAACAGCGGCGGGATGGTGCTGGAGCTTCGTGCCATCGAGATGGTCGGGGAGGGGTTCACCCTGGCCAGCACCTGCCCGACGAGCCTTGCGCCGGGAGCTTCGTGCATCGTCACCACCGCATTCGCTCCCCCGCGGGCCGAGCCTTATGCGGCCAACATTCGCATCCTGTCCAATGCCGCGTCGCCCGTCACCATCGTCGGCCTGAGCGGGCAGGGCGTGGCGGCACCGGTCGGACGCCTCTCCGGTTCTCCGGGCGCCATCGCGTTCCATGACCAGATCGTCGGCACGACGAGCGCGCCGCAGGCGTTCGCGATCACCAACGGCGGAGCCGCGCCCGTCTCGATCAGCCGCATTTCCGTGACCGGCGACTTCGTGCTGGAGGGATCCTGCTCCGTGCTGGCGCCCGGCGAGTCCTGCGCGCTGCGCGTCGCGTTCGCCCCGCCGGCGGCTGGTGCTGCGTCCGGCCAGGTGGTCGTCGAAAGCGACGCGGCCAACGCGGCCATGGGCATCAACCTGTCCGGGACC
Source organism: uncultured beta proteobacterium (assembly GCA_963786635.1). GTDB lineage: Bacteria > Pseudomonadota > Gammaproteobacteria > Burkholderiales > Usitatibacteraceae > FEB-7. Next base: position 334,230 of record CAWAZV010000012.1, on the reverse strand, counting down.
GGAATACCGGTCCCGGCGCCGAAGCTTTCGCTCTCGGCAACCGCGCTCGCTTTCGGCAATACGCTGATCGGCAGCGGCTCCACGCAATCGGTCACGGTGACGAACACCGGAGCGGCCGTCCTCGCCTTCGGCGGCGTCGAGGGCACCGGCGAATTCCACGCTGGCAACGGCTGCATCGCGCCCCTGTCTCCCGGCCAGTCGTGCCGGATCACGGTCGACTTCGCGCCGCGCGTCCCGGGCGATCGCATGGGCGAACTGCGCATCCTCAGCAACGCGGAAGGCAGCCCGCAGACCGTCGGCCTTGCCGGAGTCGGCTGCCGCTTCGCCCTGCGCGGACGCAGCTTCGCCCTGGTCTGCGCTCCCTGAGCCGTCCGGGCGCGCCTTAGCGGGGGCCTTCTCCCGGGGCACTCTTTGCTTCCGGCCGGTTGCGTTGGCTTTCGCGGGCTTGCCTTGCGACGCCCGGAGGGCGTGGGGTAGCATTCGGCACTACCCGCCGTAGTGCGTCCGGAACCCCCGGAAAGAGGCGCCGCGGCAGCCCCCCAATCCGGAAGCAATGGCCGAAGAAATCATCCTCGAAACCCGCGGGCTCACGAAGGAGTTCAAGGGCTTCGTCGCCGTGGACCGCGTCGACCTCAAGGTGAAGCGCGGCACCATCCACGCCCTCATCGGCCCCAACGGCGCCGGCAAGACCACCACCTTCAACCTGCTGACGAAGTTCCTGCCGGTCACCGCCGGGACGATCCTCTACAACGGCCAGGACATCACGCACGAGAAGCCCGCCGACGTGGCGCGGCGGGGCATCATCCGCTCCTTCCAGATTTCCGCCGTCTTTCCCAACCTCACGGTGCTGGAGAACGTGCGCATCGCATTGCAGCGCAAGCTCGGCACCAGCTTCCATTTCTGGAAGTCCGAGCACTCGCTCGATGTGCTGAACGACCGGGCGCTCGCCCTGCTCGATCGCGTGGACCTGCGCCGCTTCGCCCAGACGAACGCCGTGGAACTCGCCTACGGCCGCAAGCGCACGCTGGAGATCGCCACCACGCTCGCCATGGAGCCGGAACTGATGCTGCTCGACGAGCCCACCTCCGGCATGGGCCACGAGGACGTGGACCTCGTGAAGAACCTCATCAAGGACGTGGCCAAGGGCCGCACGGTGCTCATGGTCGAGCACAACATGGGCGTGGTCTCCGGCATCTGCGACACCATCACGGTGCTGCAGCGCGGGGCGGTGCTCACCGAGGGGCCGTATGCGCGAGGTGTCCGCCAATCCGCAGGTGATCGAGGCCTACATGGGCACCACGGAGGCCGCGCATGGCTGAGGTCCTGCGTGTCGAGCACCTGAACGCCTGGTACGGGGAGTCGCACATCCTGCACGGCGTCGACCTCGTCGTGAACAAGGGCGAGGTGGTGACGCTGCTCGGCCGCAACGGCTCGGGCCGCACGACGACGCTCAAGTCGATCATGGGCCTGGTCGGCCGCCGCTCGGGTTCCATCGTGGTCGAGGGAAAGGAAACGGTAACGTGGCCCACGCACAAGGTCGCCCACCTGGGCATCGGCTACTGCCCCGAGGAGCGCGCCATCTTCTCGAGCCTGTCCGTCGAGGAGAACCTCATGCTGCCGCCGCGGATCGGCGAGGGCGGCATGAGCGTGGACGAGATCTACGAGATGTTTCCCAACCTGCGCGAGCGGCGCAAGACCGCGCAGGGCACCAAGCTTTCGGGCGGCGAGCAGCAGATGCTCGCCATGGCCCGCATACTGCGCACCGGGGCGCACCTGCTGCTGCTGGACGAGATCACCGAGGGGCTGGCGCCCGTGATCGTGCAGGCGCTCGGGCGCATCATCGTGAAACTCAAGGAGCGCGGCTTCACCATCGTGCTGGTCGAGCAGAACTTCCGCTTCGCCGCACCGCTGGCCGACCGCTTCTACGTCATGGAGCATGGCAAGATCGCGGAGACCTTCACCGCGCCGGAGCTCGAATCGAAAACGCAGCTGCTACGCGAATACCTGGGTGTGTAACGAACAACTGACTAGGAGGATACAAAGATGACTTTCAAGCGCAAGCTGCTTTCCACCGCCGCACTGCTGGCCCTCGCGGCCGGCGCGGCCCACGCCCAGATCTCGGGCAACGTCGTGAAGATCGGCGTCCTGAACGACCAGTCGAGCCTCTATGCCGACCTTTCCGGGCAGGGCTCCGTCCTCGCGGCGAAGATGGCCATCGAGGACTTCGGCGCGGCGAAGAAGGGCATCAAGACCGAGGTGATCTTCGCCGACCACCAGAACAAGGCGGACGTCGGCTCGCAGATCGCCACCAAGTGGTACGACGCGGAAGGCGTGGACGTGATCGTCGACACGCCCAACTCCGGCGTGGCGCTCGCCGTGAACCAGATCACGAAGGACAAGAAGAAGGCCTTCCTCGTCTCCGGCGCGGCCACGGCCGATCTCTCCGGCAAGGCGTGCTCGCCCAACACCATCCACTGGACCTACGACACCTGGATGCTCGCCAACGGCACCGGCAACGCCATCGTGAAGACGGGCGGCGACTCCTGGTTCTTCCTCACGGCCGACTACGCCTTCGGCCACGCGCTCGAGCGCGACACCGAGGCGGTGGTGCTGAAGACCGGCGGCAAGGTGCTGGGCAAGGTGCGCCACCCGCTCAACACCCAGGACTTCTCCTCCTTCCTGCTGCAGGCGCAGGCCTCGAAGGCGAAGATCATCGGGCTGGCCAATGCCGGCGGCGACACGACCAACGCCATCAAGCAGGCGTCCGAGTTCGGCATCGTGAAGGGCGGCCAGAACCTCGCGGGCCTGCTGGTGTTCCTCACCGACGTGCACGCGCTCGGCCTGGAGAAGGCGCAGGGCCTCATCTTCACCGAGAGCTGGTACTGGGACCTGAACGACTCCTCGCGCGCCTGGACCAAGCGCTTCGCGGCGGCCAACGGCGGCAAGTACCCGTCGATGGTGCACGCGGGCGTCTATTCGGCCGTCACGCACTACCTGAAGGCGGTGGAGGCGACTCAAGTCGCGATGACGGCACCAAGGTCGTCGAGCAGATGAAGAAGACGCCCACCGACGATCCGCTCTTCGGCAAGGGCACGGTCCGCGCCGACGGCCGCAAGGTGCACCCGGCCTACCTCGTGGAAGTGAAGAAGCCCTCCGAGTCGAAGGGGCCGTACGACTACTACAAGGTGAGAGCCACGATCCCGGCAGACCAGGCCTTCCGCCCGATGGCGGAAGGGGGCTGCCCGCTGGTGGCCGCGAAGTAGTTGCTTCACCGGGAACCGTGATCGAGCGGACGCCCTTCGGGGCGCCGCTCATCACGACCAGGCAGCTGACCAAGCGGACATGACCGAGATCTTCGGCGTTCCCACCCAGGCGCTGTTCGGCCAGCTGCTGATCGGGCTGATCAACGGGTCGTTCTACGCCCTGCTGTCGCTGGGGCTCGCGGTCATCTTCGGGCTGCTCAACATCATCAACTTCACCCACGGCGCGCAGTACATGATGGGCGCGTTCGCGGCGTATTTCCTGTTGAACAAGCTGGGCCTCAACTACTGGTGGGCGCTGGTGCTCGCGCCCCTCGCCGTCGGCGCGACCGGCGTGGTCGTCGAGCGGCTCATGCTCTCCAAGCTGTACAAGCTCGACCACCTCTACGGACTGCTGCTCACCTTCGGCCTGGCGCTCATCATCCAGGGCGCCTTCCGCCACGAGTTCGGCTCCGCGGGCCTGCCGTACTCGATTCCCGAGAGCCTCGCAGGGCGGCACCAACCTCGGCTTCATGTTCCTGCCCAAGTACCGCGCCTGGGTGATCGTGGCTTCGCTCATCGTCTGCGTCGGCACCTGGTTCGTGATCGAGCGCACCAAGCTGGGCGCGTACCTGCGCGCCGCGACCGAGAATCCGGCCATGGTGCAGGCATTCGGCATCAACGTGCCGCGCATGATCACGCTCACCTACGGGTTCGGCGTGGCGCCTCGCGGGACTCGCCGGGCGTCATGGCCGCGCCGATCTACCAGGTGAACCCGCTCATGGGAGCGGACACGATCATCGTCGTGTTCGCCGTCGTGGTGATCGGCGGCATGGGTTCCATCATGGGTGCCATCATCACCGGCTTCGGGCTGGGCGTCGTCGAGGGCCTCACCAAGGTCTTCTATCCGGAGGCATCCAACACGGTGATCTTCGTCATCATGGCGATCGTCCTCATGATCCGGCCGCAGGGCCTCTTCGGGAGCCGCTGAGGCCATGGCCGACGACGCCTACAAGCCGCACGCATCGCGCGACGACGTCGCGGAAGCCCGCTACGACCGCAAGGCGTTCGTGGTGATGATGGTGCTGTTCCTCGCTGGCGCCGGCCGTGGTGTACCCGGTGTTCGTGATGAAGGCGCTGTGCTTCGCGCTCTTCGCCTGCGCCTTCAACCTGCTGCTGGGCTTCGGCGGACTGCTCTCCTTCGGGCATGCGATGTTCCTGGGCATGGCGGGCTACGTCTCCGCGCACGCGGCCAAGGTCTGGGGCCTGCCGCCGGAATTCGCCATCCTCGCGGGGACGCTCGCCTCGACGGTCCTGGGATTCCTGGCGGGGCTCCTCGCGATCCGCCGCCAGGGCATCTACTTCGCGATGATCACGCTGGCGCTGGCGCAGATGGTCTTTTTCTTCTGCCTGCAGGCGCCGTTCACCCACGGCGAGGACGGCATCCAGGCCGTGCCGCGCGGGAAGATGTTCGGGGTCCTCGATCTCGCCGACACCACGGTGCTCTACTACGTGGTCCTCGCGATCTTCACGGCCGGGTTCCTGCTGATCTACCGCATCATCCATTCGCCGTTCGGCCAGGTCCTCAAGGCGATCCGCGAGAACGAGCCGCGCGCGACTTCCCTCGGATACCGCACGGACCACTACAAGCTCGCGGCCTTCGTCCTCTCCGCCGGGCTGGCCGGGCTGGCCGGAGCCACCAAGGCGATCGTCTTCCAGCTGGCATCGCTCACCGACGTGCACTGGTCGATGTCGGGCGAGGTGGTGCTGATGACGCTGCTGGGCGGCATGGGCACGATCTTCGGCCCGGTGGTGGGCGCCTTCGCCATCATCACGATGGAGAACTACCTCGCCGAGCTGGGCTCCTGGTTCACCATCACGCAGGGCTTCATCTTCGTGGTCTGCGTGCTCGCCTTCCGTCGCGGCATCGTCGGCGAACTCGAGGCCTGGCTCAGGCGCCGTCGCGCCGGCTGAAGCGCGGCCGCCCGGGATTCCTGCCGCGCCCCCATCCGAAGGGGGGAACTGTCGTCCAGATGACCGATACTGCCGTGGCCCATCGGTTATAATTCAAACGCTCGTTTGAAACTATCCAACTCCCATCCCGCCCGCCATGAAAATACTCGTCCCGGTGAAGCGCGTCGTCGACTACAACGTGAAGGTTCGCGTGAAGGCGGACTCGACCGGCGTCGATCTCGCCAACGTGAAGATGTCCATGAACCCCTTCGACGAGATCGCGGTCGAGGAGGCGCTCAGGCTCAAGGAGGCGGGGCAGGCGACCGAGGTCGTGGCCGTGTCCGCGGGCCCGCTGGCCTGCCAGGAGACGCTGCGCACGGCGCTCGCCATGGGTGCCGACCGCGCGATCCTCGTCGAGACCGATGCCGAGCTGCAGCCGCTCGCCGTGGCCAAGCTCCTCAAGGCCGTGGTGGCGAAGGAGTCGCCGCAGCTCGTCATCGCCGGCAAGCAGGCGATCGACGACGACGCCAACCAGGTCGGGCAGATGCTCGCCGCGCTCCTCGACTGGGCGCAGGTGACCTTCGCCTCGAAGGTCGTGGCCGCCGGCGGCAAGCTGACGGTCACGCGCGAGATCGACGGCGGACTGGAGACGCTGGAAGTGGCACTTCCCGCGGTGCTCACGGCCGACCTGCGCCTGAACACGCCGCGCTACGCGACGCTGCCCAACATCATGAAGGCGAAGAAGAAGCCGCTGGATACGCTGAAGCCCGCCGACCTCGGCGTCGACGTGGCGCCGCGCCTGAAGACGCTCAAGGTGGTCGAGCCGCCGAAGCGCAAGGGTGGCGTGATGGTGAAGGACGTGGCCGAACTGATCGCGAAGCTGAAAACCGAAGCGAAGGTGATCTAGATGACCACACTCGTCATTGCCGAACACGACGGCACGAAACTGAAGCCCGGCACGTCCAATGCCGTCACGGCCGCCGCGAAGATGGGCGGCGAGGTGCACGTGCTGGTGGCCGGACAGGGGTGCGCGGCCGCCGCAGGCGAGGCCGCGAAGCTGGCGGGCGTGGCCAAGGTGCTGCTCGCCGAGGCTGCCCACTACGCGGACGCGCTGCCGGAGAACCTGGCCGCGCTGGTGACGCCGCTCGCGAAGGACTACACCCACGTCGTGGCCGCCGCCACGGCGGTGGGAAAAAGCTTCATGCCGCGCGTGGCCGCGCTGCTCGATGTCGCGCAGGTATCCGAGATCGTCGCCGTGGAGGCGCCCGACACCTTCGTGCGTCCGATCTATGCCGGCAATGCCTTCGCCACCGTCCAGTCGGCCGATGCGATCAAGGTCGTCACCGTGCGCGCCACGGGCTTCGACGAGGCGGCGGCAACCGGCTCGGCAGCGGTGGAAGCAATCGCCGCGGGCCCGGACACCGCGAAGTCGAAGCTGGTCGGCCAGGAACTGACCAAGTCCGCGCGCCCCGAGCTGGTGGCCGCCCGGCGCGTCATCTCCGGCGGACGCGGGCTGGGCAGCGCGGAGAGCTTCAAGCTGGTCGAGGCGCTCGCCGACAAGCTGGGTGCCGCCATCGGCGCCTCGCGCGCGGCGGTCGACTCCGGCTTCGTTCCCAACGACTACCAGGTCGGGCAGACGGGCAAGATCGTCGCCCCCGAGCTCTACATCGCCGTGGGCATCTCCGGCGCCATCCAGCACCTGGCCGGCATGAAGGACAGCAAGGTGATCGTGGCCATCAACAAGGATCCCGAGGCCCCGATCTTCCAGGTGGCCGACTACGGGCTGGTCGGCGACCTGTTCCAGATCCTGCCGGAACTCACCGCGCAGATCTGAACGAAGCCGCGCGCCGGGCCCGCTGAAACCCATTCAGGAGAAACTCGTGGCCGAATATGCCGCTCCCGTGAAGGACATGCAGTTCGTGCTGAAGCACGTGGTCGGACTCGACCAGGTGAACACCCTGCCGGGCTGCGAGGAAGTCACCGAAGACGTGGTCGACGCCATCCTCGAGGAAGCCGCGAAGTTCGCCGGCGAGGTGCTCTCGCCGCTCAATGCGATCGGCGACCGGACGGGCTGCCAGCCTCAAGGACGGCGTGGTGACCACTCCGCCCGGCTTCAAGGAGGCCTACTGGCAGTTCGTGAACGGCGGCTGGGGCAACGTCGTTTCGCCGCCGGAGTACGGCGGCCAGGGGCTGCCCGGCCTCCTCTCCACGCCGGTGGAGGAGATGTGGGGCTCGGCCAACATCGCCTTCAAGCTCTGCCCGATGCTCACCCTGGGCGCGGTCGAGGCGCTGCACCGCAATGCGTCCGACGAGCTGCAGGAAGCGCTTCCTGCCCAACATGGTGTCGGGCAAGTGGACCGGCACCATGAACCTGACCGAGCCGCAGGCCGGCAGCGACCTCTCGCTGGTGCGCACCAAGGCCACGCCGCAGGCCGACGGGACCTACCGCATCAACGGGCAGAAGATCTTCATCACCTACGGCGAGCAGGACTACACGGAGAACATCGTGCACACGGTGCTCGCGCGCATCGACGGCGCTCCCGAAGGCGTGAAGGGCATCTCCCTCTTCGTCGTGCCCAAGGTCCTGGTGAAGCCGGACGGCTCGCTCGGCGAGCGCAACGACGTGAAGTGCGTCTCCCTCGAGCACAAGATGGGCATCCACGCGAGCCCGACCGCGGTGATGGCCTACGAGGACGCCACCGGCTACCTCGTGGGCGAGGCCAACCGCGGCCTCGAGTACATGTTCGTGATGATGAACGCCGCGCGCTTCGGCGTGGGGCTCGAGGGCGTCTCGATGTGCGAACGCGCCTACCAGCGTGCGCGCGACTGGGCGCGGGAGCGGCTGCAGGGCCGCCCCATCGGCGTGGCCAATGCCGCGAAGACCGCGCCCATCATCCAGCACCCCGACGTGAAGCGCATGCTCCTCACGATGAAGTCGTGCACCGAGGCGACGCGGGCGCTGGCCTACCAGGTCGCGGCATTCCACGACCGCGCACGCCACCATCCCGACGAGGCCGAGCGCCGCCGTTGCCAGGCCCTGGTCGACCTCCTGATTCCCGTGGTGAAGGGCTGGTCCACCGAGACCGCCATCGACGTCGCCTCCCTCGGCGTGCAGGTGCACGGCGGCATGGGCTTCATCGAGGAAACGGGAGCGGCCCAGCACCTGCGCGACGCGCGCATCTCCACGATCTACGAAGGCACCACCGGCATCCAGGCCAACGATCTCGTCGGCCGCAAGGTCGGGCGCGAGGCGGGCGCCACCATGAAGGTCCTCATCGCGGAAATGCGCCGCTCCTGCTCGGGGCTCGCCGGACTCGGACGATGCGCAGCTGCGGGCGATCGCCAGCCGCCTGATGCGCGCCGTCGAGAGTCTCGAGCGGGCCACGGACTGGATCGTCGCGGTGTACGCCACCGATCCCGGCGCCGTGGCCGCCGGCTCGGTGTACTACCTCAAGCTCACGGGCCTGACGGTCGGCGGGTGGATGCTGGCGCGATCGGCTGCCGTGGCCACGGCGCAGCTGGCCGCAGGGCAGGGTGAGGCGGATTTCCTCGCGGCCAAGCGGACCACGGCGCGCTTCTATGCCGACCACCTCCTGCCGCAGGTCGATGGACTGGCGGAAGTGATCGTGTCCGGCGGCGCAGCCGTGACGGCAGCGGAAGAAGCCATCTTCTGAACCGCTCGCGCGGGCGGCCTGCCGCGCGTGCCCGGGCACTGCCGGGGCGGCTTACGTCGCCGCGATCTCGGGCACCGGCGTTCCGGTCGCCACTTCGTGGAAGTAGCAGGCGTGCGACCCGCCATGCGTCTGCGCCAGGATCATGGCCGGCTGCAGCGCGCGGTCCGCATCGGCGAGTATTCCCGCCTTTCCGGAACCGAAGCGATATTCGGCCGCGCCGATGCCCACCGAGAGCGTGATCTCCTTCCCGGCCGCGATTTCGCAGGGGCTGGCGGCGAAGGCGTGCACGATGCGCTCCGTCACGAGCTTGGGCGCGCGGCTGCGGTGCAGTCCGAGCACGAACGTGTCCAGTGTCCAGCGCCCCAGCCAGTCGCCGCGGCGCGTGTTGAGCTGCAGGATGGAGGCCGCGTGCATGATGCAGGCGTCCCCCGCGCTGTGTCCGTTGGCGGCGATGACGGGATCGAGCCCGTTCAGGAACACGAGGGCGAACTGGAACGTCTCGAGATCGCGCTCGGCGCGCGCGATCTCCTCCATCAGGCGCTTCTCGCCGGCGCGGCGGTTGTAGAGCCCGGTGAGGTCGTCGGCGTCCGAGGTGAGCTCGAGGCGGCTGATGGTCGCGTTCAACTGCGTGAGCGTGTACTGCGTTCCCTCCATGAGGCGGCCGGCCTGGTCCGGGAAGTGCACCGGCAGGTCCGGCAGGGTGCGGCTCTCGAGATAGGCGCGCAGCGCCTCCGCCGTCAGGTCGATGGGTGCCAGGATCTCGCGCAGCAGCCAGAGGGTCCCGAGAAAGCTCATCACGGAGGCGAGGATGAGTGCGGCGACCAGCGGGTACATCCGCGCCCAGTCGGTGCGGGCCGCCATGAGGTAGAGGATGAAGACCACCAGCGGCACCTGCGCGCCCACGAACGCCGCGACGGCGAACTTGCGCGCGTAGCTCGTCCGCAGCGCCGGAATCTCGTTCAGGCGGCGGTACATGCCCATGCGCCAGCTCACGGTCGACCCCGGCGGGATCCTGCTCGGCATTGCGGTGCTCCTTGGTGACGAGGCCGTATTCTGGGCGTGTTCCCGGGGGAAGCGTCAACCCCCGATTGGGTTGCGCAGGATGCCGATTCCCTCGATCTCGGACTCCAGCAGGTCTCCCGCCTTCATGAACTCCGGCGGATTGCGCGCGTAGCCGACCCCTTCGGGCGTGCCGGTGGAGACGATGTCTCCGGGTTCCAGCGTCTGGCCCAGCGACAGGTCGTGGATGAGGCGCGGCAGCTTGAAGTAGAGGAACCTCGTGTTGGAGTCCTGCTTCGTCACGCCGTTCACGCGGCAGGCGAGACGCAGGTTGGCGTGATCGAGGCTGTCGGCGGTCACCAGCACGGGGCCCATGGGGCAGGTCCCGTCCAGGCTCTTGCCCTTGTCCCACTGGCCGCCGTGGCGGCGCTGGATGTCGCGCCAGGTGACGTCGTTGATGACGGTGTAGCCCCAGACGTGCTGCATGGCATCCTCGGCCCGGATGTTCTTGCCGCCGGGCCCGATCACCACGCCGAGTTCCACTTCCCAGTCGAGCGAGGTCGACACGGCCGGGTCGAACGGCACCGGATCGTAGGGGCCGTTGACGGCCGTGGGTGCCTTGCTGAAGAAGACCGGCCACTGCGGAAGCTCGCGATTGTCCTGCAGCTTCTTCGCCCCTTCCTCGAAGTGCTCCAGGTAGTTCCAGCCGACGCAGAACACGTTCTTCGCCGGGCGCGGGATGGGGGCGTGCAGCTTCACCTCGGTCATCGCCAGGGAGCCGGCGGGAGGCCTGGCGGCCAGCGCGTCGAGCGCCTTGCGGGCCGCATCTCCGCCGCGGATGATGCCGAGCATCGTCGCGAAGTCGACGCCCGCGACAGGCGCCACGTTGGCCGGGGATGTCGACGATGCGGCCATCGGCCAGGACGAGGCCGGGACGCGGGGTTCCGCCGGAGGCGGGAGAGTAGGTGGCGAGTTTCACGGGGTTCCTCCTGGGGTGTTCAGAGATGGCGAAGGGGATGCTCGGCCGGCGTCCAGCGCGGCGCGAAGAATGCGGCCACCGATGCGTCGGAAACGTCGGCAAGCGCGGGTGGATTCCAGCGCGGACGGTTGTCCTTGTCCACGAGCAGGGCGCGTATCCCCTCCACGAAGTCGCGCTGCGCGAAGCAGCCGTGCATGAGGTTCAGCTCCAGGCGGAAGCAGTCGGCCAGCGCGAGGCTGCGGCCGCGGCGCAATTGCTCGTAGGTGACGCGCAGCAGGGTGGGGGAGCGCTGCTCGAGGAGCGCCAGGGTCTTCGCCGCCCACGGCTGGCAGGCGGGACGCACCTCGGAGGCGAGCGAGGCGAGTATCGCCGCCACGCTTTCGCGGCCGAAGTGCAGGTCGATCGCCGCGCGCAGCGTGGCCAGCTCGCCGGGCGGCGGCGTGGTGGCGAGGCGTCGTCCCAGCGCGATCAGGGCGTCGCGCGGGTCGCTTGCCGCGGCGGCATGCGGGAGTTCGTCATCGAGGCGGGCAATGGCATCCGGGGTGAAACAGGCATCCACGAGGCCCGCATACAGGCTGTCCGCCGCGCCGAGCGTCGCGCCGACCAGGCCGAGGTACATGCCGATCTCTCCCGGCGCGCGCGGCAGGAACCAGGTTCCGCCGACGTCGGGAAAGAAGCCGATCAGGGTCTCCGGCATGGCGATGCGGGTGCGCGGCCCGGCGATGCGCAGGGTCGCACCCTGTGCCAGGCCCATGCCGCCGCCCATCGTGATGCCGTCCATGACGGCCACGACCGGCTTCGCGTAGCTGTGGATGCGATGGTCGAGCGAATACTCGACTTCGAAGAAGTGATCGTGGGTCCCGACCTCTTCGATATACATTTCGCGCAGCTCGCGGATATCCCCGCCGGCGCAGAACGCCTTTCCTCCCGCGCCGCGCAGCACGACCAGGCGGACGCGGTCGTCGCGCTCCCATTGCGCCAGCCAGGCCGAGAGGCCCTCCAGCATCGCCAGCGTGAGCGCGTTCAACGCGGCGGGGCGGTTCAGCGTGACCGTCGCCACGCCCTGCCGGATCGTCGCGAGCAGATCGCCCGCGGCCGCCGTCAGCTCGATTGCCCCGGACTCGCGCCCGGCGGTCAATCGTTCTTCCACGCCGGGGCGCGTTTCTCGAGGAAGGCGTTCACACCCTCGGCCTGGTCGCCGTGGTCGAAGAGGTCCATGAAGCGCTCGCGCTCGAGGGCCAGCCCGGCGCGGCGCGGCACGCCGTTGCGTGCGTTGTGGATGAGGCTCTTGCAGTACTCCACCGCGCGGGGCGATAGCGCGGCGGTGCGCGCGGCGAGCGCCTTCGCGGCCTCGAGCCCGCGACCCTTCTCGACCACCTCCTCGACCAGCCCGATGCGCAGCGCCGTGGCGGCATCGACGCGCTCGTTCGCGAGGATCATCCGCTTCGCCCAGCCTTCGCCCACCAGTCCCGGCAGGTTCTGGGTGCCGCATCCGGCGGGCAGGAGGCCCACGGCGGGCTCGGGCAGCGCCATCTGCGCGTGCGCCTCGGCGATGCGCAGGTCGCAGGCGAGGCAGCACTCGAGGCCTCCGCCCATCGCGTAGCCGTTGATCGCGGCGATCGTCACGAAGCGCGCGTTCATCAGCGCCTCGAAGGCGGAGCCGAAGCGCGCGATGAAGTGCCGCGCGTAGACCTTGTCGCCGGCGAACTTCTTCAGGTCGGCTCCGGCGGAGAAGAACTTCTCCCCGGCGCCGGTGATCACCGCCGCATAGACGCCGCGGTCCGCGTTGAGGGTGCCGACCAGTTCCTCGAGCTGGGCCAAGCCTTCGGGCGTCCAGGTGTTGGCGGGCGGGTTGTCGATGGTGACGAGGGCGGTATGGCCGTCGATGCGGTGGCTGATCATCGTTTCAGGGCTTGAGGTATTGGAGGATGACGCTGGAGAAATCCTGGCTGCCGTGGCCGTCGGCGGAGTGCTTCTGGTAGATCTGCTGCGCGATGGCGCCGAGCAGGACGGGCACCCTGGCGTTCTTGGCCGCTTCGGTGACGAGCGTCAGGTCCTTCAGCATCAGGTCCGTGCCGAAGCCGCCGGCATAGCCGCGTGCGGCGGGCGCGCCTGCGAGGACGCCGGGATAGGGATTGTAGGTGTCCGAGCTCCAGCAACGGCCGCTGGACGTATTGACGATGCCCGCGAAGACCTGCGGATCCATGCCCAGCTTCGCGGCGAGCGTCATGCCCTCGCTCGTGGCGATCATCCCGATCGCGAGCATCAGGTTGTTGCAGATCTTCGCCACCTGCCCGTTGCCGCTCGCGCCGCAGTGCACGACGTTCTTGCCCATGCCGGCGAGAACCGGCTGCGCCGCCGCGAAGTCGCGCGGCTCGCCGCCGACCATGAAGGTGAGGGTGCCGGCCTCGGCGCCGGCGGTGCCGCCGGAGACGGGTGCGTCCAGCATGGCGAGGCCCTTGGCGCGGGCGTCGAAGGCGACCTCGCGTGCGGTGAGGGGATCGATCGTCGAGCAGTCGATGAGCAGCGTGCCGGCCTTCGCGTGCTCGAGGATGCCGGATTCGCCGCCGTAGGCGAGCCGGACGTGCGGCGAGGAGGGCAGCATCGTGATCACGACTTCGGCACCCCCCACGCAAACCCCCACCGACGTGGCAGGCAGGGCTCCGCTCGCCGCCGCCCTCTGCACGAGCGCGGGCACGAGGTCGTAGGCGCGCACGGCGTGCCCGGCTTTCACGAGGTTGGCGCACATGGGTCCGCCCATGTTGCCCAGGCCGATGAAGGCGATGCGCATGGTGGCGCGCCTACTTGAGGCTGATGGTCGTGTTCACGCCGCCGGAGACGGTCGCCGCATCATCGAACCAGCGCGCCGTCACCGTCTTCACCTGCGTGTAGAACTGCATCACCTGCTTGCCGTAGGGACCCAGGTCGCCGAGCTTGGAACCGCGCGAGCCGGTGAAGCTGAAATAGGGGACCGGAACCGGGATGGGCACGTTGATGCCGACCTGGCCCACGTCGATCTCGTACTGGAACTTGCGCGCCGCCGCACCCGACTGCGTGAAGATGCCGGTGCCGTTGCCGAACGGGTTGGCGTTGATGAGGGCGATCGCCTCGTCCAGCGTGTCGACGGAGACCAGGCAGAGCACCGGCCCGAAGATCTCTTCCTTGTAGATGGTCATCCCGGGCTTCACGCCGGAGAAGACCGTGGGGCCGACGAAGTTGCCGTCCGGGTAGCCGGGCACCTTGAGGCCGCGGCCGTCCAGCTCCAGCTTGGCACCTTCCTTGACGCCCGCCTCGATCAGCGACAGCACGCGTGCGTGTGCCGTCTTCGAGATGAGCGGCCCCAGGTCCGCGCCGTGCTCCGTGCCGCAGGTCACCTTGAGGGACTTTGCCTTGGCGACGATGTCGGGAATCCACTCGTTCGCCTTGCCGACCAACACGGCGACGCTGATCGCCATGCAGCGCTGCCCGGCGGCACCGAATCCCGCGCCCACCAGGGCGTTGAGCGACTGCTCCTTGGCCGCATCCGGCAGCACGGCCGCATGGTTCTTCGCACCCATCATGCATTGCGCACGCTTGCCGTGCGTGGAGGCGAGGTTGTAGACGTGGGTGCCGACCAGCGTGGAGCCGACGAAGGACACCGCGCGCACGTCGGCGTGCGTGCACAGCGCGTCCACGGCCTGCTTGCCGCCATGGACGACGTTGAGCACCCCCGGCGGCACGCCCGCTTCGAGCGCGAGTTCCGCCAGCAGCATCGGCGTCATCGGGTCCTGCTCGGAGGGCTTCAGCACGAAGGTGTTGCCGCAGACGATCGCCATCGGGAACATCCACAGCGGGATCATGGCGGGGAAATTGAAGGGCGTGATGCCCGCGCAGACGCCGATGGGCTGGCGGATCGCGTAGACGTCCACGCCGCCGGCCACCTGCTCGAGGTGCTCGCCCATCTGGATGGTGCCCACGGAGCAGGCGTGCTCCACGACCTCGAGGCCGCGGAAGACGTCGCCCTCGGCGTCGGCGAGCGTCTTGCCCTGTTCGTGCGTGAGGCAGGTGGCGAGCTTCTTCATGTCGCGGCGGATGAGCTCCTGGAGCTTCAGCATCACGCGCATGCGCGTGCCGACCGACGCGTTGCGCCAGAACTTGTAGGCCTCCGCGGCGGAGGCCACGGCTGCATCGAGTTCGGCGGCGGTTGCGAAGGGCACCCGCGCCAGCACCTGCTGGGTGGCGGGGTTCACCACGTCCTTCCACTCGGTCGTCTTCGATTCGACGAACTGGCCGTGGATCAGGAGCTTGACGGTGGGAACGGGTTGCGCGACGGCCTGGAGGGTGGCGGCCATGGATGTTCTCCTCGGATTCGCCCGCGCGGGGCGGGCGGTTTGCGGAAGTCGGTCTCGGCGGATTCCGGAATTATAGATCGCCGCGGTGCGCGGACTGTGGCGGCGCGATGGAGCAATGCCTCTTACCAACCGTATCGTATAGGATTGCCGGTGAACCTTTCCGAGGAGTAAGCACCATGCAGCGTCGCCACCTGTTCCTGTCCATCCCCCTGCTTGCCGCCGCCGCGCTGCTTCCCGGCGCGGTCCTCGCGCAGGCCTATCCCACGAAGACCGTGAAGATCATCGCCCCCGTGCAGCCCGGTGGCGGCGTGGACCTGGTCGGCCGAACGGTTGCCGGGGAACTCGCCAAATCCCTGGGCCAGTCGTTCGTCGTCGAGAACGTTTCCGGCGGGGGCGGCGTCATCGCCTCGCAGAACGTCGCGCGTGCGGCACCCGATGGCTACACGCTGATGGTCGGCTATGTCGCCACCCACGGCACCGTGCCGGCCGTCCGCAAGGTGCCCTACGACGCGGTGAAGGACTTCACCCCTGTCGCGATGGTCGCCGGGACGCCCAACGTGCTGGTGGCCGGCGCCACCGTGCCCGTGACCGACGTGAAGTCGCTCGTCGAGTACGCGAAGAAGAACAAGGTGAGCTACGGCTCGGCCGGGCAGGGCTCGCTCACGCACCTGGCGATGGAGCAGTTCCGCATCGCCGCCGGGTTCGACGCGGTGCATGCGGCCTACCGCGGCATCGGGCCGGCCATCACCGACATCCTCGGGGGGCAGACGCAACTGATGATGCCGGGGCTGGCGGCCGCCATCCCGCACATCCGCGCCGGCAAGATGAAGCCGCTCGCGGTAACCGGGCTGAAGCGCCATGCGCTCCTGCCCGAGGTGCCCACGTTCGAGGAACTGGGCTACAGGGGCTTCGACGGGGTGCAGTGGTACGGCATCGTCGGCCCGGCCGGCATGCCGGCGGCGGTCACGAAGACGCTGAACGACGCGATCAACCTGGCGCTCGCGAGCCCGGCCCTGCAGCAACGGCTGTCCGGCGAGGCGCTCGACCCCATGCCGATGACGCCCGAGCAGTTCGGGAAGTTCATGCAGGCCGACATCCTGCGCTGGAGCACGCTGGCCCGCGAACGCAACATCACGCTGGAGAACTGATCCTTGGCACGCAATACGCAGGTAGCGGCAGACCACGACGCGCCGCCCGTCACGCGCACGCTGGCGCGCTTCGTCGCCACGCACCCGTCGCGGGGCTGGAGCGACGCCGTCGACCACGAAGCCCACCGCACCTTCCTCAACTGGGCCGGCTGCGCGGTGGGTGCGGCGCGGCACGAGACGGTCGAGGCGGCGCTTGCGGCGGTGGCCATGCTGCAGCCGGCGCCCCAGGCGACCGTGCTCGGGCGCGCCGAGCGCGTCGACATGGCCAGCGCGGCGCTCGTGAACGGCATCAGCTCGCATACGTTCGACTTCGACGACACGCACCTGAAGACCATCATCCATCCGGCCGGGCCGGTGGCCTCCGCCGTCCTCGCGCTGGCGGAGACGACGGGTGCGACGGGGCGGCAGGTGATCGATGCCCTGGTGCTCGGCATCGACGTCTCGTGCCGGCTCGGCAACGTGATGTATCCCGACCACTACGACCGCGGCTGGCACATCACCGGTTCCACGGGAATGCTGGGCGCCGCGGCAGGATGCGCGCGCCTGCTCGGCCTGGACGAGGAGAAGACGGCCATGGCGCTGGGCATCGCCGCCTCGCAGCCCGTCGGCATGCGCGAGCAGTTCGGCACCATGACCAAGCCATTTCATCCGGGCGGTGCGGCGCGCGCCGGGC
The DNA here is from genome assembly GCA_963786635.1 of uncultured beta proteobacterium. GTDB lineage: Bacteria > Pseudomonadota > Gammaproteobacteria > Burkholderiales > Usitatibacteraceae > FEB-7. The sequence goes on along the minus strand of CAWAZV010000012.1, from coordinate 317,234 downwards.
TCCTGTCGGCACTGCTCGCGAAGCACGGCTACACGGCGAGCCCGAAGGCCATCGAGGCGCCGCGCGGCTACGTGCAGGTGGTGTCCACCAAGTGCGACTGGAACGAGGCCACCGACGAACTCGGCAAGCGCTTCGAGATCTCCTTCAACACCTACAAGCCGTTCGCGTGCGGCATCGTGATCCATCCCTCGATCGACGCCTGCGTGCAGCTGCGCGCGCGCGGCGTCAGGGCCGCGGACGTCGAGCGCCTCGAGCTCAGGGTCCACTCGCTGGTGCTCGAGTTGACCGGCAAGAAGGAGCCGCAGGACGGGCTGCAGGGCAAGTTCAGCGTCTACCACGGCTGCGCGGCGGGACTGCTGTTCGGCCGCGCCGGGGAAGCCGAGTACGAGGACGCCATCGTCCGCCGCGAGGACGTGACGGCGCTGCGGCGCAAGGTCGTCGCCACGGTCGACGATGCCATCGACGAGGCAGCCGCCGACGTGACGGCCGTGCTCAAGGACGGGCGGCGCGAGCACGTGTTCGTGGAGCACGCCATCGGCTCGCTGGAGCGGCCGATGACCGATGCCGATCTCGAGGGCAAGTTCCGCATCCTGGCCGAGCCGGTCCTCGGCGCCGAACGCGTCACGAAGCTCATCGCGGCGTGCTGGAATCTCGGTGCGGCGCCGGATCTCGCAACGCTGGCTGCCCTGGGGCGCCCATGAGCGCAGCGGGCGCGGATCGTCGTCCTCGACGACTACGAGCAGGCGATGCGCCGCTCGGCCGACTGGGCCGCGATCGACCGCAAGGCCGCAGGTCACCGTGCACCACGAGAAGCTGCGCGGGGAAGCGCTGCTCGCGGCCATCCGGGAAGCCGACGCCATCGCGATGGTGCGCGACCGCACCCCATTTCGTGCCGACCTGCTCGCGCAATTGCCGAAACTGCGCTACCTCGTGTACACGGGCTCCCGCAACACGCAGCTCGACGCGAAGGCCTTCGCGGCGCGCGGCATCCCGGTGAGCCACACCGAGAAGGATGCGGGCAAGGACAGCACGGCGGAGCACACCTGGGCGCTGATCCTGGCGGCCGCGCGGCGCCTCGAGGCCAACCTCGCGATGGTTCGCGAGGGACGCTGGCGCGACGGCGGGCCGCTCGCCACCGTTCTCCGCGGCGACCGGCTGGGGCTGGTGGGCTTCGGCGAGATCGGCAGTCGCGTCGGACAGGTGGGCAAGGCCTTCGGCATGGAGGTCGTGACCTGGAGCCCGCACATGACGCCGGAACGTGCGGCCGCGGGCGGGGCCGCATCGGTCCCGCTGGAGGAACTCCTCGCCACCTCGCGAGTGGTGAGCCTGCACCTCGTGCCCTCGGAAGCCACCCGCCGGCTGCTGGATGCGCCGCGGCTCGCGACCATGCGGCCGGACGCCATCCTGGTCAACACGTCGCGGTCGACGCTCATCGACATGGCCGCGCTGCCGGCGGCATTGCAGGCCGGGCGCCCCGGCACTGCCGCGCTCGATGTCTTCGACGAGGAGCCGCTGCCTGCGGACTTTCCGCTGCGCAGCCTCGCCAACGTCGTGCTCACGCCGCACGTGGGCTTCGTGGCGCAGCCGGTCTACGAGAATTTCGCGCGCGGGATGGTCGAGTGCCTGGAGGCGTGGCTCGACGGCAGGCCGCTGGTGAGGACGCTTCCGCCGCCGGGTTGACCGGCAACGGCATCGCCCGCAGCCGCCGGCCCCTCAGTGCGGCGTCCAGGGCGCGCGGTGCACGTGCTGGCCGAGCATCTCGGGGGTGACGAGGACGATCCCGCTGTCGGTGACGTGGAAGCGCTGCCGGTCGCGGTGCCTGTCGAAGCCCGCGTGGAAGCCGTCGGGAAGGACGCAGTACTTCTCGACGATCGCGTGCTTCAGCTTCACGTCCCTGCCGATGGAGGCATTCGGCAGGATCACCGAGTCCTCGATGTAGGCACCGTCCTGGACATGGACCCCGGTGGAGAGCAGCGAGCGCCGCACGATCGCGCCGCTCACGATGCAGCCGCTCGCCACCAGCGAATCGATCGCCGCGCCCAGGCGCGGGCTGTCGAAGACGAATTTCGCCGGCGGCGTCTGGCGTTGCCGCGTCCAGATCGGCCAGGAGGCGTCGTAGAGATTCAATTCCGGAACGACGCGGGTGAGGTCGATGTTCGCCTCCCAGTAGGCGTCGATCGTGCCGACGTCGCGCCAGTAGGGCTTGTTGCCGACCATGTTCACGCAGCTGTTGCGGAAGCGGTGGGCAACGACCTTGCGGTGCGCCGCGAGGTAGGGCAGGAGGTCCGTGCCGAAGTCGTGCGTCGACGCCGCATCGGCCGCGTCCCGCTCCAGTTCCTCGAACAGGACCTCGGCATTGAAGAGGTAGATGCCCATGCTGGCCAGCGCCTTGTCGGGCTGTCCGGGAATGGACATCGGCGTGGCGGGCTTTTCCCGGAACTCCGTGATCCGCGCTTCGGCGCCCATGCCCACGACGCCGAGGTGCGTCGCCTCGGCGAGGGCGACGGCCGTGCAGGCGACCGAGACCTCGGCGCCACTGGCGATGTGCTCGGCGAGCATGCGGCTGTAGTCCATCTTGTAGACGTGATCGCCGGCCAGGATCACGACGTACTTCGTGTCGTCGTAGGGCAGCAGGTCGAGGTTCTGGAACACGGCGTTGGCCGTGCCGGCGTACCAACCCTCCTGCGCGCGCTGCTGCGCCGGGATCACCTCGATGAACTCGCCCAGGTTCGACTCGAGGAAGCCCCAGCCGCGCTGGATGTGGCGGATGAGGCTCTGCGCCTTGTACTGCGTGAGGACGCCGATGCGGCGGATGCCGGAGTTGATGCAGTTGCTGAGCGGGAAGTCGATGATGCGCAGGTTGCCGCCGAATGGCACCGCCGGCTTGGCGCGCCAGTCCGTCAATTGCTTCAGGCGGCTGCCGCGACCGCCGGCGAGAACCAGGGCCACCGTGTGCGGGCATTCGCGTTCGCGGGTCATCGTTACCTCCCTGCGCCACAGTCCAAGCCTGCGCTGCCGCAAATGACGGTCTGCTGATCTCGATCAAGCCGCGCGGCCGGCAGCCGCGCTTCGATGGGGGTAGCCGGGCGGACGCACGGAAGCGGCCACTTGAAGGTGGCATGATGTCATGCGGATCCGTTCCGGGTTTCGCATCCAACGGAGAACCCCCATGACCGACATCGTCTCCCTGCTCGGCGCCGAAGCCGACGCGCTCCTGGGCCACACCTGCAACGGCATCCGCAAGGCGGACCTGCATCTTCCCGGCCCGGACTTCCTCGACCGCGTGTTCCTGGAGACCGATCGCAAGCCCGCGGTCCTGAAGAGCCTCGCCGGCCTGTTCGGGCACGGCCGGCTCGCGGGAACGGGCTACCTGTCGCTGCTGCCCGTGGACCAGGGCATCGAGCACTCGGCCGGCGCTTCCTTTGCGCCGAATCCGGCCTGTTTCGACCCGGCCAACATCGTCGAGCCTGGCGATCGAGGGCGGCTGCAACGGCGTGGCCTCGACGCTCGGGGTGCTCGGTTCGGTGGCGAGGCGCTATGCGCACCGGATCCCGTTCGTGGTGAAGTTGAACCACAACGAATTCCTCTCCTACCCGAACACCTACGACCAGAGCCTTTTCGCCAGCGTCGAGCAGGCGTTCGACATGGGGGCGGTGGCGGTGGGGGCCACGGTGTATTTCGGCTCGCCGGAATCGCGCCGGCAGATCTGGGAGATCTCGCAGTGCTTCCGCCGGGCGCACGAGCTGGGCATGGCCACGGTGCTGTGGTGCTACCTGCGCAACAACGCCTTCAAGAAGGACGGCGTCGACTACCACGTGGCCGCCGACCTGACCGGGCAGGCCAACCACCTCGGCGTGACGATCGAGGCCGACATCGTCAAGCAGAAGATGGCCGAGAACAACGGCGGGTTCGACGCCGTCAAGTTCGCGAAGACGCATCCCAAGGTGTACTCGGAACTCACCACCGCGCACCCCATCGACCTGGTGCGCTACCAGGTGGCCAACTGCTACATGGGCCGCGCGGGACTCATCAATTCCGGGGGCGAGTCGAAGGGCGCCGGGGACCTGGCGCAGGCCGTGCGCACGGCGGTCATCAACAAGCGCGCCGGCGGCATGGGCCTCATCTCGGGACGCAAGGCCTTCCAGAAGCCGATGGCGGAGGGAGTGGCGTTGCTGAACGCCATCCAGGACGTGTACCTGTCCAAGGTCGTCACCGTCGCCTGAAGTTGCGGGAAATCAGGGACAGTCCCTGATTTCCCTACTCGCGGAAGGCGAAGAGCACGGCGTCCGCGGGGACCAGGTCGCCCTCGGCGTAGGCGACACGCGCGACCACGCCCTCGCGCGGGCTCACCAGCGTGTGCTCCATCTTCATCGCCTCGAGGATCATCAGGGCCTGGCCCTTGTTCACGCTGTCGCCGACGTTGGCGAGGACCTTCACGACGCGGCCGGGCATGAGCGCGGTGAGGCGCGCATCGGGCAGCAGGTCCGGCGGCTCGTAGAGGAACGGATCGACCAGCACCAGCTCATGGCGGCCCGCGGGAGTGCTGGCGGAGAAGACGTCGCCATGCCGGACGACCCGGGCGAAGAAGGTCTCGTCGTCCAGCCCGATCTGCAGCCGCTCGCCATCCGAGGGGCCGAGCACGACGCGGTGGCTGCGTCCGCCGACCGCGATCACGGCATGGCCGGCGCCCATCTCCGCGTGCACCCTGACGGTTTCGCCGTCGCCGTGGCGGAACTCGATGGTGCGCGTGGCCGGCTGGTTCAGCCGCCAGCCTCCCGCGTCGTCCCAGGGAGAGGAACCCCGCAGCGCGGCGCGCTCGTCGAGATGGACGCGCGCACAGGCGGCGACAAGTGCCTCGACGGGAACCTCACCCGCCGGGGGCAGCAGGTCCGTGCGGTGCGTTTCGATGAAGGCCGTGTCGGTTTCGCCAGCCAGGAATGCCGGATGCGCCACCAGCCGCTCGAGGAAGGAGAGGTTGGTGCGCACGCCGAGGATCTCGGTGCGGGCCAGCGCCGCATGCAGCCGCCGCGCCGCCTCCTCGCGATTGTCGCCCCAGGCGATGAGCTTGCCGATCATCGAATCGTAGAAGACGCTCACTTCGTCGCCTTCGCGGATGCCGGTGTCCAGGCGCACGTCCGACGCTTCCGGCGGCGTGCGCAGCACGGCGATGCGGCCCGTCTCGGGCAGGAAGCCGCCGGACGGATTCTCCGCGCAGAGGCGGACCTCGATGGCATGCCCGCCGGTGAGGATCTCGGACTGCGCGAGCGGCAGGGGTTCGCCGGAAGCCACGCGCAGCTGCCATTCGACGAGGTCCTCGCCGGTGATCATTTCCGTCACCGGGTGCTCGACCTGCAGCCGCGTGTTCATCTCCATGAAGTAGAAGTGGCGGTCCGCGCCGACGATGAACTCCACCGTGCCCGCGCCGCGGTAGGCGATGGCCCGCGCGGCGGCCACGGCAGCCTTGCCCATGCGGCTGCGCAGCGCATCGTCGAGGAACGGGGAAGGGGGCTCCTCGAGGACCTTCTGGTGGCGGCGCTGGATGGAGCACTCGCGCTCGAAGAGATGCACGTAGTTGCCGTGCGTGTCGCCGAAGACCTGGAACTCGATGTGGTGCGGCCCCTGCACGAAGCGCTCCAGCAGCACGCGCTCGTCGCCGAAGGCGCCGGCCGCCTCCCGCCGTGCCGCGGCGAGCTGCGCATCGAACTCGCCCGCGCTCTCCACCAGCCGCATGCCGCGACCGCCGCCGCCGGCCACCGCCTTCACGAGGAGCGGAAAGCCGATCTTCGCCGCCTCGCCGCGCAGGAAGGCGTCGTCCTGCCGCTCGCCGTGGTAGCCGGGCACCACCGGCACTCCCGCTTTCTCGAGGATCGCCTTGGCGCGGTCCTTGAGCCCCATCTTCTCGATCGCCTCGGGGGTCGGGCCGATGAAGACGAGACCCGCGGCCTCCACGGCGCGTGCGAAGGCCGCGTTCTCGGAGAGGAAGCCGTAGCCGGGATGGATGGCCTGCGCCCCCGCTGCCCTGGCCACCTCGATGATGCGTTCGCCGCGCAGGTAGGAGTCCGCCGGGCGCGGGCCGCCGATCGCGTATGCCTCGTCGGCCATCTCGACGTGCAGCGCGCGCGCATCGGCTTCGAGTGCACGGCCACGGTGCGCACCGCGAGCGCCCGGCAGGTGCGGATCACGCGGCAGGCGATCTCGCCACGGTTGGCGACGAGGATCTTCTCGAACACGGCGGGTGGCTCGCTACGCGGTCTCGGGCGTGCCCTGCCAGAGCAGCTCGTAGCCGAGTTCCTGCGTGTCGGTGCACATCGCGGCGAGTGCCGCGAACTTCTCCTTGAAGACCGTATCGGCGTGGGAGCGCTCGTGCTCCTCGAAGGAGCGCCAGTAGGTCACGATGACGATGTGGTCGTCGGTCGCCTTCGGGGTGCTCAGGGAGCCCTCGGCGGAGGCGAATCCGGAGAACTTGAAGACCTGCCCGGCGATGAAGCCGCCCTTGTCGCCGCCATAGGTGTTCTTGACCGTGTTGCACATCTCGCCGAGTGCCAGCTCGACGTCGTCCATGGCGACGCCCGGCTTCAGCCGCACGGTATTGAAGAGCATCCTGGAACCGAAGGGGATCGAGATCGCGTCGAACATGGGCTACTCCACGAGTGGGCCGCCATTGTACTGCGCCGGCGGCGGCTACCGGCCCTGGCGCCGTGGCGAAAAGCGCCTGCGCCAGGCGCTCGGCGCCTCCCCGGTCCAGGCCTGGAAGGCGCGAAAAAACGCGGAGGGCTCCGAGTAGCCCAGCTCGGCAGCGACCCGGGCCACGCTCTCTCCGGGCCTCGCGAGCCGTTCCAGCGCCAGGTCGCGGCGCAGGGCGTCCCGCACGGCCCGGAAGTTGATGCCCTCGTCCTGCAGGCGCCGGTGCAGCGTGCGCGGCGACAGGCGCATCTCGCCGGCAGCCTCCTCGAGGTCCATGGCCCGCGGCAGGGCGGCTTCGAGGACGACGCGCAGGCGGCGCGCGAACTCGCGGTCGCGGCGGTAGAGCATGGTGATGTTGCGCGGCGCGGCCTCGACGAAGGCGGCCAGCTCCGCGTCATCGCGCCGCACCGGCAGGTCGAGGTGCGCACTCTCCAGCGTGGCCACGAGCGCCTCGCCGCCGAACGTCGCGTTCTCCGTGTAGATGCAGGCCGTAGTCGGCCGCGTGCGGCGGCCGCGGGTAGGGGAAGCGCACCGATTCGAGCGCGATTCCGCGTCCCGCCAGCCAGCAGGCGAGGCAGTGCAGGAGTCGCAACGACCACTCGAAGGCGAAGACGCGCGAGGCGTGGCCCGGATGACGGCCGCAGGGGCCGCGTCTCGGCGATGACCAGGCGCGCCAGATCGGGATCGCGCTCGACTTCGATGCGTAGCTCCGGAAGGACGACGGCCAGGTAGCGCGCCGCGCGGGCGAGCGCCTCGTGCAGGTTCGGCGCGCCTACCGCGCTGCGGCACAGGAACTCGAACGTGCCGGGGCGCAGCGGTGCGGCGAACAGGGCGAAGCCTTCGTCGCCATGCGCGCGGATGAGCGCCCCGTAGAGTTGCGCGTAGGCGGGGAGCGGCACCCTGGCCCTGGGATCGGCCAGCACGCGGGGATCGATCCCCGCTTCGCGCATGGCCGCAGCCGTGGAAAGCTGCTTTTCGGCATAGCCCGAGAGCAGTCCGCTCACGAATCCGGCGGCGACAGTTGCACGATGAGGTGCCGAGGGCTCCGGGGAGGAGCGTGCCTTGCGGCTTGCGACTTTCAACGCAATCGTCCTCCTTCCGCGGATCGCGGCCTCGGCGCCAGGAATGGCGAATTTTACACGAAAGTAGGCGCCTCCGAGCATGGAGCGGGCCTGGCGGCCTGGCCTATGATGGCGACTCGAACGAGGAGCGTCCGACCATGACCGACCTATCCGAGCGGAAGAAACTCGCCTCCTACAAGCCGGCCAACAAGGTGCGCATCGTCACCGCCGCCTCGCTCTTCGACGGCCACGACGCCAGCATCAACATCATGCGGCGGATCCTGCAGGGCATGGGCGCCGAGGTCATCCACCTCGGCCACAACCGCTCGGTCGAGGAGATCGTCACCGCCGCCCTGCACGAGGATGCGCAGGGCATCGCCGTCTCGAGCTACCAGGGCGGCCACGTCGAGTTCTTCAAGTACATGCTGGACCTGCTGCGCGAACGCGGCGGCGAGCACATCCGCGTCTTCGGCGGCGGCGGTGGCGTCATCGTCCCCGCCGAGGTGAAGGAGCTGCACGCCTATGGCGTCGCGCGGCTCTTCTCGCCCGAAGACGGCCAGAAGCTGGGGCTGGCGGGCATGATCGGCTCGATACTCGTCGCGACCGACAACGACCTCTCGTCGCAGGCGCCGCAGTCGCTCGATGAACTCGTGTGTCGACCGGACACCACGAAACGCTGGCGGGCGCTGGCGCGGCTCATCACGGCTCTCGAACTCGGCAAGGCCGCCCCGGCGCTGCGCGACGCGATGCTGGACGCCGCCGCCAAGCGGCGCGTGCCGACGCTGGGCATCACCGGCACGGGCGGCGCGGGCAAGTCGAGCCTCACCGACGAGCTGGTGCGGCGCCTGCGCCTGGACCAGGAAGACAAGCTCTCGATCGCCGTCATCTCCATCGACCCGTCGCGGCGCAAGAGCGGCGGCGCGCTCCTCGGCGACCGCATCCGCATGAACGCCATCGGCCCGTGGGCCAACGGCCCGCGCGTCTTCATGCGCTCGCTCGCCACGCGCGAGGCGGGCAACGAGCTGAGCCGGGCGCTCCCGGACGTGGTCGCCGCCTGCAAGTGCGCCGGCTTCGACCTCATCGTCGTGGAAACCTCCGGCATCGGCCAGGGCGACGCGGCGATCGTGCCGCTGGCCGACGCGAGCCTCTACGTGATGACGCCCGAGTACGGTGCGGCGAGCCAGCTCGAGAAGATCGACATGCTCGACTTCGCCGACTTCGTCGCCATCAACAAGTTCGACCGCAAGGGCGCGGCCGACGCGCTGCGCGACGTGGCGAAACAGGTGCAGAGGAACCGCCAGGCCTTCGACCGCAGCCCGGACACCATGCCGGTCTTCGGCACCATGGCGGCCCGCTTCAACGACGACGGGGTGACGGCGCTCTACCAGGCACTGCTGGCCGAAGCTGAAGGAGTTCGGGCTCGCGACCGCGGACGTCGCGCCTGCCGGCGGTAGCCACCCGCCACAGCACCAACCAGACGCCCATCGTGCCGCCGGCGCGCACGCGCTACCTCGCGGACATCGCCGACACCGTGCGCGGCTACAAGAAGCACGCGGCCGCGCAGGCGAGGATCGCCCGCGAGCGCCAGAGCCTCGCCGAGACGAAGCGCATGCTGGCCGAGCGCTGCTACCCCGAGCACGGCGACATGAACCTCAAGGCCGCCGAGACGATCGACATCCTGGCCACCGAGCGCGAGGCGAAACTCGATGCCGCGCTCGAAGAAGCTGCTGGAGATGTGGCCGAAGATGCGCGAGTCGTACGGCGGCGACGAGTACGTGGTGAAGATCCGCGGCAAGGAAGTGCGCACGGCGCTCACGCACACGTCGCTGTCGGGCAGCAAGATCCGCAAGGTGGCGCTGCCGCGCTTCGAGGACCACGGCGAGCTCCTGCGCTGGCTGCTGCTGGAAAACGTACCGGGTTCATTCCCCTACACGGCAGGGGTGTTTGCGTTCAAGCGCGAGAACGAGGATCCGACGCGCATGTTCGCGGGCGAGGGCGACCCCTTCCGCACCAACCGGCGCTTCAAGATGCTCTCGGAGGGCATGCCGGCCAAGCGGCTGTCGACCGCGTTCGACTCGGTGACGCTCTACGGCAACGACCCCGACCTGCGCCCCGACATCTACGGCAAGGTGGGCAACAGCGGCGTGTCGATCGCCACCCTCGACGACCTGAAGGTCCTCTATTCCGGGTTCGACCTCACCGCGCCCGCGACCAGCGTGAGCATGACGATCAACGGCCCGGCGCCGACGATCCTCGCGATGTTCATGAACACCGCCATCGACCAGAACCTCGACAAGTTCCGCGCCGACAACGGCCGCGAGCCCACCGAAGACGAGGCGCGAGAAGATCCGCGAGTGGGTGCTGGAGAACGTGCGCGGCACGGTGCAGGCCGACATCCTCAAGGAGGACCAGGGGCAGAACACCTGCATCTTCTCCACCGAGTTCTCGCTCAAGGTGATGGGCGACATCCAGGAATGGTTCGTGCACCACGGCGTGCGCAACTTCTATTCCGTGTCGATCAGCGGCTACCACATCGCCGAAGCCGGGGCCAACCCGCTCTCGCAGCTCGCCTTCACGCTCGCCAACGGCTTCACCTACGTCGAGGCCTACCTCGCGCGCGGCATGCACATCGACGACTTCGCGCCCAGCCTGAGCTTCTTCTTCTCCGCCGGCATGGACCCCGAGTACACGGTGCTCGGGCGCGTGGCGCGGCGCATCTGGGCGGTGGCGATGCGCGAGCGCTACGGGGCCAACGAACGCAGCCAGAAGCTCAAGTACCACTGCCAGACCAGCGGCCGGAGCCTGCATGCGCAGGAGATCGCCTTCAACGACATCCGCACCACGCTGCAGGCGCTGATCGCGAGCTACGACAACGCCAACAGCCTGCACACCAACGCCTACGACGAGGCGATCACCACGCCGACCGAGGAAAGCGTGCGCCGTGCCATGGCCATCCAGCTCGTCATCAACCGCGAGTGGGGACTGGCCAAGAACGAGAACCCCCTCCAGGGCTCGTTCATCATCGAGGAGCTGACCGAGCTGGTCGAGGAGGCGGTGCTGAAGGAGTTCGAGGCGCTCTCCGAGCGCGGCGGCGTGCTCGGTGCCATGGAGCTGGGCTACCAGCGCGGCAAGATCCAGGAGGAGAGCCTGCACTACGAGCACCAGAAGCACACCGGCGAGTACCCGATCATCGGCGTCAACACCTTCCGCAACCCGCACGGGGAACCCACCTCCGACACCCTCGAGCTGGCGCGCTCGACGGAGGAGGAGAAGAAGAGCCAGCTCGAGCGCCTGCACGACTTCCACCGCCGCCACGCGGCCGAGGCGCCGGCGATGCTCGAGCGGTTGAAGCTCGCCGTGATCGCGAACGAGAACGTGTTCGCGGTGCTGATGGATGCCGTGCGCTGCTGCTCGCTCGGGCAGATCACCAAGGCGCTCTTCGAAGTCGGCGGCCAGTACCGCCGCAGCATGTAGGCGCCAGCCCCTGATGTATCCGCAACGCATCGTCTGCCTCACGGAGGAGCCGACCGAGGTCCTCTACGCGATCGGCGAGGAGGCGCGCATCGTGGGCATCTCCGGCTTCACCGTGCGTCCGGCAAGGGCGCGCAAGGAGAAGCCGAAGGTCTCCGCGTTCACCAGCGCCAAGGTGGACGAGATCGTTCGCCTCGCCCCCGATCTCGTCATCGGCTTCTCCGACATCCAGGCCGACATCGCGCAGGCGCTGATCAAGCGCGGGATCGAGGTCTGGATCGCCAACCACCGCAGCGTGGAGGGGATCATCGGCTACGTGCGCCGGCTGGGCGGCATGGTGGGCGCCGCGGCCAAGGCCGAGGAATATGCCGACCTGCTCGAGGCCCGGGTAGCCGCCGTTCGGGCCGTGGGCAAGGCGCTTCCGCGGCACCCGAAGGTGTACTTCGAGGAGTGGGACGACCCGCAGATCAGCGCCATCGGCTGGGTGAGCGAACTCATCGGCATTGCGGGCGGCGCCGACATCTTCCCGGAGCGCGCCGCGTGCGCGATGGGGCGCGACCGCATCCTGGCCGATCCCGCGGAGGTGGTGCGCCGCGCGCCCGACATCATCGTGGGCTCGTGGTGCGGAAAGAAGTTCCGGCCGGCGAGCGTTGCCGCGCAGGCCGGGGTGGGGCGCGATCCCCGCGGTGCGCGACGGCGAGCTGCACGAAGTGAAGTCGCCGCTCATCCTGCAGCCCGGTCCCGCGGCGCTCACCGATGGGCTGGATGCGCTGCACGCGATCTTCGCGCGATGGGCCGCGCGCCACGGCGACACCGTGGAGGCGGCGGCATGAGTGCGATCGCCTCGCCGTGCATGAAGGTGTGCACGCTGGACCCGACCGGACGGATCTGCCTCGGGTGCCTGCGCACCTCCGACGAGATCGCGGGCTGGGCGGTGTTCAGCGATGCCCGGCGCGCGCAGATCATCGGGACGCTTGCCGGAGCGGTATCGGCTGCTCACCAACGTCGAGATCGAGTTCGAGCCACGGAAGTGCTCGCGCTGCTCGATCTCCTTCGGCTGCGGCGCAAAGGCAGGGGAGAATGACTGCTGGTGCAGCCGTTATCCGCCCGTGACGCCCTCCGCCGGCGCCACCTGCCTTTGCCCCGCCTGCCTGGCGGCGGCCGCCAACTGAGGAAACCCATGGGACACCGACTCACGAAGATCTACACGAAGACGGGCGACGACGGCACGACGGGCCTGGGCGACGGCACGCGCGTCGGCAAGGATGACCTGCGCGTCGAGGCGATGGGTTCGGTGGACGAGCTCAATTCCGCGATCGGGCGGGTGCTCGCCCATGAGGTGCCCGGCGCGGTGCGAGAGTGCCTCGACCGCGTGCAGCACGACCTCTTCGACCTGGGGGCGGAGCTGTGCCTGCCGGGCGTGACCAGGATCGACGAAAACCACATCGGTCGGCTGGAGCAGGAGCTCGACGCGTTCAATGCCGACCTGCCGCCGCTCAAGGAGTTCATCCTGCCCGGCGGAACGGCGGCGGCGGCCGATGCGCATGTCGCACGGACCGTGTGCCGGCGGGCGGAGCGCACCCTTGTCGTCCTCGACAAGGCGCAGCCCGGGCCGGATGGCGGCAGGCGGTACGTAAACCGGCTGTCGGACCTGCTCTTCGTGATCGCGCGCGTGCTCAACCGTTCGGCTGGGCGGCCGGACGTGCTCTGGCAGCAGGGGAAGAACCGCTAGGCAGGGCCTTCTCTTCAACTCCGACCTGACCAGGCGGCGTCACCTGCCGCCGCGGACGCCGATCGCGCCGAGGTGCGACTCCCGCCCGCGCCTAGGCGCCGGGCTGCGGATCCGACTCCGACGACGGCTCGGGTTCGGGCTCCGGCGGCAGCCACGACGCCCGGCGCTTCTCGAGAAACGCGGCCACCCCTTCGGTCCCCTCCGGCGAGGAGCGGATCTTCGCGATGCGCTCGGCCGTGTCCTGGATCAGCTCGCTGGTGACGGGACGCCGCGACACGGCGCGCACGAGTGCCTTGGCCTCGACCTGCGCGACCGGTCCGCAGGCGAGCAACGCATCGACGATCTCGCCCACCTTCTCGTCCAGCTCCGCCTCGTCGGGCACGATCTCGTGGATGAGTCCCAGGCGCCAGGCGTCCGCCGCCTCGATCTTCTCGCCGGTGAGGAAGTAGCGCCGCGCGGCCCGCTCGCCGATGGCGGCGATGACGTAGGGAGAGATCACGGCGGGGATGAGGCCGAGCTTGGCCTCGGACAGCGCGAAATGCGTCGCCACGGTGGCCACGGCGATGTCGCAGCAGGCCACCAGCCCGACGCCGCCGCCGTAGGCCGGGCCCTGGACGCGCGCCACGGTGGGCTTGCGCAGTTCGGCGAGCGTGCGCATGAGTGCCGCAAGGGCCATGGCATCGCGGCGGTTCTCCTCGACCGAGGCTCCGGCCATCGCGCCGCATCCAGCGGAGATCGGCGCCGGCGGAAAAGGAACGGCCCGCGCTGGAGAGCACGATCGCGCGGATGCCGTCCTCGGCCTCCATGGAGCGCAGCGCCTGGGTGAGCTCGTTGATGAGCGCATCGTCGAAGGCGTTGTGGCGCTCGGGGCGGTTCAGCGTCACCAGGCCGATGGGGCCCTGGCGTTCGATGGCGAGACTGGTGGTCATGGATTGCGGTTTCCGGTTACATGCGGAAGACGCCGTAGCGCGTCTCCTCGATGGGGGCGTTGAGCGCGGCCGCGAGGCCGAGGGCCAGCACGCGCCGCGTGTCCACGGGGTCGATCACGCCGTCGTCCCACAGGCGGGCGGTGGCGTAGTAGGGGTGCCCCTGCTTTTCGTACTGGTCGCGGATCGGTGCCTTGAAGGCCTCTTCCTCGTCCGCGGACCACTTCCCGCCCTTCGCCTCGATGCCGTCGCGCTTGACGGTGGCCAGCACGCTCGCGGCCTGCTCGCCGCCCATCACCGAGATGCGCGCGTTGGGCCAGGTCCACACGAAGCGCGGATTGAAGGCGCGCCCGCACATGCCGTAGTTGCCGGCGCCGAACGAGCCGCCCAGGATCAGCGTGAGCTTGGGCACTTTCGCGCACGACACGGCCGTCACCATCTTGGCCCCGTCCCGGGCGATGCCCTGGTTCTCGTACTTGCGGCCGACCATGAAGCCGGTGATGTTCTGCAGGAAGAGGAGGGGGATGCCGCGCTGGTTCGCGAGCTCGATGAAGTGCGTGCCCTTGAGGGCGGATTCCGAGAACAGGATGCCGTTGTTGGCCAGTATCGCCACCGGCATGCCGTGCAGGTGCGCGAAGCCGGTGACGAGCGTGGTCCCGTAGAGCGCCTTGAACTCGTGGAACTCCGAGCCGTCCACCAGGCGCGCGATGATCTCGCGGATGTCGAAGGGCTGGCGGGTATCGGCCGGCATGATCCCGTAGAGTTCCTCGGCGGGAAAGAGCGGCGCCGCGTGCGGGCTGCCGGCGACGGACACGTCCCTCGCGCTGGCGCCGGCGCAGTGGCGAATGATCTCGCGCGCGATGGCGAGCGCATGGCGGTCGTCGTCGGCAAGATGATCGGCGACTCCGGACGTGCGCGCGTGGACTTCGCCGCCGCCCAGGTCCTCGGCGCTCACCACCTCGCCGGTGGCGGCCTTCACCAGCGGCGGCCCGCCGAGAAAGATCGTGCCCTGGTTCTTGACGATGATCGACTCGTCGCACATGGCCGGCACATAGGCGCCCCCGGCGGTGCACGAGCCCATCACCACGGCCACCTGCGGAATGCCCGCGGCGGACAGGTTGGCCTGGTTGTAGAAGATGCGCCCGAAGTGCTCGCGGTCGGGAAAGACCTCGTCCTGCAGCGGCAGGAACGCGCCGCCGGAATCGACGAGGTAGATGCAGGGGAGCCGATTCTGCGCGGCGATCTCCTGCGCGCGCAGGTGCTTCTTCACGGTGAGCGGGTAGTAGGTGCCGCCCTTGACCGTGGCATCGTTGGCGACGATCACGACCTCGCGGCCCTCGACCCTGCCCAGCCCGGTGATGATCCCGGCCGATGGCGCGTCGTCGTTGTAGAGGCCGAACGCGGCCAGTTGCGAGAACTCGAGGAACGGCGCGCCGGGATCGAGGAGGGCGCGCACCCGTTCGCGCGGCAGGAGCTTGCCGCGGTCCGTGTGCTTCTTCTGCGCCTCGGCTCCGCCGCCCGCGGCCACGCGCGCGACCTTCTCGCGCAGGTCCGCGGCCAATGCCCGGTGGTGTTCCGCGTTGGCCTTGAAGGCGGCGCTTCCGGTGTCGAGCTTCGAGCGGATGACCGGCATGTCTGGCCCCCCGGCCTTCAGGCTTCGGTGAGCGCGCGGGCGATCAGCATGCGCTGGATCTCGCTCGTGCCCTCGTAGATCTGGGTGACGCGGGCGTCGCGGTAGTGGCGCTCGACCGCGTAGTCCTTCACGTAGCCGTAGCCGCCATGCACCTGGATCGCCTTCGAGCAGACCCACTCCGCCATTTCGGAGGCGAAGAGCTTCGCCTGCGAGGCTTCCGACAGGCAGGGCGTGCCGGAAGCGCGCAGGCGCGCCGCGTGCAGCACGAGGAGATGCGCGGCGTTCACGCGCGTGTGCATGTCGGCGAGCATGTTGGCGATCGACTGGTGCTCGGCGATCTTCTTGCCGAACTGCGTGCGCTCGCGGGCGTAGGCGACCGCGGCCTCGAGTGCCGCGCGCGCGATGCCCACCGCCTGGGCCGCGATGCCGATGCGCCCGCCCTCGAGGTTGGAAAGCGCGATGGCGAGCCCCTTGCCGCGCGGCCCGAGCAGGCCTTCCGCCGGCAGCTTGCATCCGGAAAGGACGATCGGGCAGGTGTCGAGGGCGCGCAGGCCGAGCTTCTTCTCCGGCTTCTGCACCTCGAAGCCGGGCGTATCCGTCGGCACGAGGAATGCGGAGAGGCCCTTCTTGCCGAGGTCCGGGTCCGACACGGCGAACACGACCGCGAGCCGGGCGCGGCGCGCGTTCGAGATGAACTGCTTCGTTCCCTCGAGCGTCCAGGCGCCGGCGGACTCCGTCGCGCGCGTCTTCAGGTTGTTGGCTTCGCTTCCGGCCTGCGGTTCCGTCAGGCAGAAGCAGGCGATGGCGCGGCCGCTCGCCAGTTCCGGCAGCCAGGCCTTCTTCTGCGCATCGTTCCCCCACGCCTGGACCAGCCCGCAGCCCAGGCCGTTCTGCACGCTCATCAGGGTGGAGGTCGCCGCGCATCCGGCGGCGATTTCCTCGACGGCGAGGATGTAGGAGACGTAATCGGCGCCGGTCCCGCCCCACTCCTGCGGAACGGTCATGCCGAGGAATCCCAGTTCCCCGAGCTTCGCGACGACGGTGTCGGGAATCCAGCCTTCGTCTTCCCACTGCCCGGCATGGGGGGCGAGTTCGGCGCGCGCGAAGTCGCGCGCCGTGTCGCGGATCATGCGCTGCTCGTCGGAGAGAAAATCCTCCCGGGCGCGCGTCAGCATCGCGGGAGCCTCACTTGGCCTGCGCTTCCGCCTTGTCGACGTTCTCGCGCGCCTTCGCGTCGAGGTCCGCGCCGAGGGTCTTGGCGGACTCGACCGCCTGCACCTGCGTCCCGAATGCGCCCTGTTTCGAGCGCTCGAGCGCCTCCTTGCGCTCCGTGGCCGGATCGACCTTGGGCGCTTCCTTGCCGCAACCGCCGGCAAGCACGGCGAAGAGCGCCAGTGCGAGGACCCCGGCCGGTCGCGTCACGCGCGTGCCGCCTTCACGCGCTGGCGGATGTCGGCGCGCACCTTCGGCGGCAGGTGGTTCCAGCGCACGCCGGCCACCGCACCGGCCAGCGCCAGGCAGGAAGGCAGGCAGTCGCGCTCCGGGTTGGCGCGACGCAACTGCTGCCAGGCGTCCCAGAAGCCCACGCGCATCAGCGCCTCCAGCGTGTCGATGCCGACGGTGCGCAGTTCCGCGGCCAGGTTCGGGCCGATGCCGGGGGTGGTCTCGATCGGGCGTTCTGGTGTTCACAGGACCTCCAGTGCGACCGCAGTCGCCTCTCCGCCGCCGATGCACAGGGCGGCGACGCCCTTTTTCACGCCCCGTTTCTTCATGGCGTAGATGAGCGTGGTGATGATGCGCGCGCCGGTTGCGCCGATGGGGTGGCCGAGCGCCACCGCACCGCCGTTCACGTTCACCTTGGCGGCGTCGATGCCGATGTCCTTCATGGCCGCCATGGTGACCACGGCGAACGCCTCGTTGATCTCGTAGAGATCGACGTCGGCGGCCTTCCAGCCCGCCTTGGCCAGCACCTTCTGGATGGCGCCGACGGGGGCGGTCGTGAACCACTCCGGCTCGTGGGCGTTGGAGGCCTGCGCGACCAGGCGCGCGAGCGGCTTGGCGCCGCGCTTCTTCGCCTCGGACTCGCTCATCATCACCAGGGCCGCGGCGCCGTCCGAGATCGACGACGACGTGGCGGCGGTGACGAGGCCGTCCTTGTTGAAGGCGGGGCGCAGCGTGGTGATCTTCTCGATGTTCACGGTGAACGGCGTCTCGTCGTCCTTCACCACCTCGTCGCCCTTGCGCCCGGAGATCGTCACGGGAGCGATCTCGTCGGCGAAGAGCCCGGTTTTCGAGGCGTTGACGGCGCGCACGGTCGACTCCTTGGCGAAGGCGTCCATCTGCTCGCGCGTGAAGCCGTACTTCTCCGCCGTCTTGTCGGCGAAATTTCCCATCGGCTTGCCGTCGTAGGCGTTCTCCAGCCCGTCGAAGGCCATGTGGTCGAGCACCTTCTGGTGGCCGTAGCGGTAGCCGGCGCGCACCTTGGGCAGCAGGTGCGGCGCATTGGTCATCGACTCCATGCCGCCGGCGACCACGATGGTCGCATCGCCGGAGCCGATCTCGTCGGCGGCCAGCATCGCCGCCTTCATGGCCGAGCCGCACATCTTGTTGATGGTGGTGCAGGGCGTGGCCTTGTCGAGGCCCGCGCCGAGGGCGGCCTGGCGCGCCGGCGCCTGACCCTGGCCGGCGGGGAGCACGCAGCCCATGATGAGGTCGTCGACCTCCTTGGGGCCGACCCCGGCCTGTTCCAGCGCCGCCTTGATGGCGACGGCGCCCAGCTGGTGTGCGGCGAGGGGGGTGAACTTGCCGAGCATGGCGCCGATGGGGGTGCGCTTGGCGCCGACGATGACGATCGATTCCGACATGCGTGCTTCCTTCCTTTGCAGTTACCGTAATGGGTGGTGCTTGTTACAGCCGTTCTTACAGCCGTTCGAAGATCGCGGCGATGCCCTGGCCGCCGCCGATGCACATGGTGACGAGCCCGTAGCGGCCGCCCGTGCGCTGCAGTTCGTAGAGGCACTTCACGGTGAGGAGCGCGCCCGTGGCGCCGATCGGGTGACCCAGCGCCACGGCGCCGCCGTTCGGGTTCACCTTCGCGGGGTCGAGGCCCAGCTGCTTCGTGACCGTCATGGCCTGCACGGCGAAGGCCTCGTTGGACTCGATCACGTCCATGTCGGCGGGCTTGAGGCCGGCCTTCTGGAACACCTTCTGCACGGCGGGAATCGGGCCTTCGCCCATGATGTGCGGCTCGACGCCGGCGTGGGCATAGGCCACGAGGCGGGCGAGCGGCTTGACGCCGGCCTTGGCGGCGGCGCCGGCTTCCATGAGGACCACGGCGGCGCCCGCGTCGTTGATGCCCGAGGCGTTGCCGGCGGTGACCGAGCCGTCCTTCTTGAATGCCGGACGCAGCTTCGCGAGGTCCTCGGGCTTCAGGTCCTTGCGCACGTGCTCGTCGGTATCGAACATGACCGGGCCCTTCTTGCTCTTCAGCTCCACCGGCACGATCTGCGCCTTGAAGTGGCCGGCCGCGATGGCGGCCGCCGCGCGGCGGTGCGACTCCAGCGAGAAGGCATCCTGCTCCTCGCGCGTGAAGCCGTGCTTGGCGGCGAGGTTCTCGGCGGTGATGCCCATGTGGCCGGTGCCGAAGGGATCGGTCAGCGCGCCGACCATCGCGTCGATGATCTGCCCGTCGCCCATGCGCTGTCCCCAGCGTCCGGTGGGCAGGAAGTAGGCGGCGCGGCTCATGCTCTCGACGCCGGCGCCGATGGCCACGTCGACGTCGCCCAGCAGGATGTGCTGCGAGGCGGAAACGATCGCCTGCAGGCCGGAGCCGCAGAGGCGGTTCACGGTGAGGCAGGGGGTGCCCACGGGGATGCCGCCTTCGACGGCCGCCACGCGCGAGATGTACATGTCGCGCGCCTCGCCGTGCACGACGTTGCCCAGCACCACGTGTCCGACGGTGGCCGGGTCGATCTTCGCCCGCGCCACCGCTTCCTGGATGACGATCGAGCCGAGCTTCGTCGCCGGGACGTCCTTCAGCGACGCGCCATAGTCGCCGATCGCGGTACGCGCTCCGGAAACCACCACCACTTCACGTGCAGCCATTTCGTCTCTCCCTCGAGTTGCGGTTGGCGTTACAGGCTTTCGTCGAACAGTTCCCGCCCGATCAGCATGCGGCGGATCTCGTTGGTTCCAGCCCCGATGTCGTAGAGCTTGGCGTCGCGCAGCAGGCGTCCCGCCGGGAATTCGTTGATGTAGCCGTTGCCGCCCAGGGCCTGGATCGCCTCGAGTGCGACCTGCACCGCGTTCTCGGAGGCGAGCAGCAGGCAGGCGGCGGCATCCTTGCGCGCGGCGCGCCCGCGGCCCTGGTCGAGCGCCTGCGCGACGCGGTAGCTGAAGGCGCGCGCCGACTGCAGCTTCACGTACATGTCGGCGAGCTTGCCCTGCATCAGCTCGAAGGTGCCGATGGGCTGGCCGAACTGCTTGCGCTCGTGCACGTACGGAATGACGAGGTCCATGGCCGCCTGCATGATCCCGAGCGGCCCGCCGGAGAGCACGCAGCGCTCCGTGTCCAGCCCCTTCATGAGCACGCGCGAGCCGCCGTTCACCTCGCCCAGCACGTTGTCCGCGGGAATCTCGCAATCCTCGAACACCAGTTCGCAGGTGTTGGAGCCGCGCATGCCCAGCTTGTCGAGCTTCTGCGCGGTGCGGAACCCCTTCATGCCCTTCTCGACGAGGAAGGCGGTCATCGCCTTCGAGCCCTGGTCGCGGGGCGCGGTGCGCATGTAGACGATCAGCACGTCCGCATCGGGCCCGTTGGTGATCCACATCTTGGTGCCGTTGGCGACCCAGCGATCGCCCTTCCGCTCGGCGCGGCAGGCCATGGAGCCCACGACGTCGGAGCCGGCGCCGGGCTCGCTCATCGCCAGCGCGCCGACGTGCTCGCCCGAGCAGAGCTTCGGCAGGTAGTGGCGGCGTTGCGCTTCGTTGCCGTTGAGATAGAGGTTGTTGACGCAGAGGTTGGAGTGCGCGCCGTAGGAAAGTCCCACGGAGGCCGAGCCGCGCGAGATTTCCTCCATGGCCACGACGTGGGCCAGGTAGCCCAGGCCGGTGCCGCCGTACTCCTCCGGGACCGTCACGCCCAGCAGGCCCAGCTCCCCGAGCTTCGTCCACATGTCGGCCGGGAACTCGTTCGTGCGGTCGATTTCCGCCGCGCGCGGAGCCAGCTCGGCATCCGACAGGCGCTTGACCGTGTCGCGCAGGGCGTCGAAGTCCTCGGTCAGGTGCGTGTCGAACTGCATGGGCTCCTCCACTCGGTTGCCGGGTACCCTCGAGGAGCGCCCGGTCGAACCACGAATTATCTCACGCTCGGGGGGGTCACTTCGCCGCCATGCGGATGGCCCCGTCGAGACGGATCACCTCGCCGTTCAGGACCTCGTTCCCGATGATGTGCTCGACCAGCGCCGCGTACTCGTCGGGGCGGCCGAGGCGGGGCGGGAAGGGGACCTGGGCGCCGAGCGAGGCACGGACTTCCTCGCTCATGCCCTGCAGCATCGGCGTATCGAAGATGCCGGGGGCGATGGTGACGACGCGGATGCCGAAGCGCGCGAGTTCCCGGGCGATGGGCAGCGTCATGCCGTTCACGCCGGCCTTGGAGGCCGCGTAGGCCGCCTGGCCGATCTGGCCTTCGAACGATGCGACGGAGGAGGTGTTGACGATGACGCCGCGTTCTCCGGAGGCCTCGGCCGGCTGCGTGCTCATTTTCGCCGCGGCGAGGCGGATCACGTTGAAGGTGCCGACGAGGTTGATCCGCACCGCGCGCTCGAATGTCGCGAGCGAATGCGGGCCGGTCTTGCCGACCACCCGTTCGCCGGGCGCCACGCCAGCGCAATTGATCGCGCCGTTGATCGCGCCGAAGGCGGAAATGCAGAGGTCCACGGCGGCCTGCGTCTGCGCCTCGTCGGCGACGTCGGTGCGGATGAAGCGGCCCTGCTGGCCGAACTGCTTGGCGACCCAGCCACCGGCGTCGTTGACGTCGGCGATCACCACCCTCGCGCCCTGCGCGAAGAGCCGCTTTGCCGTGGCGGCACCGAGCCCGGAACCGCCGCCGGCGATGAGGAATGCGTGGTTTTCGATTTGCATTTTCGGGAAGAGGGGAGTGATCGGGAGGGGACTGCCGGGGCGCGCCGCGTCTGCAATCGTCCGCGCTCGTCGCAGTCCGAATTATAGCCCTCCGGGAGAGGCGGCCCCGCGCGGGTAAGATGGTGACCCGCTCCTCCGATCGTGCCGCCGGCATCCCATGGCGCTCCTCCCCGACAGCGTGCGCGTGGTCGTGCGCGGATGGTTGAACTGCAACCAGGTGCTGCTGCGCTCGCCCGGGGGCCATGTCCTCGTCGATTCCGGCTATTCCGCCTGCGCGCCGGAAACGCTGGCACGGCTTCGCGATCCCGCCGTGCTGGGCGACGAGCCGCTGGCCGCACTCGTGAACACGCATTGCCACTCCGACCACATCGGCGGCAACGCGGCCATTGCCCGCGCCTACGGCTGTCCGGTGACCATTCCGCGCGACGAGGTGCCCACCATCGACGACTGGGCGATCCAGGAGCGCTGGAACGCCTATGTCGACCAGTACGCCGAACCGTTCGCCTACCAGGCCACCATCGCCGCCGGTGAGAGCTTCCGGGCCGCCGGACGCGAATGGCAGGCGTACGCCGCGCCAGGCCACGACATGGAGGGGCTCCTCTTCTTCGACCCGGTCGATCGCATCCTGATCTCCGGGGATGCGCTGTGGGAGAACGGCCTGGGCTTCGTCTGGCCGCACGAACCACCCAATCCGTTCGTGGACGCCGCGCTCGAGGCGCTGGCGACCATCGAGCGGCTGGCTCCCCGCGTCGTCATTCCGGGACACGGAACGCCATTCACGGACGTTGCCGGGGCGCTCGTCCGGGCGCGCTCGCGCATGGCCGCCTTCGCCGACGACCCGCGGCGCACGGCGCGCCACATGATGAAGGTGATGTTCGTCTTCTCCCTGCTGCACCGCGGCGGCATCGCGGTCGCGGACGCGGATGCCTACGTGGCCGGGGTGCCGTGCTATCGCGACCTGGACGAGCGCTTCCTGGGCGACGGTCTCGACGGGCTGGGGCGGCGCCTCGTCGCGGACCTGGTGAAGGCCGGCGCGATGGCGTGGACGACGGCTGGGTGCGGCCGACGATGCCGGCCTAGGCACCGAAGGAGCGCAAGCCCTCGAGGTCGCGGATGCGCAGCCCGCCGTACTCGACGGTGAGGAGGCCCGCATCCTCCAGCACGCGCAGCGCCTGGTTGACGCGCTGCCGCGACACGCCCGAAAGGTAGCCGATCTCCTCCTGCGAGACCTGCACCTCGGGTCCCATGGCGGGATAGAGGACGGGATTGAACAGGGCCGCGATCGAGCGGGCCACGCGCGCATCGGGCTCGAGCAGGCGCTGCGTCTCGACCATGGCGATGAACTGGCGCGAGACGCTCGTTCAGCTGCACCAGCAGGAAGCGGTTGAAGGCGATGTCCGTGTCGAGGAGCCAGTCGAAGGTGGGCTTGGGCATCATCGCCAGGCGTGTCGCGCGCAGCGCCACGATGTCGTACTTGCGGGTCTGGTCCTTGAGCAGCGACCCCTCGCCGAACCAGCCGCCACCCGCCACGCCGAGAAAGGTCGTGGTCTTGCCTTCCGGCGAGACGCTGGTCATCTTCACCAGGCCGTCGATGATGCCGATCCAGTTCTCCACCGGGTCGCCCTTGCGGCAGACGAACGCGCCGGCCGGGACGTCCTTGACGGCGGTCTCGGCCTCGACACGGGCGCGCTGCCCGGCGGACAGGGTGTTCGTCCACAGGGAGGCGTCGAGGAGTTCGGCTAGGGTTTTCACGGGGGCGCGAAGGCCAGATTGTCAACGAAAAGACAACCGGCGGGGAGGCCTACCCGATACACTGGGTTTGACCGGCACCCCGCCCGCAAGGCGCAGATGCCGGCGGCAAAATGAAGGCGAGCCCCGGAGGTGGACGGGAGTTCGCGACACAAAGCCACCAAGGAGGAGGTTCCTGCCGATGGCCACGGCCGTCGCGGTTGCCGATACGTTTCCGAAGCTGCTGCTGGCCCATGCCCGCGAGCGGGGCGATCGCCCTGCCATCCGCGAGAAGGACCTGGGCATCTGGCAGTCGTGGACCTGGAGCCAGGTCGCCGGGGAGGTGCGCCTGCTGGCGGCGGGACTCCAGGCGCGCGGCTTCACGCGCGGCATGCACCTGGCGGTCATCGGCGACAACCGGCCGCGGCTCTACTGGGCGCAGCTCGCCACGCAGGCCCTCGGCGGCATCCCGGTGCCCTTCTACCAGGACGCGCCGGCGCCGGAGATGGTCTACGTCTTCCAGGACGCCGAGATCGAGATCGCGATCGTCGAGGACCAGGAGCAGGCCGACAAGCTCTTCGAGATCCTCCCGCAGTGCCCGAAGTTGCGGCACATCTTCTACGACGACCCGCGCGGCTTCCGCCACTACCGGCGTGCCGAGCTCGCCAGCTACGAGTCGCTGCTGGAGGCGGGCGCCGCCTGGGAGAGCGGACCACCCCGGCTTCCTCGAGGAGGAAATCGCGAAGGGGAAGGGCGCCGACACGGCGATCATGCTCTACACCTCGGGGACGACCGGCAATGCCAAGGGCGTGGTGCTGTCCTACGACAACCTGGTGCATTCGAGCCGCGCCTACGCGAAGCTCGAGGGCCTGCGCGACGAGGAGGAGGTCCTCGCCTACCTGCCGATGGCCTGGATCGGCCAGAACCTCTTCTCGTACGCGCAATGGCTGGTGGTCGGGTTCCGGATCAACTGCCCCGAGTCCGCGGAAACCGTGATCACGGACATGCGCGAGATCGGTCCCACCTACTATTTCGCCCCGCCGCGCGTGCTCGAAGCGCTGCTCACGCAGGTGACGATCCGCATGGAGGACGCCGGGCGCCTCAAGCGCCGGCTGTTCCGCCATTTCATGGCCATCGCGCGGCGCGTCGGCTCGCGCATCCTCGACGGGCAGGAAGTCTCCGCCGTCGACCGGCTGCAGTACGCGCTCGGTGGCCTGTTCATCTACGGGCCGCTGCGCAACTCCCTGGGCATGTCGCGCATCCGCGTGGCCTACACGGCGGGCGAGGCCATCGGTCCCGACCTCTTCGTCTTCTACCGATCGCTGGGCATCAACCTGAAGCAGCTCTACGGCCAGACGGAAACCTGCGCGTCGGTGTGCGTGCAGCCCAACGGGAAGGTGAAGCCGGACACGGTCGGCCTGCCGCTCGACGGGGTCGAGGTGCGCGTCCTCGATTCCGGCGAGATCGTGCTGCGCTGCCCCGGGCTCTTCGTCGAGTACCACCGCAACGAGGAGGCCACGCGCGAGGCCAAGGACGCCGAAGGCTGGTACCACACGGGAGACGCGGGCTACTTCGACGCCGACGGGCACCTGAAGATCATCGACCGCGCCAAGGACGTGGGCAAGCTCCAGGGCGGCACGCTCTTCGCGCCCAAGTACCTCGAGAACAAGCTCAAGTTCTTCGCCTCCATCAAGGAGGCGGTGGCCTTCGGCGACGGCTGCCCGGAGGTGACGGCGATGATCAACATCGACATGCAGGCGGTGGGCGACTGGGCGGAGCGCCGCGGCATCGCCTATTCCGGCTACCAGGACCTCGCCGCGAAGCCGCAGGTGTACGAACTCGTGCGCGAGTGCGTCGAGCAGGTCAACGCCGACCTCGCGGCCGACCCCAAGCTCTGCGGCAGCCAGATCCACCGCTTCGTCGTGCTGCACAAGGAACTCGATGCCGACGACGGCGAGCTCACGCGCACCCGCAAGGTGCGCCGGCGCTACATCGCCGAGAAGTACGAGCCGATCGTGCACGCGCTCTACAGCGACATGGACCACTGCTGGGTCGAGGCGCAGGTGCGCTTCGAGGACGGCCGTACCGGGACGGTGCGCGCCCAGCTCGCGGTGCGCGAGGCGAAGACCTTCGCGCCGCAGGCGGCAAGGAAGGCCGCGTGAGGCATGCACGAGCGGCGGTGCGCGAATTCGGCGACGTGATCCTCAAGGTCGAGGACATCTCGCTCGCCTTCGGCGGCGTCAAGGCGCTCACCGACATCTCCTTCGATGTGCGCCAGCACGAGATCCGCGCGATCATCGGCCCCAACGGCGCCGGCAAGAGCTCGATGCTCAACGTGATCAACGGCGTCTACCATCCCGCAGAAGGGCCGCGTGACCTTCCTGGGCGAGACGCGGCACGCCATGGACCCGCACCACGCGGCGCGGATGGGCATCGCGCGCACCTTCCAGAGCCTGGCGCTCTTCAAGGGGATGTCGGTCCTCGACAACCTGCTCGCGGGCCGCAACCTGATGATCCGGTCGAACATCTTCCTGCAGGCGCTGCGCATCGGTCCGGCCCTGAAGGAGGAGGTGCACCATCGCAAGCGCGTCGAGGAGATCATCGACTTCCTCGAGATCCAGCACGTGCGCAAGACCCCGGTGGGCCGCCTTCCCTACGGGCTGCAGAAGCGCGTCGACCTGGGGCGCGCGCTCGCGGCCGAACCGAAGGTGCTCCTGCTCGACGAGCCGATGGCCGGGATGAACGTGGAGGAGAAGCAGGACATGTGCCGCTTCATCCTCGACGTGAACGACGAGTTCGGCACCACGATCGTCCTGATCGAGCACGACATGGGCGTGGTCATGGATCTCTCCGACCGCGTGGTCGTCCTCGACTACGGGAGGATGATCGGCGACGGCACCCCGGACGAGGTGCGCGCCAACCAGGCGGTGATCGACGCCTACCTGGGCGTGAAGCACTAGGAACCTCATGGAATTCTTCCAGAAGAAGTGGATGAGCTGGGTGTTCTTCGCGCTGCTCGCGATCGCGGCGGTCGCGCCGCTCCTCGTCACCGACACGCGCCTGCCGCAGTGGCTCGAGGTGGTGCTGGGCGGCCTCATGTCGGGCGTCCTCTATTCCCTCGTGGCGCTCGGGCTCGTGCTCATCTTCAAGGCTTCCGGCGTCTTCAATTTCGCCCAGGGCGCCATGGTCCTCTTTGCGGCGCTCTCGCTGGTGCGGCTGATGGAGAAGATGCCGTTCGCGCTGGCGCTCGCGCTCACCCTGGCCATCATGGTGGCGCTTGGCCTGGCTCATCGAGCGCCTGGTGCTGCGCCCGCTCGTGAACCAGGAGGGGATCGTGCTCTTCATGGCCACCCTCGGCATCGCCTACTTCATCGACGGCTTCGGCCAGACCGTCTGGGGCAGCGACATCTACACGCTCGACATCGGCATGCCCAAGGAGCCGAAGATCCTCCTCGAGGGCGTGTTCGAAGGCGGCATCCTGGTCGGCATGGAGGACGTGATCGCCGCGGTGATCTCCGCCGCCCTGGTGGCCGCCCTGGCGCTCTTCTTCCAGAAGACCGGCACCGGCCGCGCGCTGCGCGCCGTCGCGGACGATCACCAGGCCGCGCAGTCGATCGGCATCCCGCTGAACCGCATCTGGGTGATCGTCTGGAGCGTCTCCGGGCTGGTGGCCCTGGTGGCCGGCATCATCTGGGGATCGAAGCTGGGCGTCCAGTTCTCGCTGCAGCTGGTCGCCCTGAAGGCTCTCCCGGTGGTGATGCTCGGCGGCTTCACGTCGATTCCGGGCGCGATCATCGGCGGCCTCATCATCGGCCTCGGCGAAAAGCTCTCCGAGGTGTACCTGGGGCCGCTGCTCGGCGGCGGCATCGAGAACTGGTTCGCCTACGTGCTGGGCCTCGTCTTCCTCCTCTTCCGTCCCGAAGGCCTCTTCGGCGAACGGCACATCGATCGGGTCTAGAGCGTGATCTACCGCGAAGTCGGCCAGTACAAGACCTCCTACGAGTCGGACCAGCAGCTCTTTCCGATCCTCCAGGACAAGGTCTTCATCCTGCTGGTCCTCGCCTTCGCGTTCGGCGCGGTGCCCTATCTCGCGAGCGAGTACCTGTTCCGCGCGATCCTCGTGCCCTTCCTGATCCTCGCCCTGGCGGCGATCGGCCTGAACATCCTCGTGGGCTACTGCGGCCAGGTGTCGCTCGGCACGGGCGGTTTCATGGCGGTCGGGGCGTACGCGGCCTACAACCTCGCCATCCGCGTGCCGGACCTGAATCTCCTCGTCGTCTTCCTGCTCGCAGGCGTGGCTTCCACGATCGTGGGAGTGCTGTTCGGGTTGCCGAGCCTGCGCATCAAGGGCTTCTATCTCGCGGTGGCCACCCTCGCCGCGCAGTTCTTCCTCGACTGGGCGTTCGCGCGCATCGGCTGGTTCACCAACTACTCGTCCTCCGGCTCGGTCACCGCGCCTGCCATCACGATCTTCGGGTACACGTTCGACTCGCCGGTGGAGAAGTACCTGTTCGTCCTCGCCTTCGTGTGCGTCTTCGCGCTCGTCGCCCGCAACCTCACGCGCGGGGCGATAGGACGTTCGTGGATGGCGATGCGCGACATGGACGTGGCCGCCGAAGTGATCGGCATCCGCCCGCTCTACGCCAAGGTCACCGCCTTCGCCGTGAGCTCGTTCTTCGTGGGACTCGCCGGCGCGCTCTGGGCGTTCGTCTACCTCGGCGCCTGGGAGCCGCTCGCCTTCGACGTGAACCGCTCCTTCCAGCTCCTCTTCATGGTCATCATCGGCGGGCTGGGGTCGATACTGGGTTCGTTCCTGGGCGCGGCGTTCATCGTGATCCTGCCGCTCGTGCTGAACCAGGCGCCGGGGTGGCTCGGGCTCCCGCTTTCCACCGCCATGATCTCGCACATCGAAGTCATGATCTTCGGCGCCCTCATCATCTTCTTCCTGATCGTCGAGCCGCACGGGCTGGCACGCCTGTGGGCCGTCGGCAAGGAAAAGCTCCGGCTCTGGCCGTTCCCGCACTGAAGGCGCGGGCCAGGAAGCAGCAGACAACAGCAGCAAGGGCAACCGCGTCACGGCATCGATTCCAATGCACCACCCAACGAGGAGGATGGAGATGAAAGCGAACAAGTTACTCAAGGCGGCGGCCGCGGCGATCGCCGTCGCAGGAGCCCTGGGCGTCGCGCACGATGCGGCTGCGCAGGCCAACGAGATATTCGTCCCGGTGCTGGTCTACCGCACCGGTGCGTACGCCCCCAACGGTGTGCCCTGGGCCAACGGCTTCGTGGACTACCTGAAGCTCGTCAACGAGCGCGACGGCGGCGTGAACGGCATCAAGCTGGCCTTCGAGGAGTGCGAGACGGGCTACGCGACCGACCGCGGCGTCGAGTGCTACGAGCGCCTCAAGAGCAAGAAGCCGGTCGCGGTGAACCCGCTTTCGACCGGCATCACCTTCGCGCTCACCGAGAAGGTCGCCGCCGACAAGATCACGCTCATGACGACCGGCTACGGCCGCTCCGAATCCGCCGACGGCAGCGTCTTCGCCTGGAACTTCCCGCTGCTGGGCACCTACTGGTCCGCGGCCGACATGCTGGTGCAGCACGTGGCCAAGAAGGGCAGCCTCAAGGGCAAGAAGATCGCGCTGGTCTACCACGACTCGCCCTACGGCAAGGAGCCGATCAAGGTCCTCGAGGAGCACGCCAAGAAGCACGGGTTCACCTTCATCAAGCTGCCGGTCACCCACCCGGGCGTGGAGCAGAAGGCCACGTGGCTGCAGATCCGCCAGCAGCGTCCCGACTACGTCTTCCTGTGGGGATGGGGCGTGATGAACTCGACCTCGATCAAGGAGGCGATCGCCGTCTCGTACCCGCGCCTGCAGATGTTCGGCGTGTGGTGGTCCTCCGCGGAACCCGACGTGCTGCCGGCCGAAATGGCCGCGCAAGGGCTACAACGGCATCACGCTCGGGCCACTCCAACGAGCGCGGCGCCCCGGTGCACAAGGACATCCTCAAGCACCTCTACGACAAGGGCAAGGGCACGGCCGGCAAGAAGGAGGACGTCGGCGACGTGCTCTACAACCGCGGCATGCTCTCGCGCGATGCTGCTCGTCGAGGCGATCCGCTCGGCGCAGGGCAAGTACGGCAAGCGCGTGGTGACCGGCGAGGAAGTGCGCTGGGGTGCGGAGAACCTGAACCTCGACGGCGCGCGCATCAAGGCGCTCGGGATCGACGGGACTGATGCAGCCCTGAAGACCTCCTGCCGCGACCACGAGGGCGTGAGGAAGGGCCGCATCCACACCTGGGACGGCACGACCTGGAGCTACACGTCCGACTGGTACGAGGCCGACAGCAAGTTCCTGCGCCCGCTGATCGAGGCCCAGGCCAAGGCGTACGCGGCGGAGAAGAAGATCACGCCGCGCGACTGTTCCAAGGAGAAATAGGCTTCGGAAGCCTCCCGGGAGGGGGTTCGCCCCCTCCCGGCCTTCCACCCCAGGAAACCGGACCGATGGCAGCCAACGCCAAGCCGCTCCTCGAAGTCAACGGCATCGAGGTCATCTACAACCACGTGATCCTGGTGCTGAAGGGCGTATCGCTGTCGGTGCCGGAGGGCGGCATCGTGGCGCTGCTCGGCGCCAACGGGGCGGGCAAGACGACGACACTCAAGGCGGTCTCCAACCTCCTGCGTGCCGAGCGCGGCGAAGTGACCAAGGGCCTGATCGAGTTCCGCGGCGAGCGCGTCGACAGCATGACGCCCTCGGACCTGGTGAAGCGGGGCGTGATCCAGGTGATGGAAGGGCGGCACTGCTTCGCGCACCTCACCGTGGAGGAGAACCTGCTGACCGGGGCCTACACGCGGGGCATTTCGCGCGCCGAGACGCGCAGCGAACTCGAGCGCGTCTTCGCGTTCTTCCCGCGGCTGAAGCAACGGCGCACCTCGCAGGCCGGCTACACCTCCGGCGGCGAGCAGCAGATGACCGCGATCGGACGCGCGCTCATGGCCCGGCCCTCGATGATCCTGCTGGACGAACCCTCGATGGGACTCGCGCCGCAGATCGTGGAGGAGATCTTCGAGATCGTGAAGGACCTGAACACGAAGGAAAAGGTGAGCTTCCTGCTCGCCGAACAGAACACCATGGTCGCGCTGCGCTTCGCCGACTTCGGCTACATCCTCGAGAACGGGCGCGTCGTGATGGAGGGGAGCGCCCATGCCCTGTCGGAGAACGAGGACGTGAAGGAGTTCTACCTCGGCATCTCCACCAGCGGTCGCAAGAGCTTCCGCGACACCAAGAACTACCGGCGCCGCAAGCGCTGGCTGTCGTGATGAACCAGCACCTCGACACCCTCGAGACGCGCGACCCGGCCACGCGCGAGCGCGATCTCATGGCACGCCTTCCCGCGCAGGTGGCCCGGGCGCGCGACGCCACCGCCTATTTCGGCCGCCTCCTCGCCGCGGTCGACCCCGCCGCGCTGGGCTCGCGGGCCGCGCTGGCGAAGCTCCCGGTCACGCGCAAGTCCGGCCTGGTCGACCTGCAGAAGGGCGCGTTGCCGTTCGGCGGCCTCAACGCGACGCCCCCGGCAGGGCTTGCGCGCCTCTTCGCTTCGCCCGGGCCGATCTACGATCCGGAAGGGCGCGGCGCCGACTTCTGGCGCACCGCGCGCGCCCTGTTCGCCGCGGGCTTCCGCGCCGGCGACGTGGTGCTCAACTGCTATTCCTACCACCTCACGCCCGCCGGCAGCATGTTCGAGACCGGCCTGCATCGCCTCGGCTGCGCCGTGATTCCCGGAGGCGTCGGCCAGACGGAAATGCAGGCGCGCGTGATCGCCGACCTGCGCCCGTCCGGTTACGTCGGCACGCCCTCGTTTCTCAAGTTGATCCTCGAGAAGTGCGACGAGCTGGCGAGCGACTCCTCGTCCATCAAGCGCGCGCTGCTTTCCGGCGAAGCCTTCCTGCCGCCGGTGCGCGAATTCCTGCGCGCGCGCGGCATCGATGCCTACCAGGCGTACGGGACCGCGGACCTCGGCATCATCGCCTACGAAACCTCCGCCCGCGAAGGGCTCGTGGTCGACGAGGAGGTGATCGTGGAGATCGTGCGCCCCGGGCACCGGCGACCCGGTGGCCGAAGGCGAGGTCGGCGAGGTGGTCGTGACGCCGTTCAACGCGGACTACCCGCTGGTGCGCTTCGCGACCGGCGACCTTTCGGCGGTCTTGCCGGGGACGAGTCCCTGCGGGCGCACCAACACGCGCATCAGGGGCTGGATGGGACGCGCCGACCAGACGACGAAGGCGAGGGGCCTCTTCGTGCACCCCGAGCAGGTCGCCGAAGTGGTGGGGCGCCACGGTCTCGGGCGCGCCCGCCTGGTCGTCGCGAACGAAGGCGGCAACGACCTCGTCACGCTGCGGGTCGAGCGCGACGGTGCTCCCGACCCGGAGCTCATGCAGGCGGTCGAGGCGACGTTGCGCGACGTGACCAAGCTGCGCGGCGAGGTGCACTTCGTCGCCACCGGAACGCTCCCCAACGACGGCAAGGTGATCGAGGACGCGCGGAAGTACGCCTGAGCCTAGTCGTCGGCGCCTTCGGCGCGGGGAAACGCGACGACGTGGTCGACGTCCAGCTTGATGCCGATCCTCTCGCCGATGGCGTGATTGTGGTGCGAGGGCACGAGCGACAGGAGTTGCTTCCCGTCCTCGAGCTTGAGCGTGTAGAGGAACTCCGCGCCGCGGAAGGCCTTCTTCACCACCTCGGCCTTGAGCACCGCGTCGTCGTCGTGCTGCACGTCGTCCGGGCGCAGGAGCAGGGCGACGGGCATGCCGGGCTGCAGCTCGCATCCGGGGCAATGCTTGAGCGCCCCCAGCACGGTGTCGATGCCGTCGCTGTCGGACGCCATCCCGTCGATGAACGCCCCCTCGCCGACGAAGTCGGCGACGAAGCGCGAGGACGGCCGGTGGTAGAGGTTGTAGGCCGTGTCCCACTGCTCGATGCGCCCCTTGCGCATCACCCCCACCGTGTCCGCCATGGCGAAGGCCTCGTTCTGGTCATGCGTGACGAGGAGCGCCGTGGTTCCCTGCGCCTTCAGGATGCCGCGCACCTCGATCGAGAGGCGCTCGCGCAGGTCGCCGTCGAGGTTGGAGAAGGGTTCGTCCAGGAGCAGCAGTTGCGGGTTGGGCGCGAGCGCCCGTGCGAGGGCCACGCGTTGCTTCTGGCCACCGGAGAGCTCGTGCGGATACTTGGTGCCTGCGCCCGGCAGGCCGACGATCGCCAGCAGTTCGGCGGCGCGCTTGCGGCGTTCGGGGCGGGGGAGGCCGCGCAGCCCGAAGGCGACGTTGTCCAGCGCGTCGACGTGGGGGAACAACGCGTAGTCCTGGAAGACGACTCCCACCCGGCGTTCCTCCGTCGGCACCGTGAGGCCCGCCCGGCTCATGACCTGGCCGCGCAGGCGGATCTCGCCCTCGTCGCACGCTTTCCAGGCCGGCCACGCAGCGCAAGGCCGTGGTCTTGCCGCACCCGCTCGGCCCGAGGAGGCAGCCGATCTCGCCTTCCGCCAGGTTCAGGCTGAACCCTTCGACGACCGGGGGCATTCCGGGGTAGGAGAAGCGAAGATTCGTGATCTCGAGGGCGTAGTTCATGAGAATCATTATAACTTGGAGACTCGTAAGTGATTGATATCGGACAAACCGTGACTTGCTGGCCTAGCTAACATGCGCTCCTCATTGACAAATGCGAATCATTCGCAATAATAGCGAACATCCCGCCAAACAGGAATGCCATGAAACCACTTGCCCCTATCCTCCTCGCCCTGTCCGCCGCACTTCCCGCCTTCGCGGCCGAACCCGTCCTCAATCTCTATTCCTCGCGCCACTACCAGACGGACGACGCCCTGTACGCCAACTTCACGAAGAAGACCGGCATCAAGGTGAACCGCATCGAGGCCAACGAGGACGCGCTGCTCGAGCGCCTGAAGAACGAGGGGACGCGCAGCCCCGGCGACGTCCTGGTGACGGTGGACGCCGGGCGGCTATGGCGGGCCGAGCAGATGGGACTGTTCCAGGCCACGAAGTCGCAGGTCCTGGAGGAGCGCATTCCGGGAGAGCTGCGCCACCCCGAAGGACTGTGGTTCGCCTTTTCGGTGCGTGCCCGGCCGATTCTCTATCGCAAGGGCGCCGTCGACGCTGCCGCGATCCGCGACTACGAGGACCTCGCGAACCCGCAGTGGAAGGGCAAGATCTGCATCCGCTCCAGCGCGAACATGTACAACCTTTCGCTCATGAGCTCGATGATCGCCGGTGTCGGCCCGGTCAAGGCGGAGGAGTGGGCGCGCGGGGTCGTGGCCAACTTCGCGCGCAGCCCCAAGGGAGGCGACACCGACCAGATCAAGGCCGTGGCGGCAGGCGAGTGCCAGGTCGCGATCGCCAATACCTACTACTACGTGCGCCTGATGAAGTCGGCGAAGCCCGACGAACGCGCCGTGGCGGAAAAGGTCGGCGTGATCTTTCCCAACCAGTCGGGGCGCGGCACGCACGTCAACATTTCCGGCGCCGGTGTCCTCAAGCACGCCCCGAACAGGGCGGCGGCGGTGAAGTTCCTCGAGTACCTGGCCAGCGACGAGGCGCAGGCCTATTTCGCCAACGGCAACAACGAGTACCCGGCCGTCGGCAAGGTGCGCGACAACCGCGAGCTCGCGTCGCTGGGCGAGTTCCGCAAGGACAGCCTCAACGTCGGGATGCTGGGGAAGAACCAGGCGGCAGCGCAGCAGATCTACGACCGCGCGGGCTGGAAATGAACGCGTCCCGAGGCGCTTCCCTCAGGCCGCGCGCGGCTCCTCGGGTCGCACCATGCGCCGTGCCGCGACGATGAGCGGCACGAGCCCCACCGCCACGATGGCGAGCGAGGCCGTCGACGCCTCCGCCAGGCGCTCGTCGGCGGCGAGGTTGTAGGCCTGCACCGCCAGGGTGTCGAAGTTGAACGGGCGCATCACGAACGTCGCGGGCAGTTCCTTCATCACGTCCACGAACACCAGCAGGGCGGCGGTGACGAGGCTGGAGCGCATCATCGGCACGTGCACGCGCGCCAGCGTTTCCGCGGGTCCCAGCCCGAGCGAGCGTGCCGCATCCTCCATGGCCGGCGTGATCCTGGCCAGCCCCGCCTCCACGGATTGCAGGGCGACGGCGAGGAAGCGGATCAGGTAGGCATACACGAGCGCGACGAGGCTTCCGGTCAGCAGCAGTCCCGCCGACATCCCGAACATCGCGTCGAGGAGATCGGCCACCAGGTTGTCGAGCCGCGCTGCGGGGATCAGCACGCCGATGGCGATCACCGCGCCGGGCACGGCATAGCCCAGGGCCGCGATGCGGTTCACGGCGACCGCGGTGGGGCTGCGCGAGATGCGCGCGCCGTAGGCCATCGTCACGGCGAGCACCACGGCAATCGCTGCCGTGATCGCGGCGAGGAAGAAGCTGTTGGCGGCGAGCGTGGCGAAGCGGGCGCCGAATTCCTGGTCACCACCCAGGATGGAGAGCCGCGCCAGGATGGCGCCGGGGATCGCGAACCCGATGGCGAGCGGGGCCAGGCAGGTCGCCAGGGCCGCCGCCGCGGCAGCCGGCGACAACGCCACGCGTATCCGGCGGCGGGGGGAGGGCGCATCGTGAAAGCGCGCGCGGCGGCGGGCCAGGCGCTCCCCCGCGAGCAATACCGCCACGAAGGCGAGGAGGATCATCGCGAGCTTCGCTGCCGCCACCGGTTCGCCCATCGAGAGCCACGCACGGAAGATGCCGGTGGTGAAGGTCTGCACGCCGAAGTAGGACACGGTGCCGAAGTCGGCCAGCGTTTCCATGCAGGCGAGCGCGGCACCGGCGGCGATGGCCGGCCGCGCGAGCGGCAGGTTGACGCGAAAGAACGCCTGCCAGGGCGGAAGACCCAGGGTGCGCCCCGCCTCGGCGAGCGATGGCGACTGCTGGAGGAATGCCACGCGCGCGAGCAGGTAGACGTAGGGGTAGAGGACGGCCACGAACATCGCCGCCGCGCCCGGCAGCGACCGGACCTCGGGGAACCAGTAGTCGCCCGCTGCCCAGCCGAAGGCCGCTCGCAGCGTCGTCTGCACGGGCCCGGCGAACTGCAGCGCATCCGTGTAGGCATAGGCGATCACGTAGGCGGGCATGGCGAGCGGCAGCGCGAGAGCCCATTCGAGCACGCCGCGCCCGGGAAACTCGCAGCTCGCCACCAGCCAGGCGCAGGCGACGCCGACCAGGGTCGTGCCGGCGGCCACCAGCGCCACCAGGATCAGGGAGTTGAGCGCGTATTCCGGGAGCACCGTCGCGACGAGATGCTTCCACGCGTCGCCGCCCGGAAGAAAGACGTTCATGCCCACCACGGCGATCGGCGCGGCGAGCGACAGCGCAATCAGTATCGCGGTCGTGTTCCAGAAACGCGTGCCGAGCCTGGGTGTGGCGCGCGGCGCGCCCGGGTGTGTAGCGAGGACTTCCATGGCCGCAGTGTAGCAACTGCCTGCCGTCCATTGACGCACGCCGGCGCGTCCGTATAATGCGCCGCTGCTGTCCTCCAAAGGGGAGTAGCTGCTACCGAGGGATCGTCATTCCGGGCCGCGAGGCTCCGGTCCCCGGAGCGACCGAACATGGTCGCGAGCGAGACCTTTGACCGCATTGCGGCAAAGGTCTTTTTCATTTGAGGCCCTCGGCGCGCGTGCGGTGGTGTCCGCTCGAACCGGGGGCTTTCGCTCAACCGCAGCTCGTGAATGGAGACAGTGATGTTCGACACCATCGGTACCCCCGGCCTCTGGGCCACCTTCGCCGCCTTCGTGGTCGTCGCCCTCGCGATCGACCTCTGGGTCATGGACCGGCGCTCCGCGCAGACCGTCAGCGTCAAGGCCGCCGTCGTCTGGTCGGTCGTCTGGATCGCGCTGGCGCTCGCCTTCGGCGCCGGACTCTGGGCCTGGCTCGACGGCGCCGCCGGTCGCGAGGTGGCCAACGAAAAGGCGGCGCAGTACCTCACCGGCTACCTCATCGAGAAGTCGCTCTCGGTCGACAACATCTTCGTGTTCCTGATGCTGTTCACCTACTTCGCCGTGCCGCCCGAGCGCCAGCGCAAGGTCCTCGTCCTGGGCGTGCTGGGCGCCATCGTGCTGCGCATCGTGATGATCCTCGTCGGCGCCTGGCTCATCGCGCGCTTTCACTGGATCCTCTACGTCTTCGGGCTGTTCCTGCTGGCCACCGGCATCAAGATGATCGTCTTCGCCGACGACAAGCCGGATCTCGAGAGGAACCCGGCGTTGCGCTGGATGCGCGGGCACCTTGCCATCACCAGCGACTTCCACGGCGACCGCTACTGGATCGTGCGCGAGGGAAAGCGCTGGTACACGCCGCTCTTCGTCGTGCTCGTCCTCATCGGCATCACGGATCTCGTCTTCGCCGTGGACTCCATTCCGGCGATCTTCGCCATCACCGACGATCCCTTCATCGTGATGACCTCGAACATCTTCGCGGTGCTGGGCCTGCGCGCGCTCTATTTCGTGCTCGCGGACCTGGCGGCGCGCTTCCACCTGCTCGCCTACGGCCTGGGCGCGATTCTCGTCTTCGTGGGCATGAAGATGCTGGCCGTCGACGTCTTCAAGGTTCCCGTCGGATGGTCGCTCGGCATCGTCGGCGCGATACTCGCCGCCGCCGTCGTGGCGAGCCTGGTCGTCGCCCCGAAGGGAGTCCGAAAAAGGCATATGAAACATCGCTGTTGCACCCGCTTTCGGGGTGCCGGCTGGTCACTTGCCGCGAATGCGAAAGGATTTGCCCCATGTCCCGGGGTCCGCTAAACTAGCGCGCTTTTCCACCGGGTCCCGGTTCCGAGCCAGGACTCACGCGACACGATCAAGAAGCGAGGAGAAATGGCCAGCAAGACCAAGCACCTGACCGAGGCGGAGATCGTCAAGATGCCGAAGTCGGAGTACATGAACGCGGCGCAACTGCGCTTCTTCAAGGAAAAGCTCCTCGAGCTCCAGACCCAGCTGCGCGAGAACGCCGGCGCCACCACGGAACACCTGCGCGAGCTCTCGTTCGCGCCGGATCCCGCGGACCGTGCCACGCTCGAGGAGGAGCATGCACTGGAGCTGCGCACGCGCGACCGCGAGAGGAAGCTCCTGAAGAAGATCGACCAGGCACTGGCACGCATCGAGGACGGCTCCTACGGCTATTGCGAGGAGACCGGCGAGCCCATCGGCCTGCAGCGCCTCATCGCGCGCCCGACCGCAACCCTTTCCATCGAGGCGCAGGAGCGCCGCGAGATGAAGCAGAAACTCTACGGCGAGTAGCAGGTGCGATTCGCCATGAAAAGGGTGCCTTTCGGCACCCTTTTTCTTTTTGCATCCGGCCCTATAATCGCCGCTCGCCCGCCAACCGGCGCGACCCCACCCCACCGAGCCGAGGAACCATGCGCAACCCCGACTTCATCAACTTCGAACCGAAAGCCCACTTCACGCGAAGGGAGTTCGTCATGACCACGCTTGCCACCGGTTTTGCCGCCGCGGTGCAGCCGGTCGCCGCCTCCACGCAGATCACGACCGACACGAAGGGCCTGACGGCGGGCGAGGTGAAGATCGCCGTCAAGGACGGCGAGATGCCGGCCTACCGCGCGATGCCCGCGGGCGGCAGGAACCTGCCCACGGTACTCGTCGTGCAGGAGATCTTCGGCGTGCACGAGCACATCAAGGACGTTTGCCGCCGCTTCGCCAAGGCCGGCTACCTCGCCATCGCGCCGGAGCTGTACGCGCGGCAGGGCGACGTCTCGAAGCTTGCCAGCATCGACGACATCCGCCCGATCGTGGCCAAGGTGCCCGACGCCCAGGTCATGGCGGATCTCGACGCGGCCGCTGCCTGGGCGGCGAAGAACGGCGGCGATGCCGGGAAGCTGGCCGTCACCGGGTTCTGCTGGGGCGGACGCATCACCTGGCTTTACGCGGCCCACAACCAGAAGGTGAAGGCGGGGGTGGCGTGGTATGGCCGCGTCGTCGGCCAGCCCGCCGAACTCACGCCGAAGAACCCGATCGATCTCGTGAAGGACATCAATGCCCCCGTGCTCGGCCTGTACGGCGGAGCCGATGCCGGCATCCCCAACGACACGGTCGACAAGATGCGCGAGGCGCTCAAGGCCGCGGGCAAGAAGTCGGAGATCCACACCTACCCCGACATGCCGCACGGATTCCATGCCGATTACCGGCCGAGCTACCGCAAGGAAGCGGCCGAGGACGGCTGGAAGCGGCTGCTGGCCTGGTTCCGCAAGCACGGGGTGGCCTGAAGCGAAGGGCTCCACCCGGCAAGGTGAGATCGCCGCGGCGCGGGCGGCTATACTTCGCGCTCCTCCGATGCCGTCGCGATCTCCCCTGCTTGCACGATCCCTCGCCGTGGTGGCCATGCTGCTGGCCGCCTGCTCCGAGGCCCCCGAGTCCGCGCGTGGCACCGTAAAGCTCGCCGAGTGCCGCATTCCGGGCCTCGAGCGCGCGGCCCTGTGCGGCAGCCACGAGGTGTGGGAGAACCGGGCGAGCCGCAGCGGCCGGCGCATCGCGATCCGCATCGCGGTGATCCCGGCGCGCCGCCGCGGCGCCGAGTCCGATCCGCTGGTGGTGCTGGCCGGTGGGCCGGGGCAGGGCGCCATCGCGCTCGCCCCGCAGGTGCTGCCGCTCTTCTCGCGCCTGATCGACACGCGCGACCTGGTCCTGATCGACCAGCGCGGCACGGGCGGCTCCCATCCGCTCGACTGCGAGGCGGAGGAGGGCGGCTCGCTGCAATCGGTGTTCGAGGATTCGCTCCCCGAGAAGATGGTGCGCGATTGCCTCGCAACGCTCGACGCGGACCCGCGGCAGTACGCGACCACCACCGCCGCCGCGGACCTGGACGAGGTGCTCGCAGCGCTCGGCTACAGCGAAGGTGAATCTCTGGGGCGGTTCCTACGGCACGCGCCTGGCGCTCGAGTTCATGCGCCGGCATCCCGGGCGCGTGCGCACCGCCACCCTCGACGGCGCGGCGCCCATGGACATGAAGCTGCCGTTCTCGTTCGTCGCGGACGGCGAGGCGGCCTTCGACCGGCTCGTCGCGGATTGCGAGGTCGAAGCCCCGTGCCGTGCCGCCTATCCCGACCTGCGCCGCGACGTGGGCGCCATGCGCGCGCGGCTGGCGAAGCAGCCCACGCGCGCGACGATCACCGATCCCGTCTCCGGCGAACCCCAGCCCGTGCGCGTCACCGAGAACGTGCTGCTCTCCGGCCTCTTCCGGCCCCTGTACGCCGCGGAGCTCGCGAGCCTCCTGCCGCTGGCGATCACGCGCGCCGCCGCGGGCGACTTCAATCCGCTGCTGGCGCAGAACCTCGAGTTCACGCAGGACATGGCCGACAACCTCTCCGTGGGCATGCACCTGTCGGTGGTCTGTTCCGAGGATGTCCCGCGCATCACCCCGGAGGAACTCGCGCAGGCCGCGCGGGGGTTCTTCGGCCGCGTGCTCGTCGACGACTTCATCCGTGCCTGCCGGCACTGGCCGCGCGCCGAGTTGCCCGCGGACTTCTACCAGCCGGTGCGATCCGAGGCGCCGGTGCTCATCCTGTCCGGCGGCATCGACCCCGCAACGCCACCGCGGCATGGCGCGGCGGTCGCGGCGACCCTGCCCAATGCGCGGCATGCGGTGGCGGCCAACCTTTCCCACGGCGTCAGCACGCACGGCTGCGCGCCGCGCCTCATCGAGAAGTTCGTTCGCCAGGGCGAGGCGAAGACCCTGGACGTCGCGTGCCTCGCGAGGATTCCGCGGCCGCTGTTCGTCCTGCCCGTCGGCGCTTCCACCGGCAAGCCTCCTCGCGACAAGGGCGGGCGGCCATGATCACGGTGCAAGGCCTGGCCAAGAGCTTCGGCGCCGTGCAGGCGGTGCGCGATGTGTCCTTCGACTGCCGCCGATGGTCGCGTGACGGGGCTCCTCGGGCCCAACGGCGCCGGCAAGACGACGACCCTGCGCATGATCTCGACCTTGCTGCAACCTTCGGCCGGCACGGTTCGCGTCGACGGGAGCGACGCCGCCAGGGAGCCGCTCGGGGTACGCGCGAAGATCGGCGTCCTGTCCGACGCCCGCGGTCTCTACGCGCGACTCACCGCCCGGGAGAACATCGCCTATTACGGCGAACTGCAGGGCATGTCCCGGCCGACCATCGCGGCCTCGATCGCGCGACTCGCGGAGCTGCTGGAATTCGCGGACCTGCTCGACCGGCGCACCGACGGCTTCTCGCAGGGCGAACGGATGAAGGTGGCCATCGCCCGGGCGGTGGTGCACGACCCGCCCAACGTGATCCTCGACGAGCCGACCAACGGGCTGGACGTCATGACGACGAGGAGCCTGCGCGAGGCGATCCGGCGCCTGCGCGAGACGGGAAAGTGCGTCCTCTTCTCCAGCCACGTGATGCAGGAGGTGGCCGCCCTCTGCGACGAGATCGTGATCGTCGCGCACGGGGTCGTGGCGGCGTCGGGAACGCCGGAAGCGATTCGCGCGGCGGCGGGTTGCGAGGATCTCGAGGAGGCCTTCGTGCGCCTGACGGGCGCCGGTGCCGAGGCCGGCGCGTGAGCGCACGCATCCTCACGGTCTACCGCAAGGAGATCGCCGACGCCCTGCGCGACCGGCGCACCACGCTCATGATCCTGGTCTCCTCGTTCGTGGCCGGCCCGCTCATGCTCGTGCTGCTGGCCACCTTCGTCGCCGGCATGCAGGAGCGCGCCACCACGCTCAAGGTGCGCATGGCCGGGGCGGCGCATGCACCGGCGCTCGTCAACTTCCTCGAGCGTTCCGACGTTGAGATCGAAACGGCTCCCGAAGACTATGCCGCGCGCGTGAAGAAGGGCAGTCTCGACGCCGTGATCGTGGTGCCGAGGGACTTCCACGAGCGCTGGCTCGCCCACGAGGACGCGCGCGTGGAACTGGTTTACGACGATTCCCGCACCGAGGCGGCGCCGGCCATCCGCCAGGCCGAAAGGCTGCTCGGTGCATTCAACCGCGAGACGGCCTTCCTGCGCCTCATGGCGCGCGGGGTAAGCCCCTCATTGAACGAGAGCGTGAAGATCGAGCGCATGAACGAGGCCACGCCGCGGCAGAGGGGTGCGGCGCTGCTGATCCTGATCCCGATGCTGGCCATCCTGGCGCCGCTCCTGGGCGGGATGACCGTCGCCATCGATGCGACGGCGGGAGAGCGCGAGCGCGGCTCCCTGGAGCCCCTGCTGGCCAACCCGGTGGCCACGACCGCGTTCGCCGTGGGGAAATGGGCCGCCGCCTGGACCAGCGCGGCGGTGACGGCGGCGGTGACGCTCGGCGGGTTCGTGCTGGCGGCGGTTCTCTATGTCGAGAAGAAGCTTCCCGCGCTGCTGCACTTCGGGCCGTCCGAATTCGCGCGCTTCCTCGCGCTGGTCGTGCCGCTCGCGGCGATGACTGCCGCGCTGCAGATGCTCATCTCCACCTACGGCCGCTCCTACCGCGAGGCGCAGACCTACGTGAGCTACCTCACCGCGGTGGTCGCCTTCATCCCGGCCGGCGTCATGTTCAGCGGCGCGCGGGAGGCCGCGTGGCAGGCGGCGGTCCCCGTGCTCGGGCAACTCATGGCCCTGCAGCGCGTGCTGCGCGGCGATGCGCTGGCGGTCGCAGGACTTCGTGGTCCCCGCGG
This sequence comes from uncultured beta proteobacterium, assembly GCA_963786635.1. GTDB lineage: Bacteria > Pseudomonadota > Gammaproteobacteria > Burkholderiales > Usitatibacteraceae > FEB-7. The sequence goes on along the minus strand of CAWAZV010000012.1, from coordinate 275,178 downwards.
TGGTGGCGTTTGCCGTCGCGCTCGTTCGCGGTCGCGGCGGTGGCGCGCCTGCTTCGCGACGAGCGCATCGTGTTCGGGCGTTCGTGAGCATCGATCTCGCCCGTCACTTCGCCGCCGGCGGCACGTTCGAGCGTGCGGTCACGGGGTGGCGGGCAAGGCCGCAGCAGCTCGAGTTCGCCGAGGCGGTGCTTGCGGCCATCGAGACCTCCGGCGTCCTCATCGCCGAGGCCGGCACGGGCACCGGCAAGACCTTCGCCTACCTGGCGCCCGCGCTCATCGCGGGCGGCAGGGTCATCGTCTCCACGGGCACCAAGACGCTGCAGGACCAGCTCTTCCACCGCGACCTGCCGCTGGTGCGCGACACGCTCGGCGTGCCCGCGTCGATCGCGCTGCTGAAGGGGCGGGCCAACTACGTGTGCCTGCATCACGTCGAGGAATCGGCGGACGGCGGCACGTTCGCCTCGCGCGAGGAGGCGAAGGACATCCACGCCATCGTCCGTTTCGCCGCGCGCACGGCCACCGGCGACAAGGCCGAGTGCCTCGAGGTGCCGGAGATGTCCGGGGCCTGGGCCCGCGCGACCTCCACGCGCGAGAACTGCCTCGGCTCGAAGTGCCGCCATTACGAGGACTGCTTCGTCATGAAGGCGCGCAAGGCCGCCAACGACGCCGATCTCGTGGTGGTCAACCACCACCTGTTCTTCGCCGACGTGGTGCTGCGCGACGAAGGCGTGACGGACCTCCTGCCCAGCGCCAACACCATCGTGTTCGACGAGGCGCACCACCTGCCGGACCTTGCCCGGCTCTTCTTCGGGCAGTCCGTTTCCACCGCGCAGGTGGTGGAGCTGGCGCGTGACGCGCGCGCGGCGCAGATCCTGCACGCGAAGGACAGCCCCGGCATCGCGGAGGCGGCGCAGGCGGCCGACCGCGCGGCGCGCGATGTGCGCATCGCGCTGGGCACCGGCGCCGGCCGCTACGGCGCCGCCCAGCTCGCGGCGAACGCGGATCTGGCGAAGGGCCTCGACGCGCTCGACGAGAGGCTCGGAGCGCTGGCGGCGGTGCTGGAGTCGCAGGCGGAGCGCGCCGACGAGCTGCGCAATGCGCACTTGCGGACGGTCGCGCTGCGCGACGCCATCGGCGGCTGGCGTGGCGAGGCCGGCGAGGGCGCGGTGCGCTGGGTGGAGGCCTACGCGCAATCCGCCGTGCTCAATCGCACGCCGCTCGATGTCGGCCCCATCTTCGCGCAGCAGGTCGCGGGCGGAAAGCGCGCGTGGATATTCACCTCGGCCACCCTTTCCGTGGGCGGTGACTTCCGCCACTTCCAGTCGGAGCTGGGTCTTGCGGAAGCGGTCACCCGCCACTGGGAAAGCCCGTACGACTTCGCGGGCCAGGCATTGCTCTACGTGCCGGAAGGCCTTCCGGAACCCAACAGCGCCGGCTACACCGAGGCCGTCATCGACGCCGCCTTTCCCGTGATCGTGGCCGCGGCCGGGCGCGCCTTCCTGCTCTTCACGAGCCTGCGCGCCATGGACATCGGGCACACGCGCCTGCGCGAAAAGCTGGCCGCCGCCGCGCTCGACTGGCCGGTCTTCCTGCAGGGCTCGGCGGGAAAGAACGAACTCCTCGAGCGCTTCCGCGACACGCCGAACGCGATCCTGATCGGCAGCCAGTCCTTCTGGGAGGGCGTCGACGTCAAGGGAGAGGCGCTGTCGCTGGTCGTGATCGACAAGCTTCCGTTCAACCCGCCCGACGACCCGGTGCTCGCCGCCCGCATCGAGCAGATCAACCGTGCCGGTGGCAACGCCTTCATGGATTACCAGGTGCCCCGCGCCGTCATCGCCCTGAAGCAGGGAGCGGGAAGGCTCATTCGCGACGAAACGGACCGCGGGGTGCTGATGATCTGCGACCCGCGCATGGTCTCGAAGCCCTACGGCAAGCGCATCTGGCGCGCGCTGCCGCCCTTCCGCCGTTCGCGCAGCCTCGAGGAGGCGGTGCAGTTCTTTGCCGCCGCTTCCTGATCAGCGTGCCGGACCGTACTCCGGGCGGATGAGCCGCCAGCCGCCCGGGCACGTCTGCACGTGCGGGAACCACGCGCGAGCCGATTCGCAGTAGTTGAGGTGCAGCGGGCGCTCGGTCGGCCCGCCCTCCGGGCCGGAGGCAAGCGGCGGTATCTGCGTTGTCGGCGCAGCAGGCTCGGATTGCGACTAGCTGGGCACGCCAGCAATCGTCGTCCAGCCCGCAACCGTTTCCGTACGCGTAGGGATAGGTCGGGATAGACGCCGCGATAGGCGTAGGAGGGAAAGTACGCCGGGCCCCGCCCAGTACGGGTCAACCCAGCCCAGGGCCCAGGGCACCGTGAGTGCGACGCCCAGGCCCCAGCCCCAGGACGAGTGCGAGTAATGCCCACCGTGTCCGTAGTGGCCACCGTGACCCGAACCACCGCCATATCCGGGTCGGCCGGAAGGCCTCGCACCGGATCCGGCACCTGACGGGGGTGCCGCTTCGACTACCGCGGCCGCCAGCAGGCAAGCCGCAGGCAATGCCGAACGGGAACAGCCTGCGCAGAGGGCTCATGGCAAACTCCTTCAATCGCGCGAATCCTGCAATTCACTCTATACCGGAATTGCGACATGACGAAACGACTGCTGGTCCCTGCTCATTGTTCTCGGCGTGCCCCTGACGGGCGCAGCCGTTGACTCCCGAGGCGCCCGCGGTAATCAAGGCCAAGTGTTCCGTCTGCCACGGCGATGCAGGCGAGACGGCCGGCGAGGACTTTCCGCGGCTGTCCGGCCAGCACGAGACCTATCTCGCCAAGCAGTTGCAGGATTTCAAGGCCGGCCGGCGCACGGGACTGATGGTGCGCCAGGCGAAGGGCCTGAGCGATGCCGACATCGTTGCGATCGCCGCCTACTTTGCGGCGCAACCGGTGCCCGCGCCCACGGCGCAACCTACCGCCCAGGCTGCGGCTGGGCGCGCGCTTTTCGTCAACGGCAAATCCGGCGCGACGCCGGCCTGCATGGTCTGCCACGGCGAAGCTGCACGCGGCACGCCGCAGCTGCCGCGACTCGCCGGCCAGCACGCCGATTACCTCGAGCGCCAGCTGAAGGACTTCAACCTGCGCAAGCGCACCAACGACAACGCCGTGATGCACGAGATTGCCGAGAGCCTCACGCCGGCGGAGATGCGCGCTGTCGCCGAGTACCTCGCGAGCCTGCCCTAGCTTTCCGGCGCTATTTCTTCTTCTTCGCCGCGGACGCGGGCTTGTCCGGCGCGGCGGCGCCCGGCTTGGGCTGGTCGCCAATCACGGTCTTCAGGGGGCAGACGGAAAAGGCCGGGCACTTCTTGCAGCCGACGGCGATGGCGATGGGGCATACGGTCATGGTGTCTCCTGTCGGGATGCCCCGACTCTACACTCCGCGGGCTCCCTCAGGCGGCCGAAGGGAAGGCCACCGTCGCTTCCAGTCCCCCGCCTTCGCGCGGGGCGAGGTCGAAACTTGCCCCGTGGGCCTTGGCAATGCGCGCGACGATGGCAAGGCCCAGTCCGGCGCCGGAGCGGCCGCTGCGTGCCTCGTCGCGGCGCGTGAACGGCTCCTTCAGGCGGGCGATGTCCGCGGCGGGAATGCCGGGGCCGCGGTCCAGGACGGCGAGCCTGATCTCGCGCGGGGCCACGCTCGTGCGCACGAGGATTTCGCCGCCGCCGTGCTTGATCGCGTTCTGGATGAGGTTGTCGACCAGGCGCTGCGCCGCGAGCGGACGCAGCATCAGGACCGGCGTGTCGGCCAGTTCGCACTTGACCGGCGCGCCGGAGCGCGCGGCACGCTCGGCGCAATCGCGGGCCAGCGACGACAGGTCCACCGCGGCGTAGGCCTCGGTGGCTTCGCTGCGCGCGTAGTCGATGAACTGGTCGATGATCGCGTTCATGTCCCCGATATCGTCGACCATGCCCTTCTGCGTGGCGGCATCGACGCGTCCCTCGAGCATCTCCACGTCCAGGCGCAGCCGCGCGAGCGGCGTGCGCAGGTCGTGCGAGACGCCGGCGAGGAAGGTCGTGCGCTCGCGTTCCTCCTTCTTGAGGCTCTCCTTCATGCGGTTGAACGCCTGCGCCACGGCGCGGATCTCGGACGGTCCGGTCTCCGGAATCGGGGGCGGGTCGCCTCCCTTGCCGAGGTCCTCGGCCGCCCTGGCGAGGTTGGCGAGCGGCCTGTTCAGCCGCCAGGCGATGAGTGCCGTGGCGAGGATCGCGATGGCGACTCCCGCCAGCATCCAGGCGAGCAGGGCGTCGGTGTTGTCGCGCTCGACGCGGTTGCGCGGAAACGCGACCCAGTAGCTTTGCTCCCCGGCGGTGATGCGCACCCAGAGTATTCCCGGCGCGCCGGGGCGCACGAGGATGTCGGCATCCTCCCCGAAGAGAACTTTCACGCGGTCGCGCAGCATGCGCATGCCGGGCATGTCGGCGGCGGGGCGCCCCGGCTCGTCACCGCGCGCCGGGAAAGACGCGTATGCCTTCCCGTTCCGCCAGGCGCCCGATGAATTCGCGCTCCGCTCCCGGCGGCAGGCTCAGCAGCGCCGCGTGGATCGTCTTCAGGTGGCTCACGAGCTGGCCGATGCCGAGAGCCTGGCGCGGGTGCTGCACCTGCTGGCGAAAGAGCCAGTACGAGGCCGCCTGCGAGGCGACGAGCGCGATCACCAGCACCGCGAGCGTGCGCCAGAAGAACGAACCGGCCCACCACTTCATTTCTGCGCCGTCCCGTCGGGGATGAACACGTAGCCGAAGCCCCAGACCGTCTGGATATAGCGGGGATTCTGCGGGTCCTCGCCGAGGAGCTTGCGCAGGCGCGAGACCTGCACGTCGATGGAGCGGTCATAGCTCTCGTGCTCGCGGCCGCGCGCGCGGTCCATGAGCTTGTCGCGCGACAGGGGCTCGCGGGGATGCTGGGCGAAGACCTTCAGCACGGAGAATTCCCCGGTCGTGAGCGTGATGGGCTCGCCATCGCGGGTGAGGGAGCGCGTGCCGAGATTCAGGGCGAAGGGCCCGAAGGTGACGAGGGTGTCCTCGCGTTCGGGCGCCCCGGGGGCCGGCAGCGGCGCCTGGCGGCGCAGCACGGCGTTGATCCGCGCCACCAGTTCGCGCGGGTTGAACGGCTTGGCCAGGTAGTCGTCGGCGCCCATCTCCAGCCCGACGATGCGGTCGACGTCGTCGCCCTTGGCGGTGAGCATGATGACCGGCACCGTGTTCCCCGTCGCGCGCAGGCGACGGCAGATGGCGAGCCCGTCCTCGCCCGGCAGCATCAGGTCGAGCACCACCAGGTCGTAGCGCGTGCGCTTGAAGTTGTGGTCCATGGCGGCGCCGTCGGGAACCGTCTCGACCCCGAAGCCCTGCTCGGTGAGATAGCGCTTGAGGAGGTCGCGCAGGCGCAGGTCGTCGTCGACCACGAGGATGCGATGCTTGGGGGAGTTGGGCATGGGAACCATCGTACCGGCTGCGTGCAGGCGTGATACGCCGCCGGCCCTTTGTAATCAGATGTTAACAGCGGGCCGTTGGCGGGCAGGCCTGCTTACAGGTCGTTACGTTCGCACGCACCTACCGGAAACGTCTTTGCGCGTTGGTGGGAATAGGCTCGAGTCACATGCAAACCAGCCTATTCGCAACCAACCAGGAGAACACCATGAACGCCATGAAGATCCTCGCCGCAGCCGTTTTCGCCACCCTCGCCGCCGCTGCCTATGCCCAGCCGTATGGTCCCGGCGCGGCCGGCTGCGCCGCCGGCGCCACCCCGGGTACGGGCAACTGTCCCGCCTACGGTACCGGACCGGGAGCCGGGCACGGCCGTCACGGCGCCGGCATGCAGGAACGCCTCAAGGCCGCCGACACCAATGCCGACGGACTGATCAGCCTTGCCGAAGCCCAGGCGTCGCTGCCCGGTCTGGCCGCCAACTTCGCCGCCATCGATGCCGACAAGGACGGCAACATCAGCCTCGCGGAACTGCAGGCGGCGCGCTCGGCCCGCGGCGGTGGACAGCGCGGCCAGGGCTGGAAGAAGTGGGACGCCAACGGCGACGGCACGCTGACCCGCGAGGAAGTCGCCAACGCGCCGCGCCTTTCGCAGCAGTTCGATGCCATCGATGCGGACCACAACGGGTCGCTGACGGTGGAGGAACTGCAGGCGGCACGCGGACAGTTCGCGGCCGCGGCCGCCCCGGCTGAGCCATACCTCGCGAAGCGGATGCGCCCGGCTCGCTGAGCCGGGCGTTTTCATTCCGGAGGGCCAGGCGACACCGGCCACGTTAATTATAAATTACATTAAATAACGTCTGCTAATACATTGATTATTAAATATATATAGAGGCTACTGGCGAGGACCGCCGGTCGGTATAATGGCGGTCATCCCTCCTTCGGCCCGCCACTTGAACCTACTCGCGATCGAGACCTCCACCGAGCTGTGCTCGGTCGCGCTGCTGCGTGGCGAGGAGTTGCTGGCCGACGAATCGCTTGCCCCCAACCAGCATGCCGAGCAACTGGCGCCGATGATCCGCCGCCTGCTGGCGCGCGCGAACCTGGCAGTCGCCGGCCTGGACGCGCTGGCATTCGGCCAGGGGCCGGGGTCGTTCACCGGGTTGCGGATCGCTTGCGGCATCGCGCAGGGGCTCGCGTTCGGCGCCGGCAGGCCGGTGATCCCGATCCCCTCGCTGCTGGCCCTGGCCGAACAGGCTGGCGCACCGCGGGTCGTGGCGGCGCTCGATGCGCGCATGGGGGAAACCTACCTCGCGGCCTATTCGCGTACGAAGGCGACTGGGAAAGCGTCATCGCGCCGGCGCTCTTTTCCCAGGATGCGCTGCCGCCGCTGCCGGGCCGGGAATGGGTGGCTACCGGCAGCGGATTCGACGTCTTCGACTGGCTGCGCGCGGCCTATGCCGGGCAAGTGGGGGCCAGTGTCGCAAACGACCTGCCGCGTGCCGCGGCGGTCGCCCGCCTGGCGGGACGGCGCCTGGCGCGGGGAGAATTCGTCGCGGCCGAGGATGCGGCCCCCCTCTACCTGCGCGACAAGGTCGCCCTCACGACGCGCGAAAGGCAGGCCGCGCGATGAGCGCGCTTCCCGTGGCGGAGGTGAGCTACCGGCCGATGCGCGCGACCGACCTGGGCGTGGTCGCCGACATGGAGAAGTCGCTCTACGCGTTTCCGTGGAGCGTGGGCAACTTCCGCGATTCGCTCAACGCCGGCTACGACTGCTGGGTTGCCTGCCAGGGCGGACGCGTCATCGGCTATGCCGTGCTCATGGTCGCGCTCGACGAGGCGCACCTGCTCAACATCGCCGTCGATTCCGCGTGGCAGAACCGCGGCATCGGGCGCGCGTTCCTCGACTACATGCTCGGCGTCGCCCGCGCGGCCAGATGCCAGATCGTCTATCTCGAGGTGCGCCCCTCGAATCTTTCCGCGCGCCACCTCTACCGCAAGCGCGGCTTCCAGCAGATCGCCATCCGGCCCGCGTACTATCCGGCCGTAACGGGCCGCGAGGACGCGCTCTTTCTCGGAATCACGCTGAAATGATGGACGAACGCATCCTCAGGGAACTCGAACTGCTGCCCCTGGCACGCCTGTATGGCTTGTCCACTCCGGCGGCTCCCTTGCCTTCCGCAGTCCCCCTCGGCGGAGTCCGCGCCACCCGCTGCCGCAGCTCGGCCCGCACCGCCGTCGCGCCCGCAGCCTGCGCCTGCCCAGGCGGCCCGGCGCGCGCCTGCCGCGCCGCCAGCGCCACCCCCGGCCGGCGTGGAGGAAATGGACTGGGAAGCGCTCCGCGATGCCGTGCGCGAATGCCGGCGCTGCGCGCTCTGCGAGCAGCGCAAGCAGGCGGTGTTCGGCGTCGGGCAACGCCTCCGCGCCGTGGCTGTTCGTGGGCGAGGGGCCGGGCGCCGACGAAGACGAGAAGGGCGAGCCTTTCGTCGGCCAGGCCGGCAAGCTCCTGGACAGCATGCTCGCGGCGCTTCGCCTGGCGCGCGGCCGCGAGGTCTACATCGCCAACGTGGTGAAGTGCCGTCCGCCGGGCAACCGCGTGCCGCTGCCCGAGGAAGCCGCCGCCTGCGCGCCGTTCCTCGACCGGCAGATCGCGCTCATCCGCCCGAAGATCATCGTCGCGCTGGGCAAGACCGCGGCGATCCGCCTGACGGGCAACGAGGGCAGCCTCGCCAGCCTGCGCGGCAAGGTCCACGACTACCGCGGCATCCCGCTCGTCATCAGCTATCACCCGGCCTACCTGCTGCGCAACCTCCCCGACAAGGCGAAGGCCTGGGAGGATCTGCTTTTCGCCCGGCGCACGCTGGCCGGAGTCGCACCGTAGCGGCGCGGCGCACCTCTTGAATCCGGCGGGCTGCGTCCCCATTTGCTGCCCTGCTTTCCCACTCAATCGCGAGGAACCCGTTCCATGCGCAAGACTCCTGACCGCTTTCGCCATCGCCGGGGCGCTGCTGCTCTCCGGCTGCGGCTACAACGATTTCCAGACCAGGGACGAGCAGGTGAAGGCGGCCTGGTCCGAGGTGCTGAACCAGTACAAGCGCCGCGCCGACCTGATCCCCAACCTGGTGAGCACGGTGCAGGGATTCGCCGCACAGGAGAAGGATGTGCTCCTCGGGGTGACCAACGCGCGCTCCAAGGTGGGCTCCATCCAGATGACGCCCGAGGCGCTGAACGACCCCAACGCGGTGAAGAACTTCCAGGCCGCGCAGGGTGAACTCTCCAGCGCGCTCTCGCGCCTGCTGGTGGTGGCGGAGAACTATCCGCAGTTGAAGAGCGATGCCAACTTCCGCGACCTGCAGGCGCAGCTCGAGGGCACGGAGAACCGCATCACCACGGCGCGCAACCGCTACATCAAGTCGGTGCAGGACTACAACATCCTCGCGCGGCAGTTCCCGACCAACCTCACGGCGATGCTCTTCAGCTACAAGGAGAAGCCCGCCTTCACGGTGGAGAACGAGAAGCAGATCGCCGAGCCGCCCAAGGTCGACTTCTCGGCGAAGCCCGCCGCTGCACCCGCGCAACCCGCCGCTCCGGCCCAGCCCGCGCCCGCGAAGTGATCCGCACCGCCGGCCGCCTCCTCGCGGGGGCGGCCGCGTCCTTCTTCCTCGCGTTCGCGGCCCTGGCCGCGGACGCGACGGAGCCGATCCCGGTCCCGAAGCTCACGGGTCGCGTCGTCGACCTGACGGGCACGCTCACGTCCCCCGAGCGCGAGGCGGTAGCCGCCAAGCTCAAGGCATTCGAGACTTCCAAGGGCTCGCAAGTCGCCGTGCTCATGGTGCCGTCGATCGGTACCGAGACCATCGAGGAGTTTTCCACGCGCGTCACCGACGAGTGGAAGCTCGGCCGCGCCGGCGTCGACGATGGCGTCCTCTTCGTGATCGCGAAGCAGGAACGGCGCATGCGCATCCAGACCGGACGCGGCGTGCAGGGTGTCCTCACCGATGCGCTCTCCAGGCGCATCATCGCCGAGCGCGTTTCGCCCCGGTTCAAGGCCGGCGATTTCGCCGGCGGCATCGACGCCGGCGTCGACGCGATCCTGAAGGCGATCGAGGGCGAGTCGCTGCCGCCGCCAGCGGCGAAGGCAGCCGCAGCCAACGACTTTTCGATGGATTCCCTCGAGAACCTGCTCGTGATCGGGTTCGTCGTCGTGCCCATCGTCGGCATGATCCTGCGTTCGTTCCTGGGGCGATTCCTCGGTGCCACCTTCACCTCCGGCCTGACGGGATTCGCGGCCTGGATGTTCTTCGGCAGCCTGCTCGCGGGAGGCGCGGCCGCGCTCATCGCGTTCTTCATCGTGCTGCTCACCGGCACTTCCACCCTGGCAAGCGCAGGCAGTCGCGGCGGCTGGTCCGGCGGCATTTCCTCGGGCGGCGGGGGCGGCTGGTCGGGAGGCGGAGGCGACAGCTTCGGCGGTGGCGGCGGCGGTTTCGACGGCGGCGGCGCCTCGGGAGACTGGTGATGGATCTCGGACGATTCTGGCGGCACATCGTGATGACCCCGTGGACGGCGGCCCGTGCGTTCCCGCCATCGGCCCGCAAGGCGATCGCGCAGGCCGTGGCGGAGGACGAGAAGCGCCATCGGGGCGAAGTGCGCTTCGTCGTGGAGGCGGAGCTGACCACGGCGCAGCTGTGGCACGACCTCGGATCGCGCGCGCGCGCGATCGAGCTGTTCGCGCAACTGGGCGTCTGGGACACCGCGGAGAACACCGGCGTGCTGGTCTATGTCCTGCTTGCCGACCACAAGGTGGAAATCGTCGCCGACCGCGGCATCTCCGCGAGGGTCGAGCAATCCGAGTGGCAGGCGATCTGCCGCACGATGCAGGAGGCGTTCCGCGCCGGCCGCTTCGAGCAGGGCGCCGTGGCCGGCGTCACGGCGATCGCGGCGCTGCTCGAGCGGCATTTTCCCGCCGGCGAGGCGAACGCCAACGAGTTGCCCGACCAGCCGGTGATGCTCTAGGGACATGCCGGCCATGACGCTTCGCCATCTCCTCGGCATGCTGGTCCTCGCAAGCGGCCTGGCTCGCGCCGAACTCGCGCCGGTGGAGAGCGTCCTCGCCATCGATCTCGGGCGTTACGCAGGAAAGTGGTACGAGGTCGCCGCCTTCCCGATGTTCTTCCAGCGCCAGTGCATCGGCGACACCACCGCGGAGTACACGCTGCGCCCGGATGGTGAAATTGCCGTTCGCAACCGCTGCCGCACCGAGAGCGGATTCGACGAGGCCAACGGCACGGCCTGGGCGGTGGAGGGGACCGTGAACTCGCGGCTCAAGGTCTCGTTCTTCTGGCCGTTCCGCTCGGACTACTGGGTGGTCGGCCTCGACGAAGACTATCGCTGGGCCGTGGTGGGCAACCCGAACCGCAAGTACCTGTGGGTGCTGTCACGCACGCCACAGCTGCCGAAGGAGCAACTCGACCGGGCGCTGCAGGCGGCGGCGAAGCAGGGCTACGACCTCGCGCAGTTGCGCTACACGCGCCACTGACCGGGACCGGGACTGCAGCGCTGCGGCCCTGCTCTCAGCTGCGGGACTTGGGATCCTGGTCGGAAGCGAGGAGCGCCTCGATTTCGCGACGGCGTGCGGCATCGGGCGGTGCTGCGCCCTCGACGGCGGTGCGCCTGCGCCTGAGCATCACGAAGAGTGCCGCGAACCCGCCGACGATCAGCAGGCCCGGCGCCACCCAGAGGATGGCGGTGGCGGCATTGAGGGGCGGCTTGTAGAGCACGAAGTCGCCATAGCGCTCGACCATGTAGGCGCGTATCTCGTCGTCCGACTTGCCGGCGGCGATCATGGTGCGGGTCTGCTGGCGCAGGTCGACGGCCAGCGGCGCATTGGAATCGGCGATGGTCTGGTTCTGGCAGACGAGGCAGCGCAGCTCGTGCGAGATGGCCTTCAGGCGCGCTTCCACCAACGGGTCCGGGTTGGCGATCTCCGCCGATTGTCCCCAGGCGGCGGAGGCGATGCCGAGCAGCAGCGCGAGTACGAGAATCTTCATGCGTTGAGTTTCGCGAGGAGGGGCAGCAGCGTCTTCTCCAGGACTTCCGGCGTGATCGGGCCGATCTGCTTGTAGCGGATGATGCCCTGCTTGTCGATCACGAAAGTCTCGGGCGCGCCATAGACGCCGTAGTCGATGCCGACCTTGCCTTCGAAGTCCCAGACGGAAAGCTGGTACGGGTCGCCGTGCTGCTGCAGCCACTTCGTGGCCTCGGCGCGCCCGTCCTTGTAGTTGAGGCCCACGATCGGGACGATGCCCTTGCGGCTCATGTCGTTCAGCACCGGGTGCTCGACGCGGCAGGACACGCACCACGACGCCCAGACGTTCAGCAGCCACACCTTGCCTTTCATCTGCTCCGGCGAGAACGTGGCCTGCGGCTCGTGCAGCTTCGCCAGCGTGAAGGCAGGCGCGGGCTTGCCGATGAAGGGCGAGGGAACCTGCCGCGGATCCTTGGTGAGCCCGATGGCGAGGAACACGCAAAGGACGACGAAGATCGCCAGCGGAACGATGAACTTGAGCGCCTTCATGTCCTGTCTTGCGCAGCTAGCCTTGCCGGCCACGGTCAGTCCCCGGGCGAAAGTGCGCCCGCCGGAGCGCGGGCCGTCTTCGTCGCCAGGCGGTAGCGGCGGTCGGCGATGGCGAGGAAGCCGCCCAGCGCCATCAGCAGGCACCCGCCCCAGATCCAGTCGACGAAGGGCTTGTGGTAGATGCGCACGCCCCAGGCATTCCCCTCCACCTGCTCGCCGAGCGAAACGTAGAGGTCGCCGGTGATGCCCGCATCGATGTCCGCCTCGGTCATCGTCTGCCCGGAGGCCTGGTAGATGCGCTTCTCGGGATACATCCTCTTCAGCACCTCCGGCGAACCGGCGCGGCGCACCTCGAAGACGCCCTGCAGGGCCGCGTAGTTGGGGCCGGGAAGCTCGCGCGTGCCGGTGAACTTGAACTCGTAGCCGGCGATGGCGACCGTCTCGCCCGGCGCCATGCGCACGTCGCGCTCGGTCTCGAAGCCCTTGACCATGGCCACGCCGATGATGAAGACGGCCACGCCGACGTGGGCGAGCTGCATGCCGTACCAGGCCGCGGAGTTGGCGCGCAGCTTCGCGAGGAGGCCCGACTGCGGGGAGGCCTTGAGGCGGCCGCCGAACTGCACCGCGGTCGCGAGGATCACCCAGAAGGCGAGGAAGAGGCCGAAAGCCACGAGCGAGGACCACTTGCCCTTCGCGAGCGGCACGATGATCGCGCAGGCGACGGCCACGCCCAGCGCCCACTTCAGGCGCGTGGCGAGGTCGGGCACGGTGGCCTTCTTCCAGCTCGCCAGCGGGCCGACCGCCATCAGGAACACCGCCGGCGCCATCAGCGGGAAGAACACCGCGTCGAAGTAGGGCGGGCCGACGGAGATCTTGCCGAGGTTCAGCGTGTCGAGGACGAGCGGGTAGAGCGTGCCCAGCAGCACCGCGCCCATGGCGATGGTGAGGAGCACGTTGTTGGAGAGCAGCAGCGACTCGCGCGAGACGCCGGAGAACTGCCCGCCCAGGCCGACGCGCGGGGCTCTCCAGGCGAAGAGCGCCAGCGAGCCGCCGACCACGATGGCGAGGAAGCCCAGGATGAAGACGCCGCGCCTGGGGTCGGTCGCGAACGCGTGCACGGAAGTGAGCACGCCCGAGCGCACGAGGAACGTGCCGAGCAGCGACAGCGAGAAGGCGAGGATCGCGAGCAGCACCGTCCAGCTCTTGAAGGCGCCGCGCTTCTCGGTCACCGCCAGCGAGTGGATGAGGGCGGTGCCGACGAGCCACGGCATGAACGAGGCGTTCTCGACCGGATCCCAGAACCACCAGCCGCCCCAGCCGAGCTCGTAATAGGCCCACCAGCTCCCGAGCGCGATGCCGATGGTGAGGAAGCCCCACGCGGCCGTGGTCCACGGGCGCGACCAGCGCGCCCAGGCGCTGTCGAGGCGCCCTTCGAGCAGCGCGGCGATGGCGAAGGCGAAGGCGACCGCGAAGCCCACGTAGCCCATGTAGAGCAGCGGCGGATGGATCACCATCCCCGGGTCCTGCAGCAGCGGGTTCAGGTCGCGGCCGTCCGCGGCCGGCGGAAGCAGGCGCTCGAACGGATTGGACGTGGTGAGGATGAAGAGCAGGAAGCCGATCGAGATGAGCCCCATGATGCCGATCACGCGCGCGGCGATGCGCTCGGGCAGGTGGCGCGAGAGCAGGGCGACGGCCGCCGTCCAGCCGGCCAGCATGAGGGCCCAGAGCAGCATCGAGCCTTCGTGCGAGCCCCACGAGGCCGCGAAGCGGTAATGGACCGGCAGGCTCAGGTTGGAATGCTGGGCGACGTTGGCGACGGAAAAGTCGTTGTTCACGAACGAGGTCGCGAGCGCCGCCCAGGCGAGCACCACGAACAGGAACTGTCCGACGGCGATCGGTCGCGCGGTGGCGACCCAGGCGGGCTTGCCGAGAGTCGCGCCGGCCAGCGGCAGGAAGGCCTGCGCGAACGCGAGGAGCAGGGCGAGGACCAAGGCCAGCTGGCCGATTTCCGGGATCATCGCTTCACGCCTCCCTGTCCGGCGAAGTTTTCCTTGGCCATCGGGTGCCCGGCCTGCTTCAGGGCCTCGGCGGCTTCCGGCGGCATGTAGTTCTCGTCGTGCTTGGCGAGGACCTGGGAGGCCTTGAACAGGCCGGCCGCGTCGACGCGGCCTTCGGCCACCACGCCCTTGCCCTCCTTGAAGAGGTCGGGAAGGATGCCCGTGTAGGTCACCGGAATCGACTCGGCGCCATCGGTCACCTTGAAGGTCACCGTGAGCGCGTCCTTCTGGCGCACCACGGTCCCGCCCTCGACGAGGCCGCCGATGCGGAAGTTGCGGTCCAGCGGCACCTCCTTCTTCGCCACCTGCGTGGGGGTGAAGAAGAACACCAGGTTCGACTGGAAGGCGTTCAGCACCAGCGCGGCGGCCACACCCAGCGCGGCCAGTCCGCCGGCGATGGCGAACGCGCGTTTAGTTCTCGGTTTCAAGTTCCCTTTCCTCCTCGATGTCGGCGAGCGCGCTGCGGCGGCGCACCACGAGCAACAGGCTTTCGACCACGATGGCGACGAGAAGTGCCCCGTAGGACATCCACACGAAGAACGCGTGGCCGCCCATCGCCCAGAATTCGGACCAGCTCGACCAGTACATGTCTAGATCACCCGTCAAGTCGCGCACCCACTGCGCGCGGCGTTCCCGCTCGAGGATGATCGAGCGTACCCGCACCAGTGTCGCGCCGATGGCGTACATCCACGCCGCGAAGCTCATCACCAGCATTCCCGTGAGCATCGTCACGTGCATGCTCGTGCCCTTGAAGCTCACGCTGGAGCCCTGGTGCAGCGTGTTCCACCACTGCACCGAGAAGTAGATGATCGGCAGGTTCACCACGCCGATGAGGGCGAGGAGCGCCGCGGCCCGGTCGCCGCGGCGCGGGTCCTCGAAGGCGTTGGAGAGCGCGATGTAGCCGAAGTAGAGGAAGAGCAGCACCAGTTCCGAGGTGAGGCGCGCATCCCAGACCCAGTAGGTTCCCCACGTGGGCCGGCCCCAGAACGCTCCCGTCCAGAGGGCGACGAAGGTGAACATCGCGCCGGTCGGGGCGATGGCGCGCGCCATCATCGCCGACAGGCGCGTGTTGAAGACGAGCGTCAGCCCGCAGTAGCAGGCCATGATGAAGTACAGGAACATCGACATCCAGGCGGTGGGGACGTGGATGAAGATCACCCGGTACACGGCCCCCTGCTGGGCGTCCGTGGGCGCGACGAGGAGCCCCAGGTACAGGCCCCAGGCGGCCAGCGCGGCGGCCAGGATGTAGAACCAGGGCGCCAGCCGGCCGGCGAGCCGGTAGAACGTCGACGGGGAGGAGAAATAGAACCAGTTCATGGAGTTGGCGTGGATTTCTCGAAGGCGAAGTATCGCCCGGACGGGGAAAATCCGGTTGCGGGATCGCAAAGGGGCGGTTTCGCCATGGCGCTCAATCGACCGCGATCCGCACGGCTGCGCCGATCGCCCAGGGCAGGCCCACCAGGGCGGCGATGAGTGCCGCCCCCAGGAGCGACAGGTGCGGCGTCGCGGAAAGCCCGGTGGCCTGCGCCTCCGATGCGCCGGCGCCGAAGATCAGGACGGGGACGAAGAGGGGGAGTGCGAGCAGGGCCAGCAGCATGCCGCCGCCCCGCGCCCCGAGGGCCAGGGCCGCGCAGGCGCCGCCCAGGAGCGACAGCACCGGCGTGCCGATGGCGAGCGACAGGGCCTGCACCGCCAGCGTGTCGGGGGAAAGCCCGTACTGCAGGCCGATGAGCGGGGAGAGCAGGGTGAGCGGCAGGCCGGAAACCACCCAGTGCGCCGTGATCTTCCCCGCAGCCCAGCCGAGGGCCGGATGCGGGGAGAGCGTCATCTGCTCGAGCGACCCGTCCGCATAGTCCGCGGCGAAGAGACCCGGCAGCGCGAGGAAGGCGGCCAGCAGCGCGCCGACCCAGATCACGCCCGGGCCGATGCGCGTGAGGAGCTGCGGTTCGGCGCCGATTCCCAGCGGAAAGAGCGAAGCGACGAGCGCGAAGAAGGCCACGGTGAGCACCGCCTCGTCCGGGTGCCGCCACGACAGCCGCATGTCGCGCGCCATCGCCCAGGCGAACCCCCCGGAGAAGGATCCGGCGGCTTGCGTGCCGGCGGCGGATTTCGTGGTCACGTTGCGCCCGGGGATCAGGCGAGGCGCAGCTCGCGCACCACGCCGGAGGCGGGGGCAAGCCGATGGTGGGTTGCGACCAGCGCGAAGCCGCCGTCGGCGAGGTGCCGGTCGAGGAGTGCGACGAACAGCTCCTGGCCGGCGTCATCGAGCGCGGTGAGCGGCTCGTCGAGCACCCAGAACTCGGCGGGGTCGAGTGCGAGGCGGGCGAGGCCGATTCTCCGGCGCTGCCCGGCCGAGAGGCGGCGCGCCGGCAGGCGGCGGCGCTTTTCGAGCCCGACGGCGGCAAGCGCCTCGTGCCGCTGGCGGGGGGTCGATGCGGCACCGCGCAGGCGCAGCGAGAACTCGAGGTTTTCCTCCGCCGTCAGGTCGTCCTTGAGCGCGGGCAGGTGCCCGGCGTAGGCCGTGCCGGCACGCATGCGTTCCGGATCGATGCCGGACGGCTCGTCCGTGCCAGACGATGCTGCCCTCGTCGGGGCGGGTGAGTCCGGTGACGCAGCGCAGGAGAGTCGTCTTGCCGCAGCCGTTGGGGCCGCGCACGCACAGCAGTTCCCCGCCGGCGATGCCGAAATCGAGCTTGGAGAAGAGCAGGGCCGGCCCGCGGCGGCAGGCCAGGTCGCGAACCTCGATGACATCGGGCGTGCCGCTGCGGTGCTTCCCGGTCATCGGCGCGGGCGCCTCAAGGAACGACCTTGTCGATGACGATGGCGACTCCCCTGGCGCCCGGCGCGACCGGCTTGCTGGTGCCGACGAGGTCGCCGGATTGCGCAGCCGCGCCACCGGCCTTCGAGATGCGCGCCTCGATGACCACCGATTGCGCCTTGGAGAGTGTCGCGGCCGGCGACATGCTCAGGGAATCGTCGAGCTCGAATGCCTTCGGCAACTCGCCGGCACCGCCACGCAGGATGGCGAGCGGGATGCGCGAGCCGGTTTCCGCGCGCGCGTAGATGAAGAGCGTGTCCGTGGCGGCCGTCTTCCCGCGCAGCGCATCGGCCAGCGTCACGGTTCCCGATACCGACTTGCCCGCCGGGCCGGGCGCAGTCGCCGGCGCTGCCGGCCGCCTTCGGGGAAGCCATGGCAGGAGACTTCGCCGGCTCCGCTGCAGCAGGAGACTTCGCCGGCCCGGCCGCAGCAAGCACCTTGGACGGGGGCAACGGCTTTCCGGCGGCAGCGGCGCGCGCGCGAACGTCCTCGATGATGTCGCGCGCCTCCGTGGACTCGCTGGATCCCGCGGGAAAGACGGCGTAGAGACGTTCCCAGTAGACCAGGGACTCGGCGAACTCGCCGCTGTTCAACTTCGCCGTGCCAGCCAGGGCCAGCGCCTTGGGGTGGCGCGGATCGGCTTGCAGCGCGCGCATCACGAGCTGCATCGGCTCGCCTGCGAGGTTGCGGCCGCGCGACAGCGCGAGGGCATCGGCATAGTCCGCCAGGATCGAGGCATCCCCGGGCGCGATCTTCGCGAGGTGCGCATAGGCGGAGAGCGCCTTTTCCATCTTGCCGGTGGCGGCATAGGAGCGGGCGAGGAGCATCCAGCCCTCGACGTCGTCCGGACGCTCCTGCATCTTCTTTTCCAGGACGAGGACCATCTCCTCGATCTGGTGATCGCCGGGCTTGGCACCCGCTGCGGCGAGGACCTTGGGATCGACCACGGCCGGGGTGCCGACCCAGAGGTAAAACCCCACGGTGACGACGGGAATGAGCACGGCAAAGAAAGCCGCCACGCCCCATGGCTTGCGGGTCGCCGTTGCCAGCGTATCGCCGGTAGCGGCGAGGTCCTCGTCGGCGCGCGCGGTCAGTTCGGCCAATGCCGTCTCGCGGGCATCCCGGGGCAGCAGGCCGAGCGTGACATCGGTCTCGATGTCCTGGCGCTGGCCGCGCAGGATGGCCAGGTTGGCCTCGCGAACGGTGGGGCCGGAACCGGCGCGGGAGCGCAGCAGGGGCACGAGCACGAAGGCCAGCGCCGCCACGATGAGCAGGGCGGCGGCGATCCAGAATGTGAGCATCGAGGGGGCGGGTCGGGAAGGGAAGCGAGGCCGAATTATACCGAAGGCGGGAGCTCGCTCCGCTTGCGAACGATCAACGGCGCAAATCGGCGGAAATCGGGGACTGTCCCCGATTTCCACTGCGGACAGCCCCCATTTTCAATGCTTGGCTTCGCCGATCAGGCGGTCGAGGTGGGGGTCCGCCCGGTGGTTGGCGACGTTCCAGCGCATCACCAGGAACATCGCCCCGGCCACGAAGGCCCCGAACATCACGATGATGGTGTTGATGTGGAAGTCCATCTTGATCATGAGGGCATAGAGCGCCAGCATGACGAGGATGCTCACGTTCTCGTTGAAGTTCTGCACGGCGATCGAGTGTCCGGCCGACAGGAGGACATGGCCGCGGTGCTGCAGCAGCGCGTTCATGGGGACCACGAAGAAGCCGGCCATCGCGCCCACCAGGATGAGCAGGCCGTAGACCAGTGGCATCCAGTTCACGCCGATGAGGGTCATCACGAAGAACCCCATCGTCACGCCCACGGGCAGCACGGACACGGCGCGCTTGAGCGGAATGATGCGCGCCGCGATGACGGCGCCGATGGCGATGCCGATGGCGGATACGCCCTGCAGGATCGCCCCCTGTGCGAGCGGCAGCTGCAGGTGCTGCTCGGCCCACTTGAGCACGATGAACTGCAGCGTCGCCCCGGCGCCCCAGAACAGGGTCGTGACGGCGAGCGAGATCTGGCCCAGCTTGTCCTTCCACAGCGTGGTGAAGCAATGCGCGAAGTCCGCGAAAAGGCGCACGGGGTTGCGCTCCTGGTGCGCATAACGCGCCCCGGTATCGGGGATGGCGAGGTTGAAGAGCGCGGCCACCAGGTAGATCACCGCGATGACGCAGATGGCCGCCTCCGGAGCCGTGTCCACGCCGGTATCGAGGTACGGAAAGTCGAACGCGAGGAGGAACGAGGACACGTTCGCCCCGATGAGGACCCCGCCCATGACGGTGCCCAGCACGATGGAGCCGACGGTGAGGCCCTCGATCCAGCCGTTGGCGATGACCAGCTGCTCGGCGGGAAGGAGCTCGGTGAGGATGCCGTACTTGGCGGGCGAGTAGGCCGCCGCCCCCAGGCCCACCACCGCGTAGGCGATGAGCACGAACCAGTAGGGCGCGACGCCGGCGATGCCCATGAGGTCGTGGAAGAAGAGCAGGCCGCAGCCGAAGATCTTGATCGTGTTGGTCACGAACATGACCCTGCCCTTCGGCATGGAATCGGCGAAGGCGCCGACGAACGCGGCAAGGACCACGTAGGAGACGGTGAAGAAGAACTTCAGCAGCGGCGTGAGCCAGGCCGGCCCCTCGAGGAGGAGGAGCAGGGCGATGGAAGCGATTAGGAGGGCGTTGTCGGCGAGCGAGGAAAAGAACTGCGCTGCCATGATCGTGTAGAAGCCGCTTTTCAACGTCAACGCCGCTTCTCCCACGCCGTCCACCACGGGCGAAGCTCGCGCTCAGGGAGCGGTCTGGAAAAATGGAAGCCCTGCGCAATGATCGCAGCCGATCGCGGCCAGTTCGCGCCGGGCGAGTTCGTCCTCGACGCCAACCGCCACGGCGCGCAGGTCGAAGTTGTGCGCCAGGCTGATCACCGAGCGCACGATGCGGTGGTCGCCACGGTCGGTGAGGAGCCCGCCCACGAAGGCGCGGTCGATCTTCAGTTCGTCGACCGGGAAGCGCTTCAGGTGGGCGAGCGCGGAGTAGCCCGTGCCGAAGTCGCCGATGGAGAGCTGCACGCCCGTGGCCTTGAGCCGCGTGAGCATCGCCAGCGCGCGTTCCGCATCCCCCATCATCGAGCGTTCCGTGATCTCCAGGGTGATCCTCTCCGGCGGCACGTTCCACGTCCCGAGCGCCTGGGCGACGACTTCCGGGAGGTCCGCCTCGAGGAGCGCGCGGGCGGAGAGGTTCACCCCGAAGCGCGGGGCGATGCCGTCCTTCGCGAGGTGCACGGCCTGGCGCAGCACCGCATTGAGCACCCAGGAGGTGAGGGTGGAGGTGAGGCCCGTCCTCTCCGCCACGCCGACGATGTTGGCGGGCGCGATCACGCCCGAGGTCGGATGGCGCCAGCGCAGCAGCGCTTCCGCACCCACCGCACGGCCGCTGGCGAGCTCCACCTGCGGCTGGTAGTGCACCTCGAGCTCGTTGGCGCGCAGCGCCCGCTGCAGGTCGATGTCCAGGCCGTGGTAGATCTCGGCCTCGACGTTGTCCTCGCTCTGGTAGACGTGGTAGCCCTCCTCGCGGGTCCGCGCGATGCGGCGCGCCACGTCGGCCGCCATGAGGAGCTGCCCCGGGTCGGGTGCCTGCTCGGGGACCGTGGCGATGCCCACGCAGGGGCGCAGCAGTGCCGTGCCGCCCTCGTGGGCGATGGGCCGGTCCAGCGCGCGCAGGCACTTCACCGCCGCGAGCACGGCCTGCGTCGGGTGCGCGATGCGCGGCAGCACGATGCACAGCTGCTCGTCGTTGATCGCCGCGATGCGGTCCTCGGGGCGCAGCACCGGGCGCAGCCGTTCGAGAACCAGCGAGATCGTGACCGCCAGCGGCGGCCCCTTGAGGAGCGCCTGCAGCCGGTCGACCCGGCGCAGCTCCACGAGCAGCACCGCGAGGCGTCCCTTCGTCTCCTGCGCGATCGCGGCCTCGCGGTCGAGGTAGCGCAGCAGCTCGTCGCGCGCGTCCTGGGCCCAGGGGGGCGTGTGGAGATCCGGATTGTCGGAGGGAGGCTGCCGGTTCATGCCAGGTAGTGCTCGCGCGGGTTGAGGCCGTAGGCGCCCGAAGGCAGGCTCCGGCGTATGTAGGCGGGCTCATCCCCGCCGAGCAGGGGATCGTAGAGGAGATCCACCATCGTAGGGTAACCCGAAGGCGTCTTGTCGGGGCCGGTCAGGAGCAGCACGCGGGGCTTCAACCGGCGCACCTTGTTGTGCGAGACGACGACCGCCACCTCCCCGGTCGAGAGCTCCACCAGCGACCCCACGGGAAAGACGCCGACCGCCTGCACGAACTGCTCGGCGAGCGGCGCATGGAAGATCTCGCCACCCCAGCCGGTGATGCTGCGCAGCGCCTCGTAGGAGGAGACCGCTTCCGCGTACGGACGCGACTTGGTCAGCGCCGCGAAGCAGTCCGCGATGCCCGCCATGCGCCCGTAGATGCCGATCGCCTCCGCGCGCAGGCCGTTGGGATAGCCGCTGCCGTTCATGCGCTCGTGGTGCTGGGCGATGCCCTCGCTGACTTCCTCGGGCCAGTTGGGGGTGGCCGACAGGATCTCGAGCCCCAGCGCGACGTGCGTCTTCACCTGCTCGAACTCCGCGGGCGTGAGGCGGCCCTGCTTCTCCAGGAGCTCGCGCGGCAGGCGCGTCTTGCCGATGTCGAGCAGCAGCCCGATCGTCCCGAGCTGCGCGAGCTGGGCACGCGGGAAGCCGAGATGGCGCCCGAAGGCGACGAGGTAGACCGCGACCTGCAGCCCGTGGCCGTAGGTGGTCAGGTCCTTCTCGCGCAGGCGCGCCACCCACATGAGCGCATCGGGATTGCGCACCATGCTCTCGACCATCTCCTCGACCACCTCGTCGACGCGCTCGATCTGCACGGGGTGCCCGGCCCAGACGTCGTCGGCAAGCTTGCGCAGCACTTCCGAGCTGCGGTCGAAGACCGCGCGCGCCGGGGCGATTTCCTCCTCGACGGTGCGCACGTCCGTGTAGATGGTGACCGGGATGCTGGGAGGCAGGAGGGACACGTGCGGCGCGTCCGGCGGTATCTGCGACGGATCCGCGGGGAGCTCGCTTCCGGAACCCTTGAAGAGGTCGCGCAGGGACTTGAGGAACCCGCGCCAGCCGCCGCCAGCCGGTCCGGCTGCGGGTGCCGGCGCGGGCTGCGTTGGGGCAACGGCAGGCGCCGGGGCGGCCGCCCTGGGCCGGGGCGGGTGCGGCGTGGCGGCATCGGGGCGGAACTCCTCGCCCATCGACCGCGAGCGGTCGATCACCACGTACGCGCAATGCTGCTGCAGCTCGAGGATCTGCTGCTGGTCCTCGATGAGGAAGCCCTGCAGGATGAACGGGGTGTCGATCCATGGACGGTCGAGGTCGGCAACGAACATGCCGACCCTCAAGTCCTTGACGGCCACCTTCGATTGCATGAGCGCGGGGCGGAATTTCCGTGGCGATGGGGGTGCGCGCCGGAGAGTTCCGGCGCCGCGCTCATTCTACGGGATTACGCTGCCCGCCACCCCGCCGCGCGAGCGGGGCACGGCGAATCTCAGGCGAGGAAGCCCAGGTTCGCCGCGGGGAAGCGGGCGAGATTCGGAAAGATCGCCGCGAGGTCGCTTTCCGAGGCGCCGAACCAGCGCGCCAGCGTGGCGCCGTACTGCTCCACCGAGGTCGTGGGAATCCAGCGTCCCGCCGTGTCCGCGTCGTCGGGCCCGGCGCGCTGCAGCACGGGGTAGCGGCCGTAGAGCGAGCCGCCCTGCACGGCGCCGCCGAGGATGAAGTGGTTGTTGCCCCAGGCGTGGTCGGTCCCCGCGCCGGAGGCCGGCTGGAACGTGCGCCCGAAATCGGAGAGCGTGAAGGTGGTCACCTGGTCCTGCACGCCGAGCAGCGTGGTCGCGTCGTAGAAGGACTTGAGGGCGGGTGCCAGCTGTCCGAGCAGGGTCGCGAGCGTCTGCAGCTCGTTGGAGTGGGTGTCGAAGCCGCCGAGGGAGACGAAGAACACCTGGCGGCGCGCGCCCGTCTGCGCCCTGGCCTCGATCAGCTTCGCCACCTGCAGCAGCTGCTGGGCGATCGAGGAGTTCTGGCCCTGGAACAGCACCTGCACCTGCGAGCCGGTGCCGGTGAGGATCGGATTGACCGTCCCCGAAAGCGCCAGGGCGCGCGTCATGACTTCGCCCGCGCCCTTCACATAGGCGTTGTCGCCGTCCGCCGCCTGCAGCGCCTGCATGGCAGCCAGCCGCGCGTTCGCCGCCGCCGTGCTGTTGAACCCCTGCAACGACAGCCCGCCCGTGGACGGGAGCGCCAGCGGCGTGGCGGAATCGCCGGTGATGAAGAGATTGGTGCCGGCGATGGTCGTCATCACCGGGAAGCCGGAGGCGGCATTGGCGGCGGCGAGCCGGTCGGCAAGGCGGCCGCCCCAGCCGGAGCGGCTCACTCCCGTCGACACGGACGATTGCCATTGCGTCTGCTGGTCGGAATGCGAGAACAGGTTCTGCGGGCGCACCGCCAGGTAGTTCGCCTTGGTGGTGGGCTGGTTCAAGCGTGCCCACGTTCGCGAGGACCGCGAGCTTCTTCTGCGCGAAGAACGGATGGATCGCGGCGAGCCCCGGATGCAGGCCGTAGGCGGTGGCGCTGCCCGCCGGCTGGATCGGGAGCAGTTGCGACTCCGGTCAGGTTGATGCCCGGAGCTCGCCGTGCGCACGGCCGAGTAAAGCGCGTAGCCGGCGGGATCGAGCGGCACGACGAGGTTGTTGCCGTCCACGCCGCCGAAGAGGAAGACGCAGACGAGCGCCTTGTAGTCCGACGGCGCGGATCTGCGCGGCGGCCGCGCCGGCGAGGCCGGCCAGGCCGACTGGCGCCAGGCGCTGTGGACGAGCCCGGCGCTGGTGAGGGCGCCGGAGCGTAGCAGGAAGTCGCGGCGATTGGTGTTCATGGTGTCTAGCGCTCCACCTGGAAGTGCGGCGAGGTGACGACGAGCCAGGCGGCGGTCCGCGCGCGGCCGAGCAGGTCGGTTGCCGCAACCGCGTTGACGGCGGTGACGATCGCCGCGCGCATGGCGGGCGTCATGCGCCCGGCCAGCAGGAAGGTGTTGAGCCGGTCCGCGAGCGCTCCGGCATCGGCCGCCACGGACTGGTAGGCGGTCAGGTCCACCGCCGTGCCGGTGGAGCCGTAGACCGTGCTGTCCGGCGCGATCTGCGCCTGCAGCACGAGGGCGGTCGCGAAGTTGGCGCGCGCGAAGGCCGTGCTCGTGTTCTGGATGGCGAACTCGGGGCCCAGGAGCGTCGTGCCGGGAAGCACGTGGTCGGGCGGGTAGTAGTTGAACACCGAGGGCGGATAGAAGACGAACTGCCCGAGCGTATTGGAGGCGGTGCGCAGGTACACCCCGTCCGTCCTGCCGCCGAGCGCGCGCAGCACCGCGGTCATGAAGACGACCGGCTCGGTCAGCTTGCCGTAGGCCGGGTCGATCTTCACCGCGCCGCGCGCCTCCGGATCGAGGAGGATCGCGCGCACGACCGCGCGCAGGTCGCCGCGCAGCCCGGCGCCGTTGTTGTTGAACACGGTCGCCACACGGCTCACGTAGGCCGGCGTCGGGTCGCTCGTCACCAGCTTCTGGATCAGCTGCTTGGCGATGAACGGCCCGACGTTCGGGTGATTGAAGATGTTGCGGTGCGCGAACGCGAGATCGTCGTCCATCGCGAGATTGGCGGGTGCGACGACGCCGTCGAGCAGGATCTTGGTCCCGGTCTCGTGGTTGGCCGCGCACGGCCAGCATGTTGCCGAGGTAGTTGCGCGGGTTGTTGCCGCGCGCGGCTGGCGCCGGCGACGGTGGGATAGGTCCAGCCGGTGAAGACGCGGGAGAAGCCCTTGATCTCGGCCAGGTCGTAGGTCGGCAGCGGCAGTTGCCGGCGGCGTCCAGGCGCGGCGTGCCGTCGAGGTTCAGCTTGACGGTGCCCACGGAGAAGAGCTGCAGGATCTCGCGGGCGTAATTCTCGTTCGGGTCCGTGCCGGTCGTGGCGCTGGCCTTGTTGTTGTTGGCCATGTCGAGGTAGTCGCCCATGACCGGCGAGAGCGTCACCGCGACCATCAGGTCGTAGAAGTTGCCGAACGCACGGTCGCGGAAGATCTGCTGGTAGTCGCGCATCGCGTAGTTGCGGCTGTTGTCGACGCCCGAAGTCGACGAAGATCTGCGACAGCGCGAACGCGACCCGCCCGCGCAGCTGGTCGGGCTGCGTGGCGGCGTGGCGGAAGAACTCCAGCTGCAGCGGGAAGAGCGTGTAGTTGTCGCGGGCGCAGTAGCTGTCCGGGCGCACCGGCTGGGTGCGGTCGTCCACGCAGGACTGTCCGGCGCGGTTGGCGGGCATCCAGGGCAAGTCGGTATAGGCGGTGACCGGCAGTGGCGAGCTGCTCGTCGACCCAGGCGGCGGCGCCCATGTGCGTCACGCGCGCGAGGTCGGCCTCGCGCGGTCCGAAGGTCGCCTGGCGCAGCAGCCGCGCCGCGTCGGCGTCGCGATCGGCGGAAGCGAGCGGCGCGCACATCGCCACGCCTTCGAGCGCATGGCCGGCCGCGGCAGCCTTGGCATAGACCGTGGCGTCCACCGTGAAGCGGTGGTTCGAGTCGTTGCGCGCCGCGCCGTTGTTGTAGGTGCGGTAGACGGGAGCCGTCCCGTCGGGGCAGCTTCCGCCGGCCGGCACGTGGATGTGGAAGGCGATGCCCTCGTAGGTCCACCCCGGGGTGGTCTTCACGTAGGCGCACTCGCCGGCGTCGGCCGTGTAGAAGTGCGAATTGGGGCCGCTGCCGGGGGTGCCGTAGAAGCGGCAGACCGGGACGATGCCGGGCGCATCTCCCGCGCCCAGGTAGACGCCGAACGTCCCGCCGGTACGCGACCAGCCGGGGCCGGCGCCGCCGGTCTCGACGATCGCCATTTCCTGGGGGTAGGCCGTCACGAAGTAGTGGCGCAGGATCGAGTTGTAGTACTCGACCGCGCGCCCGCTGGGTTCGGCGCCGTGGGCGGCCATCGCCACGGCACAAGCGGCGGCGGCGAAATGAACCAGCTTCGAGCGAATCATGCGAGCCTCCACGGACGAATCCTGCCATGCCGCCCCTATAATCGCGGCACCCCGCTTTGTAACAGTTTGTTCCAACGCGCCCTCGTGGCGCCGTGACCTGGATCACTCTCCATGCGCCGAATCCTAGACGGCATCCGCGTCCTCGACCTCACCCGCGTACTGGCGGGGCCGTGGGCCACGCAGAACCTGGCCGATCTCGGCGCCGAGGTGATCAAGATCGAGCGCCCGGGGCAGGGTGACGACACGCGCACGTGGGGCCCGCCCTTCCTCAAGGATCGCGACGGCAACGACACGCCGGATGCCGCCTATTTCCTGGCGGCCAATCGCGGCAAGAAGTCGGTGACCCTCGACATCGCCAGCGTCGAGGGGCGGGAACTCGCGAAGCGGCTGGCGCGTGACTCCGACGTGGTGGTGGAGAACTTCAAGGTGGGCGACCTCGCCCGCTACGGGCTCGACTACGCGTCGCTGCGCATCGATCACCCCGGCCTCATCTATTGCTCCATCACCGGCTTCGGCCAGGACGGCCCCTACCGCGACCGTCCGGGCTACGACTTCATGATCCAGGGTCTCGGCGGCCTCATGAGCGTGACCGGAGAGCGCGACGACCTTCCCGGTGGCGGACCGCAGAAGGTCGGTGTCGCCGTCGCCGACCTGTTCACGGGCCTCTACGCCACGAACGCCATCCTCGCTGCGCTGCTGCATCGCGACCGCTCGGGCGAAGGCCAGTACATCGACATCGCGCTGCTGGACGTGCAGGTGGCGATGCTCGCCAACCTGGGTGCGGCCTGCCTCGCGTCCGGGCACGCGCCGGGCCGCATGGGAAACGCCCACCAGGCGATCGTTCCCTACCAGGTCTTTCGCGCCGCCGACGGCTTTCTCATCGTTGCCGTGGGCAACGACACGCAGTTCGCGCGCTTCTGCGAGGTGGCGGGGCTGCAGGGGCTCGCCGCGGACCCGCGCTATGCGCGCAACCCGCAGCGCGTCGCCAACCGCGAGGAACTCGTCGCGACGATCGCCGCGCGACTGGCGACGCGTCCTGCCGGCGAGTGGCTTCGCCGCGCTCGAGGAGGCGCAGGTGCCGTGCGGGCCGATCAACGACCTGGCCCAGGTGTTTGCCGATCCGCAGGTGCGCCATCGCGGCATGGTCGCCACGCTGCCGCACTCCGTGGCGGGCGAGGTCCGCGTGGTGGCCAACCCCGTCAAGTTCTCCGCGACGCCGGTTCGCCACGAGCTGCCGCCGCCGCGCCTGGGCGAGCATACCGACGCCGTGCTGGGCGGGCTCCTCGGGCTGAGTGGAGCCGAACTGAATGCCCTGCGCAGCCGCAAGGTCATTTGAACCGGCGCCGGCGCGGGTTTTCAGCGCCGGCAGGAGCGCCGGTATACTCGCGCATCCGCCTAGAGCCCTGCAGCGTGCCGTCAATTGCGGGGCGGAGCCGAGGAGAAGTGCCGATTGAAACCGACTGACACCGGCGTCGCCGACTATTTCCACAAGGTCGTCGATTGCCAGTGGGCCTGTCCGGCCCACACCCCCGTACCCGAATACATCCGACTCATCGCGCAGGGGCGCTATTCCGACGCCTACATGGTCAACTGGGAGTCGAACGTCTTTCCCGGCATCCTCGGGAGGACGTGCGATCGCCCCTGCGAGCCGGCCTGCCGCCGCAGCCGCGTCGAGGAGAACCAGGGCGAGAGGCCCGAGCCCGTCGCCATCTGCCGCCTGAAGCGCGTCGCGGCCGACTACAAGGACGACATCCGTGCGCGGCTGCCCAAGCCCGCCGCCCGCAAGAACGGCAAGCGCGTCGCCTGCGTGGGCGGCGGTCCGGCGTCGCTCACGGTCGCGCGCGACCTCGCGCCCGCACGGCTACGCCGTGACGATCTTCGACGGCGACGCCAAGGCCGGCGGCATGATCCGCACGCAGATTCCCAAGTTCCGCCTCCCGGAAAGCGTGATCGACGAGGAGGTCGGCTACATCCTCGACCTGGACGTGGACTTCCGTCCGCACCATCGCGTCGAGTCGCTCGCGGAGTTGCTGTCGCACGGGTACGACGCCGTTTTCGTCGGCTCCGGCGCGCCCCGCGGACGCGACCTGGACCTTCCCGGCCGCGCCGAGGCGGCCAAGCACATCCATGTCGGCATCGAGTGGCTCGCGTCGGTGTCCTTCGGCCACATCACCCAGGTCGCCAAGCGCGTGATCGTCCTCGGGGGCGGCAACACCGCCATGGATTGCTGCCGCTCGGCGCGCCGCATGGGCGGGGAAGACGTGAAGGTCGTCGTCCGCTCCGGCTTCGAGGAGATGAAGGCGAGCCCGTGGGAGAAGGAAGACGCGATGCACGAAGGCATCCCGATCCTGAACTTCATGGTCCCGCTCGCATTCACGCACGAAGGCGGGCGCCTGACCGGCATGACCTTCGAGAAGGTGAAGGCCGTCTACGACGCGAAGGGGCGCCGCTCGCTCGTGCCCACCGGGGAGCCGGTCGAGCACATCGCCTGCGACGAAGTGCTCGTCGCGGTGGGGCAGGAAAACGCCTTCCCGTGGATCGAGCGCGACATCGGCATCCAGTTCGACGAGTGGGGGATGCCCGTGCTGGACGAGAAGACGCTGCAGTCGACGCGGCCGGGCGTGTTCTTCGGCGGCGATGCGGCCCTCGGTCCCAAGAACATCATCTGGGCCGTCGCCCACGGCCACGACGCCGCGATCTCCATCGACAAGTACTGCCAGGGGGAGGACGTGGCCGTGCGCCCGCCGCCCCTGACCAACCTGGTGTCGCAGAAGATGGGCATCCACGAGTGGATCTACGACAACCAGATCGTCGCGGACGCGCGCCACCGCGTGCCGCTCAAGGAACTCAGGATCGCGCTGAAGGACATCCGCCAGGAGGTCGAGCTCGGCTTCGACCCGGAGCTCGCCTGGAAGGAGGCGCAGCGCTGCCTCAACTGCGACGTGCAGACGGTCTTCGCGCCGCGGCTGTGCATCGAGTGCGACGCCTGCGTCGACATCTGCCCGATGGACTGCATCACCTTCACCGCCGACGGCGAGGAGGCCGACGTGCGCAAGCGCCTCACCGCGCCGGCGATGAACCTCTCCCAGGACCTCTACATCGGCGGCGGGCTCAAGACCGGCAGGATCATGGCCAAGGACGAGGACGTCTGCCTGCATTGCGGGCTGTGCGCCGAGCGCTGCCCGACGGGCGCCTGGGACATGCAGAAGTTCTACCTCGAGATGACCCACGCCGGACCGGGCTGCCGCGTGCCGGCCGCGCCGCGCAAGGCCGCGTGAGGACAGCGATCATGAAGAGGATCGAGGCAGTCAACGACTTCGTGGTGAAGTTCGCCAACGTGAACGGCTCGGGCTCGGCATCGGCCAACACGCTCTTCGCCAAGGCGATCATGCGCATGGGCGTGCCGGTGAGCCCGCGCAACATCTTCCCGTCCAACATCCAGGGGCTGCCCACCTGGTACGAGGTGCGCGTTTCCGAGAAGGGCTGGCAGGGCCGGCGCGGGGGCGCGGACCTCATGGTGGCGATGAACCCGCAGACCTGGGAGAAGGACGTCGTCGAGATCGAGCCGGGCGGCTATCTCTTCTACGACTCCACCAAGCCGCTCCCGGCCGACAAGTTCCGCGACGACATCCTCGTGCTCGGCATGCCGCTCACCGAGATCTGCAACGCGACCTACAGCGACCCGCGGCAGCGCCAGCTCTTCAAGAACATCATCTACGTCGGCGCGCTGGCGGCCCTCCTCGACATGGACATCGCCGAGGTCGAGAAGCTGATCGCGGAGCAGTACAAGGGCAAGGAGAAGCTCCTCGAGCCCAACGTGCGGGCGCTGCACCTCGGGCGCGACTACGCGCTCGCCAACCTGCCATGCCCGCTCGGCATCACCGTGCGCCGCTCGGACAAGGTCGGCAACAAGATCTTCATCGAGGGCAACAGCGCCGCCGCGCTGGGCGCCGTGTACGGCGGGGCGACGGTCTGCGCGTGGTATCCCATCACGCCCTCGTCGTCGATGGCGGAAGCCTTCGCCAAGCACTGCCGCAAGTTCCGCGTCGATGCCGCCACCGGGAAGAACAATGTCGCGATCGTGCAGGCCGAGGACGAGCTCTCCTCCATCGGCATGGTGATCGGTGCGGCCTGGAACGGCGCGCGCGCCTTCACCTGCACCTCCGGGCCCGGCGTCTCGCTCATGACGGAGTTCATCGGGCTGGCCTACTTCGCCGAGATCCCGGCGGTCATCGTGAACGTGCAGCGTGCGGGGCCCTCGACCGGCATGCCCACGCGCACGCAGCAGGCCGACATCCTCTCCAGCGCCTATGCCTCGCACGGCGATACCAAGCACGTGCTGCTGCTGCCCGAGGACGCCAGGGAAGCGTTCGAATTCACCGCGGACGCGCTCGACCTCGCCGACCGGCTGCAGACCCCGGTGTTCGTGATGACCGACCTCGACATCGGCATGAACGAGCGCCTGTGCGAGCCCCTGGAGTGGGACGATGCGCGCACCTACGACCGCGGCAAGGTGCTCACGCACCAGGATCTCGAGGCGGGCAAGCGCTTCGGCCGCTACCTCGACGTGGACGACGACGGCATCACCTACCGCACCTACCCGGGCACGCACCCGAAGCGCGGCTCGTTCTTCACGCGCGGCACCAGCCGCGACCGCTACGCGCGCTACACCGAGGAGGGCAGCGCCTACGTGGACAACATGCAGCGGCTGCTGCGCAAGTTCGAGACCGCCAAGACCTACGTGCCCGAGCCGATCCTGCACGAATCGCCGCGCACGGCGCGCCACGGCGTGATCTATTACGGCTCCACGGCCTGCGCCATGGACGAGGCGCTGGTCGAGCTGGAGGCCGAGGGCATCCCGATCGACGCGCTGCGCGTGCGTGCCTTCCCGTTCCAGGACAGCGTGATCGAGTTCGTCAACGCCCACGACCACGTCTTCGTCGTCGAGCAGAACCGCGACGGGCAGCTGCGCACGCTCCTCATCGCCGAAGGGGCGCTGGACCCCGCGCGAGTCTCCTCCGTGGTGCACTACGACGGCACGCCGATCACCGCCCGCTTCATCCGCCGCGAGATCGAGGAACGCCTTTCGGCCTTCAACGTGCGACCGCTGCGGCGCACCGCGGCAGCAGGAGAATGAAGCCATGACCTTCCTCGCCAAGCCCAAGCTGCACCATCCCGACCTGCCCGCCAACGCGCTGGGCTTCACCCGCCGCGACTACGAGGGCACCATCTCGACGCTCTGCGCCGGCTGCGGGCACGACTCGATCAGCGCGGCCATCATCCAGGCCTGCTGGGAGCTCGCCATCGAGCCGCACCGCGTGGCCAAGCTCTCGGGCATCGGCTGTTCCTCGAAGACCCCGACCTACTTCCTCGACAAGTCGCACGGCTTCAATTCCGTGCACGGCCGCATGCCCTCGGTTCTCACCGGGGCCAATCTCGCCAACCGCGACCTGATCTACCTCGGCGTCTCCGGCGACGGCGACTCGGCCTCGATCGGGCTGGGCCAGTTCGCGCACAGCATGCGCCGTGGCGTGAACATGACCTACATCGTCGAGAACAACGGCGTGTACGGCCTCACCAAGGGGCAGTTTTCGGCGACGGCCGACCGCGGGTCGAAGTCCAAGCGCGGCGCGGTGAACTCCGACGAAGGGCATCGACCTCGCCATCCTGGCGCTGCAGCTGGGCGCGACCTACGTGGCGCGCAGCTTCTCCGGCGACAAGGCGCAGCTCGTTCCCCTGATCAAGGGCGCGCTCACGCACCCCGGGGCGGCCTTCATCGACGTGATCTCCCCTTGCGTGGCGTTCAACAACCACGAGGGCTCGACGCGCAGCTACGACTACGTGCGCAACCACAACGAGGCCGTCAACTTCCTCGACGTGATCACCGTGCACAAGGAGATCACGACGGAGTATCCGCCCGGAGCGGTGCAGGAAGATGCGCCAGCACGACGGCTCGCGTGCTGCGCCTGCGCAAGCTCGCCGAGGACTACGATTCCTCCAGCCGCATCGCCGCGATGAGCCACGTGCAATCGCGCTATGCCCAGGGCGAGATCGTGACCGGACTCCTCTACATCGAGGCGGATGCGACCGACCTGCACGAGAGCCTCGGCACGGTCGACCGGCCCCTCAACGAGCTGGGCGAGCGGGAGCTGTGTCCCGGGTTCGGCGGCGCTGGAGAAGTTCAATGCATCGCTTCGCTAGGTTCGCCGGCGCCGCTTCTCGCTGCTGGCGGCGCTTGCCGCGGCCCGCGTCGGCTGCCGCCGGAGGCCGCCGGCGACGCTGCCGCGTCTGCGCCGGCATCCGTCGCCGCGGCGCGCACGCGCCTGCACGCCGCGCCCGAGGCCGTGGACCCGGCCGCTGCCGCGGCCGCCAAGGCCGGCGTCGAGGTGCGCGTCCTCAACCGTGTCGTCACGCGGTTCCGGGCCTCCATCTTCGACACCACGCCGGCCGAGCGGCGCCGCGAACACCGCGCGTCACCTGCGCGAGCTGCTGCGCGAAGGCGGGGACGGCAAGGTCGCGGTGAAGACCGTGCCCGCAGGGCCGGGCGATCACGCTCGACGGCAAGTTCGCCTTCCTGATGCTGCCGGGGGACGCCAACCGGCCGCCGGCGAGAGCCTGGAGGCGGCCGCGAAGCGGGCGGCGGAAGCGCTCGGCACGATCGCCTCGGAGAGCCGCGAGTCGCGCAGCCTCGACATCGATCCTGCGCAACCCGGCGAAGGCGGGCGCGGCGACCGCCATCGCGGTGCTCCTCGTCTGGCTCCTCAGCCCGGATCAGGGGCTGGATCGCGACGCGCCTGGCCGTGGCTGGGCCACCGCCATGCCGACCGGCTGCAAGTGGGCGGCCGGGCCGTGATCGGTCGCGACCAGGTGTTCGGTACCGCGCGGGGATTCACGATCGGCCTCTTCTGGCTGCTCGTGGCCTTCATCGTCTACGAGTGGCTGGCCTACGTGCTCTCGCTCTTCCCGTACACGCGCCCCTGGGGCGAGGGGCTCCTGGGCGCGACCTTCAACCTGGCCGCCAAGGTCGCGACGGCGGTGTTCGAGTCGCTGCCGAACCTGGCCGTGGCGGCGACCATCTTCCTGATCGCGTGGTGGGTCTCGCGCTTCGTCGACCGCGCCCTCGAGCCCTTCATCCGCGGCGAGATCGAGTCCGCGCGCCTCGACCGCGACACGGCGCGGCCGACGCGAAACCTCGTCCAGATCGGCATCTGGGTCTTCGCGGTCGCGATGGCCTATCCCGTACCTTCCCGGCTCCGACAGCGAGGCCTTCAAGGGCCTGTCGGTGCTCGTGGGCCTCATGATCTCGCTCGGCTCCACGAGCCTGGTCGGCCAGGCGGCGAGCGGGCTCATCGTCATGTTCACGCGCACGCTGCGCCCCGGCGAGTACGTCCGCATCGGCGAGCACGAGGGAACCGTCGTCGAGCTCGGCGCCTTCACGACGAAGATCCGCACCGGCATGGGCGAGGAGATCACGATCTCCAACTCGACCATCGCCAACGGCACCACCAACAATTATTCGCGCGCGGTGCAGGGGAAGGGCTTCATCGTCGACACGGTCTGCACGATCGGCTACGACACGCCCTGGCGGCAGGTCCACGCGATGCTCCTCGAGGCGGCGCGCCGTACCGGAGGCATCCTGGAGGACCCCACGCCGATGGTCTTCCAGACCGGCCTGTCGGACTTCTACCCGGAATATCGCCTGGTCGCGCAGGCCATCCCCTCGGATCCGCGGCCGCGCGCCGTGGTGATGTCCGAGCTGCACGGCCACATCCAGGACGTGTTCAACGAGCACGGCGTGCAGATCATGTCGCCGCACTACCTCGGCGACCCGGCCGAGGCCAAGGTGGTGCCGCCCGCGAAGTGGTACGCCGCTCCCGCGCGCAAGCCGGACTGAGTCCGTGGTCGACCTGAGAAGCGATACCGTCACGCGCCCGACGCCGGCGATGCGCGAGGCGATGGCGCGCGCGGAGGTGGGCGACGACGTCTTCGGCGACGACCCGACCGTGAAGCTGCTCGAGGAACGCCTGGCGGCGATGTTCGGGATGGAGGCGGGCTCTTCTTTCCGACCGGAACGCAGTCGAACCTGGCCGCCCTCATGGCGCACTGCGGCCGCGGCGAGGAAGTGATCGTCGGCCAGGATGCGCACACCTACCGCTACGAGGGCGGCGGCGCGGCGGTGCTGGGCTCCATCCAGCCGCAGCCCCTCGCAGAATCTGCCCGACGGCACGCTCGACCTGGCGATGGTCGATGCCGCCATCAAGCCGGACGACTCGCACTTCGCCATCACGCGGCTGCTGGCGCTCGAGAACACCATCGGCGGCAAGGTGATCGGCCGCGACTATCTCGCCAGGGCGGTGACGCTCGCCTGGAAGCGCGGGCTTTCCACGCACCTCGACGGCGCGCGCATCTTCAACGCCGCGGTGAAGCTCGGCATGCCGGTGAACGCGCTCTGCGCGGGCTTCGACACGGTGTCCGTCTGCCTCTCCAAGGGACTCGGCACGCCGGCCGGCACGGTGCTGGTGGGGCACAAGGGCCTCATCGACAAGGCGCGCCGCATCCGCAAGATGCTGGGCGGCGGGATGCGCCAGGTGGGAATTCTCGCGGCGGCGGGGCTCCATGCGATCGAGCACAACGTCGAACGGCTCGCCGAAGACCATGCCAATGCCGAACGCCTGGCAAAGGGGCTGGCGGGCGCGGGCTGCGAAGTGGAGCCGGTCCAGACCAACATGGTGTTCGTGAAGGTGCCGAAGGACCGTTGTGCGGCGCTGCAGGAACACCTGAAGTCGGCCGGCGTCACCGCGATCGTCGCGCCCCGCACGCGTCTCGTCACCCATCTCGACGTCGATACGGCGGGGATCGACCGGGCCGTCGCGGCCTTCACCTCGTTCAACCGCCGCGAAGCCGCGGCCGACTGACCCTCACCCCCGACCCCTCTCCCAAGGGAGAGGGGAGACCTACAGGACCTCGGCCGCGTGATCGGCCAGGCGCGAGCGCTCCCCGCGCGTGAGCGTGATGTGCCCGCTGTGCCCCCAGCCCTTGAAGCGATCCACCACGTAGGTGAGACCCGACGACCCTTCGGTGAGGTAGGGCGTGTCGATCTGGGCGATGTTGCCCAGGCACACCACCTTCGTTCCCGGGCCGGCGCGCGTGATGAGCGTCTTCATCTGCTTGGGCGTCAGGTTCTGCGCCTCGTCGATGATGAGGTACTTGTTGATGAAGGTGCGCCCGCGCATGAAGTTGAGACTCTTCACCTTGATGCGGGAGCGGATCAGGTCGGCGGTCGCCGCGCGTCCCCAGTCGCCGGCCTCGTCGTCGGTCTTCATGAGGACGTCGAGGTTGTCCTCCAGCGCCCCCATCCACGGCGTCATCTTCTCCTCCTCGGTGCCGGGCAGGAAGCCGATGTCCTCGCCGACGGGAACGGTGACGCGCGTCATGATGATCTCGCTGTAGACCTTGTACTCCAGCGTCTGCATGAGGCCGGAGGCCAGCGTGAGGAGCGTCTTGCCGGTGCCTGCCTGGCCCAGCAGCGTCACGAAGTCGACCTCGGGGTCCATGAGCAGGTTCAAGGCGAAGTTCTGCTCGCGATTGCGCGAGGTGATGCCCCAGACGTTGTTCTTGTGGTGCGAGTAGTCCTTGAGGGTCTGGAGGGTGGCGACCTTGCCCTTCACGTCCTTGACGATGGCGTAGAAGGGGCGGTCGCCCTCGTGGAAGACGAACTCGTTCACCAGGAGCGAGGGGCACAACGGACCCTTCACGCGGTAGAGCGTGCGGCCGTGCTCCTGCCAGCTCTCGACGTCCTTGCCGTGCTTGTCCCAGAAGTCCTCGGGAAGGGCTTCCATGCCGGTGTAGAGGAGGTCGGTGTCCTCGAGCACCTTGTCGTTGAAGTAGTCCTCGGCCGCGAGCCCGATCGCATGCGCCTTGATGCGCATGTTGATGTCCTTGGACACCAGCACGACCTGGCGCTTCGGGTGGCGCTGCTTCAGGTGCATCGCCACGCCGAGGATCACGTTGTCCGCCTTCTGCGAGGCGACGGAGTCGGGGATCTCCACGGTGACGGCGTGGGTCTGCAGGAAGAGCCGCCCGAGGGAATCGCCGTGCGTCTTGCCCTTGAGCGAGTAGCCGGACTCGATGTCGCCCATGCCGGAGGAGACGATCTCGTCCAGGAAGCGGCTCGCCTGGCGGGCGTTGCGCGCCACCTCGCTCATGCCCTTCTTGTTGTCGTCCAGCTCCTCGAGCGTGACCATCGGCAGGTACACGTCGTGCTCCTCGAAGCGGAAGAGGCTGGTGGGGTCGTGCATCAGCACGTTGGTGTCGAGGACGAAGAGCTTCACGGCGGCCGATTGCCTGGCCGCCCGGCCTTCGCCGTGGCTGTCGCGCTTGCGTTGCATGGGGGCCTCCGAGGGTTCCGGGGCGTGGGAAGACGCCTCGCCGGCATGGGAGCGCGGCGAGTCACGCAGGTTGTCGTTGGGCATCAGGGCCTGTAGCCAGGGTTGGGAAATCGGCCGGTCAGAGGGACTTGGCGAAGTCGAGCACGACCTGTGCGTGACCGGGAACCTTCACGCCGCGCCACTCGCGGGCGATGCGGCCCTCCCCGTCGATCGCGAAGGTGCTGCGCTCGATGCCGCGCACCTGCTTGCCGTACATGTTCTTCAACTTCATGACGCCGAAGATCGCGCAGGCCGTCTCGTTGGGGTCCGACAGGAGCTCGAAGGGAAACGCGAACTTCTGCTTGAACCTCTCGTGCGAGGCGAGCGAGTCGCGCGACACCCCGAAGACCGCCACAGCCCGCCTTCACGAACTGCGCGTGCAGATCGCGGAACTGCAGGCTCTCGTCGGTGCAGCCGGGGGTGTTGTCCTTCGGGTAGAAGTAGAGGATGAGCGGGTGGCCCTGGAAGGCCGATAGCCGGAAGCGTTGGTTGCCTGTGGCGGGAAGCTCGAAATCCGGGACTGCCTTGCGTTCGCTCATCCAGGGGCCCAAAGAGTTGACCGCGACCTATGGTGGCTAAGTTCCCTGAAAAACGCAAGCTATGGGGTTGAAGGGCAAGGAAGAAACTCCGCGCCCTGGAGCGCCAGGGTGCCGCTGCGGCCGGGAATCGTGCCATCGGCGACCGCATGCAGGGGAAGGGCGGCCCGCTCCAGGCCGGCAAGGAGGTCGCGCATGGCGACCAGCGCGTAACCCTGTTCCTTCCAGCCCGCGAGGAGGCGCTCGAAGGCGGGGGCGAGCTTCATTCCCTCCAGCTCCGCGTGGAGCGTGAAGACATGGTCGCGCGGCTCCCGGGTGAGCGCGAGGATGGCGTCGGCGACGTTGGCCTCCGTCACGCCATCGAGGCCGATCAGCTCGTCCAGCGTCGGGAGCGTCGTCGGCAATTGCGGGCAGGCGACGATCTCCGCGCGATGCACCGGCACGAATGGGTGCGTGCCGCGGCTGTCGGAGCAGTAGTCGAAGCCGAAGCGTTGCGTGCGGCGCCAGGCATGGACGTTCATCTGCCAGCCGGCCGCGCCGTGCACCTTCGGCTCTTCGCCAAAGACCTCCCGGAAGCGGTCGCGGGCGAGCGCCATCTGCCGCTCGGTCCAGGCCTCGTCCGCGGCGACGACACCGTCCTGCCACTTCACATGGTCCCAGGTGTGGATGCCGACCTCGAAGCCGGCATCGCGCACCGCCCGCAATTGCGCCGCGCAGCGCCTGCCGATGTCGGGCCCGGGCAGCAGCGTCCCGTACAGCAGGGTGCGGATGCCGTAGTGCGAAAGCACCGAGGTGCGCCCGACCTTGCCGAGGAAACCCGGGCGAAAGACGCGCGCGATGGCGCGCCCGGTGTGGTCGGGCCCGAGGCTGAACAGGAACGTCGCGCCGGCCTCGTATTTCTTCAGCAACTCGACGAGGCGTGGCACCCCCTCGCGCGTGCCGCGGTAGGTGTCGACGTCGATCTTCAGGGCGAGTTTCAAGGGCGGGGCGGGCGAAAAGGCGCGCATCCTAGCATACGCGCCCCTCGCGGCCTCCCGGCTGCAAGCCCTGCCTATCGCACGGCAGCCGGTCCGGTGCATCATGATGCTAGTCGCTATTGCCGTGTCGACGTGCTAAACTGTTGAATTTCCTGCGATATTGATCGCAGCCGAGGATCCCCCATGTCGCGCCCGCTACGCAATATCGCCATCATCGCCCACGTCGACCACGGCAAGACCACGCTGGTCGACAAGCTCCTGCAACAGGCTGGCACCTTCGCCAAGCACCAGCACATCGTCGAACGGGTCATGGACTCGGGCGACATCGAGAAGGAACGCGGGATCACCATCCTCGCGAAGAACACCGCCGTCGACTACCACGGCGTGCACATCAACATCGTGGATACGCCCGGCCACGCCGATTTCGGCGGCGAAGTCGAGCGCGTGCTGTCGATGGTCGACGGCGTGCTGCTGCTGGTCGACGCGGTCGAAGGCCCGATGCCGCAGACCCGCTTCGTCACCCGCAAGGCGCTCGCCCTGGGACTCAAGCCCATCGTCGTGGTCAACAAGGTCGACCGCGACAGTGCGCGCCCCGACTGGGTGGTGAACCAGACCTTCGACCTCATGGACAAGCTGGGGGCGACCGAGGAACAGCTCGATTTCCCGGTGATCTACGCCTCGGCGATCAACGGCTGGGCGGCACGCGAGACCGGCACGGTCGGGGAGGACATGCGCCCCCTGTTCGACGCGATCCTCGAGCACGTCCCGGTTCCCGTCGGTGACCCTGCGGGAGCGCTGCAGTTGCAGATCAGCGCGGTGGACTACACGAGCTTCCTCGGCCGCATTGCCGTCGGGCGCATTCGCCGGGGGACGCTGCGCAAGATGCAGGAGGTCGTGATCCTCTCCGGTGACTCCCCGCCGCGCAAGGCGAAGATCGGCCTGGTGCGCTCCTTCCAGGGCCTCGAGAAGGTCGAGATGGACACGGCGAGCGCGGGCGAGATCGTCTCCGTCACGGGCATCGAGGACTTCACCATCGGCGATACCTTTGCCGACACGGAAAATCCGGAGGCGCTTCCCTTCAGCGGCGTGGACGAGCCCACCCTCACCATGAATTTCCAGGTGAACAAGTCGCCGTTCGCCGGGCAGGAAGGCAAGTACGTCACCAGCCGCCAGATCCGCGACCGCCTGACGAGGGAACTGATGGCCAACGTCGCCCTGCGCGTCGAGGACACGGACGATGCCGACATCTTCCGCGTATCCGGCCGCGGCGAACTGCACCTGACGATACTCATCGAGAACATGCGCCGCGAAGGCTACGAGCTGGCGGTCGGCAAGCCCCGGGTCGTCGTGAAGGAAGTCGACGGCGAGCGGCACGAGCCGTGGGAGATCCTCACGGTCGACGTCGAGCAGGACAACCAGGGCCGCCTGATGGAGGAACTGGGCCGGCGTGGCGGCGAACTGCAGGACATGGTTCCGGACGGCAAGGGCCGCGTGCGCATGGACTACAAGATCCCGTCGCGCGGGCTGATCGGCTTCCACATGGAATTCATGACGCTCACCCGCGGCACCGGCATCAAGAGCCACGTCTTCGACGAGTACGGACCGGTGAAGGGCGAGCTGCCCTCGCGCAGGAACGGCGTGCTCATCTCCTCCGAGCAGGGCGAAGCCGTCGCTTTCGCGCTCTGGAACCTCGAGGCGCGCGGCCGCATGTTCGTCTCGCCCGGCGAGCGCGTCTACGAGGGCATGGTGATCGGCATCCACACCCGCGACAACGACCTGATCGTGAACCCGGTCAAGGGCAAGAAGCTCACCAACGTCCGCGCCGCCGGCAAGGACGAGAACGTGCTCCTCACCCCGCCCATCCAGCTCACGCTCGAGGGCGCGGTCGAGTTCATCGAGGACGACGAGCTCGTGGAAGTGACCCCCAAGAACATCCGCCTGCGCAAGCGCCACCTGCTCGAGCACGACCGGAAGCGCGCCGCGCGCGAGGACCAGGCCGCCTGACGTTCCGCCATGGACCTGGTCGTCGCAGCCTTCGCCGCCATTGCCGCGCTGGCCGCGGTCGGCCGCGCTCGTGGTCGCGATGCGCTCTGCCCGCCGCATCGACGACCTCCCGGTCGCGGTGGCCGGCGACCGCGAAGCGCATCATCGCGCCGCTCCTCACCGACCTGCACGGCGGCCTTGCGGACTCCGCCGAGCGCATCGCCTCGCGCCAGAGCGAGGAGGGCGACCGCCTGCGCCGCGCCGTGGGCGACGAGCTCGCGCGCAATCGCGAGCAGATGCAGTCCTTCGAGAAGTCGCTGCAGGAAAAGGTCGACGCGCGCCTGGCCGAGATCGGCGGCAAGGTGAACGAGCGCCTGGACGAGGGCTTCAAGCGCACCAACGAGACCTTCGTGAGCGTGATGACGCGCCTGCAGACGATCGACGACGCGCAGAAGAAGATCGAGACGCTCACCACGAGTGTCGTGAGCCTGCAGAGCCTGCTGGGCAGCAAGAGCGCCCG
This sequence comes from uncultured beta proteobacterium, assembly GCA_963786635.1. GTDB lineage: Bacteria > Pseudomonadota > Gammaproteobacteria > Burkholderiales > Usitatibacteraceae > FEB-7. The sequence goes on along the minus strand of CAWAZV010000012.1, from coordinate 234,748 downwards.
CGGCGCGCTTCGGCGAGCGCCAGCTCGAGGACATCGTGAAGAACGTGCTCCCCGAGGCGGCCTACGAGTTCCAGTACACCTTCCAGACGGCGAGGAACGTCCGCGCCGACTGCGTGCTGAAGCTCCCGGAACCCACGGGCCTCATCGCCGTGGACTCCAAGTTCCCGCTCGAGAACTACGAGCGCATGATTTCCGACGGTGCAGACAAGGTGACGCCGGGCGTGTTCAAGGCCGACGTGCGGCGCCACATCGACGACATCGCCTGCAAATACATCATCCCCGGCGAGACGGGCGACGGCGCCGTGATGTTCGTGCCGGCCGAGTCGGTCTTCGCCGAGATCCACGCCCACCACCGCGACCTCGTGGAGTACGCCGGCCAGCGCCACGTGTGGATCGTCTCGCCCACGACGCTGATGGCCGTCCTCAACACCGCTCGCGCGGTGCTGAAGGACGTGGAGACCCGCAAGCAGATCCACATCATCAAGGACGAGCTGGGCAAGCTCGGCCGCGAGTTCGGCCGCTTCGACGAGCGCATGAAGAAGCTCGCCGAGCACATCCGCCTCGCCCACGAGGATGCCGGCCAGGTGCAGATCACCAGCAGGAAGATCAGCGAGAAGTTCGCGGCGATCGAGCGGGCCGAGCTGCCCGGCGCGATCGAGGTGCCGGCGGTGCCCGACGGCAACCCGCCGCAGCTCACCGTGGTGCCCAAGCCGGAGTAGGGCGGCCCAGGGCAGCGCTTGCCCTGCTAGAATCCAGCGCAATGGCGCCCGTTGAGAGCGCCAGCTGCCAAGCCAAATTTCTCCCGGAGGGACTCTCCCATGCTGCGCATTTCCGTGTTCACCGTTTCCGCCATCGCCACCGTCGCGAGCCTCGCCGCGCTCGCCGCGATCGACAAGCCCGAGTGCATCGTCGGCGCCAAGCCCGGCGGCGGCTTCGACCTCACCTGCAAGCTCGCCCAGACGTCGCTCATGGATCTGAAGCTCCTGAAGGAGCCGATGCGCGCCACCTACATGCCGGGCGGCATCGGAGCGGTCGCCATGAACACGGTCGTCGCGCAGCGCGCGGCCGACCCGAACGTGATCGTCGCGTTCTCGGGCGGGTCGCTGCTCAACATCGCCCAGGGCAAGTTCGGCAAGTGGACGGAGAACGACGTGCGGTGGCTGGCGGCCGTCGGCACCGACTACGGCTCCATTTCCGTGGGCAAGGCCTCGCCCTGGAAGAACCTCGCCGAAGTCGGCGCCGCGATGAAGGCGGACCCGGCCAAGGTTCCGCTGGGCGGCGGCGGCACGGTCGGCAGCCAGGACTGGACGAAGGCCGCGCTCTTCGCCAAGAAGCTCGGCATCGACCCGAAGGCCATGCGCTGGGTGTCCTTCGAGGGCAACGGCGAAGCCACGACGGCACTCATGGGCGGCCACATCCAGGTGATGTTCGGCGACGTTTCCGCCGACGAGGCGCAGGCCGAGGCCGGCAACATCAAGATGATCGCGGTGCTGGCCGACAAGCGGCTCGAGGGCAAGCTGGCGCATGTCTCGACCGCCAAGGAGCAGGGCTATGACCTGCAGTGGCCCATCATCCGCGGCTTCTACACCGGCCCCAAGGTCCCGGACGCCGACTACAAGGCGTGGCAGGACATGCTGAAGAAGATGATGGCCACCAAGGAGTTCGCGACGCTGCGCGCGCAACGCGGCCTGCAGCCGTTCGACTTGACCGGTCCCGAGCTGGATGCCTTCGTGAAGAAGCAGGTCGGCGAGTACCGCAAGCAGGCCGAGGAGTTCGGCCTGGTGAAGAAGTAACGCGAGCTCTCCAGCCTGCCGAGGCCGATCCCCGGATGACCGGGGATCGAACCGCGTGAGCGACCGCATCTTCGCCGTCCTCTGGCTCGCCTTCTGCGCGGGGGTGGCCTGGCTTGCCTGGAAGATCGACGCTCCGTTCAGCTACGAGCCCATCGGGCCGCGCGCCTTTCCGCTCCTGCTGGCCGGCGCCATGGCGCTCTCGGCAGGGTGGCTCATCCTCAAGCCCGACCGCGAGCCGGACTGGCCGCTCGGAACGCTGCGCGGCAAGGTCTTCGTCCTGTTCGTGGCCTTCGTCGCCTACGCGGTGCTCTTCGAGTGGCTGGGCTTCCCCGTGGCCACGGCGCTGATGACGATCGCCATCGGGCGCATGTTCGACGGTAGCTGGAAGGCGGTCTTCGCCGGCGGCATCGCGCTCGGGGTCGGGCTCTGGTTCTTCTTCGACAAGCTGCTGGACGTCACGCTGCCCCTCGGGCGGCTCTGGGCCGGCGCCTGATGGATTCCCTCGGCCACCTCGCGCACGGCTTCGTCGTCGCCGCCAAGCCCATCAACCTGCTGGTCGCCCTGCTCGGTTCGTTCATCGGCACGGTCGTCGGCCTGCTCCCGGGGCTGGGCCCGATCAATGGCGTGGCCATCCTCCTGCCGATCGCCTTCGCGATGAAGCTGCCGCCGGAGACGGCGCTGATCCTGCTCGCCGCCGTCTACATCGGCTGCGAGTACGGCGGGCGCATTTCCTCGATCCTGCTCAACATTCCCGGCGATGCGGGCGCGCTCATGACGGCGCTCGACGGCTACCCCATGGCCAAGAAGGGTCTCGCCGGCGTGGCCCTTTCGATCTCGGCCTGGAGCTCCTTCGTGGGCAGCGTGCTCGCCACGCTCGGGCTGGCGCTCTTCGCGCCGATCCTGGCCAAGTGGGCCCTGTCGTTCGGCCCGGCGGAGTACTTCGTGCTCATGGTGTTCGCCATCTGCTGCCTGGCGGGCATGGTGGGGGAGCGGCCCGTCAAGACGCTCCTCGCCGCGCTCATCGGCCTGCTGCTCGCCACCGTCGGCATCGACTCCGGTTCCGGCGTCTACCGCTTCACCTTCGACGACGTGCACCTCTCCGACGGCATCCAGTTCATCGTCGTGGTGATCGGCCTCTTCAGCGTGAGCGAGATGCTGGTCATGCTCGAGCAGAGCCACGGCGGCCAGGTCGTCATCAAGAACACCGGCCGGGCGATGTTCAACCTGAAGGAGATGGCCGAGACCTGGTGGGGCACCGTTCGCTCGAGCATCATCGGCTTCGTGATCGGCGTGCTGCCCGGCGCCGGCGCCACGATCGCCAGCGCCATCACCTACATGGTGGAGAAGAACCTCACCGACCGCGAGGGGACCTTCGGCAAGGGCGACGTGCGCGGCGTTGCCGCGCCCGAGGCTGCCAACAATGCGGCCGCGCACGGGGCGTTCATCCCCATGCTCACCCTGGGCGTTCCGGGCAGCGGGACCACGGCCGTGCTGGTGGGCGCGCTCACCCTCTACAACATCACGCCGGGGCCGCTGCTCTTCGAGCAGCAGCCCGACCTCGTCTGGGGCCTGATCGCCTCGATGTTCATCGGCAACGTGATGCTGCTGGTGATGAACATCCCGATGGTGGGGATCTTCGCGCGCATGCTGTACGTGCCGAACTGGTTCCTGGTGCCGGCCATCGCGGCGGTGAGCTTCGTCGGCGTCTATGCCGTGCACGCGACCACCTTCGACCTCGTGCTGATGGTCGCACTCGGCATCTTCGGCTGGGGGCTGCGCAAGCTCGGCTTCCCGATGGCGCCGCTGATCCTGGGGTTCGTGCTCGGCGACATGATGGAGCAGAACCTGCGCCGGGCGCTGTCGATTTCCGACGGCCATGTCGGCATCCTCTTCCAGAGCCCGGTCACCTGGGTCCTGTGGGCGCTCGCCGCCGGGCGCGCTCGCCATGCCGCTGGTGCTGCGGCGCCTGAAGCCCGCCGGCTAGCGTCGCTCCTTCGGCTATCATTCCGGGTTCGTCTCCCGGATTCGACCATGAAGATCCTCGGCATCGCCGGCTACAGCGGCAGCGGCAAGACCACCCTCATCGAGAAGCTCGTTCCGCTGCTCGTCGGGCGACGGGCTGCGCGTCTCGCTCATCAAGCACGCGCATCACGAGTTCGACGTCGACCATGCCGGCAAGGATTCGTGGCGGCACCGCCAGGCCGGCTGTACCGAGGTGCTGGTGAGTTCGTCGCGGCGCTGGGCGCTGATGCACGAACTGCGCGGGACGGCGGAGCCGACGCTGGACGAGCTGCTGCGGCACATTTCTCCCTGCGACCTGATCCTCGTCGAGGGCTACAAGCTGGATCCGATTCCGCGCATCGAGGTGCACCGTGCCGGCGGTGACCGCCCGTTGCTTTTTCCCCACGATCCGCACGTGATCGCGGTGGCCACCAGCGAGCCGCTGCAGACGGGGCTGCCGCAGTTCGGTCTCGACGACGCCCCGGCCATCACGCGTTTCATTCTCGACTTCGTGGCCAGCGGCAACTCGCGCCCGCGACTCTCGGCCGCATCGGACTGAACATGGTCACGCTGCTGTACTTCGCCAGCCTGCGCGAGAAGCTCGATTGCGCGCGCGAGGAAGTGGCGCTGCCGGCGGCAACGGCAACGGTCGGGCGACGTCGTCGAGCGGCTGCGTGCCCGCGACGGCCGCTGGTCGGAGGCGTTCGCTCCCGGGCGCGCCTGGCGCGTTGCCGTGAACCAGGCCATGGCCGACCTCGCCACCCCCCTCAAGCCGGGCGACGAGGTGGCCTTCTTTCCGCCGGTCACCGGGGGCTGAGCCATGGTCGGGGAACGAGCCGAGCCATGAAGAACGTTCGCACGTCCGCGTGCAGGCCGCACCCTTCGATGCCGGCGAGGAGATCCGGGCACTGACGCAGGGGCGCCGCGACGTCGGCGCCGTGGCGACATTCGTCGGCTGCGTGCGCGACCTGAACGAGGGGGCGGCGGTGTCGCGCATGACGCTCGAGCACTACCCCGGAATGACCGAGCGTGCCCTGGAGGAGATCTGCGCCGAGGCGGCGCGGCGCTGGGACCTGCTCGACACCCGCGTGGTGCACCGGGTGGGCGCGCTCGAACCCGGTGAGGCCATCGTCCTCGTGGCCGTCTCCAGCGCCCACCGCGGCGAGGCGTTCGCCGCGTGCGAGTTCATCATGGACTACCTGAAGACGCGCGCGCCGTTCTGGAAGAAGGAGGAGACGCCCGGCGGGAGCCCGCTGGGTGGAGGCGAGGGCAGCGGACGACGACGCGGCGGCGCGCTGGTCCGAGAAGCGGCGAAGGATCGCCCTAGCGCCATCGGGAAACGAAACCGGCCTCAGATCGAGCAGAACACCTCGCGCATCAGCCCGATCAGCTTCAGGATGCGCGGATCGTCGATGCGGTAGAAGACCTTGTTCGCTTCCTTGCGCGAGGTGAGCAGGCCGCGTTCGCGCATGACTGCCAGGTGCTGCGAAATGTTGCTCTGCGAGGTGCCGACGGCCTCGACGATCTCCTGCACCATCAGTTCGTCCTGGCCGACGAGGCAAAGGATCTTGAGGCGCAGCGGATGCGCCATCGCCTTCAGCGCCTCGCTCGCTTCCCGGATGTCCTCGCCGCGGCCGTGCAGGTCGAAGATGTCTTGCCGCGTAGCCTTGCCGTTGCGAGCCTGCGTCATGGGTGCATCCTGTACGGAATGGGGCTGTCCGCTAATATTAGCGAATGATCATATACCCCCGTATGCCGCTTGTCGCGCGCGCCGGATTGACGCGAGAAAAAGCCGTGCGTTATCTTGAACCTACCCATCCGGGTAAACACATTTACCCGTATTGGGAATAGACCCTGAGGGTGTATACCCCTCCAATGGGCAGGCATTCATAACAACTCCCGAGCGATATTGTCAGCACGACCCCGGAAGCCGCGTGGGCTCGGATGCCGCGCATTTCCGGCTCGGAATCCCGCAACGGGCCATCGACTCAAGGAGCGAGAGATGAACAACGGTCGCAGAAAGGTGCTCAAGAGCACCGGCGGCATGGCAGTCATGGGGCTTGCGGCTTCCGCGGGCCTTTTCAAGCCGGACAGCGCCTGGGCGCAGACCTGGAACAAGGCCGCGTTCGAGACCAAGTCGCTGGCCGACACCGTGAAGGCGATGGGCGGCACGGCAGCGGCCGAGAGCAAGGAAATCGCGATCGTCTCCCCGGACATCGCGGAGAACGGCGCCGTCGTTCCCTTCACGATCAACAGCCGCATTCCGAAGACGGAATCGATCGCGCTCCTGGTCGAGAAGAACCCGAACTCGCTCGCGGCGAGCTTCGACATCCCGGCGGGCACCGAGGCTGGCGTCACCACGCGCGTGAAGATGGGGCAGACCTCCAACATCACCGCGCTGGTCAAGGCCGACGGCAAGTTCTATTACACCACCAAGGAAGTCAAGGTCACCATCGGTGGCTGCGGCGGCTGAACGAGGAGAAACCATGGCAGATCCGATGAAGATCCGGGCGGCGATGTCCGGCGACAAGGTCGAAGTGAAGGTGCTGATGAGCCACGAGATGGAGACGGGCCAGCGCAAGGATTCGAAGGGCGCCAACATCCCGGCGCACTTCATCCAGAACGTCACCGCCACGCACAACGGCAAGGTGGTGCTCTCGGCGCAGTGGGGACCGGCGGTCTCGAAGAACCCGTTCCTGTCCTTCAAGTTCGCCGGCGGCAAGCCGGGCGAGAAGGTCTCGATCACCTGGACGGACAACAAGGGCGAAAAGCGCACCGACGAAGCGACGATTTCGTAGTGCCCCGGCGGGCCTCGATGCCTGCCGGTTCCATCAAAATATCGGAGGAGGAGCCTTCATGAACAGCAGCCTGGGGAAGCTGGCCGCAGCCGCGGCCATCGTGTTCGCATCGGGGTGCGCCACGACCGGAATCAACACCAGCAGGTCGGTGTACCACATCAACGAGGGCGGCGATAAGGCTGTCCCGGTGCTGCGCAACGTCGGCAACCACCTCGATGCCGAGCCGAAAGCCAAGATCGTCGTCGTGACGCACGGCCCCGGCATCGACTTCCTGCTCGATGGCGCCAAGGACAAGAACGGCAATCCCTACGACGCGATGGTCGATACCCTGCAGGCGAGGGGCGTCGAGTTCCGCGTCTGCAACAACACGCTCGTATCGCGCAAGATCGACAAGAAGAGGGTCATCAGCCAGGCGACGATCGTTCCCTCGGGCGTGGCGGAGCTGGTTCGCCTGCAGTCACAAGAGGCTTACGCCTACGTAAAGCCCTGAACGCACCAGAGCGCCGCACCCTAAAAAAAGTTCATGGAGGAGCATCGTGAATCGAACCCTTAAATTGGCGGCCGGCGCCGCCTGTGCAGCAGTCCTGTTTTCTACCGGAGGGGCATTCGCGCAAGAGCGCACGGCGGTCGAGGAAATCGAGCGCTACCGGCAGGCCCTGGCTGATGGCAACCCGGCGGAGTTGTGGGAGGCCCGCGGCGACGGCATCTGGAAGCAGAAGCGCGGCCCGAAGAACGCCTCGCTCGAGAAGTGCGACCTCGGCCTCGGGCCGGGAGTCGTGCGCGGCGTCTACACGGTGCTGCCGAAGTATTTCGCCGACACCGACAAGGTCGAGGATCTCGAGTCCCGCCTCGTTTCCTGCATGGTCACGCTGCAGGGCTTCACTCCCGCCGAGGCCAAGAAGGACCCGTACGGCGGCCCCGGCAAGAAGGTCGCCATGGACGCGCTGGTGGCGTTCGTCACCTCGGAGTCGCGCGGCCTGCCGATGAACGTGGCGGGCACGCATCCGAAGGAGGTCGAGGCCTACGCGGTCGGCGAGCAGATCTTCTTCCATCGCAGCGGTCCCTACGACTTCGCCTGCGCCACCTGCCACGGCGTGAACAACCAGCGCATCCGGCTGCAGGACCTGCCCAATCTCCTCAACCCGCGCGACGCGAAGAAGGCCTACACCGCCTGGCCCGCCTACCGCGTGTCGCAGGGCGAGGTCCGCTCGTTCCAGTGGCGCCTGCTCGATTGCTTCCGCCAGCAGCGCTTTCCGGAACTCGAGTTCGTGTCGCCGGCGTCGGTGGCGCTCACGATGTTCCTCGCCAAGAACGCGAACGGGGGCATCTTCGACGCCCCGTCCATCAAGCGCTGAGCCCGGAGGCAGACCATGAAGAAGATCGTTTACCTCGCACTGCCCGCCGTCGCCCTGATCGCCGCCAGCTGCGCCACTGCCCCGTCCCAGGAGGAGTCCCGGGCCAAGGCCATCGCCATGATGAAGGCCTCCTTCAAGGAGAAGGGGCAGGCCAAGCTCGACCGCATCGACCAGGACGACATGCAGAGAACCTGCAGCATCTACCCGGGCGGCCACGACATGCCGAAGGACGTTGGCGCGAAGCTCGAGAAGGCGCAGCAGGCGCTCATCAAGTACCCGGCCGACGGCAAGTACCTCGGCGACTGGAAGAAGGGCGAGCGCGTCGCCCAGTCGGGCGTGGGCAAGCAGTACAGCGACGACCCGAAGAATCCCGCCGGCGGCAACTGCTACGCCTGCCACCAGCTCTCGAAGCAGGAGCTCTCCTACGGCACCATCGGGCCGAGCCTCTACAACTTCGCGAAGATGCGCGGATTCGGCGCGGACATCCAGCGCTACGCCTACGGCAAGGTCTTCAACTCGCAGGCCTTCACGCCGTGCTCGAGCATGCCGCGCTTCGGCCACAGCCAGATCCTGACGGAGGAGCAGATCAAGGATGTCGTCGCTCTTTTGATGGACCCCAACTCGCCGGTGAATAAATAGGGGCAGACTGGACGCTCCACCCACTGCGGGGCGGGTGCGAACCCGCCCCTTTTTCATGGAGGAACACATGAACAAGTCATTCGCCACCGCCGCCATCGCGTTCGCCCTCGCATCCGGAACGGCCGTGGCAGCCGAGCCCGCGACATTCGCGCTGAAGGCGCTCACGCCCGAGACAGCCATGAAGGCGGCCCAGGCGGCGATGGCCAAGTGCCGCGCCGATGGCTACCAGGTGGCAGTCTCGATCGTCGATCGTTCGGGGCTGGTGCAGGTCGTGATCCGCGACCGCTACGCCGGTGCGCACACGCCGAAGACCGCCACCAACAAGGCCTGGACGGCGGTTTCGTTCCGCACCAACACCACCGACCTCGTGAAGACCACGCAGCCGGGGCAGCCGTCGGCCGGCATTCGCAATCTTCCGCGTGTCGTCGCGGTGGGTGGCGGCATCAAGATCGAGGCGGGCGGTTCGATCGTCGCGGGAATCGGCGTTTCCGGTGCGCCCGGCGGCGACAACGACGACGTCTGCGCCAACGCGGGCATCAAGGCCATTGCCGATTCCCTCGAGTTCTGACGCAAAAGGCCGCCATGGACCGCCGCGAATTCCTGAACATTCTCGCCATCGCCTCGGCCGCAGGGCTGCCGATTTCCTCGCGCGAGGCGCTGGCCGCGGCGGACGGGGCGAAGCTCTACGACGTTCCGCGTTTCGGCAACGTGAGCCTGCTGCACATGACGGACTGCCACGCGCAGCTCCTGCCGATCTACTTCCGCGAGCCCAACGTGAACCTGGGCATCGCCGGCGCGGCGGGCAGGGCTCCCCACCTGGTCGGCGAACACCTCCTCAAGGCCTACGGAGTGAAACGCGGAAGCGACCAGGCGCACGCCTTCACCTTTCTCGATTTCGCGCAGGCGGCGAAGACCTACGGCAAGGTCGGCGGATTCGCGCACCTCGCCACGCTGGTGAAGAACCTCAAGGCCTCGCGGCCCGGCGCGCTGCTCCTCGACGGCGGCGACACCTGGCAGGGAAGCGCCACGGCGCTGTGGTCGAAGGGGCAGGACATGGTGGACGCCTGCCTCGCTCTCGGCGTCGACGTGATGACCGGGCACTGGGAGTTCACCCTCGGCGCCGAGCGCGTCAAGGAAATCGTCGCCAAGGACTTCAAGGGCAAGGTCGACTTCATCGCCCAGAACGTGGCGACGACCGACTTCGGCGACCCGGTCTTCCCGCCGTACGTGATCAAGCAGATCAACGGGGTGGCGGTCGGCATCATCGGCCAGGCCTTCCCGTACACCCCGATCGCCAACCCCCGCCACATGGTCCCGGACTGGACGTTCGGCATCAAGGAGCCGGAGACTGCAGAAGGTGGTGGACGAGGTGCGCGGCAAGGGCGCGCAGCTCGTCGTCCTGCTGTCGCACAACGGCATGGACGTCGACGTGAAGCTCGCGAGCCGCGTAACCGGCATCGACGCGATCCTCGGTGGCCACACCCACGACGGGGTGCCGCAGCCCCTGGAAGTGAAGAACGCCAGGGGGGTGACGCTGGTCACCAACGCCGGCAGCAATGCGAAGTTCCTCGGCGTGATGGACTTCGACGTGAAGGGCGGCAAGCTGGCGGGCTGGAAGTACCGGCTGCTGCCGGTCTTTGCGAACCTTCTCGCGCCGGATCCGGCGATGGCCGCGATCATCCAGAAGATCCGCGCGCCGCACGAGGCGAAGCTCGGCGAGAGACTCGCGGTGACGGAGGGGCTGCTCTACCGCCGCGGCAACTTCAACGGCACCGTCGACCAGGTCATCCTCGACGCCCTGATGCAGGTGAAGGGTGCCGAGATCGCCTTCTCGCCCGGCTTCCGCTGGGGCACGACGCTCCTGCCCGGCCAGGCGATCACGCTGGACCACGTCATGGACTGGACCGCGATCACCTATCCGCTAGTCGACGCTGAACGACATCGACGGGCGAGATGATCAAGACGATCCTCGAGGACGTCTGCGACAACCTGTTCAATCCCGACCCCTACTACCAGCAGGGCGGCGACATGGTACGCGTCGGCGGCCTGACCTACACCTGCACGCCCGGGGCGGCGATGGGCAAGCGCATCAGCGACATGCGGCTCGGCGGCAAGCCGATCGACCCGGAGCGAAAGCTACAAGGTGGCAGGCTGGGCTCCCGTCCACGAGGGCGCGAAAGGCGATGCCGATCTGGGATGTCGTTACGACCTATCTCAAGGACCGCAAGACGATCCCGCCGGTGAAGCTCAACCTGCCGAAGCTGGTCGGGGTGGAAGGCAACCCGGGGATCGCGTGAGGTGGTTGCAGGCCGCCCTGGCGGCCGCGTTTCTCGCAGTGGTGGCCTCGGCGACCGCCGGGGAGAAGTATCCCCCGGTCAGCGTGCAGGTGACCCCCATCCGCGTCACCGAGCGCACCTGGTACGTGCAGGGCCTGCAGGGGGCGGCCAGCGCCGCCAACGAGGCCTACAACTCCAACGCCGGTTTCGTCGTCACCGACGAAGGGGTCGTCGTGGTCGACGCGCTGGGCACCCCGTCGCTGGGCAACGAACTCCTGAAGGCCATCCGGCGGATCACCCCGAAGCCGGTCCGGCGCGTCATCGTGACGCACTACCACGCCGATCACTTCTACGGGCTGCAGCCGTTCAAGGACGCCGGGGCGGAGGTCTGGGCCCACCGCGGCTCGCTCGACTACCTCACCGGCGGCGAGGGCCAGCGCCGGTACGAGCAGCGCCTCCAGGTGCTGGCGCCCTGGGTGAATTCGAAGACCCGGCTCGTCCACGCCGACCGCTGGCTGGACGGCGACGAGTCCTTCACGCTGGGTGGCGTGAGATTCGAAGTCCAGCACTTCGGCCCGGCGCACTCGCCCGAGGATCTCGTGGTGGTGGTTCCGCAGGAGGGCGTGGTGTTCTCCGGCGATATCCTCTTCAAGGGACGCATCCCCTTCGTCGGGGCCGCGGACAGCAAGGCATGGCTCGCCCGCATTGGCCGCCTGATCGACCTGAAGCCGCGACTCATGGTGACCGGCCACGGGGAGGTCTCGACCAACCCGGCGGCGGACCTCGCCCTGACGCGCGACTATCTCACCTATCTGCGCCGGGAAATGGGCCGGGCGGTGGCCGACTTCGTGCCTTTCGACGAGGCCTACGCGAAGACGGACTGGAGCCGATATACGATGCTTCCCGCCTTCGCGGAGGCCAATCGCGTGAACGCCTACGGCACCTACCTGCTCATGGAACGCGAGTCGCTCGCGAAATGAGCCGCGCATGAACCGCAGGGAAGCGATCGTTGCCTTGTCTGCGCTGGCCGTCTCTCCCACCGTGCGTGCGGCAGAGGCACCCGATCTCCCTTTGGCACGGGACTTTCGCAGTGACGCCAGCCTGGCGCGGGAGAGGCGGGTGCCGTTCCTGATCCTCTTCAGCCTGCCGCGCTGCCCCTACTGCAGCGAAGTGCGCCGTTCGCACCTGCTGCCCATGCTGCGCGATCCCGCGCAGGCCAGCCGGACCATCATCCGGCAGGTGAACCTGGGCAGCGACGACCGGATCGTCGGCTTCGACGGCATTCCGACGACCCATGACGCCATTGCGCGTTTCCACGGCGTCCGGGCGGCGCCCGAGGTGGCGTTCTGGGATTCGCGGGGCCGGCCGGTTGCGGAACCGCTCAAGGGCATGCTCCTCCCCGACTTCTACGCGGCCTACCTGGAATCGGCGCTGGCCACGGCCTGCGCGCGCGTGGCGGAAGCCGGCTGACCGGCTGCGCGCGCCCGGAAACAATCCGGCGAGTTGCGTCAGATCAACAGGGGGAACCGGCCACCCCCGTAATGTCACCAAAGTCCAATACGCAGCGCCCGCCCCGGGCTTGGGGTCCCGGGCCACGGGCGCGATGCAACCAGCATCCGCAGCCGAGGAGGGGAACACCATGCAGCCGGTCGAATCGACAACCTACGAGATCGTTGCGCGCGAGGATTTCTCGGACGTGACGTACCTGCTCGAGGTGCGGCACCCGATGCTGGCCAAGGCCGCCAAGGCCGGCCAGTTCGTGATCGTGATGGAGCACGAGCAGGGCGAGCGCATCCCGCTCACCATCGCCGATTTCGACCGCGAGGCGGGCACGATCACCCTGGTGATCCAGGCCGTCGGCAAGACCACCCGGGAAATGCAGCAGAACTGCCGGGTCGGCACCCGGCTGCATGCCGTGGTCGGGCCCATGGGCATACCCAGCCACATCGGCGGCAAGAAGAAGGTGGTCTGCGTGGGCGGCGGCCTCGGCGTCGCCCCCATCTTTCCGCAGGCCCGGGCGTGGAAGGAAAGCGGCGCCTACGTGATCGGCGTGCTCGGCTTCCGCAACCGCGGGCTGGTCTTCTGGGAGGACAAGTTCCGCGCCTGCTGCGACGAACTCATCCTGTGCACCGACGACGGGTCGGCCGGCATCAAGGGGCTGGTGACCGAGGGGATCAAGCAGGCGATCGCGAAGCACGCCGACATCGAGGAGCTGGTGGCCATCGGCCCGCCGGTGATGATGAAGGGCTGCGCCGAGGCGACGCGCCCGCACAAGATCCGCACGATGGTGAGCCTGAACCCGGTCATGGTCGACGGCACCGGGATGTGCGGCGGCTGCCGCGTGAAGATCGGGGAAACGGTCAAGTTCGCCTGCGTGGACGGCCCCGACTTCGACGGCCACCTGGTCGACTTCGACGACCTCATGTCCCGGCTCGGCCGCTATCGCACCGCCGAGAAGGAAGCGCTGGAGCGCTTCCAGGAGAGCTGCCGCATCCGCGGCGACGAGTCCGCGGTGCCCGAGCGCGTCGCGGCAATCGACGACCGGCCTTCCACGGACGGCTGAAAGAACCCAGGAGCACGGCAACCATGGCCAAGAAGAAGACGATCCGCACGATCCCGCAGGAGCGCACGCCCGTCCAGGAGCAGGATCCGCACGTCCGGGCGCACAACTTCGAGGAGGTCTCCCTCGGCTACCGTCTCGAGGAGGCGCTGGTCGAGGCGGATCGCTGCCTGCAGTGCGCCGACGAGCCCTGCGTGCGCGGCTGCCCGGTCGGCATCGACATCCCCGGCTTCATCCAGAAGATCGCCGAGAAGCACTACCACGGCGCCTACGACATCATCACCGACACCAACCTCCTGCCTTCCATCTGCGGTCGCGTCTGCCCGCAGGAGAACCAGTGCGAAGGCGTGTGCACGGTGGGCGATACGCTGGAGCCCGTGGCGATCGGCCGGCTCGAGCGCTTCGTGGGCGACATGGCCATCAAGGAAGGCTGGGCCAACATCCCCTACATCGAGCCCAGCGGCTACCGCGTCGGCATCGTCGGCGCCGGTCCCGCGGGCATGGCCTGCGCGGCCGACATGGCCAAGGCGGGCTGCGAGGTCGTGGTGTACGAGGCGTTCCACCAGCCCGGCGGCGTGCTCAAGTACGGCATCCCGGATTTCCGCCTGCCCAACGACGTCATCGACGCGGAGATCGACAAGCTGCGCCGGCTCGGCATCCGCTTCGAGTGCAACACCCTGGTCGGGCGCCTGTTCACCATCGAGCAGATGATCACGGAAATGGGCTTCCATGCCGTCTTCATCGGCACGGGCGCGGGCTACCCGAGCTTCATGGGCATTCCGGGCGAGTCGCTGAACGGCGTGCTCTCCGCCAACGAACTGCTCACGCGCGCCAACCTCATGCGGGCGCGCGACTTCCCCAACTTCGACACGCCGCTGCAGCCCGGCAAGCGCGTGGCGGTGATCGGCGCCGGCAACACGGCGATGGATGCCATGCGCGTGTCCATGCGCCTGGGCGCCGAAGACGTCTACTGCGTCTACCGGCGCACCAAGGCCGAGGCGCCCGCGCGGGTGGAGGAGGTGCATCACGCCGAGCAGGAGGGCATCCAGTTCCACTGGCTCACGAGCCCCGTGGAAATCCTGGGCGACGAGAAGAAGGCCGTCCGGGCGATGCGCTGCGTGCGCATGGAGTTGGGCGAACCGGACGACTCCGGCCGCCGCCGCCCGGTGCCCGTGCCCGGAAGCGAATTCGAGATCGAGACGGACATGGTCGTCTTCGCCATCGGCACGAACGCGAACCCGATCCTGGGCCAGACGGCCAAGCTGAAGCTCAACAAGCGCGGCTACATCCAGACCGACGAGTCGCTCGCCACCTCCATTGCCGGCGTCTACGCCGGCGGCGACATCGTCACCGGCGCGGCCACCGTGATCCAGGCCATGGGCGCCGGGCGCAAGGCGGCCCGCGGCATGAAGGCCTACCTCGGCCTGCGCGACACCGATGGCGTGTACACGCCCGACACGGACGACCCGGGTGCACGGCGCTTCGGCATTCCGGTCGAGGAACACAACTTTGCCCGGGTGCGGCTGCTGTAGCCCGACCGGTCCTTTTCATTGCGACGCACGATCACCGAGGCGACACCATGAGCGAAACGGCCCAGCTGAAGCGCGAGAAGACTCCGAAAGGCGCTGCTGCCCCTGCCACTCCCGCGAAACCCGCGAAGAACCTCCCCGAGCACATCGTCGAGGTGATCAGCGATTCCGGCGAAGGCGCGCAGCGCTGCGGCCAGGCGCTCGCCGGCATCGCCGCGCGCAGCGGCAACGGCATCTGGACCGTGGAGATCATTCCGGCCGAGATCCAGCCGCCGGCGCGCAGCGTGGCGGGCGCCAGCGGCATCCGCATCCGCATCGGCGCGAAGGAAGTGACCAACGGCGGCGATGAAACCGACCTCGTCGTGGCCTTCAACGAGCAGGTGCTCCTGGGCCGCGTGCGCGCCGGCGAATTGAAGGCCGGCGCCACGATCCTCCTGGAAAACGTCTGGCGGGACAGCCGCGATCCGGCGATCGTGAAGTCCTTCAACGAAACCGTCGACGCGCTCGTCAAGGGCGGCTACCGCGTGATCGAGCTGCCGCTGGAGCGCGAGTGCCGTGCCCTGATGACCGATGCGCGGCGCGGCAAGAACATGTTCGTGCTGGGCATGCTCTGCAGCATCTACAGCCTCGACCTGCAGCTCGGGCGGGACCAGATCGCGCTCACCTTCGGCAAGAAGGACCGCTCGATCATCGACACCAACGTGAAGCTGCTCGAGGCGGGGCACGCCTGGGGCGAGGCGAATCTCGACTTCAAGTACGCGATTCCGGCCGAGAAGAGCAAGGTGGCGCAGGTGGTGACCAACGGCAACACGGCCATCGCGCTCGGGCGTCCTCGCCTCCGGCATGGACATCTGCGCGATGTACCCGATCACGCCGGCCACCTCGGCCTCGCACTACCTCTCCGACTGCTTCGAGAAGGTGGGCGGCATGGTCCACCAGGCGGAGGACGAGATCGCCGCCTGCGCCTTCGCCATCGGCGCCTCCTACGCGGGGCGGTGCGCGGTCACGATCACCTCCGGGCCGGGCTACTCCCTCAAGCAGGAAGGCCTGGGCCTCGCCGTGATGGCCGAAATCCCGCTGGTGGTGGTGAACGTGCAGCGCGGCGGTCCCAGCACCGGCCAGCCCACCAAGGTGGAGCAGGGCGATCTCCTCACGGCGATCTACGGCAGCCACGGCGACGCGCCGAAGGTGGTGATGGCCGTCAGCGGCATCGAGGACTGCTTCTATTCGATGATCACCGCCCGCAAGATCGCCGAGACCTTCAACATGGTCGTGGTCGTGCTGTCCGACGCAAGCCTCGCCACCGCGCAGGCGCCGTTCCCGCGGCCCGTGTTCAAGGAGGACTGGCTGGCGCCTCCCATCGACCAGTCCCCGCTGCCCGAGGGCGCCAAGCCCTACGACTGGGATTCCGTCACCGGCATCGCGCGGCGCTTCGTGCCCGGGCAGCCGGGCGGCATGCATACCGTCACCGGCCTGGCACACGACCGCAACAGCAAGGTGGCCTACGACCCGTCCATCAACGAGGAATCGCTGCGCGCCCGCAGCCTCAAGCTCGCGGCGCTGCAGAAGACGCTCAAGACGCCCCCCGTGTTCGGCGACCCCGAAGGCGACCTGCTCGTCGTCGGCTGGGGCAGCACGAAGGGAATCATCGAGGAGGCGGTGGAGCGCATGCGCGCCGAGGGGCTCAAGGTCTCGTCGCTGCACCTGCGCTTCATCCAGCCGCTGCCCTCGGGCATCGGCGAGATCCTGAAGCGCTTCGGCAAGGTGATCGCGGTGGAGGGCGGCTGGGGCGACCGCCTCGAAGACGAACTCATCGACGCGGACAACCGCCGCTACACCGCGCTCGCGATGATGCTGCGCTCGCGCTACCTGGTCGACGTCGACTGCTGGAGCGAGGCGCGCGGGCAGCCGATCAAGCCCGGCAACGTGGTCAAGGTGCTGAAGGCCAAACTGCAGGAAGGGAAATAGTCATGGGGAAGCCGCTCTCGCAATGCATCATCAAGCTCCACGAGGAGCACCACAGCCTCGAGGACTACCAGGGCGGCGTGCCGCGCTGGTGCAACGGCTGCGGCGACAACGCCATCCTCGCGGCGGTGCAGCGCCTCTGCCGCGACGAGAACCTCGCCCCGGAGAAGACGGTCTTCGTGTCGGGCATCGGCTGCTCCAGCCGCTTTCCGCACTACATGAAGACCTACGGCTTCCACGGCATCCACGGCCGTGCCTTCCCGATCGCCGAGGGCGTGAAGATGGCCCGGCCCGACCTGAACGTCTTCGTGAACACGGGCGACGGCGACTGCTGCTCGATCGGGGCGGCGCACTGGATCCACGCCATCCGCTACAACATGAACCTCACCGTCATCCTGCATGACAACCACGTCTACGGGCTGACCAAGAAGCAGGCCTCGCCGACCTCGCCGATCGGGCTGAAGAGCAACACCACGCCGCGCGGCTCGGTGCTGGAGGCGCTGAACCCGCTCACCGTGACGCTGGGCGTGCAGAACGTCTCCTTCGTCGCGCAGGCCGTGGACTGGGTCCCGGAGCTGATGTACGACATCGTCTCCAAGGCCTTCCATCATCGCGGCTTCTCGTTCATCCGCATCATCCAGCGCTGCCCGGAGTTCCTGCCGAAGATGTTCGAGCCCTGGCTGCACGATCCCGGCAAGACCCTGATCCTGACGCACGCCAACGGCCTGCAGCCGAGCGCCGAGCTGGGCCGGATCTACAGGAACCAGATCGAGCACGACCCGCTGAACATGAACCGCGCGCGCGAGATCGCCTCCGTGGAGGACCCGATCCCGGTGGGCATCCTGTACCAGAACCCGGAGGTGCCCTGCTACGAGGACCTGCGCGGCGCCGGCAAGCCGCGCACGGTGGAAGCCGTGCGCAAGGGGCTCGATGCCGAGTTCGACAAGTTCACCATCTGGCCGGAAACCGATGGCCAGCAGCGCGCCGCCTAGGCGCAGGACGCGTTAACGACCGTTGAGGCAAGTCGCGATGGACATGGCAGCGAAATTCCAGGACCAGCAGGTCTTCCACATGACGGGCCGGCGCACGGGCGAGGGCCTCGCCGCGCTGGATGCGGGGGCGATGCGCCCCGCGCTCCACGCGGGCTACCGGGACCTCACGCGCCTGCGCTACGACTACCCGCTGGTGCTGCTGGAGAGCGGCTACGCCGACGGCTTCGCCACGTCGCTGACGCTGCTCGTCAACCGCGTGCTCGAGGAGCTGGCGCCGCGCGGCATCGAAGGCGAGCGCCTGCGCAAGCACGTCCTGCGGCTCGAGCGTGAGCTGCGCGTCGATGCTGGCGGCCGGCGCACAGGGAACGCTCGCCGAACTGTGGGCCGCGGCAGCCGCAAGGCTCGCCACCCCTGCGGATGAAAGCGTGGCCAAGGTGCTCGCCCATGCCGGCGCGGCGATCAAGCTCGACGGTGAGCTGGCGGACTGCGACGAGCGCCTGCCGGCGCGCTTCATGATCCACGCCTGGCGGCACGTGCAGGCACAGAAGGCGGCTCTCTTCCACGGCCACCTCGACCAGCTGCAGCGGAAGCTCTCCGACATCCTGCGCGCCGCCTTCGCGCATTCGCAGGCGGGCCAGCAGCCAGACGCGCTGCGTGCTTCCGTCGGCGGCCCGCATGCGGACGATTTCGACTTCGCCGCCATGTCGCGCCTGGTGGTGCGGGGCACGCCCAAGGACGAATTGCCCGCAGGGCGCCGCAAGCGCATCGAATCCGCCCTCGCGGTGCTCAAGTCGCAGCAGTTTCATTCCTGGCCGGTCGGTTCCGACGCGGAGAACGCGTCTGACAGCTTCCTCTTCGACAACGTCGCCGCTGCCGTGGCCGACTACCGCAGGAGGCTCCCGCAGGCCGTCGAGCTGGTCCGCGCCATCGCCATCGCCGAGCTGGAGACGCGCAACGGCTACAGCGAGGCGGACCACGATCCGTTCTTCGAGGCCTTCGGCGAGCAATCCCTGAACGCGGACGACCTCGCGCTGTTCCCGGACTACCTGGTGTGCATCCCGGCCGATCGCAACGACGCGCCTGAAAACGCCGGCCTGATGGACA
The DNA here is from genome assembly GCA_963786635.1 of uncultured beta proteobacterium. Classification (GTDB taxonomy): domain Bacteria; phylum Pseudomonadota; class Gammaproteobacteria; order Burkholderiales; family Usitatibacteraceae; genus FEB-7. Next base: position 215,736 of record CAWAZV010000012.1, on the reverse strand, counting down.
CGCTGTCCTCGGGGCTGCCGGTCAAGGTGGTGGTGCAGGTCACCGACCTCCTGGAGGAGGCGTCGCTCGGCACCGGGCACTTCGCCTTCGGTGTGCGCAGCGCCAGGCTCGCGACCACGGCGATGGGCCTGGGCGGCATGTTCGTCCTGCAGGCCGCCAGCTCCAGCCTTTATCGCCTGCGCAACCGGATCGAGAACGGCATGGGATGTCGCGGTCCGGCGCTCTTCAGCGTGTTTGCCGGGGCACCGGCCGCAGCGGGCAACCTGCCGCGCTACCTGACGGCCGCGGCTGCGATGGAGTCGCGCGCCTTCCCGGCCTTCGTCTACGATGCCGCCGCGGGCGACAACTGGGCCACGCGCTTCTCCCTGGAGCACAACCGCAATCCCGACACGGATTGGCCGGTGGAGCCGTTCGAGTACGCCGACGAGGCGATGCAGCGCGTGCGCGAGCAGGTGGGCTTCACGTATGCCGACTTCGCGATGTGCGACCAGAGAAACGCGGAGCACTTCGCGGTCGTGCGGCGCGAGCGCTGGACGGAGGCGCTCATCCCGGCCATCGACTGGCTGGCCCTGCCGGAACGCGAAGCCGGGGAGCGCATCCCGTACCTGCTGGCGGTCGACGGGAACGATGCCCTGCACCGCGTGATCGTCGATGCGCGGATGATGCAGGCCACGCGCCGCTGCCTGCTGCTGTGGCACCGCCTGCAGGAGCACGGCGGCATCAACGACTCGCACGCCCAGCGCCTGCTCGCCCGCGAGAAGGCGAGCTGGGAGGAGCAGAAGAACCAGGAGCTGGATGCCCTGCGCAAGGCAGCCGTCGCCTGGCGCGGCTGCTGCCGTGCCCGCAGCCGATGCCTCGGCCTCCGCGGCTGCGCCAGCCGCCGAAGCCGGCAGCGGTTGCCGAGGAGAAGCCGCCGTCGGACGATCCCTGGATCGAAACCGCGCGCTGCCCGAGCTGCAACGAGTGCCAGCTCATCAATCCGCAGATGTTCGGCTACAACGACAACAAGCAGGCGTTCATCAAGGACGTCAACGCCGGCACCTACCGCCAGCTCGTCGAGGCCGCCGAAGCCTGCCAGGTCGCCATCATCCACCCCGGCAAGCCCAAGAACCCGAGCGAACCGGGCCTGGACGAACTGATGAAGCGCGCCGAGGCGTTCAACTAGGCATCCGGTACCCGGTACACGTACCTGGTATCGTGAACCGGAGTTCCGTCAGAACGATCCAGCGCGCGTTGATGCCGTAGTTGCGCCCGGGCTGGGTGTAGCGGTCGATGCCCGTCGACAGATTGACCAGCCCGCGCACGTCGGACCAGAGCCAGTACTTCTCGTCGGTCAGGTTGAAGGCACCCGCCGCGATCTCCAGCGTCGGCAGTGGTTTCACCCAGGCGGTGACGTCGACGGTGGTCCAGGCGGGCGGGACGAATGCGACGCCGGCCGTGCGGTCCACGCGCGTCTGCTCCCACGCATGCGTGACATGGAGTCGCGCTCCCCACGTAGCCCGCTCGTAGCCGACCCCCGCCACCAGGCGCGGCGGATCGATGGTGTTGAGCGGCGCGTCCTTGCCGATGTCGTCCCCGCGTGGCAACGCAAATGCGCCCAGCACCATCCAGCCGGGCGCGAAGTGCCACGCGGCCTTTCCCTCGAGACCGTAGATGCGCGCCGAGGCGACGTTGCGCGACTGGAAGGTCCCCGTGGCACCCGGGACGCAGAGGGGATCGGCCGGGCAGGAAAGGGCGGCCCGCGAGACGATCAGGTCCGTGTAGCGCGTGTAGTACGTCGTGACCATGGCCTCGACGGAGTCGCCGGTCCAGCGCGCGCCCAAGTTCCGCGCCGCGCGAGGTCTCCGACTGCAGGTCCGGGTTCGGGATCACGGTGTAGCCGGAAGGCAGGCTGGTGAGGCCGATATTGAGGTCGGCGGCCGGCGGGGCGCGAAAGCCCGTCGCCAGCTGGCCCGTCCAGGTGAGCTCGTCGTTCATGCGGAAGAGCAGGCCCAGCTTCGGCGAAAGCGCCTGGTCGGAGAGCGAGGCCACCGGGCGCCCCGCATTGCCCGAGGCGAAGATGTCGTCCGGCTGCGGCCGCAACCGGAACGCGTCGAAGCGCAGGCCGGGGATCCAGGTGAGCCGCGCGTCGCCGGCCACGAAGGAATCCTGCAGGAAGGTGCCGAAGCGATCGGTGTCCGTCACCGGAAAGTCGCGCGTGGGCATCGCCTCGCCCCCGATCACGTTGCTGACCGTGCCGGTGTTGAGGTTGGTCTGGGTACCGTCACGCATCTCGCTCGTGCGCGTGCGCGAGAATTCCATGCCGGCGACGAGGTTGTGCTCCAGGTCGAGCCAGCGCGCGCGTGCCTCGCCGATGGCCACCGCGCCGACTTCGTCCGCCTCGTAGCGGAAGCGCGGCTCGCGCAGGCAGCGCACGTTGCCGGGGGCCGACAGGCACACGGCCGTGGTGTTGGCGCGGACCTCCGCGGTGTCCTGCTGCGTGAGGGATTCCTGCGAATAGGCGGTGAGGGAGAGCCGATCGAAGGGCCCGATCGCGTGCACCATCGCCTCGGCGCTGTAGCGCGTGCGGCGCGAACTGTCGTCGCCGGTGAGGCTCACGGTGCGCGGGGATTGCGGGTTGAGCGACAGCACGTCGGTGCGTACCTCGCGCACATAGCGGTCCGCCGTCAGGGTGTAGCGCCATCCGGAAGAAGCCGGAATGACCCACTTCACGAGCTGGCTCTCACTGCGCGTGTCCTGCGGGTTCGGTTCGGTGCGCGAGGCACCCGTGCCGCCGACTTCGCCCTTGTTCTGCATCTCCTCGCCATCGGTGCGCTCGGCCCCGACCAGGAGCTGCGTTCCCAGGGCATCGAGCGCCAGCACGCCGCCAGCCTGGACGCTGCGGTCGGCACTGGCATAGCCGCCGAAGGCCTCGCCGCCGTAACCCTTGCCGCTGCGCAGGAACGGGGCCGGGTCGAGCGTGGTGAAGGCGACCACGCCCGCCAACGCGTCGGAACCATGAATTGCCGACGCAGGCCCGCGCACGATCTCCACGCGCTTGAGCATCCCCAGCCCGAGGGCATTGCGCGAAGCATTGGAAAAGCTTCCCACCCGGTAGCTATCCGGCAGGCGGATGCCGTCGACCGTCATCTGCACGCGGTTGCCCTCGAGACCGCGGATGTTGATGTTGCCGAGGCCGAAGCGCGTGGCCCCGTTCTCCATCGAAACGCCGGGCTCGTAGCGGAACAGGTCGCGGAGATTTCCGGCGGCGTCGCGATAGATGTCCTCGCGCTCGATCACGCTGACGGTCGCTGCCACCTCGCTGATGGCCTCGTCGACCCGGCTTGCGGCGCCGATGACCTGGACGCGATCCAGGGGTTGCGTGGCCGGTGTAGCGCGCGCGGCCTTTGGTGGCGATGGAGGCGATGCGGATACGGGCGCCGCTGCTTCGCGAGGCACCGGGGCATCGACCTGCCCGATGACGCGGCGCACGTCCAGGTTCAGGACATTGAGCTTGCCCGGCCGGGCAGGATCGGGCCAGGTGACGTGGATCTGCCTTTCGTCGGGCGTCGGGAGGGGGAGGGGGGCATCGAGCGGGATGCGCCGCACCGGGAGCGGCCCGGTATCCGCAATTCCTTCACCCATGCGGTAATCGTGGACGAGGCCGTCGTAGACGGGCTCGGTCTTCGGGCCGTAAGGCAATTCCCAGGCTTCGGGCAGCGCCTCGAACCCCGCCAGCAGGCTTCTGCGCCGGGGCAGGTCGATGATCCACGCCAAGGCGCCAACGCGACGGCTGCGGTCGGCGAGCGGAATGCGGCGCAGCTCGGCCCCGGCCGTGGCGGAGTAGACCACCAGCTCCTTCTTCGCCTCGTCCGTGGCAACGCGGTAGCGTCCGTCGGACGTGACCGCCTCGAGCGCCGCCGCGTGCGTCGCCATCGCCGCAAGCAGAACGGCCGGAACACGGGCAAAAAAAGGCCGGCGGTAAACCGCCGGCCACCAGGGAGGTGCATCGAACAACTCTCTAATAGACGTCGTGCTGCGTATTGTAGAGATTGAAGTGGCCCGTGGGCGTGATGATCTTCGGGTCCTTGATCACGGCCTTCAGCTTGAGCGTCTTGTCATCGACCACGACCAGTGCGGAAGTCTGGTTCTTGGCGCTCCACACGGCGAACCACACCTCGTCGCCCGCCTTGTTGTACTCGGGCTGCACGACGCGTCCGGCGCCGTCGCCGATGCCGGCCCATTCCGTGATCGGCAGCACCTTGAAGCCCTTGTCGAGGTTGTTGATGTCGAACACCGCGATCGACTTGGAGAGCTTCGGATCCGGGTTGAGCGGCGTGTCGACCCACAGGTTCTTCGACTTCGGGTGCGTCTTGATGAAGAGGTTGCCGCCGCCCTGGCCGTCGATCGTCTGGACGACCTTCCACGCATGCTGCTTGTTCTTCACGGGGTCGGTGCCGATGAACGAGATCTTCTCGCTGCCGAGGTGGCCGGTCGCCCAGACCGGGCCGAACTTCGGGTGCACGAAGTTGGCGCCGCGCCCCGGGTGCGGGATCTTGTCGACCTCGACCAACCGCCGTGAGCTTGCCTTCCTTCGCGTCCACGATGGCGATCTTGTTCGACTGGTTGGCGGCCATGAGCACGTAGCGATGGGTGGAATCCCAGCCGCCGTCGTGCAGGAAGCGGGCGGCGGGAATCTCGGTCATCGTGAGGTTGTTGATGTCCTTGTAGTTGACCATCAGGATCTTGCCGGTTTCCTTCACGTTGATGACGAACTCCGGCTTGAAGTGCGAGGCGACGATGGCGGCCACGCGCGGCTCGGGGTGGTACTCCTGCGTGTCGACCGTCATGCCGCGCGTGCCGACGATCTTGAGCGGCTCGAGCGTATCGCCCTTCATGATCACGAACTGCGGCGGCCAGTAGGCGCCGGCGATGGCGTACTTGTCCTCGTAGCCCTTGAACTTGGAGGTCTCGACCGAACGCGCTTCCAGCCCCGTGCGGATCTCGGCCACGTTGTCGGGCTTCTCCATCCACAGGTCGATCATGTTGATCTTGGCGTCCCGGCCGATCACGAACAGGTAGCGGCCGGAGGCCGAGGTGCGCGAGATGTGCACCGCGTAGCCGGTCTTCACGATATTGATGATCTTCTTGGTGTCGCCGTCGATCAGCGCCACTTCACCGGTGTCGCGCAGCGTCGTCGAGAAGATGTTCTCGATGTTGTACGAGTTCATCTTCTTCTTCGGGCGCTTGTCCACTGGCACGATCACCTTCCACGTCGCCTTCATCTCCTTCATGCCGAACTCGGGCGGGGTGGGGGGCGTCTGCTGCACGTAGCGCGCCATCAGGTCGACTTCGGCGTCGTTCAGGTCGCCGGAGGTGCCCCAGTTGGGCATGCCCGCGGGCGAGCCGTACTTGATGAAGACCTTCAGGTATTCGCTTCCGCGCTCGATCGTGATGTCCGGCGTGAGGGGCTTGCCGGTCGCACCCTTGCGCAGCACGCCGTGGCAGCCGGCGCAGCGCTCGAAGTAGATCTGGCGGGCCTTGTCGAACTCCGCCTTGCTCATCGGCGGTGCCTTGGGATTGATGTCCTGGTACATGTCGACGCCGGCCAGTGGCGAGCCGCCGGCCTGGTACTTGATTTCGGCTTCCGTGGTCGGGTGCGGCTTCTTTTCCTGGGCGAAGGCGCTCGCCACCGACAGGGCGAGTATTGCCGCCGCGACGGGGGCGTGGCGTTTCAGCGTGGCGAGGGCGGACATGGTTCGATTCTCCTTGGCGTTGTGGTCGCGGGACGTGGTTCGGCCGCGACGTGAGGCCATTGTGGGAAAGACCCTACGGTTCATCCATGAACTGGTTCAAGAAAGGCCGAACTCGGGCAAAAAGCCCGGGAGGGGCCGGAAAAGGTGCTTGTTGATCGCCATCAATCGGCCCCGGCCAGTGGCTCGCTAGGTTGTGGCAGGAGCCCGGTTAAACTGGGCTTCGCGAATAGTATCGGCCCACTCCGGAGACACCCCACCATGAACGACACGATCAAGTACGTCCTCGACGAAGGACGCATCCCCAGGACCTGGTACAACATCGCCGCCGACCTGCCCAAGGCGCTGCCGCCCGTCCTGCACCCAGGCACGAAGCAGCCCATCGGCCCCGCCGACCTGGCGCCGCTCTTCCCGATGGAACTCATCCTCCAGGAGGTGTCGACCGAGCGCGAGATCGACATCCCGACGCCCGTGCGTGACGTCTACCGCCAGTGGCGGCCCACGCCCCTTTTCCGCGCGCGTCGCCTGGAAAAGGTTCTGCAGACACCGGCGCGCATCTATTACAAGTACGAGGGCGTCTCGCCGGCCGGCAGCCACAAGCCCAACACGGCCGTGGCGCAGGCCTTCTACAACAAGCAGGCGGGCGTGAAGCGCCTCATCACCGAGACCGGGGCAGGGCAGTGGGGCAGTTCGCTCGCCTTCGCCGGACAGGTCTTCGGCCTCGAGGTCATGGTCTTCATGGTGCGCGTCTCCTATGACCAGAAGCCGTATCGCCGCGCGCTCATGGAGACCTATGGCGCGCGCTGCATCGCCTCGCCCTCCAGCGAGACCAACTCCGGACGCGAGATCCTGGCCAAGCGCCCCGACCATCCCGGCAGCCTCGGCATCGCCATTTCCGAGGCGGTGGAAGTGGCGGCACAGCGCGAGGACACCAAGTACGCGCTTGGCAGCGTGCTGAACCACGTGCTGCTGCACCAGACCGTGATCGGCCAGGAGGCGATTGCCCAGCTCGAGATGGCCAACGACTACCCGGACGTGATCGTGGGCTGCACGGGTGGCGGGTCCAACTTCGCCGGCATCGCCTTCCCGTTCATCGGCGCGCAGCTGCGCGGCGGGAAGAAGGTCCGCATCGTGGCCGTCGAACCGGCAGCCTGCCCGAGCCTCACGCGCGGCCGTTATGCCTATGACTTCGGCGACACCGCCCACCTCACGCCGCTCACCAAGATGCACACGCTGGGTTCCACCTTCACGCCACCGGGCTTCCACGCCGGCGGACTGCGCTATCACGGCATGGCGCCGATGGTGTCGCACCTGCAGGAGCTGGGGCTCATCGAGTCGACGGCCTACCACCAGATCGCGTGCTTCGAGGCGGGCGTGCAATTTGCGCGTGCCGAGGGCATCGTGCCGGCGCCGGAAGCCAACCATGCGGTGAAGGGCGCCATCGTCGAGGCCCTCAAGTGCAAGGAGGAAGGCGTCTCGCGTGCCATTCTCTTCAACCTGTGCGGCCACGGCCACTTCGACATGCAGGCCTACATCGACTACTTCGGCGGCAAGCTGAAGGACATCGACTACGACGAGAAGGAACTCGCCATGGCGCTGGCCGGGCTGCCTTCCGTCGCGGAGCCGGCCTGACGCGGGATCGACCCGCCCTTGTCCCGCGAACCCCTCTATCTGGCGATAGACCAGGGCACGCACGCCAGCCGCGCGGTGGTCCTCGACGCCAGGGGCGGTGTCGTATCGACAGGGGCACGGGACATCGGCCTCGCACGGCCCGGTCCCGACCGGGCCGAACAGGATGGCGAGGAGATGGTGTCCTCCATCTATGCGGCCGTCTCGCAGGCTCTCGAGCCCCTGGGCGACCGGCGCGGCGACGTGGTGGCTGCCGGGCTCGCCAGCCAGCGCGCGAGCTGCATCTGCTGGGATGCACGCGGAGGCCGACCGCTTTCGCCGGTCTTCAGCTGGCAGGATCGCCGCGCCCACGCGTGGCTGCGGCAGTTCGAGCCGCAAGCCGAGGAGGTGCACCGCAAGACGGGGCTCTTCCTGTCGGCACACTACGGCGCCAGCAAGCTGCGCTGGGCGCTGGACAACCTGCCGGCCGTGCGCGAGGCCATGGCGGCAGGCACGCTCTGCTGGGGCCCGCAGGCCAGTTTTCTCGTCTATCGGCTCACCGGCGAGCAGTCGATGTTCGCGGACCCGCAGTGCGCGGCCCGCACGCAGCTCTGGAACCTGCACACGCGCGACTGGGACGCGGAGCTGATGACGCTCTTCGGCCTGCCGCCGGGTTACCTGCCGCGCAGCGTGCCGACCTGCCATCGCTACGGAACGATGCGGATCGGCGACACGGCGATCCCGCTGGTGGCGGTGAACGGCGACCAGTCCGCGGCCGTGTTCGCCTTCGGCTGGCCGGAGGAGGATTCGGCCTACGTGAACATCGGAACCAGTGCCTTCGTCCAGCGTGCGGTGACCACGGCAGCCGCCTTACGCGCCGCGAAGCCTCACCGGCATCATCCTCGACGATGGCCACAGGACGGTCTACGCGGTGGAAGGCAACGTGAACGGTGCGGGTACCGCGCTGGAGTGGCTCGGGCCGGAACTCGGTATCGACGATGCGGTTTCGCGATTGCCGGATTGGCTCGCGACGCCAACCGAGCCGCCACTGTTTCTCAATGGCATCGCCGGCCTGGGCGGGCCGTTCTGGAAGCCCGATTTCGACTCCCGCTTCGTGGGGGAGGGCGAAGCGTGGCAGAGGGCGATTGCCGTCGTGGAAAGCATCGCCTTCCTGTTGCAGGCCAATTTCGACGAGATCGGAAAGTACGTGCCGGCGCCTGCCCGCATCCGCGTGAGTGGGGGCGTTTCCAGGCTCGATGGACTCTGCCAGCGGCTGGCTTCGGTGAGCGGGCTGCCGGTGCACCGCCGGGACGATGCGGAGGCGACTGCGCGCGGGATCGGTTACCTGGCCGCCGGCATGCCGTCGCGGTGGAACGACGACAGCGTCCGAGGAAGTCTTCATGCCAGTGGTCGATGAGGCGTTGCGCGGCGCGTTACCGCCGCTGGCGGGGACTCATGGCTGAAGCGACGGGGGTGTAGTGGATCCCGGAGCGGGCTGTCCGTTATGAAATGACGGCCTGAAAAGCAAAAAGCCCGACTCGCGAGAGTCGGGCTTAAGTGCTTGATAAAGTTGGCTCCCCGAGTTGGGCTCGAACCAACGACCTGCGGATTAACAGTCCGTCGCTCTACCGACTGAGCTATCGGGGAATCGGTGAACCCGGAATTATAGGTTTTCGAGCGATTCCGGTCAATTCAACGACGTGCCGGAAGAGGGGTCCAACCCCGGAAGTGCCCTTGAATCACGGCCTTGCGCGAGCATTTCCTTGATCCTGGCGCGGGCCTTGAGGAACGGAGAATTGCGGGCTGCCTTGCCCAGGTAGGCATCCAGGTCCTTGTTTTCGGCGACGAGCCGGCGGACCAGGGCGAGGAAATGGTCGGTCAGCTCCGGATCGAACTGCCGGCCGCGAAGCGCTGCGATCTGATCAAGCGCCGACTCGACTGGGATTGGGTCTGGCGTACGGCCGGCCGTGAGTCATCGCATCGAATGCATCGGCCAGCGCGACGATGCGGGCGCTCTTCGGGATGGACGTTCCCTTCAGTTGCCGCGGATAGCCGTTGCCGTCCCACCACTCGTGGTGGCAAAGGGCGATCTCCTCGGCGATGCGGACTTGGGGGATGTCGCTTTTTGAGAGTATTTCGGCTCCAACTCTCGTATGGGATGCGATAAGTAGCTTCTCGGCATCCTTAAGTGCCTTCTTGCTCTTAAGAATGTTGTCTGGAATGCCGAACTTGCCGATGTCGTGCAGGCGAGCGGCAACATCAAGTGCATTGCATGTATCGCGGTCCCAACCAATCTCTTTCGCAAGAAGGGCGGAAAGGAGGCCTACGCGATAACCGTGCTCTCCAGAAATATCTTCCCTGATATCTGCAGCCACCGCCATTCGTTCAAGCATTTCCAGGCGTGAGCGGGCGAGTTCTCGCTGAAGAACCTTCACAAGCAGTTCCGATTCGCTTCGCCTGAGCTCCTCGTGATTTGCGTCCCGCCTGGAACGTCGAACTCTCCAAGAACTATCAATCGAGGAAACCTTGACCAGAAAGGGCTCGAGATGAATGTTCTCGAGAAATCGAACAAGCTTTCGCGTTGTCTGGAGTGCCCCATCACAGTCACCAGCGACATCATATGCAAGTGCAAGTGCGGCTAGCGCATCTGCGTACGCCGGGATCCTTCGAGATTCCGCGACGGAAACAGCGCTCTCAAGGATCTTTAGCCCGCTTTCGGCGTCACCTCTTACTACCTCGAGAAGTCCCTTGGCCGTGGCCGTCAGAAGTGCCAGTCGAGGCGATGGAAAGCGGCCAGCTAAAGCACTCATGTAGTCAACGTGTTGTTGCGCCTCCTTGTGGCGACCAAGCGCAATCAGAGAGAGCGTGAGATGCTCCTCCCTGACAATTCTGCTATCCGCCTGGGAGGGCTGTCTCTGGTTCCTGCAGTCCAGCCAAAGATCGCCAAGCTGAAGCGAGGGCACCTTCAAAGTCTCCAAGTCGATAGAGGGCCAATGCGATATTGGTGTGCGCCCGTTCCGCTAGGTCGTCCTGCGAAAGCTGATACTCCCGAGCAGAATGTAATGCACGTCGCGCACAAGCGATTGACTCCTCATAGAGTCCGGAGTCGACGAGGAGGGCAGATAGATTGTTCCATCCCGCATACAGACGAAAGCCATCTTTCAGCTGCAAAGCAAGTCGAAGCGATTCAGCATACGACTGCAATGCCAGTCCCCGATCACCCGTTTCAGCGGCAAGGATGCCGTTTAGAGCGTGAAATCGACCCAGGTTGGATATGTCTCCTGAAGACCTTGCCAACTCAATTCCGTGGCGTCCAAAGGAAAGTGCTTCATTTGCTTCACCATGCAAAAAGAGACTTTCGCAGGCCATATAAAGGCAACTTAGCCGCATTTCGGCATATGCGGTCCCGCGAATTCGAATTATCTCTTTTCCGATTTGGCGAAAGAAGCGGGGCGAGTCTTGGCTAGTTTTTCCACAAAGCTCTGTAGAACGAGCGACTGCACGCGCAAGAAGCCGAGAGATTCCGGGGCTCGTTGCCACCGTTGAAGCTTTGAGGGCCGTGGACAACTCTCGCACTACAGGATCGATGCTCATTGGGGCGCCCCTCAATCAAGGACCCGGAAGTACCCTTAGCGCTGCAGATCTAGCCTGCTGTCAGCTCCGACACCATCTGGCTGCTTCGATCGGCGAAGTGTGTCCCAAATTTTTGATCTCGCTTGGAGAAATGGCGAAGATCGCGCTGCTTGCCCCAGGTAGGCGTCAAGATCCCCTTTGCTAGTCCTTAGGCCGCCTACTAGTGCCAAAAACATGTCAGTGAGTTGCGGGTCAAATTGCATTCCACGAAGGCCGGCAATTTCACTCAATGCGTCGTCAATGGCCCAAGCGCGCTTGTAGGGACGAACATGCGTCAATGCGTCAAACACATCTGCCAGCGCTGCAATTCGAGCTCCAAGTGGAATACCCTGACCAGAAAGATTTCCGGGATACCCGGAGCCATTCCACCACTCGTGATGATGCCGCGCAATATCCTCGGCCATTTGCATGTGTGGAATATTGCTTTGTGAAAGCAACTCTGCCCCCACCGTCGTATGCGCTCTCATAACCTGCCGCTCGGCATCATTGAGCTTGTCAGGCTTCAGCAAAATTGCGTCGGGGACACCAATCTTCCCAATATCGTGCAAGCGCGCCGCAAGTTCCACCATGAAACAAGTTGCCTCATCGCAGCCGTATTCGGCGGCAAGTAGCCCTGCCAGCTTTCCTACTCTATAAGAATGCTCTCCCGTCGAATCATCACGAAGCTCTGCAGTAACTGCCAATCTCTCTAGCATCTCAATGCGAGAGTGGAACAACTCTTCCTCGGCAATCTGGCCCTTTAGGGCCGCCTCCCGGCGCTGCAACACCGAACTTTTCGGTTCTTCAACAGCCACTTCTCTTCCAAGAGTGGCTAGGTGAATTTGCAGATGCTTCAATGCGTTGTCTTGCTGGAGCTTTCGTGTGGCCTCCATCATCTCTCGCAGATACACCAAGGCACGCTGAGGCTGCCCCATCACTTCGAACGCTCTTACGAGAGCCGCCAGGGTGTCGCGAAGCATTGAGCGGAGAAGCCGAGCCTTCTCCAGCGTGGCAATCAGTCGCGAAACTCCGACATCAGCATGTCCGGAGAACACCAGACAAAGGCCGTCAGAGATTGCCGCGGAAATTTCTGCTCTTGCGGAGTGCGACTGGGCCGCATAGTTCCTTGCAATGGCGCAACGCTCCTGAGCCTTCTCGAGGTTGTTGATTTCCAGCAGCAGTCGCACATAGTTGGTTTCCCTCAAAACGCGCGAAAGCATCTCGGCTGCCGAATGTGGCTCGGGACTTTCTTGAACAGCTAGCTCAGCGGCCTTCAATCCGCGTGCAAAGTCCTCGGTATGTAGTGCGCATAACGCGATATTGGTTAATGCACTAACTCGATAAATCGAGAGACTATTTGAGCGACTAGCCATCTCCAAGACATGCTCAAAGCAAGCAAGCGCATCTCGAAACTGGCCGCTATACGTTAGTGCCACCCCGAGATTTATCCAGACCGCACTTTCAGACTCTTGATCCTCAGCCTGTTGAGCCAGCTCAAGTGCCTTTGCATAACACTCGATCGCAGATGAGACATTTCCTGTGTCGGCATACATCACACCTAGCAGAGTGATTCCCTTTCTCAGACGCGGTAGGTCTTTGCTGGTCTCAGCAAGGGCAATTGCATCCTTGGCGGGATCAATTGCATCAAAAGGCCTACCGAAGACATAGAGAAACCTGGCCGCATCGATGAAACATTGAAGTCGGAGGGCTGGGTCCAGTTCGGGTGGTACTTTTTCGACCAAATGCACTAGCGCGAGAACGTCATCGCAATCGCTAGCGCTTCCGCTAGTGAGCTTTTGAGCCAGTTCGCCCGCAGACGCCTCTAACGCTCGCCTCAACTCGATTGCACCAGCGCCTTCCCGACGAGAAAGGACACTTTGCAGTTGAAGTAGGGCGGTCTCTGTCATGTCAGGTTGCAAAGCTCGCGCACTTAAAGTAAGTTCTAAGAAACAGTGACATAAGTCACAGTTTTAGCGTTACATAAAGGCCACAACGCATTCGCTTGCAGTTCACGTGCTAGACCAGAGAGTCGGATTCACCGACTCCAGGACGCGCACAGATATCGAGGCTCTTCGGAGCCTCGACGGTTGTTACTTTATGCAAATTTGGTACGCGTATGCCAATTTTTTTCACAATATCCGTGTACTTCTGAACTCCGGTCAATTTCCCAGTTGCCGCTGAATGGCTACGCCGGCATCTATCGATGCTTCCTTCTAGTCCGAACCTCTCGTGTCAGTCAACCCAAGGAGCCTAGCAATGGAATTCAATCAAATCGAAACAACGGAAGTCGAGAAAGCCGCCAACCACGTGGAACCCGCCATCCGCGAACTCGCTGATCTTGAGCTTGCCCTGGTCGGTGGTGGTCACGGCGACGTCATTCTTTAAGTCATCAACCCAAGGAGCCTAGCAATGGAATTCAATCAAATCGAAACAACGGAAGTCGAGAAGGCCGCCAATCACGTGGAACCCGCCATTCGCGAACTCGCTGATCTTGAGCTTGCCCTGGTCGGTGGTGGTCACGGCGACGTCATTCTTTAAGTCATCAACCCAAGGAGCCTAGCAATGGAATTCAATCAAATCGAAACAACGGAAGTCGAGAAAGCCGCCAACCACGTGGAACCCGCCATTCGCGAACTCGCTGATCTTGAGCTTGCCCTGGTCGGTGGTGGTCACGGCGACGTCATTCTTTAAGTCATCAACCCAAGGAGCCTAGCAATGGAATTCAATCAAATCGAAACAACGGAAGTCGAGAAAGCCGCCAACCACGTGGAACCCGCCATTCGCGAACTCGCTGATCTTGAGCTTGCCCTGGTCGGTGGTGGTCACGGCGACGTCATTCTTTAAGTCATCAACCCAAGGAGCCTAGCAATGGAATTCAATCAAATCGAAACAACGGAAGTCGAGAAAGCCGCCAACCACGTGGAACCCGCCATTCGCGAACTCGCTGATCTTGAGCTTGCCCTGGTCGGTGGTGGTCACGGCGACGTCATTCTTTAAGTCATCAACCCAAGGAGCCTAGCAATGGAATTCAATCAAATCGAAACAACGGAAGTCGAGAAAGCCGCCAACCACGTGGAACCCGCCATTCGCGAACTCGCTGATCTTGAGCTTGCCCTGGTCGGTGGTGGTCACGGCGACGTCATTCTCTAGTACTGACGAGGAAACCGACGCTAGGAAGGCTCAATGAAATCGAATAGACGCGCCCTGCATTCGCAGTGGAGTCTGGGCGGTGACTTACCAGTACTAGCGATGTATTAGTTGCTCCAATATTGGCAACTATTACCGACTCCGTTTCAATGTCTAACTGATCAAAAGCCTCATCCAAAAACAGCACCTGAGGACGCCTATATAGAGCCCTAGCCAGCAGTACCCGCTGCTTCTGCCCCCCGGAAAGGGCGGCACCCAGCGAGCCGACGATGGTGTTGTAGCCCATGGGCATCGCGGAGATATCCGCGTCGATCATGGCTACGCGCGCGCAATCGCGCACGCGCTGCGGATCGTGCTCGGGGTCGAAGAAGCTGATGTTGTCCTCGATGGTGCCGACGAAGAGCTGGTCCTCCTGCATCACGGCACCGATGCGCCGCCGGTACTGGGCCAGGTCCAGGTCGGCGAGGTTCCTCCCATTCACCAGCACCGCGCCTTCGGTGGGCTGCGCCAGCCCCACCAGCACCTTGATGAGCGTGGTCTTGCCGCACCCGGACGGCCCGACGATGGCCACCGTCTCCCCGGGCGCCACGGCGAAGTCCACATTGCGGAACACGAACCCCTCCGGCCCGTAGGCGTAGCCCACGCCCTTCGCCTCGATCGTGATCGGTCCGCTCGGGGCCTCCCCAGGAAGCGACGGACGCGAAACCTCCTCCTCGGCAAGCGCGATGTCGGCGATGCGCTCCGCGTGCAGGTCCAGCATCCGGAAGTCGTTCCACTTCTCGACCAGCGCATTCACTCGCCCCAGGAACACCAGCTTGAAGCCGATGAAGGCGTAGAGCATGCCCACGGTGAACTTGCCGTCCATCACGGCGATGGCTCCCAGCCAGATCACCGCGACGTTCTCCAGGCCGAAGATCAGCGCGGCCGTTGCGCGCTGCGCGATGCCGACGTTCTGCACCTTCACCCCGGCGTTCACCTGGTCGACCACCAGGTTCTGGTAGGCCGCCCGCCGTTCGTTCTCGCGCAGGTTCAACTTGATCGCCATCATCCCGCGCAGCGTCTCGATGAAGTGCGTGCCGCTCTTCGCCTCGTGCGAGAGCTGCTCGTCGGTGGCATAGCGTTGCGGGTAGTAGAGCAGCCAGCGCGCCGCCACGTACGCCAGCGCCGCGCCCACCACGACGGCGGTCAGGGTGAGGCTGTACCACCCCATGACGACGAGCGTGAGGACGATCATCAGTCCGTCGACCACCGTTTCCACGAACGTGGTGGTGAGGGTGCGCTGCACCGCATCCACGCTGCGGAACTTGGAGACGATGTCGCCGATGTTGCGCTTCTCGAACCACGAGAGCGGCAGCTTCACGAGGTGCGCGAAGAGCGTGGAGAGCAGCCGCAGATTGAGGTTCGTGGACAGGTACACGCTCACCCATGCGCGCACGGCAGTCACGGCGACGGTGATGATGACGAGCGCCCCGAAGGCCACCCCCAGCACGGTCAGCAGGTCCCGGTCGCGCCCCACCAGCACGCGGTCCACCACGAGCTGCAGGAAGAAGGGCATCGCGATCGCGAACACCTCCAGCGCGAGCGACAGGACGAGTATCTGCGCGAGCGTCCCCTTGAGCCCGCGGGCCACGCCCAGGAGCTGATAGGCGCTGACCTTCTCGCGCTCGTCGCGCGGCTTGAAGCTCGCGGTCGGGGCGAACTCCATCGCCACGCCGGTGTAGTGGCGCGAGGCCTCGTCCAGCGTCATCACGCGCCGTCCGCGCGCCGGATCGTGCAGCGTGAGCTGCGGCCCTTGACCGCGACCAGCACCACGAAATGGTTCATGTCCCAGTGCAGCACCGCCGGAAGCTGCAGCTTCCCGAGCGCCTCGAGCGGCGCCTGCACGCCGCGCGTCGTGAGGCCCATGCCCTCGGCGATCTGCGCCAGGTTCTTGAGCGTCACGCCCTTGAGCGAGGGCGAGAGGCGCACGCGCATCGCCGAAAGGTCGGTGAGGTAGCCGTGGTGGGAGGCCACCATCGCCAGGCAGGCGATGCCGCACTCCGGGGCCTCGCTCTGCAGGATCACCGGCACGCGGCGGCTGAAGATCCCGGTCATTACATGCGCCCCCGCAGTTGCAGCACCGGTTCGAAGAGCCATTCCAGCAGGGTCCGGCGCTCCAGGAGGATGTCCGCGTTCACCAGCATGCCGGGGCGCAGCGGGATCTCGTTGCCGAGCGCGACCACGCTCTGGCGCTCCAGCTTCACGTCGACGCGGTAGACGGGCTCCTTCACGGTCAACGGCCCGATCCTCTCGCCGGGGGACCAGACGTTGCGGCCGATCTCGGCGACGGTCCCGTGGTACTGCCCGAAGCGCTCGTGCGGGAAGGCCTCGTAGCGCAGCACCACCTGCTGCCCCTTGGTGACGAAGCCGATGGCGCGCGAGGGCACGAGCAGTTCCACGTGCAGGCCGCTGCCCTTGGGCAGCACCGTGGCGAGCGGCGTGTCGGCCGGGACCGACTGCCCCTTCGCCACCGCGATGTTGGTCACCGTGCCGCTCATCGGCGCCTTGATCACCGTCTCGCGCCGGGCTTCGGCACTGGCCAGGCCTTCCTGGATTTCCGAGAGCTGCCGCGAGACCTGGTCCACCTGGCCCCGCGAACGCAGCTGGATCGAGGGCTCCTCCATCTTCGCCGCGGAGAGATCGCGGTCCACCTGCAGGCGCGTGCGGCGCAGGGCCTGCAGCTTGATTTCCTGCTCGGTCACCTCGTCCATCTTCTGCCTGGCGACCAGGTCGGAAACGAACTTCTCGCTGGCGAGCTGCTGGAAGCGCGTGGCCTGCTCGCGGGCGCTCTTCACGCGCGTCTCCTGCAGCTTGATCTCGCGGTCGGCCTGCGCGAGTTCGCCCTCGAGGTCCTTCACGCGCTTCCGCACCTGCGCGGCCTGCTGCTCGCCCAGCTCCTTCACCTGGCGCTGCTCCCTTTCGAGGAGGAGCTTGCGGCTGGCGAGCTCGGTGCTGGAGGTCTCCGAGGTCGAGCGGTCGTAGGTGATGCGGGCGATGGGAGCGCCGGCCTGCACCTCGTCGCCTTCCTTGATGAGGAGATCGGAAACGCGGCCGGCATCGGGGATCAGGACGCGGGCCGCCCCGACGTCCAGCGCGAGGTGGCCTTCCACCCGCTCGCGCCGCGTGTATTCACCCCAGACCGCCACGCCGAGGAGCAGCAGGGCGATGGATGCGGCAAGGAGCGTATAGACCCAGTAGGCGACCGGCCGGGCAAGCGTCGTCTCGCCCAGGTACTTCTCGCGCTGGGCGTCGATGGCTTCCTGCCGAAAGAGGTTGCGGCTCACCGTTTGCGCTCCGTGGCCGGTGCGGACCGGAGCTTGTCGTCGTGGGGGCGGGGCATGAGCGTCGGATTGTAAGCCATCCGGCGTTCGCGGTACCAGGTACATGTACCTGGTACCGCTGCGGGGCTTGCACGCAGGCATGCATAGGTGATAATGTTTTCACCATGCTGGAACTCACTGCCCGCCAGGCCGAAATCCTCGACTTCATCCGCCGCCACCTCGCGGAGGAAGGGCGCCCGCCGACGCGACCGGAGCTGGCCCGTGCCTTCGACCTCAATTCCACCAATGGGGTGCAGAAGCACCTTCTCGCGCTGGCGGCCAAGGGCGCCATCGCACTCGTCCCCAATGCCGCCCGCGGCATCCGCTTGCTCGAGGATGCCGGCCTCCCCCTGGTGGGCCAGCGTGGCTGCCGGCAGCCCCGTGCTCGCCATCGAGAACGTGCTCGGCCGCTACCCGGTGGATCCCTCGCTCTTCAATCCGCGCGCCGATTACCTGCTGCAGGTGCGCGGCCTGAGCATGCGCGACGAAGGCATCCTCGACGGCGACTGGCTCGTGGTCCACCGCACGCGGGAGGCGAAAAGCGGCCAGCTGGTGGTCGCCCGCCTCGGCAACGACGTCACCGTGAAGCGCCTGAAGCTGCGCGGCGCGGCGGCCGAGTTGATCCCCGCCAACCCGGATTTCCAGACGCTCCACCTCGACCTGCGCCGCGACACGCTCGAGATCGAAGGCATCGCCGTGGGCGTCATCCGCAACCTCTCGGCAGCGCTGCCCCAGCCACGCGCCAGGCGCCAGCCCCGTTCATGAATGCCATCGTCGATCCCGCCAAGCTCCCCGGCGTCTGGCGCGCGGGGGAGCTCGACCGGGCCGTCCCCGCCGGCATTCCCACGGGCCATGCGCTCCTCGATGCGCAGCTGCCCGGCGGCGGCTGGCCGCGCGGCACCCTCGTGGAAATCCTGCACGACGGCTCGGGCCTGGGCGAGGTCTCGCTCCTCTTCGGCGCGCTCAAGGCCGTCGCGGACGAGGGCAGGGCCATCGCGTGGATCAACCCGCCCCATCTTCCCTATGCGCCTGCGCTGGCTTCGGCCGGCGTGGCGCTCGACGCTTGCCTGGTGGTCCGCCCTGCCGCGGCCGAGGATGCGCTCTGGTCAGTCGACCAGGTGTTGCGCTCGGGCGCGTGCGGGGCGGCTCTTTTCTGGCTGCCCGAAAAGACCGACTACGCCTGGCTGCGCCGGCTGCAGATGGCCGCGGAATCCGGCCGCACGCTCGCCGTGCTCTTCCGTCCCGGCGCCGCCCTGGCGCTGGCCACCCCTGCGCATCTGCGCGTGCTCGTCACGCATCACGAGGGCAGGCTGCTGGTCTCGCTGCCGAAGCGGCGCGGGCCGCCGCTCACTCGGAAGATCTGGATTGGGGACAGGTTCAGTCTTCTCGCCAGAGAAGAAGAACCTGTCCCCGCTTCTTCTCCTGTCCCCATCCGCTCCGTCGCGCGCGCCTCGGCCTGAGGGCATTCCATGCTCTGGGTCGCGCTCGAACTGCCCGCATTGCCTCTGCAGCTCGTGGAACGCGCCGGGCCCGTCACCGTGCCGCTCGTCATCGGCGAAGGCCCCGCGCAGCGCCCCGTGGTGGCCTGTGCGAACGCGGCCGCGCGCTCGGCCGGCGTGCGCGAGGGGATGGCAGTCGCGGCGGCCAGGGCGCTCGCCGGCGATCTCAAGTGCGTGGAACGCGACGCGGGCGCGGAACGCGGAGCGCTCGAGCGCCTGGCCGGCTGGGCCGCGCAGTTCACGCCCGCCGTCTGCATCGAGCCGACCGGGCTCGTCCTCGAGGTCGAGTCCAGCCTCAAGCTTTTCGGCGGCCTGGGGAAGCTCCTCGCGGCCCTGCGCGGCGGAATGCGCACGCTGGGCCTGCAGGCCACGCTGGGCATCGCCCCGACGCCGCTCGCCGCGCGCGCCTTCGCCCGCGCGGAAGCGCGTGGCATCGCGGTGCGCAGCTGCGCGGACATGGCGCATCTGCCCGAGCGACTCGCGGAACTGCCGCTCTTCCTGCTCGACTGGCCGGGGCGCACGCTCGATCTCCTCGCCGACCTCGGCATCGTCCGCGTCAAGGATGCGCTGGCGCTCCCCCGTGGCGGCTTCTCGCAGCGCTTCGGCCCGGAGGCGCTCGCCATGCTCGATCGCCTGGCCGGCCGCGTCCCCGACCCGCGCCTTGCCTACGCGCCACCGGCGCGCTATCGCGCACGCCTCGAGCTGCCTGCCGAAGCCGAGGGCGTGGAGGCGATCCTTTTCCCCCTGAAGCGCCTGCTGGCGGAAATGGAGGGCACCCTGCGCGGACGCGGCGCCGGCGTGCAGGAACTCGGCCTCTGCCTCGAGCATGGAGGCAGGAAGCACACGCGCCTCGACCTTGCCTTCGCCACGCCCGAGCGCGAGGCGGAGTTCATCCTCGCCATCGCCCGCGAAAAGCTGGGCCGCCTGCAACTCGCCGCGCCCACCATCGGCCTGCGCCTCGCGGCCGAGCGCCTGCTGCCCTTCGCCCCGCGCGAGGAAACCTGGCTCCCCGGCCGCGAGGAGCGGGCCGTGGGCCGCGCCCGCCTCATCGAGCGCCTGGCCGCGCGGCTGGGGCCGGGGCGCGTCTTCGGCATCGCGCTCGCGGACGACCATCGTCCCGAGCGTGGCTGGAAGAACCCGCCCGCCGCATCGTCGCGTGCTTCCTTCGACGGCGGCCCGCGCCCGGCATGGCTGCTCCATCGCCCGCAGAAGCTCGTCTGCGCCGCAGAGGGCCCCAGGCTGCAGGGTGCGCTCAAGCTACTCGCCGGCCCGGAGCGCATCGAGACCGGCTGGTGGGATGGCGAGCCCGTGAGCCGCGATTACTTCGTCGCCGCCAACTCCGCCGGCGAGACGGCCTGGATCTACCGCGAGCGGCGCGACCCTGGGGCGTGGTACCTGCACGGCCTCTTCGCATGAGGGGCGGGCGACGATGGTGCCCGGGTACGCGGAGCTGCACTGCATCAGCAACTACTCCTTCCTGCGCGGCGCGTCGGACCCCGAGGAACTCGTCCACCGCGCCGCCCAGCTCGGCTATGCGGCGCTCGCCATCACCGACGAGTGCTCCGTCTCCGGCGTCGTCCGCGCGCACCTCGCCGCGAAGGAAGCCGGCATTCGCCTCCTTGTCGGCACGGAGCTGCAACTCGCCTGCGGGCTGAAGCTCGTCCTCCTCGCGCAGTCGCTCGCGGGCTACGAATCGCTCTGCGAACTCATCACCCGCGCCCGCCGCGCGGCGCCCAAGGGCCAGTACCGCCTCGCGCGCGACGACTTCCCCGCATCGACCGCAGGTCTCCTCGCCCTCTGGCTGCCGGCGCAGGACCCGGACGCAGAGGAGGGGAGGTGGGTCCTCGCCCGGTTCCCCGGCAGGGCGTGGATCGCGGTCGGGCTGCACAAGGGGCCCAACGACAGCGGGCGCCGCGAAACGCTCGCGGAACTGGGAAGCGCGCTCGGCCTGCCGCTCGTCGCCGCGGGCGACGTGCACATGCACCGCCGCAGGAGGAAGCGCCTGCAGGACGTCCTCACCGCCATCCGCCTGCGCCTGCCGGTTGCGCAGGCCGGGCGGCGCCTGCAGCCCAACGGCGAACGCTACCTGCGCCCCATCGGCCGGCTCGCGGCGATCTACCCGCCGGCACTCCTCGCCGCCACGCTCGACGTCGCCGCACGCTGCGCCTTTACGCTCGACGAGATCCGCTACGAATATCCGCGCGAACTGGTGCCGCAGGGCGAGACACCCACCACCCACCTGCGCAGCCTGGCGCTTGCGGGCCTTGCCCACCGCTACCCGGAAGGCGCGCCCGCTTCCGTCGCCGCCACCGTCGGGCACGAGCTTCGCCTCATCGCCGAGATGGGCTACGAGCCCTTCTTCCTCACCGTGCACGACATCGTCGTTTTCGCGCGCAGCCAGGGCATCCTCTGCCAGGGGCGCGGGTCGGCGGCCAACTCCGCCGTCTGCTACTGCCTGGGCATCACCGAGGTCGACCCGGGCCGCATGTCCGTCCTCTTCGAGCGCTTCATCTCGAAGGAGAGGAACGAGCCCCCGGACATCGACGTCGACTTCGAGCACCAGCGCCGCGAGGAGGTGATCCAGTACATCTACGGCGAAGTACGGCCGCGAGCGGGCCGCGCTCACCGCGGTGGTCATCACCTACCAGCCGCGCAGCGCGCTGCGCGATGTCGGCAAGGCCCTGGGCCTGTCGCTCGACCAGGTGGACCTGCTGGCCAAGTCGCTCTCGTGGTGGGACAACCGCGACGCCCTGAAGACGCGCCTCGTGGAAGCCGGCTTCGATCCGGAAAGCCGCGTGGTGAAGCAGGTGGTGGAGCTCACCGGCGGAGCTGGTCGGCTTCCCGCGCCACCTCTCGCAGCACCCCGGCGGCTTCGTGATCGACAACCGGCGGCTGTCGCGGCTGGTTCCCGTCGAGAACGCCTCCATGCCCGAGCGCACCGTGATCCAGTGGGACAAGGACGACCTCGACGCCCTGGGGCTCCTCAAGGTCGATGTCCTGGGGCTCGGCATGCTCTCCTGCATCCGGCGCGCCATCGACCTCGTGAACGGCTACCGGAAAACCCGCCTCACGATGGCCGCGATCCCTGCGGAGGACCCGGCCGTCTACGAGATGGCGCAGCGCGCCGACACCATCGGCGTCTTCCAGATCGAGTCGCGCGCGCAGATGTCGATGCTGCCGCGGCTGAAGCCCGCCTGCTTCTACGACCTCGTGATCGAGGTGGCCATCGTGCGCCCCGGCCCGATCATGGGCGGCATGGTGCATCCGTACCTGCGCCGGCGCGAGGGCAAGGAGGACGTCACCTATCCCAGCGCGGCCGTCAAAGGGGTCCTCGAGCGCACCCTCGGGGTGTCGATCTTCCAGGAGCAGGTGATGCAGCTCGCCGTCGTCGCCGCCGGCTTCACGCCCGGGGAGGCCGACAAGCTGCGCCGGGCCATGGCGGCCTGGCGGCGGCGCGGCGGCATCGAGCCCTTCCGGGAGAAGCTCGTGCAGGGGATGCTTGCACGGGGCTACACCGCGGCCTATGCCGAGCAGATCTACCAGCAGATCCAGGGGTTCGGGGAGTACGGCTTCCCGGAATCGCACGCCGCCAGCTTCGCCCTCCTGGTCTACGTCTCCTGCTGGCTCAAGCGCCACGAGCCGGCAGCCTTCGCCTGCGCGCTCTTGAACAGCCAGCCGCTCGGGTTCTACAGCCCGTCCCAGATCGTGCAGGACGCCCGCCGGCACGGGGTCGAGGTGCGCCCGGTCGATGTCCTGGCGAGCGCGGTCGACAGCACCCTGGAGCCCGGGCCGCGCGGCGAACCGGCCATCCGGCTGGGCCTGGGAATGGTCAACGGACTTAAAGTCGAATCTGCGCAATCAGTTGTAAAAGCAAGAAATGAAAGGATATTTATTTCAGTTGATGATCTCGCCCGTCGGGCCGGGCTGGAGAAAGCGGACCTTGCCAGCCTGGCCCGGGCGGACGCCCTGGCAAGTCTCGCCGGGCACCGTCGCGAGGCCCTGTGGTCGACCCTGGCCGTGGACGAGGCGACCCGGCTGGCACTTCCGGCTGGCATCGAGGAAGCCAGGGCCGGGCTCGAGGCCCCCTCGGAAGGTCAGGAAGTCGTGGGCGACTACGCCTCCCTGGGGCTCACCCTGCGCCGGCACCCCCTGGCCATCCTGAGAAGCCGGCTCAAGACCCGGGGGCTGCGCACGGCCGAGGAGGTCGCGGCCGCCCGCAACGGCCAATGGATCCGCACCTCGGGGATCGTCACCTGCCGCCAGCGGCCGGCAACCGCGAGCGGCGTCCTGTTCGTGACCCTGGAGGACGAGACCGGCTACGTGAACCTGGTGGTCTGGAGCGACCTCGTGGAGCAGAACCGTCGCCAGATCCTCGGTTCGCGGCTGCTGGCAGTCGGTGGACAGGTGCAGAAGCAGGGCCTCGTCGTGCATGTGCTTGCGCGGCGGTTCGAGGACCTGAGCGCGCTTGCTGGGGGAACTGAGGACCTCCAGCCACGACTTCCACTGAAACGACCAGGCCGACCTCAGTCGATCAGCTTGCCGCTCGCGTCGTAGAACGGAAAGCGCCCGCCGTAGTCGCCGATGAAGGTGATGTGGCTGATGAGCCCGGTGCCTTCGCGCCAGTAATGCAGCTCGCAGGTGGGCGGCTCGAGGACGAAATCGTGCGAGGCGTCCGCGTTCAGGTCGAAGACACAGGAGTGCGAGGGGCTCGGCGCGATGCTCGCCGTGACGCCGTGCCAGGCGAGGTGGATGGGCCGGTGGACATGGCCGCAAAGAATGCGCGTGACCTGCCGGTGGCGCTCGAGCAGGGCCCCGAGAGCCTCGCCGTTGTGGCAATTCTGCCAGTCCATGTTGGCGAGCCCGGTCAGGAACGGCGGGTGGTGCATGAACAGCGCCGTCGGGCGGTCGCGGCGCGCGCTCGAGTTCCGCGTCGAGCCAGGCGAGGCGCCGCGCGCACAGCTCGCCGCGCGGCTCGCCCGGAACGACGGTGTCGAGCCCGATGAGGCGCAGCGGATAGTCCTCCAGGACGTAGTGCAGGAACTCGCCCGCCTGCGGCAGGTAGGCATGGTCGGCGAACGCCCGGCGCATGGCGCCGCGCTCGTCGTGGTTGCCCGGAACGACGTAGAGCGGCATGCGCGAGCGGCGCCAGGATCTCGCGCAGCAGCGCGTATTCCTCCGGCCGGCCGAGGTCGACCAGGTCCCCCGTCAGCAGGACGATGTCGGGCCGCGGGTCGAGCCGCGTTGAGGTGCGCCACGCAGTTGGCCAGCTTGTCCGCGGAGTCCACCTTGCGGTAGGCGAGCCTGCCGGCGGCCTTGATGTGGGTGTCGGTGATCTGGGCGATCAGCACTTCAGTCCCGCAGCCGCAGCAGCGCGCCCGGCTCGATGCGCAGTCCGATGGCCTGGCCGACGTGGAACTCGCCGTGCTCCGTGGTCTCGACCACCACCGTGCGCTCGGCCACGCCGGTCACGTGCAGCCGCGTGCGGTCGCCGAGGAAGAACTGCTGCTCCACCACGCCGCGCAGCGGCGCCTCGCCCTCGTAGACGATGTGCACGTCGTTGGGACGGAAGAGCACCTGCATGGCGCCCGCGCCTTCCTGCCCCCAGGCGATGCGTCCGCCCGGCAGCTCCAGGAACCGTCGCGCAGCGTGCCGTCGACGCGGTTCATGGTGCCGATGAAGTCCGCGACGAACGAGTTCGCCGGCTTGTAGTAGATCTCGCGCGGGCTGCCCGTCTGGATGATCGTCCCCTTGTTCATCACCGCGACGCGGTCGCCGATCGCCATGGCCTCGCCCTGGTCGTGGGTGACGTAGGCGGCGGTGATGCCCAGCGAATGCAGCAGCACGTCGATCTCGATGCGCAGCCGCTCGCGCAGCAGCGCGTCGAGGGCGGTGAGCGGCTCGTCGAGGAGCAGCACCCGGGGCTGCACGGCGATCGCCCGGGCGAGTGCGACGCGCTGGCGCTGGCCGCCGGAGAGCTCGTTGATGCGCCGCTCGCGCAGCTCGCCGATCTGCATCATCTCCAGCATCTCGTCCGACACGCTTCGCGCGCTTGTCCGGCGCCACGCCGTGGACCTTGAGCCCGTAGGCGATGTTTTCCGCCACGTTCATGTTGGGAAACAGCGCGTAGGACTGGAACACCATGCCGACGTTGCGGTGCTCGATCGGCCGATTGGTCACGTCCTCGTCGTCGAAATACACGCGCCCGCCGGGATCGGGGGATTCCAGCCCCGCGATGACGCGCAGGAGCGTCGTCTTGCCGCAACCGGACGGGCCGAGGAAAACCACCGTCTCGCCCCCGCCCATCGCGAGCGTGGTTGGCTCGAGCGCGCGCGTGCCGTTGGGGAAGGTCTTGGCGCAGTCCTCCAGCCGGATCGCGGTCCCGGATTTCCCGTTCACGGGGTCTTTCTTGTCTTGGCTGCCCTGCACGCCGTAGCGCTGCAGCGCGACGAGGAGCGGAGTGATCATGATGAAGAAGACCAGCGTATAGGCGCTGCCGATCTCCAGGCGCATCGAGGCATAGCTGTCGGCGAGGCCCACGGGCAGGGTCATGGTTTCGGGAGTGTGCATCATCCAGGTGAGGTTGAACTCGCCGATCGACAGCGTCACCACGGTGAGGGCGCCGGCGACGATGCCCGAGCGCGCGTTGGGCAGGACGATGCCGAAAAAGCGCCGCCAGAAGCCCGCGCCCAGGCTGGCCGCACTTTCCTCGAGAACCTGGAAATTGAACGACGAGAGCACCGCGAGGACCGAGCGAACCATGAAGGGGAGGGTGTAGAGCACGTGGCCGACGAGGATGAACACCCAGCTGGTGCGGAAGTCGCGGAAGCCGCCGTAGGTGAGGATCAGCGCCAGCGCGATCGCCAGGCCCGGGATGGCCACCGGCAGCACGAGGAACTCCTCGATCAGCCGCGTCATCAGGCCGGGCCGCTTCGCCAGGACGTAAGCCGCCGGAACGCCGATGACGAGCGTCACGGCGAGGGTCGCGAGGGCGATGTACATGCTGCGGAAGATCGTCGGCGCGTAGAGATCCCAGACCACGACGATCCAGTGCACCGTGAAGCCGCTCTTCACGCCGATGAAGAAGTTCTCGGTCAGCCCGGCCACGATCGACATCAGCACCGGCACGATCAGGAACGAGCACACCAGCAACGTGAAGGCGAGCTGCGCGTAGAAGTAGCCCGTGCGCCGCATGGCCGTCCTATCCTGCCGCCGCCGCGGTCGTGCCGGCGAACGCCCGGCAGGCCGCGAGCGTCACCCAGGTGATGACCCCGAGCACCATGCTCAGCGCCGCGGCCAGGCCGATGTTGGCGAGCAGCGTGAACTCGGTGTAGATCACGATCGGCAGCACCTTGATGTCGGTCGCCAGCGTGAAGGCCGTGCCGAACGCACCCATGGAGGTGGCGAAGCACACGGCGCCCGAAGCGATCAGCGCCGGCTTGAGCGCCGGCAGGATCACGTCGCGGATCACCCGCCACGGGCTGGCGCCCAGCGACTTCGCCGCCTCCTCCAGCGCCGGATCGAGCTTTTCCGCCGCCGCCATGATGGTGAGGATCACGCGGGGAATGGAGAAATAGATGTAGCCGGTGAAAAGGCCCGCGATCGAGTAGGCGAAGACGAGGCGGCCCGCGCCGAGGAAGGCGGTGAAGTCGCCAATGAGGCCGGTTCGGCCGGCGAGCATGATCACCATGAAGCCCACCACCACGCCGGGAAAGGCCAGTGGCAGCGTCAGCATCGAGACCAGCGCCTCGCGTCCGAAGAAGTGATTGCGCTCGAGAAACACGCCGGCGATCCCTGCCACCGCGAGCGTGACGACGGTGACCGCAACCGACAGCAGGACGGTGGAAACCAGCGCCGCGAAGTACTGCGGGTTGGTGACCACGGCGGTATAGGCGGACAGGCCGAGCTTGCCGGTGGCGCCGACCACCGCCAGGCGCGCCAGCGGCAGCAGAAAGAAAGCGGCGCCGACGATGATCGCCGGCGCCACCATCAGCAGCAGGTTGCGGTTCTCGCGGCCTCGCATGGGCAGGTGCAGCGGATCGCTAGCGGACCTCTTTCTGGTACAGGTCGCGGAAGGTGTTCTGCCCGGCTTCCATCTTGGCGTAGTCGATCACCTTGGCGCGCTTGTACTCGTCGGCGGGCGGGAACTTGGCCGCGATGTCGGGAGTCATGGCGGACGCCCGGATCGGCCGCAGGTAGGCGTTGGCCCAGATCGCCTGTCCCTTGTCCGACATCAGGTAGTCGAGCACCTTCTTCGCGTTCTCGGGGTGCGGGCCGTTCTTCACCAGGCTCATCACGTAGGGAAGCACGATGGTGCCCTCCTGCGGGAATCACGAACACGCAGTTGCACTTGTCCTTGTACTTGGCGCGCAGCGTGTTGAAGTCGTAGTCGAACATGATCGGGATTTCGCCCGAGAGCACGCGCGCGTACGAGGTCTGCAGCGGCACGATCGGGCGGTTCTTCTTCAGGTCCTTGAAGTACTTGATGCCCGGCCCCCAGTCGCTGGTAGTGCCGCCGAGCGCGAGGTTGGCCGCGGTCGCCGCGGCGTAGCCCACGGCGGCGCTGGTCGGGTCGAGGTAGCCCACCAGGCCGGCGTACTCGGGCTTGAGCAGGTCCTTCCAGGCCTTCGGCACCGGCACGCCGCGCAGCGCGTCGACGTTCACGAAGAAGCCGATGGTGCCGTAGTGGATGGTGAACCAGCTGCCGTCGGGCGCCTTGAGGCCGGCCGGAATCTCGCTGAAGTACTTGGGGGTGTAGGGCGCGATCACTCCCGCCTCGCCGGCCTTGATGCCGAAGGTCACGCCGAAGTAGGCGATGTCGGCCACCGGGTTCGCCTTGTCGGCGATCAGGGTCGACAGCGTCTGCCCGGAGTTCTTGTTGTCGTGCGGAACGTCGAGCTTGAGGTCCGCCTTGATCGACTTGAGCATGGTGCCCCAGTCGGCCCACTCGGGCGGGCAGTTGTAGCAGATGACGTCGGCGGCCGCGGCGGGCCCGGCGAAATGCGACGGCAGCGGCGAATCCGGCAAGCAACGATTTGATCTTCATGGTCCCCTCTCGTCTCGGACGTAATGAAAAAATCCTATGCCCGATATGTGTCCGCGCAGTTGACGAACATCATCTGGGCCCGAGTGTGGAGGAGATCCTTCCTTCAGGTCGACCGAAACCCTGGGCGTTGCGTCAAGTGAACCATCGGGAGGAGGGCCCGCGGCCCTCGCCGTGGAGCCCTCGCCGGTTGCCTGGGGATGGTCGATATACTTAAAGTAAAATGTGCGAACAAATTTGTAATATCATGAAATAAATCACGACTTCCATTGACTCACCCCCAGAGGACACCGACAAAATGAAAACCATCACCAGAATGCTCCAGCTGGCCCTGTCCACGATGCTGCTGCTCGCCGCCACCGCAAGCGGTGCCGCGACTGCAACGCGTGCAAGAGCTATCCCGGCCTTTGCGGCAAGATCGACACGTGCGTCAAGGAGTGCAACGTGTCTCCTTTCCAGGCCAAGAACTGCTACAAGGCCGGCAAGATCACCAAGGACCATTGCGACAAGCTGTACAACAAGTGCGAGGACCCCTGCGAGGATTGCCAGGGATTCCCGACGATGTGCGGGAAGGCGGAGTTCTGCATCAAGAACTGCAACGTCTCCAGCTTCCAGGCGCAGAACTGCTTCCAGGCCGGCAAGATGAGCGAGGCGACCTCGGACTGTCTTGCCCCTCACAATGTGCGTATAATTTGTATTATGTAAACTTTTTGAAGTGTGAAATAAACCATTGCCGGCGTGGCCGATGGCCCCGCCTAATGTCACCCGCAGTTGTCCCTCACCTTGGAGTTGGCCGTGAGTCTTGCGCTGGGATACGGAATTGCCGGGTTCTTCTGCGTCGTCGCCTGCCTGATCGTCGCACTCGCGGCCATGCAATCGAGCAGCGGGATCGTTTCCCTCGAACCGGTTGCCATCGCGGCACTCTCCGGTGCATTCCTGGCGGCATCGTGGCTCAACTGGTATCCGGCCCATACCGAGACGCTCGCGTACGCGGCGATCGCCATCTCGCTTCTGGCCGCCTGGGCCGCACGCAAGGACGCCTCCGCGGCCGCCGCCGCGTTGCGCCACGGCAGGAAACAGTCCTAGCTCCTCCCGGCCTTATCCGCCATTCCGCGATCGCAGGACTGATAGCTGACCGAGAGTTGCCCGGACGGGCTCTATCAGGGCCTTTGTTCTTCCTTGCGAAATAGGGCATGATAGTTCGTGTTAGGACTATCTAGGCAGCCAGCATGTCGCGAGCCGTCGTGATTCCCGTCATCCGTGAACTGGTCCGCTGCTACCAGGCGTTCCAGCACGTTTCCGACGCCCACATCCGGCGTACCGGCCTCACCGCGCCGCAGTTCGACATCGTCGTCACCCTGGGCAACACGCCGGGACTCTCGTTCAAGGAACTGGGCAGCCGCACGCTGATCACCAAGGGAACGCTGACCGGCGTCGTCGACCGGCTCGAGTCCCGCGGACTGGTCGAGCGCATGGCCTCGCCGGACGACGGCCGGTCCACGCTGGTCCGGCTGACCGCCGAGGGCGACCGCGTCTTCCACGAGGTCTTCGAGCCGCACCTCGCCTTCCTCGCGCCGGCCTTCGAGTCGATGCCGGAGTGCGGACGCAAGGAACTGGAGAAGCGCCTCAAGCAGCTGCGCGAGGCCCTCGAGAAGAGAAGCGATGAGCTCGATGGGCAGCGCTGACTATTCCCGCACCGCGATCGGCCTGCACTGGGTCGCCGCGCTGCTGATCATCGGCAACCTCGCCTTCGGCCTGACCATGGTCGACCTGCCCCTGAGCCCGGCGAAGCTCCGGTACTACTCGTGGCACAAGTGGGCGGGGGTGACGATATTCCTGCTCTCGGCCCTGCGCCTGCTGTGGCGCCTTGCGCATCCGGCCCCCGCCCTGCCCTCGTCCATGCCCGCGTGGCAGCGGATGGCCGCCAACGCCTCGCATCATGTCCTGTACCTGCTTTTCTTCGCGGCCCCGCTGAGTGGATGGCTGTTCAGCTCCGCCGCGGGATTCCAGACGGTGTACTTCGGCGTCCTGCCGCTGCCCGACCTGCTCGCGAAGAACAAGGAGCTGGCGGACCTCCTCAAGCTCGTCCATCGCTTCGCGAACTACACGCTGGCGGCCCTCGTCGTCGTGCACGTGGCCGCAGCCGTGAAGCACCACGTCGTCGATCGCGACGATGTGCTGGCCCGCATGCTCCCCTTGCTCAAGTCCCGGAACTGACCGATGCCCTCCCGCCTCGCCATCGCTCTCCTTGCGACCGCCGTCGCCCTGCCCTCCTTCGCCCAGACGCCGCAGAAAATCGTCGCCGACAAGAGCCATATCCGCTTCGCCTTCAAGCAGATGAACGTCCCGGTCGAGGGGCGCTTCCGCAAGTTCGACGCCACGGTGGCCTTCGACCCCAGGAAGCCCGAGGCGACCAAGGCGGAGTTCGAGGTGGAACTGGGCTCCATCGACCTCGGCAATGCGGAAGGCGAGACCGAAGCCAGGCGCAAGCCGTGGCTCAACAGCGAAGCGTTTCCGAAGGCGAAGTTCGTCGCCTCCGCGATCAAGGTCATCGGCCCCGGCAGGTACGAGGCCACCGGCCCCCTCACCATCAAGGGGACCACGCAGAACATCACCGCGCCGTTCACCCTGGTGGACGCGGGCGGGATGCGCACCGTCGAGGGGCAGTTCCCCCTCAGGCGGCTGCAATTCAGGATCGGCGAAGGACCCTGGGCGGACACGGACACCGTGGCCGACGAGGTCACCGTTCGCTTCAGGTTCGTCATTCCCTCAACCAAGTAAAGGAACAACACCGATGAATCGTCACGCCCTCGCCGCCGCCCTGGCTGCGGCACTTGCCACCGCCCCCGCCGTTGCCGCCGAGACCTACTCGCTCGACGTGCGTCACACCTTCCCCAGCTTCGAGGTGATGCACCTCGGCTATTCCATCCAGCGCGGCCGCTTCAACAAGACCGCCGGCAAGATCACGCTCGACACCGCGGCGAAGAAGGGCATGGCCGACATCACCATCGACGCGGCCAGCGTCGACACGGGCCTGGACAAGCTCGAGGAGCACCTGCGCGGCGAGGACTTCTTCAACGTGGCCAAGTACCCCACCATCACCTTCAAGTCGGACAAGTTCACCTTCGAGGGCGAAAAGGTGAAGAGCGTCTCCGGCAACCTCACCATGCTCGGCGTGACGAAGCCCGTGACCCTGACCGCCAGCCACTTCAACTGCGCCGACCATCCGATGGCCAAGAAGAAGGCCTGCGGCGGCGACTTCGTCACCACCGTCAAGCGCTCCGAGTTCGGGATGAAGTACGCTGCTGCCTGCCGTGGCCGACGACGTGACGCTGCGCATCCAGGTCGAGGCGTTCAAGGACTGATCGCCTGTCCAACCCCAACGCGAGGATTCCATGCCAACCACCACTCCCAGCGGCCTGATCATCGAAGAGCTTGTCGCCGGTACAGGCGCCACCGCCGCGGCCGGCCAGCACGTCAGCGTGCATTACACCGGTTGGCTCACCACCGGCCAGAAGTTCGACTCGAGCAAGGACCGCGACGACCCCTTCGAGTTTCGGCTGGGCGCGGGGCAGGTCATCCGCGGCTGGGACGAAGGGGTGCAGGGAATGAACGTTGGCGGCTCGAGAAAGCTCACGATTCCACCCGAGCTGGCCTACGGCTCGCGCGGCGCGGGCGGGGTGATCCCGCCCCACGCGACACTCGTGTTCGAAGTGGAACTGCTCGGCATCGGCTGAAGCGGGGCGGGCATTCCATGCTGGCCCCGCACTTTTCACGCTTCTTCGCGGCCAATGCCGGCCTCCTGCATTTCGCGGCGCACAGTCACCATCCCTGGCCCGACGTTACCGAGGCCGCGCACGCGCAGTGCTGGACCGACGCGGCCACGCTTGCCGATCGCAAGTGGGCGCACGTGTTCGGAGCGGTGCTGCCGGCGGCGCAGGGACATGTCGCGCGTCTCACCGGGCTTTCCGACCCGCGCCAGGTGGCCTTCGCGCCCAACGTCCACGAGTTCGTTGCGCGCCTCTACTCCTGTCTCGACTGGTCGCGTCCTGTGCGCGTGCTGGCAAGCGCGCATGAATTCCACAGCTTCCGGCGGCAGACGCGGCGCCTTGCCGAGACCGGAAGGCTCGCGCTCACCGAGATTCCGGCCGAGCCCTACGCGACTTTCGACGAGCGTTTCGCAGCGGCAGCGGCAGCCGGGCCGTGGGACCTCGTGTGGCTTTCGCACGTGTTCTTCGACTCCGGTTTCGTCGTGCGCGATCTCGAACGCATCGTCCGCGCGGCGCCTGCCGATGCCCTGGTCGCGATCGACGGCTACCACGCGTTCCACGCGCTGCCGGTCGACCTCGCGGCGATCCATCGCCGCGCCTTCTACCTGGCCGGCGGCTACAAGTACGCCATGGCGGGCGAAGGCGCCTGCTTTCTGGCCATCCCGCCGGGGTGCGAGGCGCGGCCGGCGGATACCGGATGGTTTGCCTCCTTCGACCGGCTGTCCGGGAAGCCGGGCGAAGACGTGCCGTACTCCAGCGACGCCTTCCGCTTCTGGGGCTCCACCTTCGATCCCTCGGGGCTCTATCGCTTCAACGCGGTGATGGACTGGCTCTCCGGCCTCGGCGTCACCGTCGCGGACATCCACGCGCACGCGCAGCGGCTCCAGTCGCGGTTCCTGGCAGGGCTGCAATCGGCTGCACTGGATCGCCTGCCGGTGGCGAGCCTGGTGCCGCCGCCCGGCCTTCCGCGCGGCAATTTCCTCACCTTCGACATCGACGATGCCGAGGCCGTGCAGCAGCGGCTCGTTGCCCAGGGCATCTACATCGATCGCCGCGACCGGCGGCTGCGTTTCGGCTTCGGCGTGTATCACGACGAAGCGAGCGTGGACGCCCTCGTCGCGGCAGCCGCCGTGGCGCTGCGCTAGAATCGATCGCATGCGCACCTTCAGACTCCTTGCCGCAGCGGCGCTCGTCGCCCTGACGTCCCTGGCCTCCTTCGCGACCGGGCCTTTTCCGTCGAAGCAGATCCGCTTCGTGGTGCCCTACCCGCCCGGCGGACCGCTCGACACCGTCGCGCGGCTGCTCGGCCAGAAAGTCGGCGCGAGCATCCGGCATCCGGTCGTGGTGGACAACGTGCCCGGTGCCGGCGGCAACATCGGCGCCGGGGTCGTCGCGCGCGCCGCTCCGGACGGCTACACCCTCCTCATGGGAGCGGTCGCGACGCATGCCATCAATCCGACCCTCTATCCGTCGATTCCCTACAACGCCGAGAAGGACTTCATCGCCGTCACGCAACTGGCTGCGACGCCGAATGTGCTGGTGCTGAACCCCGGCGTCCAGGCCGGCTCGGTGGCGGAGTTCATCAAGCTCGCGAAGTCGCAACCCGGCAAGTTGAACTTCGGTTCCGGAAGCACCGGCAGCGCCGGCCACCTGGCCGGCGAGCTCTTCAAGTCGCTGGCGGGAGTGGACATGGCGCACATCCCCTACAAGGGAGCGGCCGCGGCGATGCAGGACCTCATCGGCGGCCGCGTGGACCTGATGTTCGACAACCTGGCTTCCTCCCTCGCGCAGGTGAAGGCCGGCCGCGTGAAGGCACTGGCCGTCACCACGGCGAAGCGCTCCACGCTCGCGCCCGATCTTCCGACCATCGCCGAGTCCGGCTTGCCCGGTTTCGACATCAGCACCTGGTTCGGGATCTTCGTTCCGGCCGGCACACCCCGCCCCGTCGTCGAGAGACTGCACGCCGAGTTCACCCGGGCGCTTGCCGCGCCCGACGTGCGCGAGAAGATGCTCAATCTCGGGGCGGAGCCCGTCGGCAGCACGCCCGACGAGTTTGCCGCCTACGTGAAGGCGGAGGCCGCGAAGTACGCGAAGCTCGTCAAGGCGTCCGGCGCGAAGGTCGACTGAACGCGGGCGCCATGGTCCGTCGCCTCGCGTGGTTCCTCGCCTTCGCCGGCGCGATCCCCTTCCTCCTGGCAACCGGGGCGCTGTTCGTCTCGGATGCATCCAGCGTTCGCGTTCCCGCCATCGCGGCCCTGGTCACCTATTCCGCGGTGATCCTGTCGTTCCTCGCCGGCATCGAGTGGGGCCTCGCCATACGCGACGAGTCGGGCAACGAGGCCACGCGCGTGGCTGCGCTCGGCCTGAGCACCGTGTCCTCGCTCGCGGCCTGGGCGGTGCTGTGGCTGCCCTCTTCCCACTGGCAGGTCGGGTCGGCGCTGGGACTCTTCGTCGCGGCCTGGGCAGCCGACCAGTGGATGGCGAGCCGCGGGCTCTTGCCGGCGTGGTTCGTCGACCTGCGCACCGCCATCACCGCGCTGGTCGCCGCGATCCTCGCCGTCGCCCTCTTCCGGCTCTAGCCCGCCATCACTTGCGGCGGCGGACTTTCGCCGTGTCGTGGCGCTCGAGCCAGGCGAAGAACTCGCGGTACCAGAGGCGCGAATTCTGCGGCTTGAGGATCCAGTGGTTCTCGTCGGGGAAGAAGACCAGGCGCGCGGGCACGCCCTTCGCCTTCAGCGTGTTGTAGTAGGCAAGGCCCTGCGCGTCCGGCACCCGGTAGTCGAGGAGCCCGTGCATGACGAGCGTCGGCGTCTTCATCCGCTTGACGCGGGCGCGCGGGTTCTGGCTGTCCACCTTCGCTGCGTCGTCCCAGTAGTTGGCCCCGAGTTCCTTCGGGAACCAGTACCACGCGTCGTCGGCATACATCGCCACCCAGTCGAAGCAGCCGGCGTGGCAGATGTAGGCCTTGTAGCGGTCGGTGTGCCCGTTCATCCAGGCCACCATGTAGCCGCCGTAACTGCCCCCCGCAGCGAAAAGGCGGCGACGGTCGATGTGGCCCGTGCGCAGCATGAAATCCGTCCCGGCCTCGACGTCGGCGTATTCGCGCTTGCCGAACTCCTTGTCGATGGACTCGACGAAGCGCTGCCCGAACGAGGACGACCCGTGGTAGTTCACGCACACGACCACGTAGCCCTGCGCCGCAAGCGCGTGGTTGTTCCAGCGGAAGTGGAAGTTGTCACCCCAGATCCCGTGCGGACCGCCGTGGATGTTGTGCAGCAGCGGCCATTTCTTCTTCGGGTCGAAGTTCGGCGGGTAGATCGCCCACATCTGCACCTTGTGGCCATTCCAGCCGCGGATCTCGAACTCGCGCACCTCTCCCAGGGTGATGCCCGCCATGACGTCGTCGTTGAAGCGGTCGATGCGCCTCTCTCCCCGCTCGGGCGTGGTGCAGTAGACCGCGGGGGGCGTGCTCATGGTATTGCGCACGAAGGCTATGGCGTCGTTCCCGACGACGAGGTCGGAGACGGTGCCGCCGACCGCGGCCACTTCCGGGGCCAGCGCGGTCAGCCGCCAGCGCCACGCATGGGTGCGCGCCCGATCCTCGGCGGTGAACAGCAATGCCGACGAGTCGCGTTCCCAGGCCAGGGGCGCATTGACGCTGCGATCCCACGCATCCGGCAGGCCCCTCAGGCGACCTGAGGCGCGATCGACGAGGGCGATGCGATCCTCGGCGATGTGGCTGCGGCGCTTGTTGCTGGTGAGGAGCGCCAGCCACTTCCCGTCCGGCGAATAGCTGGGACCCGAGTGGTCCAGGCGCGAACCCTTGGTGAGCAAGCGGAACTTCTTGGCCCGCAGGTCGAGCGCCACGATGTGGTGCTCGTGATCGGCGCGCTTCTCCTCGGCCGGGTCGAACGTGAATGCGATCTCGCGGCCGTCCGGCGCGATGTCGTAGTGGCTGGCCGACGGGTCGCAAAGCGGCAGCTCGTAGGGGGTCCCGGCGAAGAGATCGGTGATGCGCTCCGAGTCGACATCCACCACGTAGAGCCTCGGCACGCGCCCATCCGACAGCCAATGGTCCCAGTAGCGGTATTGCTCGTGCTCGACCACGTGCGCCTTGACCTTGGCGTCCTTGTGCTGCTTGTAGCGCTCGTTGAGCGCCTTGTAGCCGATGGCATCCGGCCAGACCCAGGAGATGAATGCCAGGCGGCGCGAATCGGGAAACCACTTGATGCCGGAGACGCCGGTCGGCATGCGCGTGAGTCGCCGCGCCTCGCCGCCATCGGGCGCGATCAGCCACACCTGCGGCTCCTCGTCCTTCTCGCGCTTGGCGACGAAGGCGATGCGCGCGCCATCGGGCGACCAGCGCGGCTCGCCGTCCTTCTCTCCGGCCTCCGTGAGCGGCCGGGGCTCGCCTCCGAACGTGGAAAGGAGCCAGAGCTTCGTCGCGGCCCTTGTTCTCCTCCATGTCGTAGGTGGTCACGGACACGCACACCTGCGCGCCGTCCGGCGAAAGGGTGGGCTGCGCGGGACGCGCGAACTTCCAGAGGTCTTCGGCGCTGAGCCGGCGGGATGAGGTGGGCATTTGTTGTTCCGCTCGTTACTCGATCGTGGTCGCCGATTCTACCGGGGGTCGGCGTTAGAATGGCTGCAAATTCAGGAGCCGCGAAATGCCCAGCCCGACCAAGCCCGTATTCCAGTGGGACGACCCCTTCCTGCTCGAAGGCCAGCTTTCCGAGGAGGAGCGCATGGTTCGCGACAGCGCGCGCGCCTTCAGCGAGGAGAAGCTCAAGCCGCGCATCGTCGAGGCCAACCGCCACGAGCGCTTCGACCGCGCGATCCTCAACGAGATGGGGGCGCTGGGATTCCTGGGCTCCACCATCGAGGGCTACGGCTGCGCCGGCGTGAACCACGTCTGCTACGGCCTCATCGCGCGCGAGATCGAGCGGGTCGACTCCGGCTACCGTTCGACGATGAGCGTGCAGTCTTCGCTCGTCATGCACCCGATCCACGCCTACGGCACCGAGCCGCAACGTGAGCGGTGGCTGCCGCGACTTGCCACGGGCGAACTCGTGGGCTGCTTCGGCCTGACCGAGCCCGACCATGGCTCCGACCCCGGCAGCATGGTCACGCGCGCGCGCAAGGTCGACGGCGGCTGGCGCGTGAGCGGCGCCAAGATGTGGATCACCAACTCGCCGATCGCCGACCTGTTCGTCGTGTGGGCCAAGGACGATGCGGGCGACATCCGCGGCTACGTCCTCGAGAAGGGCATGCAGGGACTCTCCGCGCCGAAGATCGAGGGCAAGTTCAGCCTGCGCGCCTCCATCACCGGCGAAGTCGTCATGGACGACGTGTTCGTCCCCGACGACAACTACCTGCCCAACGTGAAGGGTCTCAAGGGCCCGTTCGGCTGCCTCAACAAGGCGCGCTTCGGCATATCCTGGGGCGCGCTCGGCGCGGCGGAATTCTGCTGGCACGCGGCCCGCCAGTACACGATGGACCGCAAGCAGTTCGGGCGCCCGCTGGCTTCCAACCAGCTGATCCAGAAGAAGCTGGCCGACATGCAGACCGAGATCGCGATCGGGCTGCAGGCGGTGCTGCGCGTCGCGCACCTGCTCGACCAGGGGCTCGCCACGCCCGAGATGGTCTCGCTCGTGAAGCGCAACTCCTGCGGCAAGGCGCTCGAGATCGCCCGCACGGCGCGCGACATGCACGGCGGCAACGGGATAGCGGACGAGTACCACGTGATCCGCCACGTCATGAACCTCGAGGCGGTCAACACCTACGAAGGCACGCACGACGTGCATGCCCTCATCCTCGGGCGGGCGCAGACGGGACTGTCGGCGTTCTGAACGCGGGCGCGGCTCGCGCCTTCTCAGTGGACGGGTTCGTCCGGGGCCAGGCCGGGCGGGAGCGCCACGGCCTCGATGCCCTCCTCCTGCAAGTCGACGGCCTCCTGGGTGGTCACCCGGCCGCGGATGCCGCGCGCCGACTCTTCGCCGTAATGGATGCGGCGCGCCACTTCCGGGAATTGCCTTCCCACGTCCTCCGTGTTGGCCACCACGTAAGCCTTGAGCTTCGCCAGCACGGTAGCGAGTTCATTCGTCGGCGGGCTGCGGTTGCGCGGCCACCGGCATGGTTTCAGGACCGCTCGCGCCGGTGTTCACATAAGGCGCCGACGGGAGCCTCGCGATGGACCTGTTTTCGCAAAGTGGGCAGGAAATGATCCCGTGCGCCTGCTGGCGGTCGAACTCCTCGGTCGAGGCAAACCATCCCTCGAAATCATGGCCGTGCGCACAGGTCAAGATCGAATACCCTCATGCTTCCCTAATGGGGACGATCGCCGGTCATTTCAACGCCCCTCGCCTTCCGCCAGCCGCAACATCCGTTCGACTGCGGACGAACAGGCCACCACGTGCCTGTTCACGTAGCTTTCGTGATTGCGCTCCACCTCGTCGAGCGCGTAGACGTAGTTGACCATCATCCCCAGTGACTGGCGCAGACCCCGCGCCGACGTGTCGGCGTGCCAGTTGATGCGGTCGAGACGCGCGCCGTTGCCGAGGTGGAAGCGCGCCACCGGGTCGAGCACGTGCCCCGCGTCCCATTGCCGCACGAGGTAGCGGGCCGCCAGGGCCTGGAGTGGTTCGCGCAGCTCCTCGCCGGGAAGGGCCGCTGGCTCCGCCGTGGCGATCGCGTGCACGGGCGGTGACGCGGCCAGGCCGAGGTCCGCCGGCTGGCGCCGCAGCCACGGGCGAAAGCCGGGCAGCGGGGACAAGGTGGCGAACAGGCGCAGGTTCGGCAGCTCCTCGTGCAGGTCCTGCGCCACCTGCTTGATGAGGAAATTGCCGAAGGAGATGCCCTTGAGTCCCGCCTGGCAGCTGGTGATCGAATAGAAGACGGCGCAGCGCGCCTTGCGCGGGTCGCCGATGGCGCTGTCGGTGGAGAGGATCGGGGCCACCGCCGCGGGCAGCTCGTCGACGAAGGCGACCTCCACGAACACCAGCGGTTCGCCGGGAAGCGCCGGATGGAAGAAGGCGAAGCAGCGGCGATCGCGCTCGAGGCGGCGCTTGAGGTCGGTGAAGCCGTGGATCTCGTGCACGGCCTCGTAGGCGATGAGCTTCTCGAGAACCGAGGCCGGCGTTCCCCAGTCGATGCGGCGCAGCTCGAGGAAGCCGCGGTTGAACCAGGACCCGAACAGATGCGTAAGGTCGTCGTCCACGCTGGCCAGGTGCGGATGCGCGGGCAGCTCGTCGTGCAGGACCTTGCGCATCCCGACCAGCGCCGCCGTGCCGTCGGGCGCCATGTTCATGCGGCGGAAGACTTCCTGGCGCGGCGGCTCGGCCGCCCGCTGCAGCCGCGCGAGGGTCGCCGGCGAGGGATCGCGGCTGTAGGCCTCGGCGGCACCCAGCACCTCGTCGGGATTGGGCGAGAAGTCGCGCGCGAGCAGGTCGAAGAAGAGTCGCCGGCCGTCCGCGTCGAGTCCCGCGTACAGCGCCAGCGCCCGCCGCGCCATGAGCGCCCCCGAGGACTCGCCCCGTTCCGTGACCAGCGTGCGCAGGAGCTTGGCCAGGCGCAGCGCCCGCCTCTCGCTCCTGCCGCGGGTTGCCGCCGCGATGGTCCCGACCAGCCGGTCGATGATGGCGCGCGTCGTCGGCATCGTCAGCTCTCGGCGGGGAGCGGTAGCGATCCCTGAGGATGTTCTTCTGCACCTTGCCCATGGTGTTCCGCGGCAGCTCGTTCACCACGAAGACCCGCTTCGGCACCTTGAAGTTCGCCAGCCGCGACTTGAGCCAGGCGATGACTTCGCCCTCCATCGGCGGCTGCTGGCCCGGCACGCGGCACGACGATGGCCGTTACCGCCTCGCCGAAGTCGCGGTGCGGCACGCCGATCACCGCGGACTCCAGCACGGCCGGCATCTCGTCGATCGCGAGCTCGACCTCCTTGGGATAGACGTTGTAGCCGCCGGTGATGATGAGGTCCTTCGAGCGCCCGACGATGGAGAGGTAGCCATCGGCGGAAAAGGAGCCGACGTCGCCGGTGCGGAAATAGCCGTCGGGCGTGTACTCCTCCTTGTTCTTCTCCGGCATGCGCCAGTAGCCCGGCAGCACGTTGTCGCCCTTCACCTGGATGTGGCCGACCTCGCCCGCCGCGCAGGGCGTGCCGTCGTCGCCGACGACGCGCACGCTGGTTCCGGGCAGGGGATATCCCACCGTGCCGGGCCGGCGCTCCCCGATGAATGGATTGGACGTGATCATCCCGGTTTCCGTCATGCCGTAGCGCTCGAGGATGCGGTGGCCGGTGCGGGCCTCGAACTCGGCATGCGTTTCGGCGAGCAAGCGGCGCCGACCCGGAAACGAAGAGCCGCATCCCGGCGCAGGCCGCGCGTGTCAGTCCTTCCTCGGCGAGCAGGCGCGTGTAGAAGGTCGGCACGCCCATGAAGACGGCGCTGCGGCCGAAGTCCGCGATGGCGCCGCGGGCGTCGAACCTGGCGTGGAAGCGCATGGCGGTGCCGTTCATCAGCACGCAGTGGCAGGCGACGAACAGCCCGTGCACGTGGAAGAGCGGAAGCATGTGCACGAGGACGTCGTCGGGTCCGAACTTCCAGTACTCGTGCAGGACGCGCGCATTGGAGGCGAGGTTGCGGTGCGTGATCATCGCGCCCTTGGAGCGCCCGGTGGTGCCCGAGGTGTAGAGGATCGCCGCGAGATCGTCGGCACTTCTCGTCACCGTCTGCGAACTTGTCGCGGCCGTGCGGGCGGCAGCGATGAACGTGCCGCCGCCGTGCTCGTCCAGCGTGTAGACATGGCGGATGCCGCGCGCGGCCGCAATCGGCTCCAGCCAGGGCAGCGAACGCGGCTGCGCGATTACCACGCCCGGTTCGGCGTTCTCGAGGAAATAGCCCACCTCGCCCTGCTGGTAGGCGCTGTTGAGCGGCAGGTAGACGAGGCCCGCGCGCAGGCAGGCGAGGTACAGGAGCAGCGCTTCCGGCGACTTCTCCACCTGCACGGCAACGCGGTCGCCGGGGACCAGTCCGAGCCCGGTGAGGAAGCCGGCATAGCGTGCGCAGGATTCCTCGGCTTCCTGGTAGGAGATTTCACGTCCGTCCTCGAGGATCAGGAGCGGTCGCGAGCGGTTCGCCGGAAAGCGGGACTCGAAGTGCGCGTAGAGATTGTCGTTCATCGGTCAGGGAAAGAGCCCGAGCTTGTGTTCGTCCTCGGCAACGCCGGCGCGCCGGTACTCGTCGATGTCGCCGACCGCGTCGCGGCTCGCTCCCAGTATGCTCGCGACCGCGGCACCCGGCAGGACCTGGACATCGGCCCCATGCACCGTGGCCACGCGCGTGGCGGGAGCGGCCAGCGCCACGTAGACCCCGCCGCCGGCGCGGTCGAGGATGGTCAGCGCGACATGCGTGCCGCGCGCGGCGACGGCGGCCAGCGCCACCCCCATGTCCACGATGTATTCGCTGAGCACGATTCTCTCGTCGTCGAACTTCGCCGCGTGCGTCTCGCAATCCAGCAGCACTTCCAGTCGCGCCGGCGCGCTCCGGGCATGTTGCCACGCGGCGTCCGCAAATCGCCAGGCCCGCTCCGCCCCGACGTGGCTCGTTGCCGACGAGTCCGAGGATGGGTGCCGGCCCACCCTGGCCTGTTGCACTCGCCGGTGATGATGCCGTCGCACTCGGCGGCCTGGTAGCCATCGCGGTAGAGCCGCTCGAGATCCTTGCGCCGGACCGTTTCCGGCTGGCGGGTGGCGGGCCCTTTCCCGAGTCGCGCCCGCAGCGCCTCGTGACGGGCAAGCAGGCCCGTCCATGGCTGCGCGTCGTCAACCAGCGCAGAGCGCAGCCAGGCGGCCAGATCCACCTCCGGCGACCACACGGTGTTTGCGTCGCTGGCCTTGGCTCGCGCCGCGGCGCCGATCGCCGCCTCGGCGATGGCGCGGAACATCTCGTCCAGCACGGTGGTTCCGGCCGCCTGCGCCAGAATTGCCGGCCCCGACATCGCCAGCTGGGTTTCCGGGCTGAACAGCCGCCTTCCGGCGACGTGGGCCAGCATGCTGGCGCCGCCATAGCAATTGCGCCCGAGGGCGATGGCGATCGGAGCCCCGGAAACGCGTGCCGCCAGCGCTTCGCGGAACAGACGCCGGAATGCCCCGAGGGCATCGAGGCCTTCCGAGATGCGCGCCCCGGCGGAATCCAGGTAAAGCACGAGCGGCGAACGCTCGCGCGCGACGATGCCGAGCAGGGGTGCGAGCTTGGCCACCTCGGCCTTGCCGATGGAGCCGCTGGCGATCCGGTTCTCGATCAGGGCCACGCGCACGGGCCGGCCATCCAGGCTGCCCTTGCCGAGCGTCAGGTTGGCGACGGCTTCGCCATGCGCCTCGAATCCGAGCGCCTCGCGCAGCGCGCCCAGCAGCGTGGTTCGTGAGTCCGCGGTGCTCAAGGCGCGAGCGCGGCGGCGAGGGCCACGGCGGGGTGCACGGCATCGCGCAGCGCGCCATGCGCGATCTGGTGGCGGCAACTGGTACCCGCAGCGACGACGACCGTGGCCGGACTTGCGGAGCGCACGGCCGGGAAAAGGGATGCCTCGCCCATGGCCATCGACACGTCGTAATGCGCGCTCTCGTAGCCGAAGGAGCCGGCCATGCCGCAGCAGCTCGACTCGACGGCGCGCACCCTGGCGCCGGGGATGGCGCGCAGCGCCGCCAGCGTGTCCTCGAAGTGGCCGAACGCCTTCTGGTGGCAGTGGCCGTGCACCAGGACGTCCGCCGACTCACCCTGCCGCCAGGCAATCGGCGCCCCGGCTCGAATGGACTTGGCGATGAAACTCTCGAATGTCATGGCCAGTTCCGGCAGCGCCTTCGCGCGCGAGTCCCCCGGATGCATCGCCAGGAACTCGTCGTGCAGCGAGTACAGGCACGAAGGCTCGAGTCCCACGATCGGCGATGCCCCGCTCGATCCACGGGGCGAGCGCATCGATCATGCGCCGCGATTCCGCCTTGGCGCGATCGACCATTCCCGCCGACAGGTAAGTCCTTCCGCAGCAGAGAGGTCGCGCGGAATCGTCGCGCAGCGGTACGACATCGAAGCCGGCCGCGTCCATGACCCGGCCCGCGGCGGCAAGGTTGGCGGGCTCGAACCAGTTGTTGAAGGTGTCGGCGAAGAGCAGCGCCTGGCGACGTCCGTCGGGAACGTGGGCCGGCTGTGCGTCGAGCCAGGACCGCCGGACTGAACGACGGCAGGGTGCGCCGCGCATCGAATCCGGCCAGCGCGCGCACGACATGCGAAGTGCCCGGCAGGCGTTGCGCGGCATTGACGAGGGACGCGAACCGCGATGCCCACGGGGCGTATGCCGGCAGCATGCCCACCAGGCGGTCGCGCACGCTGTAGCCGTTGCGGGCGCGATCGTGGTGCAGGTACTCGATCTTCATGCGCGC
Organism: uncultured beta proteobacterium; assembly: GCA_963786635.1. GTDB lineage: Bacteria > Pseudomonadota > Gammaproteobacteria > Burkholderiales > Usitatibacteraceae > FEB-7. Next base: position 172,538 of record CAWAZV010000012.1, on the reverse strand, counting down.
CATGTCCACCCCGGTCGGACATTCACGGCGGCAGCCCTTGCACGACACGCACAGGTCGAAGGCCTCGCGGACCGCCGCGGAGGCGAACCCCTCGGCGCCCAGCTGGCCCGACAGCGCGAGTCGCAAGGTGTTGGCGCGTCCCCGCGTGAGGTGCGTCTCGTCCCGGGTGGCGCGGTAGCTCGGGCACATCGTGCCGGCGTCGAACTTGCGGCAATGGCCGTTGTTGTTGCACATCTCGACCGCGCCCGGCAGCCCGCCCCAGGCGCTCCAGTCGAGCACGGTCGCCGGCGCCTCGGCGCGGTAGCCGGGCTTGTAGCGCAGCAGCGAGCGGTCGTCCGCCCTGGACGGATTGACGATCTTCCCCGGGTTCATGAGCCCCTTCGGGTCGAACCAGCCCTTGATTTCGGAGAGCGCCGCCGTGAGGCGCGGGCCGAAGAAAGGCGCGATCCATTCCGAGCGCACCAGCCCATCGCCGTGCTCGCCCGAGTAGGCGCCCTTGTAGCGGCGCACCAGGTCGGCCGCCTCCTCCGCGATGGCGCGCATGCGGATCGTCCCGTCGCCCTTCATGTTGAGGATGGGGCGCACGTGCAGGCAGCCGACGGACGCATGCGCGTAGAAGGTGCCCTCGGTGCCGTGCTTGCGGAACACGTCGGTGAGCTTCGCGGTGTACTCGGCGAGGTGCTCGAGGGGCACGGCGCAATCCTCGATGAAGGAAACGGGCTTCCCGTCGCCCTTCATCGACATCATGATGTTGAGGCCGGCCTTGCGCACTTCCCACAGCTCCTTCTGCTGCGCCGGGTCGAGCAGTTCCACCACACCGCCGGGGAAGCCGAGGTCGCCCATCAGCTCGACGAGTCGCTTCACGCCGCGCACCTGCTCCTCGCGATCGGCCCCGGCGAACTCGACCAGGAGGATGGCGTCCGGTGCCCCGCGGACGTAGGCGTTGATGGTCGGCGCGAATGCCGGAATGGCGCGCGAGAGCTCGATCATCGTCCGGTCGACCAGCTCGACGGCGCAGGGCCCCAGCTTGACGATGTGCTGCGCGGCGTCCATGGCGTCCCAGAAACGCGGAAAGTGCGCCACGCCCGAGGGCCTTGTGCGTCGGGGAGCTCCGCGAGATCGAGCGTGATGCGCTCGAACCAGGCCAGCGTGCCTTCGCTGCCGACCAGGAGCTTGGCCAGGTTCTGGCCATCGGGCGCGAGGCAATCGAGGTTGTAGCCGGCCACGCGGCGCGACACCTTCGGGAAGCGCGCCGCGATCTCGTCCTTTTCCCGAGACCACAGGGCAGCCGCCCTTTCCGAGATCGCGCGAATCGCCGGGTTCGCCAGTTCCCCCACCGGCCCGAAGCGCCCGCGCGTTCCATCCGCGAGCCAGGCATCGATCGCGGCCACGCGGTGCACCATGTAGCCATAGGCGATCGACCGCGAACCGCAGGAGTTGTTGCCGGTCATGCCGCCGATCGTCGCCTGCGCAGCGGTCGAGACATCGACGGGGAACCACAGGCCGTCCTTGCGCAACTGTGCATTGAGGACATCGAGGACGACCCCGGGCTCCACGATGGCCCGCCGGGCGGCGGCATCGACTTCAACGACCCGGTGCAGGTGCTTCGAGGCATCCACCACGAGCGCGGCGCCGACGGTCTGGCCGCACTGGGAAGTGCCGGCGCCCCGGGGCAGGACCGGTACACCGGCCTCGGCCGCGATGCTCAGCGCCGTGAGGGCGGCTTCCATCGTGCGCGGCACCACGACGCCAACGGGTTCGATCTGGTAGATGGAGGCGTCTGTCGCATAGCGCCCGCGGCTGGCACGGTCGAAGAGGACATCGCCATCGACTTCCCGGCGCAGGCGCTCGGCGAGGGGGTGGGACGTGGCGCTGCGGTCGGCGGTGAAGCGAATCGGGTGCGTGGCGGTCATCGAAAATTAGGGACAGTCCCTGTTTTTGGGTGCTTTCATCAAAATCAGGGACTGTCCCTAATTTCTGGCCTGCGGCATTATGGTCGGAAAATGACGGCCTGCCGCAATGACGCGCGCAGGGCGAAGCGAGTTTCGAGGAGGATTTCCCATGCCAGCCGGCCGCCACTTCCTGCAGATTCCGGGCCCCACCAACGTGCCGGACCGCGTCCTGCGCGCCATCGACCGCCCCACCATCGACCATCGCGGTCCCGAGTTCCAGGCCCTGGGCCACGAGGTGCTGGCGGGCATGAAGCGGATATTCAAGACTCGCCACCCGGTGGTGATCTACCCGGCCTCCGGCACCGGCGCCTGGGAAGCGGCCCTCGTGAACGTCCTGTCGCCCGGGGACAAGGTCCTCATGTACGAGTCCGGGCAGTTCGCATCCCTCTGGTGCAAGCTCGCCGGACGGCTGGGCCTCGAGGTCGAACTGATCCCAGGAGACTGGCGACGCGGGGCGGAAGCACCGGCCATCCACGACCGTCTCGCCGCGGACAAGGCGCACGCCATCAAGGCCGTCTGCGTCGTGCACAACGAGACTTCCACGGGCGCCATCACGCGCGTCCCGCTGGTGCGCAAGGCGATCGACGACGCGAAGCACCCAGCACTCTTTCTCGTCGACACCATTTCCTCCCTCGCCTCGATCGACTACCGGCACGACGAGTGGGGAGTGGACGTGACCGTGGGCGGCTCGCAGAAGGGGCTGATGCTGCCTCCCGGCCTTTCCTTCAACGCGCTGTCCGACAAGGCCCTGGCCGCCCAGAACTCGGCCCGGCTGCCGCGCTCCTACTGGGACTGGGGCGAGATGCTCGGGCCCAATGAAAAGGGCTTCTTTCCCTACACCCCGGCGACCAACCTGCTCTACGGCCTGCGCGAAGCCATCGCGATGCTCGAGGAGGAAGGCCTGGCGAACGTCTTCGCGCGCCATGACCGCCACGCCGAGGCGACCCGGCGCGCGGCGGCCGCCTGGGGACTCGAGGTGCTCTGCGCCGTGCCCGAGGAATTCAGTTCCTCCCTGACCGCGCTGGTGATGCCGGCGGGCCACGATGCGGACAAGCTTCGCGCCGCGATCCTCGAACACTTCGACATGTCGCTCGGCATGGGCCTGGGACGGCTGGCGGGCAAGGTCTTCCGCATCGGGCACCTGGGGGATTTCAACGATCTCACGCTCATGGGCACGCTGGCCGGCGTGGAGATGGGTCTCGAGATCGCCGCAGTGCCGCACAAGAAGGGGGGCGCCCAGGCTGCGCTGGACTTCCTGGCAAGCCCCCAGGCTTTGCGGGGAGATGTTCGCCGCGCGGCGTGAGCCTGATATAGAGTAGCGTCCACCATGGCCGGCGCAGCAGCCGAGCCGATGAAAGAACGGGCCGCCAACGGCCCCCGACAACGAGAGGAGAGACCATCATGTACCACCGCTTCGCGGCGGCCGTCGCCGCCCTTGTGCTCGCCTTCGCGGGAACCGCATCCGCGCAGTGGCCCAACAAGTCGATCAAGTGGATCAACCCGTTTCCGGCGGGCGGCGGAACCGATGTCTTCGCGCGACCTATCGCCGCCAAGCTGACGGCTTCCCTCGGGCAGACCGTGTTCATCGAGAACCTTGGCGGGGCCGGCGGTACGGTCGGTGCGGGCGTGGCTGCCAAGGCCGCTCCCGACGGCTACACCTTCTTCGTCGGCGCGATCCATCACACGATCGCCGAGTCGCTGTACACGAAGCTGCCGTACGCGGGTCTCGAGAAGGACTTCGAGCCGGTCACGGTCCTCGCCTACATTCCCAACGTCGTGGTGGTGCACCCGAAGCACGACTTCAAGTCGATCCCGGAACTGATCTCCTATGCCAAGGCCAACCCGGGCAAGCTCAACTTCGGCTCCGCCGGCAATGGCACTTCGCACCACCTGATCGGCGAACTCTTCAAGATGCAGGCCGGGGTGGACCTCACGCACGTCCCGTACCGGGGAGCCGGCCCGCTGATGCAGGACCTGCTCGGCGGCGTGGTCGACCTGGCATTCGACGGGATGGGCACTTCCGGCGCCTCAGATCAAGGCCGGAAAACTCCGCGCCCTGGCGGTGACGTCGGAAACGCGCTCGGCGGTGGTGCCGAACGCACCGACGCTGACCGAAGCCGGCTTCCCCGGGCATCAAGGTGACCACCTGGTACGCGGTCTGGGCCCTCAAGGGAACGCCGAAGGAAGTCGTCGACAAGCATGCACCAGGAAGTCGTCGAAGGCGCTGCAGCGCCGGATATCAAGAGCATCTGGGAGCAACAGGGTGCCGTCGCCGGCGGCCAGACTCCCGCGGAATTCGCGAAGTTCGTCCGCAGCGAGATCGAGACCTGGGGCAAGGTGGTCAAGCAGGCCAACCTGAAGGTCGACCTCTGATCCACCCGCGACCGGCTGCGGTCCTCGCGCAGGAGTCGGCCATGGCCGATATCGACCTGAAACGCGTCCATCATCTCGGCATGAAGGCCGCGCGCCACGCGGCCGACGAGATGGCCGCGGACCTCGGGAAGAAATTCGGCCTGTCCGGCGGATGGACGGGCAACACCCTGCATTTCGACCGCCCTGGCGTGACCGGAACACTCGTCCTCACGGACAAGGACCTGCATCTCACGGTCACGCTGGGCTTTCTCCTCAAGATGATGCGCGGGTCGATCGAGAAGGCCGTCCACGAAGAGCTTGATTCGCTCTTCTCCCGCAAGAAGAGCGAACACGCGCCCGCGCCCGCGGCGCCGGGTGCCAAGGCCACGGCCAGGAAGCCGGTCAGCCCGAAAACGGGCTCTGGTGGCCGGAAAAAAGCCGGTTGAGGATCTGCGTCTCGCGACCGTCGATGGTCGCGAGGAAGTGATCCGCCCCGCCCATGTGGCGAAATGCCGCGAAGCCGCGCTCGAGGAACGTCTGCAGGTCCTGCAGTCCGGCGAGCCTTGCCGGGCCGCGCATCAGCTTGAGCGTCGCGAAGATCCACGGCCTCGCCACCAACGCGTCGAGGCGCCGGCCGACCTCGTCGATCAACTCGATCTGGCGCATGCGCTCGGCACGCGTGCCGGCCTTGCGATAGGCGCGTCCGTAACTGGCGTCGGTGATCGGCCCGTCCTCGAGCACGGCGGCCACCCTCCGGTCGAGTTCCTCGGAAAGCGCGTCCACCTCGATGGCGAGGGCGGCCGTTTCCACGGCCGCTTCCGGCAACGTGCGCACCATCACCGGGTAGATGCGCAGCATCGCCTCGTCGCGCCCGCTGAAGTCCTTCGCGCCGTAAAGGTCGTCCAGGAAGAACTCCGTCGCCGTGGCGTAGCGCGGATCGGCATCGAGGTCGGCATACGTGCGTGCCAGCCGTGCCGCCTGCCAGGCCTTTACCTCGACGAGCCGCGGCGGCGCATGGCCATGCGACTCCCGCCCCCGCATCTCGTGCAGTCGCTGCAGATGCTGGCGCAATGACTCCGGTGCCGTTGTGGTCGTTGGTCCCATGCTCTCCGGGTTGCCTGTCCAATGCCGCACGGCTATTCTAACGAGTGATTGAAACGCTCGTTTGAATCTTGATCAAGACCGCAGACAAGAAATACAGTATTCTATTTCTTTCAATATCTTAACTGGATCGTTCTTAACGTTGCCTCTTAACATAGACCCACAGCCCTCGAATCGCCTCTCCTACTGGCGTACGCGGGCCATCGCCAGGCCTACGAACGCGAGCGCTTTCCCGACGCGCAGTCGCGAATGGCACGCCTCGACGCGCTGCACCGCCTCGTTCGCGATCATGCCGGGGAATGGGCCGACGCCATTGCCAGGGATTTCGGCGGACGTTCCGCGCACGAAACGCGGCTGCTCGAGATATTCCCTTCCCTCGAGGCGGTCGCGCACGCCCGCAAGCACCTGCGCGGCTGGATGCGACCCGAGCGCCGGGCGACCAGCCTGTGGTTCCTTCCCGGGCGATCCAGCGTGGTCGCGCAACCGCTGGGCGTGGTCGGCATCGTGGTGCCCTGGAACTATCCGCTGTACCTCGCCGTCGGGCCGCTCGTTCCCGCGCTCGCGGCCGGCAACCGGGCCATGGTGAAGATGTCGGAGACCACGCCGGCCACCGGCGAACTCCTCGCGCGTCTCGTGGCGCGGTACTTTCCCGCGGGCGAGGTTTCCATCGTCAACGGCGGCCCGGAAGTGGCGCGCGAGTTCTGCCGGCTGCCTTTCGACCACCTGCTGTTCACGGGCTCGACCGGCGTCGGGCGCCAGGTGATGCATGCCGCCGCCGACAACCTGACGCCAGTGACGCTGGAACTGGGCGGGAAATCCCCCGCCATCGTCGGTCGCGGCTTTCCCGTGGCGGAGGCAGCCAGCCGGGTGATGTACGGCAAGTGCCTCAATGCCGGACAGACCTGCATCGCCCCCGACTACGCGCTCGTCCCGGAGGAATCGGTGGCCGCCTTCATCGCGGCGGCGCAGCGCACGGTCGCCGCCCTCTACCCCACGCTGGCCGGCAACCCCGACTACACGGCCATCGTCGACGATCGGCACCGCGCGCGCCTCGCGCAACTTCTCGACGAGGCCCTCGGCAAGGGGGCAACCCAGTTCGAGATCAACCCCGCGGGCGAGAATCTCGCCGGAACCGGCAAGCGCGCCCCCACGCTCCTCACCGGCGTCGACGACTCGATGGCCGTGATGCGCGAGGAGATTTTCGGTCCCATCCTGCCGGTGGTGCCCTATCGCACGCTCGACGAGGCCATCGCCTTCGTGAATGCGCGGCCGCGGCCGCTCGCGCTGTACGTGTTCGAGACACGAGAGCGAGGCGGTCGAGCAGGTCGTGCGGCAGACGGTTTCCGGGGGCGTGACGGTGAACGAGACGATCCTGCACATCGCGCAGGAAGAGCTGCCCTTCGGCGGCGTGGGCGCATCGGGCATGGGCCAGTACCACGGGCGCGAAGGCTTCGCCACCTTCTCGCAGCGCAAGGCCGTGTTCCGGCAGTCGAACCTGAACGGCCTGAAGCTGTTCCGTGCCCCCTACGGCAAGCGCTTCGAGAGCCTCGTGCGCCTGCTGCTGCGCTAGGCCATGCTCACGAGACGGCAGTTCCTCAAGGTCGGCGTTGCATCGGGCATCGTCCTGGCCGGCGCTGGCTGGTTCGCCTTGCGCCGCGGCCGGGTGCCGGCAGCCGGGTTCCAATGGCTCGACGAACGCTCCGCGAAGATCGTCGCGGCGCTCGTTCCGGCGGTTCTCCAGGGATCGCTCCCCATGGCCGAGCCGGCGCGCCGCGAAGCGATTCGCGACGTCGTTTCCGCCTTCGACCGCGCCATCTCCGGTCTTGCTCCGGCCGTGCAGGAGGAGATCGCCCAGCTCTTCTCGCTGCTCGGGCTTGCCGCCGGCCGCTTCATCGTGGCCGGCGTGCGCTCCTCGTGGGCCGAGGCCACGGGGGACGAAGTCGCCGCCTTCCTGAAGCGCTGGCGCACCAGCCGCTTCGGCCTCCTGCGCGCGGGCTACCAGGCGCTCACGCAACTCATCGTCGCGGCCTGGTACGGCAATCCCGCGTCCTGGGAACGCATCGGCTATCCCGGACCGCCGAAGCTCGTCGGCTCGAGGCCCGCATGATCGCCGATCCGGTGCGCGAAGGCATCGCCGCGGGCTGGAAGGTGATCGACGCCGCGGCACTCGAACGCGACCTGGCGCTCGAGGCCGACGTGGTCATCGTCGGCAGCGGCGCCGGCGGGGGAGTGACCGCGGAGATCCTCGCGCAGGCGGGGCTCGCGGTGGTGATCGTCGAGGAAGGGCCGCTGCGCACCTCGAGCGACTTCCGCATGCGCGAACGGGAGGCCTATCCGCAGCTCTACCAGGAATCGGCCGGCCGGCAGACCCGGGACAAGGCGATCACCATCCTGCAGGGACGCAGCGTCGGCGGCTCCACCACCGTCAACTGGACGTCGAGCTTCCGCACGCCGCCGGCCACGCTGGCGCACTGGCGGGCAACGCACGGCCTGAAGCGTGCCGACGAGGCCGGGACGACACCGTGGTTCGAGCGCATGGAGGCGCGGCTCTCGATCGCGCCCTGGCCGGTCGCCCCCAACGAGAACAACGACATCCTCAGGCGCGGCTGCGAAAAGCTCGGCATTCCCGCCGCCGCCATTCGCCGCAACGTGAAGGGCTGCTGGAATCTCGGCTACTGCGGCATGGGCTGCCCGACCAACGCCAAGCAGTCGATGCTGGTGACGACGATCCCCGAGGCGCTGGGCCGGGGCGCCACCCTGCTCCATCGCGCGCGCGTCGAGAGGCTCGTCGCGAACGGCGACCGGATCGGCTCCGCCGAAGTACGTGGCGTGGCCGGCTCGGGGGCCGAGCCCGGCCGCTGGCGCATCAGCGTGACGGCGCGCCACTTCGTCCTCGCGGCCGGCGCGATCGGCAGCCCCGCGGTACTGCTGCGGAGCGCACTGCCCGACCCGCAGGCGCTTGTCGGGCGCAGGACCTTCCTGCACCCGACCGTGGTCTCGGCCGCGGTGATGACCTCTCCCGTCAATGGCCATGCCGGCGCGCCGCAGACGATCTATTCGGACCACTTCCTGGACACCGTGCCGGTCGACGGACCGGTGGGATACAAGCTGGAAGCGCCGCCGCTGCACCCGATACTCGCGGGGATCACCCTGCCCGGCTTCGGCGACGACCACTCGCGATGGATGCAGGAATTCGCGAACCTGCAGGTCGTCATCGCGCTGCTGCGCGACGGCTTCCATCCCGGCTCGAGCGGAGGCCGGGTGGTCCTGCGCGCCGACGGCAGCCCGGAGCTCGACTACCCGATCGGCGAAGTGCTCTGGGACGCCATGCGCCGCGCCTACCTGACGATGGCGGAAATCCAGTTCGCCGCCGGGGCGAAGACGGTCATGGCATTGCACGAGGATGCCCGCCCGCTCGCGAGCTGGACGGAGGCGAAGTCAACGCTGGCGGCCCTGCCGATGCGGGCGCTGCATGCGCGCGTGGTCAGCGCGCACGTGATGGGCGGATGCCCGATGGGCCCCGATGCCCGCCACGCCGTGGTCGACGAGCGTGGCCGGCACCATCACCTGGCCAACCTCTCCGTGCACGACGGCTCGCTCTTCCCCACCAGCATCGGCGCCAACCCGCAGCTCTCCATCTACGGATTCGCGGCGCGCATGGCCACCGAACTGGCCGCGGACCTGGCGCCCGCCGCTAGGCGCCCTGCACCGGCGAGTTCTTGACCTCGCGCCGCAGGATCTTGCCCACGTTGGTCTTGGGCAGCTCCTTCCAGAACTCGACGATCTTGGGCAGCTTGTAGCCGGTCAGCTGCTTGCGGCAGTGCTCGAGCACGGCTTCCCGGGTGAGGTTGGGGTCCTTGCGCACGATGACGATGCGCACCGCCTCGCCCGACTTGTCGTCGGCCGCGGCGACGGCGCAGACCTCCTGGACGCCCGGCATCATGGCGACCACGTCCTCGATCTCGTTGGGATAAACGTTGAAGCCGGAGACGAGGATCATGTCCTTCTTGCGGTCCACGATCTTCACGAAGCCGGCCGCGTCCATCAGGCCGATGTCGCCCGTGCGGAAGGCGCCGTCGGGGAACATCACCTTGGCCGTCTCGTCGGGCCGGTTCCAGTAGCCCTTCATCACCTGCGGCCCGGCGATGCAGATCTCGCCCGTGTCGCCGATGGGCAGGATGTTCCCGGCGTCGTCGCGGATCGTCACCACGGTGGACGGCAGCGGCAGTCCCGCCATGCCGTTGTAGGTGGCGTCCGGCACCAGCGGGTTGATGCAGGCGCCCGGCGAGGTCTCGGTGAGGCCGTATGCCTCCAGCAACGGCGACCGGGTCACCTCCTTCCACCGCTCCGCGACGGCGCGCTGCACCGCCATGCCGCCGCCGAGGGCGACCTTGAGGTGGCTGAAGTCGAGCTGCGCGAAGCCCGGGGTGTTCAGCAGTCCGTTGAACAGCGTGTTCACCCCCGGGATCACCGAGAAGCGGTGCTTGCGCAGTTCCGCCACGAAGCCAGGCATGTCGCGCGGATTGGGGATGAGCACGTTCTTGGCGCCCATCTTCATGAAGGCGAGCGACGCGGTCAGCGCGAAGATATGGTAGAGCGGCAGCGCGCCGATCACGGTCTCGCGCCCTTCCTCGAGCCCGGTGCTCACCCAGGCGGACACCTGCTGCAGGTTGGCGATGATGTTGCCGTGCGTGAGCATCGCGCCCTTGGACACACCCGTCGTTCCGCCGGTGTATTGCAGGAAGGCGATGTCGTCCTGGGCCAGGGGCGGCGGCGCCAGCCTGTGGTCGCTCCCGGCGGAAACGGCGTCCCCGAAGGCGACGGCGCCAGGCAGATGGAAAGCCGGCACCATCTTCTTCACCCGCTTCACCACGAAGTTCGCGATGAGCGACTTCGGGAATCCGAGCATGTCGCCGACCTGCGTGGTGACGACGGTCTTCACCTTGGTGTGGCCGATGACCTCCTCGAGGGTCCTGGCGAAGTTCTCGAGGATGACGATGGCCTCCGCTCCGGAATCGTTCAGCTGGTGCTCCAGCTCGCGCGGCGTGTACAGCGGGTTGCAGTTGACGGCGATGAGCCCGGCCCGCAGCACACCGAAGATGGCCACCGGGTACTGCAGCAGGTTGGGCATCATGATGGCGACCCGCGCGCCCTTGCCCAGACCGGCCACGTTCTGCAGCCAGCTGCCGAAATCCACGGAAAGCCGATCGAGCTCCCGGTACGAAATCGGCCGGCCCATGCAGTGGAAGGCCGGAAGATCCGCATAGCGGGCGCAACTCTTCTCGAGGATGTCGCGGATGCTCGAGTACGCGCCGAGATCGATCTCCGGCGCCACGCCGGGCGGGTAGGACTTGAGCCAGGGTCTTTCCATTCACTCCTCCGGGTTCCCCCGGCGATCCTGGTCGCCGGGGTGTGGTTTTTCTCGCGCCGCCTGCATCCCATTTCCCTTGCGTGCGGGCTTCCGGCGTCGGCAAGACTAGTCTACCGCACGGCGGAGGCGGCGAAGAATAGTGTGATTGCTCTAATCCTTGCGCCTAGACGTCTCGATCATCGTCAAGGCTGGACCGCCCGTGGGGGCGGAAGCCGACATCCGCGGAGGGTGCCATGGCAACCAGGAAAACGAAGTCCGGCGCGAAGGCCGGCAGGAAACTCGGCGACAACCAGCTCGGGCAGGCGGTGACCCAGTCGGCGCAGAAGATCTGGCTGGCGGGGCTCGGCGCGTTCGCGCGCGCCCGCACCGAGGGCGACAAGCTGTTCGACCTGCTGGTCGAGCAGGGCAAGGTGCTGCGCTCGAAGAGCGAGAAGGCAGCCGACCAGGCGTTGAAGACGGTCCGCACGCAGGCCGACACGACCATGTCGAACGCCCAGGGCAAGTGGGACAAGCTCGAACAGGTCTTCGAGGATCGCGTTTCGCGGTCCCTGACCCGCCTCGGGGTGCTCACGAGCAAGGACGTCGATGAGCTCGCCCGGCAGGTTGCCGACCTGAACGACAGCGTGCGTGCCCTGATGGGCGGCGCCGCGCCGAAGCGCGCCCGCAAGGCTCCGGCGAAGAAGGCACGTGCGAAGAAGTCGGTGAAGCGCAGCGCCAAATGATGCGCGGGGAGGCGCAGCCTCCCCGCAAACGGCTCCTCCTCATCCTTGTCCGCGCCCCGGCGCCTGCCGGGGACCGAAGGGTGTTCAAGGCCCGCGAAGTTCGCGGGCCTTTTTTTGGCGCCGGATTCAGTCCCGCGTGACGCGCTCGACCAGCTTCACGTAGGCCTTCATGGCATCGTCGGCCGTCATGCCCTTGAGTTTCGCCCAGGCCTCGTACTTGGCCCGGTTCACGAAGTCGGTGAAGCCCGGCTTCTCCCCTGCGACATCGCCTTCGGTGGCCTGCTTGTAGTGCGCGTAGAGCTTGAGCTTCAGGTCGTTGCCGGGATCCTTCTTCGCCTTCAGCACCGCGGCAGCTGCTGCCTCGAACTGCTTCTTCACGTCGGCCATTCTTCTTCTCCTCGCACCAAGGGCTGAATTGGGTTGGTGCTAAAGTTAGCCGAACCCGCCACCCGCCGCAACGGCACGTGGTGACCGAGAACCTTGCCGAGGAGCCTCGCCGACATGTCCCAGGCGCGCAGAGAACGCATATCCGGCGTCGACACCGCCTGGCTGAGGATGGATCTCCCGACCAACCTCATGGTGATCGTCGGGGTGCTGATGTTCGAGGGCCGGGTCGACGTGAAGCAGGTGAAGCGCACGCTGGAGAGACGCTTCCTCGCCTTCCGGCGCTTCCGGCAGAAGGCGGTGCAGGACCCGACAGGGGCCTGGTGGGAGGATGACGAGCACTTCGACATCGACTCGCACGTCCACCAGGTGGCGTTGCCCGGCAAGGCCGGCAAGGAGGAACTGCAGGCATTCGTGAGCGACCTCGCCTCCACCCCGCTGGATTTCTCCAAGCCGCTCTGGCAATACCACCTGGTCGACAACTATGACGGCGGCAGCGCTCTCGTCATGCGCATCCACCACTGCTATGCCGACGGCATCGCGCTGGTGCAGGTCATGTTGTCGATGACTGAAAAGTCCGCCAGGGAAAGTCTCGCCCTGCCCGCCGCGCCGATCGAGTCGGACCCGCACGGCGAGGCCGAATTCTGGGAGCAGATCTTGAGGCCCGTCGCCGGCGCGCTCGAAGGCGCGACGCGCATGGGGCGCAGCCTCCTCGACCAGGGCAAGGAACTGGCCGCGAATCCGGCGCTTGCGCAGGGAGCCCTGGAGGACGCCACCCGCAAGGGAATGGACTTCGCCGGCGAACTGGCCCGCCTGGCGCTGATGGGCAACGACTCGCCGACGCGCTTCAAGGGGCCCCTGGGCACGAGGAAGCGCGTGGCCTGGGCAGAGCCGTTCCCGCTCGAGGAAGTGAAGGTGATGGGCAAGGCCCTGGGCTGCTCCATCAACGACGTCCTGCTGTCGATGGCCGCCGGGGCGCTGCGCGACTACCTCGCACGGAAGGGCGAAGCCGTCGACGGGCTCGGAATCCGCGCGATCGTTCCGGTGAACCTGCGGCCGGCGGGGCGTGGCCGGGAACTGGGCAACCAGTTCGGGCTGGTGTTCCTCGACCTTCCCATCGGCATCGACCATCCGCTCGAGCGGCTCTACGAGGTCCGGCGGCACATGCAGGCCCTCAAGGGCTCCTACCAACCCCTCATCGTGCTGGGGCTGCTGCACACCGTGGGCTACGGGCCGAAGATCCTCCAGGAGCAGATCACCGCGCTCCTCTCCCAGAACGCGACGGCGGTGATGACCAACGTTCCCGGCCCGCAGCAGCCGATCTATTTCGCCGGGCGGCGCATCGAGGAACTCAATTTCTGGGTGCCGCAGTCCGGCGGCATCGGCATGGGCGTGTCCATCCTTTCCTACAACGGCCGCATCCAGTTCGGCGTCATCACCGACACCGGCCTGGTGCCCGACCCGGACCGCATCGTCGCGCAGTTTCCGCGAGGAATTCGACAAGCTCATGTGGATGACGCTGATGGTCCCGTGGGAGGGCGAGGTGGAGGCCGCCGCAGCCGGCCGCGGCCGGCGCCGGCGAAGCCGGCACGCAGCCAGGCGACGCGGCAAGGCGCCCAGGAAGGCCGGACGCAGCGCCGAATCCCATTCCGAAGCGTTTCCGCAATCTCTAGGCGGCCAGGCGCCGAAAGGAAAAGCGCCGGGTCGGCCTTGCGGCCCCCGGCGCTCCCTGATACTGCCCGAATCCCGGCGCTTACTTGAGGTGCTTGGAGACGAGTTTCGTCATTTCGAACATCGATACCGTCTTCTTGCCGCCGAAAACCTCGCGCAGCTTGTCGTCGGCATTGATGTTGCGACGGTTGACCTTGTCCTGCAGGTTGTTCTTCTTGATGTAGGCCCAGAGCTTGCTGGTGACTTCCGTACGCGGTTGGGCCGCGGAACCGATCACGGCAGCGAGCGCAGCGCTCGGCATGAGGGGCTTCATGAACGCCGCATTGGGCTTGCGCTTGGCGGCGGGCTTCTTCGGGGCGGCCTTCTTCGCCGGCTTCTTCGCTACGGCCTTCTTTGCCGCCGGCTTCTTCGCCGCGGGCTTCTTCGCCGCGGGCTTCTTCGCCGCGGGCTTCTTGGCTTTCTTCGCTGCCATTCGAATTCCTCCAATCTATGGTGACGTGTGGTTCAGCTGATCTCGCCTGCATCGGCGTGACAGGCGAGAGAATGCACACGGCAAAAACACTTTGTCAATGAATTTTCACTCTGAAAACGCGCTTTCGTGCGAGCGCGTCGCCGGCGTGCAACATTGCGCTCGCGACATGCTCTCATTCGAGTTCCGCCTTCGCCGCCTCGACGTCGAGTTTCTCCATGGCATCGCGCGGTTTCAGGGCCGCCGCCTTCGCGTAAAGGGCCGCCGCATCGGCCAGCGCCTTCCTGCCGTGCATCATCACCATGCCGTTGGCGAACTCCAGGTGCGCGATCGGGGAACCGGGCGTCAGCTTGAGCGCCTTGCGGAAGTGCTCCTCCCCCGCCTCCCGGCGGGCGCCATAGGTGAGGCCGCCCACGAGAGCGCCGACCTTGTCGATCACCTCCGCGTGGAAGGTGCCCAGGGCGATGTGGGCCTCCGCGTGCTTCGGGGCGAGCTTCAGGGTGGCCTCCAGCGCATGGCGTATGCGTCCGCCGAGGCCCTGCGCCAGCGCCTTGGCGACCGAAATGCGCTGGCTGTAGCGACCGGCCGCGTAGGCGTACTGGTAGTGCGCGTTGACGCACTTCGGCTCGGCCAGTGCCTGCGCCTCGGCCTGCTCCATCGATTCCTCGAACAGGGCCACCTGCGCGGGCGCCTTCTTTTCCAGCGAATTGGCGTAGATCGAGCGGGCCTTGTTGGCCACCGTGATCCCTGCACCGCCGGCTTCGAGGCCCAGGGCGACGGCCTCGCCGAAGTCGCCACGGTGATACGCCCGCCACGCTTCCTGCACGTCGGCGTCCTTCGGGAACGGCTCGCAGTCGCCGCGGTGCAACTCCTCCCAGGCCTTCTTCAGCGCGTCGCCGGCATAGGTGAACTCCTTGGCGGGATAGGGAAAGGGGCTCCACTTGGCCTTGGCCATCTTCATCTCCTTGCAGTTTCACTCGATGTATTCGCGGCCCAGCTGCTCGAGGTGGCCGCGCGCCTCGCCGACCAGGTACGGGGCAACGAGGGCCATCACCTGGAAGGCGCCGCTGCCGGGAACGCGCGAGTCCTCGCCGTCCAGCCGGCCCCGCACGGCCCGGAAATTGAGCCAGTAGGTGGCCACCACGAGGATGTTTTCCGCCAGCGCGCGGATCTCGGCGGGGCTCGCCTTCATGAAGCCGCCGGCCACGAGTCCCCGGCAAAGGGCCTGCGTCGCGGCGAGCTTCGCATCCACGATCTGGTTGAAGTGCGCGCGCAGGCGGCGGTTGCGGCCGACGATGTCGTCCAGGTTGCGGTACAGGAAGCGGTAGTCCCAGATCGCCTCGAACATCAGGTGCAGGTAGAGCCAGAGGTCCTCGATCGCCCCGGGTCCGGGGGAGGATTCCGGCAGGCCGATCGAGACCCGCTTCTCGAAGCGCTCGAAAAGCTGCTCGACGATCTGGTCCTTGTTGCGGAAGTGGTAGTAGAGGTTGCCCGGGCTGATGTTCAGCTCGTCGGCGATCATGCCGGTGGTGACATGCGCTTCGCCGCGGTCGTTGAAGAGGGCGAGGCTCACGGCGAGGATGCGCTCCCGGGTCCGCTGGGTGCGCACCGCATTGCCGTCGATGGGATTGCCGCCGGCCGAAGGCTTCGCCATGGCCGGAGAGGTTATCACGTCGTGGCGCGATCCTTCTGCGGCCAGCCAGCGCCGCAGCTCGACCAGCGTTTCGCGCAGGTCGGAGGCCATGTCGGGAAGGCGCGCCACGGCCGGATAGAGGCTGCCGTGGTGCTTCGGGTGCAGCCCGATGCGCCGGTTCTCGTCCTTGAGAATCTCCACGCGCAACCGGATGCCGTGACGTGCGAGCACCGGCTCGAGCTCCGCGTGCCGGCGCAACAGGTCGCGGCGCGTGCGCTGGTAGGCGTGCTCGCAAAGCTTCGCCCGGGTCGCGTAGGCGAAGATGTTGGTGAAGAAGATCTCGCTGTCGTCCGCATCCGGCTCGAAAAGAACCACGTCGGCGCCCCGGTATTGCGCCCGGTACTTGGAAATGCCCACCGTCATGCGCGAGTGGATGATCGCCCGGAAGGTCTGCGAGAGCACGACGGGCAGCCCGCCCTCGACAAGCCGGCGATGGCGCCCCGTGCCCTTCTCCGCCGCGAGGCTCGCGTCGTAGGGGACGATCGGGTTCACGCAGATCACCAGCTTCGCCCCGTCATCGAGGGCCTCGGAAGCGTGCAGCGTCTTCTTGAGGGCGCCGTCGACGAAGAAGCGCCCGTCGATTTCCACCGGCGGGAAGAGGCCCGGCAGCGCGGCACTCGCCTGGACGGCCTGCGAGATCGGGACGTGATCCTGTCCCGGGCGACCGAAGCTGACGCTTTCGCCCGTGTCGAGGTCCGTGGCCACGAGGTAGAGCCGGTGCTTCAGCTCGCGGAAGTCATCGCTGCGGCCGGGCTGGGTGAAGACGGCGTGCAGGTACCTGTGGATGGTGTCGTTGTCGAAGACGCCGGTCGGAATCGCGCGCCCCATGGCCGCGAAGGACTCGAGCGCACCGTGACCGAACGGCCGCGTGAAGTACTGCCAGAGCGAGCGCGCGAGCAGCGGCGGCACGGTGCGCGCACGCTGCAGGTATTCACGGAAGGCGGGACGCATGAACACTTCCGGCGTCAGCGCCCCTTCCACTTCCTCGCCTTCGATGAAGATGCCGTAGATCTCCGGTACCGGGATCCCGTTCGCGAGCCCCGCGGCCAGGAAGCTCCCGGCGCTCACGCCCACGTAGACGTCGAGGTCGTTGAAGTCGATGCCTTCCAGGGACTCCCGGAGCGCCATCAGCGCGCCGATCTCGTAGATGACGCCGAACGGCCCTCCGCCCGGCAAGCGCCAAGCCGAAGCGCTGCCGTTTGCCGGCACTGGAACTCCGCCGCGACCCGCACTGCGCTTCGCGGCGGACTTTCCCGTCGCCGGGGCGCTTGGCATGCCCTACCCTGGCGGCGCGTACGCGCGAGCGATGCAGCTTCTCGACGCTCGTCTGCAACTGGGCGACCTGGCGCGAGAGCGCGCGCACGTCCTTGGCGGTCGGGACGCCGAGCTTCGAGATCGCCTTGGAAACGCGCTGCTCGAAGACTCTTTCGAGGTGCGTAACCGCCTCGACGGTCCGGTCCCGGGCTTCGCCGGCGCGTGCGCAGGCTGCGTCGCGGGCCTTCCCGGCCTTGGCCAGCGCGGCACGGCGGCTGCGCGACTCGAGGGCGGCGCCCTGCTTCACGAGGGCATCGAATGCGCCCACGGCCGACTTGCGCATGCCTGCGGCCGCCTGCGCACCTGCCTCATAGGCCCTTTGTGCCGAGGCCTGGATGGTCTTCATGGCCTTGGCCGGAGTAACCCCGCCGGCGCGGCGGGAGCGGGTCGTGCGGGTGGTTCTGGTGGCGCGTGTCATTTGCGTTCCTTTCGTCATCGATTGTGATCCATTGCCATCCCTTTCGGGGCCGGCCACCTGGCGGAATGCGCTCCACCTGCGGTGTCAGTGGAAAGACTAGGCCGAAGGATTAGAGGGCTCACACTAAATGTGTCACCCGTCGGCCGGGCGGCGGTCGCAGCCGGTGCGCGTGTATCATTCGCCCAAAATACAGGCACCTGCCCAGGAGGAGTCCATGTCCTATTTCGTGACCGGCGGCACCGGTTTCATCGGCCGCTTCCTCATCGATCGCCTGGTCCGGCGCGAAGGCACGATTTTCGTGCTGGTGCGCAAGAACTCGGTCGCGAAACTGGACGCCCTGCGGCCGCGCTGGGGAAGCGAGCAGAAGCGCGTGGTGGCGGTCGTCGGCGACCTCGCGAAGCCGAAACTCGGCATCGCCGCCGCCGACCTGGCAAAGATGAAGGGCCGCGTGAAGCACGTCTTTCACCTGGCGGCGATCTACGACATGTCGGCCGACGCCGCCAGCCAGGAGAAGGCCAACATCGACGGCACGCGCCATGCCGTCCAGCTCGCCGAGGCCGTGCAGGCCGGCTGCTTCCACCACGTGAGCTCGATCGCCGCCGCCGGCCTCTACGACGGCGTCTTCCGCGAGGACATGTTCGACGAGGCCGAGGAGCTCGACCACCCCTACTTCCGCACCAAGCACGATTCCGAGGCGATCGTGCGCAACGAGTGCCGCCGTCCGTGGCGCGTCTATCGCCCGGCCATCGTGGTCGGGCACTCGAAGACGGGCGAGATCGACAAGATCGACGGCCCCTACTACTTCTTCAAGCTCATCCAGAAGATGCGCAAGGCGCTGCCGCAGTGGATGCCCACCGTGGGCATCGAAGGCGGGCGCATCAACATCGTGCCGGTGGACTTCGTCGTCGACGCGATGGACCACATCGCCCACAAGAAGGGGCTCGACGGCGGCTGCTTCCACCTGACCGACCCGGAGCCGCGCCGCATCGGCGAGATCCTGAACCTCTTCGCCAAGGCGGCCCATGCGCCGCAGATGACGATGCGCCTGAACGCCAAGATGTTCGGGTTCATCCCGGACTTCGTGATCGATTCGGCGATGTCGCTGGCACCCGTGCGCCGCATCCAGAAGCAGGTCCTCGCCGACCTCGGCATCCCCCAGGACATGTTCAAGTTCGTGAACTACCCCACGCGCTTCGACAATCGCGACTGCGCCAAGGCCCTCAAGGGCTCGGGCATCGCCGTGCCGCCGCTGGAGGACTACGCCTGGCGGCTGTGGGACTACTGGGAACGCCACCTCGACCCCGACCTCTTCATCGACCGCACGCTGGCCGGCAAGGTGAAGGACAAGGTCATCGTCATCACCGGCGGCACCTCCGGCATCGGCGAGGCGACGGCCTACAAGATGGCGGAAGCCGGCGCACAGGTGGTCGTGGTGGCCCGCGACCCCGAGAAGGCGGCGCCGGTCATGGCGAAGATCAAGTCTCTCGGGGGCAAGGGCCGGTTCATCTCCTGCGACCTGGCCGACCTCGCCGACTGCGACCGCCTGGTCGCCACGGTCCTGAAGGAGTTCGGCCGCTGCGACTACCTGGTGAACAACGCCGGCCGCTCGATCCGTCGCGGCATCGCCTCCTCGTTCGACCGCTTCCACGACTTCGAGCGCACGATGCAGCTGAACTACTTCGGGAGCCTGCGCCTCATCATGGGATTCCTCCCGGCGATGATGAAGCAGAACCGGGGCCAGGTGATCAACATCTCCTCGATCGGGGTGCTCACCCAGGCGCCGCGCTTCTCCGCCTATGTCGCCTCCAAGGCGGCGCTCGACTCCTTCACCGGGTGCGCCGCCAGCGAGTTCGCCGACAACAACATCACCTTCACCACCATCAACATGCCGCTGGTGAAGACCCCGATGATCGCGCCGACGAAGCTCTACAACCACGTGCCGACCCTCACGCCCGAGCAGGCCGCCGACCTGGTGGTGGAGGCCATCGTCTACAAGCCGGTGCGCATCGCCACGCGACTGGGCGTCTTCGGGGCGCTGCTGCACGCCGTCGCGCCCAAGGCCACGCAGATCATCCTGAACGCCGCATTCCGGATGTTCCCCGATTCGACGGCGGCGCAGGGCCGGAAGGACGGCACGAAGAAGGACGTCGAGCTCTCGCCGGAGCAGGTCGCGTTCGCCCAGATCACCCAGGGCATCCACTGGTAGGAGGATTCCTGGCCACCTCGCTCAAGCCCGGCGATCCCGCACCCGACTTCGCCGGGGTCACCACCGATGGCTCGAAGGTTGCGCTCAAGGACTTCCGCGGCAGGAAGCTGGTGCTGTACTTCTATCCCCGCGACGACACGCCGCTGTGCACGCAGCAGGCGTGCTCGCTGCGCGACCACAATGCCGAGATCGCGGCCAGGGGCGCGGCGATCCTCGGCGTTTCCACGCAGGATGCGGACTCCCACCGCAGGTTCACCGCCAGGCACGGGCTCAATTTCCCGCTGCTCGCCGACGCCGGCGGCATTGTCGGCCGTGCCTACGGCACCATCGGCGGCGGTGGCCTGCTCTCCGCCGCGAAGGCCATCATCGGCATGACCGACCGCGTGACCTTCATCATCGACGAGAAGGGACGCATCGCGCACGTCATCGACCAGCCGCACACGGCCAGCCACGGCAAGGAAGTCCTGGCGGTCCTCTAGCGGCGGGGCACGCTGGCGCCCGCGGCCGCCAGCGCATCGAGCACCGCCCGGTGCAGGCGCGGATCCTGCAGCATCGCCAGGTGCCCGACGCCGTGGAACGCGACGTTGCGCGCCCAGGGCAGCCGGCTCGAATCCTGCGGAGCCACGAGATTGTCGTGCACCGTGTAGAGCGAGGTGACCGGACACGCCGGCCCTCTTTCGCCCTCCGCGAGTTCCAGGCCGCGCAGGAACTCGCTGCCACGACGCATCTGCCTTGCATTCGCGCCGGTGCCCAGCGGCGCGAGCGCGGTGCCGTGGTGCGGGCTGCCGAGCGTGATCAACGCCTGCACGCGCCCGGCGCCGTGCTGCGCGAGGAGGCAGCGCGCCATCAGCCCGCCCATGCTGTGGCAGACCAGTATCGCCTTGGGCTGCCGGGTGGCGGCCGTCACCGCGTCGACAACGCGCCCGAGATGCGCCGCGAACTCCTCGACGGGCGCGAAGACGAGCGGCAGGCTGGGCACGAAGACGGGGCCGACGCCGGCATCGTCCAGGGCGTGGACGAGCGCGGAAACCGTTCCCCGGTTGGACACGTAGCCGTGCACGACGATGACGGGAATGCGCGCATCCGGGGCGAGCGGCGGATCCGCGCGCAGCACCCGGTGCTCGAAGGGAAGCCACACGAAGTTGTTCGCGAGCACGGCGAGCCACTCGCGCAAGTAGAGGGCCAGCGTGCCGCCCGCGCCGAGTTGCTGCGCGGGTTCGCGCGGGGATCGGCCGAACCAGCACAGGACATGCGAGTTGCCGACGATGACCAGGCGCATCCCCGCCATGCCCGCGATCACCGTCGCCACGATCGCGCCGGCGCCCCAGCGCATTGCGCTCGGCCACCCACAGGCCGAGGACCGCCCAGGCGGCCATTTCGATGAGCAGGGCTACGCGGACGGCGTTGGCGAACATGGCGGCCGAGTATAGCAACGGGCCGGAGCCCCTCCGGGGGCGTGCTAACATTCGCCGCCTTCCGCCGCCGCAACCGAGACGCAGACTCCCCCGATGCCGCTTCACGCCGCGACGATCTTCCTGAGCGCGTTCCTGCTCTTCCTCGTCCAGCCCATCCTCGCCAAGCAGATCCTGCCGTGGTTCGGGGGTGCGGCCATCGTCTGGACGACCTGCATGGTGTTCTTCCAGTTCGTCCTCCTGCTCGGCTACGCCT
Source organism: uncultured beta proteobacterium (assembly GCA_963786635.1). Classification (GTDB taxonomy): domain Bacteria; phylum Pseudomonadota; class Gammaproteobacteria; order Burkholderiales; family Usitatibacteraceae; genus FEB-7. Next base: position 151,217 of record CAWAZV010000012.1, on the reverse strand, counting down.
ACTCGCACTGGGTCACGACGCGGGTGCGCTCCCCGCTGCAGAACTGGATCCACATCGGACTTCTCGTGGCGAGCCTCGCGTTCCTGCCCATCGTGCCCGGCGGAATTCTGGAAGCCGGCAGGCGACGAGAACCCGGTCGTGCGCATCCTGCTGCTGCTCTTTGCCACCATCGGCCTGCCCTACTTCCTGCTTTCCTCGACGAGCCCGCTCATCCAGGCCTGGTTCGCCCGCGAGTTCCCGGGCTCCAGCCCCTACCGGCTGTTCGCCCTCTCCAACTTCGCCTCCATGCTGGCGCTGCTGGGCTACCCGTTCCTGTTCGAGCCCTGGCTCGCCAGCCCGCAGCAGTCGTGGGCGTGGTCGGTCGCCTATTTCCTTTTCGTCGTCACCTGCGCGACGCTCGCGTGGCGCAGCCGCACGCTGGCCCCGCTCGAGAGGGCGACGCCTTCGGCCGCGGAAGCGGCCGAGCCCGCGCCCTCCGCGTCGACCCTGGTGGTCTGGCTGGCACTCGCGACGATGGGCTCGGTGATGCTGCTCGCGGTCTCCAACCACCTCACGCAGAACATCTCCTCGATTCCCCTGCTGTGGGTGATCCCGCTCGCGATCTATCTGCTTTCCTTCATCCTCTGCTTCGAGGGCACGCGCTGGTACCTGCGCGACACCTACCTCGGCCTCCTGGTGTGGATCCTGTGCGTGATGGCGTGGTTCCTCGCCGACAAGAGGCTGCAGTTCGAGCTCGTGTGGCAGGTGGGCGTGTTTGCCGTCGGCCTCTACGTGGTCTGCATGTTCTGCCACGGCGAGCTCGCGCGCATGCGTCCCGGCCCGCGCCACCTCACGCTCTTCTACCTCGTCGTGTCGCTGGGCGGCGTGGTGGGCGGCGCGCTGGTGGGCATCGTGGCCCCGCTCACCCTGCCGGGCTACCTGGAGCTGGAGATCGCGCTCGTCGTGGTGGCGCTGCTCGCCCTGTACCTGAACCGCGACCGTCCCAAGCCCATCGTCGCGATGTTCGCGGTCGTCTGCGCCTTCACGACGGCGGCGCTGGCCTGGCGCGTGGACAAGTTCACCGAGGACACGGTGCTGATGGAGCGCAACTTCTACGGCGTGCTGCGCGTCAAGGAGACGCTGGCGCGCGACAACGAACCGGATACCCGCTACCGCTCGCTGGTGCACGGCGCCATCCTGCACGGCGAGCAGTGGCTGGGCGAGAAGTACCGCCGCGCGGCGACGACCTACTACAAGACGACCTCGGGCATCGGCAAGGCGATCCTCGCCCACGAGGGCCTGCCGATCAAGGTGGGCGTCATCGGCCTGGGCACGGGAACGCTTGCCACCTACGGCGATGCCGACGACACCTACCGCTTCTACGACATCAATCCGGCGATGCCGCGCATCGCCCGCGAACAGTTCACCTACCTCGGCGACAGCCCGGCGAAGATCGAGATCGTCCTGGGGGATGCGCGCCTGAACCTGGAACGCGAGCCGGTCCAGGGCTTCGACGTGCTCGCCGTGGATGCCTTCTCCGGGGACTCGATCCCCGTGCACCTGATCACGCTGGAGGCGGTGGGCGCATACCTGCGGCACATGAAGCCCAAGGGCGTGATCGCCTTCCACGTCTCCAATCGCTTCCTGGACCTGAAGCCGGTGCTCCTCGCGATCGCGGAACGGCACGGCCTCGAGTACGCCTTCGTGCACGAGACCAGCGACGACGGCTCCACGACCAGCGACTGGATCCTGCTCACCCGCCACAAGCCGCTCATCCTGCGCCCGGAGATCGTCGCGTCAACCGAGCCCGTCGCGCCGCAGCCCGGCTGGCGCCTGTGGACGGATGCCTACAACAACATCCTGCAGGTGTGGAAGCACTAGGCGCGCAGCGCCGCCGCGACCCGCTCCGCCACGAGGCTGCTCACGCGCTCGTTCGACTCGAGCGTGACGCCCGCGATGTGCGGGGTGAGGATCAGGTTCGGCGCATCGGCGAGGACACTTGCGCCGCGCAGCGGTTCCTCGGCGAACACGTCCAGCGCCGCCCCGCGCGAGCCGGCCCTCGCGCAGCGCGACGGCGAGAGCCGCCTCGTCGACGATGCCGCCGCGGGCGGAATTGACCAGGATCGCGCCTGCCTTCATGAGGCCCAGGCGCCGCGCGTCGAGCAGCCCGCGCGTCGACTCCACGAGCGGCACGTGCAGCGAGACGATGTCCGCCTTTCCGAGCAGTTCCTCGAGTCCGCAGGACGCCACCGCAGTCTCCCGCCACACCGGCGAATCCGCGGCCAGCGCGGGGTCGAAGGCGATGACGCGGATTCCCAGCGCCTGCGCCTTGCGCGCCGTCACGCGGCCGATGCTGCCGAATCCCACCAGCCCCAGCGTCTTGCCCGCCACTTCCCGGCCCTGGGCCAGCATCTGCCGCGGCCAGCGCCCGGCCGCCACGGCGGACGTGGAGAGGTAGGCGGCGCCGCGCAGGAGGATCATCGCCATGCCGAGCACGTATTCGGCCACCGTCTCCGCATTCGCCCCCGTCGCGGGGATGACCGCAATGCCGCGCGCGGCGCAGGCTTCCAGGTCGATGTTGTCGAGGCCCACGCCGAGCCGGCCGACCACCCGCAGCCGCACGGCCGCCGCCAGTGCCGCGCCGCGCACCTGCGTGCGATTGCGCACGATCCAGGCGTCGGCGGGTCTCCACCGCCGCGACCAGCGCCTGCTCGTCATCGACCAGGGAAGGCCGGTAGACGACGTCGAAGTCGCGTGCCAGCAGAGCCACCGCCGGCGCGTCCATGTTCTCGGAGATGACGATGCGCTGCATGGCGGGAGGCGCTCCTTCGTGGCGTCCGGGGTCGCGGCGAGTCTAGCACGCACCCCGGCGGGGCATTCAGCGCCTGCCGGCCGCGAGCCACACGGTGACTTCCTCGCGATCGTGATAGAGGTGCTTCATGCGCAGGCGGTGCGGCACGCCCTGCAGCGCCTCGGCGATGATGGTCCGCGCACGCAGCACCTCCTCCCAGCGCTTCTTCATCGGCAGCTTCAGGTTGAAGATGGTCTCGCGGCACCAGCCTTCGGCGATCCAGCGCGCGGCCAGCGTGCACACGCGGGACGGGCTCTCGATCATGTCGCACACCATCCAGTCGACCGGTTGCGCGGGCCGGAAGCGAAATCCGTCCTCGCGCCGCTGCTTCACCTGCCCGCTGTCCAGGAGTGCCGCGTCCATCGCCCCGTTGTCCACCGCCGTGACCATCAGGCCGCGGCGAACCAGCTGCCACGTCCATCCGCCGGGCGCGGCTCCCAGGTCGACGGCGGTCATGCCGGGACACAGGCGCTTCGCGGTCGCCTCTTCCCCGAGGAAGCAGGCGAGCGCCTCGGCCAGCTTGAGCGTGGAGCGCGAGGGTGCCGCGCGCGGCATGTGCAGGCGGGGAATGCCCATCGGCCAGGGCGAGCTCGACCCGGGAAGTCGAGGTGCCGACGTGGCATGCCGTGCCGCCGACGAAGAACACGTGCAGTCGCTCGCGCGCGTGCGCCTGCGCGACCCGCACGCCCGCCTCCGCCAGCCCTTCCTCGAGGCGCGGCGCCAGCGGCCGGATGAGCGAGGCGAGCGACTTTCCCTCGTTGGTGTCGGGCGTCTCGAGAAACATCTCGCGAAAGGCCGTGCCCAGTTCGCGCACCGCCGTGACGATCGGAGCGACGCGATTGCCCACCGGCAGTCCGGCAAGCAACTCACCCGTGCGCACCACCTGCCGCGGAAACACCAGCGCCGCGAGGTCGACGCTCGTCGCGAGCGCGGAGCCCGCCGCGGCATCGTGCGGATGGAAGATCGCGTAGGCGCTGTCCGGCTTCGCCTTCACGAATCCCGCCACGCCGAGCCCGCGTGGCCTCCTCCATGATCTCCTGCGCGCATTCCTTCTCGAACCCCGCCCGGCAGTAGAGCAGCAGGTTCGCGGCACTCATCGCCGTCCCGCCGCCCTCTCAGGGAGCGGGCTGCGCATGCCGGAACAGCGTGAAGAAGTTGCGCGTCGTCGCCTCGGCCACCGCCTCCAGTCCGACGCCCTTCAGGCGCGCGATCTCCTCGGCCACGTGGCGCACGAAGGCGGGCTCGTTCGTCCTGCCGCGATGCGGAACCGGCGCCAGGTAGGGCGCGTCGGTCTCGACCAGCATGCGCTCGAGCGGTACGTGCCTCGCCACCTCCTTCAGGTCCTGCGCATTCTTGAAAGTGACGATGCCCGAGAAGGAGATGAGGAACCCCATCGCCATGGCGCCTTCGGCCACCTCGCGCGACTCGGTGAAGCAATGCATGACGCCGCCGACCTCGCCCGCGCCCTCCTCCTTCAGGATGCGCAGGGTGTCGGGGGCGGCCTCGCGCGTGTGGATCACGAGCGGCTTGCCGCAAGCCCTGGCCGCGCGGATATGCACGCGAAAGCGCTCGCGCTGCCACTCCGTGTCGCCCTCGACGCGGAAGTAGTCCAGCCCGGTCTCGCCGATGGCCACCACCTTGGGATGGTCGGCAAGGGCGACGAGCTCCTCGACCGTCGTCTCGCGCCCGTCGCGCCGCTCGTCGGGATGGACGCCGGCCGTGCACCAGAGATTGGGCTGCGACTGCGCCACTTCGCGCACGCCCGGAAAGCCCGCGAGCGTGGTGGAGATGGTCAGCGCGTGGGTGACTCCCTGCTCCGCCATGCGCGCGAGCAGCGCGGGGAGCTCGGCGCGAAGTTCGGGAAAGTCGAGATGGCAGTGGGAGTCGACGAGCATGCCGCGCATTCTACCGGCGCGAGCGGGCCGCGGGCCCGCGCCCTCAAAGCGTGTGCGTCAGGCGTGTCGACTGCAGGGCCGGGCCGAGCACGGTCTCGATCCTCTTGCGCAGCTCGCGGCAGGTGTCGTTGTCCTGCAGCTGGACGCCGAAGCCCTGCGGGCGGTTGCTGGCCGCATGGACCGGATTGATCCACGCGACATGCCCCTGGATCGGGATGCGGGCGGCTTCGTCGAGGAGCGACAGGAGGATCAGCACGTCTTCGCCGAGCCGGTGCTCGCGGGTGCTCGGCACGAAGATTCCGCCGCCGCGCAGCAGCGGGATCCACGCGGCATAGAGCGCGCCCCGGGTGCGGATCACGAGGGAATGGACTCCGGGCCCGTTGGGCGCCGGATCTGTCGCGGCATCGGTCATGGTTCAGCCAAGTGTGGCGCGATTGTAGGCAGCCAGCAAGTTCTCGGCCGCGAGCCGTGCATTGAGCGGATGCGCGACCAGGCGCCGCGCCTCGAGGAGCTCCCGGTCCAGCTCCAGCAGGCGCACCAGCGGCGCGCGCCTCGCCTTGGCGCGCAACGCGGGCGCCGCCTCGACGTGGTGCCGCGGCTCGCCGGCGTACTTCAGGCGCACCAGGTCGTGCACCCAGGTCTGCATCACGAAGAGCGTGCGCTCCAGGAGCGCCCGGTCGATTGCGGTGGCGAAGGAAAGCACATGCGCGCCGTCCGGTCGCGAGAGTTCGGCCACCACCTTGCGGCGCCAGTCGCTCTCCTCCGGTGCCGCCAGCGCCATGGCGAGGAGCGGCGCGCCGCCAGCCAGGGCAAGGGCGCCCTCGGGCTCCACGGCCTCCTGCGTGGCGAGCCACGCCAGCGCCTTGTCGCGCGCCGGTGCGCGCAGGACGACGGATTCGCAGCGGCTGCGGATGGTGGCGAGGAGCCGCGCGGGCCGGTCGCTCACGAGCACGATCACGGTGGCCGGCGGCGGTTCCTCGAGCGTCTTCAGGAGGGCATTGGCCGCGGCGGGCTGCAGGGACTCGGCCGGATGGAGGACGAGCACCCGGTATCCCGCGCGGTGCGTGGACAGGGCGATGAAATCGCGGATGGCGCGGATCTGGTCGATCTTGATCACGAGGCTCTTCTTGCCCGCCTCCTTCGCGGTCTCGCCTTCGACCGGCTCGGTGTCGCTCTCTTCCGCGGCCTCCGGGACGATCGCGCGGAAGTCGGGATGGTTGCCCTGCCCGAACCAGTGGCAGGACGGGCACTGCCCGCAGGCCAGGCGGTCGATCGGCGACTCGCAGAGGAGGCTGCGGGCGAGGCTGCGCGCGAACTCCACCTTGCCGATGCCGGCCCGCCCCGATACCAGCAACGCGTGCGGCATCCGTTCCCGGCGCCCCATCAGGCGCTCCAGCTCCTCGCGGTGCCAGGGAAGCGCGTTCACGGGAAAGCCGCGGCGAAGGCGGCGGCCAGGAGCCCGCGCACCTGGTCCAGCGTGCCGGAGGCATCGATCACGTGCACGCGCTTGCCGCTCGCGCTTGCGCGCTCGAGATAGGCGTCGCGCACGCGGCGGAAGAACTCCTGCGCCTCGCGCTCGAACCGGTCGGGCGAGCGGCTCTGCGCACGCTGGCGTTCGAGGGCGGCGACGGGATCGAGGTCGAAGAGAAAGGTCGCATCCGGCTGGCGGTCCGGGTGCACCAGCGCCTCGAGCGCGCGGAAGACCTCGCGATCGAGTCCGCGCCCGCCGCACTGGTAGGCGAAGGTCGCGTCGCTGAAGCGGTCCGACAGCACCCAGGCGCCGCGCGCGAGCGCCGGCTCGATCACGCGCACGAGGTGCTCGCGGCGCGCCGCGAACATCACCAGCGCCTCCGTGGTCTCCTCCATCGCCTCGTGCAGGACGAGGCTGCGCAGCTTTTCCCCGAGGGGCGTGCCGCCGGGCTCCCGCGTCACCACCACCTCGACCCCGCGCGCGCGGATCGCGCCGGCGAGAAACTCCAGGTGCGAGGACTTTCCCGCCCCGTCGATGCCTTCGAGGGTGATGAAACGGCCGGCCGTCATGATCTTCCGAGCTGGTATCTTGCCACCGCGCGATTGTGCTCCTCGAGCGTACGCGAAAACTGGTGGGTGCCGTCGCCGCGGCCGACGAAGTAGAGAAAGTCGGTCGTCGCCGGGTTCGTGGCCGCCGCGAGCGAGGCCGCGCCCGGCATGGCGATCGGCGTGGGCGGCAGGCCGTCGCGCGTATAGGTGTTCCAGGGCGTGTCCGTGACGAGGTCGCGCCTGCGCAGGTTGCCGTCGAAGCGCGCGCCCAGGCCGTAGATCACGGTCGGATCGGTCTGCAGGCGCATTCCCTTGCGCAGCCGGTTCACGAACACCGAGGCGATGGTCGGCCGCTCGCCGGCCTGGCCGGTTTCCTTCTCGATGATGGAGGCGAGCACCAGCGCCTCGTAGGCCGTGGCGAGCGGCAGGTCGGGCGCGCGCGTCTCCCACGCCAGCGCGAGGCGCCTGCGCCATCGCGGCGTAGGCGCGCTTGAGGATCTCCGCGTCGGTCGTGCCCGCGAGAAAGCGGTAGGTGTCCGGGAAGAAGAGCCCCTCCAGGGACGGCTCGGTTGCGCCGACGGCAGCACGGATGGCCGCCTCGCTGGCGCCGTCGAGGGTGGCGCGGACATGGGGATGGCTCCGCATCTGCGCCAGCCACTGGCGCAGCGTCGTGCCCTCGACGAAGGCGATTTCGATGGGCAGCACGTCCCCGGAGGCGAGCTTGTCGAGGAGTTCGAGCGGCGTCAGCGCCCGTTCGAGGCGGTAGGTCCCGGCCTGCACGGAACCGGCCTTGCCGAGCACGCGGCCGAGCAGCCAGAAGGTCTGCGCCTCCGGCAGCAAGCCCTCGTCGGCGAGATTGCGCGCCACCGACTTGAGGCTGGCGCCGCTCTTCACCGTGAAGTCGAAGGGAACGCGCGGCGGCTCGAGCGGGTTCAGGCAGAACCAGGTCGCCCAGGCCAGCGCCGCGCAACCGGCGGCGAACAGCAATCCCAGGATGCGCCTAAACGCCCGCCGCATCCTCGTCCCCGATCCGTTCCTGCATGCGCCGCGCGACCGGGCCCGGTGCCCAGCGCCAGTCGTCGAGGGCGACAACCGGCCACACGCCGATGAGGCTGTTGGCGAGGAATACCTCGCCTGCCCCGCGCAACTCGTCGAAGGCGACGTCGCGCACCTCGCAGGCGAGGCCCTCGGCGCCCGCGAGGTCGAGAATCCGCTCGCGCTGCGCCCCGCTCACGCCGCAGCGAGTGATCGCCGGCGTGACCAGCCGTGTGCCCGATCGTGAGGAAGACGTTGCTCATCGTGCCCTCGACCAGCCGCCCGCCGTCGTCCGCCAGCAGCCCCTCGCGGATGCCGGGATCGTGCCATTCCGCACGCGCCAGGACGTTCTCGAGGCGATTGAGCGACTTCACGCCGGCCAGCCTCGGTTGCTCGGCCAGGACGCAGGGTGCAACGCCGCACCCGCACGCCGTCGCGGGCGGCGTCGCGGTCCGCGAACGGGGGATAGGCGGCCACGATGCGCGTGGACGGGACGCCTTCGTCGTAGCCATAGCCGCGCCCGGCAAGCGCCGCGCGTGACGATGATCTTGACCGTCGCGTCGCCCGGCGCCACCCGGACAACCTCCGCGGCGAGGAGATCCTGCGCCGGGCAGGCGAGGCCGATCGTGGCGCAGTCGCGCGCGAGCAGCCGGTAATGGCGTTGCCAGTTGAGCGCGCGGCCGGAGCGCACGGCGAGCGTGCGGAACACGCCGTCGCCATACAGGAGGCCGCGGTCGCCGGCGTCGATCGACGCCGTCGGCATTCCATTCACGAGGAACGAGGCCATGCTGCGCCGCCCCGGTTGCGGGCGTTCCCTAGCGCAGGCGCCGGAACGCGAGCGTCCCGTTCGTGCCCCCGAACCCGAAGGAGTTGGAGAGCGCGACATCGATCTTCATCTCGCGCGCCACGTTGGGCACGTAGTCGAGATCGCAGGCCGGGTCGGGATTGACCAGGTTGATGGTGGGCGGGGAAAGCTGGTGGTGCAGCGCGAGCACGGTGATCACCGCCTCGACTCCGCCGGCCGCGCCCAGGAGGTGGCCGATCATCGACTTGGTGGAGTTGACCGCGAGGCTGCGGGCATGGTCCCCGAAGGCGGCCTTCACCGCAGCCGTCTCGTTGGCGTCGCCCAGCGGCGTCGAGGTGCCGTGGGCATTGAGGTACTGGACCTCGTCCGGATTGATGCCGCCGTTGCGCAGCGCCGCGAGCATGGCGCGGCGGGGGCCGTCCATGTCGGGAGCGGTGATGTGGTTGGCGTCCGCGCTCATGCCCATGCCGGCGAGCTCGCAGTAGATGCGCGCCCCGCGCTTCCTCGCGTGCTCGTACTCCTCGAGGATCACGATGCCGGCGCCCTCGCCCAGCACGAAGCCGTCGCGGTCGCGGTCGAACGGCCGCGAGGCCCGCGCGGGGTCGTCGTTCCTTTCCGAGAGCGCCTTCATCGAGCAGAAGCCGCCCATCCCGGACTGGCAGATCGTCGCCTCGGTGCCGCCGGCGATCATGATCTCGGCGTCGCCGTACTCGATGACGCGCCCGGCCTCGCCGATGCAGTGCGAGCTCGTCGTGCAGGCCGACACCATCGACACGTTCGGGCCCTTGGCTCCGCACTGGATCGAGATGATGCCGGCGACCATGTTGATGATGGAGCCGGGCACGAAGAAGGGCGAGATGCGCCGCGGCCCCTTGGCGCCCATCTCCAGGATGTTTTCCTCGATCATCGGCAGCCCGCCGATGCCCGAGCCGACGATCACGCCGGTGCGCTCGGCGTTCGACTCGTCGATCGCGAGCCCGGCATCGTCCAACGCCAGCTTGGTGGCCGCGATGCCGAAGTGGATGAAGGTGTCGCAACGCCGCGCCTCCTTGGGCGTCATCCACTGCGTCGCGTCGAAACCCTTCACTTCCGCGGCGATGCGGGTCGCGATCGCGGCTGGGTCGAACCGCGTGATCGGACCGACGCCGCTCATGCCGCGGACGAGGTTGTCCCAGGCCGTCGCGATGCCGATGCCGACAGGGGATACGAGCCCGAGGCCGGTGACGACGACGCGGCGTTTGCTCATGGAGTCGCTCGTGGGATGTGCGGAAGGCAGGTGCGAAACGGGGGCCGACGGCGCGGCCCCCGGTGGTACGGGGCCGTGCCCCTGGCGCCTATTGCTTGGCGTGGGACTTCACGTAGTCGATGGCCTGCTGGACGTTGGTGATCTTCTCGGCTTCCTCGTCGGGAATCTCGCACTCGAATTCCTCTTCCAGGGCCATGACCAGCTCGACGTTGTCGAGGGAGTCGGCGCCAAGGTCTTCGACGAAGGAGGACTCGTTCTTGACGTCGGCTTCGGCAACGCCTAGCTGCTCGGCGACGATTTTCTTGACCCGTGCTTCAATGTTCTCCATCTCGATCCTCCACGATTTTTTGGGCTTTGCTGAGTGCGAAAAAGCGCTGCATTTTAACACGGGGGCGCGGCCGCCGCCCTACTCTAGTCCATGAACATGCCGCCATTGACGTGCAGGGTGGCCCCGGTGACGTAGGCCGCACCGGGAGAACACAGGAAACTCACGGCCGCCGCGACGTCCTCGGCACGGCCGAGCCGGCCGAGCGGGACGTTCTCCACCAGCTTCTTCACCTGTTCCTCCGCCAGCGCGCGCGTCATGTCGGTCTCGATGAACCCGGGGGCGACGCAGTTCACGGTGATGTTGCGGCTGCCCACCTCGCGGGCGAGCGACTTCGAGAATCCGACGATGCCGGCCTTCGCCGCCGCGTAGTTGGCCTGGCCCGCATTGCCGGTGAAGCCCACGACGGAGGTGATGTTCACGATCCGCCCGTAGCGCGCCTTCATCATGGCGCGCAGCACCGCGCGCGACAGCACGAAGACGCTTTTCAGGTTGGTCGCCTGGATCTCGTCCCACTCCTCGTCCTTCATGCGCGCCAGGAGGTTGTCGCGGGTGACGCCGGCGTTGTTCACGAGGATCGCCACCGGGCCGAAGTCCGCGGCCACGCGCTCGGCGAAGGCCGTGCAGCCGGCGCCATCGCGCACGTCGAGAACGCGGCCGGCGCCCTGCCCGCCGGCTTCCGCGATCACGCGCGTGACCCGCTCCGCCCCCTTTTCGGAGGTGGAAGTGCCGACGACGAGCGCGCCCGCCCGTGCGAGCGCCACGGCAATCGCCTCGCCGATACCGCGCGAGGCCCCGGTGACCACTGCGACCTGTCCGTTCAGCATGGTGTCCTCAGAGCCTGGTTGTGGCGGCTGCGAGCGCCGCCGTGTCGGTGACGGTGACGGCTTCCACGCCATCCACCGAGCGCTTGACGAGTCCCGCGAGCACCTTCCCCGGCGCGCACTCGACGATTCTCGTCACCCCCTGCGCCCCGAGGTAGCGCATGGTCTCGACCCAGCGCACGGGCCGGTAGAGCTGCTCGACCAAGGCCTGCCGGATGCGCGCCGGATCCGCGTAGCAGGCTACGTCCGCATTCTGGACCACGGGGACGGCGGGCGGAGCGATCGCGATCGCCGCCAGCCTTTCGCGCAGCCGCTCCGCGGCCGGGCGCATGAGGCTGCAATGCGACGGCGCACTCATCGGCAGCATCTTCACGATCCTGGCGCCGCTCGCCTTGGCGGCGGCCATGCCGCGCTCGACCGCTCCACGATGACCGGCAATGACGATCTGGCCCGGGGAGTTGAGGTTGGCCGGCTCGAGTACCTCGCCCTGCGCCGCCTCGGCGCAGACCTGGGCGATCCTGTCGTCGGCGAGGCCCACGATCGCCGCGATGCCGCCCGTGCCCTCCGGCACGGCATCCTGCATCGCCTGCGCACGCAACCGGACCAGCGGCAGCGCATCCTCGAACGTCATCGCTCCGGCGGCCACCAGCGCGGTGTACTCGCCCAGGCTGTGGCCCGCGAAGTAGGACGGCACCGGCCCGTCGCGCTCCTGCCAGGCCCGCCAGCAGGCCACCCCCGCCGTGAGCATCAGGGGTTGCGTCACCACCGTGCGGTTGAGGGCCTCGGCAGGACCACTCGCAGCCAGCTCCCAGAGATCCTCGCCGAGGATCGCGGAGGCCTCGCGAAAGGTCCGCTCGACGATGGGTGTATCGGCAAATCCGCCCATCATGCCGACCGACTGCGAGCCCTGGCCGGGAAACACGACTGCGATCTTCATTTTTCGTTCACCACCGGATGAGTACGGAACCCCAGGTGAAACCGCCGCCCACGCCTTCCAGGAGCACGATGTCGCCGCGCTGGACGCGGCCATCGCGCACCGCGACGTCCAGCGCCAGCGGGATGGAAGCCGCGGAGGTGTTGGCATGCACGTCCACCGTCACGACGCACTTCTCCGGCGGGATGCCCAGCTTCCTCGCGGTATGGGAAATGATGCGCACGTTGGCCTGGTGCGCGACGAACCAGTCGACATCGGCGACCGTCATGCCGTTGGCCGCGAGCGCCTCGTGCGCGCTCTCCTCGAGCACGCGCACGGCGAGCTTGAAGACCGCGCCGCCGTCCATCTTGAGCGTGGGGTCGCCCGTGACCTTGCCGCCGGCGACGTGGCCCGGCGTATTGAGGATGTCGGCGTAGGCGCCGTCGGAGTGCAGGTGCGTGGAGAGGATGCCCGGCTCCTCGCAGGCCTCGAGCACGACCGCGCCGGCGCCATCGCCGAAGAGCACGCAGGTGCCGCGGTCCTTCCAGTCGAGGATGCGCGAGAACACCTCCGCGCCGACCACGAGCGCGCGCTTGAACATGCCGGAACGCAGGAACTGGTCGGCCGTGGCGAGCGCATAGACGAACCCGGTGCACACCGCCTGCACGTCGAAGGCGGCGCCATGGCGGATGCCCAGCTTCTTCTGCAGCAGGCACGCGCTCGACGGGAACACCATGTCCGGCGTCGAGGTGGCCAGGATGATGAGGTCGATGTCGCCGGGGCGCAGTCCGGCGGCTGCCAGCGCGTGCCGGGAGGCCTCGAGCGCCAGGTCGCTGGTCGTCTGCCCTTCCGCCGCGATGCGGCGCTCGCGGATGCCGGTGCGCGAGACGATCCATTCGTCGGTGGTGTCCACCATCGACTGCAGGTCGCGGTTGGTGAGTATCCTTTCCGGAAGGGCGCTTCCGGTGCCGGCTATGCGCGAGCGCATCAGCGCCCTGCCGGCTGCGTGGCGCAACTCATGCGGCGGCTTCCGCGGCGGGCGGCCGGCTGGAGCCGGCAAGCACGCCCAGCGCATGCAGGCGCCCGATCTCCCGGGCGATGCGCTCGTTCAGGCCGTGGCGCACTTCGGAATCCGCCCGTTCGAGCGCCGTGGCGAATGCCAGGCGGTCCGCCGAGCCGTGGCTCTTCACGACGATCCCGCGCAGGCCGAGCAGCGTGGCGCCGTTGTAGCGCCGGTGGTCGAGGCGGCGCCGGAAGGCCTTGATCACCGGCAGCGAGACCAGCGCGGCAAACTTGGAATACAGGCCGCGCTCGTACTCCTCCTTCAGGAAGTTGCCCATCATCCGGGCGAGTCCCTCGGAAGTCTTCAGGGCCACGTTGCCCACGAAGCCGTCGCAGACGACCACGTCGGTCGTGCCGTTGTAGATGTCGTTGCCCTCGACGTTGCCGTAGAACGCGAGCGTGCTCGCCTTGAGGAGCTCGCCGGCCTTCTTCACCACTTCGTTGCCCTTGATCTCCTCGGAGCCGATGTTGAGCAGCCCCACGGTGGGGCGGGCGCGCTCCTCCACGGCCTCCACGAGGGTGGCGCCCATGACGGCGAACTGCAGCAGGTGGTCGGGCGTGCAATCGGCATTCGCGCCGAGGTCCAGCACGTAGACCACGCCCTTGCGCGTCGGCAGGACGCCGCAGATGGCGGGCCGGTCGATGCCGGGCAGCGTCTTCAGGACGAACTTGGCGGTGCCCATGAGGGCGCCCGTGTTGCCCGCGCTCACGCAGGCCTGCGCGCGCCCGTCCTTGACCAGGTCGATCGCCAGGCGCATCGAGGAGTGGCGCTTGGTGCGGATGGCCGTGCGGATGTCCTCGTCCATGCCGACGACTTCGGTGGCGGGGACGACAGTGATCCGTGGGTGGTCCGCCGCGCCATGGTGCGCAAGCGCGCCGGCAAGGGCATCGGCGAGGCCAACCAGGAAAAGCTCGGCCTCGCCATGGGCGGCGAGGAAGTCGAGGCAGGCGGGAATGGTCACGGCGGGGCCGTGGTCCCCCCCCATGGCATCGACGGCGATGACGGTCTTCATCGCAGCGGGCGTCCTGTTCGTCGGTTCAGCGCGAGGACGACCCGGGCCGGTCCGGAATTGCTCAGTCCTTGGACTTGATGACCTTCTTGCCGCGGTACACGCCGGAGGGCGAGATGTGATGACGCAGGTGCGTCTCGCCGGTCGTGGGCTCCACCGCGGTGGGCGGGCTCACCAGGAAATCGTGGGCGCGGTGCATGCCACGCTTCGAGGGCGACTTCTTGTTCTGTTGGACAGCCATGATGTTCTCCTTGGATCACTGTTTGCGGTCGCGTCGCCGCGCCCGCCGGGTTCATTTGCGCCGCTTGAGTTCCGCCAGCGCCGCGAACGGCGATGGCTTGTCCGGCTTGGAGTCCGCTTGCGGCGCGGTCTCCAGTCCGGGCTTCTTCGGTACCATCGGCAGCGCGAGGATCACCGCCTCTTCCACCAGGTCGCGAACGTCGATCGGCTCCGCGGCGACCACGTAGTCCTCGGTGTCGCTCTCCACCTCGAAGGCCGGAAGCTCCTCCTCGGTGCCGACCAGCACCAGCCGGTCGTCGATCGCGATCCCGTGCCGGAAAACCTCGCCGCTCGACTGGCACGTGAGAAAAACGAAGCCGTTGATTGTACACGAGATCGTCCTGCGCCGGACACTGTCCAGGCGGGCCACGACGCGGTATTCGAGCTCTCCTTCCGGTGTGGCCAGGTCTTCCGCCAGGTTTTCCAGATCGCCGGGGCGAAAGACGCCCGCGAACACGGTACCCTTCAGGGTCAGCTGGTCCGGATGAATGATGTATTGCGTTTCGCTCACGATCGCCGGATTATAGCCTTCACATTAACTATCTTCAATAGAAAACTGTTTTGAAAGACTTTTTACTCGTTCTTGCCTCGGGGTCCCGGTATCGCGCCGAGTTGTTGCAGCGACTCGGAATCCCCTTCGAATCGTGGTCCCCGGACGTCGACGAGTCCCCGCACCCCGGTGAATCCTGCGCCGAGACCGCCCGGCGCCTCGCCCGGCTGAAGGCCGAGGCGGCGCAAGCGCGCTTCCCCGGTGCCTGGGTGATCGGTTCCGACCAGGTTGCGGAACTCGCGGGCCAGCCTCTCGGCAAGCCGGGCAATCGCGACAATGCCCGCCGCCAGTTGCAGGCGATGCGGGGCAAGGCCGTGGTCTTCCATACGGGCCTCTGCCTCCTGGCCAACGGCCGGGCGCACGAAAGACTCGTGCCGACGGAAGTGACGTTCCGCGCCCTGACGGACGCGGAAATCGAGCGCTACCTCGACCGCGAGCCCGCCTACGACTGCGCGGGAAGCGCCAAGTCGGAGGGCCTCGGCATCTCCCTCATCGCCTCCCTGCACGGGGACGACCCCACGGCGCTCGTGGGACTGCCCCTCATCGCCCTCGCGGCGCTGCTGCGCGAGGAAGGGCTCGCGGTTCCGTGACGGCCCCCGCCGCGCTCTTCCTCATCCCGGTGACTCTCGCGGAAGGGACGTTGCCGGAGGACGTGCTGGCGCCCATGGTCGTGCAACGGGTCCGCGGCATCGTCGATTTCGTGGCCGAGAACGCGCGCACCGCGCGCAGGTTCCTCGCCGCCTGCGGGCATCCCGGCCCCATTGCCTCGCTCGGAATCGCGATCCTCGACGAGCACACCAGGGCTTCCGACATCCCCGCCCTGCTCGCCCCGCTGCGCGAAGGCCGTCCGCTCGGCCTCATGTCCGAGGCGGGCGCTCCGGCGGTCGCCGACCCCGGCGCGCTGCTCGTCGCCGCGGCGCATGCGGAAGGACTGCGGGTCGTGCCGCTCCCCGGCCCGTCGTCGATCCTGCTTGCGCTGATGGCCTCGGGCCTCGACGGGCAGCGCTTCCGCTTCGCGGGTTACCTGCCCGTGCCGGGGCCCGAGCGGGCAACGGCAATCCGGGACCTCGAAACGCGCTCCGCCGCCGCCAGCGAAACGCAGGTGTTCATCGAGACGCCCTACCGCAATGACGCGCTGCTGGCCGACCTGCTGCGGCACTGCCGCCCGGACACGCGGCTGGCAGTTGCCGTCGACCTGACTTCCGAGAGCGAGGAAATCCGTTCGGAGAGCATTGCGGCATGGCGCCGGGCGGCCAAGGGGCCCGGGAAACGCCCGGCCATCTTTCTCCTGCTCGCAGCGCCACCCACCCGCAAGTAGCAGGGGCCTCGCAACAGGCCGGCAGCTACGTCGCGGTGACCATTGCTGGAGAAGAAGCCGGAATTAGCACCCCGGTATCGGAGACCGTTCCGCACAGGGACAGATGGATTGTCTTTCGGGGTTTGATTTTTCTGAATTCGGAAAAATCAAACCCCGAAAGACAATCCGCACCGGTCCATACTTTCACGGACGTGCCGGCGAAGTGCTGCGACGATTCAGCTCGCCGTGCCGGTCCATTCCGCCACCATGCTGCCCACGACAGTGCCGACAACGCGTCCTATCGAAGGGTGGTAGCGCTTCTCGCCGCCGTTTCGAGCAGAGCGCGAAGCGCCGACTCCGCTGCGCCGGCGCCCAGCCGCTTGGAGAGCCGCTCGAAGTAGTTCTCGTCCGGCGTGAAGTCGACCACGTCCTCCGCCTTGAAGACGTCGCGGGCCACCGATTCGACGCTGCCGTAGCCGTCGACGAGCCCCAGTTCCACGGCGCGCTGTCCCGGTCCAGACCAGGCCGGAGAAGATCTCGGGCGATTCCTTCAGGCGCTTGCCGCGACCGTCGCGCACCACCTTGATGAACTGCTCGTGGATCTCGCCGAGCATCCGGTTCGCATGCTCCTTGTGCGCCGGGTTCTCGGGAGCGAACGGATCGAGGAAGTCCTTGTTGTCCCCGGCGGTGTAGGCGCGCCGGTCGATGCCCAGCTTGTCCATCGCGCCGGTGAACCCGAACCCGCCCATGATCACGCCGATGGAGCCCACCAGGCTCGCCTTGTCGACGTAGATGCGCTCGGCGGCCACGGCGACGTAATACCCTCCCGAGGCGCAGAGATCCTCCACCACGGCATGCAGCGGAATGTCCGGGTGCTTTGCGCGAAGGCGCCGGATTTCGTCGTTGATCGCTCCCGACTGCACGGGGCTGCCGCCAGGGCTGTTGATGCGCAGCACCACGCCCTGGGTGTGCTTGTCCTTGAAGGCGGCGTTCAGCCCCGCGATCATCTTGTCGGCGCTCGCGCGCGATTCCATGCCGATCACGCCCTTCAGTTCCACGAGCGCGGTGTGCTTGCCGGTGCGCAGCGGTTCCTTGCCCGCGCCGCCGATCCAGCCGAGCGCGCCGGCCACGATGAGGAACAGGAGCGTGAGCCAGAGCAGGCGGATCAGGGTGGACCAATGGCGCGCGCGGCGCTGCTCGTCCAAGGCCCGCAGGGCGATTCGTTCGAGAGTGGCGCGCTCCCAGCTCGGGGGCGTCGGATCGGTCATGGATTGCTCCGGGGGTAGTCTGCGGGAACGGCCGCCGGGCGCTCCTCGCCAAGGAAAACCAGCCCTTCATGCTCCAGGACGGCAATCGCCTGGAGACTCGCGCCCTTGCAGGGACCGGCGATGCAAAGGCCGCTCGCGGGCTCGAAAATCGCCCCGTGCGTGGAGCAGATGAAGTATAGCCCAGACTCCTCGAAGAACTCCCCGGGCTGCCAGTCGAGTTCGACGCCGAGATGCGGGCAGCGATTCACGTAGGCGCGTACCTCCGCCGTCGTAGCGAACGGCGAAGCCCTTTCCCGGCGCCGCCGGCGGGCGCCCAGTCGAAGCGCGCGCCCTTGCCGCCGTCCACGAGCGCGCCGGACGCGCAGATCAGGCGTGCTCCGCCAGCCATCGTCGCAGCTCCTCCACCGACCCGGCGTAATGGCGGGCCGCCCGTTCCCGCAGCAGTTTCTCGTCGTGCGCCCCGTAGGTGACCGCTATCGCATCCACGCCCGCATTCGCCGCGAGTTCCAGGTCGTGCGTGGTGTCCCCGATGACGATGGCGCGCCCGGCCGCCACGCCGGTCGCCTCGAGGAGATGCAGCACCATGTCCGGATGCGGCTTCGGGAAGCCCTCGTCGGCGCAGCGCGTCGCCTCGAAGTACGGCCCGAGGCCCGAGGAGGCGAACGCACGCTCGAGCCCGCGCCGCGACTTGCCCGTAGCCACCGCGAGTCTCGTCTCGCGTCCGCGCAGTTCGGCCAGCAGTTCCGGCATGCCGGCAAAGAGGGGCGCCTCGTGGTCGCGGGCGAGGAAGTGCCTGCGGTAGCGATCGGCGAACTCGTGGCTGCGCTCCGGGTCG
The DNA here is from genome assembly GCA_963786635.1 of uncultured beta proteobacterium. Taxonomy (GTDB): domain Bacteria; phylum Pseudomonadota; class Gammaproteobacteria; order Burkholderiales; family Usitatibacteraceae; genus FEB-7. The sequence continues at coordinate 133,024 of CAWAZV010000012.1, read as the reverse complement.
AGTCCCGGTGCCACGCGTTCCATGGACTGCGCGACTCCCAGGCCGATCACCCATTTCGCCGCCTGCACATCGGGGACGTCGAGCCCCATCTCGCGGCAGGTATCCTGGATGCAGGCCGCGATGAGGCCGGTCGAGTCCATGATCGTGCCGTCCCAGTCGAAGATGACGAGCTCGTAGCGGCTCATGCCTCCTCCGCCCCGGCGAAAACCGCGCGGCGAAAGCGCTCCAGCTCGGCGGGCAGCGGCGAGCGCACCGTCATTCGCGCGCCCGTGGCCGGGTGATCGAAGGAGATCTCGGCCGCGTGCAGGAACATGCGCTTGAGCGGCACCCTTGCGCAGCGCCTTGTTGAGCGCGAAGTCGCCGTACTTCTCGTCGCCCAGGACCGGGTGCCCGATGTGCGCGAGGTGCACGCGGATCTGGTGCGTGCGGCCGGTGAGGAGCTCGGCCTCGAGCAGGCTGAATTCCTCGCTGCGGGCGAGGCGCCGGAAGATGGTCTCGGCCTCCTGCCCCTCGCGCTCGTCCACGGCCACGCGACGCTCGCCCTCGCCGGTCGAGAACTTGCGCAACGCCACCTGCACGCGCCGCTTCTCGTCGCGCACGCGCCCGGCCACCGCGACCAGGTAGCGCTTGTCCATGCCGCGTTCGCGCAGGTCCTCGTGCATGGCGGTGAGGGCGGAACGCTTCTTCGCGAGCAGCAGCACGCCGGAGGTCTCGCGGTCCAGGCGATGCACCAGTTCGAGGAACTTCGCGTGCGGCCGTCCGGCACGCAGCCTTTCGATGGCCCCGTGCGCGATGCCGCTGCCGCCGTGCACGGCCAGTCCCGCCGGCTTGTCCACGGCGAGGATGTGGTCGTCCTCGAAAAGTACCGGTAGTTCCAGGGCCGGGGCGGGTGCATCGCCTGCCTCGCGTTCGGCCACGCGGATCGGCGGTATGCGCACGCGGTCGCCGAGAGCCAGCTTGTGCGAGGCGGCGACGCGACCGGAGTTCACCCGCACCTCGCCGCTGCGCAGGATCCGGTAGATGTGGCTCTTGGGTACGCCCTTCAGCTGCCCGGTGAGGAAGTTGTCCACACGCTGGCCGGCACCCCCCTCGTCCACCTCGATATAACGTACGGCGCGCTCGGGGGCGGCACTTTCTTTGCCTTCGACCATCATGGGCGCTATACTATATCTCGTTGATTTGAAAGCCTCGCGAGCGGACTCGCTCGAAAGGCAGCGCCTAGGTGCGCGAGAAACAGGTCAACGCAACGGGGAGCCGGACAAAGGCTCCCGAAGCCGGTTAACTTCGCTCACCGGCCATGCCAAGCAGCGATGGTAAACGAATTGACGCGCTCGATTTCACTCACCTTTTCCCGGCTTTCCGCCCCGCAGTCCGGCGGGAGGCCAGACGAAAGCCCCTCAGCGACATCGCCCCCTTCACTCGCACGCACCTGATGCAGTCAAGACTCGATTCCTGATATCTCTCGTCCCCGGGCCCCGCAGAACGGGCCCTCTTCCGTGTTTCGAGCGCGGGAGAAAAAAACGATGAAGCGAATGCTTTTCAACGCAACCCAGTCGGAAGAACTCCGGGTTGCAATCGTCGACGGCCAGAAGCTCATTGACCTCGACATCGAATCGGCCGGCAAGGAACAACGCAAGAGCAACATCTACAAGGGTGTCATCACCCGCGTGGAGCCCTCGCTCGAGGCGGCGTTCGTCGACTACGGCGCCGAGCGCCACGGCTTCCTGCCGTTCAAGGAGATCGCCAAGCAGTTCATGGTCAACGACGGCGGCGAATTCGGCCGCGCGAAGATGTCCACGCACCTGCGCGTCGGCCAGGAGATGATCGTCCAGGTGGACAAGGACGAGCGCGGCAACAAGGGCGCGGCCCTCACCACCTATATCTCGCTCGCCGGACGCTACCTCGTCCTCATGCCGAACAACCCGCGTGGCGGCGGCGTGTCGCGCCGCATCGAGGGCGAGGACCGGAACGAACTGCGCGAGGTGATGGACCAGCTGCAAGTCCCGGACGGCATGAGCCTCATCGCCCGCACCGCCGGCATCGGCCGCAACCTGGACGAGATGCAGTGGGACCTGAACTACCTCCTGCAGCTCTGGCGCGCGATCGAGACCGCCGCCAACGACGAAAAGGGCCCCTGCCTCATCTACCTCGAGTCGAGCCTGGTGGTGCGCGCCATCCGCGACCTCTTCCAGCCCGACATCGGCGAGATCCTCGTCGACACGCCGCACATCCACGACCAGGCCATGGCGTTCATGAGCACGGTGATGCCGGCCAACGTGAACAAGGTGAAGCTCTACCGCGACGACGTGCCGCTCTTCTCGCGCTTCCAGATCGAGCACCAGATCGAGAGCGCCTACCGCCGCGACGTGACGCTGCCCTCGGGCGGGGCCATCGTCATCGACCACACCGAGGCGCTGGTCTCCGTCGACGTCAACTCCGCCCGCGCCACGCGCGGGCACGACATCGAGCAGACCGCCTTCAACACCAACCTCGAGGCGGCCGACGAGATCGCGCGCCAGCTGCGCCTGCGCGACCTGGGCGGGCTCATCGTCATCGACTTCATCGACATGGAGAGTGCCAAGAACCAGCGCGAGGTGGAGAACCGCCTGCGCGACGCGCTGCGCCACGACCGCGCCCGCGTGCAGGTCGGCAAGATCTCGCGCTTCGGGCTCCTCGAGCTCTCGCGCCAGCGCCTGCAGCCCTCGCTGGAGGAAACGACCCACTCCGCCTGCCCGCGCTGCCATGGCACGGGCTTCATCCGCGACACCGCCTCGACGGCGCTGCACGTCCTGCGCATCCTGCAGGAGGAGGCGATGAAGGAAAGCACCGCCGCCGTGCACGTGCAGGTCCCCGTGGACGTGGCGACCTACCTCCTGAACGAGAAGCGCTCCGAGATCATCAAGATCGAGGCGCGCTTCAAGGTCGGCGTGATCCTGATCCCGAACGCCGCGCTCGAAACACCCAACTACCACATCGAGCGCCTGCGCCACGATTCGCCGTTGCTCGACGCGCAGGTACCCAGCTACGAGATGGTCGGCATCCCCGAAGAGGAGGAGGAAGACCGTCGCCCCGGCCGCGGTGCGCCGGCGAAGGAGAAGGACGAGAAGGCCGCGCGGCCCGAACCCCTGGTCAAGGGGATCACGCCGGATCAGCCGGCACCCCAGGCAACCATGCCTGCCGACGAGCCGGTCGCGGTTCAGGCGGCGCCCGTCCTGCAGCCCATTGTTCGCGAAGAGGCGCGCGGCGGCTTGCTCGACCGCATTTTCGGCTGGTTCCGCAAGCCCGACACGTCGCCCGTCGCCATTCCGGCGCCGGCGATCGAGGCGAGGCCGGCCGCCGAGGGCATCGTCCGCAGGGAGCGTGAAGACAAGCGCGGCGGCCGTGGCGATAGCAAGCGCGGTGGCCGTGGCGAAGGTCGCGGCGGCGAAGGTCGCGGTGGCGAAGCTCGCCGTGGCGAAGGACGCGGCGGTGAAGGCCGCGGCGGCGAAGCTCGCCGTGGCGAAGGACGCGGGGAAGGTCGCGGCGGCGAAGGCCGTCGTGGCGAAGGCCGCGGCGAAGGTCGTGGCGGCGAAGGCCAACCGCGCAGCGAAGGTCAGCCGGGCAGCGAAGGCCAGCCGCGCAGTGAAGGCCAGCCGCGCGGCGAAGGCCGTGGTGGCGAGTCACGGGCCCGCGGCGAAGGTCAAGGTCGCGGCGAAGGACGCCGTCGTGGTCAGTCCCAGGGTGGTGAACAACGCGGCCCGCGCGAGGCGGAGGTGCCGACAGCCGGAGTCCTCGAACCCGTGGCTGCGCTGACGGCGCATCCGGTGGCACCGGGCGAGGAAGGTGCGGCTGCCGAAGGCGACAGCGGTCGTCGTCGTCGTCGTGGCCGCGGGCGCGGTCGTGGCGATCGCGGTGAGCGCGCGCCGGAGTCGATGGCCGACTTGCGCGCCGAGTTTCCCGCCGAATCGGAAGCGGAGGAAGGCATGTCCGCTGCACGGGACACCGCCAGCGAGCGCCAGCCGGAAGCCCCGGCAGCAGCGCGGCCATCGGAGTCCCCGGCTGCGATGCGGCAACCGGAAGCCCCGGCAGCCGTGCATGAAACGCCCGTGCCACACGCCGAGCGCGAACGCCGTCGCGACACCGCCCGTGGCTGTCGAGTCGCATGCGGCGCGGGAGTTGCCGGTAGAGGCGACACCGCTGCCGCACACGCCGCAGGTCATCGCGTCGTTCGCGCCTCCCCCGGCCACGTACAAGGTCCTCAGCGAACACGCCCCCGTCGAGGAGGAGGCGCACCGTCCCGTGCGTCGCCGTCGCCACGAGTCGGAGTCCGCCGTTGCCGCCGAGCCGCTGCAACTGGTGGAGACGGTCACCGCCGCCATCCCGCCGCAACCGGCATTCGCGGACGAGATCGAGCGCCGGCCGGTTCGCCGTCGCCGCCAGGCCAACGCCACGGCCGCGCCGGCCGAACCGCTGCAACTGGTCGAGACCGCGCCCGGCGCGGCGACGACCGACGCGGGCGCACCGCAGACCTGAGAGCGGCGATGTCCGCGCCGATCGAGTTCTGGTTCGACTTCTCGTCGCCGTACGGCTACATCGCGTCGGAGCTGATCGACGCGGTGGCCGCACGGCACGGCCGGACCGTCAACTGGCATCCCATCCTGCTCGGGCCGATCTTCAAGGCGGTCGGGACGGCGCCGCTCATCGCCCTGCCGATCAAGGGCGAGTATTCCCGGCACGACTTCGCGCGCATGGCACGCCTGCACAAGGTGCCCTTCCGGCTGCCGGAGAAATTCCCGGTCGGCACGCAGGTCGCCGCACGGGCGTTCTACCTCCTCGCCGACCGCGACTCCGGGCAGGCGCATGACTTCGCGCACCGCGTGTTCCGTGCCTACTACGCCGAGGGCCGCGATGTCGCCGACCCCGCCGTGGTGCTGGAGCTTGCCGGGGCGTGCGGCGCCGATACCGCCGCTCTCGCCGAGGCTCTCAAGGGCGAGGCGATCAAGGAGCGGATGAAGGGCGAGGTGGAAAACGCCATGAAGGCCGGCGTCTTCGGCTCGCCGCACTTCATCGTGGACGGCGAGCCCTTCTGGGGCGTGGACCGCATCCCGATGCTGGAGGAGTGGCTGCGTTCCGGCGGCTGGTAGCCGCTGCTTCAGCGCCCCATCGCGTAGAACTCGTCGTTGGGCCGCATCGCGGTCATGTTGGCCATGCGGTTGGAAAGCGCGAAGAACGCGGCGATCGCTCCCACGTCCCACACGTCCTCGTCGGACAGCCCGTGCGCGTGCAACGGGGCGAAGTCGTCCTGCGCCACCCGGTGCGCCTCCAGCGCCACCTTCATGGCGAAGTCGAGGATGGCCCGCTCGCGCGGCGTGAGGTCGGCCTTGAGATAGTTGCCGGCGACCTGGTCGGCGATGAGCGGCTTCTTCGCGTACACGCGCAGGATGGCGCCGTGCGCGACGATGCAATAGAGGCACTGGTTGGCGCTCGAGGTCGCCACCACGATCATCTCCTTCTCCGCCTTGCGTGAGCCCGCCTTTGCGCAGCATGAGCGCGTCGTGATAGGCGAAGAAGGCGCGGAACTCGTCGGGCCGGTGCGCCAGCACCGTGAAGACGTTGGGCACGAAGCCCGCCTTCTCGTGCACCTGGCGGATGCGTTCCTGGATGTCCTCGGGCAGGTCCGCGAGCTTCGGGACCGGAAACCGGCTGATGTCCTTGGCGGTCATGTCGTGCTCCTCGTGTTGTTCAGTCTTTCCCGGCAGCGATCACGGCTTCGAGGAGGCGTGCCGAGGCCTCCTCGACCATGTCGAGCACCGCCTCGAAGCCCGCCGCCGCCGCCGTAGTACGGATCCGGCACGTCCTGCCCGCGCCAGTTCGCGGAATGCTCGAGGAACAGAGCAAGGCTCGCGGTCGCGCCCGCCGGCTCGATGGCCTTCAGGATGCGCAGGTGGCTCTGGTCCATGGCGAGGATGAAGTCGAAATCGGCGAAGTCGCGGCGGGCAACCTGTCGCGCGCGCAGGTCCGCGAGGTCGTAGCCGCGTCGCGCCGCATGCGCGATCGTGCGCGGATCCGGCCCCTCCCCCACATGGTAGTCGTGCGTCCCGGCGGAATCGATCCTGAGCCGGTCGAGGACGCCACGCGCCCTCGCCTGCGCCCGGAACACGCCTTCCGCCGTGGGCGAGCGGCAGATGTTGCCGGTGCAGACGAAGAGCACCCCCGTCCTCGCATCAGCCACCGCCCACCTCCATCAGCCGCTCGCGCGCGACGCGCAGCTCGTCGCGCAGGTGCGCGGCGCGCTCGAACTCGAGGTTGCGCGCCGCTTCCAGCATCTCCTTCTCGAGCTTCCGCACGCGCTGGTCGAGCTGCTTCTCGCCGAGCGACTCGATGGCCGCCATCTCCTTGGCGACGGCGCTTGGACTCCTTGGCCTCGTCGGCGTCGTACACGCCGTCGATCATGTCCTTGATGCGCTTGGAGATGCCGACGGGCTCGATGCCGTTGGCCAGGTTGAAGGCCACCTGCTTGGCACGCCGGCGCTCGGTCTCGCCGATGGCCTTCACCATCGAGTCGGTCATCCGGTCGGCATAGAGGATCGCGCGCGCCGTTGATGTGGCGCGCTGCGCGGCCGATGGTCTGGATGAGCGAGCGCGCCGAGCGCAGGAACCCTTCCTTGTCGGCATCGAGGATCGCCACCAGCGACACCTCCGGCAGGTCGAGTCCCTCGCGCAGCAGGTTGATGCCGACCAGCACGTCGAAGAGGCCCTTCCTCAGGTCGCGGATGATCTCCACCCGCTCCACCGTGTCGATGTCGGAGTGCAGGTAGCGCACCTTCACGCCGTGCTCGGCCAGGTAGTCGGTGAGGTCCTCGGCCATGCGCTTGGTGAGCGTGGTCACCAGCACCCGCTCGTTCACCGCCGTGCGCCTGGTCACCTCCGAGAGCAGGTCGTCCACCTGCGTGCTGGCCGGGCGCACGGTCACCTGCGGGTCGACGAGGCCGGTCGGCCGCACCACCTGCTCGACGACCTGCGAGGCGTGCGTCGACTCGTAGTCGGAGGGCGTGGCCGAGACGAAGATCGCCTGGCGCATCTGGCGCTCGAACTCCTCGAACTTGAGCGGCCGGTTGTCGAGCGCGGACGGCAGGCGGAAACCGTAGGCGACCAGCGTCTCCTTGCGCGAGCGGTCGCCGTTGTACATGCCGCCCACCTGCGGGATGGTGACGTGGCTCTCGTCGATGACGAGGAGCGCGTTCGACGGCAGGTAGTCGATGAGGGTCGGCGGCGGCTCGCCCGGCGCGCGGCCCGAGAGGTGGCGCGAGTAGTTCTCGATGCCCTTGCAGAAGCCCAGCTCGTTCATCATCTCGAGGTCGAAGTGCGTGCGCTGCTGCAGGCGCTGCAGCTCCAGCAGCTTGCCCTCCTTCTGGAAGTAGTCGAGCCGCTCGCGCAGCTCCACCTTGATCGTCTCGATGGCATCGAGCACCGTCTCGCGCGGCGTCACGTAGTGGCTCTTGGCGTAGACGCGTGAAGCGCGGCACCTTCTGTCCGAGGCGCCCGGTGAGCGGGTCGAAGAGCGTGAGCGACTCGATCTCGTCGTCGAAGAGCTGCGACGCGCAGCGCCGTCTCGCCGAGCTCGGCCGGGAAGATGTCGATGGAGTCGCCGCGCACGCGGAAGGTGCCGCGCCGGAAGTCGATGTCGTTCCTCGTGTACTGCATGCCGGCCAGCCGGCGCAGGAGGTCGCGCTGCGGGACGGGGTCGCGTCTCGCGCAGGATCAGGCGCATCTCCTGGTAGTCCTCCGGGTCGCCGATGCCGTAGATGCAGGAGACGGTGGCCACGATCACGGTGTCCGGGCGCTCCAGCACGCTCTTGGTGGCCGACAGGCGCAGCTGCTCGATGTGCTCGTTGATCGAGCTGTCCTTCTCGATGAAGAGGTCGCGCGACGGGACGTACGCCTCGGGCTGGTAGTAGTCGTAGTAGGAGACGAAGTACTCGACCGCGTTCTCGGGAAAGAACTCGCGCATCTCGGAGTAGAGCTGCGCGGCCAGCGTCTTGTTGGGCGCGATCACCAGCGCCGGGCGCCCGGTGCGGGCGATCACGTTGGCCATCGTGTAGGTCTTGCCCGACCCGGTGACGCCCAGGAGCGTCTGGTAGGCCAGCCCGTCGTTCAGGCCCTCGACCAGCGCTTCGATCGCGGCGGGCTGGTCGCCGGCCGGCAGCGAACGGGCGGTGCAGGCGGAAGGGACTGCCGGGAAAGGTGACGACGTCGGGCATGGAGGCGATGCGCGTGCGGAACCGCACATTCTATCAATGCTGCGCTGCAATAGCTCCGGTAAAATGGCGGTTCCCATCCTCGGCCCACGCCCCACCCCGGAGACTCCATGTCCCTCGTCGCCCAGCGCCTCGCCGCCATCAAGGCTTCCCCCACGCTCGCCGTCTCCGCCAAGGCCGCGAAATTGAAGAGCGAGGGCAAGGACATCATCGGCCTGGGCGCGGGCGAGCCCGACTTCGACACGCCGCAGTTCATCAAGGATGCGGCCATCGCGGCCATGAACAAGGGCCTACACCAAGTACACGCCGGCCGGCGGCACCGCCATCGCTCAAGAAGGCGATCATCGCCAAGTTCAAGCGCGAAAACGGCCTCGACTACACCGAGAAGCAGATCCTCGTCTCCTGCGGCGGCAAGCAGACCTCCTTCAACCTGTGCCTGGCGCTGCTCAACCCCGGCGACGAGGTGATCATCCCGGCGCCGTACTGGGTGTCGCTACCCGGACATGGCGATGATGGCCGACGGCAAGCCCGTGTTCGTCCAGGCCGGCATCGAGCAGGGCTTCAAGATCACCGCCGGCGCAGCTGGAGAGCGGCGATCACGCCGAAGCCACGCGCCTCATCTTCATCAACAGCCCCTCGAACCCGTCCGGCGCCGTGTACACCGCTGGACGGAGCTGCAGGCGCTGGGCGAGGTGCTGCGGAAGCACCCGCGCATCGTGATCGCGAGCGACGACATGTACGAGCACATCCTGCTCGACGGCTCGAAGTTCGTGAACATCCTCAACGCCTGCCCCGACCTCTACGACCGCACGGTGGTGGAGAACGGCGTCTCCAAGGCCTATTCGATGACCGGCTGGCGCATCGGCTACTGCGGCGGCCCGCAGGAGCTCATCGAGGCGATGGAGAACGTGCAGTCGCACTCGACCTCGAACCCCACGTCGATCTCGCAGTACGCGGCCGAGGCGGCGCTGAACGGCGACCAGTCCTGCATCGGCCGATGGTCGAGGCCTTCAAGGAGCGCGGCACAGTTCGTGGCCGAGGCGCTCAACCGCATCCCCGGCGTGAAGTGCCTGCCTCCCGCGGGCGCCTTCTACGTCTTCCCGGACTGCCGCGAGGCCATCCAGCGCCTGGCCGCGGCCGGCAAGCTCAAGGCCGCCACGGACGTGGCGCTCTGCGACTACCTGATGGAGCAGCACGGAAGCGGTCGCCGCCGTGCCGGGCTCCGCGTTCGGCACCGAGGGCTACCTGCGCATCTCCTTCGCGACGTCGATGGAAAACCTGCAGAAGGCCATGGAGCGCATGGCCCGCGCGATGTCCTGACGAACCAGGTTCGCGTACCCGGTTCACGAACCGGGTTCATATTCTCTAGAGACGCGCCGCGAGGCGCGTGCCTTCGTCGATGGCGCGCTTGGCATCCAGCTCGCCGGCCAGGGCGGCACCGCCGATGACGTGCACCGACGCGCCGGCAGCCTTGAGCGGCGCCTCGAGGTCGCGCAGCGACTCCTGCCCGGCGCAGAGCACGATGGTGTCGACCTCGAGCACCGTTGCCTTCTCGCGGTTCTCGCCGAAGCTCACCGCGAGGCCCTTCTCCACCACGCCCTCGTAGTTCACCCCGGCCAGCATCTCGACGCGCTTCATCTTGAGCGCGGCGCGGTGGATCCAGCCGGTGGTCTTGCCGAGGCCCGCGCCCGGCTTGGTCTTCTTGCGCTGCAGGAGGTAGACCTCCCGGGCCGCGGGCGCCGGCTGCGGCTTCACGCCCTCCACCCCGCCCCGCACCTCCGCCGGATCGCCGACGCCCCATTCCCTGCGCCAGGCCGCGATGTCGAGCGACGGCGAATGCCCCTCGTGCACGAGGAACTCCGCCACGTCGAAGCCGATGCCGCCCGCCCCCACGATCGCCACGCGCTTGCCCACCGGCCTGGCATTGCGCAGCACGTCGATGTAGGACAGCACGCGCGGATCGTCGCCGCCGGGAATCCTCGGATCGCGCGGCGTGACACCCGTGGCGATCACCACCTCGTCGTAGCCCCGGAGATCCTCGGCCGTCACGCGCCGCGACAGGTGCAGCCGCACGCCGGTCACCTCGATGCGCCGGCGGAAATAGCGGATCGTCTCGTGGAACTCCTCCTTCCCGGGAATGCGCTTGGCCATGTTGAACTGGCCACCGATCTCGGCGGCCGCGTCGAAGAGGTCCACCTCGTGCCCGCGTTCGGCAAGCGTGGTCGCGCAGGCGAGTCCCGCCGGTCCCGCGCCCACCACCGCCACGCGCTTCCTCGCCGCCGCGGGCGCGATCACGAGCTCGGTCTCGTTGCAGGCGCGCGGATTCACGAGGCAGGTCGCCATCCGCCCCTCGAACACGTGGTCGAGGCAGGCCTGGTTGCAGGCGATGCAGGTGTTGATCTCGTCGGCGCGGCCGCCGGCGGCCTTGTTCACGAACTCGGCATCGGCCAGCAGCGGGCGGGCCATCGACACCATGTCCGCGCAGCCGTCGGCGAGTACCTGCTCGGCCACCGCCGGATCGTTGATGCGGTTCGTGGTGCACAGCGGGATCGAGACTTCGCCCTTCAACTTCTTCGTGACCCAGGCGAAGGCCGCGCGCGGCACGCTGGTGGCGATGGTCGGCACGCGGGCCTCGTGCCAGCCGATGCCGGTGTTGATGATCGTGGCGCCGGCGCGCTCGATCGCCTTCGCGAGCAGCACCACCTCGTCCCAGGTGCTGCCGCCGGGCACGAGGTCGAGCATCGACAGGCGGTAGATGACGATGAAGTCGCGCCCGACCTTCTCGCGGATGCGCGAGACGATCTCGACCGGCAGGCGCATGCGCTTCTCGTAGGTGCCGCCCCACTCGTCGGTGCGCCGGTTGGTCTGCGCCGCGAGGAACTCGTTGATGAAGTAGCCCTCGCTCCCCATGACCTCGACGCCGTCATAGCCCGCGTCCCGTGCCAGCCCCGCGCAGCGCACGAAGGCCTTGATCTGGCGCTCGACACCGGCGGCCGAAAGCTCGCGCGGGGTGAAGCGGCTGATCGGCGACTTCAGCCGCGACGGGGCCACGCACAGCGGCGAATAGCCATAGCGTCCGCCGTGCAGGATCTGCAGGGCGATCTTGCCGCCCTCGGCGTGCACGGCCTGCGTGATGGGCCGGTGCGCCCGCGCCGCCGATGTCGAGGCGAGCATCGAGCCGAACGGCGAGAGCCAGCCCTCGATGTTGGGCGCGAATCCGCCCGTGACGATGAGCCCGACGCCGCCGCGCGCGCGCTCGGCGAAGTAGGCGGCCAGTTGCGGGAAGTGCTTCGACTTGTCCTCCAGGCCGGTGTGCATCGAGCCCATGAGGACGCGATTGGCGAGGGTGGTGAAGCCGAGGTCGAGGGGGGCGAGGAGGTGCGGGTAGGCGGTGGACACGGACGAGGCTAGGCGGGCTGGGCCTGCACGACGCAGGCGGAGGCCGCCATTGTCTGCCATTCCCCCGCGCGTGGACAGCGGCACAGGGCACGCAGCCACTCCCACCCCTCCTCCATCGCCGCCCGGGTGGAAGTCGACACCGGCGCGCCCAGGTCGAAGTTCACGCCACGCAGCCCCAGGACGAAAGCCGGCGGCGGTTCGACGCCGCTGAACTGCCGGTAGACGCCGAGGACCGCACCGGGCGACAGCGCATGCGTCGACATTCCGGCCAGTGCCGAGGCCGGAGGAACCGCCGCAAATGAAACCGGCGCCGCCGCGTCGCTTTCCGCATCGATGAACAGGGCGAGGCTGCGGCCTTCGAGATCGAGGGCATTCTCCAGCTGCAGCTGGTAGACCTCGAAGAGATCGAAGTCGGCGGCCATGCCCTCGCCTTCGAGCCAGGCATCGCAGCCGCTCCAGCAGCAGCGGCGCGGCGGCATCGTCGCCGCGGCTGCGGTTGCCGATGGCGAAGATCGCGACCGGGGCGCTCATGGCGCGGGGCGGCTCACCGTGCCGTCGCCATGGCGGGCGAGGCGGTCGAGTTCGGCTCCGCCCGCATCGACCAGCGCGACCTCCAGCGCCATCTGCCCCAACGCGTGCGTGGCGCAGGACAGGCACGGGTCGAAGGCGCGGATGGCCACCTCGATGTGGTTCAGGAGCCCCTCCGTGAGCTTGTGGCCGCTCAGGTAGCGCTTGGCCACGTGGCGGATCGCCTCGTTCATGGCCTGGTTGTTGTGCGTGGTCGACACGATGAGGTTGCACATCGTCACCAGGTCGTCGTCGTCGACGCGATAGTGGTGGATGAGCGTGCCGCGCGGCGCCTCGATCACGCCGATGCCCTCGCGGGCGTGCTCGCCGGAGACCACGAGGTCGTCGCCCAGGATGTCGTCGTCGTGCAGCAGGTCCTTGATGGTCTCGGCCGCGTGCAGCATCTCGATCATGCGCGCCCAGTGGTAGGCGAGCGGCGCGTGCATCGGGGCGCCCCCGGCGTAATCCACGAACTCGCGTCGCTCGGCGTCGGCCAGCGGCGTCGGGATGTGGTCGCAGTTCTGCACGCGCGCGAGCGGCCCCACCTTGTACCAGCCCTTCTCGGCCCCCAGTGCGGAGAGGAACGGGAACTTCATGTAGCTCCACGGCTTCACTTCCTCGCGGATGTAGCGGGCGTACTCGCGGTAGTCGACCTGGTCGAAGATGAGCCCCCCGGCGTCATCGCGCGCGCGCAGTGCCCCGTCGTAGAAGTCGAGCCCGCCATCGGGCCCCACCAGCGACATCATGTTCGAGCGGAACACGCCGAAGCTGTTGTAGAGCGCCGGGTCCTGTGCGTGCAGCTCCTTCACCAGGCGCACCGCATCGCGCGACCAGGAGAGGATGTCGTAGACATCGGCGAGGAGCGCATCGCGTTCCGCGACGGTGACCGCCTTGTTCACCCCACCGGGGATGGACCCCGTGCCGTGGATGCGCTTGCCCGCCGTGACGCGGATCACTTCCTGCCCGAAGCGGCGCAGGAGCACGCCCCGGCGCGCCGTTTCCGGGTGGGCCGCGGCCACGCCGACGATGTTGCGCTTCGCCGCCTCGCTCCCGAACCCGAACAGCAGGTCGGGCGAGCACAGGTGGAAGAAGTGCAGCGCGTGCGACTGCAGCATCTGGCCGTAATGCATCAGCCGCCGCACCTTCTCGGCCGTGGGCGTCAGGCGGTGCGCGCCCACGATCATGTCCATGGCCTTCGAGGCCGCGAGATGATGGCTCACCGGGCAGATGCCGCACAGGCGCTGCACCATCACCGGCACTTCCCAGTAGGGACGGCCCTGGATGAAGCGCTCGAAGCCGCGGAACTCGACCACGTGCAGGCGCACCTGGCGCACCTTGTCGTCCTCGTCCAGGAGGATGGTCACCTTGCCGTGCCCCTCGACGCGCGAGACCGGGTCGATCGCGACGCGGCGCAGCTGCTCGGGGTGTTCGGCGGTCTCGAGTCCGTAGGTCATGGTGTGGGGGTCAGTCGAATTGGATGAGGCCGTGGCCGAGCGGGTGTTCCTCGCCGGCCAGCAGCCCGGTGAGCACCGCCCAGATGGCGTCGGCCGACGGCGGGCAGCCGGGAATGAAATAGTCGATGCGCACCACTTCGTGCAGCGGATGCACCTTGTTGAGCGGCAGCGGCAGCTCGGGGTCGTTCGGGATCATCCCGTACTCCGCTCCCGGCTCGCTGCGGTAGACCTCCTGCAGCAGGAGCGGCAGGCTCAGCGTGTTGCGCTGCGCCGGAAGCCCCCCGTTGATGGCGCACGCGCCCAGCGCGATGAGCACCTTGCAGCGGCGGCGGAACTCGCGCAGCACCTCGACGTTCTCCGCGTTGCAGACGCCACCCTCGATGATGCCGACGTCGCAGTCGCCCACCTCCTTGATGTCCGTGATCGGCGAGCGGTCGAACTCCACCTTCTCCAGGAGCGCGAAGAGGCGTTCGTCCAGGTCCAGTATCGACATGTGGCAGCCGAAGCAGCCGGCCAGCGACGTCGTGGCGACCTTGAGCTTTCGGGGCGCGGGAGCGTTCATGCCATCACTCCCCGGCCTCGGCGGATGGCGATCTCGGCGGACGCATCCGCCCGCGCGGAAATCGGCTTCAGGTCGAAGACACGCTGTCCCAGCGGAATGGCGAAGCCGCGGCGCTTGGGCAGGATGACTCCCACCGGGCAGACGTGCGCGGCCTTGTCCGCGGCCGTCACGTTGGTGTCCGCGAGGCGCCCGCTGCGCGAGTTCAGGATCAAGCGCGTGCGGATGCCCCTGCCCGAGAGCGCGAAGACGTTCTTGCCGTCGACGTCGCGGCTCGCCCGCACGCACAGCGAGCAGAGGATGCAGCGGTTGAAGTCGAGCAGCAGGTCCGGGTGCGAGGCGTCCACCGGGCGGTCCGGGTAGAAGTGGTCGAAGTGCGGCGACACCATGCCCAGGTCGTAGGCCGTCGCCTGCAGCTTGCAGTCGCCGCTCTTCTCGCAGGACGGGCAGAAGTGGTTGCCCTCGACGAAGAGCATCTGCAGCAGCGCGCGCCGCTCGGCGTTGATCGCCGGGGTGTCGCTCTCCACCACCGCGCCCGCCGTCGCGCGCGTCGTGCACGAGGCGGCCTCGCGCCCGCCGACCCTGACCGTGCACACCTTGCAGGAGCCGTGCGGCTTGAAGTCGGGATGGAAGCAGAGATGCGGAATGTAGGCGCCGGCGTCGATGGCCGCCTGCAGGATCGTCTGGCCCTCGGCGAAGCCGATCACGCGTCCGTCCAGCGTGAAGGTGGGTCGCCCGTCGAGTTTCACGTTCGCCGTCATCACGCCTCCTCGTTCTCCGGCATGACGTGCGCCGCGGGGTCGTCGCGGCCCGTCATCTGCCGTGCAGCCGAGAGTGCGCGGTCGAGATCGAAGGCGGGCTCGAATTCCTCGTGCGCCAGGCGCTTCTGGTAGGCCGGGCGGAACTTGGCGATGGTGGTGAGCACCGGGTTGCACGCGGAGTGCCCCAGCCCGCAATGGCTCATCGACTGCAGGAGGAGGTTCATCTTCTCGATCTCCGCGAAGTCGTAGGGCGAACCGTGGCCGTTGGCGAGCTTGTCCATCATGTTCTGCAGGAGCGAGGTGCCGACGCGGCAGGGCGTGCAGAAGCCGCAGCTCTCGTGCGCGAAGAAGTGCACGAAGTTGCGCGCGACCTCGAACATGTCGCGGCTTTCGTCGAACACCATGAGGGCCCCGGCCGTGGGCAGGTCCTCGAAGCCGATGCGGCGGCCGAACTCCGCCGCCGGGATGCAGGCGCCCGACGGGCCGCTCACTTGCACCGCCTGCGTGCCGGTCGCGCCGCAGTCCGCGAGCACCCTGCCGGATCTCGACCCCGAACGGGTATTCATAGATGCCGGGCCGCGCGCAGTCCCCGGAGACGCAGAGGAGCTTGGTGCCGGCGGATTCCGCGGTGCCGATGTTCGCGAACCATGCGCCGCCGTTGAGGGCGACGAGGCAGGAGGACGGCCAGCGTCTCGACGTTGTTCACCACCGTGGGCTGCCCGAGATAGCCGCTGGTCACCGGGTACGGCGGGCGGTTGCGCGGCGTGCCGCGCTTGCCCTCGAGCGACTCGATGAGCGCGGATTCCTCGCCGCACACGTAGGCGCCCGCCCCGACGTGGATCTGCACGTCGAAGTCGAACCCGTCGCGGCCGAGGATGGACTCGCCGAGCAGCCCGCGTTGCGACGTCGCGCGAGCACCTCTTCCAGGTGCTCGAGCAGGAAGCGGTACTCGCCGCGCAGGTAGATGAAGCCGCGCCAGGCGCCGGTGGCCAGTGCGCACAGCGTCATGCCCTCGACGACGGCGTCGGCCATCGTGGCGAGCAGCACGCGGTCCTTGAAGTTGCCCGGCTCGCCCTCGTCCGCGTTGCACACCACGTAGCGCGCCTTGCCCGGCGCGTCGCGGCAGGCCTGCCACTTGATGCCGGCCGGAAAGCCCGCGCCGCCCCGCCCGCGCAGGCGCGAGAGCTTCATCTCGTCGACGAGCGCGGCCGGTCCGCGCTTGATGGCGGCCGTGAGCGCCTCTCCCGGCTCCCACCGGGTGCCGAGCAGCACGTCGCGGCGGTGGATGTTGTCCTCGACCGCGGAAGTACGCCGCCGGCCACTCGGCCAGCGGCACCTTGCCGCGGATGAGATCGCACATTTCGTCCACGCGCGCCGTGGTGAGCCGCGAGACCGCGCGGCCGTTGACGAGGAGCGCCGGCCCCTGGTCGCAAAGGCCCGTGCACGAGGTCGTGTCCACGCTCACCAGCCCGTCCTCGGAAACCTTGCCCTTCTCGACCCAGAGGTTGCGGCACAGGCGATCGAGCAGCGGGAGGCTCCCCAGCATGCGGTCGGTGATGTTGTCGCTGAAGAGGATGCGGTAGAGCCCGCGCGGCCAGATCGAGAGGAACGAATAGAACGTCGCGACGCTCAGGATCTTGGTCCGTGGCAGGTTGAGGCGTGCCTCGATGCAGTCGATCGCCTCCGGCGCGATCCAGCCGCATTCCTCCTGGACTTCGCGCAGCACCTGCAGCAACTCGTGGGGATCGTGCCGGTGCCTGGCCATCGCCGCGGCGGCGACTCCGGCTGCGTCAGGAAACCTCGGAAGGACGGCAGGCATGGGCTTGGGACTACCGTGTCGCACTTGCCCGTGCGGGCAAGCCGCCACACTGTCCACGCTACCCCTTCCCGACCCGTGTTTCTTGATGCCGATCTAATGACCCGCGCATTTGCCGGCGGGCGGACCGTGGTGCCCGGGGCCGGAGTCGAACCGGCAAGCCTTGCGGCTGCGGATTTTAAGTCCGCTGCGTTTACCAGTTTCGCCACCCGGGCAGCGCCGCCGAGTGTACACGCCGTGCGAAAATGCCGCCCGTGAACGCCCTTCGCCTGCTGCCCGTCGTCCTCGCCCTCGCCGTCCTCGCCGCCCATTTCTATCGCGGCCAGTCGTGGGTGCCCTTCGGCATGACGGTGGCGCTGCTGCCTTTCGTCTTCATCCGCGCACCCTGGGCGGCGCGCGTCCTGCAGGCCGCTCTCGTGATCGGGGCGCTGGAGTGGATCCGCACCGCCGCAGCGCTCATCGCCCTGCGGGTTTCCATGGGCATGCCGTGGACGCGCCTGGCGATCATCCTCGGCGCCGTGGCGCTTGCCACGGGACTGTGCGCGCTCGTCTTCCGGTCGCGCGCGGTGAAGCTGCGCTTCGGCCTGCTGCAGGAATGAAAAAGGGGCGCCACGCGGCGCCCCCAGGGACACGCGGCGGACCGCCTCGCTAGTGGATCTCGATCCTGTGCGTGGCCGTTCCCTTGGTCTTCGGGAGCGTGAGCATCAGGACCCCGTCGGCATACGTCGCCTCGGCCTTGGCGAAATCGACCTCGGCCGGCAGCGTGAAGGCGCGGCTCATCGCGCCGTAATAGCGCTCGCTGCGCAGCACCTTGCCTTCCTTCTCTTCCTTCTTCTCGCGGCGAACCTCCGCCGTGATCGACACCATGTTGCCATCCACGTCCACGTGGATGTCCTCCTTGGCCACACCGGGCACGTCCGCCTTCACCAGGTAGCGGTCATCCTTCTCCTCGACATCGACCTTGATCGCCGGCGTTGCCGGTTCCGTGTTCATCCACATCGGCATCAACCCGCCCTTGAACATGGTCGGGAAGTCCGGCTCGAACAGGCTCAACGGTTTCAGCGTACGCATAGACCCTCCTACGCACCTGGACAACGTAGCGGCCTCACCTGCACCGCCACACGGGGACACTGCAACCGAATCGCCCCGCGAATTGAGCATAGCGCGGCGGCTGGATCGCGTCTTGCCGGGGGTCAAGAAGCCTGCGGATTTCGCGCGGCGACCAGCTCGCAGATGCGGTCCAGGGTATCGAGCGTGGCGTAGTCCGCCTCCGCGATTTCCACCCCGAAGCGCTGGTGCACCGCGATCAGGAAGTTGAGCCAGTCCATCGAGTCGAGGTCGACCTGGTCGCGCAGGAGCTTCTCCGGCGCCACGTCGCCCTCCTCGAGTTCGGGTGCGATCTTCCTCAGTTCCGCGAAGACCAGCGGGCGCAGTTCGATGGCGTTCATAGCTTCTCCGGTTCCTGGAGGCGGCGCGAGAGTTCGACGAGGAAGGCGGCGCCGCGGTGGCCGTCGCTCACCCGGTGGTCCGCCGCAACGGTGGCCACCACCACCGGCCGTGCGACGAGGTTGTTCCCTTCGACCCACGGCCGTGTCACGACCCGTCCGAACCCGACGATGGCCACCTGCGGCGGGTAGATGACCGGGAAGGTCGACTCCACCCCGGTGTCGCCGAGGTTGCTCACGGTGATCGTGGGATCCGAGAACTCGGAGCTGCGCAGGCTCCCCGCCCGCGCGCGCTTCACGAGGTCGGCGAGCTTCGCCATCAGTTCGTCCATGGCGAGGTCCTGCACGTCGTGGATCCCGGGCGCCACGAGCCCGCCCTGGCGCAGCGAGATGGCCACGCCCGTGTTCACGGCGGCCGAGGGTTGGTACACGCCGTCGCGCCAGGTGCCGTTCAGGTCCGGGAAGGCGCCGAGCGCGAGCGCCACCGCCTTCAGCTGCACCGCGGCCATGAGGATGCGGCCGGTAAGAGGCCGGCTCGCGTTCGCCGCGGCGAGCCAGTCCTGGGCGCGCTGCATCGGGATCGTCTCGGCGAGGTAGTAGTGCGGGATCTCGCGCTTGGAGCGGCTCATGGCGGCCGCGATCGCCTTGCGCATCTCGGCAACGCGGTCGACGGCCGGTGCCGCTGGCGCAGCCGGCGCTGCTCCCCCTGCTGGCCGCCTTCTCGACGTCTTCCAGCGTCACGGCGCCATGCGGTCCGGTGCCCGGATGGCGTCCGGGTCGATGCCGAGCTCGCGGGCCCGTTTGCGCGCAGCGGGCGACACTGGCCGCCGTGTCGCTGGCGTCGGCGGCACGGCAGGAGGCTGCGGTCGGCGCAGGAACGGCAGGAGCGGTCAGGGGACGGGCGGGCAGCGGTGCCGCTTCCTTCGCGGGCCGCGCGATCGCGGGCACCGGCTTCGCGCCCGGCTTCTCGCCCGGCGCGAGGAAATGCGCGATCACGGTCCCGACGGGAATCTTCGCACCCGGCTCGATGAGCAGCGTGTCGACCACGCCCTCCTGCCAGGTCTCCACCTCCACGGCGGCCTTGGTCGTGTCCACCACGGCCACGACGTCGCCCTTCTTCACCGCGTCGCCGGGCTTCACCTTCCATTCCAGGAGGGTGCCCTCGTCCATGTCGGCTCCGAGCGACGGCAGCTTGAACTCGATCATTCGAAGAGACCCTTCGCGGCGGCCACGATGCGCTCCGGCTGCGGCAGCGCCGCCTCCTCGAGATGCTTCGGATACGGGATCGGCACCTCCTCGCGGCACACGCGCGCCACCGGCGCGTCGAGATCGTAGAAGCCCTGCTCCATGATGCGCGCCATGATCTCGGCGGAAAGGCTGCCGCTGCGCCAGCCCTCGTCGACCACGACCACGCGCCGCGTCTTGCGCACCGAGGCGAGCACCGTGTCCATGTCGAGAGGCCGCAGCACGCGCAGGTCGACCACCTCGGCGTTGATGCCTTCCCCGGCGAGCGTTTCGGCTGCCTGCAGGGCCTTGGGCACGCAGCCGCCATAGGCGACGAGCGTCACGCGCGTGCCCGTCCGCCGCACCTTCGCGTGGACGATGTCGATCGCCTCCGAGGACAGCTCGCCCGTGGTCTCGAAAAGCGCCGGGTACTCGAAGACGAGGACGGGATTGGGATCCTCCAGCGCCGCCCCGAGCATGCCGTGGGCGTCGTCTATCGTCGCCGGCGCCACGATCTTGATGCCGGGGATGTGCGCGTACCAGCCCTCGAAGGAGTGCGAATGTTGCGCGGCGAGCTGGCGGCCGGCACCGGTAGCCATGCGGATCACCAGCGGCACGTTGAACTGGCCGCCCGACATGTGCCGCAGGATCGCGGCGGTGTTCACGATCTGGTCCAGCGGCAGGAGGCTGAAGTTGACCGTCATCACCTCGACGATGGGGCGCATCCCGCCCAGCGCCGCGCCGATGCCCGCGCCCACGAAGCCGAGCTCCGAGAGCGGCGCATCGCGCACGCGCTCCGGCCCGAACTCCTCGAGCAGTCCCTTGCTGATGGCGTAGGTGCCGCCGTAGCGCCCCACGTCCTCGCCCATCAGGAAGACGCGCTGGTCGCGCGCCAGGGCCTCGCGCAGGCCCGTCCTCAGTGCTTCGCGGTAGGTGATGGTCATGGCGCGTACACGTCCTTGGTGAGGTCTGCGACCGGTTCCCAGGTCCCGCCTCCGCGAACGCGACTGCGTGTTCCACTTCCGCCTCGACCTGGGCGTCGAGCTCGAGGAAGCGCTCCTCGGTCAAGTGGCCCTGCGCCTTCAGGCGCGCCGTGAAGGTGTGGATGGGGCCGCGGCTCTTCCACTGCTCCACCTCGGCCTTGTCGCGGTAGAGCTCGGGGTCGAACATCGAGTGCGCGCGGAAGCGGTAGGTCTGGAACTCGACGAACACCGGCCCGTCCGCGAGCGCCCTTTCGCGCGCCCGCTTCGCCCCTTCGTAGGTGGCCACCACGTCCATGCCGTCGACGGCGTACGCCTCCACGCCGTAGGAGGCCGCCTTCACGCACAGGTCCGTCTGCGCCTCCGAGCGTTCGATGGCGGTGCCCATGGCATAGAGGTTGTTCTCGCAGAAGAAGGCCACCGGCAGTTTCCAGAGCGCCGCGAGGTTCACCGACTCGTGGAAGGCGCCCTCCGCCATCGCGCCCTCGCCGAAGAAGCAGGCCGTGAGCCGCTCCTCGCCGCGCATCTTCGCCGCGAGGGCGAAGCCCACGGCGAGCGGGAGTCCCCCGCCGACGATGGCGTTGCCGCCGTAGAAGCGCGCGGCGGCATCGAAGAGGTGCATCGAGCCGCCGCGTCCCGCGCGAGCAGCCTTCGCTCTTGCCGTACATCTCGGCCATGATGCGTTCCATCGGCACGCCCTTGAGCAGCGCGTGGCCGTGCTCGCGGTAGGTGGCCACCACGTTGTCGCCGCGCGCGAGCGCGTGCATGGCACCCGTGGCCACCGCCTCCTCGCCGATGTAGAGGTGCAGGAAGCCGCGGATCTTGCCGGCGCCGTAGAGCTCGGCGCACTTCTCCTCCATGCGCCGGATGCGCAGCATGTCCTTCAGCAGCTTGAGCGAGTTCTCGCGGCCGAACGGCACGGGACCCGCGGGAGGCGGGGCGGCGACGTGGCTCATGAACCTTCCTCCAGTGTGGACAGATCGCCCTCGGGCAATCCCAGTTCGCGCGCCTTCAGGAGCCGGCGCATGATCTTGCCGCTCCTCGTGCGCGGCAGGCTCGCGGAGAACTCGATTTCCTTGGGCGCCACTGCGGCACCCAGGCGCTTGCGGGCGTGCCCGAGGATCTCCATGCGCAGCGCCTCGCCGGGTTCGAAGCCCTTGCGCAGCGAGACGAAGGCCTTCACCACCTCGCCCACCACGGGGTCGGGCTTGCCGATGACCCCGGCCTCGGCGACGGCGGGATGCTCCATCAGCACGCTCTCCACCTCGAACGGGCCGATCAGGTGGCCGGCGGACTTGATCACGTCGTCCGCGCGCCCGACGAACCAGTAGTAGCCCTCCTCGTCGCGCCTGCGCGAGATCCCCGGTGAGGTACCAGCCGTCGACGAAGCACTTGCGGTAGCGCTCCTCCTGGCCGAGGTAGCCGCGGAACATCGAGGGCCACCCGGCGCGCAGCGCCAGTTCCCCTTCCACGCCCGGGCGCTCCTCGATCGCGACTCCCTTCCTCCTTGCGATGCACGATGCACGCCTCGACACCCGGAAGGGGCTTGCCCATCGAGCCGGGCTTCACGTCCATGGCCGCCGTGTTGGCGATCATGATTCCGCCGGTCTCCGTCTGCCACCAGTTGTCGTGGATGGCGAGCCCCAGCGCGTCCTTGCCCCACCACACGGCCTCGGGATTGAGCGGCTCGCCCACGCTCGCGACGAAGCGCAGCATCGGGAAGCTGTAGCTGCGCGCCAGCTCCGCGCCCGCCTTCATGAGCATGCGGATGGCGGTCGGCGCCGTGTACCAGACGCTGACCCGCTCCTCCGCGAGGATGCGGTACCAGCGCATCGCGTCGAAGTCGGCCTCGTCGACGATGCTGGTCACGCCGTGGACGAGCGGCGTGACGATGCCGTAGGAGGTGCCGGTGACCCATCCCGGGTCCGCCGTGCACCAGTAGACGTCCTCGGGATGCAGGTCGAGGGCCACCCGGCCGGTGGCGTAATGCATCACCACCGCGCCGTGCACGTGCACCGCCCCCTTGGGCATGCCGGTCGTCCCGCTCGTGAAGTGCAGGAAGGAGGTGTCCTCCGGACCGGTGGCCGCCACCTCGCACTGCGGGGATGCCGTGGCGAAGGCCTCGCGGAACTCCGCCGAGTCGACGCGCAGCACGTGCTGGAGCGTGGGCATCGGCACGGCGATCTTCGCGATCTTCTTCTGGTAGAGCGCCTCCGTCGTCACGATCACCTTGCCCCGGCCGAGGTTGACCCGGGTGGCGATCGGCTCCGGCCCGAATGCGGAAAAGAGCGGCGACACCGCTGCGCCCAGCTTGAGGCCCGCCAGCACGGCGAAATAGAGCTCGGGAATCCGCCCGCAGAGGACGAACACCGCGTCGCCGCGCGCCACTCCGAGGGAGCGCAGCACGTTGGCGAAGCGGCTCGAGGCTTCCGACAGCTCGCGATAGGTGATGGGACGCACGTTGCCGGCAACGGGGTGCCAGCGGATCGCGACGTGATCGGCGAGCGCGCCCGCGCGCGTGGCGCTCCACGGCCTCGTGCGCGATGTTGAGCCCGCCTCCCGGCAGGCCGGCCAGCGCCTCGCGCGCTTCGGCCCAGCTGACCGTCGGGTTCGGCGTGAGCCGCAGGTCGGCGGCGGATTTGCGGATGATGCCCGGTCTCATGGCGTCGCCCTTTCGCACCGGGCAGCCCGCGCAAGGCGCGCGCCGGCGATGTTGTTCGAGTCGACTGTTTCACTCTAGGAGTCCGCACGCCGCATCCGTTGACCTCAGTCAACAGCCCTGCGAAAGCCGGGCGCGACACTGGTTGCGGTGCTGCACGAACTCTCCGATGAGGTACTCGCCATGACATCCCGAATCGCCCGCAAGGGGCGCACCGCAACGCCCGAAAAGTGGGTCTACCTCTTTTCCGAGGGCAACGCCCGGCGCAAGGACCTCCTCGGCGGCAAGGGCGCCAACCTCGCCGAGATGACGCGCATGGGGCTTCCCGTTCCGCCCGGCTTCATCGTCAGCACGCGCGCCTGCAATGCCTACCTCGCCGCCGGCGGCTTTGCCGCGGGCATGTGGCAGCAGGTCGAGAAGGCGCTCGCGCGCGTCGAACGCCTCGCCGGCAAGCGCCTGGGCGATCCCGCGGATCCCCTCCTCGTCTCCTGCCGCTCCGGTGCGCGCTTCTCGATGCCGGGCATGATGGACACGGTGCTCAACATCGGCCTGAACGACGCGGTGGCCGCCGGGCTCGTGAAGCTCACCGGCGACGAGCGCTTCGTCGCCGACGCCTACCGGCGCCTGGTGCAGATGTTCGGGACCGTGGTGCTGGATCTCCCCGACGAGCCCTTCGAGGCCGTCCTCGCCCGCCATCGCGCCGCGAGCGGCGTGGTGAACGATGCCGATCTCGACGCCGGGCGGCTGCGCGAGATCACCGCGGAATTCAAGGCGCTCGTGAAGAAGCGCGCCAAGCGCCCGTTCCCCGACGATCCGCGCGAGCAGCTGCGGCTCGCGACCGAGGCCGTGTTCAAGTCCTGGAACGGCAAGCGCGCCATCGACTACCGCAACGCCGCCGGCATCGCCCATGACCTCGGCACGGCGGTCAACATCCAGACCATGGTCTTCGGCAACATGGGCGAGCGGCTCGGGCACGGGAGTGCTCACCACCCGCAACGTCACCTCGGGCGAGAGGAGCCTCGAGGGCGACTACCTGACCAACGCCCAGGGCGAGGACGTCGTGGCCGGCACGCGCGCGACCAAGCCGATCGGCAACCTGCAACGCGAGATGCCGCGCATCTATGCCGAACTGGCGCGCAACTGCCGCACGCTGGAGAAGCACTTCCGCGAAGTCCAGGACGTGGAGTTCACCGTCGAGCGCGGCAAGCTCTGGATGCTGCAGACCCGCGACGCCAAGCGCACCGCGCAGGCCGCCGTGCGCATCGCCGTCGAGCTGGCGCTGGAGAAGCTCATCACGCGCGCCGAGGCGGTGGAGCGCGTTTCCCCGGACCACGTCGATGCGTTCCTGCACCCGCAGTTCGACCCGAAGGACAAGGCGGTCGCGAAGAAGCGCGGCGACCTGCTGGCCACCGGGCTCAACGTCTCGCCGGGCGCGGCGAGCGGCATCCTCGCCTTCGACGCCGACGTCGCCGAGCAGTGGGGTGTCAAGGACAAGAAGGCCGTGATCATGGTGCGGCCGGAAACGAAGCCGGACGACGTGCACGGCATGCTCGCCGCCGCGCGGCATCCTCACCAGCCGCGGCGGGCGCACGAGCCACGCCGCCCTCGTGGCGCGGCAGTTCGGCAAGCCCGCGGTGGTGGGCGTCTCGGCGATGGAAGTGGACCTCGAGAAGCGCGCGTTCACGATCGGCAGCCGCGTCTTCCGCGAAGGCGATGAAGTGTCCGTGGACGGCACCACCGGCGAGGTGTTCGCCGGGAAGCTCAAGACCGTGGTGCCGGAATTCACCGATCCCTATCTCGCGCAGGCTCCTCGGCTGGGCCGACTCCTTCCGCAAGCTCGGTGTGTGGGCCAACGCCGACTACCCGAAGGACGCGCAGCGTGCCCGCGCCTACGGCGCCGAAGGCATCGGCCTGTGCCGCACCGAGCACATGTTCTTCGAGACGGACCGCCTGCCGCTGGTGCAGCAGATGATCCTCGCCAAGACCGACGCCGAGCGCGAAGGGCCGCTTGCGAAGCTCCTGCCCTTCCAGCGCGAGGACTTCGTCGGCCTCTTCCGCGCCATGGACGGGCTGCCGGTCACCATCCGCCTGATCGACCCGCCGCTGCACGAGTTCCTGCCCAGCCACGACGAACTGCTGCGCGACGTGACGCAGATGGAGACCCGCGCGGAGTTCGCCGCCGGCAAGGACCCCATGGGGCTCGCCGGCACGCTGGCGCAGAAGAAGCGCCTGCTGGAGGCGGTCGGCGCCATGCGCGAAGCCAATCCCATGCTCGGGCTTGCGCGGCGTGCGCCTGGGCATCCACCTGCCGCAGCTCGTGCGCATGCAGGTGCGCGCCATCTTCGAGGCGGCCTGCCGGTGCAAGCGCGAGGGCATCAAGGTGCTACCCGAAGATCATGATCCCGCTCATCGCGCACAACAACGAGCTGAAGATCGAGGACGCGATCCTCGAGCAGGAGGCGCGCGCGGTGATGAAGGAACAGGGCGTGCGCGTGAAGTACCAGTTCGGCACCATGATCGAGATCCCGCGCGCGGCGCTCACCGCGGGCGAAATCGCCCGCTACGCGCAGTTCTTCTCCTTCGGCACCAACGACCTCACCCAGACCACCTTCGGCATCTCGCGCGACGACGCCGAGACGGGCTTCCTGCGCGAGTACCTCGAGAAGGGCATCCTTCCCGAGAACCCCTTCGCGACCATCGACCGCGCCGGCGTGGGCAGTCTCATGGAGATGGGCGTGCGCCTGGGCCGCGCGGCGCGCCCCGAACTCGAGGTCGGCATCTGCGGCGAGCACGGCGGCGATCCGGCATCGATCGACTTCTGCCACCGCATCGGGCTCGACTACGTGAGCTGCTCGCCGTATCGCGTGCCGGTGGCGCGCCTGGCCGCGGCCCAGGCTGCGCTGGCCGCCACGCACTAGACGGCGGCCCTACTCGGAGGCGATCTCCGGCAGCGGCCGGCGCCGCTCGACGTGGAAGCGGATGAGTGCCGCCAGGCGGTAGAGCCCGTGCACGAACTTGCCGTACGGCATGGTGACGAAGAGCGCCAGCACGACGCCCAGGTGCGCCACCAGCAACAAGCCCATGGCCCGCGTCTCGCGGAAGGCGAGCAGCAGGAGACCGGTCAGGCTCGTGAGGAAGAGGAGCGCCAGGAAGCCCGTCTCCATGCCCTTCTGCTCCGGGTCGGCAAGTTCCGGATCGCGCCGGCGCTTGAGCCACGCGAGGCCGGCGGGCCCGATGAGGAGGCCGATGCCGCCCACTGTCCCGAGCAGCACCGGGAGGCTCCAGAAGGGATACGGCGCCTTCCACCCGAACACGTAGTGGTAGATCGTCGCCACGCTGGTGGCCGCGAAGCAGAGCAGGAAGCCGTAGAACGTCAGGTGGTGGAAGCGCCGCCGCGCGAACGATGGCCTGGCATCCGGATAGGTGCAGCCATCGCCGCCCCCATCGAGGTACTTCAGGCGCAGCGCGTCGCCGAGCGCACTCCCCGTCGTCGCCGGTACCAGGAAGTCACCGCCCTTCTCCTCCAGGTCGTACCAGAAGCGGTGCAGGCTCACCGCGAAGGCGAGTGCCACGAAGGCGGATACCGAACCGAAGACGGCGACCATCGCATTGTGGGGAATCACCGCATAGAAGGATCCCTGCGCGTCGGACCACGCCTGGAAAAGGCGCCCCGGGTCGTTCACCAGCGCGGCGAAGAGCAGCATGAACGCAAGGCTCGCCGCCGTGGCGAGGCTCGTCACCAGGCCGTTCGAATCGAAGGCGCGCGCGAGGAAGCCGGGCCAGGCGTACTTGCGGTACGACTGCGCCCGAACCTGCGCGAGGATGCGCGGGAAATTGAGCTGGAACTCGTGCGGCGGCGCGTACTGGCACGCATAGAGGCAGGAGCCGCAGTTGTGGCACAGGTTCGCCAGGTAGTGGATGTCGTTCTCGGGGAACGCGAGGCGGCGCTGCAGCGCGGGAAAGACGGCGCAGTAGCCCTCGCAGTAGCGGCAGGCGTTGCAGATCGCGAGGACGCGCTGCGCCTCCTCGACCAGTTCCTCCAGGCGCGTCCCGTTACCCGCGGGCATGGCGCGCGGCCTCCTCGCCCGCGATGCGTCCGAAGGTGGTGCCGATGGCCATGCCGATGCCGGCGAGATAGCCCTTGCCGAGGATGTTGCCGGCCATGATCTCGCCGGCGGCGAAGATGTTGGCGGCAGGCTTGTCGTCCGCGAGGATCATGCGCGCCCTCGCGTCGGTGGCCACGCCCAGGTAGGTGAAGGTGATGCCGGGCCGCAGCGGGTAGGCGAAGAAGGGCGGCACGTCGATGGTGCGCGCCCAATGCGTCTTGGCCGGGCTGATGCCCTCGGTGCTGCAGTCGTCCTGGATGGTGTGATCGAAGGTGCCCGGCCGGACCGCGGCGTTGAACTCCGCGACGGTCTTCTCCAGCGCGTCCGCCTCGAGCCCGAGCTTGCCCGCCAGTTCCCGGATCGAGTGCGCCTTTTCCGGCGGGAACACCGGCGGCATGAACTTGCCCATCGACTTGGCGTCGATGATCGAGTAGCCGATCTGGTCGGGTTGCGCGGCGACCAGCCGCCCCCAGATGGCGTAGCGCTTGGGCCAGAAGTCCTCGCCCTCGTCGTAGAAGCGCTGGCCGTTCCTGTTGACGACGATCCCCAGCGAGACCGCGTCCACGCGCGTGATGATGCCGCCGTCGAATTTCGGCGAGCGCGCATCGATGGCCACGCAGTGGCCCTGCGTCGCATCGCTCACCTGCTTCGCCCCCTTGGCGAGCAGCACCTTGAGCACGCGGCCCATGTTGTAGGGCGTGCCGCGGATGATGAAGTTGTCGGCCGGCGGCCCCCAGGCCTCCCGCAGCCATTCGAGGTTGGATTCGAAGCCACCGGCGGCTGCGACGACCGCGGTCGCGCGAATCTCGCTGCGTACCCCGCGGCATTCCACCGTGGCCGACGAGAAGTGCCCGTCCGCGATGGCGAGGTCGATCACCTGCGTCTCGTAGGCGATTTCCACGCCCATGGCCTGCGCGGCGGCGTAATAGGCGTTCATCAGCGCCTTGCCGCCACCGAGGAAGAAGGCGTTGGTGCGCGACAGGTGCAGCGTGCCGCCCAGCGGCGCCTGGAAGCGCACGCCATGCTCCTTCATCCAGGGCACGTGCTGCTCGGTCTGCCGGATGGTCATGCGCGCGAGCGTCTCGTCGGTGAGCCCGCCGGTCACCTTGAGGAGGTCCTGCCAGTACTCCTCCTCGGGATAGGCGTCCGTGAGCGACGTCGAGCGGGCCCGCGTGCATGGTGCGCATGTTGCGCGTGTGCCGGCTGTTGCCGCCGCGCATGACGAACGGCGCCGCCTCGAGGACGAGGACCGAGGCGCCGAGTCCGCGGGCCGTGATCGCGGCGCACAGCGCGGCATTGCCGCCACCGAGCACCAGGACGTCGTAGGTGCGCGACGCATCCATCGCCGTCAGGTTTCCAGCATGAGGCCCAGGCGTGCCCGGTAGGCCGCGCGGATGTGGGCGCGCGCGGCGGCGGTCGCCGCTTCGGCGTCGTGGCGCGCGATGGCCTCCACGATCGCATCGTGCTCGCTGCGTGCCGTCGTCGCCCGGCCGGCGATGCCCAGCGTGGTCTGGCCCAGCAGCACCATCGACTGGCGCAGGCTCTGCACGGCGCGCATGAGGAAGCGGTTGTGCGCGCAGCGGAACATGGCCTCGTGGAAGAGGCGGTTGCAGCGCGCGAGGCGCACGGGGTCGTTGCCGAGTCTCGCGGTCGCGCTGGGCGAGTCCGCGCAGCGCATCGATCTCCGCTTCCGAGGCGTGCCGGGCCGCGAGCCCCGCGGCGGTGCCCTCGAGGACCTCGCGCATGTCGTAGAGCTCGGCCACCATGCCGTGGTCGAGTTCGGCCACGATCATCCCCCGCGACGGGTCGCGCGCGATGAGGCCCTCGCTCTCCAGGCGTCCCAGCGCCTCGCGGATGGGCGTGCGGCTGGCGCCGACCCACTCCGAAAGCTCGATCTCGCGCAGGCGCGCGCCGGGCTTGAGGCTGCCGCTTTCGATCGCCTCGAAGAGCTGCTGGTAGGCGTGGTCGCCCCGCGAGGCGCGGCTTGCGCCGGGCTCGGTCTTGCGTGCACTCTTCTTCGCAGCTTTGCGTGTGGCCATGTGCGCGACGCCGTTTGACAGCCAAAAGTCATTGTATACAATCGTATACTGCTTTCGCCGCACCCGACAAGACCCGAGGAGAAACGCCATGAAACGCCTGCTGCCCGCCGTCGCCGCGCTGCTGTTCGCCGGCGCGGCACTTGCCCAATCCGACTTTCCCAACCGCACCGTCACCATGCTGGTCGGCTTCGCACCGGGCGGCGCCACCGATACGGCCGCGCGCATCATCGCCAAGAAGCTCGCCGAGAACATCGGCCAGTCGGTGGTGGTCGAGAACAAGGCCGGCGCCGGCGGCAACATCGCGCACCAGGCGGTGGCCATCGCGCCCCCGGACGGCTACACCATCCTGCTCGGCTCGGTCGGCCCGCTCGCGGTCGCGCCGCACCTCATCGCCAAGCTTCCCTACGACCCGCTCAAGGACCTGGCACCTCTCACGATGGCGGTGAATTTCCCCAACGTGCTCGTCGTGCACACGGGCGTGCCGGCCACGACACTCGCGGAGTACGTCGCGCTCGCGAAGGCGAAGCCGGGCGGCCTCGACTACGCCTCCACCGGCGTGGGCAGCGCCTCGCACCTCGCGGGCGAGCTCTTCAACCAGCGCGCCGGCGTCGACATCGTCCACATCCCCTACAAGGGCGGCGGGCCGGCCATGACCGATCTCCTCGGCGGCCGCGTCGGCGCCTACTACTCGACGCCATTCGACGGCCGGGCCGCACATCGAGGCCGGCAAGCTGCGCGCGCTCGCCGTCACGGGCCTGAAGCGCTCCTCGTTCCTGCCCAACGTGCCGACGATCGCCGAATCCGGCTATCCGGGCTTCGAGGCGACCAACTGGTACGCCTTCGTGACCTCGGCCAAGGTCCCCGCGCCGATCCTCGACCGCCTGAACAGGGAACTGGTCAAGGCGCTCAATGCGCCCGACGTGAAGGAGCAGCCTCGCCAAGCACTTCCTCGAGCCCAGCCCCGGCACGCGCGAGGAACTGGCGAAATACATCAAGGGCGAGTACGACAACTGGGGTGCGGTCGTGAAGAAGGCCGGCATCAAGGCCAATTGACCCGCCCGGCCGCGCCTTGGACCCGACGCTGACCGAGGCCGAACTCGGCGAGCTGGCGACGAATGCCCTGGTCGGCCTCGGCCTGGCGCGCGAGGATGCCGCCGCAGCCGCCCGCATCCTCGTGCTGGCGGAACTCTTCGGCATCCAGACGCACGGCGTGGGCCGGATCGAGTCGTACGGCGAGCGCCTCGACCTGGGCGGCATCAAGGCGCGTCCCGCCATCGTGGTCGAGCGCGTCGCGCCCGCCATCGCCAGGGTCGACGGCGACAACGGCGTCGGGCCGCTGGTCGGCATGCGCGCGCTCGAGGCGGCCATGGACCTCGCGCGCGAATGCGGCGTCGGCATCGTCGTTTGCGCGTGCCAGCAACCATTTCGGGCCGATCTCGCCCTACTCGCTCCTCGCGGCCGAGGCCGGCTACGCGAGCATCATCGGCAGCAACGCGACCACCACCATCGCGCCCACCGGCGGCAGCGACGCGCGCCTGGGCAACAACCCCCTGGGCTTCGGCGTGCCGAACCCGGGCGGCCGGCCCTTCCTCCTCGACATGGCGATGAGCGTCGTGGCCCGCGCCAAGATCCGCAATGCGGCGAAGCGCGGCGAGGCGATCCCGCCGACCTGGGCCACGGACAAGGACGGCAGGCCCACCACCGACCCCGGCGCGGCGCTCGCGGGCTTCCTCCTGCCCATCGGCGGACACAAGGGTTACGGACTCGCGCTGGTCGTCGACCTGTTCGCGGGGCTCCTCTCCGGCGCCTCGTACCTCACGCACGTGAGCTCCTGGTCGGAGAATCCGGAGCGGCCGCAGGACCTCGGCCACTTCTTCATCCTCATCGACACGAAGCGCCTCGGCCCGCCGGAAGAACTCGCGCGGCGCATGCAGGACTTCGCCGCGATCCTGCACGCCACGCCGCCAGCGGATGCAAACGCGCCGGTGCTGGTTCCGGGCGAGATCGAGCTCGACAAGCTGGACCGGCATCGCCGCGAAGGCATCGCGATCGACGCCGAACTGCGGTCGAAGCTCGAGACACTCGCCGCCCGACGCACGAACAAGTAGCCGCTGGCAGCTACTTCACGGTGCCTGATTCCCGAGGGAACCTTCTGCGCTGAAACGACGTCATCGCAAGCGTCACAGGCGTCGAAAGTATGGACAGTTTGTGGGGTGATGTTGGATGTGTTGATTTTATTTTTGGGTCGGGTGAACTTGCCATGTGCTCGACGACGATGACCGGATCGACATAGGTTCGAGCAACGGTGATGGGTCCACCGTGAGCCGACCCAAAAATAAAATCAACACATCCAACATCACCCCAACCCACTTCTTCGCTCACCGTCTTGCCGACTCGAATCCAGGTCGATCTCGTTCGAAGATCTCCTCAGGAGACACGTAATTCGGGCAAGTCAGGTTCGTCGCCCGCTCGGCGCTACTGCCGCGTGCGGCGAAGGCTTGCGGGGGTCAGTTCGTCGAGGCGGTTGATGCCCATCATCGCCATGTCGCGGCCGATCTCGACGCGCAGGATGTCGATCGCACGGAGCACGCCCGCCTCGCCGCCGACCGACGCGGCGTAACCGAAGGAGCGGCCCAGGAAGACGAATTTCGCGCCGAGGGCGAGCGCCTTGAGCACGTCGGTGCCGCGGCGGATGCCGCTGTCGAGCATGACCGGCACCTCGCCACACACGGCCACGATCTCCGGCAGCACGCGCAAGGGCGCCACGGCGCCGTCGAGCTGGCGGCCGCCATGGTTGGAGACGATGATGCCGTCCGCGCCGTGGTCGATCGCGATGCGGGCGTCGTCCTTGTGCAGGATGCCCTTCACGACGATGCGCCCCTTCCACAGGGCGCGGATCTTGGCGAAGTGCTTCCAGTCGAGGTCGCCGCGGTCGGAGTAGTCGCGCAACACGTTGGGCGAGAGGATCGGCGCGCCGCGCGTGGCGAAGTTGTTCTCGAAGTGCGGCATGCCGTGCTGCACGAAGGTGCGCACGAAGGTGCCGAAGGTCCAGCGTGGCCGCACGAGCCCGTCCCAGGCCAGGCGCAGCGTCGGGCGCAGCGGCGTGGAGAAGCCGGCACGCACGTTGTTCTCGCGGTTGCCCGCCATCGGCACGTCCACGGTGACCACGAGCGTCCCGTAGCCGGCGGCGGCGATGCGCTCGACGAGCGGCACGAAGCGCGCCTCGTCGCCGGTGAGATAGGCCTGGAACCACGAATCGGGCGCGGCCTGTGCCACGTCCTCCAGCCGGATGAGGGAGGAGCCGCTCATGGCGAAGGGGATGTTGGCCTCGCGCGCCGCGCGCGCCAGCACCAGGTCGCCGCGATAGGCGTAGAGGGCGGCGATGCCGATGGGCGCGATGCCGAAGGGGGCCGCGTACTCGTGGCCGAAGAGAGTCGTCGCCTGGGAGCGCTGCGCGACGCCCTTCAGCACGCGCGGCACGAAGCTCCATTCGCGGAATGCCGCGCGGTTGTCCTCGCGCGCGACATTGTCCTCGACCCCGCCGGAGACGTAGGCGAAGATCGGTCGTGGCAGGTGGCGTTGCGCGGCGATTTCGAAGTCATCCAGGGAAAGGATGTCGCGCAGGCGTGGCGGAACTGTCGGTGCGGTGGTCATGCGTGCTGCCTTCCGTTGCGGGGAGCCTCGTTCACTGGATTTCCGGCGGTGCGATGGTCACGTCGCCCACGCCGCTTTCCTGCAGGGCTTGCGCCACGAACCCGCTGCGCTTGGCTTCCTCGATGAAGGCGGCGAGATAGGCCGCCGCGGCCGGGCGGCCCTTCGGAACACCCGCGGCCTGGCGGATCACCATGAAGCTATCGTCGAGAACGCGGTAACCGGGATGACCCGAAGCCCAGGCCGCCAGCGGCTGGCGAACGCCCGCGGCCGCATCCAGCCCCTGCGTGACGAAGGCCTCGATGGCAGCCCCGGAACTCGGCCCGCGCAGCAGCTCGGCATGCGCGATCTCGCGCGTGAGGAAGAGGTCGTAGGCCGTCTTGAGACCCACGCCGATGCGCACGCCTTCGCGATCGAGTTCGGCGACACGGCTCCATGGCGCATCCTCGCGGACGAGGTAGGTTCCCTCGATGTGCACATACGCCGGTGCGAAGTCGATGTCGGCGGCACGCGCCGGGTCGACGGCGAGGAAGGCGACGTCCCAGGCGCCGTCACGCACGGCGTCGGCCATCTTCCCGGCGGTGTCGAAAGTGACGTAGCGCGCCGGCACGCCGAGGCGGCGGGCAAGCTCGCGTCCCAGCGCGGGGCCGACTCCCCGCGGCTCGCCGCCCGCAGGATCCTTCTGCGCGATGACCGGGTTGCCGAGATTGACGCCGATGCGCAGCACGCCCGTGGGAGCCATTTCAGGCGGCGGCACGCGCACCCACCCTTCCATGAGGCGGCGCGCGCTGCGGCTCATGACGGCTTTCGTGACCATCCACGCGCCGCCCTGTTGCGCCGCCTGCGCACCGACCGCGAGAGTGCCGGAGGGATGGCCGAAGCGGACGCGCGACGGATCGGTTCCCGCGCGCAGGCAACGGTTCACGATCGTCCCCGGAACGGCGGCGGCGGCGGCAATGGCCACGGCTCCCGTGCCCGTCATCGCGTGATGGAGCTTGCCCATCGAGATGATGCGTGCGGTGAGCGCAATGTCGCCCGCCGCGACGGGCTTGCCGTCCGAGCAGATGTACGCCTGCGGCGCGGACACGAACGCGAGCTTGGGTGTGGCCTGGCGATTCCTGGTCGCGTCTTCCGCGGAAGTCGCGAGGCCCATCGCGACGGCGCCATGCGCGCGCACCGCCTCGCAGCGCGCGAGGATTCCCGCATCGCCGTTGACCGCCTCCTGCAGTTCCGTGCCGAGGAGCCCGAGCGCCTGCGCCTCGACGAAGATGGTCGGGTTGCCCGCGTTGATGAACGTCGCATCGAGGGAGCCGACGCCCGGCACCTCGAGACGGTCGACGACACGGCCGGTCGGGAACATCGCCCCGCCCTCCTCTCCCGCCTCGCCACCGCCCAGGTCGAGATACTCGAGCACGATCTCGGAAGAGGGAAAGGTGACCCCGTCGAGCAGGAAATCGCCCTCCTCGACGACCTCGCCATCGCGCACGGGAACGTGCGCCACGATGCGCTTGCCCACGTTGGCCTGCCAGATCCTGCACCACGGCCGTGCCGTCGCGCGGCGCCGCCAACAGCCCCTCGGCAATCGCGAACGGCCCGACGGCCCCGGTGAGGTTGCCGCAATTGCCCGACCAGTCGATCACCGGCCGGTCGATCGCCACCTGCCCGAACAGGTAGTCGACGTCGCAGTCCGGACGCGACGAGCGCGAAAGGATGACGATCTTGCTGGTGCTGGAGGTGGCCGCCCCCATGCCGTCGATCTGCTTGCCGTAGGGGTCGGGGCTGCCGATCACGCGCAACAGGACGCGATCGCGTTCGGCCCGATCGGCGGGCAGGTCTTCCGCGCGGAAGAAGACACCCTTGCTGGTGCCGCCGCGCATGTAGACGGCCGGGATGCGAAGCTGGGTCATGACGGGGTTCCTTCGGCTTGCGAGCGCCGCTTCACGCGGCGCGACGGCGGGTCCTGTTCGTCCCGGGCCAGGTGTGCGAGCAACGCGGCGGCCGGGGGCGCAAGGCCGTGCTCGTCGCGCACGCAGAGGAAGAACTGGCGCACCGCCCAGTCGTCCTTGAGCGGCACCTGCACCAGGCCCAATGCCGCGATGTGCGCGAGCGCGATCTGCTGCGGCATCATCGCGATGCCGAGGCCCTCCGCCACCATGCGGCAGCGCGCCTCGAAGTCGGTGACCTGCAGCTTCACCGCGAGCGGCCGCGACAGGCTGCGCTGCGCCAGGTCGAGGAACGCCTCGTAGGTGTGCCGCGGGAAGTAGCCGATGAACTCGTAGTCGATGGCGTCCTCGAGGAAGACCGCGCCGCGGCCCGCCAGCGCATGGCCGCGCGGGACGACGAGGGCCACGCGGTCCGTGCGGTAGGGAAAGGACGCCACGCCCGGGGAGGCCGAGGTGGCGTGGTAGATGCCGATGTCCGCCTCCCCCTCGATGACGAGACGCGGGATGTCGCCGCTCACGCGCTCGAGGAGATCGATGTGCGTACCCGGGTGGCGCGCGAGGAAGGAGGCCAGCGCGGCAGGCAGGAACTGCACGAGTGTCGAGCGATTGGCGGCGAGGCGGACCTTGGGAGCGCCCTGCGGCGAGAAGGCCGTCACGGCATCCTCGGCGAGACGCAGGCTCCTCAGGATGGCCTTGGCGCGCTGGTAGAGCATCGCGCCGGCGGGCGTGGGCTCCACGCCGCGTCCGTGCCGGCGCAGCAGCAGCGTGCCCACCTGCCGCTCGAGCTCCGCCACCCGCTTGCTCGCCGCGGAAGTCACCACGTTCTCGCGTTCGGCCGCCTTCGACAGGCTCTTCACTTCGACCGCCGCCACGAAGATCTCGAGCGCGGGGATGTCCAGCCGAATCATCGCTTGGTGCCTGTAGTCCGGGAATGCGGACTTTACCAGCCGCGCGCGCCGGTGGCACCGACCGCGGATCACGGCAACTCAGGTCCCGTATGCCGCAAGCACCGCGGTGGAACCCGCGTTCATTGCAGCCGCACCAGCGCGTCGACCGCGACCACGCCCTCTTCCGCCTTGCGCACGATGACCGGGTTCATCTCCGCCTCGGCGACGACAGGGCCGTCGAGAACCGCGAGACGCGAGAGCGCGACGATAACGCCGGCCAGCGCCTCGAGATCGCCGGCCGCCCTGCCGCGATAGCCCGCCAGCGCGGTCATCGCCTTCACTTCCGCGATCATTTCCCGTGCTTCCTCCAGCGATCGACGGGGGCGAGACGCAGGCTGCGGTCGCGATAGATCTCCGTGAGCACGCCGCCGGCGGCGAGCATCACGATGGGGCCTACCTGCGCATCGCGCCGGTAGCCCACCAGCGCCTCGCCGATCCCTGTCGCCATTTCCTGCACGAGGACGCGCTCGACCCGGGCGCCCGGCATGCGCGCCGCCACGTCGTGGCGGATCTGCGCGACTGCCTGCGCCAGCGCCGCGTCATCGGCCACGCCCAGCACCACGCCACCCGCGTCGGTCTTGTGCGGGATGTCGGCCGAGAGCACCTTGACCGCCACGGGAAAGGCGAGTCCCGAGGCATCGAGCGCATCCACGGCCATCGCCTTCGCCGGCGCATGCGGGACTCCCAGCCGGTCGAGCAGCGCGTAGGCCTCCTCCTCGTCCAGCATCCTTCCCGCTGTGCTGCCAGAGGCCACGGAGGCTGGTGGAACCGCGAGAGGCTTCGGCGCGCGGCGCGACAGGGCCGCCGCGATGGCATCGGCGCACGACTCCGGCGTGCGGAACGCGGGCACGCCTGCCTCCGTCAGCATGGCGAGCGCGCGGGGCGCATCGGGAACCACGAAGGCCGCCAGCGGCTTGCCGCCGCCCGCGCTGTCGATCACGGGGCGCACGGCGAGCTCCGGCTGGTAGCGCGCCGAGGAGCCCGCCACGGCGACGATCAGGTCGAACTCCGGTGCGGCGAGCAGCACGTCGAGCGCGCCCTTCATCACTTCGTAGCGCGTGCCGGCGAGCGTCAGGTCGACGATGCGCCCGGGTGCCACGGCGACATTCGCCTGCGCGAGTTTCGCCAGCGTCTGCGCCGTGGGTCCCTCCACCGCCACGCCGCGCACGCCGAGCTGGTCCACGACCATCGCGGCCCCTCCGCCCGTCGTGGTGACCACGCCGACGCGCGGCACGTGGCCGCGCCGCATCACCGGCAACCGCGCGAGCGATGGGCAGTCCCTCGATCAGGGCATCGATCGTCTCGACGCGGGCGATGCCGCAGTCGCGCAGGAACGCGTCGGCGACGTCGTCCTCCCCGGCGAGCGCGCCGGTGTGCGAGACCGCGAGTTCCGCGGCTGCCGCGGAGCGCCCCAGCTTGTAGGCGATCACCGGCTTGCCGCGCACGGCAGCCGCCAGCGCGAAGGCGCGCAGGGCCTCGCCGTGGCGGATCGTCTCGAGGAACAGCAGGTAGCCGCGGATGGCGGGGTCGTCGAGCGTGGCCGCGCAGATCTCGCCGATCGACAGGTCCACCTCGTTGCCGACGGAGACCAGCCCCGCGAACCCGACCCCGCGCGCCTTGCCGCGCGAGACGAGCGCGCCGATGAGGCTGCCGCTGTGCGAGGCGACGAAAGTCGAGCCCGGCGGCAGGTCCGGCTCGGCGAAGGCGGCGTTGGCGGTGAGGAGCAGGCTCTCGTGCACGTTGACCACGCCGAGGCTGGAGGGGCCGACGACACGCACGCCGGTCGCGGCGACGATCGCGCGCAGGCGCGCCTCGCGCGCCTCGCCCGCCGCACCCGCCTCGCCGAAGCCGCTCGCGAGCACCGTGACGACGGGCACGCCGGCCCGGCCGCATTGCTCCACCGCTTCGAGCGCGGCATCGGTGGGCGCCACGATGTAGGCGTGATCGGGCACTTCCGGCAGCGCCGCGACGCTCGGCCAGGCGCGCTCGCCCTGCACCGTGTCGCGCTTCGGGTTCACCGGATAGACGGCACCCGCGTAGCGGCTCTGGCGCAGGTAGCGCAGCGGCCGCGCGGCCGTCTTCGACAAGTCGTCGGAGACGCCGATGAGCGCCACGCTGCGCGGGTGCAGCAGCGCCTGGCCCAGCGCGGACCCCGTCGCGCGCTTCGGTTGCGTCACGTCACCCCTTTCGCTGGTCGAAGCGCCGCTCGAACACCGACTCGGCGATGCGGTTCTTGAGCATCTCGATCGAGCCGCCGGCGATCATCCAGCCGCGCGTGCGCCGCACGCAGTACTCGACGATCGCCTCCTCGCTGAAGCCCATGCCGCCCATCACCTGCAGCGCCTCGTTGGCCACCTCGTAGCCGGCCAGGTTGCAGGCGAGCTTGGCCGCGGCGGTGTCGTACGCGGACGGCAGGCCCTGCTGCGCGCCGACGACGGCCTTGTAGAGCATGAGCTGGGCGCTTTCCAGCTTGACCGACATCTCGGCGAACTTCCATTGCAGGCCCTGGAACTCGCACAGCGCCCGGCCGAACTGCTTGCGCACCAGCGCATGCTCGCGGGCGATGTTGTAGGCGTGGCGGCCCAGCGCCAGCGCGCGCGAGGCGTTGCCCAGCCGCTCGACGTTGAAGCCGGTGATCTGCTTCTTGAATCCCCCCGGCCCCAGCAGGACGTTGGCCGCCGGGATGCGGCAGTTCTCGAAGTAGAGCTGCGCCCACTCCTCGCCGTTCATGAACCGCGAGGGCTTGCCGATGGTGAAGCCGGGCGTGCCGCGCTCGATGAGGACCGAGCCGATGCCGCCCACGCCGGGGCCGTAGCGCACGTAGACGAGGAAGAGCGCCGCCTCGGGGCTGTGCGTGGAAAAGATCTTGGTGCCGTCGATGACGAATTCGCCGCCCTCCTCGCGCGCGGTGGTGCGCAGGTCCGTGACGGCCGATCCCGCCTCGGGCTCGGTCATGCCCAGCGACAGGAGCGACTTTCCGGCCAGCAGTTCGGGAAGGTAGCGTGCCTTCTGCTCCGCCGTGGCGTACTCGACGAAGGTGCGGATGGGGCCGAAGTTGCCGGCCTGCACGATGTCCGCGCTCTTCGGGCAGGCGAGCGCCACCTCCTGGATGGCGATCACCGCGTCCATGAGCGTGCCGCCCATGCCGCCGTCCTCCTCCGGGAACAGGATGCCGAGCAGGCCCTGCCGCGCGATCTTCGCCGCGGTCTCCCACGGATAGGCGGGGCTGTGCGCCCGCTCCAGCGCCCCCGGGGCCAGTTCGGCCCGGGCGAAGCGGCGAACCGCCTCCGCGAATGCGCGTTGCTCCTCGGTGAAATCGAAATCCATGACCTTCTCCCTCACGCCTGCGCCCGGTCGCGGGGCACCGCTGTGCAACCCGCTCGATCATGGTAGCGCCGGCCCGCCGCCCGGCTGTGACATTCCGGAAAACCTCCCTACAAAGTCCCTGCGGCCCGCCCCTGGAGGAGAAGGGAGGTTTTCCGATCGTTCAAACCGGCTGCCCGGTCCTCCGCTACCATTGGGCAGTTCACCCTGCACGAGCGACCGCCATGCCGCAGGCCTTCATTTGCGATGCCATCCGCACGCCCTTCGGGCGCTACGGTGGCGCCCTCGCCTCGGTCCGCACCGACGATCTCGCGGCATTGCCGATCCGCGCGCTCATGGAGCGCCATCCCGGCATCGACTGGGCGCGGCTCGACGACGTGGTCTACGGCTGCGCCAACCAGGCCGGCGAGGACAACCGCAATGTCGCGCGCATGGCGGCGCTGCTCGCCGGACTGCCGGCGAGCGTGCCGGGCACGACCGTCAACCGTCTCTGCGGCTCGAGCCTCGATGCCATCGCCATCGCCGCGCGCGCCATCCGCAGCGACGAGGCGGGCTTCGTGCTCGCCGGCGGTGTCGAGAGCATGACGCGCGCCCCCTTCGTGATGGCGAAGGCCGAGAGCGCGTTTTCGCGCAGCGCCCGGGTGGAGGACACCACCATCGGCTGGCGCTTCGTGAACCCGCTCATGCAGGCGGCCCACGGCACCGACTCGATGCCGGAGACCGCGGAAAACGTCGCGGAGGAGTTCGCCATCTCGCGCGCCGACCAGGACGCGTTCGCCTTGCGCAGCCAGGAGCGTTGCGCCGCCGCGATGGCCGCCGGCCGCCTCGCCGAGGAAATCGTTGCGGTGGCCATCCCCCAGCGCAAGGGCGCGCCCGTCGCCTTCACGCACGACGAGCACCCTCGCGGCGACACCACGCTCGCCGGCCTCGCGAAGCTCGCGGGCATCGTCAGGCCCGACGGCTCCGTGACAGCCGGCAACGCTTCCGGCGTGAACGATGGCGCCTGCGCCCTGCTGCTGGCGAGCGAAGCGGAAGCCGCCCGGCACGGCCTCGCACCGCTCGCCCGCGTCGTCGCCACCGCGGTCGCGGGCGTGCCGCCGCGCATCATGGGCTTCGGCCCCGCGCCGGCCATCACCCGGGTTCTCGAGAAGACCGGCATCGCGCTCGCCGACATCGACGTGATCGAGCTGAACGAGGCCTTCGCCGCGCAGGCGCTCGCCGTGCTGCGCCACCACGGCATCGCCGACGACGCACCGCACGTCAACCCGAACGGCGGCGCCATCGCCATCGGCCATCCGCTGGGCGCCTCGGGCGCGCGCCTCGTGACCACCGCGGTCCGCGAGCTTGCGCGGCGCAAGGGCCGCTACGCCTTGTGTACCATGTGCATCGGCGTGGGCCAGGGCATCGCGATGATCGTCGAACGTGTTTGATGTGTAAGGCAGTGCCGCAGCCCGCAGGCGTTCCGGCAAGGGGCGCCGCCCATAAGAACCATGACAGGAGGAACACCATGAGACTCGCAACAATACTCAAGGCATCCGCCATCGCCACCTGCGCCCTCGCGCTGCAGGCGGCGCAGGCGCAGGACTGGCCCAACAAGACCGTGAAGGTCGTCGTCGCGTTCACCGCGGGCGGCACGACGGACATCCTCGCGCGCATGATCGGCACGCGCATGGCCGACAAGTTCAAGCAGCCCTTCGTCGTCGAAAACAAGCCGGGCGGCGCCGGCAACATCGGCACCGAGTTCGTGGTGCGCGCCCCGGCGGACGGCTACACGATCATGGCGAACTCGGTCGGCCCCGTCGCCGTCAATCCCTCGCTCTTCAAGAAGCTCCCCTACAACCCGGTGTTCGACCTCGATCCCATCGGCCAGATCGCCGACGTGCCCAACGTGCTCGTCGTCAATCCGGCCACGGGCATCAAGTCGGTGGAGGACTTCATCAAGTACGCGAAGGCCAACCCCAACGCCATGAACTACGCCTCCACCGGCATCGGCACGTCCTCGCACCTGTCCGGCTACCTGTTCTGCTCGCGCGCGGGCATCACGGCGGAGCACATTCCCTACAAGG
The DNA here is from genome assembly GCA_963786635.1 of uncultured beta proteobacterium. Taxonomy (GTDB): domain Bacteria; phylum Pseudomonadota; class Gammaproteobacteria; order Burkholderiales; family Usitatibacteraceae; genus FEB-7. Next base: position 91,847 of record CAWAZV010000012.1, on the reverse strand, counting down.
GAGCCGAGGCGCTGAAGGACCTCCTCGGCGGCCGCGTGCAGTTCATGTTCGCGACCATCCCCTCGGTGATCCAGCACATCAAGGCCGGCAAGCTCACCGCCATCGCCGTGAGCAGCAAGGGCCGCTCGCGCTCGATGCCCGACATCCCGACGGTCGCCGAGAGCGGCTTCCCGGGCTTCGAGGCGAGCTCCTGGTTCGGCTACTTCGCGCCGAAGGGCACGCCGCGCGAGATCATCCTCGCCCTCAACAAGGTCCTGAACGAGTCGCTCACCGACAAGGAGATCGAGGCGCGCCTCACGCTCGACGGCGCCGATCCCGCCCCCGGCACGCCGGAGAAGTTCGGCGAGTTCGTGAAGCACGAGTACGAGAAGTGGAAGGTCGTGGTGCAGCAGTCCGGCGCCACCGCGAACTGATCGTGCCTTGCGTCGCTCGCGGCGCAATGTTGCGAGCGGCGAAAGCGGCTTGGGCACGGGATAGGGAGAACGTTTCGAATTCCGGGCACGCAAACGTGACCGTCGAGTGGGTCCCGGCAATTCGGACTAGCCAACCCACGGCTGCGTCCGAATTGCCACCCACGTAGAGACGGCATCGCTGCGCTGCGCCGTCCCGACGGTCGCGTGCCAAGGAATTCGAAACGTTCTCCCTATCCCGGCCTGTCCGTGGAAGCATCGTGGCGCGTTGGCGATCGCAGGCGACCGCGATGCTTCAGGTCGACGCTGAACCACTCGACGCGGTTTCCACGGAGCGCACCGGGAGGCGGTGGGGAAGTCGATCGCCATCCTTGGCACGCGACCGTCGCGGGCGAGAAAGCGCAGCGCCCTCGTCTCCAGATGGGTGGAAATTCGAGGCCTGGCTTGTTTTGCCTGGCCTCGAATTTCCGGGCACCCATCCGACGGTCACGTTTGCGTGCCCGGATGGCGATCGACTTTCCCGCCGCCTCCCTCTTCTGCAGGCCCTACCACGACCGCGCTCCGACTAGCTAGGACTTCTCGCGCGGCGTGGCCGACGCACGGCCGTGCCGTCGGCGATACCAGTGCGGCTTTTCCGCCTCGACCTTCACCGCCAGCGCCGGTTCGCGCTCGGCCTCCAGCTTGCGGAAGAGGTCCACGAGGAAGTCGACGAAGAGCCGCACGCGCGGCAGGCGCCGCTGGTTGGCCCGGTAGAGCAGGCTGATCGGCGGCGCGTGCTTCGACTCCCAGTCGGCGAGCACCGGCACCAGCTGCCCGCTCTGCAGCGGCACGCGGATGGTGAGGTCGGTGAAGCGCGCCACGCCCAGTCCCGCGATGGCCGCATCGAGGATCACGTCGCGATGGCTGCTCACCAGCCAGCCGCTCACGGCGGCCGCCTCCTTCTCCCCCCTGCGCTCGTGCTCCCAGAGATCGAGGACGGTGCCTTCCTGGTCGCGGAACAGGAGGCAGGGATGCTGCTCGAGATCCTTCGGCCGCTGCGGCACGCCGTGCGCCGCCCAGTACGCGGGCGAAGCGCAGATGAGGAGCCGCGTCCCGGCGAGCCGCCGCTGCACCAGCCCGGGCTGCTGCGGCCAGCCGTAGAGAACCAGGATCTCCGCCGCCTCCGCGCCGGGGGCCGAGGGCTTGTCCACGGTGCGCACATCGATCTGGATGTCGGGGAAGCGCGCGTTGAAGGATGGCAGCGCCGGCAGGATGCAGTGCTGCGAGAGGATGGGGGGCGCGCCCAGCACGAGCGTGCCCTTCGGCCGGACGGCCGCTCCGCGCAGGGCCTCGTCGGCGACCGCCATCTGCTCGAGGATCGGGCGGCAGGACTCCAGGTAGCTCACCCCGTCCGCAGTCAGCTTCAGCCCATGCACCGAGCGGTCGAAGAGGCTCACGCCGAGGCTGCGCTCGAGGGCGCCCACCAGCCGCGCGATGGCCGGCACGCTCACGTCGAGGCGCCGCGCCGCGCCGGAAAAGCTGCGTTCCTGCGCGGAGGCGATGAAATACTGCAGGGCTCGGAACTTGTCCATGGCGGCCTCGAATCGGGGGCTCCATTATGCTGCAACAAAATGTTGAAGCCGGGTTTGCCGCGCGATGGCTTACGGCACGGCGGCCATGGCCCTACAGTGGCCCGCTGCATGACGGACTCGGAGGCAGGCAATTGATCACGCTGGGCAGCGACATCGGCGGCACTTTCACGGATTTCGTCGAAGTCGACGAGGCGAGCGGGCGCATCGAGGTCTACAAGACCCTCACCACGCCCGACGACCCGTCGCGGGCCATCGAGCAGGGCGTGGACGAGCTGACCTCCCGCCAGGGCAGGACGGCGAAGGCCCTCGACGTGGTGGTGCACGGCACCACGCTCGTGATCAACGCGGTGATCGAGCGCAAGGGCGCGCGCACGGGTCTCCTCACCACGCGGGGTTTCCGCGACGTGCTCGAGATCGGCCGCGAGAAGCGCTTCGACGCCTACGACCTGCAGATCGAGTTCCCGGTGCCGCTGGTGCCGCGCTACCTGCGGCTCGAGATCGACGAGCGCATGCACGCGAGCGGCGCGGTGCTCGTGCCCCTCGACGAGGCGAGCGTGCGCAGCCGCCGTGCGCCAGCTCCTGGACGAAGGCTGCGAGTCGATCGCGGTCTGCCTCCTGCACTCCTACCGCAACCCGGCGCACGAGCGGCGCGTGCGCGACATCGTGCGCGAGATGGCGCCCGACGTTCCGGTGACGATCTCGAGCGACGTCCTGCCGGAGATGAAGGAGTACGAGCGCACCACCACCACGACGCTGAACGCCTACACCCTGCCCGTGACCTCGCGCTATCTCACGAAGCTCGAGGAGCGCCTCGCGGAGCGCGGCTTCGCGGGCGAACTGCTCCTGATGCAGTCGAGCGGCGGCATCAACTCGGTCGCCTTCGCGCGCGAGTTCCCGGTCCAGATCATCGAGTCCGGCCCGGCGGCGGGCACCCTGGGTGCCGCGCACTTCGCGCGCCTCGCGCGCCTGGACAAGGTGCTCGCCTTCGACATGGGCGGCACCACGGCCAAGCTGGCCCTCGTGGAGAACGGGCGCGCCATCCGCACCAACGATTTCGAAGTCGCGCACGTGCATCGCTTCAAGCCCGGCAGCGGCATTCCCGTGCGCATTCCGGTGGTGGACCTGATCGAGATCGGCGCGGGCGGCGGCAGCATCGCGCGGCGCACGCTGGTCGGCACTCTCCAGGTCGGGCCGGAAAGCTCTTCCGCCGTCCCGGGCCCCGCCTGCTACGGCCAGGGCGGCCAGGACCCCACCGTCTCCGATGCCGACCTCCTCCTCGGCTACCTGGACGCGGACCATTTCCTCGGCGGCCGCATGAAGCTCGACACGCCCGCCGCCGAACGCGCGATGAAGTCCGTGATCGCCGATCCCCTCGGCATCGGTGTCGCCGAGGCGGCCTGGGGCGTGCATGCGATCGTGAACGAGAACATGGCCTCGGCCGCCAAGGCCTACGCAAGCGAGAAGGGCGAGAATCCCCGTTCGTGCGCGCTGGTGGCCTTCGGCGGCGCGGGTCCCGTCCACGCCTGCGACCTCGCGGCGCGCCTGGGCATCCGCACCGTCCTCATCCCGCCGCGCGCCGGCGTGGCCGCCGCCTTCGGCATGATCGTGGCCCCGGTCGCCTACGATGCCGTGCGTTCGCGGCGCATGCTGTTCGCGAACCTCACGCAGGCGGTCCTCGCGGAGATCCACGCCGAAATGCGCGCGGAGTGCGCGCAACGCCTGCCGCGCACGGTGGACCCCGCGGCGGTCAGCTACGAATACAGTGTCGACATGCGCTACCTTGGCCAGGGTTATGACGTGAACGCGGTGCTGCCGCCCGGGGCGGACCTCGCCGGGGCCATCGCGCAGCTGCGCAGCGCCTTCGAGGGCACCTACCGCAAGCTCTATGGGAGGATCTTCGCGGCACTCCCGCTGGAGATCATGAACTTCCGCCTGACGGCCAGCGCGCAGCGGCACGTTGCGGACGTGGCCGGCACGAACCCCGACGCACGGGGCGACGGCAAGGTGGGCACCCGCCGCGCGTACTGTCCGAAGACGCGCGCCTGGGCCGAGTTCGCCGTGCATCGCCGCGCGGCCATCGCCGCGGAAGTCACGTTCGCGGGGCCGGCCATCGTCGAGGAGAACGAGTCGACGACCGTCGTGCCGAGCGGCGCCCGCTGCCGCGTGGACGCGCACGGCAGCCTCATCGTCGAACTCGCAGAATGAAGGAGACCGCCATGAACGTCGCCGTCCGGATCGACCCCGTCACCCTCGAGATGCTGTGGCGCCGGCTGGTGTCCATCGTCGGCGAGCTGGGCTCGACGCTGCGCCGCACGTCCTTCTCCACGGTCGTGCGCGACATCGGCGACTACGGCTGCGCGGTCTTCGACGCCGAGGCGCGCCTGCTCGCGCAAACGCCCGACAGCACCCCGGGCCTGTGCGGCCCGCTCGGCGCGATGCTGCGCCACCTCCTCGTCGCGCACCCCCCGGAAACCCTTGCCGACGGCGACGTCCTCATCGGCAACGACCCCTGGGCGGGCAGCGGCCACCACAACGACGTGACCATCATGGTGCCGGTCTTCCTGCACGGGACGATCATCGGCTACGTCATCACCTGCTGCCACCACGTCGACATCGGCGGGCGCCGCGCCACCACGGAGAGCCGCGACAACTACGAGGAGGGCCTGCGCATCCCCTCGCTCAAGTTCTACCGCGCCGGCGAAGTGAACCGCGACGTGCTGGCCTTCATCGAGTCCAACGTCCGTTCCCACGAGACGGTGGTGGGCGACATCGGCGCGCAGGTCTCCGCCTGCCACGTCGGCGCCGGGCGCCTGCGCGAGATCTGCGAGGAAATGGGCTGGGGCGGGCTGCAGGATCTCGCCGACGAGATCGTTTCGCGCAGCGAGGCCGTGACGCGCGCCGAGATCGCCAAGCTCCCCAAGGGCACCTGGCGTCACACGGCGACGATCGACATCGTCGGCGGCGACACCATCACCCTCTGCACCGCCGTCACCATCGCCGAGGACGAGATCACCGTCGACTACAGCGGTTCGTCGCCGCAGGTGAAGCCCGCCATCAACTGCACGCTCTCCTACACCAGCGCCTACACCACCTTCGGCATCCTGTGCATGCTCGACCTGCCCGTGGCCGTGAACGAGGGCACGCTGCGTCCGATCAAGGTGATCGCCGAGGAAGGCAGCTGCGTGCACTGCAAGTTCCCCGCGCCCGTGTTCGGGCGCACCGCCATCGGCACCTACCTGCCCGACCTCGTCTACCTCGCCATCGCACCCGCCGCCCCGGAGCGCATCTGCGCCAGCGCCGGCGCCACGCCGATGTGGGGCCAGTACATGTTCGGCAAGCGCCGCGACGGGGCCGACTTCGCGCCCTTCAACGTCTCCAGCGGCGGGCTGGGCGCGCGCGCCCACAAGGACGGCGTCTCCTGCCTCGCCTTCCCCTACAACGTCGGCAACACGCCCGCGGAGGTGATCGAGAGCGAGGTGCCGATGATCGTCGAGGAACGCTCGCTGTGGGAGGACTCGGCGGGCCCCGGAAAATTCCGCGGCGGGTTCGGGCAGCGTTACGTGCTGCGCCTCCTCGACGGCGACCTCGGCCCCGTCGGCGACGTGCTGGCCAGCTTCCGCGGCGGGCGCTTCATCTATCCCCCGGAAGGCGTGCTCGGCGGCGGCAGCGCGCCCAGGGGCTTCCTGTCGATCCGCGGCACGAGCGAGGACGCCGGGCGCCAGGTGATCGTGCGCGCGGGCGACCGCATCGTGAGCCACATTCCCGGCGGCGGCGGCTACGGCGACGCGAAGGAGCGCAGCCGCGCGGCGGTGCAGGCCGACTTGAAGAACGGCCTCATTTCCGCCGAACATGCACGCGAGCACTACGCATACGAGGCAGCATAGCGGGGGCGCCGCCGAGGCGGCCGCGGAATCAACATCCACCTGGGGAGGAAAGCACCATGCAGCTCACGAAACGCCGTTGGATCCTGTCGTTCGCCGCCGCCTTGCTGGGCGCGGGCTCGCTCGTCGCGCAGGCGCAGGGGTCATTTCCCAACAAGTCCATCAAGATCATCGTGCCGTGGCCCGCCGCGGGCGCCGTGGACATGGTGGGCCGCGCGCTCGCCGAGCGCCTGTCGGTCCGCCTCGGCCAGACCGTCGTCGTCGAGAACAAGCCCGGCGCCACCGGCCAGATCGGCTCGCAGGCGGTGGTGAACGCGGCTCCCGACGGCTACACGCTGCTCCTCATGTCGACCACGGTGCACGCGATCTCGCCGAACCTGAAGCGCAACTTCCCCTTCGATCCGGTCGACGACTTCGCGGTCGTCTCGCAGGTCGTCTCCTTCCCCTACATCATGGTGGTGTCGGCGGAAAGCCCCTACAAGAGCGTGGCCGACGTGGTGGCGGCCGCGAAGAAGGAGCCGGGCAAGATCTCCTACGGCTCCTTCGGCCTGGGCAGCGGCCCCTACCTCATCAGCGAGCTCTTCGCGATGACCACCGGCACCAAGCTGCTGCACGTGCCCTACAAGGGCGCCGCACCCGCGATCACGGACGTGCTGGGCGGGCAGATCACGTTCTTCATCGATTCGATCCCCTCGCCCCTCGGCCAGGTCCGCGGCGGACGGTTGCGCGCGCTGGCCGTCACCACGCAGCAGCGCTCCAAGACGGTGCCCGACGTGCCGACCATGGCCGAGACCATTCCCGGCTTCGAGGCCATCGCCTGGCTGGGCATCGCCGCGCCGAAGGGCACGCCGCGCGACGTGGTGGCGAAGCTGCACGAGGAGTTCAGGCAGATCGCCGCCGAGCCCGAGTACGGGGCGAAGCTGCGCAACGTCGGCCTCGAGCCGGTGGCGAGCGAATCGCCCGAGCAATTCCGCACCTTCCTCCTCGGCGCAGAAGAAGTACTGGGCCGACTTCGTGCAGAAGGCGAAGATTCCCGCTCGTCGACTGAACTTCCGGAGGCTGCCTTGACCGCATCGATCCGCGACCGCCCCGTCCGCACCTACCGCATGCTGATCGGCGGCCGGTGGGTCGAGGCCGCCGACGGCCGCACGTTCGACAGCATCGACCCGTACACCGGGCACGTCTGGGCCCGCGCTCCCCAGGCGACCGCGGCCGACGTGGACGCGGCGGTGGCGGCGGCGCGCACGGCCTTCGCGGACGGCGCCTGGGCACGCGCCCTGCCCGCCCAGCGCGCGAAGCTGCTGCGCAAGCTGGGCGAGCTGATCGAGAAGGAGGCGCAGGAGCTCGCCAACGTCCAGGTGCTGGAGAACGGCAAGCTCATGCGCGAGGTGCTCGGCCAGACCACCGGGCTCGCCGCGCACTGCAACTACTTCGCCGGCGCGGCCGAGCAACTGCACGGGCACACGGTGCCGCTCAGCGTGCCGGACATGTTCAACTACACCGTCCGCGAGCCGGTCGGCGTCGTGGCCGCGGTGACGCCGTGGAACAGCCCGCTGTCGCTGCTCCTCTGGAAGCTGGGCCCCGCGCTTGCCGCCGGCAACACGATGGTGGTGAAGCCCTCGGAAGTGACGCCCATTTCCACGCTCGTCCTCGCGGAACTGTTCGAGAAGGCGGGCTTCCCGCCGGGCGTGGTGAACGTGGTCACCGGGGACGCGGCGGTCGGTGCCGAACTGGTCCGGCACCCGGGCGTCGACCGGATCGCCTTCACCGGCTCGACCACGGCGGGCAAGGCGGTGGCGAAGGCGGCGGCCGAGCGCCTGGCGCGCGTCTCCCTCGAGCTCGGCGGCAAGTCTCCCAACATCATCTTTCCCGACGCCGATCTCGACAATGCGGTGAACGGCGTCCTCGCCGGCATCTTCGCCGCCACCGGCCAGACCTGCCTCGCCGGCTCGCGCGCGCTCGTGCATGCCGACATCCACGACGCATTCGCCGCGCGCCTGGTCGAGCGCACGCGGCGCATCCGGCTGGGCGACCCGCTCGATCCGGAATCGGAGATGGGCACGGTGTCGTGCCGCATGCAGTACGACAAGGTCCTGCACTGGATCGACGTGGCGAAGGAGGACGGCGCGCAACTGCTCTGCGGCGGCACCCATCCCGCCGACCCGGCGCTCGCCGCCGGGCTCTTCATCGAGCCGACGATCTTCGGCGACGTGACGAACGACATGCGCATCGCCCGCGAGGAGGTCTTCGGCCCCGTCCTGTGCCTCATCAGGTTCCGCGACGAGGACGACGCGGTGGCCATCGCCAACGACACGCGCTTCGGGCTCGCCGCGGGCGTGTGGACCAACGACGTGAAGCGCGCCCACCGCATGGCGCGCCGCCTGCGTGCCGGGACCGTCTGGGTGAACACCTACCGCCGCACCAACTACGCGACCCCCTTCGGCGGCATGAAGGAGAGCGGGCTGGGACGCGAGAACGGGCTGGAAGCGATCCACGAGTACACTGAGACCAAGAGCGTCTGGATCGACACCGGGCCCGGCATCAAGGACCCGTTCAACCCACGAGCCTGAAGCCAACAGCGAGGCCACATGCCAACGAGACTCGATTTCTCCAAGCTCTCCCTGATGGACGCCCTCGATCTCGCCACCCTGATCGAGGTCGAAGCGCACAAGCGGTACACGCAATTCGCCGAACGGCTCGGCAGCCGCGACGTCGACGACGCCGGCGCGGTATTCGCATCGATGGCCGTCAACGAGGACAAGCACGGCGAGCAGATCGCCGAGCGCCGGCTCGAGCTGTTCGGCGATCAGCCCCCGAAGGTCAGGCTCGACGACATCTTCGATGTGGAGGCCCCCGACGTCGGCGCCCCCCGCGGGGACATGTCCGCGCGAGCGGCGTACCTGGTCGCGTTGTCCTCCGAGGAAAAGGCCTTCGCGTTCTACGACCAGGCCCTGCGCTACGTGACCCAGCCGGCCGTCAAGGCGCTGTTCGAGGAACTGCGGGACGAGGAGGCCGAGCACGTCCAGATGATCAAGGACATCCTCGCCAAGTTGCCGGCATCGGCTGCGGTCGAGCTCGAGGACCTGGACGCCTACCCCGACAAGTTGTTCCCTCACAAGTACGGCATGGATTCCTGATTCGCCGCGAGCGCGGCACTCTCGAACCGCCTGATCAGCGGATTCGGCTCGTCTCCGGCGAGCCAGGCGAGGCAGATCGGCGGCATCGGCCAGCGGAAGTGCAGCGCCCGGATGCTCCCCCGCTTCTCGAACTGCTGCGCGATGTCGTCGGGCACGGCCGCCAGCAGGTCGCCGTGGCCCACGAAGCTCTCGATGACCGGAAGCGCGTAGGTCTCCAGCCGCGTCTGCGGAGCGGGCAATCCGGCCTGGCGGAAGACATGGTCGAGCAGCTGGCGCGTGGGCGTCGACGCGGGCGGCAGCAACCAGTCGCTTGCGGCGAGGTGTGCCAGCTTCAGGCGCGCGCCATGGCGCAGGAGCGGATGGTGCCGGCGAACCACGACGCGCAGCGTCTGCTCGAACACGGGGCGCCACGCGACATCCCTCCCCGCGTTGGTCGACGTGATGCGCCCGACGACGCAGTCCACCTGACCGCGGCGCAGCGAATCCAGCAGCCCATCGGTGGCGCTCTCGGTGATCTGCAGTGCGATGGGGGGCTCTCCGTCCAGGAGGCGGGTCGCCACGCCGCGCAGCCAGTCGGACGAGACGTTGGGAATCACGCCGATGCGCAGGCGGCCGCCGGCGCCGCGATCGATGGCATCCAGCGCAACGGCGAGGGCATCCACGCCCCGCAGCATCCGCCGCGCGTAGTCGATCACCGCGTCGCCGTGGGGCGTGGGCGCGAGGCCCTGTCTGGTGCGCGCGAACAGCGGCCGTCCGACGGTTGCCTCGAGCTCGCGCAACGACTTGCTCAGCGCCGGCTGGCTCACCGAGAGTGCCGCGGCGGCCCTGCGCAGGCTGCGCGCGTCGGCAATGGCGACGAGGGTCGCGAGTTGCCGCGTCCGCAGGCGCGAGCGAATACGGGCCGGGGCGCTGCTTTCGGACATGGCCAAAAGGTTATCACGCCATAGCTTTTGTGAGACTTTTGGTTATTTTCCGTTCCTATACTGCAGGGACCCATCCTCGAGGAGCGTCACCATGTCCGACTCCAGCCGCCGTTCCACCCTCTGCGCACTCGCCCTGCTGCTCGGCCTCGGACTCGTCCCCGCCGCCGGCGCCCAGGGCTGGCCGGACAAGCCCGTGCGGATCGTCGTGCCTTACGGGCCCGGCGGGCTTGGCGACGTGCTCGCCCGCGGCATCGGGAAGAAGCTGGGCGATACGTTCGGACATCCCGTCGTGATCGAGAACAAGCCGGGAGCGGCCGGGATGCTCGGCGCGACGGCGGTGGCCAAGTCGCCGGCGGACGGTTACACCGTTCTCCTCGGCTACACCTCGGAAATGACGGTGGCGCCGCAGATGGTGAAGGAGCCCGCCTACGACACCACGCGCGACTTCGAGCCCGTGGCTCTTGCCGGCGTGAGTCCCCTGCTGCTGGTTGCGCACCCCTCCACGCCGGGCGACACCCTCCCCGATTTCATCCGGGCGGCGAAGTCCGCGCCGGACAAGTACTCGTACGCATCGGCCGGCCCGGGAAGCCCTGCCCACTTCGCCGGCGAGCAACTGCGCAAGTCCGCCGGCATCAGCCTCCTGCACGTGCCCTACAAGGGCGGCGCCCAGGCCGTCACCGACACCCTCGCGGGTGTGGTGAGCATCTATTTCTCCGGCTTCCCGCCGGCCGTGCCGCACGTGCGCGCGGGCAAGCTCAAGGCGCTCGCGGTGACCGGCAAGGCGCGTTCCCCCGCCCTTCCGAACGTGCCGACGATGGACGAGGCGGGTCTCAAGGACTTCGACCTGTCCGGATGGTTCGGATTCTTCGTGCCGAGGGGAACGCCCGCGCCGGTCATCAAGCGCCTGAACGAGGCAATCGTCGCGGCCCTCGCGCAGCCCGACCTGAAGGAGTCTCTCGCGAACCAGGGCGTGGAAACGATTCCGGGCACGGCCGCGGAATTCGGCGCCTTCGTTGCCGCCGAGCAGAAGAAGTACGGCGCGATGATCGGCGCCCTCAAGCTCAGGGATCGCTGAGTACCGTGCGCATCCACCTGCTCGGCACCGGCACGCCGACGCCTTCGCTCGCGGCGCATGTGCTCGGGCTACGTCGTGCGCGTCGCGGGGGCGACTATCGTGTTCGATCACGGCTTCGGCGCCCACCATCGCCTGCTCGAACTCGGCATCGCGCCCACCCAGGTGACACACGCCTTCATCAGCCACCACCACTACGACCACATGGGGGACCTCGCGCGCCTGGTGCTCACGCGCTGGGACCAGGGAGCGGGGAAGATCCCGGAACTGTCGCTGTACGGACCTCCTCCGCTCGCGCGCATCGGCGAGCGCCTGTGGGGCGAGGACGGCGCCTTCGGCCCGGACGTGGTCTCGCGCACGAAGAACCAGGCCAGCCTCGACGTGTACCGGGCCCGGGGGGGCGCAGGTGAACGCTCGCCGCCGCGGCCGGACATCCACGAGATGGCGCCGAACGAAGTCGTGCAGGGTGATGGCTGGTCGGTGACCAGTGCCGGCGTCGCGCACTTCGGGCCGCACCTGATCTCGTACGGCTACCGCCTCGACAGCGCGGCGGGATCGTTCGTCTACTCGGGAGATACCGGTCCCTGCGCAGTCGATGGTCAAGCTGGCGCAGGACTGCGACGTGCTGGTGCACATGTGCCACTACCTTTCCGGCACCGCTCCGAGCAAGTCCTTCGCCCAGTCCGTGATGGGCCACATGGAACTCGCCGAGCTCGCTGCCTCGGCTCGCGTGAAGACCCTCGTGATCACCCACGTTACCGAGCAGTTCGACCGTCCGGGGGTCCGCGAGCGAGTCATCGCCGACATGTCGCGCGTTTACCCGGGGAACCTGGTTTTCGGCGAGGACCTGCTGGAGGTTCCGGTGACTTCGCCCGCGCCCGCGGCGCTTCGCTAGCGAAAGAAGCACGGGCGCGAGGCACTACACTAGCGCCTTTCCCGAGGACCTTCCGACATGGCCCACCAGCCTGCCGACATGGCGTCGGGGCAAGTCCCGCGTGGCGAACCTGGCCCGGCGTGGCAGCCCCTTGCGTGAGGCGATCACGGCCGCCTACCGCCGGGCGGAACCCGAAGCCCTGGCCGGCCTGCGCGAAGCCGCCGCCTTCGACGCAGCCGCTCTCGCCCGCATCCGCCAGCGTGCCGGCGCGCTGGTCACCCGCGTGCGCGCCGAACGCGCCGGTGCATCCGGCGTGGACGCGCTGATGAGCGAGTTCGACCTTTCCTCCGAGGAAGGTGTCGCCCTCATGTGCCTCGCGGAGGCGCTGCTGCGCATTCCCGACACCGACACGGCCGACCGCCTGATCCGCGACAAGCTCTCGCGCGGCGACTGGCGCTCGCACGTGGGCGGCAGCGAGTCGCTCTTCGTGAATGCGGCGTGCTGGGGCCTCGTCGTTTCCGGCAAGCTGGCCCGGGCGGACGCTTCCCCCAAGGGACTCGACGGCGCGCTCACCGCGATCCTCGGGCGCGTCGGCGAGCCGGTGATCCGCGGCGCCACCAAGGCGGCCATGGGCTACCTCGGCTCGCAGTTCGTGCTCGGCGAGACGATCGGGGACGCGCTCGACCGCGCGCGCCGCAAGGAGGGGCACGGCTACCGCTACTCCTTCGACATGCTGGGCGAGGCCTCGATGACGATGGCCGACGCGCAGCGCTACCGCGAGATCTACCGCGAGGCGATCCACGCGGTCGGCCGCTCCAGCGGCGGACGCGGCGTCTATGCCGGCCCGGGCGTTTCCGTGAAGCTCTCCGCGCTGCACCCGCGCTACTCGCGCGCGAAACACGAACGCGCGATGACGGAACTGCTGCCGGTGCTCGCGGAACTCATGGCACTCGCCAGGAGCTACGACATCGGCCTCACCATCGATGCCGAGGAGGCGGACCGGCTCGAGATCTCGCTGGACCTCCTCGAGGCGCTGGCGTTCGACCCGGCGCTCGCCGGCTGGGACGGCCTGGGCTTCGTGATCCAGACGGTGCAGAAGCGCGCGCCCTTCGTGGTCGACTGGGTGCTCGACCTCGCCCGGCGGAGCGCGCGCCGCATCATGATCCGCCTCGTCAAGGGCGCGTACTGGGATTCGGAGGTGAAGCGCGCCCAGGTCGCGGGGCTCGCCGACTACCCGGTCTTCACGCGCAAGTCGCACACGGACATCGCCTATCTCGCCTGCGCGGCGAAGCTGCTCGCCGAGCCGCGCCTGGTCTTCCCGCAATTCGCCACGCACAACGCCGCGACGCTCTGCGAGGTGATCGAGCTGGCGGGCAGCAACCGCGACTTCGAGTTCCAGTGCCTGCACGGCATGGGCGAGACGCTCTACGACCAGGTGATCGCAGCAAAGGACATCGACCTGCCCTGCCGCATCTACGCTCCCGTCGGCACCCACGAGACGCTGCTCGCCTACCTGGTGAGGAGGCTGCTCGAGAACGGCGCCAATTCGTCCTTCGTGAACCAGATCGTCGATCCCGAGGTGCCGCTGGAGCGCCTGCTCGAGGACCCGGTCACCACCGCCAGGCCCTTTGCCGGGAGCGCGCACCCGCGGGTTCCCGTGCCCGCCGCGCTCTATCCCGACCGCCGCAACTCGCGCGGCATCGATCTCACCGATGAACATGCCCTTGCCGCGCTCGAAACGGCCCTTGGGGCTGCCGCCCGCGAGACGTGGCTCGCCGGTCCGCTGCTCGGGCGAGCCGACGGCGGCGGCAGGCCAGGCCGTGCCCGTGCGCAGTCCCGCCGATCCGCGCATCGTCGTCGGCCACGTGACCGACGCAACGCTCGAGGACGTGGCACATGCGATCGCCATCGCCCGTGGCGCCGATGCCTGGCGCGCCACTTCGCCCGGCGAGCGGGCCGCCATCCTCGACCGCGCCGCCGACCTGCTGGAAGACGACATGGCGCGCTTCATCCACCTCGCCGTGCACGAGGCCGGCAAGACGCTGCCGAACGCCATCGGCGAAGTGCGGGAGGCGGTCGACTTCTGCCGCTATTACGCCCTGCGCGTGCGCGAGGAGCGCGCTTGCCGCGCCGCTCGGCGTGGTGGCCTGCATCAGCCCGTGGAACTTCCCGCTCGCGATCTTCATCGGCCAGGTCGCGGCCGCCCTTGCCGCCGGCAACGCCGTGCTGGCCAAGCCCGCGGAACAGACGCCGCTCATCGCGGCAGCGGCCGTCGCGCTCCTGCGCAAGGCCGGCGTGCCCGCCCCTGCCCTGCAACTCCTTCCCGGCGCGGGCGAGACCGTCGGCGCGGCCCTGGTCGGCGATGCCCGCGTCGATGGCGTGGTGTTCACCGGCTCGACCGAGGTCGCGGAGCTGATCCACCGCACGCTCGCCGCGCGCGGCAACGTTCCCCTCATCGCCGAGACGGGCGGCCAGAACGCGATGATCGTCGACTCCTCGGCGCTGCCGGAACAGGTCGTCGCCGATGTGCTCGCCTCGGCGTTCGACAGCGCCGGCCAGCGCTGCTCGGCGCTGCGCGTGCTGTTCCTGCAGGAGGAGATCGCCGGGCACGTGCTCGCCATGCTCGCGGGCGCGATGCAGGAACTCGCGGTCGGCGATCCCGCGCTCCTCGCCACCGATGTCGGCCCGATCATCGACGCGCCTGCGAAGGCGGGCCTCGAGGCGCACATCGCCCGACTGGAACGGTCGGCGAAGCTCGTCGCGCGCACGCCACTTCCCGAAGGCCTGGCCGGCCACTTCGTGGCTCCCGTCGCCTTCGAGATCGGCGCCATCTCCGAACTCGAACGCGAGGTGTTCGGTCCCGTCCTGCATGTCGTGCGCTTCCGTGGTGGCGAACTGGCGCGGGGTCGTGGAGGCGGTGAACGCGACCGGCTACGGCCTCACGCTCGGCATCCACAGCCGGCTGGACTCCACGATCGACTTCGTCGTCGAACATGCCCGCGCCGGAAACATCTACGTGAACCGGAACATCGTCGGCGCGGTGGTCGGCGTGCAGCCCTTCGGCGGCGAAGGCAAGTCCGGCACCGGACCGAAAGCCGGCGGCCCGCTCTATCTGCGCGCGCTGGTGCGCGAGTCCGCGAGTCGACGCAACTCCTGCGGATATATCGATTCCGGTCGCCGACGAACCGGCAAGTGTCGCATTTCGATATTGCCGTGACGACCATGGCCAAGGCCGAGCCCGACCTGCAGTCGATCGATCGCGGCGCGGTGCTGGCGACGCTTGCGCGACAGGGAGGCGAAGCGGTCGCGGCCCTGGCGCGCGACTACCAGTCCGCGCTGGCCGAAGGCCGCGAACGCGAGCTGCCCGGCCCCACGGGGGAAAGGAACACCTGGCGGGCCCACCCGCGCGGGCTCACGATCGCTCTCGGTGCAAAGGACGACGAGGCCCTGGCCTGGCTTGGCCAGGCGATGGCCGCCATGGCTGCCGGCAACTCCGTGCTGCTGGTTTCCCCGGGGGCATCCGTCACGGCGCAGCGCATCGCCGCGTGGGTCCGCGCCGCGGGCTGGCCGGGCATCGCCGCCGTCCAGGCGCACTCAGGAGAAGTGGTCAGCGCTCCCCGAGCTTGCCGCCGTCATGGCGGCTGACCCTGCAATGGCAGCATCGGCCGCAGCCGCGGTCGCCTCGCGTTCCGGCGCGCGCATTCCCGTCATCGGGCCCGAGGGAGTGCCGTGGCGCTATCCGGTATGGCGACTGCAAGCCGAGCGGACCGTCTCGGTCAACACGGTGGCCGCGGGCGGGAACGCGGCACTCCTCGCGCAGATCGACTGATGTCCGGCCACCTGATCGTACGGCGCTCAGACTGACTTGTCGGACGGTGGCGCGGCCATCATGCGGAACTTCACCATCAGCCTTCCATCCGACAGCGCCTGCGATTCCTGCGCATCGATCTGCCGGATGAAGGGGTCGGTCCGCAGGTAGTCCGCCACCTTCGCGATGCTGGCGGCATCCGGCGCCGAGACGGTCACCGTGTAGGGCGTCGGGTCGCAAATCCCGTCCGGCCGCATGCGCCCGTGGTAGATGCTGGAAGAGTAGTTCTCCATCGCCACCTTGGGCGGCAGGTTCGCCTTCAGGCGCCGCAGGAACAACGCCTCGTGGTCGCCGGTGATCTGGCAGTCCGGGATGCGCTCGGCAGGCCGGCTTCGCCCGGGCAGTTCCTCCGCGCGGATGGGGCTGAGATCCTGCGCGGGCGCGACCGGCCACTTCGCCTGCAGGTGCGCTGACGACCACAAGGGAATGCTGAGCTCCTTGTACCCACGGTAGGGCTTCAGCGCCTCGATGGTCCGGCGTTCTTCCACCTGCAGGCTGAGCGAACCGTCCTGGCCGCGCCCCAGCCACATCGCCAGTTCGCGCGTGCCATCCATGCCGCCTTCGAAATCGGGCGGGCCGTCGCGTCGCCCGGGGCCCGCGATGAGAAACAAGCCCTGCTTGCACTGCTTGAGCGGAAGGGCTTCGTCCACTCCACGGAACACCGGACCCACGCTCTCGATACGCCCGATCCAGTCACGTTCGCCGTCCACGCCGAGCGGCAGCGGCCGCTTGGGGTCGCGCAACATCCTGTCCCGCCATGCGTCGTAGCGGTAGGGGTCGCGCTGGGCCAGCGATCGGGCGGCCGCCAGGAACTCCTCCCGGGACGCGTGCCAGATCAGCGTGAAGCCGTTGCCGCGGCGCTGGAACGTGGCGAACTGCCTGGGCTGCATCCGGGCGCGCTGGCCGAAGGGGTGGAGCTTGTCGGCCCAGGCGGGGATGCGCACCTCGTAGGTACCGGTCAGATCCGGACACTCGCTGGCGGAGGGCTCCGCCGCACGTGACTCTTCCGCGCACACCAGAAGCGCCGCGCTGCACACGGCGATTGTCAGCAACAGGCTCTCGAGCTCAATCGTGCCGACTCCCGAACCACGTGCGCGTCGCGGCATTGGCATTTCCGGAGTGTCAGCCACGAAACCGCTCGGCATGTTGCTGCCCCGCATCTCCGATTTCGTCCCAGGCGGCCTTCGAGCCCACCCAGATGTGGTGGATGACCTTGAGCGCGTCACCTCCGTGGGTAATGGATCCTGCCGGCACGTACGTTCTCGTCGGGTCGTTCTCGCCTGGCACGGGGGAGCCGCACACACGGCAAAACCAGGTTTGCCAGTCTGCGTCCGGCTTCTTCCACGTTGCGATGTGCTCGTGGCCCCGAACCCATCGGAATCGGTCGTTCGGAACGAGAACCACCGCGATGCCATTGCTTCCCGTGAACCTGCGACAGATCGAGCAGTGGCACACGAAGACACCGGAGAGATCCGCGTCGATCTCGAACCGGACCGCACCGCAATTGCATTCCCCCGGGCATCCGATCCTCCTCCGATCGACGACCAGGTCGTCCGAGTGGACTCGCGAACGAACCGCTCGAGATCGCGTGCGTTGTAGGCGTCGAGCTGCCTTTGTGCGAAAGCAGCCGGATCGAAAGGTTCGTTCATGGTCGGAGAGTCCATGCTGGAGGCGTTTTCCGTTAGCTCAGTCCTTGAACACCGGCGCGCGCTTTTCCCGATTGGCCTGCCCTGCTTCCGCGAAGTCCGCGGAGAGGAGCATGGCCGCATTCCACGTGGCGATGTAGTTGAGCCCGTCGGCCACGGAATGGTCGCGCGCATAGCCGATCATCTCCTTGCAGCCGCGCACGGCCAGCGGCGACTTCGCGGCGATCGTCCGCGCGATCTGCATCACGCCCTCCCGCAGGCCTCCGGCGTGTCGTAGCAGCGGTTGACCAGGCGGATGCGCTCCGCCTCGGCGCCGTCCACGCGCCGGCCCGTGTAGGCCAATTCGCGCGCCATGCCCTCGCCCACCAGCCGCGGCAGGCGCTGCAGCGTGCCCAGGTCGGCGGCCATGCCGACGTCGATCTCCATCACGCTGAAGGCGGCATCCGCCGAGCAGTAGCGCATGTCGCAGGCGCAGACCAGGTCCACGCCGCCGCCGAGGCACAGGCCGTGCACCGCGGCGAGCACCGGCTTGCGGCAGCGTTCGATGGCGGTGAGCGTGTCCTGCAGGTCGAGGATGATGCGGCGCAGCTTCTCGCGGCTGCGCCCGTCGCAGTCGTCGCGGATCCCGGCGCCGATGCCCGCGAGCGCGGCGAGATCGATGCCGGCGGTGAAGTAGCGTCCGTTGCCGAGGATGATGCCGACGCGGGCCTCGGCCGTCTCATCGAGCCAGCGCATGGCCTCGCGGATCTCCTGCCACATCGCCATGGTGATGGCATTGGCCTTGTCGGGGCGGTTGAGGGCGATGGTGGCCACGCCCTCGGCGAGCTTCACTTCCAGGGTGGTGAACTGCATTCCGGTCTCCTTGGCGTGACATTGCGCTCCGGCCTCAGGCCGGCTGCGGCTCGTCGACCAGCCCGCGCTGGTCCAGCATCGGCTCGACGCGCGGATCGCGGCCGCGGAAGGCGCGGAACGCTTCCGCCGGATCGAGGGTTCCTCCGCTCGAATAGATGTAGCGGTGCAGCCGCTCCGCGACGGCGGCATCGAAGGGGTCGCCCGCCTCGACGAACGCGTCGTGGCCGTCGGCGTCGAGCACTTCCGCCCACATGTAGACGTAATAGCCGGCCGCATAGCCCCCGCTCCCGAACAGGTGCCCGAAGTGCGGCAGGCGGTGGCGCAGCACGATCTCGCGCGGCATGCCGATGCGTTCGAGTTCGGTCTTCTCGAAGGCGGAGATATCGACGCCATCCGCATCCGGGCGGGCATGCAGCGCCATGTCCAGCAGGGCGCAGGCGGTGTACTCCACCGCCTCGAAGCCCTGGTTGAAGCGCCGCGCCCGCTTGAGCCTGGCGAGCAGTTCGTCGGGAATCGGCTCGCCCGTCTCGTGGTGCAGGGCGTGCTTCTTCAGCACCGCCGGCTCGAAGCCCCAGTGCTCGAAGATCTGCGAGGGCAGCTCCACGAAGTCGCGCAGCACGCTGGTGCCGGAAAGGCGCTCGTAGGTGACCTGCGACAGGAGCCCGTGCAGGCCGTGGCCGAACTCGTGGAAGAGCGTGCGCACGTCGTCCGCCGAGAGCAGCGTCGCCTCGCCCGCCGGCGCCTTGGCGAAGTTGTTGTTGTTGACGATGATCGGGAGCGTCTCGCCGCCGCTGCGCGATTGCATCCGGTAGGCGCTCATCCAGGCACCGCCGCGCTTGGTCGGGCGCGCGTAGTTGTCGCTGAGAAAGACGCCCACGGGCCTGCCATCGCGACCGCGCACCTCGAAGACGCGCACGTCGGGATGGTAGGCGGGAATGTCGCCGCGCTCGTGGAAGGAGATCCCGAACAGGCGCTGCGCCGTGTCGAACGCCGCGGCGAGCATCCGGTCGAGGGAAAAGTAGGGCTTCAGCTGCGCTTCGTCCAGGCCGTAGCGCGCCTTGCGCACCTTCTCCGCGTAGTGGCGCCAATCCCACGCCTCGATCGCGTGCGTCTCCCCGAGGGAGCGCGCCATTTCCGCCAGCGCATCGCGCTCGGCGGCCGCGCGGGCCTTGGCCGGCTCCCACACCTGGCCCAGCAGCCCGGCAACGGCGGCAGGGGTTTTCGCCATGCGGTCCACGAGGGCGTAGTCGGCATAGTTCGCGTAGCCGTGCAGCCGCGCCTGCTCGACGCGCAAGCGCGAGGATCTCGCGCGCCACGGGCCGGTTGTCGTGTTCGCCCTCGTTCTCGCCGCGGCGGATCCAGGCCTTGAAGGCGAGCTCCCGCAGGTCGCGCCGCGTGGAAAATGTCAGGAACGGCACGATGAGCGAACGCGACAGCGTGACGACCGGCACGTCGCCTTCGCCGCACTCCTGCCCCGCTGCCCTGGCCGCGGCGCGCAAGCCCTCCGGCAGCCCCGCCAGGTCGGCCTCGTCGCGCAAGCACCAGCCGGAAGCCCGCCTCGTCGGCCAGCACGTTCTGGCGGAAGCGCGTGTAGAGGGTCGCGAGGCGCTCGGCGATTTCCGCGTGGCGCTTGCGGGCATCCCCCTTCAGCCGCGCCCCTTCGCGCACGAAGTCGAGATGCACGCGCTCCAGCAGGCGCATCTCTTCGGGGGCGAGCCCGAGCTCGTTGCGGCGGCCGTGGAGCGCATCGATGCGCGCGAACAATCCCTCGTGCAGCCGGATGGCACTCTCGTGGGCGGCGAAGCGCGGCATCATCTCGCGCTCGACGGCCTGCAGCGCCGGGGAGGATTCCGAGGCGGTCAGGTTATGGAAGACGCCACCGACCTTCATGCGCAGGCGCCCGCTGCGATCGAAGGCCGCCAGCGTGTTCGCGAACGTCGGAGCCTCGGACCTGGCCGGCGATCGCGTCGATCTCGGCCATGTGTGCCTTGAACGCCTCGTCCAGGGCGGGCACGAAGTGCTCGGGCCGGATCCGGTCGAAAGGAGGCACCCCGAACGGCGTGTGCCAGGCTCCGAGCAGGGGGTTGCTGACTTGGGTGTCCATCGTATTCCTTGCCGAATCGCGACTTGGGGACCGCGATTATCCCCTACCCGGCCGGCTTGTCGACCCGCGCCGACGCTTCGAGGAAAAAGCGCTCGAACTCCTGCACGACCCGGATGTCCTCGAACAGCACCGCGCTGCGCTGCAGGATTTCCTGCCGGATCCCGGCACGGTAGCCGCTGTCCATCCCGAGGCGCGTGGCGATGGCGACGTAGTGTGCGGGATCCGCGGCGATGCAATCGGCCAAGCCCATCTTCCGGTACATCGCCTGGGTGTGCCGGCCGCGCTGGAACTCGCCCGGCAGGGTCACCACGGGCGTGCCGACGGAAAGCGCCTCCAGCGACGTGTTCATGCCGTTGAAATGGACGGTGTCCAGCATCACGTCGGCCAGCGCGATCAGGTTCACGTAGTCCCGGGTGTTCTGGCGCGGCAGGAAGACGATGCGGTCGACCACGTCCGGCATGGCCTCCTGCCAGCGCGCGCGGATCAGGTCCGTCCAGTGCCCGATCCGCCCCTCGATCACCACCAGCCGTCCGAGGACATCCCGGCGCAGGATCGCCGCGATCAGGTCGTCCATGTCCGGGTGGAACTTGAAGAGGTTCTGCGGGCAGATGTAGAGGTGATCGGCCGCGGCGAGACCGAAGTCCGCGCGCGACTTCGTGGGCTGCGGCAGCTCCGGACGGTAGTAGTAGGCGAGCGTGCGCGAGGTCGTCGCAGCAGGAACAGCCGCTCGCTGTAGTGGCCGGCCGCCTCCGGCCCCTCGTAGAGGTCGTTCGACACGAAGTAGTCCATCGCCGGGATGCCGGTGGTGTCGGGATGCCCGAACGACACGCACTGCACCGGCGCCAGGCGCGAGTAGGCCAGGAAATAGGTGAAGGGCTCCATGCCGATGTCCTGGTAGAAGAGGACGTCGAGCTCCAGCGCGCCGATCAGGCGCCGCGCCTCCGCGAGGTCCTGCGGCACCACGAGGCTGCGCTCGGCGTGCGCGCGGATGACGCGCGAGTAGTCGTCGTCCACGGTGGGGGCGACGAAGATCGCGGTAACGTCGAACCTCTCGCGCGACAGCTTCGCGAAGAGTCCGCGGCTCGTGCGCCCGATGCTGTGGTTGTAGAAGAACCGCGACATCAGCCCGACCCGCAGCCGCCCGCCCGGCATGCGCGGCCTGGCGCAGTGCGGCGCGACGTATTCCAGCGACGGGCAGGCCTGCCGGTACAGCCGCGCGAACTTCGCCTGCAGGTCGCGGTCGTTCAGGCCGTGGAAAGCCAGGTAGAAGTTCGACCAGAGCGCGGCCGCGATCGGGTCGTCGATGCGCAACGTCGGGTCCGCGAGCAGCCGTTCGAGCTCGGCGTCCACGCGCGCCCTCTCGGCGACCAACGCTTCCCGGGACCGGATGATGGGCGAGGTCAGCGTGGCGAGCTTGATCCGCGCGCCGGCCCGCGGCGCCAGTGCGCACGCGCGCCCGTAGGACTGCAGCGCCGCATCGATGTCGCCGCGCGATTGCTCGGCGATGCCCAGGCTTTCCCAGCCCACCACGTCATCCGGGCGCAGGTTGCAGGCCTCCCGCAGCTCCGCGGTCGCCTGCTCGATGCGGCCGGTGTCCTGCAGGGCCTTGGCGTAGCGCAGGCGGGATTCCGGCACGGCGGGCGCGAGGTTCACCGCCTTGGCCAGCGCCTGGCAGGCCGCCTCCGCCACGCCGACCTGCAGCGCGAGCGTCCCCAGCCCCAGCCACGCCCGCGCCTGCGCGGGGTCCCGCTCCAGCGCCTGCCTGTACAGGTCCTTGGCTTCCGCGAGCCGGTCGGCCGCGTGCATCTCCTGTGCGCGCCGCAGCAGCAATTCGCCGGCGGCCGCGCGCCGCTTGCCTTCGC
This sequence comes from uncultured beta proteobacterium, assembly GCA_963786635.1. GTDB lineage: Bacteria > Pseudomonadota > Gammaproteobacteria > Burkholderiales > Usitatibacteraceae > FEB-7. Next base: position 69,647 of record CAWAZV010000012.1, on the reverse strand, counting down.
CCAACCCTAGTTCCCGCTATCGAGCAGCGACTCGCCCGGCTTCACGCGCGAGAAGCGCACCGGCTCCCGGGTCAGTTCGAGCCGGGCATTGCGGCTGCGCACGACGGTGAAATCGGACTGGGCCAGGGAACTCGTCTCCGGAAAGTCCTCGCGGAAGTGCGCGCCGCGCGAATCCTCCCGCGCGAGCGCGGCGGTGGCGATGACGCGGCTCACCGTGACGAGGTTCTCCAGGTTGAGCCGGTCGTGCCAGGTGAGGTTGAAGACGCGGTCGCCGTCGGCCACGCCGCAGCGCGCGATCTCGTCCTGCAGGGCGTCGAGCCGGGAAAGGCCGCGGCGCAGCCCCTCGGCCGTGCGCAGGATGCCGACTTCGTCCCACATGCAGGCGTAGAGCTCCTCGCGCAGCGCGTTCAGGTCGCCGGGCTTGCGCGCGAACGGCGCCTCGTGGGCGGCGACGCTCGCGCCGATCGCTTCCTCGTCGGGATCGCGCGCGCGCCCGGTGGCTCTCGAGCCACTTTGCCATCACCTCGCCGGCGATGCCGCCGAAGACCGTCGAGTTGGCCACGCCATTGCCGCCGAGCCGGTTGGCCCCGTGCACGCCACCCGTGTCCTCGCCCGCCGCGAAGAGCCCCTCGAGTTCCGTCGAGCAATCCGGCCGGAACACGACACCACCCATCATGTAGTGCGCGGTCGGCACCACTTCCACCAGCCCGCCGGCCAGGTCGAAGCCGCAATCCGCGCAGCGATCGACCATGCCCTTGAACTGCCGGCGCACGTTGTCGGGCCCGAGGTGGTGCATCTGGATGTAGACGCCGCCGTTGGGGGTGGTGCGTCCGGCGCGCATCTCGCGGAAGATCGAGCGCGAGACGATGTCGCGCGTGGCCCGTTCCAGGCGCGCGTCGTACTTTTCCATGAAGCGCTTGCCGTCGCCGTCGAGGAGCCAGCCGCCCGAGCCGCGCAGTCCCTCCTCGAGCACGGTGCCGGTCATGCGCGTGTGCATCCCCGCGAGCAGTCCCGTGGGATGGAACTGCACCATCTCCATGTCGCGCAACGCGAGCCCGGCGCGCAGGGCCATGGCCAGGCCGTCGCAGGTCTTCTCGCCCGACGGCGTGTGGAACTTGTACATCGTCGGCCCGCCGCCGGTGCCGAGGAGCACGGCGCGCGCGCGCACGAACACGAACTCGCCCGTGCGCATGTCGATCATCAGCACCCCGGCGATGGCATCGCCGCCGGGCGTGCGGATCAGCTCGATGGCGCGATGCTCCTCGAGCCGGCGGATGCCCCGCGCCCAGACCTGCTCGGCGAGGCGGTTGATGATCTCGATGCCGGTGAGATCGCCCTTGTGCACGGTGCGGTCGAAGGTCTGCCCGGCGAAGGCCTTCTGGTGGATGCTGCCGTCGGGATTGCGGTCGAAGAAGCAGCCCAGCTCGTTCTCCAGCTCGTGGATGCGCTCGACCGCCTTGTTGACGAGCGTCCACGCGAGATCCTGGTCGGGCAGCCACTTCCCGCCCTCGATCGTGTCCATGAAGTGGCGCTCGATGGAGTCTCCCGGCGCCAGCGCCACGTTGTAGCCGCCCTGCACCATGCGCGTGCAGCCGCACTTGCCGAGCAGGCCCTTGACCGCCACCGTGATCGCGAGGCCGGGGTTGGCCTGCTGCGCGTGCAGGGCCGCGAAGAGCCCCGCGCCGCCCGAGCCGAGGATGAGGATGTCGGTCTCGATGCGCCGGATCATTTCGCCGGCACGCCGAGGGAGGCGAGCACGGCCGCGCGCCGCCCCTGCGCCTCGTCCGCCACGTCGCGGAACAGGTTGCCGCCATGGGCATCCATGCCGACCAGCAGCGGGCCGAAGCCGCGCACGCGAAACTTCCACAGCGATTCCGGGTTCACGTCGTCGAGGTCCACGTCCTCGATCGCCTCGACCCAGGTGGTCTCCAGGGCGGCGGCCCCGCCGACGATGGCGAGGTAGGCGCCGCCCAGTTCGCGGAAGGCCGCCTGCGTGTCCTCGAGCATGCCGCCCTTGCCGATGATGAGGCGCACGCCGCACTGGGTCATGAGCGGGCGCGTGAAGCGCTCCATGCGCGCCGAGGTGGTCGTGCCGATGCAGATCGGCTCGTAGCCCGCCGGGAACTGCGCCGACTTCTCCACCTTGCGCACGTTGGGCGCGGTGTGGATGACGGCGTGGCCGGCGAGGTCGAAGCGCGTCGGGCGGCCGCGGTCGAACATCTCGATCTGCGTGCGGTCGCGGATGCCGAAGAGCGTGCCTTCCAGCGTGACGGTGTCGCCGATCCTGAGGCTCCTCGCCTGCTCCTCGGTGATCGGCATGGTGAAGTCGTGATGCGACATGTTGTCAGTTCCGGCTCGTTCCTCGACCACGTCACTCGTGGCGAACGCCGGCGGGGGTGAACGTGGCCGTGGCACGCCGCGCGGCGTGGCACTGCATGTTCACCGCCACCGGGTTCATGGTGATGTGGGTCGCCGCCAGCTCGACGTGCACGGCGAAGGCGGTGGAGTCGCCCCCGAGCCCCTGCGGCCCGACGCCGAGCTGGTTCACCGCCCGCGTGAGTTCCTCCTCCAGCTTCGCGCCCTCGGGGTCCGCGCAGCGGCTGCCCAGCGGCCTCGAGGTGGCGGCCACCTTCGCCAGGTGCACGCAGAGATCCGCGGAGCCGCCGATGCCCACGCCCACGATGGTCGGCGGGCAGGTCTTGCCGCCGGCGGAAAGGACGCTGTCGATCACGAACGTCTTCACCGCCGCCATGCCGTCGGCCGGCACCGCCATGCGCAGGAACGTGTTGTTCTCCGAGCCGCTCCCCTTCGGGACCATCTCGATCGAGAGCTGCTCCGCCGCCTCCGAGAAGGCGATGTTCACCACCGGGATGCGGATGCCGCAGGAGGTGTGCTCGTTCTTGCGCGTGATCGGGTGCACCACCGACGAGCGCAGCGGATGCTCGACGGTCGCCCGCGCGCAGCCGCGCGCGATGGCCGCCTCCAGGTCGATGCCGTCGACCTGGACGTTCCGCCCGATGGTGACGTTGTAGATCGGGATGCCGGTGTCCTGGCAGGTGAGGTTGGTCGTCTCCTCCGCCACCGCGATGTTCGCCACCATCGTGCCGAGCATCTGCCGCGCGCGCGGGTTGGTTTCGGACCGCGACAGCCGCTCGAAACCCTGCTTCACGTCGGCGGGCAGGATCTTCACCGCGCGGATGTAGAGATCCTTCGCGACTTCCTCGACCGCCTTGAGATCGACCTGCATGCCTGCGTCCTCGCGCCCGGTCAGTTGGTCTTCAACTTGCGGTTGGTGACCACGCTCGCCCACTTCTTCGACTCCTCGGCGATCTGGGCAGCCATTTCCGCGGGCGTGTTGCCGACCGTCGTCATGCCCTGCGCCGCGAGCGCCGTCTGCACCTCCGGATCCGCAAGCACCTTCGCCGTGTCGGCCTGGATCTTGTCGACGACCGCCTTGGGCGTTCCCGTCGGCGCCATGAGCCCGAACCAGCCGGTGTTCTCGAAGCCGGGAATGCCCGCTTCGCTCACGGTCGGCACCTCGGGCAGGAGCTTCGAGCGCTCCTTGCTGGTGACGCCCAGCGCCCGCAGCTTCCCGGCCTTCACGAAATTGGACGCCCCGGCGATGTTGCCGACGATGAACTGGATCTGCCCGCCGACGAGGTCGTTGTAGGCCAGCGCTTCCCCCTTGTACGGGACGTGCTTGGCGTCGATGCCCGCCGCGTCCGCAAAGCCCTCTCCGGCCATGTGCACCTGGCTCCCGACGCCGGCGGAGCCCATGTTGAGCGCGCCGGGGTTGGCCTTGGCGTGGTCGATGAACTCCTTGAGCGTCCTGCCCGGGACCGACGGATGCACCACCACGACCATCGGGCCGGTGGCCATGTTGGTGATGGGCAGCAGGTCCTTCTGCACGTCGAAGCCCATGTCCTTGTACAGGTGCGGGTTCACCGTGACGATGCTCCCCGATGGCACCAGCAGCGTGTGGCCGTCCGGTGCAGCCTTGGCCACCGCCGCGCCGCCGATGTTGCCGCCCGCGCCGGGGCGGTTCTCGACGACGACGTTCTGGCCCCACATCCTGCCCAGCCGCAAGCCCACCAGCCGCGCGACGATGTCGGTCGTGCCTCCCGCGGCGAACGGGACGACGAGCGTCACCGAACGCGTGGGCCAGGCCTGCTGCGCCTGCGCGATGCCGGCAACCGGCACGAGCATGGCAGCGCCGGCAACGGCCAGCAGCAGGCGGCGAATCTCCCTCTTCTTCGTATCGATCATGTTCTTCCCCTCCGTTGCTTTGTTGTGTGACAAATGGGGTCTGACCCTGATTTCTAGTTGAAGAGCGCGAGCGCGAAGCCGAGGCTCGCGATGACGCCGAAACCGGCTGCGGCGGCGATCAGGTTCTTGCGCAGCCCCGACCACGCCCCGAACTCGATCAGGAGCAGCCGCACCCCGCCGGCGGCGTGCAGCGCGAGCAGCAGCACCAGGCCCCACTCGCCGAACTTGAAGAGGGGCTGGTCGGTGTAGCGCAGGAACCCTTCGAGCGCGGCTTCCCCCTGCAAGGCCTGCCCCAGTGCCCAGAAGTGCAGCGGCAGGAAGAGCGCGAGGGCGAGCCCCGAAAGCCGGTGCACGAGGAACGCCCACCACGACGGATGCGCACGCGCGCGAAAATCGCCGCCGCGCCTCATCCGGCGACCACTCCATAGACCGCGCGCAAGCCCATGACGGCAAGCAGGAGCGCGAAGGCGAGCGCGAGGTTGCGGGCGAGGCGCCCATCGAGGCCCAGCCACTCCTCGGCAATGGTCGCGAGGCCGATCGAGGCGTGCACGGCCACGGTGATCACGAACAGCGAGTAGAAGCCGCCGAAGAGCCAGCTGCCGCGCGTGCGACCGAGGATCTCCGCGGCGCTGAGCCCGCCGCGCACCGCGTAGACCATGGTGGCGAGGTGCACGAGGACGAAGAGCGCCAGCGCCATCGCGCTCACGCGTTGCCAGTACCAGAGCTTCGCCTCGGTGACGGCGCTGTTCACAATTCGCCCCGCACCGCGGCCTTCGCCACCAGCCGCTTCAATCCCGCGATGCCGGCCGTCGGCGCGATCCCCTTGGGACAGCGCTCGGTGCACGCCCCCTGCGTGTGGCAGGCGTGGCAGCCGGCGTCGCCGGCGACGGCGAGCAGGCGTTCGCGCCGGCTCGTGTCGCGCTCGTCGTTCACGAGCGTCCACGCGCGGTTGAGCGCCGCCGGGCCGAGGAAGGCGGGGCGCCAGGCGACCACGTCGCACGAGGCGTGGCAGACGCCGCAGCCGATGCACTCGATGCCCGCGTCGACCGCCTTGCGGGCAGCCGATGCCGGATCGACGCGCGCGAAGTCGTCGTGGCGCGTGGAGGAGCCGGAAAACTGCCCCCTGGCCTTCGCCCACTTGTCGAAGAAGCCGCTCATGTCGGTGGCGAGGTCGCGGATGACGGGCAGGTTCGCGAGCGGCGCGATCTCGAGCACGTCCGCCCTTCGCGACCCGGGCCACGTGCGTGCGGCAGGTCCAGCGCGCCACGCCGTTGACGGTCATGGCGCAGGAGCCGCACATGCCCACGCGGCAGGCGTAGCGATAGGTGAGCGTGGGCTCGAGGTTGCGCTGCACCCAGGTGACCACGTCCAGCACCGTCTGGCTGTCGCGGCGCGGCACGCGGTAGGTGGCGAACTCGCCCGCCTCCCGTCCCCGCCAGATCTTCACCTCGAGTTCCGCCGCCAATCCCGACTCCCGTCCGCACTCGTGCAGGGCGCCCATTGTTGCAGCCCGGGCGGGCGATGGAAAGGGCCGGCGGCCGGATCGTTTTGTAAACAAAAGTGTTGACACTCTCGCGACAAACCCGGTAGCGTCCGCGCATACCCCCGGAGGAGCCGTGGCCGCCAGAGCCGCATCGAGACCGAAGACCGGCGCCGCGCGCCGCGCCCCGTCACCGCGTGCCGCGAAGCCGCCGCCGAGCGTGGCCCACATCGTGGCGACGCTGCGCGGGCGCATCGCCCGCCAGGACATACCCCCCGGCGCCAAGCTGCGCGAGACCGACCTGGCCGACGAGTTCGGCGTGCCGCGCACGCGCATCCGCGACGCGCTGGCGGCACTCGAGCAGCGCGGCCTGGTCGAACGCATCCCGAACCGCGGCGCGGTCGTCATGCGCCTCGACCTCTCGCAGGTCTTCCACATCTACGAGCTGCGCGAGGTGCTCGAGGGGCTCTGCGCGCGGCTCGCCACCGAGAAGTCGCCGCCCGAGCGCTGGCGCAAGGAGCTGGAGCTCTTCCAGGGGCCGATGAAGGACCTCGTCGCGCGCAACGAGCTCGACCCGTACATCGAGCGCTACGAGGCCTTGCGGCGCAGCATCATCGAGGCGGCCGGCAACCCGGTGCTGGCCGAGATGCTCGACACCATCTACGAGAAGACCCAGGTCCTGATCCGCCGCATCCTCATCCTGCCCGGGCGGGCCGAGATCGGCCGGCAGCAGCACGTGGCGATGCTCGAGGCGATGGTGCGCGGCAAGGCGGAACTCGCCGAGGAGCGCCGGCGCGAGGGCCTGAGGAGCGCGCGAGCCCACCTCGAGAAGTTCCAGAAGTACATCCTGTAGGCCGACAGCGAGCCTTCCGTGCAGACGAACCCGACAGACGCAAGCGACAGCCCCGGCGGGCCCGCTGGCGGGCTATCGCGTCCTCGAGCTGGGCTCGACGGTGGCGGGCCCGTTCTGCGGGCGCCTGCTGGCCGACTTCGGCGCCGAGGTGATCAAGGTCGAGCCGGCCGAGGGCGACCCCGTGCGCACCATGGGCAAGCGCTTCCACGGCAAGTCGCTCTACGCGGCGAGCATCTTCCGCAACAAGTCGCTCATCAGCGTCGACCTGCGCAAGGCCGAAGGCCAGGCGATCGTGCGCCGACCTCGCCGCCCAGAGCGACGTGCTGATCGAGAACTTCCGCCCCGGCGGCATGGAAAGGTGGGGGCTCGGCTACGACAGCTTGTCGCGCGCGCAACCCCGGGCTGGTGATGGTGCGCATCAGCGGCTTCGGCCAGGACGGCCCGTACAGCCAGCGCGCCGGCTACGGCGTGATCGGCGAGGCGCGTGAGCGGCCTGCGCCACCTGACCGGCGACCCGGACCGGCCGCCCGCGCGCGTGGCCGTGTCGATGACCGACTACATCACCGGCCTCTACGCGGCCTTCGGCGCGACCCTCGCCCTCCTCGCCCGCGGCAAGTACCGGTCGCGGGCAGTGCATCGACGCCGCGCTCTACGAATGCGCCTTCAGCTTCATGGAGCCGTGGATTCCCGCCTTCGACAAGCTGGGCCACGTCGCCAACCGCTGCGGCTCGCGGCTGCCGGAAAGCACGCCGAACAACCTCTATGCGACGGGCGACGGCAGCTTCATCCACATCACGGCCATGGGCGAGGCGGTGTTCCAGCGCCTGGCCGCCGCCATGGGCCAGCCCGGCCTCGCCGAGGACGAGCGCTTCCGCGTCGCCACGGCGCGCTCCGCCAATCACGAGGAGCTCGACGACCTCATCGGCCGCTGGACCGCGAGCCTGCCGCTCGCGACCCTGGAGACGCTCCTCGAGAAGGCCGGCGTTCCCGCCACGCGCATCTTCACCATGGCCGACATCTTCGCCGACCCCCACTACAAGGCGCGCGGCGCCATCGTGCGCGCCCCCGATCCCGACTTCGACACCGTCGCGATGGCCAACGTCGTGCCGCGCCTGTCGGAAACGCCCGGCCAGGTGCGCCATGCCGGCCACGACATCGGCGGCGACACCCGCCGCGTCCTGCAGGAACTCCTCGGCATGCCCGAGGAGGCGATCGACGCGCTGCAGGCGCAGGGCGTGATCGGCTGCGCATCCCCCAGTACCGCCACCGAGAACGCGATCCAGCCATGAGCACTTCCGCACCCCCGACGAACCCGCCTGCGACCGCCGCCAATCCGCTCGACGAGCGCCGCGAGCGCCTCGAGCAGGAATTCCAGCGCCGCGAAGCGGCCGCGCAAGCGCATGGGCGGCCCGGAGAAGCTCGCCCGGCGCGCGGCGGCGAACATGCGCAATGCGCGCGAGCGCCTCGACCTGCTGCTCGACGCCGGCACGCTTCATCGAGTCGGGCCTGTTCTCCACCTCGCGCCAATCCCGCCGACCGCGACAAGTCGCCGTGCGACGGCAAGGTCGCCGGCTTCGGCAAGATCGACGGCCGCGAAGTCGCGGTCGTCTCCAACGACTTCACCGTGTTCGGGGCCTCGAGCGGCGCCACCAACGGCCGCAAGATCGCGCACATGAAGCGCGTGGCCACGCAGCGCGGCATGCCGCTCGTCTTCCTCGGCGAATCCTCCGGCGCGCGCATGCCCGACCACATGGGCTCGCGCGGCATGGGCACGCTGCTGGGCAACGACGGCGCGCAGTACCAGCGCATGCGCGAAACGCCCTGGGTCTCGGCCACGCTGGGCGCCTCCTACGGCTCGTCGTCCTGGTACGCGGTGCTCTCCGACTTCTGCGTCATGCGCAAGGGCGCGGTGCTCGCGGTCTCCAGCGCCGCTGCCTCGCCTCGCTCGCCATCAAGGAGGACGTCGACCCCGAGGAACTCGGCGGCTGGCGGCTGCACGCCGAGGTGACGGGCTTCGCCGATCTCGTCGTCGACACCGACGAGGAGGCGCTCGAGGCCATCAAGCGCTTCCTCGACTACCTGCCCCAGCCACCACAACGAGGCGCCGCCCGTGCGCCCGGTGCCGGCCGGCTCGGGCGCGCAGCATGCGCGAACATCCTCGACCTGCTGCCGTTGAGCCGCACGCAGGTCTACGACGTGCGCAAGGTCGTCCGCGCGGTGGTCGACGCCGACAGCTTCTTCGAGCTGAAGGCGCGCTTCGGCAAGGTCGCGGTCACCGGGCTCGCGCGCCTGGACGGGCGCACCGTCGGCATCATCGCCAACAACCCGCTCGTACAAGGGCGGCGCGCTCGACGCCGAGGCCTGCGAGAAGATCACCAGCTTCATCGTGCTGTGCGACTCGTTCAACATCCCGCTCGTGATGTTCGTCGACACGCCGGGCTTCGTGATCGGCACCGATGCCGAGCGCAAGCGCGCCCCGGGCAAGATCATGAACCACATGAACGCGCTGGCGCTCACCACGGTGCCGAAGCTCTCGGTGATCCTGCGCAAGAGCTACGGCCAGGCCTACCTCAACATGGGCGGCGGCAGGAACTCCGACGAGGTCGCGGCCTGGCCCACGGCCGAGGTGAGCTTCATGGACGCCGACCTTCGCGGTGAAGATCGTGCACGGGCTCGAGCCCGGCGACGCCCGGCTTCGACGAAGCGCCTCGCGCGCATGAAGCAAGCGACAGCGAGGTCTGGGACATCGCCTCGCATCTACGCGGTGCAGTCGGTGATCCGGCCCGAGGAGACGCGCGACTACCTGATCCGCATGCTCGACGTGCACCGGCTGCGCCTCACCAACGGCGTCGGCCAGCACCTGATGCGCGCCTGGCCGACCAGCTACTGACGATGGCGGCATTCGCGAAGGTCGTCGTCGCCAACCGCGGTGCGGTGGCCGCGCGCGTGCTGCGCGCGCTCAACGCGCTGGGCGTGCGCTCGGTCGCGGTGTACTCCGATGCCGATCGCGACGCGCCCTGGCTGGAGATGGTCGAGCGAGACCGCGCACATCGGCGCCTCGCCGCCGCGCGCGAGAGCTACCTCAACCAGGACGCCCTGCTCGACGTCTGCCCGCCACACCCAGCGCCGACGCGCTGCATCCGGGCTACGGCTTCCTCGTCCGAGAACGCCGGGTTCGCCCGCCGCGTCGAGGATGCCGGCATGCGCTTCATCGGCCCGTCGCCGCGCTGGATCGACGCCATGGGCCACAAGACGCGCGCCCGCGAGCTCGCCGGCGAGCACGGCCTGCCGGTCGGACGCGGCTCCGGGGTGCTCTCCGGCGGAGCCGACGAGATCCTGCGCGCGGCCGAGGAGATCGGCTACCCGGTCCTGGTCAAGCCGGCCGCGGGCGGCGGCGGCATCGGCATGCTGCCGGCGCGCAATCCCGAGCGAGCTCGCTCGCCGCCGTCGAGCGCGCGGCCTCGATGGCGGAGCGCGGCTTCGCCAGCCGCGAGGTCTATCTCGAGCGCCTGGTCGACAAGCCGCGCCACGTCGAGATCCAGCTCCTGGGCGACCGCCATGGCCGCGTGCGTGCACCTGTTCGAGCGCGACTGCTCGGTGCAGCGCCGCCACCAGAAGATCATCGAGGAAGCGACCGCGCCCGGCATCGCCGCGCGCGTGATGCAGCCGCTGCTCGACCGGATCGCGGAAACCTTCGCGCGCCTCGGCTACGACAACCTCGGCACCGTCGAGATGCTGCTGGCGCCCGACGGCGAGTTCCGCTTCCTCGAGATGAACACGCGCCTGCAGGTCGAGCACGGCGTCACCGAGGAGGTGACCGGCATCGACCTCGTCACGGCCCAGGTGCGCTCCGCCGCCGGACGAGCCGCTCGCCGACCATCCTGCCGCAGGCGCCGCGCTGCGACGGTCACGCGATCCAGGCGCGCGTCTATGCCGAGGACCCGAAGCGCTTCCTCCCCTCCCCCGGCACGCTGCGCGAGTTCGCGCCGCCGGTCGCGCCCGCGATCCGCATCGAGACCGGCTACGCGCCGGGCGCGAGGTCACGCCGCACTACGACCCGCTGCTCGCCAAGGTGATCGCGCGTGGCGCGACCGCGCCGAGGCGATCGACCGGCTCGTCGCCGCCCTTGCGGAGTTCCGCATCGAGGGCGTCAAGCACAACATCCCGGCGCTGGTCGCGATCCTCGAGTCCGAGGAGTTCCGCGCCGGGCAAGTGCACACCGGGCTCGCGGCCGAAGTCGTCGGCCGCGCCAGCCTGCAACCCGTCACCTGAAGGAGATTGCCTTGGCAATGATCGATGTGGCATCCGTGGTAACCGGCTCGGTCTGGAAGATCGAGACGAGCCGTCGGCCAGAAGCTCGAGCCGGGCGACGTGATCATGATCCTCGAGTCGATGAAGATGGAGATCCCGGTGATCGCCGAGGACGGCGGCGTGCTGCGCGAGCTGCGCGTGACCGAGGGCGTGCCGGTGACCGAGGGCCAGATCGTGGCGGTGGTCGAGGAATGAGCACGGTGCCCGTGCAACGCCGCCGCGCCCGCGCCGCGCCGAACCGGCGGACTGGAAGGCCGAGCTCGACGAGCTGCGAGCTGCGCCGGGAGCAGGCGCTGGCGCCTCGGCGGAGCCGGAGGCGATCGAGCGCCACCACGGCCAGGGCCGCCTCACGATCCGCGAGCGCATCGACGGCCTGGTCGACCCCGGCATCCTTCCAGGAAGTGGGCCGCCTCACCGGCTCGGGCCGCTACGAGGACGGCAAGCTCGCTGGCGTGACCCCGGCGCCCTACGTGATGGGGCTCTCCATGATCGGCGGCCGGCCCGTCGCCGTCGGCGGCGAGGACTTCACCATCCGCGGCGGCACGAGCTGGAGCGGCGACCGCAAGAAGGGCGGCCAGGGCGGCTTCGTCGAGGACCTCGCGCACGAGTACCGCATCCCGCTGGTGAACCTGATCGACGGCGCCGGCGGCAGCGTCACCTCCATCAAGCGCCGCGGGCACTCGGTCTTTCCCGGCGTGCACGGCTTCGAGCAGTCCGTGCGGCTGATGGGCGAGGTGCCGGTGGTGTGCGCCGTGCATGGGCACGGCCGCCGGCGGGCCGGCCGGGCGCGCGATCCTCGCGCACTGGTCGGTGATGGTGAAGGGCACGAGCCAGGTGTTCGCCGCCGGCCCGCCCGTGGTGGAGCGCTCGCTCGGCCAGAAGATCAACAAGGAGGATCTCGGCGGCGCGGCGCTGGCGGTCGACCTCGCGGGCACCATCGACCAGGTCGCGGCAAGACGGAGCAGGAGTGCTTCGAGCTGATCCGCCGCTATCTCAGCTACATGCCGCAGAACGTCTGGGAGCTGCCGCCGCTCGTGCGCACCGGCGACCCCGTGGACCGCTGCGAGGACGGCCTGAAGGACATCGTGCCGCGCAACCGCCGCCGGCCCTACGACATGCGCAGGATCGTGCGCTGGATCGCCGATCGCGACTCGGTCTTCGAGACTGCAGCCCACCTTCGGCAAGGCGGTCATCACCAGCCTCGCGCGCATGAACGGCCGCGTCGTCGGCATCATCGCCAACAACCCGATGGTCTACGGCGGCGCCATCGACGTGCGCGGCCGCGCGCAAGCAGACCCACTTCGTGGAGCTGTGCGACTGCTTCCACATCCCGCATCGTCTTCCTCGTCGACGTGCCGGGCTTCATGGTCGGGCGCGACGCCGAGGCGGCGGCCACGCTGCGCGAGGGCATGCGCAGCGTCTACGTGAGCCTGCAGGCGACCGTGCCGATGTACACGGTGGTCATCCGCAAGTGCTACGGCATGGCCGGCATGGGCGCGACCGACAAGAACGGCCTCGACCTCAAGATCGCCTGGCCCTCGGCCGAGTGGGGCTCGCTGCCCATCGAGGGCGGCGTCGCCGCCGCCTTCCGCAAGGAGATCGCGGCCGCCGCCGATCCCCGTGCGCGCGAGGCGGAAATCGAGGCATCATTGCGCGCAGACGCCTCGCCGTTCAAGACCGCGGAGGCCTTCGGCGTCGAGGAGATCATCGATCCGCGCGAGACCCGGCCCTACCTGTGCCGGTTCATCGACGCGGCGCAGTCCCGCCTCGCAACGATGGTGGGCCAGAAACCCAAGTACGGCGTCAGACCGTAGACCACAAGAGCGACGTTCCAACAACGACGAGGAGAAGCGACATGAAGACGTGGAAGCTCCTGAAGTTCGTGGCGGCAGCCACGATCGGCCTGGCCGGCCAGCACGCTGGCGCGCGGCCGAGGTGAGCGAACTGAAGATGATGTCGCAGTACGGCATCGGCTACATGCAGCTCACCGTGATGCAGCACGACAAGCTGGTCGAGAAGCACCTGGCCAAGCAGGGACTGGCCGGCACCAAGGTCACCTGGGCCAAGCTCGGCGCCGGCGCGGCCGCGAACGACGCGCTGCTCTCCGGCAGCCTGCACTTCGCCTCGGGCGGCACGGGCCCGGCCATCATCCTGTGGGACCGCACGCGCACCAACGTCGGCGTGCACTGCGTGGCGGCGCTGTCGTCGATGCCCAACCTGCTGATCAGCCGCAACCCGAAGATCAAGACGCTCAAGGACTTCACCGAGAACGACCGCATCGCGATGGCGGGCGCCGGCTCCTCGGTGCAGACCACCTACCTGCAGATGGCGGCCGCGAAGGAGTTCGGCATCGAGAACTACAAGAAGCTGAACCCGCTGATGGTGAACCTGCCGCACCCGGAAGGCCTGCGCGCGCTGCTGTCGGGCTCCAAGGAGATCACCTCGCAGTTCACCTCGCCGCCCTTCCAGAACACGGCGCTCGAGAACCCGGAGATCCACACGGTGCTCAACTCCTACGACATCATGGGCGGGCCGAACACCTTCCTGGTGGTCTGGGCGACGAAGAAGTTCCGCGACGAGAACCCGAAGACCTACCAGGCCGTGGTCGACGCGATGAAGGAGGCCACCGACGCCGATCAACGCCGACAAGAAGCGCGCGGCGGAGATCTACGTGAAGGAAGGCGGCGGCAAGGAGTCGGTCGACAAGCTCCTGAAGATCATGAACGACCCGCAGATCCGCTACCAGATGGCGCCGGAGAAGATCCTGCCGTTCGCGCAGTTCATGCACCAGGTCGGCACGATCAAGACCCGGCCGGAGTCGTGGAAGGACCTCTTCTTCCCGGACGTGCACGCGCTGGCCGGGCAGCTGAGCGCCTGCGCGCGAAGCGTACCGGACCCCGGAGGAGGAGGCATGAACGAGGCCGCGCAGCCCCAGCCCCTGCTCCGGGTCGAGGGCGTGACGCTGCAGTACAAGACCCGCGAGCACCTGGTCACGGCGACCTACCGGGTCAGCTTCGAGGTGCACGTGGCGGACCGCTTCGTGCTCCTCGGGCCGTCGGGCTGCGGCAAGTCGACGCTGCTCAAGGCGGTGGGCGGCTACCTGAACCCGGTCGAGGGCGAGATCACGCTCAAGGGCGCACGCGTCACGCAGCCCGGCCCCGACCGGGTGATGGTGTTCCAGGAGTTCGACCAGCTCCTGCCGTGGAAGACGGTGAAGCAGAACGTCATGTTCGCGCTCGAGGCCTCCGGACGCCTGCAGGGCGCGGAGGCCGCCGAGCGCGCCATGGCCTACATCGAGAAGGTGAACCTCACCCGCTTCGCCGACAACTACCCGCACATGCTCTCCGGCGGCATGAAGCAGCGCGTGGCGATCGCCCGCGGCATGGCGATGGAGCCCGACATCCTGCTGATGGACGAGCCCTTCGCCGCGCTCGACGCGCTCACGCGCCGCAAGATGCAGGACGAGCTGCTGCAGCTCTGGGAGGACACGCGCTTCACCGTGCTCTTCGTGACCCACTCCATCCCCGAGGCGGTGCGCATCGGCAACCGCATCCTGCTGCTGTCGCCGCACCCGGGGCAGGTGAAGGCGGAGCTGAACAGCGACGGCACCGACCCGGAGGATCCCGCCACGAGCGAGCGCGCTGTCCGAGCGCATCCACCGCATGCTGTTCGCCGACACGGCGAGCGTCGAGGAGCCCCCGATCCATGTCTAGCCACCGCGCCGCCCGGCCCGAATACGTCCGCGAGCAGGTCGAGGAGCACGACTTCGCGCGTCGTCAACAAGCCGCTCACGAGCTGGGAGCGGGTCCGCGAGAACGCCTTCGTGCGCAAGGTGTTCATCCTCGTCGTCCTGGCGGCGATCTGGCAGGGCTATGCGTCGTACCTGAACAACTCGCTGATCCTGCCGACCTTCACCGAGACGATGCGCTCGTTCCTTGCGCGCATCGCGAGCGGCGAGCTGCTGATCAAGTCCTGGGTCTCGATCAAGGTGCTGCTGCAGGGCTACGCGATCGGCCTCGTGCTGGCCCTCGTCTTCACCGTGCTCGCCATGGCCTCGCGCTTCGGCAACGACCTCCTCGAGACGCTCACCGCGATGCTGAACCCGCTGCCCGCCATCGCGCTGCTGCCGCTGGCGCTCATCTGGCTGGGGCTGGGCAATCCGAGCATCATCTTCGTCCTCGTGCACGCCGTCATGTGGCCGATCGCGCTCAACACGCACTCCGGCTTCATGAGCGTGTCGGGCACGATGCGCATGGTCGGGCGCAACTACGGGCTCACCGGCGTGCGCTACGTGGGCCAGATCCTGATCCCCGCCGCGTTCCCCAGCATCCTCGCCGGCCTGAAGATCGGCTGGGCCTTCGCCTGGCGCACGCTGATCGCCGCCGAGCTCGTCTTCGGCACCACCTCGGGCTCCGGCGGCCTCGGCTGGTTCATCTACGAGAACAAGAACCTGCTCGACATCCCCGCGGTGTTCTCGGGCCTGTTCACGGTCATCATCATCGGCCTCGCTCGTCGAGAACCTCGTCTTCCGGATCATCGAGCAGCGCACGATCCTCAAGTGGGGGATGCATTCCTGAGCATCCGTGCGGCTTCCCGCCTCGCGCCGGTTTCCGCCCTGCTGCTGGCGCAGCGTCTGGATCGCGGAGATGGTGCGCATCTTCCATCCGGCGCCGGCGCTGGCCGCCTTCGCGGCGGATCTGCCTGGCGGCCTATGTCGTGCTGGCCCTGGCGCGGGCGAGCGCGCACATCCGCGTGCTCTTCCTCCTCGCCGTGGGCGCGGCCGTCGCCATGGCGTGGTCGCTGGGCTCGCCGGCGATTCACTCGCGTCCGGCTTCGCCAAGGCGCAGATCTTCGGCGCGTTCCTGCCCTCGGTGCTGATGCTGCGCGCCACCGTCGAGGCCAGCCCGCGCATCGAGCCGCTGCGCGGCGACCTGGGCAGCCTCGGGCACGAGGCGGCGCAGAACTGGACGCAGGTACGGCTCGCACGTGCTGGGCGCGGTGCTCAACGTGGGCGCGACCGCGATCCTGGCGCCGGTCGTGGCGCGCGGCGCGGACCCGCAGCGCCTGCCCGACCTCGCGCGCAGTTCCGCCCGCGGCGTCGGCGGCGCGGTGATGTGGTCGCCGTTCTTCCTCGCGCTCGCCTTCACCAGCCAGCTCGTCCCGCAGGCGCCGATGTGGCAGTCGATGCTCGTCGGCATGGGCCTCGCGGCCATCGGGCTGGCGCTCTCCTACCTGCTGTTCACCCCGACGCTCGGCGCGGCAAGGGATACGTCGCGAGCATCGGCCGCCTCGGCCCGCTCGCCCTGCCGATGCTCCTCGTGGTGGGCGCGGTCGTCGGCGCCACGCTCGCGTTCCGCTGGAGCGGACTGCAGTCCGTGGCGGTGGTGATCCCGCTCCTCTGCCTCGCCTACGTGGCGAGGCTCGGGGCCACCGAGGGCCGCGGCGTGCTGCGCCGGACCATCGCCAATTTCAGCCGCCTGTCCGACGAGCTGCTGATCGTCGTCGGCGCGACCATCCTCGGCGCGGCGGTCGCGGCGCTGCCGCTGGTGCGCGAACTGGGCGCGAGCATGACGCCGGACATGATCTCCGGCCCGGCGCTCCTCGCCCTCGATGGTCGTGGTGCTGCTGCTCCTGGGACAGGCCGGGCTGCACCCGATGATCGGCTCGAGCATCGTGGTGCCGGTGGTCGCCGCGGGCGGATTCGGCGTCTGCGGCGTGGTGGTGGTCGCCGCCGGCGTGTTCGCGTGGGCCCTCAATGCCAGCATCTCCATCTGGACGCTGCCCGTGGCCGTGGCAGCCAGCACCTTCGGGGTCGCGGCGCGTGCCATGCTCTCGCGGCGCACGCTGCAGTTCGCGGCGCTGCACGCGGTGGCGGGCCTCGCCTACCTCGGGGCCGCCAACGCGCTCCTCCGGGAGCTCGGCTGTCCGTAGGCCACGACCTCTTTCCATCGACCCGCACCAAGGAGCCGAGATGAATGCCGAACCCACGCCCGTGACCGACGAGTACATCCGCCGCGGCGACTTCAATCCCCTCTGGGAGCAGATGCGCGCCCTCGACCCGCAGTTCATGGAGGCGTACCTGCGCTTCCGCGACGTGCCGCACAAGACCGGCCCGTTGCCGCCCAAGTTCAAGGAGCTGGTCCTCGTCGCGATCAACGCGGCCACCACGCACCTGTACGCGCCGGGCGTGCGCCGGCACATCGCCAACGCCTTCAGGGCGGGGGCCACGCGCGAGGAGGTGCTGGAGACGATCCAGCTGGTGACGATCATGGGCATCCATTCCTGCAACCTCGCGATCCCGATCCTGTGCGAGGAATACGAGAAGTTCGCCGCAGGGGCGACGCCGGCGAAGGCCGGCTGAGCAACGAGACGGAGAAACGCGATGGCGAAGATGAGCGGCGGCAAGGCGGTGGTGACGGCCCTCGAGGCGGAGGACGTGCGGCACGTCTTCGGCCTCATCGGGTCGGCCGGGATGGAGATCTTCGACGCGCTGCACGATTCGCGCGCGATCCGCTTCATCGGCGTGCGCGACGAGCGCACCGGCGTGCACATGGCGGACGGCTATGCCCGCGCCTCGGGCAACGCCGGCGTGTTCCTCGCCGGGCAGAACGGCCCCGGCGCCACCAACCTGGTCACCGGCCTCGCGCAGGCGAACGCCGCCTACTCGCCGGTGGTCGCCCTCGCGGGCTCGCTCTCCACGGCGCACGTCTACCGCGACGCCTTCCAGGAAGTCGACCAGCAGGCGCTCTTCAAGCCGGTCACGAAGAAGACCTGGACGGTGACGCAGGCCGCGCGCATCCCGGAGATGGTCCGCGAGGCGTTCACGACGGCGCTGGCGCCTCGCCGCGGCCCCGTCGCCCTCAACCTGCCGCGCGACATCCTCGCGGAAGTCGCGGAGATCCAGGAGGACCGGGCGCCGGCCGGCTTTCGCGCGGGAGCGCCCGCGGCGGGCGATCCGGAACTGGTCCGCCAGGCGGCGCGGCTGCTCGCCGGCGCGAAGCGGCCGCTCGTCATCGCCGGCGGCGGCATCAAGAATGCACGCGAGCACCAGCGCGCCCTGGCACTCGCGGAACTGCTCGGCGCCCCGGTCGCCCTCTCGCCCGGGCACGGCGATGCGATCTCCTGCGACCACGCGCTGTACGCAGGCCAGGTGGGTCCGCGCGGCAACGCCGTGGCTTCGCAGCTGGCGCGCGAGGCCGACGTCATCCTGGCGCTGGGCACGCGCCTGGGCTTCAACACGACCTTCTACACCTACGACAACCTGAACCCGCAGGCGAAGATCATCCAGGTCGACCAGGAGCACGCCGCGGTGGGCCGCTTCTTTCCCGTCGCGATCGGCATCGTCGGGGACGCCGGCGGCATCGCGGCGCAGCTCGCCGCGGCGTTGGCCGGCCACCGGCCCCCGGCCGAGGCTTCCGCCTGGACCGCCGCGTTCCGGGACAACCGCCGCAAGCTGCTCGCGGAACGCGACGCGGGCGGGGCAGCGCGCGGCGATCCCATCCAGCCCGCGACTCTCTATCACGCCCTGCGCGCCACCGTTCCCGCCGACGCGATGTTCACCATGGACGCGGGCACGCTCTGCCTGCAGGCCACCGACCAGATGCCCTACCGCACGCCCCCGGCCCTCTTCACCCCGCTCGACTTCGGGCTGGTGGGCTTTTCCTACGCCGCGGGCCTGGGGCTCAAGCTCGCCTGCCCGGAGCGCACCGTCGTGAGCCTGATGGGCGACGGCGGCTTCGGCATGACCGTGAGCGAGATCGGCACCGCCGTCGCGCACGGCATCAACACCGTCTGCATCGTGATGAACAACGGCTGCTGGGGCGCGGAGAAGGCCTACCAGCGCGACTTCTTCGACGGGCGCTACATCGGCGCCGACGTGCCCAACCCGCCCTACGACAAGCTGGCGGAGCTCTACGGCGCCGCGGGCTTCCGCGTCGACCGGGCCGCCGCAGCTCGAGGAGACGATCCGCGCCGCGCTCGCCTGCGGCAAGCCCGCGATCGTGGACGTGCAGGTGGACCCCGCGGCGCTCTACAGCTTCCGCCGCGACTCCTTCAAGCACCGCGACAAGGCCGCGCAGTAGCCATGGAAGCGCCGTACGACTACATCGTGGTCGGCGCGGGCTCCGCCGGGGCGGCGCTCGCGGCACGCCTGAGCGAGTCCGGCAGGCACCGCGTCCTGCTCGTCGAGGCCGGCGGGCCGGACCGCAATCCCTGGATCCACATTCCGCTGGGCGTGGGCAAGCTCCTCACCAACGAGCGTCTCGCCTGGAAGTTCGAGACCGAGCCGCAGGCCGAGTTGAAGGGCCAGAAGGTGTACTGGCCGCGCGGCAAGGTGCTGGGCGGCTCGAGCGCGTTGAACGGCATGGCCTACGTCTGGGGCGACCCGCGCGAATACGACGCCTGGCGCGACGCCGGGCTCGCCGGGTGGGGATTTTCCGACGTGGCTCCGTACTTCGAACGCATGGAGAACAACCCGTACGCGCGCGACGGCCGGCCGCGGGCATGCCGGACCCATGCGCATCACCGACCGGAAGCTGCGCGACCGCGACGCGCTGTCGGACGGCTTCGTGGAAGCGTGCCGGAGCCTCGGCATCGCCGAGTCACCCGACTACAACGTCGCCGCCTACGAGGGCGTGCGCTACCTCGAGCAGACCGCGCACCGCGGCCGGCGCTGGAGCACGGCCGTCGCCTACCTGCGCCCAGGCGCGCAAGCGGCCGAACCTGCGCATCGTCACCGGCGCCGTCGTCGCGCGCGTGCTCTTCGCAGGGACAGGGCCGCGATCGGCATCGAATACCGCCAGGAAGGCGAGCCGCGCCAGGCGCATGGCCGCGCGCGAAGTGATCCTCTGCGCGGGCGCCATCCAGTCGCCGCAGCTGCTCGAGCTCTCCGGCATCGGCGACGCCGCGCGCCTGCAGGCGCTCGGCATCCCGGTGGTCGCGCACCGGCCGGCCGTCGGCGAGAACCTCATCGACCACCTGCAGCTGCGCTGCACCTACGAGACGCGGCTGCCGATCACCATCAACGACGTCATGGCGAGCTTCACGCGCCGCATGGCGGTGGGGCTGCAGTACGTCTTCACGCGGCGCGGCCTCATGGCGGGAACCTCGTCGACGGCCCACGCCATCACGCGCACCTCGCCTGGCTCTCGACCGGCCGGACGTGATGATCCGCATCTACCACATCAGCGGCAAGGACCGCTATTCGCGCTCCCCGGGCGCGGGCATCGATCCCTTTTCCGGCTTCTCGCTCGGCGGCTTCCAGCTGCATCCGCTCTCGCGCGGATCCATCCATGCGCGCTCGCGCGACCCGCTCGAGCACCCGCGCATCGAGCCGAACTACTTCACGGAAGAGCTCGACCGCCAGACCGGGCTCGCGATGCTGCGGCTGATCCGCCGCATCGCCGAGGAGCCGGCCATGCAGGCGGCCATCGTGCGGGAGACGCGACCCGGAGCGGAGGTCGCGCGACGACGCGGCGCTCCTCGACTACGCGCGCGGCTGCGGCCAGACCGCCTGGCACACGGTGGGCACCTGCCGCATGGGACCGGAGTCGGACTCCGTGGTCGACGCGCGGCTGCGCGTGCACGGCGTCGCGAAGCTGCGCGTCGCCGATGCCTCGGTGATGCCGACCATCCCGTCCTCCAACACCAACGCGCCGTCGATCATGATCGGCGAGAAGGCGGCCGATCTCGTCCTCGCCGACGCGATGCGATGACCGGCCCGCGCAGGCTGGCCCGGTGGCATGTTTGATGATATGGTCGCGCCAGAAGTTGCCGCACACAGGCGCCGACTCGATACGCGCGCCACAACCTGAGGAGGAGTCCATGATGTCAGCCCGCCGCTCTCTCGGCGCTCTCGCCCTGCTCGCCGGTATCACCCTCGTTTCCGCTGGCTGGTCCGGATCGGCCTTCGCGCAGGAGCGCGAAATCCGCTTCGGCCTCATCCCGTCCGAAGACGCCGACAAGCTCATCGCCGACTCCCGTCCCTTCATCGAGCAGCTCGAGAAGAACATCGGCATGAAGGTCAAGCCCTTCGTGGCGATCGACTACAGCGCGGTGATCGAGGCCCTGAAGTCCGACAAGCTCGACATCGCCTTCCTCGGGCCCAACGCCTACGTGCTCGCGCGCGACAAGGTCAAGGCGCACGTGGAACCCGTGGCGCGGGGGGTCATGCAGGAGACGGGATCCTCCTCCTACAAGGCGCTCATCATCACGCTGCCGTCGAGCCCGATCCAGAAGCTTGCCGACCTCAAGGGCAGGACGTTCGCGCTGGTCGATCCGGCCTCGACGTCGGGCAACCTGGTCCCGCGCTACGTTTTCGAGAAGAACGGCATCAACCCGGAAAGGGACTTCAAGTCCCTCTACTACTCGGGCACGCACCAGGCCTCGCTGATCGCGGTCAAGGAAGGCAAGGTCGAGGCCGCCGCCATCGCCGACGAGGTCTACAACCTCGCCATCGGCCGCGGCACGCTCAAGGCGACCGACCTCAAGGTGATCTATTCCTCCGACCCGATCCCCGGCTCGCCCTTCGTGGTGCGCACCAACCTGCCCAAGGACCTGCAGGACAAGCTGCGCAAGGGAATCATGGGCCTCAAGGGAGCGCGTTTCGGCAAGCTCGGCGTCATCACGGAGATGGATCCGGCCGTCGACGCGGACTACAACGTCGTGCGCGAGCTGGTGGCGTTCCAGGACAAGCTGAAGGCGGCCGCCAAGAAGTGATGCGGGATGCAACCTGAGGCGATACTCGACATCCGCGGCCTGCGCAAGGAATACGGCGGCAACGTCGCGCTGCAGGACGTGAACCTGACGGCGCGCCGCGGCGAGTTCATCGTCATCCTCGGGCGCAGCGGCGCGGGCAAGTCGACGCTCATGCGCTGCATCAACCGGCTCGTGGTCCCCAGCGCCGGCGAGATCCGCTTCAACGGAGCCGTGGTCACCGGCGAGGCGCGCCGCCCTGCGGCGCCATCGCCAGAGCATCGGCATGATCTTCCAGCAGTTCAACCTCGTGAAGCGCATGTCGGTCATCAAGAACGTGCTCACCGGGATGCTGGGCAACAAGTCGTACTTCCCCTCCCTCCTCCAGTACTTCTCCCGGGAGGACAAGTTGCGGGCGCTCGACTGCCTGGACCGCGTGAACATGGCGCACAAGGCCTTCCAGCGCGCCGACACGCTCTCCGGCGGCGAGCAGCAGCGGGTTGCCATCGCCCGGGCGCTCAACCAGAAGCCGCTCCTGCTGCTTGCCGACGAGCCCGTCGCGAGCCTCGACCCGAACATCGCCAGGACCGTGCTGAGCTACCTGAAGAAGATCAACGAGGAACTCGGCATCACGGTCCTCCTGAACATCCACCAGGTGAACTACGCGCGCGAATTCGGCCAGCGGATCGTGGGGCTCGCCAACGGCGTGATCGCGTACGACGGCGACGTGGCCGGCCTGACCCCCGAGATCCTCGAGCGCATCTACGGCGGACTGCCCCAGGATGGCGACGAGCAGTAGCCCGCCCGGCCTGCCGCCGGCTCGCCCCGCGGATCAGCGCAGCCGGCTCGAGGCCGTCCTCGACTCGGCGATGACGCCGCAGCAGCGCCTGCGGGACATCGCCACGCAGGCGCTGCATGGCCGCCGTCATCGTCGCGATCCTCTACTGGTCGGCGATCGACACCAACATCAGCGTCGGCGAGTTCGTGCGCGGCATCCCCGCCATCGTCGACTACCTCGGCCGCATGTTTCCGCCGGACTGGGCTTACGCGCAAGACGATCGTGAAGCCCACCATCGAGACGATCGAGATCGCGATCTGGGGCACGGTCCTGGGCATCGCTGCTCGCCTTCCCGCTGGGGCTGATGGCGGCGCGCAACCTCTCGCCGCACGTGGCGCTCTACGGCTCCTCGCGCTTCATCCTCAACGCGCTGCGCGGGGTTTCGGAGCTGGTGTTCGCGCTCATCTTCGTCTCCGCCGTCGGCCTGGGGCCGTTCCCCGGCATCCTCGCGCTGGCGCTCCACAACGCGGGCATGCTCGGCAAGTTCTACGCCGAGGCGATCGAGGCGATCGACCCGGGTCCCGTCGAGGCGCTGCAGGCGAGCGGCGCGCGCTGGACGCAGGTCGTGGTGTACGCGATCCTGCCGCAGGTCGTGCCCGCACTTCGTGACCTACAACCTGTATCGCCTCGAGGTCAGCATCCGCTCGGCGACCGTGCTCGGCCTGGTCGGCGCCGGCGGCAGTCGGCTTCCACCTGATCTCCAGCATCCGGCTGTTCGACTACCAGACGACCGCGATGGTCCTCATCGTCATCATCGTGCTCGTGGTCATCACCGACTACTTCGGCACCTGGATCCGGTCGCGCATCATCTGAACCGGTTGCGCGAAGCCGGTCATTGCGGGTCGGGCTGGCTCATCGTGGAATTCATCTGCTCGCGGGTGTAGCTTCCGCCTTCGATCTGCTTGACCATCCGGTCCCGCGCCGGCTTGTTGGGAATGCGCGAACCGGTGTAGTACTCCGGGTCCTCCTTGGGCTGGGACTGGGCGGCCGTCGCGGCCGCGGGTGCGCTCGCAGCCTGCGGAGCGGTAGTGGCACAGCCGCCGAGAACCAGGGAACCGGCGACGACGGCAATGGCGAGATAGGCTTTCATTCGACCCTCGTAAAACGATGTGGAAGGGGGGTATGTGCGCGAAGCAGCCGCGATTCTGCCACGATTCCGGGAGGCTTCACGAACCCGCCGGCCGGCCGGCGTTCCGCCCGGCCGTGAATATTCCGCATTCCGGCTGCCGAATCCGACGCGGCCACCCCCGCCCCGAACCGGTAACCTGCGAGCCGTAGTGTCTGTGATAACTTGTTTCACCCGCGGCCCCAGCCGGCCCCCGCAGTGCCCACGCGAGAGGAGTTCGTCATGACGAAAAAGGAACAGCAGCCCGCCGTCCAGCCCGAAGGCGAGATCTCCGAGCGCGAGCTCGATTCCGTCGCCGGCGGCCAGCAGGTCGTGAAGCTCGAGAAGATCACCGTCACCGCCCCGCGCGAGCAGCCGCAGCAGGTGGTGAAGCTCGACAAGGTCGTGGTGACCGGCAAGCGCGAACCGCCGCTCGCCGGAACCCAGATCGCCTCGGCAAGCAACAAGTCGAAGTCGAACTAGCCGTTCCTTCCCCGGCGCGGCTGCGCATGATGGTTGTCGGCAGGTTCGGCCTGATCGGCCTCGCGACGCTCCTCGCGCAGTCTTGCCTGCTGGCGGGGCCGGCGTGGTCCGCGGAGCCGGCGCCAGCCGGCGTCTCGCGCGGGGTCTGCCCTGTTCCAGGCGGGCGACGCCCTGAATCCGCCCCCCCTGGTGGTCCTGCAGTTCGATCCGGGATTTTCCGACCTGCGCGTGCCGGCGCCGCCGCAGCTGGATCTGGCGGCGAAAGGGCAGCTCGCCAAGACCGCGACCGTCACGGTCAATTACCGTCCCGCCGGCCCGGGACAGGGCACCGACACCTGCGCGACCTGGCCCGACAACGCCCAGGCCGCTTTCTCCTACGCGGCGAGCCTCTGGGGAGCGCTCCTGCAATCCCCGGTTCCCATCGTGATCGACGCATGCTGGGCCAGCAACCTCGGCAGCGGCGTGCTGGGGCACGCGGGCGCCAGCAACTACTACAAGGACTTCACGGGCGCGCCGGTTGCCGGCACCTGGTATCCCGTGGCCCTGGCGAACACCCTGCACGGCAGCGACCTGGATGCGGCCAACGCCGACATCTACGCGGCGTTCAGCAGCACCTTCAACTGGTACTTCGGCACGGACGGCAACACCCCCGCCAGCCAGATGGACTTCGTGAGCGTGCTGCTGCACGAGATGGGCCATGGCCTCGGCTTCTCCGGAAGCATGCAGGTCTCCGGAAGCCTCGGGAGCTGGGGAGGCGGCACCACTTCGCCGCTGATCTACGACCGTTTCACCGAGAACAACAGCGGCCAGCCGCTCATCAACACGTCCCTCTTTCCCAATCCCTCGACGACGCTGGCGAGCCAGCTGCAAAGCAATGCCGTGTACTTCGACGGAACCCAGGCCAATGCGGGCAACGGGGGCAGCCGCGTCCCTCTCTACGCTCCGACGACGTTTCGGTCCGGCTCGAGCTACTCGCACCTCGCGGAGAGCTTCAACAACACGCCCAACGCGCTGATGACCTTCTCGCTGGCCGCCGGCGAGTCCGCCCACGATCCCGGGCCGGTGACGATGGGCATGTTCACGGACATGGGCTGGCCGCTCAATTCCGGGGCGACCAGCCACACGCTGACCGTGAAGAAGAGCGGCAGCGGGTCGGGCACGGTGACCTCCTCGCCGGCCGGAATCAGCTGCGGCTCGACCTGCGCGGCGAATTTCGCCTCGGGAACCTCGGTGACCCTGACGGCGGCCGCGGGATCCGGCTCCACCTTCGCCGGCTGGTCGGCCGGCAGCTGCACCGGAACGGCCCCGACCTGCACGGTGGTCGTATCGGCCGCCGCCGGCGTTACCGCCACGTTCTCGCTGCCGGCGAGCTGCACCTACACGCTCAGCCCGGCGTCGCAGTCGGTCGGCGCCGGCGCCACGACCGGGACATTCGCGGTGACCGCTTCGGTTTCCACCTGCCCGTGGGCGGCATCCAGCGGCGCCACCTGGATCACGACGGCGAGCACCGGCACGGGCAGCGGCAC
Source organism: uncultured beta proteobacterium (assembly GCA_963786635.1). Classification (GTDB taxonomy): domain Bacteria; phylum Pseudomonadota; class Gammaproteobacteria; order Burkholderiales; family Usitatibacteraceae; genus FEB-7. The sequence goes on along the minus strand of CAWAZV010000012.1, from coordinate 44,093 downwards.
GGTCACCTACACGGTGGCGGCCAACCCGACCACGAGCGCCAGGACCGGCACGATCCTGGCCGGCGGAGTGACGTTCACCGTGACGCAGGCCGGCGGCGCCACGAGTTCCGCGAATGCCCTCGTCAACGGCGACTTCGAAAGCGGCTCCGGCGGCTGGACGCAGTCGTCCGGCGCGGGAGCGATCATCACGAGCGGTTCCGCCGGTGCCCATGCCGGCGGCGGCTATGCCTGGCTGGGGGGATACAACAACGCCCTCGACAACCTCCACCAGGTGGTGACGATTCCCTCGACCGCACAGAGCGCCGTCGCGCGCTTCTGGTACCGCATCGAGACGCAGGAGTCCCTGGCGACGGCCTTCGACAACCTGACCCTGACCGTCCGCGACCCGGCCACGGGCAGCGTGCTGGCGACCCTGGCGCAGCTCTCCAACGCCAACGCGACCTCCGGCTGGGTGCAGAGCCCCTCCTTCGACGTCCTGGCGTTCCGGGGGAGGACGATCCGGCTGCAGTTCTCCGCGACGACCGACGCCTCCCTGCTGACCAACTTCTACGTCGACGACGTGACTCTCGTGGCCACCAACGACCCGGCGTTCGATGCGAACGTGCGGGCCGTCGTCTCCAGCTACTACCAGACCATCCTCGGCCGTCCCCCCGATTCGGGCGGCCTCGACTTCTGGGCCAACGAGGCGGCGCGCCTGGTCGAGCTGGGCGCCGACGTGAGGGAGGTCTTCTTCGCCATGTCGATCTCCTTCTTCGCCAGCTCCGAGTACGCGGCCAGGAACGCGACGGACACGCAGTACGTGACGGATCTCTACCGCACCTTCTTCAAGCGCGAGCCGGACGCGGCCGGCCTCGCGTTCTGGCTCGGCGAGCTCGCCGGAATCGCGTCGCGGAGCGCGCTGCTCAACAGCTTCCTCTTCTCGGCGGAGTTCTCGAACCAGATGACGACGCTCTTCGGAGCGCCCAGCGTGCGGCCCGAGGTCACCATGGCCATCGACCTGTTCCGGGGAACATTCGGACGGCTGCCGGACTCCGACGGATTGCGCTACTGGCTGGGCAGGGTGCGCGCCGCGCAGTGCCAGAACGCGACGGCGATCGCGAACGAGGTGAACAGCATCGCCGGGCAATTCTTCAACAGCGGCGAGTACCTTGCGCGCGCAAGCGGCAATCGCGAGTTCGTCGGGGACGTGTACAACTCCTACCTGAGGCGCGGGCCGGGCGGCGATGCAGCGGGCTTCAGCTTCTGGGTCGCGCAGGTGCCCACGCTGGGGCGCGATGGCGTGCGCGCGCAGTTCGTCACGAGCGCGGAATTCCAGTCGCGCGTCGCTGCGGTCGCCGCGGCAGGCTGTCTCGGCGGCTAGCCGCCGCCTCCTCCCCCCGGATATCATTCGCCGCAAAGGGGGGTTCATGAAGGCGGGCAAGGTTGTCAGCGCAGCACTGCTGGGGCTATTTGCCCTCGCCTCTCTTGCAATTGCTCGCCGCCGAGGACACCATCCGCGGCCGCGTCACCAGCATCGTCGACGGCGACACGATCACGATCGTGGACGAGGCGAAGGCCACGCACCGGATCGACCTGCACGGCATCGACGCCCCGGAAGGCGGGCAGAGCTTCGGCGCCAAGTCGACGGGCAACCTGAACCGGCTGGCGTCCGGAAAGACGGTCCGCGCCGATTGCGTGAAGCGCGGCCGCCGCGACACGAGGCTCTGCACCGTCTGGACCTACCCTGCCGACTGCACGGCGTGCGGATACACCCTGGACCTGGGACTGATGCAGGTCCTGCAGGGTTACGCGTGGCACTTCAAGTACTCCGAGAGCGCGCAGTCGGCGCAGATGCAGGCGCAGTACTCGGTGGCCGAACTCGAGGCGAAGTCCAAGAAGGCCGGGTTGTGGGCGGAGGCGTCGCCGATCGCCCCGTGGGTGTGGCGGAAGTCGGCGACGGCCCGCTAGCGCGGGAACGATATCAAGGATTACTGCGACCGCAGCAAGCCCGAAGCCTTGACCACCGGCTCCCAACGCGCGAGTTCGCTCTTCATCTGCTTCGCGAAGGTTTCCGCATCGCTTCCCACCGGCTCCGCGCCGGCGGCCTGCAGGCGTTCGCGAACGCCCGGATCGGCGAGCGCCTTCACCATGTCGCCGCTCAGCCGGTCCACCACGTCCTTGGGCATCCCGGCCGGTCCCATCAGCCCGATCCACGAGACCGCCTCGAATCCGGGCAACGCGGCCTCGGCGACCGTGGGCAGGTCCGGCACGGCGCTCGAGCGCGTGCCCTTGGTCACCGCGAGCCCGGCCAGCTTGCCGGCCTTGACATGCGGAAGCGCGGTGATGACGGTGTCGAACATGAAATCGATTTCCCCGCCGAGCAAGGCGGCCATCGCCGGCGCGGATCCCTTGTAGGGAACATGCACGATGTTCACGCCCGCCATGGTCTTGAAGAGCTCGCCCGCGAGATGCGCCATGGTGCCGTTGCCGAATGACCCGTAGTTGAGCGCACCGGGCTTCTCCTTGGCGAGTGCGATCACGTCCTTCACGCTCTTCGCATTCAGCTTCGGATGCACGACCAGCATCAACGGCGAATAGCTCACGAGCGAGATCGGCGTGAAGTCCTTCACCGGGTCGTACGGCGGCTCCTTCGCCATGAGCGGCCCGAGCGCCTGCGGTCCGCTGGCCCCCATGAGCAGGGTATAGCCGTCGGGGGCCGACTTCGCCACGACCGAGGAGCCCAGCATGCCGCCGGCGCCGCCGCGGTTCTCGATCACCACCGACTGGCCCGAGCAGGTCACCCAGCTTCTGCGCCACGATGCGCGCCTGGACGTCGGTCGGCCCTCCGGGCGGATAGGGCACGATCATCTTGACCGACTTGTTCGGATAGCCTTGCGCAAGCGCAAGGCCAGCGCCGGAGAGCGCAACGACCGCCGTGACGATGCCGCCTACCCATCGAGCAAAGTGCTTCATGTCTCCTCCTCCATGCGAGTGCGTTTCGATGCCCCTTTTTCCGGGTTCCCTTACCTGAGCACTACCAGCGCGTCCGCCGCCACCACGCCCGAGCCTCTCGGTCGCACCATCAGCGGATTCACGTCCAGCTCGGACAATCGCCCGCGCAGGGTCCATGCAACCTGCGAAAGCCGTGCGAGAAAGCGCGCGAGTGCCTCGACATCCGCGAGCGGCCGCTTGCGAAAGCCGTGCAGCAATGCCGCACCGCGCAACTCGCCGATCATCTCGAGAGCGGTCTCGTCGTCGAACGGGGCAACGCGGTAGGTCACGTCGCGCAGCACTTCCGCCTGGATGCCGCCCAGGCCGAGCGTGACCATCGGCCCGAACACCGGGTCCTGCGTCACGCCCGCGAGCATTTCCACGGCGTCGTCCACCATCTCGCAGACCAGCGCACCTTCGATGCGCGCCGTCGGGGCGTATTCCCGGCCGCGGCGGATCACCTCCGCGACGGCCTCGTGCAGCTCCGCGGGACTCCTCACGCCGAGAATCACGCCGCCCGCCTCGGTCTTGTGCGCGATGTCCGCGGAGGCGATCTTCACCACGAGCGGGTACTTGCAGGTCCGCGGCGAGCCTCGCCGCATCCTGGCCGGCAGGAACGAGGACGTCGCGCGTCACCGCGAGGCCCCAGCGCGCGAGTAGCGCCTTGCCCTGCGCCTCCGACAGCACGCCTGCGCCGGCGGGTAGCGTCGCATCGATCGCCTCGTGCGATTCCGGGAACAGCGCAAGGCGCCTCTCCGCGCGCGCCCGCAGCCCCGCGAAGCGCGCCAGGACGCCCGCCGCGTTCGCCAGGCGCACCGGACTGGTGAAGTACGGAATCTGCGCCTCGTCCGCAAGCAGGTATGCAGCCTCCGCGCGATGGCGCCGGGCGGTCCACCCGAGCATCACCGGCTTGCCATGCCGCGCCATCGCCTCCGCAACCGTGCGGTTGCAGGTGAGCGCGATTTCCCCCGACAGGCCCGCGTAGAGGACGCAGAGCTGATCCACGCCCGGATCGGCGAGCACGAGGTCGACCGCCTTCGTGAAGGCACCCAGGTCGTTGAACACGTCGGCGGTCACGTCCACCGGGTTGCGCGGCGAGCCGTAGGCGGGGATCACTTCCGCGATCGCCGCCTCCGTCCCGGGCGTGAGCGTGGCCATCTCGAGGCCCAGCTCCGCGCAGCGGTCCGCGAACAGGATGCACGAGCCCGCCGACGAACCCAGCGCGGCGACGCGGTTGCCGCGCGGCAGGCGCCCGGGCAACAGGGCACGCGCCGCATCGGAGATCTCGTCGATGTCGCGCATCTCGATGATCCCGGATTGCCGGTAGGCGGCACGATAGGCGTCATACGAACCGGTGAGCGCCGCGGTGTGCGAAAGCGAGGCGCGCTTGCCGGCCTCGGAGTTGCCGGCCTTCCACATGAGCAGGGGCTTGCCGGCACGCACCGACCGGTCGGCGACCTGCATCAGCGCGCGACCATCGCGCACGCCCTCGATGAACCCCACGAGCAGGCGCGTGCCCTCGTCGTCCACGTAGGCGTCGAGGATCTCGGGGGTGGTGACGTCCGGACTCGTTTCCCGACGAGACCAGGTTGCGGAAGCCCACGCCCGCGGACTCGCACTGCGTGACGATGCCGAAGCCGAAGCCGCCGCTTTGCGCCACGCTCGAGACCGGGCCGGCCTTGAGCTCGGGCTCCAGGCCGAGGACGCCGAAGGTCGCATAGAGGCGCTCGGAGATGTTGAGGTAGCCCTGGCAATTGGGGCCGATGATGCGCACGCCGTGCTCGCGCGCGGCTTCGAGGAGCCTGGCTTCCTGCTCCAGGCCGGCCGCGCCCGTCTCGCGAAAGCCCGCGCTGAAGACGACCGCGAAGCGGATGCCCTTGCGGCCGCACTCGCGCACCACCTCCACGGCCGCCGCCCCGTTCACCGCGACGAGCGCGACATCGCAGGGCCCGTCGATGGAAGCCACGCTCGGGTAGCAGCGCAGCCCGGCGATCTCCGCGTGCTTCGGGTTGATCGGGTACACGCGCCCCTTGTAGCCGTAGGTGGCGAGGAACTTCACCGGCTGTCCGCCGATGCGGCGCAGGTCGTGCGAGGCCCCCACGATCGCCACGCCGCGCGGGCGGAACAGCGGCTCGAAGGAAGTCTTCGCGGCAGCCATGGTTGCGCTGGCCTACGGGTCGATCAGGACGCCGGGGTTGAGCAAGCCCTTCGGATCGAGGCTCTTCTTGGCCGCCCTGAGCGCCGTCGCGAAAAGCTCGGGACGCTGCTTGTCGTACCAGGGGCGATGCTCGCGGCCGACGGAGTGATGGTGCGTGATGGTGCCGCCGCCCGCGATGATCGCGTCCGAGGCCGCACCCTTCACCGCCCAGTAATCCTCCATGATCCGGTCCTGCGACTGCGACAGCCCGTGGAACGTGAGGTAGGGCGCCGGGCCATCGGGGTAGGCGTGCGTGAAGCGGCAGGTGACCGAGCCCTTGCGCCCCGTGGCCTTCTCTATCGCCTTCAGGCCCGCGTCGCGGATGTTGGAGTGGAAGTCCTTGAACCGGTCCCAGGTGATGGAGGTCTCGTAGGCATCGCGGAAGATGCCGCGGGCGACCATGTGCTCCTTGAAGTACGGCAGGAACATGAAGCGGTCGCGCCAGCGCCCCGCCCCGCCTTCGCGATTCGAGTTCTCGTCGCTGCTCGCGACTTCGGGCACGCCCCCGTGGTCCCGGCACAATTCGAGCGCGCGGTTCATCCACGGATCCACCGGGTGGTCATCGGATTCGAAGGCGACCACGAGAACGCTGTGCTTGCCGTCGGCAATGCCGTTGTACTGCGCCTCCTCGGCGTCGAGGATGCGGCAGTTGGCCGGATACAACCCCGACTGCGTGAGCGCCCGGACCGCGTCGCACCCCTGGTAGAAGTCCGTGAACAGCACCGTCGAGGTGGCGCGGAAGGTCGGGCGCCGCCGCACGCGCATCCACGCCTCCGTGATGATGCCCAGGATCCCCTCGGAGCCGATGAACATGCGATCCGGGCTCGGGCCCGCGCCGGAGCCCGGAAGGCGCCGCGTCTCGATGAGGCCGGCGGGCGTGACGAGGCGCGTGCTCTCCACGAGGTCGTCGATGTGGGTGTAGAGCGTGGCGAAGTGGCCGCCCGCGCGGGTCGCGATCCAGCCCCCCAGGGTGGAACACTTGAAGGATTGCGGGAAGTGCCGCAGCGTCAGGCCCGAGGGCTTCAGCTGCTCCTCGAGCGAGGGCCCGAAGGTGCCCGCCTGGATGCGCGCGGCGAGCGAGGTCTCGTCGATCTCGAGCACCTTGTTCAGGTGGCGCATGTCGATGCTGATCGCACCCGCGTATTCGCCGCCCGTCGGCGGGACCACGCCGCCCACCACGCTCGAACCGCCGCCAAAGGGCACCACGGCCGCGTTCACGCGATAGGCCCAGTCGAGGAGGTCGACGATGTCCTGCTCGTTGCGCGGCAGGGCGACCACGTCCACCGGCGCGGGACAATCGCGCGCAAAGACGCGGATGATGTCCGGGAGCGACTTGCTGTACGAATGCAGCACCCGCTCGTAGTGGTCGGTCGTGCAGATGTGCGCCAGGCTGGACGGGGCGGAAACGCGCGGCGCCGGCAGCTTGATGTCGGCCGCCACGGGCGTGGAAACGGCCTTGAAGCCCGAAACGCCGAAGCGCTCCGACCAGGCGGACTCCATCCAGGCGATCTCGCTCGCGGGAACGGTCTCGTCCTCGTATCCCCATCCCCAGAACTTCAACCGGCGGGGCGTGGCTTCCACTGGCAGGCTTGCGGCTTTATCGGCTTTGGACGGGGTTGCCACGATCAAAGGTCTCCTCGGGAAAGTATTTCGAAAGGCGGTCGTCGGCGGTGCGCGCATGCGCTTCCATGCCTTCCAGCCGCGAGATGCGCGCCGTCACCTGGGCGACCTGCCGGGTGGCCTCGCGCGACATCCGCTGCCACGTGAGCGTCTTCATGAACTTGTGGACCGACAGCCCGCCCGAGTAGCGCGCGGCACCCATCGTCGGAAGGATGTGGTTCGGGCCCGAGGCCTTGTCGCCGAACGCCACGGTCGTTTCCTCGCCGAGGAAGAGCGAGCCGTAGCAGGTGAGGTTCGCGAGCCACCAATCGAGGTCCTGCGCATGCACCTCCAGGTGCTCGGGCGCGTATCGGTCGGAAGCCGCGACCAGCTCTTCGCGCGTGGCGGCCACGACCACCTCGCCGTAGTCGCGCCAGGCGCTGGCCGCGGCGGTGCGCGCGGGCTCCGGCAGGCGGGCGATCAATTCGGGAACGTGCGAGCTCACCTTTTCGGCAAGGGCGCGCGACGTGGTCATGAGCCACGCGGGCGACTCGTGCCCGTGCTCGGCCTGGCCCACGAGGTCGGAGGCGACGATCAGCGGGTCCGCAGACTCGTCGGCGATCACCGCGATTTCCGAAGGTCCCGCGAACACGTCGATTCCCACCCGTCCGAAGAGCAGGCGCTTGGCCTCCGCGACATACTTGTTGCCGGGGCCGACGATGAGGTCCGCAGGCTTTCCGGTGAAGAGCCCGAAGGCCAGGGTCGCCATGGCCTGCACGCCCCCCAGGGTCATGATGATGTCCGCACCGGCGACTTTCATCGCGTAGAGCACCTGCGGATGGATGCCGCCGCCCTGAAACGGCGTGGAGCAGGCGATGACCATGGGCACCCCCGCGGCTTTCGCCGTGGCGATACCCATGTAGGCGGAGGCGATGTGCGCGTAACGGCCGGTGGGCACGTAGCAGCCGGCCACGTTCACGGGCACGAGGCGTTGGCCGGCGAAGAGGCCGGGTTCGAGCTCGATCGAGAATTCGGAGATGGATGCCCGCTGGGCCTCGGCGAATCGGCGCACGCGCCCGGTCGCGAACTCGATGTCGCTCTTCACTCCCGGGGCGATGTCGCGCGTCTGCCGCTCGATCTCGGCGGGCGTGACGATGATCTCGCCCGTCCAGCCGTCGAGCTTCTCGGCGTATTCCCGCACGGCGGCCTCGCCGCGCGCCTCGATTTCCGCGAGCATCGCGCTCGCCACGCGGCGGGCTTCGCCACTTTCGGTTTCGGGAACCTTGGCGGCCTTCTTCAGGTATTCGAGCATGTCCTCTGCCACAAATGAAAGCGCTTACATGCGAGACTAGTCCCGCTCCATCTACATTGTCAACACCCACATTTCACGTCGCTTGATACAATCGCTTTCATATGGCGCGCGACAAATCCCCGCTGCTCTCCGACGTGGCGCGAATGGCCGGCGTTTCGGTGGCCACGGCCTCCCGCACTCTCTCGGAGCCGGAGCTGGTGCATCCGGAGACCCGGAGCCGCGTTCACGACGCCGTCGCCAAGCTTGGCTACGTACCCCATGGCGCGGCGCGGGCGCTCGCGACCAAGCGCTCGCGGACGATCGGCGCGGTGATCCCGACGCTCGACAATCCGATCTTCGCGAGTTCCGTGCAGGCCGCGCAGCGGCGGCTCTCCGAGGACGGCTACACCCTGCTCCTGGGCAGCCACGAATACGACCTCACCGTGGAGGCGGCCGTCGTCGTCGGCGCTTGTCGAGCGCGGCATCGACGGCATCATCCTCGTCGGACAGGACCATCTGCCGTCGGTCTATCGCCTCCTCGACAAGGACGAGATCCCGTACGAGCTGACCTGGACCCTGGACGAGGGCGGCGCGCACCATTGCCTGGGATTCTCGAACCGTGCGGCAGCGGCCCAGGTCGCGCTGCATGTCGTCGGCCTCGGGCATCGGCACATCGCGATGGTCTCCGGCCACACGCAGAGCAATGATCGCGCGCGTGAGCGCGTGGCGGGCGTGCGCGATACCCTGCTCGCCCATGGCCTCGCGCTGCCCGCGGAGCGCATCGTGGAGACCGAGTTCTCCATTCGCCGCGGACGCGAGGCGCTCGCGACGCTGCTCGCCGCCGACACTGGCATCACCGCCGTGATCTGCGGGAACGACATACTCGCCATGGGCGTGCTCATCGAGGCCGGGTCGCGCGGCATCCGCGTGCCCCAGGACCTTTCCGTCACGGGCTTCGACGACATCGACCTCGCGCGCGAATGGAGCCCGGCACTCACCACGATGCGCCTGCCGGTGGCGCAGATCGGGCGCCGCGCCGCCGAGCGCATGCTGGCGCGCATCGAGGGAAGCGGGGTTTCCCTGACGGAGGAAGTCCAGGTGGAACTGATCGAGAGGGAATCGACCGCGAGGGCGCCGATGCCCCGCCCTACCGAGCCCGCTACTTCACGCCGCCGCCCCTCCGCGCCCCGGTAAACCGCACCGGAGACGTCGAGAGTTCACGCGGCCACCGGCTCGATATCCCGATACCGATCGGGGTCCTGCACCAGCTCCCACAGGTCGAGGGCTTCCTGCATCCGCAGCCAGCTCTCGGGCGTCGTGCCGGTAAGCGTTGCAACGCGGATCGCCATGTCCGCGGTGAGAGCGCGCTTCTCGAGCAGCAGCTCGGAAACGCTCAACCGCGAGACGCCCAGGCGCCGGGCGAGTTCGGTTTGCGTCATGCCAAGCGCAGGGAGCACGTCCTCACGCAGCATTTCGCCGGGGTGCGTGGGCTTCCGCTTGGGATCGCGCATGGTCTTCTTCAAGGCAGGGTGAGCAGGAGTGCAGGAGGAAAGTTTGGAGGCGGGGGTCGGAATCGAACCGGCGTACACGGCTTTGCAGGCCGCTGCATAACCACTCTGCCACCCCGCCCGGGGTGCCGGACCGCATCGAAACCGCGGCCGGGAGCTTGAAACGAAACGGGGGGAGGATGGACCTCCCCCCGAAGGGAATTTGGAGCGGCAGAAGAGTCTCGAACTCTCGACCTCAACCTTGGCAAGGTTGCGCTCTACCAACTGAGCTACTGCCGCATGGAAGCCGCGAATTATAGCTGTTTCCGGCCCTCCCGTTCAAGCCTTGCCCTCCCCCGCCTCCTTCATGGCCGCCTTCAGGTAGACCACCATCGACCACAGGGTGATGATCGCCGCCACCCAGATGAGCACCCGCCCGACCGGGTTGGTGTGGAAGAGCCCGAAGAGCACGCCGTTGTAGAGCAGGAACGGGATGGCGACCAGCTGCGTCACCGTCTTCACCTTGCCGAGGATGTTCACCGCCACGCTCTTGGCCTGGCCCAGGTGCGCCATCCACTCGCGCAGCGCCGAGATGGTGATCTCGCGGCCGATGATGATGAGGGAGACGAACGGGTCGACGATGCCCTTTTCCGCCAGCACGATGAGGGCCGCGGCGACCATGAGCTTGTCCGCCACCGGGTCGAGGAAGGCGCCGAAGGACGTGGTCTGGTTCCACTTGCGCGCGAGGTAGCCGTCGGCCCAGTCGGTGACCGCCGCCACGATGAAGATCCACATCGAGATCACGCTGGCGTCGCGCTCGGAAAGCCAGTGCTCCGGGAAGTAGAGCACCGCCACGAAGAGCGGGATCGCGAGGATGCGCAGCCAGGTGAGCAGCAGCGGCAGGTTCAGCGGCACGGGCGGAAGTCCGCGGCGGGACGGAACGGGTTCAAGGTCGTCAATGCAACTCGTTGTAGATCCGTTCCGCGAGTGTACGGCTGATCCCCTCCACGCGGGCAAGGTCCTCGACGCTCGCCGCCATCACCCCCTGCAGCCCGCCGAAGTGGGCGAGCAGCCTCTGGCGCCGCTTCGGGCCGACGGAGCCGATGTCCTCGAGCCGCGAGGCGGTACGCGCCTTGCCGCGGCGCGCGCGGTGGCCGGTGATGGCGAAGCGGTGCGCCTCGTCGCGCACTTGCTGGATCAGGTGCAGCGCCGGGTGGTCGGGCGGGAGCCGGCGCGCGCCCTCCTCGCCCGCGACGAAAAGCTGCTCCAGGCCGGGCTTGCGCTCCTCGCCCTTGGCGACCCCGATCATCGCGATGCCGGCGAGGCCCAGGTCCTGCATCACGCCCATGGCGACGTTGAGCTGGCCGGTGCCGCCGTCGATGAGGATCAGGTCGGGGGTCTTGCCTTCGCCTTCCGCGAGCTTGCGGTAGCGCACCTCCAGCGCGTAGCGCATGGCGCCGTAGTCGTCGCCCGCGGCCACGTCCTGCACGTTGAAGCGGCGGTACTCGGAGGGCTGCATCCCGCCCTTGTCGTAGACCACGCAGGAGGCGACCGTGGCCTCGCCCATGGTGTGGCTGATGTCGAAGCACTCGAGGCGCGCGACGGGCGCCTCGGCGCCGAGGAATTCGGTGAGCGCGGCACCCCTCGCCTCCTGCGTGGCCTGCGCGGCCAGCCGCCCCGCCACCGCGAGCTCGGCGTTCTTGCGGGCCATCTCCAGCCAGAGGCGCACCTCGCCCTGCGGGCGCGTGAGGACGGTGACCGCACGGTTCGCGATAGCCCCGAGCAGTGCCGCCAGCGCCGGCGCGTCCTCGACCGCGTCGGCGACCACCCGCGGGGGAACCGGCTGCACGGCGTAGTGCTGCGCGAGGAAGGCTTCCACCACCGTCGCCGCGTCGCTGCCCGCGGCGTTCTGCGGGAAGAAGCTGCGGTCGCCCAGGTGGCGGCCGCCGCGGATCATGGCGAGTGTCACGCACCACACGCCCTCCCTTTCCACCGCGGCGACCACGTCCGCGTCGCGCGCGCCTGCCGACTCGACCGCCTGGCCGGAGAGGATCCTCTGCAGCATGCGGATCTCGTCGCGGAAGCGGGCGGCTCGCTTCGTAGTCGAGCGCGTCGCTGGCCGCCTGCATCTTCAGGTTGAGCTCCGCGATGACGTCGTCCTCGCGGCCTTCGAGGAACTTGGCGGCGTGGTCGACGTCGCGGCCGTAGTCCTCCTCCGTCACGCGCCCCACGCACGGCGCCGAGCAGCGGTGGATCTGCGCGAGCAGGCACGGGCGCGAGCGGTGGCTGAACACCGTGTCGTCGCAGGTGCGCAGCCGGAAGATCTTCTGCAGGTGGCCGATGGTCTCGCGCGCCGCCCAGGTGCTCGGAAACGGGCCGAAGTAGCGGTTGGGCTTCTCCTGCACGCCGCGGTAGAAGCGGATCTGCGGGAAGCGATGGCCGGTGACGAGGATGTAGCCGTAGCTCTTGTCGTCGCGGAAGAGGACGTTGTAGCGCGGGCTCAGCGACTTGATGAGGTTGTTTTCCAGGAGCAGCGCCTCGGCCTCGGTGCGCGTGACCGTCGTCTCCGCGCCGGCGATCTGCCCCACCATCAGCGTGGTGCGCGGGCTGGGGTGGCTCTTCTGGAAGTACGACGAGACGCGCTTGCTGCAGCTCCCGCGCCTTGCCGACGTAGATCACCTCGCCGGCGGCGTTCAGGAAGCGGTAGACACCGGGCAGGTTGGGCAGCCCGGCGAGGAATTCCTTCGCCTCGAACATTGTCACGAACCCGGTTCATGAACCCGGTTCATGAACCGGGTTCGAACCAGCGTGTCACGGCGCGCGCACGCGCGCCAGGTTTTCGGTGGCGGCGAGGTAGGCGGCGCTCGCCTTGAGGGCGGCGGTGGAGATGGCGCGCCCGCGCATGCGCTCCAGGCGCCGCGCCAGCGTCGGCGCCAGCGGGCGGCGCTCCAGCCCTTCCAGCATCGTGTCCTGCGCGCGCGGATCGTTGCAGACGACGACCATGTCGCAGCCGGCGTTGAGCGCGGCGTTGGCGCGCGCGATCATGCCGCCGGCGGTGCTCGCCCCCTCCATCGACAGGTCGTCGGAGAAGACGAGGCCGTCGAACTGCAGCTTCTCGCGCAGCACCTTCTGCAGCCAGATCGCGGAGAAGCCCGCCGGCTTCGCGTCGACCCTGGGATAGATCACGTGCGCGGGCATCACCCCGCCCATCCCGGCTCGCGCCAGGCGCTGGAACGGAATCAGGTCCTTCGCGGCGATCTCGGCCATCGTGCGGTCGTCCACCGGCACTTCCAGGTGCGAGTCCGCCCGCACGTAGCCGTGGCCGGGAAAGTGCTTGCCGACGGAGGTCATGCCGGCCGCGGTGAGCCCGGCCTGCAGCGCCTCGGCGAGGGTGGCGATCACGTTGGGGTCGCTGTGCAGCGCGCGGTCGCCGATCACGCTCGACTCGCCGTAGTCGACGTCGAGCACCGGCGCGAAGGTGAAGTCCACGCCATGCGCCTGCAGCTCGCTCGCGATCACGAAGCCGCAGCCGCGCGCGGCGGCCAGCGCCTGGGCCGGGTCGCGGTCGAAGAGCCGCCCGAGTTCGCGCATCGCCGGGATCGTCGTGAAGCCGTGGCGGAAGCGCTGCACGCGCCCGCCCTCGTGGTCCACGGCGATGACGAGCGCCGGCTTGCGGATCTCGCGGATCGAGTGGGCGAGCTGGATCAGCTGCAGCGGTGCCGCGAAATTGCGCGCGAAGAGGATGACACCCCCGACCTGCGGGTGCTGCAGGCGCTCGACGTCGTCGGCCGTGAGTTCCAGCCCCGAGACATCGACCATCACCGGTCCGAGTCGCATGCTCATCCCTCGAGCACGACGAACGCCACCGCGATGCCGGCGTCGTCGGTGAGCGAGATGTGCGAGGCCGTGACGCCGATGGCGGCGAGATGGCGGGCCATGTCCTCGCTCGGCACCAGCCCGGGCTTGCCGCGCGCGTCGCGGCCCACCGCGATCGCGTGCCAGCGGAACGGCGCGTGGAACCCGGTGCCGATCGCCTTGGAGAAGGCTTCCTTGGCCGCGAAGCGCTTGGCGAGGTGGCTCGCCTTCTGCCGCGTGCCGGCGTAGCGGACGCGCTCGTCCGGCGTGAGGATGCGGTTCACGAAGCGCTCGCCGAAGCGCGCGAGCGCGGCCTCGACCCGCTCGATGGACACGACATCCGTACCCACCCCGCGGATCATCGCGCCCCCGCCTTGAGGAGAGGGCGTGCGCAGCAGCCGCGCTCATCAGCGCCTTCATCTCGCGCACCGCCTCGCGCATGCCGACGAAGACGGCGCGGCTCACGATCGCGTGGCCGATGTGCAGTTCGCGGACTGCCCGGCGAGCGCCGCCACGGGCTCGACGTTGAAGTAGTTGAGCGCGTGCCCGGCGTTGAAGCGCATGCCGAGGCCGCGGATCGCCTCCCCGGCGGCACGGATCTTCGCCAGCTCGGCCACGACCGGCGCGGCCTCCGGATCGCGGCCCTTGGCATGGAACGCATGCGCATAGGGTCCGGTGTGCACCTCGCAGACGCGGGCGCCGGCGCGCGCGGCCGCCTCGACCTGCGCGCGGCTCGCGCGTCGATGAAGACGCTGGTCACGATGCCGGCGCCGGCCAGGCGCGCGATCACCTCGCGGATGCGCGCTTCCTGCCCCGCGATGTCGAGGCCGCCCTCGGTGGTGACCTCCTGGCGCCCCTCCGGCACGAGCATCGCCATCTCGGGCTTCACGCGCAGCGCCACGCCGACCATCTCGTCGGTGGCCGCCATCTCGAGGTTCAGCTTGATGTGGGTGAGCTCGCGCAGGCGCCGCACGTCCTCGTCCTGGATGTGGCGCCGGTCCTCGCGCAGGTGGACGGTGATGCCGTCCGCGCCGCCCAGGTGCGCCTCCACCGCGGCCCACACGGGGTCGGGCTCGTAGGTGCGCCGCGCCTGGCGCACCGTGGCGATGTGGTCGATGTTGACGCCCAGCTCGATCATGCCGCGTCCTCGATTCTCTGCAGGCTGCGCACGATGGCCCGCGTCGAGAGTTCCTGCCCGTTGAGGCAATGGTGGATCAACATGCGCATGAGGCTCTTGGCCTCGCCCGCGGTGCGCGGGTCGTCGAATTCCCCGCGCTCGAGGTGCACGAGCGTGAGGCCGGACAATCTTACTGCATCGGCCCGCTCGGACGTGCCCGCGGCGGGTACCGGTCCGCGCTCCACGATGTACCAGTAGTCGCGCTGCGCATCGATCGCGGCACCCGAGGCGACGTCGCGGCCCAGCTCCACCGCGAAGCCCAGCTCGCGCAGCATCGCAAGCTCGAAGCGCCGCAGCACCGGCTCGATGGCGCGCGGATCGCCCACGCCCGGCTCGGCCGCCAGCAGCCCCGGCACCCCGGTCGCGCGCCGCGAGCGGTCACGCAGCGCCGTCACCGCCTCGTCGTAGGCGGCCCAGAGCTTCTCGTGCGGATCGTCGCGGTGCGTGAGCTTCAACAGCAGCTCGTTCAGGTAGAAGGCGGACAGGAGGCTCGCACCCGCGAGCGGCAGTGCCGCCCCCGCGGGTTCGGCGGTCTTCAACGTCTTCACCTCGCCGCGCCCGAACCACGTGAACGCGAGGGGCTGGAAGGGCACGAGCACGCCGCGGCTGGCCGAGCGCGGGCGCCGGGCGCCCTTGGCCACCAGGGCGAAGCGGCCGTGCTTTTCCGTCCACACCTGCAGGATGAGGCTGGTCTCGCGGTAGGGATAGGAGTGCAGGACGTAGCCGCGGTCCGGGCTCGCTCCCGGGGCGCTCACTCGTAGCCCCACTGGCGAACCACGGCCTCGCTGTCGGCCCAGCCGCTCTTCACCTTGACCCACAGCTGCAGGAAGACCTTGCCGTCGAAGAGCGCCTCCATGCCCACGCGCGCCTCCGTTCCGATCCGCTTCAGCGTCGCACCCTTCTCGCCGATGACGATGGCCTTGTGGCTCTGGCGGTCCACGTAGATCGTGGCCGAGATGCGCCGCAGCGCGCCTTCCTCCTTGAACTCGTCGATCACCACCGCCGTCGTGTAGGGGAGTTCGTCGCCCAGCAGGCGGAAGAGCTTCTCGCGCACCAGCTCCGCCGCCAGGAAGCGCTCGTTGCGGTCGGTGATCTCGTCGGCCGCGTAGAGCGGCTGCGCCTCGGGCAGGAGCTTGGCGACCTCGTCGGCCAGCGCCGCGAGCTGCGTGCCCTTCTCCGCGCTCACCGGCACCAGGGCCGCGAAGTCGCGCTTCGCGTTGCACGCGGCGAGGAGCGTCGCGAGCTTCGCCCTGTCCTTCACGCGGTCGATCTTGTTCAACACCAGCACCGTCGGAATGCCGTCCGGGACGAGGGCCAGCACCGGATCGTCGCGCTCGTCCCAGCCGGAAGCCTCCACCACCATGACGATCGCATCGACGCCGGCGAGGGTGGCGGTGACGGAGCGGTTCATGGCGCGGTTCAGGGCATTGGCGAAGCGCGTCTGGAAGCCCGGCGTGTCGACGAACACGAGCTGCGAATGCGCGTCGGTGCGGATGCCGAGGATGCGGTGGCGCGTGGTCTGCGCCTTGCGCGAGGTGATCGAGACGTGCGCGCCGACCAGCGCATTGAGCAGGGTCGACTTGCCGACGTTGGGGCGGCCGACGATGGCCACCGTGCCGGCGCGGAAACCGGCCGCCGTCACGGCCGCCCCGCCTTCTTCGCGGCCAGCTCCGCCAGCACCGCCTCGGCGGCCTGCTGCTCGGCCGCGCGGCGGCTGGCACCCTCGCCCGTCGCATGCACGCCCAGCTCGTCGGAGCGGCACTCGACCTGGAAGACCTGCTGGTGCGCCTCGCCGCCGACGGCGAGGACGACATAGCGCGGCAGGGGGAGCCTGCGGCCCTGCAGAAGCTCCTGCAGCGCCGTCTTGGGATCCTTGTCCGGGTGGCGCTTCGCGTGCCTCGTCCAGCCTGCCGGCGAAGAGCGCCTCGACCACGCCGCGCACCGCCGCGAACCCGGCATCCAGGAAGACCGCGCCCAGCAGCGCCTCGAACGCGTCGGCGAGGATCGAAGGGCGCCGGAACCCGCCGCTCTTGAGCTCCCCCTCCCCGAGCAGCAGCTGCTCGCCGAGCTCGAGCGGCTGCGCGATCTCGTAGAGGGCGGACTGGTTCACCAGCCCCGCGCGCAGGCGCGAGAGGTCGCCCTCGGGGAGCCCGGGAAAGCGCTCGAGGAGGAGCACGGCGATGATGCAGTTGAGCAGGCTGTCGCCCACGAACTCGAGCCGCTCGTTGTGGTCGGCGGCAAAGCTGCGGTGGGTGATGGCGCGGCGCAGGAGGGTCGGGTCGCGGAAGACGTGCCCGAGCCGGCGCTGCAGGCCGGAGAGGTCGGGCTCGGCTGCGCGGCGAGCCACGACGCGGCTTACTTGGCGCTGGTGACGCTGAAGTCCAGGCAGGCGCTGAAGTTGTAGACCATCGGCACCTTGACCGACCAGGTGGCGGTGACGACGACCTCGCCGCCCTCCTTGGAGACCTCGAGGTCCTCGCCGCTGACGACCTGTATGTTTTCCACGACGTTGCGCTTGTTGAAGGTCTTGCGGATCTCGGCCACGCTGCCCTTGAACTCGCCGTTGGTCTCCATCGCCTTGAGGATCTTCTGCACCCCGAAATACTCGAGGTACGAGGGCAGGAGCTTCGCCGCGAACAGGCCCACGAACGCGAGCACGGCCATGCCCAGCGATGGCACCGGTCAGCGAGATGCCGCGTTGTGTTCTCTTCATCACTTCTCCCGATGTGCCGGCCCGCCGCGCTGCTGCGGGCCTACTGGATCCCGTTGCCGATGCGTTTCAAGTCACCGAAGTTCATCCACACGAGAAACGCGCGGCCCTTGATGTGGTCGTCCGGGACGAAACCCCAGTAACGGCTGTCGGCGCTCTGGTCCCGGTTGTCGCCCATCATGAAGTAGTGGCCGGGCGGCACCGTGCAGGTAAAACCGTCGTCATTGTATTCGCAATTCTCGCGGTACGGAAACTGCCGCACCTGCGACAGGTTGAGCACCGGCTCAGGCGGCACCACCATCATCGCGTGCGCCGTCTCGCCCAGCTTCTCGGCGAAGACCGGCAGGCGCACGTAATTCAATTCCGCGTCCGTGTAGTAGCCCGCCGCCTGCACGGGCACCGGCTGGTCGTTGATGGCGAGGCGCTTGCCGCGGTAGCTCACCCTGTCGCCCGGGATGCCCACCACCCGCTTGATGTAGTCGACGGAGGTGTCCGCCGGGTAGCGGAAGACCACCACGTCGCCGCGCTTCACGTCGTTCATCGCGACGACCTTGCGGTTCATGACCGGAACGCGGATGCCGTAGGTGTACTTGTTCACGAGGATGAAGTCGCCCACCTGGAGCGTCGGCTTCATCGAGCCGGAGGGGATCTTGAACGGCTCCACCCAGAAGGAGCGGATGAGGAAGACCACGACGATCACGGGGAAGAAGGCGCGCGCCATGTCCACGACGATGGGCTCGCTCACGCCCTCGGCCCGCTTCGGCGCGAGCATCCGCGCGTCCACCAGCCAGATGATGCCGGTCGCCACCGCCGCGACCAGCAGCACGGCCGCGAAGTCGGTGAACTTGAGCAGCATCCCCATCAGCGCGATGAACAGCACCGGCCAGGCGATCTCGAGGATGCCCTTCATCGATTCCGAGCGCGGTCCCTTGCGCAGGGCCGCGTCCCAGCCGATCAGGAGGGCCGAGGCCCCGCCCGCCACGAGCGCGATCAGCTCCCAGTTGAGTCCCGCCTGCATCTACTTGCCCTCCACCTGCAGGATGGCGAGGAACGCCTCCTGCGGAATCTCGACCGACCCCACCTGCTTCATGCGCTTCTTGCCGGCCTTCTGCTTCTCCAGCAGCTTCTTCTTGCGCGTGATGTCGCCGCCGTAGCACTTGGCCAGCACGTTCTTGCGCAGCGCCGAGATGTTCTCGCGCGCGATGATGTTGGCGCCGATCGCGGCCTGCACCGCCACGTCGAACATCTGCCGCGGGATCAGCTTCCGCATGCGCGCGGCGAGGTCGCGGCCGCGGTACACCGAGTTCTCGCGGTGCACGATGAGGGAGAGCGCGTCGACCTTCTCGCCGTTGATCTGGATGTCCAGCTTCACCAGGTCGCCGACGCGGAAGTCGAGGAACTCGTAGTCCATCGAGGCGTAGCCGCGCGAGTTGCTCTTCAGCTTGTCGAAGAAATCCATCACCACCTCGTTCAACGGCATGTCGTAGGTGAGGATGACCTGGCGGCCGACGTACTGCATGTTCACCTGCACGCCGCGCTTCTGGGTGCACAGGGTGATCACCGACCCCACGTATTCCTGGGGCATGAGGATCGTGGCGCGGATCATCGGCTCGCGGATCTCCTCGATGCGCGAGAGGTCGGGAAGCTTGGACGGGTTGTCGATCTCGATGACGGTGCCGTCGCGCAGCTTCACCTGGTAGACCACGGTCGGGGCCGTGGTGATGAGCTCCATGTTGTATTCGCGCTCGAGCCGCTCCTGCACGATGTCCATGTGCAGCAGCCCCAGGAACCCGCAGCGGAAGCCGAAGCCCAGGGCCTGCGAGGTCTCCGGCTCGTAGCGCAGGCTGGAATCGTTCAGCTGCAGCTTGGCGAGCGCGTCGCGCAGCGCCTCGTACTGGTTGGACTCGATCGGATAGAGGCCGGCGAAGACCTGCGGCTTGATCTCCTTGAACCCCGGCAGAGGCGCATCGGCGCGGCGATCCGCAAGGGTCACCGTGTCGCCGACCTTCGCGTCCTTCAGCTCCTTGATGCCGGAGATCACGTAGCCCACCTCGCCCGCGCCCAGGCTCTCGCGTTGCAGCGACTTGGGCGTGAACACCCCGACCTGCTCGACCAGGTGCAGCGCGCCCGTGGCCATGAGCAGGATCTTGTCCTTGGGCCTCAGGATGCCGTCGACCACGCGCACCAGGATCACCACGCCCACGTAGTTGTCGAACCACGAGTCGATGATCAAGGCCTTGAGCGGCCCGTCGGGGTTGCCCACGGGCGGCGGGATCCGCGCGATCACCGCCTCGATCACGTCGTCGACCCCCTCGCCCGTCTTGGCGCTGCAGCGGATGGCGTCGGTGGCGTCGATGCCGATGACGTCCTCGATCTCCTGGATCACGCGCTCCGGCTGCGCCGAGGGCAGGTCGATCTTGTTGAGGACCGGGACCACCTCCACGCCGAGTTCCGTCGCGGTGTAGCAGTTGGCCACCGTCTGCGCCTCCACGCCCTGGGAAGCGTCGACCACCAGGAGCGCGCCCTCGCAGGCCGAGAGCGAGCGGCTCACCTCGTAGGAGAAGTCCACGTGGCCCGGGGTGTCGATCAGGTTCAGGCGGTATTCCTGCCCGTCGCGCGCGGTGTAGGAGAGTGCCGCCGTCTGCGCCTTGATGGTGATGCCGCGCTCGCGCTCGAGGTCCATCGAGTCCAGGACCTGCGCGTCCATCTCGCGCGTGGAGAGTCCCCCGGTGCGCTCGATGATGCGGTCGGCCAGCGTGGACTTGCCGTGGTCGATGTGGGCGATGATGGAGAAGTTGCGGATGTGCTGCATGGCCGTTGGAGAAAGACAAAGGGCACGCCGGACGTGCCCTTTTTCAACACTGCGGTGTCAGACACCGTGTCAGACACGTTGTCTACACCGCCATTTTACTTCATTCGGGCGAGCCGCGCCTCCGTTGCTTCGAGGTCGAGGAAGTAGTGGCAGATCTCGCGCTCGCCGTCGAGCAGCACCGGCACCTTGTCGCCCCACGCTTCCTCGAGCTGCGGGTGGCGGTCGACGTCCACCACCTCGATCGTGAAGTCGTAGCGACCGCGGAGCTGCTCGAGCCCCGCGATCAATTCCTCGCACAGGTGGCAGTAGGTGCGGCTGAGGACGGTGAGCTTCGGGGTCACTCCTCCGCCCGGAGGGTCACGAAGCGCGTGCCGTTCTCGTCGCGGATGAGGAGCGCGACCGGCTTCTTCGGATCGAGCTTGGCGACGACGTCGGTGTAGCCCTTGACGTCCTTGATGTCGGCGTTGTTGACGCGCAGGATCACGTCGCCCGGCTGGATGCCGGCGGCAAGTGCGACGCCGTCGACCGCTTCCACGGCCACTCCGCCCTGCACCTTGAGGGCCTTCTTCTGTTCCGCGCTCACCTCGGCCACCGCGAGGCCCAGCTTGCCCGGCTTGGCGGCGTCCTTCTTGCCCTTGGCCGGGCCGGCCTTGGCTTCCTCGTCCTTGAACTCGCCCACCGTCACGACGACGTCGCGCATCTTGCCGGCGCGCCAGATGGAGAGCGTGACCTTCTGCCCGGGACGCACCGCGCGCACGGTGCGCGAGAGGTCGGAGGAGCTTTCGATGGTGCGCCCGTCGATCTTCAGGATCACGTCGCCCACCTCGACGCCCGCCTTGGCCGCCGGGGAATCCTCCTCCACGGTGCCCACCGCGGCGCCGTCGGTCTTGGCGAGGCCCAGGGAATCGGCGAGGTCGCGCGAGACGTTCTGGATCGCGACTCCGATGCGCCCGCGCGTGACCTTCCCGTTCTTGCGCAGCTGCTCGATCACGTTGGAGGCGTAGTCGATGGGGATCGCGAAGGAGATGCCGGCGTAGGCGCCGGTGCGCGAGAAGATCTGCGAGTTGATGCCGATCACCTCGCCCTTCAGGTTGAAGAGCGGGCCGCCGGAGTTGCCGGGGTTGACGGCCACGTCGGTCTGCAGGAAGGGCACCGCGTCGCTGGCGGTCGAGTCGGCGGGAAGATCGCGGCTCTTGGCGGAGAGAATCCCGGCGGTCACCGTGTTGGCGAAGCCGAAGGGGGAGCCGATGGCGAGCACCCATTCGCCCACGCGCAGGTTGTTGGAGTCGCCCAGCTTCAGGAACGGCAGTCCCGTGGCCTCCACCTTGAGGAGAGCCACGTCGGAGCGCTTGTCGGCGCCGATCACCTTGGCCTTCATCTCGCGCTTGTCGGTGAAGCGGACGTTGATCACTTCCGCGTTCTCGATCACGTGCGCGTTGGTGACGATGTAGCCGTCGGCGGAGATGACGAAGCCGGAGCCCAGCCCGTGCGGGCGCAGCGGGCCGCGGGGCGCCTGGCCGCGTTCGCCCTTCTGGTCGTCCCTCTCGCCACGGCCGCGCGGGGCCTGGCGCTGCTCCGGCGGCATGAAGCGGCGGAAGAACTCGTACATCGGGTCGTCTTCCGACAGGCCCGGGATCTGCTGGCGCTGCGCGCGCGCCTGCGTGTTGATGTTCACCACCGCCGGGCCGTGCTTCTCGACCAGGTCGGCGAAGTTGGGCAGCGCCGGCTGCGCGGCGGCCTGGGTCGCGAATCCGAGGGCTGACGGCAACGCCCAGAAGGAACGCCTTCATGGTTGCATTTGGTGATCATCGTTCTCTCGGAAATGTGGACTTGCCGGATGACCTCGTTTCTTGCGCGGTCAGCGGTTGCTGCTCGGGCCTCGGATGCCGGCTGCAGCACCTGGCGGGCCGACGCTGCGGCCGACCTGCTGCGCGGCCGCCGGCGGAACCTCGCCGAGGACCGTGACGATGTGCTCCCCCATCGGCCGCGCGAAGACGAGAGCGCGCCGTCCTGGTTGTTGGCCTCGGCGTTGCGCGGCGCGTCGGGGACCATCGGCTCGACGAACACGCTCATCGTCGCCAGCCCGTCGCTGAACACGAGCTGCGAGACCGGCTGCTCGCGGTTGGGGAACTTGCGGCTGCATCTCGCCGACCTGCCGGAATCCCGACGGCGGCGCGGAGACGGTCCATCCCGAGGACCGGGCTTCGCCTCGTCGAGCGGCTGCCTGTCCCGGTCCAGTCCTTGCTCTGCGCGTGGAAGGTGCTCTTCAGCTCGTCGCGCGAGACCTGCGCCCCGATGCGCAGGTCGGTGAACGTGTACTGCTCGAGCACCTGCTGCTTCGATCCCGATGGTCTGCGCGCGCAGCAGCAGGCCCGTGTTCGAGTTCGGCGCACACGCGCTGGGCGTAGCGCAGCGCGTCCTTGGGGTCGAGGTGGATCCACTGGCAATCCTGGCCGAGAACGCGCTCGACCTTGCCGAGCTGCAGGCGGTAGAACTCGCCGAGCGCCTCGGGCGGGCCGCTCAGGAGCGAAGGGAAGAACCGGGCGGTGACGCGCCGGTCCATGCGGATGGTCTTGGCGTCCGGGTAGAAGCACTGCAGCTGGTCGTCGTGGCGCACGATCTCGCGCCGCGGACCGTCCAGGGACTCGATCTTCTCGTGCTCCGAGCCGGCGACGAACACGTGCGTGATGCGCGAGGTGATGGTGCGCTCGCCGGAGACGTGCATCACCGTGCCGGCGTAGTTCGTGGTGCGCGCGGAACTCGCCGCCCGCTGCAGCCACGTGAGCGGGTCGGCGCCGGGGCTCGCGAGCGCCGAGAAGCTGGCGCCCAGCACCAGTGCCGGCAACGCGGCCGCAAGACGCCTCATCGCGCGACCGTGGCCTTGTTCACCACGGGCCGGTAGAAATCGGGGTTGGGGAGCTGGCGATGCGCCACCAGGTATTCGTTCACGTTCTGCAGCGGCATGACGCCGGGCGAGGCCGCCGCCTGCGTTGACGCCGGCGTGGCGCTCGCCACAACTACCGGTCCTGGGAAGTGGCGCGATCCTGCAGGCCGATCCATCCGACCACCGTGACCGTCGCGACGGAAGCCGCCGCCGCGAAGGCGATGCGGCCGGCACTTGCCGCCGCGATCCGCCGAGGTGCCAGCACCGTCGGCTCGGCGGCGATGGCGTCCATGATCCGCCGGGTGGACGCCTCGCGGCAGGGCGCGTCGCCCCGCAGCGCATCGCCGATCACGTGGTAGGACTGCCACTTCTGCTTCAGTTCCTCGTTGCCAAAACAGCTGCGGATGATGCGTTCGGCCTGCTGGCCGTCCAGCTCGCCATCCATCAGCGTAGAGAGTTCCTGCGTCATGTTCCGATCCCGATTGATTGCCGGGCGCCGGACTCGTGCCGGCTGCCTGGCTTGTGTTGCCACCCTGTTGCCTTGTTCACCATCTCTGGTCCCTGGACGTGCCCAGTTGCGGCCGCAGCTTCTCGGCGACCGCCTCGCGGGCACGGAAGATGCGCGACCGGACCGTGCCGATCGGGCAATCCATGATCTTCGCGATTTCCTCGTACGACAGGCCGTCGATCTCGCGCAGCGTGATCGCGGTGCGCAGTTCCTCGGGAAGGGCGTCGATGGCGTCGTTGACGGTCTTCCCGATCTGCTTGGACATCAGCAGGTTCTCCGGCGTATTGATGTCGCGCAAGCCCTCGGCATCGTCGAAGCCCTCGGCCTCCTCGCTGTCGTAGGCCGTGGTGGTGGGCGCGCGCCGCCCCTGCGCGATGAGGTAGTTCTTGGCGGTGTTGATGCCGATGCGGTAGAGCCAGGTGTAGAAGGCGCTGTCGCCACGGAAGTTGGGCAGCGCCCGGTAGGCCTTCACGAAAGCCTCCTGCGCCACGTCCTCGATCTCGTTGGGATCGCGAATGATGCGCGAAAGCAGCCGCTCGAGCTTGCGCTGGTACTTGATGACCAGCAGCTCGAAGGCCCGCTTTTCGCCCCGTTGGGCGCGCTCGACCAGCTGCTGGTCGATTTCCCTGTCGCTCATGCGTCCCTGAATGGGGTGTCTTGTCGAACCGGCGGCCACCCCCGGAGCCAGTTCCGCCGAGGGCGGGGCGACGAAGGGTTTGCCGGTTTCCTGCGGTATTATAAACGTCAGGCTTTTCATTACCTTGGCGTATGCAGTTCCGCGTCCATGGCGAACAGACTCCCCGCTGGCCAATTAGTTCCTGACGGGTGGTAAGCCCGCTCCTCCACCAGGATCCGCCCTTGAGCACCTTCGACGTCCTCGTCATCGGCAGTGGGTTGGCCGGGCTTTCGGCCGCGCTGCGCCTGGCGGCGACCCGCAAGGTGGCGCTCGTCACCAAGCACGAGCTCCTCGAGGGGGCGTCGGCCTACGCCCAGGGGGGGATCGCCGCCGTCCTGGACAGCACCGACTCCCTCGACAACCATATCCGCGACACCCACGTGGCCGGCGGCGGGCTCTGCCACGACGACGCCGTGCGCTTCGTGGTCGAGCGCGGCCGGGAAGCCATCGCCTGGCTCGTCTCCCAGGGCGTGCCCTTCACGCGCGAGGCGGGCGGCGCCGAGGAACTGCACCTGCACCGCGAAGGGGGGCACAGCCACCGGCGCATCGTCCATGCCGCCGATGCCACCGGCAACGCCGTGCAGCGCACCCTGGTGGAGCAGGTGAAGCAGCACCCCGGCATCACCATCCTCGAGTGGCACATCGCCATCGACCTCATCACCGGCCGCAAGCTCGGCACGGGAGACAACCGCTGCCATGGCGCCTACGTCCTCGACGTGCGGGCCGGCAAGGTGAAGACCATCGGCGCGCGCGCCACGATCCTCGCCACCGGCGGGGCGGGCAAGGTCTACCTCTACACCACCAACCCCGACACGGCGCACCGGCGACGGCATCGCCATGGGCTGGCGCGCGGGCTGTCCGGTGGCCAACATGGAGTTCATCCAGTTCCACCCCACCTGCCTCTACCACCCGCACGCCAAGAGCTTCCTCATTTCCGAAGCCGTGCGCGGCGAGGGCGGGCTCCTGAAGCTCCCCAACGGCGAGCGCTTCATGCCCCGCCACGACGAGCGCGCCGAGCTCGCGCCGCGCGACGTGGTGGCGCGCGCGATCGACTTCGAGATGAAGAAGCGCGGCCTGGACTGCGTCTATCTCGACATCTCGCACAAGGGCGAGGCGTTCGTGCGCGAGCACTTCCCGAACATCCACGCCAAGTGCCTGGAATTCGGCATCGACATCGCCAGGCAGCCGATCCCGGTCGTTCCCGCGGCGCACTACTCCTGCGGCGGCCTGCAGGTGGACCTTGCGGGCCGCACGCCCGTGCCCGGCCTCTATGCGCTGGGCGAGGTGGCGTGCACGGGCCTGCACGGCGCCAACCGGCTCGCCTCCAATTCCCTTCTCGAATGCCTGGTGTTTTCGGAAGCGGCCGCCGCGGACATCCTCGCGGGCGAGAGCGCCGCGGTGCCGGCTCTTCCGGACTGGGACGAGAGCCGCGTCACGGATGCCGACGAGGAAGTCGTGATCGCGCACAACTGGGACGAGCTGCGGCGCAGCATGTGGAGCTACGTGGGGATCGTGCGCACCACCAAGCGCCTGGAGCGCGCGTTGCACCGCATCAACCTCCTGCAGGGCGAGATCGAGGAATTCTATTCGAACTTCCGCGTGTCCAACGACCTGATCGAGCTGCGCAACCTCGTCGTCACCGCCGAGCTGATCGTGCGCTCGGCGCTCGGGCGCCGGGAGAGCCGCGGCCTGCACTTTTCCAGCGACTGGCCGCAGACGCTGCCGGAAGCCAGGGACACGGTTCTCGATCCGCGCACCACCACGCTGTGAACCCCACTGCCCTCCTCACCACCGCGGAAATGCGCACGCTGGAAGCGCGTGCGGCGCAGGACCTCGCCGGCCCGACGCTCATGCAGCGTGCCGGACTCGCCACGGCGGAAGCGGCGCGCGCCATGGCCGCCGACACGGGAGCGCCCATCCTGGTGCTGGCGGGCCCCGGCAACAACGGCGGCGACGCCTGGGTGGCCGCGGCGCACCTGCGCGACTGGTTCCACCGCGTCACGGTCCTCGACTTCGCCGGCACGCCACCGCAGGCACCCGAGGCGCGTGCGGCGCGCGACCGTTTTCTCGCCGCCGGCGGCGAGTCGGTGCGCGAGTGGCCCGAGAGCCTGCGCCCGGCCCTCGTCGTCGACGGCCTCCTGGGCATCGGCCTGGCACGCGAGGTGGAAGGCGCGCTGGCCGACCTGATCGCGCGCGTCAATCGCGGCGCGGCGCCGGTGCTCGCCATCGACATCCCGAGCGGGATCGCAGCCGACACCGGATGCGTGCTCGGCGTCGCGGTGCGCGCCACGCGGACGATCACCTTCCTCGCGCGCAAGGTGGGCCTCTACACGGGCGATGCGCTCGACCACTGCGGCGAGATCGTGCTCGACGACCTCGGCCTCGATCCCGTCGCTCGTGGCGGGAGCGCCGGGCAGCCTCCTCACGATGGAAGCGGTGCAGGGCTGGCTGGCGCCGCGCCATCGCAACAGCCACAAGGGATCCTTCGGCACGCTGGGCATCGTCGGTGGCGGCAAGGGCATGACCGGCGCGGCGCTCCTCGCGGCACGCGCGGGACTCCTCGGCGGCGCGGGCAAGGTCTATGTCGGCCTGCTCGGCCCGGAACCGCCGGCCTTCGATCCCGCGCAGCCGGAACTGATGCTGCGCACCGTCGACGACACCATCGCCGCCGACGTGCTCGTCGTCGGGCCCGGCGCGGGACACTCGCCGAGCGCCACTTCGCTCACGGCCTTCGAGCGCGTGACGCTGCCGGCACTGCTGTCGCTGCCCAAGCCCCTGGTGATCGACGCCGACGCGCTCAACGCCATCGCCGTGCACGACAGCATGCGCAGCGCCCTTGCCGAGAACCGGCGCGCCCCCACCATCCTCACGCCGCATCCCGCGGAGGCCGCCCGCCTGCTGCACTCCAGCACCGCGGAAGTGCAGCGTGACCGGCTGGCGGCCGCACTCGCGCTGGCTGCCCGCTTCCGCGCCGAGGTGGTCCTCAAGGGCGCCGGCAGCATCTGCGCGAGCCCCGACGGCACCTGGGCGGTCAATGCCACCGGCAACCCGGGGCTGGCGAGCGGCGGCACCGGCGATGTCCTGGCCGGCCTGATCGGCGCCCTCCTCTGCCAGGGTCTCGGCGCCCGCGAGGCGCTGCGCTACGCGGTCTGCCTGCACGGTGCGGCAGCGGACTCCCTCGTCGCCCGCGGCATCGGCCCCGTCGGCCTCACCGCCAGCGAAATCGCCCTCGAGGCACGCGCCCTCCTGAACCGCTAGCCAGCGGTACCAGGTACAGGTACCAGGTACATGTACCTGGTACCGCTCAGGACGCGAGGGCGCGGTAGGTGAGGATGCCCAGCGCCGTCATGACGATCGATCCCACGAGGTGCCACGTGGTGTGCAGCGCGGCCCAGCCGTACTCGCCGCGCAGCAGCATGCCGACGGACTCCGCCGAGAAGGTCGAAAAGGTCGTGAGCCCGCCCAGGAAGCCGGTGACGATGAAGAGCCGCCACTCCAGCGGAACCTCCGGACGGTGGGATATCCAGGCCACCGCGATCCCCACGAGGTAGCCGCCGATGAGGTTGGCGGCGAGCGTTCCCAGCGGCACGGCGGCGAAACGCGGGTTGAGCCACACGCCGAACCCCCAGCGCAGCCATGCCCCCAGCGCCGCACCCACCCCTACGGCGATGAAGCCGCCGGCCAGGTGGTTCACGATCCGCCCGCCAGCAACGCGCGCAGCTCCTGCGGAACCGGCACCGGCTTGCCCGCCGCATAGTCGACCCACACGATCACGAACTCGCCCTCGGTGAAGCGCTCGGTGGCATCGCGCGCATTGACGATCTCCGAAGCCATGGTGAAGCTGGTGTTGCCGATGCGCGCGGGGAAGAGCCGCACTTCCAGTTCGTTCGGATAGACGATGGGCTTCAGGTAGGTGACGCTCGCCTTGGCGAGGATCGGCCCGGTGCCCTCCCCGGTCGTGCGATAACCCCGGCCCTCGAGCCACTCGATGCGCGACTGCTCGAAGTAGCGCAGGTACTCGGCGTTGTTCACGTGCCCGAGGGCGTCCATGTCGCCCCAGCGGACGTGGAGCCTGAGGGAGTGCAGGAGGCGCGGCGTATCGGGCATGGGTTCGTTCTGGCGCAGGGAAACCCCGGGTTCTTGCCCGCGATTATCGCCTCCTTGCCCCGTCCCATGCGAGTCGCAGCCCGGGCGCCGGTGCCTCCCACGGCCTGCGGCAATTCCCGTACAGTCGCCAGGATGGCGACGAAGCCCCTCCCCGTGGCTCCGGTGCTGGTCGTGACGACCGCCACGCAGGCCTTCTCGACGCTGGGCGTCCTGGCACTTGCCGCGGTGGCGCCCGAGGCCGCCCGGTCCCTGGGCATCAGCGCGGCCCTCATCGGCTACCAGGTCGGAATCGTCTTCCTCGGCGCGATGCTGTCCGCATCGGTGGCCGGCGGCCTGGTGCAGCGTCACGGGTCGGTGCGGACGAGCCAGATCTCGCTGTGGCTGATCGCGGCGGGATGCGCCCTAACCGCCGCGGGCACGCTCACCGCGCTCGTCATCGGCGCGTTGGCGATGGGACTCGGCTACGGCGTGACCAATCCCGCCGCATCGCAGTTGCTGACCCGCGTGCCGGCGCAGGGGCGCATGAACCTGCTCTTCTCCATCAAGCAGACCGGCGTGCCGATCGGCGGCGTCCTGTCGGGCATCCTCGTCCCGCCGCTGACACTCGCCCTGGGATGGCACGCGGCGCTCGCGATCTGCGCCCTGCTCCTGGCCGCGCTCGGCTTCGGCATCGGTGTGAAGCGCGGCGCCTGGGACACGGAGCGAAGGCCCGACGCCGCCGTGCTCGCCTCCGCGCCCAGGAGCGTTGCGCTCGTATGGCGGCACAAGCCGCTGCGCTGGCTCGCCGCCGCCTCCTTCCTCTACTCGGGAGTGCAGCTCTCGCTCACGGGATTCCTCGCGACCTACCTCGTGGCCGACATCCACCTGAGCCTGGTCGTCGCGGGCACCGTGCTGTCGGTCACCCATGCGGCAGGAGCCGTCGGACGCCTGGCCTGGGGCTGGCTCGCCGACCGCCTCGCTTCCGGCGGGCTCGCGCTCATCCTGAACGGCGTGCTCGCCGCGGCCGGCGCGCTGCTGGTCGCGGCCATCGCGCCAGGCTGGCCGCTCGCGGCGATCATGGTCGCGACGGCGACGTTCGGTTTCTGCGCCATCGGGTGGAACGGGGTCTACATCGCGCTGATCGCGCGACTGAGCCCGCCCGGAAGCATCGGGCTGGCGACCGGAGGCAGCCTCACGGCGACTTACGCCGGCGTCATCGTGACGCCGCCCGCCTTCGCGGCGCTGCACGGCCACTTCGGGCTTGAGCTATGGCAGCGCCTTCGCGCTACTTTCGCTCGTCACCGCGCTGGGGGTCGGCTGCATCGTGCTCGCGCGTCACGCCTACGCTTCGGCCGGGAGCGCGGCGAATGCGGGCCCGGGCGATTCCTGACTGCGCCGGGCCGGTCGAGTCGACGGTCAGGTTGCCGGCTCGAGCGCCTCGGCCACCAGTTCCGCGAGGTCCCTGGTGGGAAGATCGTCGCCGCGGCCGAGCTGCGCCACGCCATCGCGCAGCATGATGGCGCAGTAGGGGCAGGCCGTCGCGATCGTCGCGGGACTGCGTTCCAGCGCCTGTTCCGCGCGCAGCACGTTGATGCGCTTGCCGGTGTGCTCCTCCATCCACATGCGCCCGCCGCCGGCGCCGCAGCACATCGCCTTGTCGCGGGCCAGCGCGAACTCCGGCGGCGTGTCCGTCGAGATGGCCGCCAGGACGCGGCGCGGCGCCTCGTACTCGCCGTTGTGGCGCGCGAGGTAGCAGGGCTCGTGGTAGAGCACGCCGGCGAAGGCGCGCCGCGGCGCGATGCGCCCGTCGCGGATCAACTGGTCGATGAGCTGCGTGTGGTGGATCACCTCGAAGTGCCCGCCGAACTCCGGATACTCGTTGGCCAGCGAGTTGTAGGCGTGCGGGTCGCAGGTGACGATGCGCTTCACGCCGAGGCCGTTCAAGGTCTCCACCAGCGTCTGGGCGAGCGACTGGAACAGCATCTCGTTGCCGGCGCGGCGCACGCACTCGCCGGTGGAGCCCTCGCGCGCGCCCAGGATCGCGAAGCGCAGGCCCGCCTTCCTCAGGATCTGCACGAAGGCCCTGGCCGTCTTCTGCGCACGCGCATCGAACGACTGCGCCGAGCCCACGTAGAAGAGCCAGTCGATGTCCTTCGCCTGCTCCGCGCTTTCGAGCAGCGGCACGCCCTGCTCCTTCGCCCAGTCGCCGCGCGTGTCCGCCGGCAGGCCCCACGGGTTCGACTGGCTCTCGTAGGCGTCGAACACCGCCTTCAGCTCCGGCGGGAAGGCCCCTTCCATCATCACCTGGTGCTGGCGCAGGCGGTAGAAGCGCCCGAGGTGCTCGAGGCCGATGGGGCAGGAGCGCTCGCAGTAGCCGCAGGTGGTGCAGGCCCAGAGCGTCTCCTCCGCGATCACCTTGCCGACGAGCGGGGGAAGCTCGTCGCCCTTGCCCGCGACGATGGCTTCGCGATGCTCCAGCAGGTGGTGCTTGAGGGAATCGTTCACCCACTTCATGGCGAGCGGCTTGCCGGTCAGGAAGGTGGGACAGGAATCCTTGCAGCGGCCGCACTCGGTGCAGGTGAAGGGGTCGAAGGCCTCCTTCCAGAGGAGGTCGGCCGCGGTCCTGCGCGCCGACCTTCATGTCGTCTCCCGCGTCGTCGGCCATGATCGCCGCCAGGTCGACGGAGGGCACGCGATTCACCGGCGTGTCGCGCGCCAGGAAGAGCGCCGGCAGCGCCGTCACGATGTGGAAGTGCTCTCCCAGCGGCAGCAGCACGAGGAAGGAGAACACCGTGATCATCTGCACCCAGTAGCTCGCCTGCAGCCCGATCGCCAGCGCGGCGGGCGATGCCCCGGCGAAGAGCGTGGCGACGGCCGCCCCAACCGGCGCCCAGGCGCGCTCGTGCGCGATCCCCGGGTCGGCCGCGTAGACCACGAAGCGGATGCCGTCGAACAGGAAGTCGGAGACCACGATCACGACGATGAGCGAGAGGATGAGGATCGCCTCGCGGTTGGGCTCCAGGCGCCGCGGCTTCAGCACGAAGCGCCGCCAGAACGCATACGCCACCGCCGCCAGCACCGCGACCTCGACGAAGTCCTTGAACGCCGCGTAGGCGGCACCGGCCACGCCGGGGATGATGGCAAGCGGGTCGTAGCCGATGACGATGAGGTGGAGCTTGCGCACGAGGAGCGCGCAGAAACCGAGGAAGATCGCCGCATGCATGATCCCCGGCTTCCACTCGCCGGCCACCATGCGCGACTGCAGGAAGCCCATCGTCGCCACGCGCGCCAGGCGCTCCCCGGGCCGGTCCCAGCGCACCTCCGGCTGCAGGGCGCGGAAGATGGCGATCTTGCGCCAGGCCAGCACGGCAAAGCCGCCAAAGCCCGCTATCATCAACGCCGTAATCGCCCAGGGTCCCATCACATCTCCGCAGATAATTAGGGACTGTCCCTAATTTTCCCCTCATCGATCATGAGCCATATCAATTGTTTCCGCAGCCTCGGGAGGCGCGCATGACCCGCGAGTCGATGGCGTTCGACGTCGTCGTGGTCGGCGGCGGCCCGGCCGGCCTCGCCACGGCCATCCGCCTCAAGCAGCTTGCCGCCGAGAAGGGCGACGGAGGTTTCGGTGTGCCTGCTCGAGAAGGGCTCCGAGATCGGCGCCCACATCCTCTCCGGCGCCGTGATCGACCCGAAGGCGCTGGCCGAGCTCTTCCCCGACTGGAAGGACAAGGGCGCGCCGCTCAACCAGCCGGTGACCGAGGACCGTTTCCTCTTCCTCTCCGAAACGGGCGCGACGCGCGTGCCCGAGTGGCTGCTGCCTTCCTGCTTCCGGAACCACGGCTACTACTGCGCGAGCCTGGGCAGCCTCTGCCGCTGGCTGGGCACGCAGGCCGAGGCGCTGGGCGTGGAGATCTACCCCGGCTTCGCGGCGGCCGAGGTGCTCTTCGACGGCGAGGGGCGCGTGACGGGTGTCGCCACGGGAGACGCCGGCATCGGCAGGAACGGCGAGCGCACCGCCCGCTACGCCGAGGGCATGGAGCTGCATGCGAAGTACACCGTCTTCGCGGAAGGCTGCCGCGGCCACCTCGGCAAGGCCCTGCAGGAACGCTTTCGATTGCGGGAAGGACGCGACCCGGCCGTCTACGGCCTCGGCGTCAAGGAGCTGTGGGAAGTCGACCCGGCGAAGCACCAACCCGGGCTGGTGATCCACGGCGCCGGCTGGCCGTTGCAGAACGACACCTACGGCGGCTCGTGGATGTACCACCTCGAGGACAATCTCGTCTCCGTGGGCCTCGTGGTCGGGCTGGGCTATGCCAATCCCTACCTCTCGCCTTTCGAGGAAATGCAGCGCTTCAAGACGCACCCGGCGATCCGCGGCCATCTCGAGGGCGGCCGCCGCCTCGCCTACGGCGCGCGCGCGATCAACGCCGGCGGACTGCAGGCGCTGCCGAAGCTGGTCTTTCCCGGCGGCCTGCTGGTGGGCGACGAGGCCGGATTCCTCAATGCCGCACGCGTGAAGGGCAGCCATGCGGCCATCAAGTCGGGAATGCTGGCTGCCGAGGCGGCCTTCGATGCCCTCGCGGCAGGACGCGCGCACGACGAGCTGTCGGCCTTCCCGGAAGCCTTCGCGAGGAGCTGGCTGCACGAGGAGCTGCACCGCGCGCGCAACTTCAAGCCGCTGATGTCGCGCGGGCTCGTCGCCGGCTCCCTCCTGGTCGGCATCGACCAGGTCCTCTT
This sequence comes from uncultured beta proteobacterium, assembly GCA_963786635.1. Classification (GTDB taxonomy): domain Bacteria; phylum Pseudomonadota; class Gammaproteobacteria; order Burkholderiales; family Usitatibacteraceae; genus FEB-7. Next base: position 11,101 of record CAWAZV010000012.1, on the reverse strand, counting down.
CGGCGGCAGGGCCCCGTGGACGCTGCACCACCCGGGACCGGACCACGAGCAGCTGCGCCCGAAAGGCGAATGCGAGCCGATCGCCTACCCGAAGCCCGACGGCGTGCTCACCTTCGACCGGCTTTCCTCCGTGTTCGTCGCCAACGTCTCGCACGAGGAGGACCAGCCGGCGCACCTCACGCTGAAGGACGCGGCGGTTCCCGTCGCCGTCAACCTGGCCCGCTACGATTCCCCGGAAACGCGCTACTGTCCCGCGGGCGTTTACGAGATCGTCGCGGAAGGGCAGAATCCCCGCTTGCAGATCAATGCGCAGAACTGCGTGCACTGCAAGAGCTGCGACATCAAGGACCCGACCCAGAACATCCACTGGGTCGTGCCCGAAGGCGGCGGCGGACCGAACTACCCGAACATGTAGTTGCGAGCGAGCCGGTGATTCGCCGGAAAGACAACGGGCGAGGAGGAGGAAAGATGACGAACGTCGCAGACTTGCTGAAGGCCAAGCCGTCGCGGATGGTGGCCGTCAAGCCGCAGGACACCGTGCTCGATGCCATCAAGCTGATGGCCACCGAGAACATCGGTGCCGCCATCGTCATGAACGGCGACAAGCTCGTGGGCATCTTCTCGGAGCGCGACTACGCGCGCAAGGTGGTCCTCATGGGGCGCTCCTCCGAGACCACGCTCGTCGATGAGATCATGACCGCCAACGTCATCTGCGTCAGTCCGCGCACCAAGAGCCGCGACTGCATGGCGCTCATGTCCGAGAAGAACATCCGCCACCTGCCGGTGGTCGACAACGGCCGCGTCATCGGCATGGTGTCCGTCCGCGACATCGTGGCCGACATCATCGCCGACCAGGACTTCACCATCTCGCAGCTCGAGCAGTACATCAGCGGCCAGTAGCGCCCGCACTCCGACGCTGCGCCAAGGGAGACCCCGGGCACGATGCTGCAAGTCCGAGGCCTCGCCAAGTCCTGGCCGAACGGGGCGTCACTCTTCGAAGCGGTCGATCTCGAGCTTGCCCCCGGCGAACTCGTCGCCATCCTCGGCGAATCGGGCGCCGGCAAGTCGACGCTCCTCAACATCATCGCCGGCCTCGATCGCGCCGATGCGGGCACGGTCGTGGTGTCGGACACCGTTCGACACCGTGACGGCACTCTCGGAAGACGAGCTGGCGCAGTGGCGGCGCCGCCACGTGGGCTTCGTCTTCCAGTCGTTCCACCTGCTGCCCTACCTCACCGTCGAGGAAAACGCCGCCCTGCCCCTGCTGTTGAACGGCGTGGCGGCCGCGGAGCGCCACACCCGCGCGCTCGCCGCGCTCGAGTCGGTGGGCATGGCCGCGCACGCCGGCCGCCGGCCCGCCTCGCTTTCCGGTGGCGAGATGCAGCGCGTGGCCGTCGCGCGCGCCGTGGCGCACCGGCCCTCGCTGGTGCTCGCCGACGAGCCCACCGGCAACCTGGACGAGGCCAACGCCGCCGCGACGCTGGAGGCGCTGCGCACGGCGGTGAAGCGCGAGGGCGCGGCGGGCCTGCTGGCGACGCACTCCACCGTGGCTGCCGCTTCCGCGGACCGCGTCCTGCGCCTCTCCGGCCGCCGCCTCGGGCCGGCATGAACGCGGCGCTCGTCGCCACCCTGCTGCGCGGCTCGCTCTCCGCCAACCGCTGGCGCTCGCTCCTGGCCATCGCCTGCATCGCGCTCGGCGTGGCGCTCGCCGGTGCCGTCAACACGCTGCACGCCTCGGCGCTCGACGAGATCGACCGCGCGGCGCGGCTCCTGGCCGGCACCGCCGACTACCAGGTGAAAGGCCCGCGCAACGGCTTCGACGACGCCACCTACGTGCCCGTGGCGCTCCACCCGGCGGTGGCGGTCGCCTCGCCCATCGTCGAACTCGAGGCAACGCTGGCTGGCCGCAATGACACCATTCGCGTGCTCGGCATCGACCCGTTCCGCGCTGCTCGCCTGCAGCCCGGCTTCCTGGCCGAGGCGGCAACGCGCCGCGACGAGGGCACCGCCGCGCCACTGGACGTCGACTCCGCATGGCTCACGCCAGCCGCGCTGGCTCGGTTGGGTGTTGCGGTCGGCGACACGGTGGCACTCGGTGGCCCGCAGGGCGAGGTGCGGCTGCTGGTCGCGGGCACGCTACCCGCACTCGACCGCGGCGGGCCGCTGGCCGTGCTCGACATCGCCGCCGCGCAGCTGCACTTCGGCCGCATCGGCGTGATCCATCGCATCGACCTGCGCCTGAAGGCGGACGTGCCGCGCGAAGCGGCCTTGCGCGAAATCGCGGCGCTGCTGCCCGCGGGCGTGCACCTGGCGCGCCCCGAGGAAGCCGCCATGCGCACGGCAGGGCTCACCCAGGCCTACCGCGTGAACCTGACCGCGCTGGCGCTCATGGCGCTCTTCACCGGCGGCTTCCTCGTCTTCGCCACGCTCGCGCTGCAGGCGGCACGGCGGCGGCAGGAATTCGCGCTGCTGCGCGCGCTCGGGCTCACGGCCGGCGGCGTGCGCGCATTCCTCGCGATCGAGGGCGCCCTCCTCGGCCTCGCCGGCGCGCTCGCCGGAACCGTGCTCGGGCTCGCGGCCAGCCGCGTCCTGCTGGCGCGCTACGGCCACGACCTGGGTGCCGGCTTCTTCTCCGCGACGGGCAATACCTTCGCGCCCGATGCCGGCGCGCTCGCGATCATCGCCGTGCTGGGAGTGCTGACCGCCGCGGCGCGCGGCACTCGGCGGTGACCCGGAGCCTCGCGCGGCTCGACGTCGCGCAGGCGCTCAAGGACCGGCACGTGGACCTCCCTTCGGCGCCGGGAGGATGGTCCTGGCCGCTCGCCCTTGCCGCCGCAGCGCTCGTTGCCGCGTTCGTACCCCCGGCCGGCGAGATCGCGGTGGGCGGCTACCTCTCCATCGGCCTGGCACTCGCCGCCGCCGTGATGGCCGTGAGCCCCGCCTCGCGGTTCCTGCTCGAGCACACGCCGGCGAGCGATGCGCCGCTGCGCACGCTCGCGCGCGCGCAGGTGCAGAGCCTGCCGGGACACCTCTCCGCCATGGTCTCGGGCATCGTGGTGAGCGTGGCCCTCACCGCGGCGATGGCGATCATGGTGCACTCGTTCCGCGTCTCGCTCGACCAGTGGCTGGGCGGCGTGCTGGAGGCCGACCTCTTCGCGCGTGCGGCGCCGCAGGGCGATGCCAACGTGTTCCCGCCGCAGGCCCAGGCGGAAATGGCGGCGGTTCCCGGCGTGGCCCGCATCGATCCCATCCGCTTCGAGCGCCTCACGCCGGAAGGGTCGACGGGACTCCTCACGGTGATCGCGCGTCCCCTCGACGCAACCCTGCTGCGCGGCTTCCAGGCCGACCCCTCGGAAGTACCGCCGCGCGCCGGTCCGATGACCGCGTGGATCTCGGAGGCGGCCGTGGATCTCTTCGGCTGGCGCGCGGGCCAGGAAGTGACGCTGCCGCTGGCCGGACGCCGTGCCACCTTCCGCATCGCCGGAACCTTCCGCGACTACTCGCGCACGTGGGGCGCGATCCTCGTCGACCTGGGCGACTACCGGGCGCTCACCGGCGACCTGCTCGCCAACGACATCGCCGTGCACCTGGTGCCAGGCGCCGACGTGAAGGCGGTCACGGCCGGTCTCGCCAGCGTCGTGGGAAAGGTGCCCGGCGCGGAACTGAACGACGCAACCACCATCCACGGCCGGGCGCTGGCCATCTTCGACCGCACCTTCGCCGCCACCTATGCGCTGGAGGCGGCGGCCATCCTCATCTCGCTGGCCGGCGTGACCTCGAGCTTCGCGGCACTGGCCTGGTCGCGGCGCCGGGAATTCGGCGTGCTGCGCCACCTGGGCCTCGCGCGCGGCGAGGTGCTGCGCCTGCTCGCCCTCGAAGGCGGTGCGGCGGGAATCATCGGCGCATTGCTCGGGCTGCTGGCGGGCGCGGCGGTAAGCGTGGTGCTGGTGCACGTGGTGAACCGGCAATCCTTCCACTGGGGCATGGCGATCCACTGGCCGTGGCTGGCACTCGCCTTGCTGGCCGGATCGGTCGTGTTCCTGTGCGCGCTCGGCGCGTCGGCCGCGGGACGGGCGGCGGTGGCGCGCGAAGCCGTGCATGCGGTGAAGGACGATGCGTAGGCTGGCCTCACTGCTCCTGCTGCTGGCTGGTGCCCTCGCGGCGCACGCGACCGACTACGCGCCCGTGCGCCCGGGACTGAAGCTCGCCTTCCCGGCGGACTTCGGCGCGCATCCGGAGCACCGCATCGAATGGTGGTACGCGACCGGCCACCTCGACACGCCGCGCGGGCCGCTGGGTTTCCAGGTCACCTTCTTCCGCCTGCGCAACAAGGAAGCGGACGCGAACGCGAGCCGCTTCGCGCCGAAGCAGCTGCTCTTCGCGCATGCGGCATTGGCCGACCCCGCGCACGGCCGGCTGCGGCACGACCAGCGCATCGCCCGCGCGCTTCCGGCGCTGGCCGAGGCGCGCACGGGCGACACCGACGTCTTCATCGACGACTGGTCGTTCCGGCGCATGGACGGCCGTTACGTGGCGCGCATTCCCGGCGAGGGATTCACGCTCGACCTCACGCTCACGCCGACGCAGCCGCTCCTGCCGCAGGGCGAGGGTGGCTACAGCCGCAAGGGACCGCTCCCCTCGCAGGCGAGCGGCTACTACAGCGAACCGCAGCTGGCGGTGACGGGAACGGTGGCGATCGACGGACAGCGCATCGAGGCCCGGGGCTCCGCCTGGCTCGACCACGAATGGTCCAGCGAGATCCTTGCCGAGAACGCCGTCGGCTGGGACTGGGTGGGACTCAACCTCGACGGCGGCGGCGCGCTCATGGCCTTCCGCCTGCGCGACGCCGCGGGCGCCACGGTGTGGTCTTCCGCAACCCTGCGCATGGGCGGAAAACTGCGCGTGTACGCGAAGGACGAGGTGCGCTTCACGCCGCGGCGCACCTGGGCATCGCCGCGCACCGGCGTCACCTGGCCGGTGGCGATGGACTTCGCGATCGCGGGCGAGACGTGGGCGGTGACGCCGATGATGGACGACCAGGAGATGGATGCGCGCGGTTCGACCGGCACGCTGTACTGGGAAGGGGCGGTGAGCGCCACGGGGCCGAACGGTACCAAGGGCCGCGGTTATCTCGAGTTGACGGGCTATTCGGGAAAGCTGCGCTTTTGAGCGCGCTTCCGGCATCCGCCACTCTTTGCCGCAGCGCCTCCCGCGGTCTCGGTGGCGCAGGCGAGTGACAAGGACGCGCGTCAGTTCTTCCGCACGATCCTCGCCGCGAACGACTGGGCGACGATCTTCCCGTCCCGGACGACAAAGGTGTCCGTACCGAGGTCGTACTGGTTGTCGGAGGTTTCGGCAGTCCACCAGATATAGGCAAGCTCGCCCTGGATGGACTGGTGCTTCAGGTCGAACGAAGCGCCGGGCCGTCCGAACTCCGCCAGCAGGTCCTCGAACAGCGGGCGGATGGCGTCGATACCGACGAGCGGCCCGCCTGGCGTGAACAGGATCGCCGCGGGCGCGTAGTCGGAGAGTATCCCGTCGAGATCGCCCCTGCCGAAGCTCGCGAGGTGGTTGTCCAGCACATCTCTTGTCGTTCTCATGCGTTGTCCATCCCAGGTTCAGTTTGAATTGGCAGGCGCGCGGCCCTCGTCCGGAAGAGCACCCCACTTACCGGCCCCGGGCACCCTTGCCACCGCAACGACGAACTCGGCCGGAATGCGATAGGCGCGGCCGTGCCGCCACCGCGCGATCGCCGCGAGGAAACTGCTGCGTGCACGGTCACGCGCTCCCTCGTCGAGCCGCGACCAGGCGAGCGCGATCGGGCCACCCTGGAAGCCCGCCCTGCACGCCTCGTCGTCGTCGGCAAAGCCGATGCGTGCCGGAGACCCGGCAGGACTCCACTTCCCCGAATCCCGCCTGTACGCACGCGTTGGCGAGGGCATCGCCTTCACCCAGGCCGAAGAATGCCGGGAGCAGGTCGGCCGGGAAATCGGCTCGCACGCGCGCGAATGCCGCGTCCAGCCCGCAGCGTGCCGGCTCTCCCCAGGCCGATACGGCCACGCGCCCGCCGGGGCGCAGGACGCGGCGCATCTCCCGCAAGGCCTGCACGGGATCGGGCATGTACATGAGCCCCATCGCGCAGAGCGCGACATCGAAGGATGCGCTGTCCAGGTCCAGCCTCTGCGCGTCCATCCGTTCGAAGCGGGCATTGCGCGCCCGGCGCACGTCGGCGCGCCGGCGCGCCGTCTCCACCATGCGGCCGGAGAGATCCACGCCCACGACCATGCCGCCGGGCCCGACCAGGCGCGCGGCGGGGATGGCCGCGAGCCCGGTGCCGCAGGCCACGTCGAGGACACGCTCCCCGGGCGCGAGAGTTGCGAATGCGAAGAGCTTCGCCTGCGCGGGAGCCAGCTGCTCCAGCCAGAACGCCTCGTAGGCTTCGACCGCCAGGTCCCAGCCGTAGCGCTGGATGCGCCGCCTGCGCCTGCTCTCCAGGAGCGACCGGTGCAGCCTGTGCGCCGTCCCGGGGCTGCGCTGCAGGGCGCTCCATCACAGCGCCGATACCGGTTGCGCCGGAGCCAGCCGAAACCGCACCTGACCGTCAGCGATGCGCAGTACTGGCGCAACGCAGCATGGCAAGTCCTGCCGCTGCGCCGATCACTGCCTGAACCCTTGTCGCCGCCGGCGAGATCGTTGACATGGATCGCCACCACGACGATGCAGGTCGCCATGAGGCCGCTCGCGACTGCGTTTCGCATCTCGCTTCCCTTTCGGATGACCGCATTTCAACGGCGCGTGACGACCACCTCGAGGTACTCGCTGGGCACGACCAGCGATGCCGGGCCGGCGCGGTTCAGCCCCTCCAGCAGCCAGGTGAGGTCGCGCTCGAGAATCGCCGCCTTGTCGTCGGGCAGCGTGGCGAAGGCCTTGTGCACCGGCCCGTACCATTTGCGGAAGACCTCGATGAAATGGGCGGCCGAGCGATAGCGGAAGTTGAACTCGCGCCGCGTCACCGAGATGTCCGCGGCAGCGCCGGCGAAGAGTTCGACCAGGTGCGCCTGCGTCCCCCAGAGCGCGGGCGAGCGCACGCCCGGCGGCGGCGGAAGCTGGCGGCCGAGCACCTTGAACATCTCGCCGACCAGGCTGTCGGGCGTCCAGTTGGCCAGTCCGATGCGTCCGCCCGGCCGGCACACGCGCGCAAGCTCGGAGGCTGCCCGTTCCTGGTCGGGCGAGAACATCACGCCGAAGGTCGAGAGCACGGCGTCGAAGCTCGCGTCCGCGAAGGGCAGCTCCTCGGCATCCGCCACCTGGAAGACCACGTCGAGTCCTTCCGCGCTCGCCCGGTGCGATCCGCGATCGAGCAGCACGTCCACGTAGTCGGTCGAGGTGACGTGGCAGCCGCGCCGCGCGGCGGCAAGCGTGGCGTTGCCGTTTCCGGCCGCCACGTCGAGCACGCGCTCGTCCCAGCGCAGGTCGCAGGCCTCGGCGAGCTGCTCGCCGACCAGCTGCAGGGTGGTGCCGATCACGGCATAGTCGCCGCTCGCCCAGGCGGACTGCTGGCGCGACTTGAGGGCGGCGAAATCGGTGGGTGCATTCATGGTGTCTTTCCTCGCTGGATGGTTGAACTTCGGACGCCTTTCGGCGAGGGCGTAGTGAAACGCCGGCGGGGCGGGCGCGTCCTGACCGGCCATCGCCATTGCCTGCCCGATCGTCCCGATTTGCCCGGCCGTCCACCGGGATTTGTCCGCACGTCCGCGAAAGCTGTCCGACCGTCCGGACGGCCTGGCCGGCACTTGGCCTCGGCGGGCGAAGTGAGCAGAATGGGCGGCGATTTCACCGCCACGGAGGCGACCGCGATGGATGCGTTGTCCGAAACTCTCCGCGTAGTGCGCCTGGTCGGCGCCATCTTCATCCGCGCGCGCTTCACTGCGCCCTGGAGCTATCCGTCCCCGCCCGCCGATGCGATGGCGCCGATCCTCGAGCCGGGCGCCGAGCGGGTGGTGATCTTCCACCTCGTCACCGAGGGCGAATGCGTGGTGGAGATCGCGGGCGTCGCCCCGGTGCGCGTCGTGGCCGGCGACGTGGTCATCGTGCCGCACGGCCACGAACATCTCATGGGATCCGAGCCGGGCCTCCCGCCTCCCAAGTGCCCTCCCCTCGAGGAACTCCTGACGCAGCGGCCGCACGAGCATCCGCACGGCGGTGGCGGGCGCGTGACGCGCATGGTCTGCGGCTATCTCGCCTGCGACGCCCGCATCGCGCGGATGCTCCTGGGCGGGCTGCCGCCGATCGTGCGCGTGAACGTGCGCGGTTCCGATGCCGGAAGCTGGCTCGAGGCGTCGCTGCGCTATGCGCTGGCCGAGGCGGGATCGCCGCGTCCCGGGGGCGCCGGTGTCCTCGCCAAGCTCGCCGAGGTGCTCTTCATCGAGGTGTTGCGCCTGTACATGAACGAGCGGGGCGCGGAGCACACCGGGTGGCTCGCCGGAGTGCGCGACCGCATCGTCGGCGCCGCCCTGACGGCCATCCACCGGCGTCCCGCACACGCGTGGACGCTCGAGGAGCTCGCGCGCGAAGCCGGCACCTCGCGCTCGGTGCTCGCGGAACGGTTCCAGTTCCTGGTGGGCACCTCTCCCATCCAGTACCTGACGCAGTGGCGCATGCTGCTGGCCGCGAACCTGCTCAGCCAGAGCAACGCACCCCTCGCGCGCATCGCCGAGGATGTCGGATACCAGACGGATACCGCGTTCAGCCGCGCCTTCCGCCGCGAGTACGGCAAGCCGCCGGCCACGTGGCGCAGAAGCCGGATCGCTGCCCCGCCAAACGCAAGCGTGATGAATGATTGAACACCGGGAGACGCCAGGATGAGTGCATCACCCCTTCTCCATTCCCTGTTCAGGCACAAGGCCTGGGCCAACGAAGAGCTCTTCGCACAGCTGGAGAAGCTCGATCCGGTGACGCACGAGGCCGAGCGGCACGCGGCCATTCGCCTGCTCAACCACATCTACGTCGTGGACCGCATCTTCGCCGCGCACCTCTCCGGCACGGCGCACCCCTACTCGGCAACGAACACCCCGGAGACGCCCGCACTTCCGGAACTGCGCGATGCCGTCGCAAGGTCGGACCGCTGGTATGTCGCGTACTTCGAGGACTTGCCTCCCGAACGCCTGACCGAGAGTCTCTCCTTCACCTTCACGGATGGCGCGGCCGGACGCATGTCCCGCGAGGAAATGCTCGCCCACGTCGTCACGCACGGGAGCTACCACCGCGGGGCGGTCGGCCGCATCATGAGCCCAGGTCTCCGTGCCGCCGCCGCGGGACATCTTCACCGTCCACCTGCACACGTCGGAGCCGCAGCGCCGTGAGCGTGCCTGACGAAGCGCGTGCGCCGGGAGTCCCCGGCGAGATCGACTCGCTGGTGCTGGACCTGCTCGAGTGGATCGGGTCCGGTCCGCGCGCCTACTCCGAAGTCATGGAAGCGTGGCGCACGTCCTGCCCGCGCCTGCCCGTGTGGGAGGAAGCGAACGCCCGCGGGTTCATTGCGCGCAGCCACGAACAGGGGCATCCAGCGATGGTCGCTCTCACCCAACCAGGACTCGACTTCCTGGCCGCGCATCGTGCACGCTGAGCCCCGCTACTTCGCGAAAGCCGGGGATTTCCGGCGTTGGCTCGCGAAGAATGCCGCCACGGCCCCTTTCCTCGTGGTCGGCTTCATGAAACGCGGCACGGGCGTGCCGAGCATGACGTGGCCCCAGTCCGTTGACGAGGCGCTGTGCGTGGGCTGGATCGACGGGGTTCGCCAACGCATCGACGCGCAGCGCTACAAGATCCGCTTCTCGCCGCGCAAGGCGGGTTCGACCTGGAGCGCGGTCAACATCGCCAGGGCCACGGCACTTCTTGGCGAGGGACGCCTCACGCCCGCAGGCATGGCCGCCTTCGAGCGGCGGATCGAGCGAAAGTCCGGGATCTACGCGTACGAGCAGGAGACGGAGCCCGAATTGAATCCGGCGGAAGCGCGGCAACTGGCGGGGAACAAGACTGCCCGCTCCTTCCTGGAGGCGCAGGCACCGAGCTACCGAAGGAAGGTCATCTGGTGGGTGGTCAGCGCCAGGCGGCAGGCAACGCGCGACAGGCGCTTCGCCGCCCTGCTCGAGGCGGCTGCCGGCGGAAGGCGACTCTAGATGGAACGGCGCAGCAAAGGAGGTTCACGTGGATAGAGCCCCTCGAAGGCGGCTGCGATTGCCGGACGCTGCGCTACCGCATGGAGACGCGACCGCTGTTCGTGCACTGCTGCCACTGCCGCTGGTGCCAGCGCGAGTCGGGCGCGTCCTTCGCGCTGAACGCGATGATCGAGGCCGACCGCGTCACGCTCCTGCGCCGGCGTGCCGGAGATCGTCGACACGCCGTCGGCCAGCGGCAAGGGCCAGAAGATCGCGCGCTGCCCGCGCTGCCGCATCGCGGTGTGGAGCCACTATGCCGGCGCCGGTCCGCTGCTCAGCTTCGTCCGCGTCGGCACGCTGGACGACCCGGACCAGCTGCCGCCGGACATCCACATCTTCACCGCCTCGAAGCAGCCGTGGGTGATCTTTCCGCTCGGCGTGCCGGTGGTGACCGAGTACTACGACCGCGAGCAGTACTGGCCACCGGAGAGCCTCGCGCGCAGGAAGGCCCTGCAGCCCGCGATCGAGGCCTGGCAACGCGAGGCCGGAAAGCGATGAGCGATCCGCAGCCTGCACCGGCTGAGCCGTTGGCGGACGGCGCTCCCGCTATGCCATCGCCGCGATGGCCGGCGTGGCCCTCTGGATCGGCGCGTCGGTCATCTCCGGCAAGCGCGAAGCGTGGGATGCGGCGATCTACTGGACGGCAGCCTATCCGCTCGCCGTCATCTTGTCCGGGCCTGCTGGGCTTTGTCTTCCCGCAGCGGCCGTGGCGCTGGGCGCTCGCCATCTTCCTGTTCCAGTTCGTCGGCATGGCGATCCGCAACGGCGAGCTGGGCGGGCTGTGGCCGCTCGGCATGGTGATGTTCGCGGCGCTCTCCATCCCCGGCATTCTTCTCGCGCGGGTGGCGGCGTGGCTGCGCGCAAGGCTCGGGCACAAGGCAGGC
>CAWAZV010000011.1:0-130816 GCA_963786635.1 uncultured beta proteobacterium | reverse complement strand
CCGACACCTACAAGGACAGCTTCGAGACCTTCGTGAAGGTTGGCGGACAGATCAGCTATCTCGACCCGATGAGCGTCGTGCCGATCATGGCCAGGGTGACCAGCCGGATCGGGCTTGCGGCACCAGTCTCGACCAGCTTCTTCAATGCCTTCCATCTCGCCCGCAGCCTTCAGTCGGTCGACGTGCTGAGCAAGGGCCGCGTCGCCTGGAACGTCATCACCTCGACCAACAATCTGGAAGCCAGGAACGCCGGCTTCGACGAGCATGCCGCCGCATGACGAGCGCTACGACCGGGCCGACGAGATGCTGGAGGCCTGCATGGCGCTCTGGAACACCTGGGACGAGGACGCCTTCGTGCTCGACAAGAAGTCCGGCCTCTTCGCCGATCCGTCCAAGGTCCACTACGCCAACTATGCCGGCAAATGGACCAAGACGCGCGGCCCGCTGCCGACGCCGCGCAGCGCCGCAGGGCCATCCGGTCATCATGCAGGCCGGCAGCTCCGACCGCGGCCGCGAGTTCGCCGCGCGCTGGGCCGAGATCATCTTCGTCGGCGGCAACGACAAGCAGAGCGATGCAGGATATTCTACGACGACATGCACAAGCGCATCGCCGCGCACGGCCGCGACCCGGAGAAGGTCAAGATCGTCGCCAGCGTCACCCCGATCGTCGGCGAGACCGAACGGATCGCGCAGGAGCGCGCCGACTATCTGGAGAGCCTGGAAAATCCGCGAATATCGATCTCGCTCTCGCATCCGGTCCGCGTCGGTGCCGATCTGCAGCAAGCACAAGACGGTGGAGGACGTGGCGAAGGTTCGCGGGACGCAGGGCACGCGCGGCACGGGACCCACGTCAGGTCGCGCGAGAGCACAAGATCGGTGCGAGGCCATGACCAAGCGGGTGCCGGCCTGATTTCATCGGCACGCCCGAGATGATCGCCGACCGGCTCGAGGACCTCTTCAATTCGCGCGCCTGCGACGGCTTCGTCATCATGCCGGTGACCATGATGCTGTCGCTGGAGCAGTTCTGCCGGGCGGTCGTCCCGGAACTGCAGCGGCGCGGCGTGTTCCGCACGGAGTATACCGGCCGCGACGCTGCGTGGCAACCTCCTGGCCGGGTCTTAGCTCGCGCGGCCGCGCCTTTACGCGGCGCGGTCTAGCGGAGGCCGACTTTCGCGACCTTTTCCTTGGTCCTCGTCATCGGAGTGGCCGTCTTCGACGCCGTCCCGGCCGGCCATCGGCGTCATGTCGGATTTCGGCGCTTTCCTGACCCTCCAGCTCCAGCTCCGTGGTGAGCAACCTTAAGGGCGATCGCAGGTTCCATCTGGCGAATGGCGCCGCCACTGCTATCTTGCCCCCGTTCGAGCGGAGCTGCCGCTTCGACGGGCCGAGCAAGGGGACGACGCAGACAATGGAAGCAAACGAGATCCTTCAGGAGGTGCGTCGCATCGCCGACGGGTTTGCCGCCGAACGCCGGGATCGCCAGCGGCGGCGCGAACTCGACCGTGCCGACTTCGCCAAGCTGGCTTCCGCAGGCTTCCTGCTGACCGGGGTTCCGGCAAAAGCAGGCGGGCTCTTCGAGAGCGTGCCGCGCTCGACCCGGACCATCGCCGAGATGCTTCGCGCGATCGCCCATGGCGACGCGTCGGTCGCGCTGGTCTCGTCCATGCATCCTGCCGTCCTCATCTTCTGGCTCGCCACCGACAAGGTCGACGAGCGGCACCAGGCGGCCTGGGACGCGCAGCGCGCGCTCCTCGCCGATCTCGGCAAGGCGGATTGGTTCGGGACCATCACCAGCGAGCCGGGCAGCGGTGGCGACGTGGCGCGCTCCAAGGCGGTCGCCCGGCCATCGCCGCAGCATGGCTGGACGCTTACCGGTCAGAAGCACTTCGGCAGCGGGTCGGGCAACACCTCCTTCATGATGACGGTTGCCCGCGCCGAAGGAGAAGAGCAGCCGGACATCTTCTTCGCCGACTTCCGCGGCGTCCCCTGGGACGGATCGCGCGGCGTGCGGCTGACCGCGCCGTGGGACGGGCATGGCATGACGTCGACTTCAAAGCCATGGCTTCGAGTTCCGCGATTTCCCGGCAACCCGCATAGCCTGGCCGAACAACTGGCGCGCCCTCAGCGAAGCGGCGGGCGCCTTCTCCGTCACGCTGTTCACGGCCGTCATCCTCGGAATCGTCGAGACCGCGATGGCCACCGCGAGAACGCAACTCGGCGCGAAGGCGGAATTGCTAGGACCCTATGAGCAGGTCGAATGGACGAATGCCGAGCGGGACGCCTGGCTGATCGATCGCTTGCATGACCTGGTCGCGCGCACGCAAGCTCTACGCGGCGATGTTCGTCCTTTCCCTCGTGCTGGAACTCTGGGGAAACCGGACTGGGCAACTGGGCCTGGCGCCACGACGTGCCGTGGCTCGGGCTCGTCACCGCCAACCCGCCGCTGGCGGCGGGCGCCTTCTACTGCGTGCTCGACCTGCTCGTGGTGAGCGCCGCCGCGGCGTGGCGCCGTCAGCCGTTGGCGATGCCCATCCCGGCGCCCAGCACGCCTTCGCACCACGCCGCCACCTGCAGCGCGCGCTCGTCCTCGCGATAGCGGCCGACGACCTGCAGACCCAGCGGCAGCCCGCGCGGCCCGCGCCCCGAAGGCATCGTGATCGCCGGCAGCCCTGCCATCGTCCACAGCGAGCAGAAGGTGGCCTCCCCCGTATTGGCGAGTCCCTCCGGCGCCTCTCCCGGCGCGGGAATCGTGACGATCGCATCGCAGCCGTCGTAGAGCCCGTCGAGCCAGCGGCGGTACTCGTCCCGGCGCGCCAGGTTCTTCACGTGCTGTTCGGCCGTGATGCGCTTGCCGCGATCGAGCAGCTCGGTGAGCGTCTGCGACATCTGCAGGCGATGCCGCGATTCCAGCGACGCGAACCCGCGCGCCGCCTCGTAGTCCATGATGCCCTGCACCACGCTCCACGCCTCGTTGAACGCCGGCGGCAGGGGCACGTCGCGAACCAGGGCTCCCGCATCCTTCAGGGTGGCGACCGCCTCGGTGAAATTGGCGCGCTGCGCCTCGGAAGCAACCGACCACTTGGGCGTCTTCACCACCGCCAGGCGCGGGGCATGCCCGAGGGAAGCGAGGGGAACGGAGAGCGAACGCATGCCGGCCCGGATCCCCGTCGCCTCGTCGCGCAGGTCCAGGCCCATGAGGCAGGCGCCAAACCAGGCCGCGTCCTCCACGCAGCGGGCGAAGACGCCCACGGTGTCCAGGGTGCGGCTGAAGGAGTACACGCCGTCGCGCGAGATGGCGCCGAAGCTCGGCTTGTAGCCCACCACGCCGCAATAGGCCGCTGGCCGGATGACCGACCCGAGCGTCTGCGTGCCGACCGCCACCGGCACGAACCCGGCGGCCACGGCGGCGGCCGAACCGCTCGACGACCCACCCGGGGTGTGCGCCAGGTTCCACGGGTTGCGCGTCTTGCCGGGGTGGCGGAAGGCGAATTCGGTCGTCACGGTCTTGGCCATCACCAGGCCGCCGAGGGCCTCCAGGCGGCGGACCAGCCAGGCGGAACGCCCCGGGACGTGGTTCGCGAAGATGCGCGAGCCCATGCGCGTGGGAATGCCGCGCGTGGCGATGATGTCCTTCACCCCGACCGCGACCCCGTACAGGGGCAGCTCCTTGAGGATGCCCCCGGAGCGCTCCTCGGCCTCGGCCATGGCGCGGGCAGGCTCGAACCACTCGAACGCCTGGATGCGCGGCTCGAGGGCGGCCACGCGCTGGTTCAGGGCCTGGACGTAGTCCTGGACGTTGAGGCGGCCTTCCCGGAAAGCGGCATGAAGGGCGCGCAGGCCCAAAGCGTGGGGTTCCATCCCGCTATTCTGCCGGGGGAACCTCGCCGGGCCAACCCATCCGCTCAGGAAAGGGCCTGCAAAAGGGCGTCGATCCCCGATTTCGCGATGATTTCGTCGTCGCTCGCCTTGACCCCGGAAACCCCGACCGCCCCGACCAGCTGGCCGTCGATCTCGATGGGCAGCCCCCCCTGCAGGAGCACGGGCTGCCCCGGGGCGGACAGGAACGAATAGCGCCCGTTGTTGACCATCTCCTCCAGCACCCGGGTCGGCCGCTTGAAGCCGACCGCCGCCCGGGCCTTGCCCAGCGCCGTCTCGACGCTCGAGGACTGGGTCCCGTCGAGGCGCTGCAGGTAGAGGGCGTGGCCACCGTCGTCGACCACCGCGATCACCACTTTCCAGCCGTTGGCGATGGCGGTCGCCTCGGCAGCCGCGGCGACCGCCTTGGCGGCTTCCAGCGTCAGGACCTTCTTGGAGGGGAGGACGAGGGGCATGGCAGGCTCCGGGGGGAATTCAGGCGCCAGATCATACCGGTGGCCGAAAGTCCCGGTCACGGAACCTGTGCGAAAATTGCGCGTCTCACCATTCATGGTCGCCATGTTGAACCGTATCCCGTCTCGTGCCGTTTTCGCAGCCATCTTCGTGGCCTGCGCCTCCCTCATCGGCTTCGGCCTCGCCCTGCAGCACGCGGTGGGGCTGGAACCCTGCCCGATGTGCATCCTGCAGCGCTATGCCTTCGTGATGATCGGCCTGGTCGCGCTGGTCGCGGCCATCCATGGCCCGGTGCGCATCGGCGTGCGCGTCTACTCGTTCCTGATCGCGGCCTTCGCCATCGCCGGGGGCAGCGTTTCGGTGCGGCAATCGTTCCTGCAGCGCTTTCCGTCGCCGGAGCCATCCAACTGCATGGCTTCCGACCTCGACTTCCTGCTCGGCAACTTCCCGCTGGCCCAGGCCCTGCCCAGGATCTTCGCCGGCACCGGCGACTGCGCCAAGGTCGAATGGAGCCTCTTCGGGCTCTCCATCGCGGAATGGGCCCTGGTCTGGTTCCTCGGGTTCGTGGCGGTCGCGGCCTGGCTCGCGATCTTCCGCAAGCGCCCCGTGCCGGCCGTTGCCTGACCGCCGCATCTTCCTGCGCCGCGCCCTGGCGATCGCCACGGCCGGGTTCCTCACCCCGCGCGCGGTACTGGCCGCAGGCACGACCGAAGTTCACCGCGTATCCCTTTGCGCTCGGCGTTGCGTCCGGCTCGCCCACCGCCACGGGCGTCGTCCTCTGGACGCGCCTTGCGCCGGAGCCGCTGGCCGGTGGCGGCCTGGGTCCCGAGGGCATCGAGATGCGCTGGGAAATCGCGCATGACGAGAAGTTCGCGCGGATCGCGAAGCGCGGCACGATCACCGCGGAGGCCGCACGCGCGCACGCCGTGCACGTCGAGGCCGAGGGGCTCGAACCGGCGCGCTGGTACTTCTATCGCTTCATCGCCGGCGGCGAGACGAGCCCCACGGGGCGGACGCGCACCGCTGCGCCGGGCGGCGCCGGCGACGAGCGACTGAAGCTCGCCCTCGCTTCCTGCCAGCACTACGAGCAGGGCTACTTCGTGGCGCACCGCCACCTCGCCGCCGAGCAGCCCGATCTCGTCGCCTTCGTCGGCGACTACATCTACGAGCGCAGCCGCAAGGGCAACACCGTGCGCAAGCACAACACGGACGAACCGAAGACGCTGGCCGGCTACCGCGACCGCTACGCGCAATACCGGACCGACGCCGACCTGCAGGCGGCGCACGCCTGCGCGCCGTGGCTCGTGACCTGGGACGATCACGAGGTGGCCAACGACTACGCCAACGACCGCAGCCAGGACCTGGACCCGGCGTTCCTCGCGCGCCGCGCGGCGGCGTATCGCGCCTATTTCGAGCACATGCCGCTGCGCCCTTCCATCCTGCGACCGGACGGCGAAGTGCGGCTCTACGGCAGCCTCGCCTGGGGCGGCCTCGCGAACTTCCACGTGCTCGACGACCGGCAGTACCGGGCGCACCAGGCATGCCCGCGGCAGGGGCGGGGCGGCAGCACCACCGTCGGCCCGTGGTGCACCGATCGCGTGGCGGCTGGACGCACCATGCTCGGCGCGGATCAGGAGCGCTGGCTGGACGAAAGCTTCGCGGCCTCGCAGTCGCGCTGGAACGTCATCGTGCAGCAGACCCTCATGGCGCCGGCAGGACACCCCGGGAAAGACGGCATCCAGCATTGGACCGACGGCTGGGACGGCTACCCCTGGGCGCGCGCGCGGCTGCTCGACTCGCTGGCGAAGAGCGGCGCCGCCAACCCGGTGGTGCTGGGCGGCGACGTGCACACGAACTACGTCGCGAACCTCCACGCGCGGCCGGAGGATCCCGGCTCACCCGTGCTGGCGGCGGAATTCTGCGGCACCTCGATCAGCGCCGCCGGGTCCGGCGCCAAGCTCGTTGCCGCGGTGCGCGACGCCAACCCGCACATCAAGTTCGCCGACGGCTCGAAGCGCGGCTATGCGTTGCTCGAGTTCTCGCGCGATCGTCTCGAAACGCGTCTTCGCGTCGTGGACTCGGTGAAGCAGCCGGATGCCGGCGTCGCGACGGCCGCCACGTTCACGGTGCGCGCGGGCCGGCCCGGCATCGAATAAATAGGACTTTCCCTGACTAGGTTCATGGCCTTGGCCAGGGTGTCGACGGACTCCTGGTGCTTGCCGGCCTTGTGCATCGTCTCGCCTTCGGCGCGAACTTCTTCACGTCCTTCATCTGCGCTTCTCGCGAGCGCGCTCGTCGATCTTCTTCATGTCGGCGGGGCAATGGAAGGCAGGGCTGCGCCGGCGAACAGCATCGTGGCCGGCGGCTAGGGTGCGTTTCATGGGTGGAGCTCCTCCGTCTGGTTGTGGGGTGAGCCGGCGAAGTCTAGCGCAACGGTGCGCTACCATGGCGGCGATGATGGCTGCCGCAATGCTCGCTGCCTCCCTGTCGCTTCCGGCTGCACCCGTGGGACTCTACGAGCCCGGGGGATTCCGGCTGGCGACCGGTGCGAATGCAGGCGAAGCGCTCATTCCCGCGGCACGTTTCCTGTTCCAGGACGAAACGATCGCCCTGCCGACCGGCGGGCCCCTCGCGAGCTACGCGCGCGCGACCGAACCTTTCGCCGACATTCGCGCCGTGGGCCGCGAATCCGGGTCCCCTCACCCAGCCGCCGCTGGTGTGGATCGCCTCCCCGGAGCGCAGTGACGGGCGTGCGCATCGACGCCGAGGGCCGGCGCTTCGAGTCGGCCGGCGGCAGCGGGCCGCTCGCGCTCGTGGCGAAGATCCCCCTCAACCGGTCCTACGCGGACGCCTCCACCTTTGCCTACCTGGCCCGCCGGCCGGTCACGATGCGCGGCGAGATGAAGCCGGAAGGCCAGTTCGTCGCGCGCACGTTCTGGCCCGAGGACTGGCGTCTCGACGACAAGGCGGACGCGATTCCGCTGCCCGCGGACAGCGAGCCGCAACTCGCCGTGCGCGGACTCATCCGCAGCGCCCCCCGCGGCGGCGCCGACTCGCCCTTCGCCACGCAGATCGTCTGGGAACGCGAGCCGGGAAAGCGGGCGTGGTCGGGCAGCACCGTCGTCGGCGTGATGGTGAACGGCGCGCAGGGCGACGACGACGAGGCCTGGGGCGGCCATTTCGCGCTCGTCACCGGGCGCCTGCCCGCCGATGGGCGCCTTTCCGACCTGCTCGTGGCCAACTTCTACTCCCTCGATGTCCACAGCGAGAAGGGCATCCTCGCCGCGCCCGTGCCGCTGGACAACTACCTCGGCGACCTGAACAGCGGGCAGGCCTGGTACCGGCCCTCGTACATCGCCTTCGCCATCCTGCGCGACGAACGCGCGGCCGCGCTGCTGCAGGGCGCGCTCAACCGGCTCTACCTGCAGTTCTGGCGCCGGAACCTCAACTACCAGCACTCGACGATGAACTGCGCCTCGATCAGCGTCGACACGCTGCGCGCCCTGGGCTGGAACGTGCCGTCGCGCGGTCCCGCGAGCCGCGCGCTCGGCTGGCTCTCGATCCCGGCCATGATCTTCAAGGAGGGCAAGGTGTCCTCGGCCCGCACCACCTACGAGTACCTGACCGAGGACCGCACGCGCCTCATGCCCGCAGCGGCCTTCGAGGAGACGACCGCCGACCTGCTGCGCCTGGCGCGCAACGGCGCGACGCCGGGCGACGGGCAGCTGGCGAAGATGCTCGCCGAGGATCTCGTGGCCATCGTCGGCGTGCGCGTGCCGCAGCTGCCCTCGTCACGCAAGCTCGGCACCTGGCCCGTCGCGAATCCGCGCGAGTACCTCGGGGCGATTCCCCACGACCCCGCCGAGGCGCAGATCGTGCCGGTGCCGCCGCGCGAGTTTCCCGCACAACTGCGCGACGCGGACCTGCTGCCTCCCGCCACGCGCCGCTCGACCGTGCCGCTCATCGTCTGGGCCGTCACCGGGATCCTGCTCGTCGCATGGCTGGCCGGCACTGCTGTGGCGGAAGCTGCGCTAAAGGCCGCGCGCGCCGTCCCAGAGCAGCTTCGCGCCGACGATGGCGAGCATCGCGTAGGCCACGCGGTAGAAGACTTCCTGCGACAGGCGGCGCATGAGCCAGACGCCGAGGAGGATGCCGGCAGGCGCCAGCGGGGCGAGCGCCAGCGACGTGAGCAGGTTCGTCGCGTCGAACAGGCCGAGCCAGAAGTAGGGCACCAGCTTCGCGGCGTTGATGACCGCGAAGAAGATCACGGTGGTCCCGACGAGGATCGCCTTGTCGAGCTTCTGCGGCAGCAGGTAGACGCTCAACGGCGGGCCGCCGGCGTGCGCGATGGTGCTCGCGAGTCCGGAAACGGTGGACCAGAAGAAGCCCTTCACGCGCGACGGCGTGACGGCCGGCGCCGCCGTCCCGCCCTGGTGCATGCGGTGCGCCACGAAGGCGAGCGCCATCGCGCCGAGGATCACGCGGATGCCCGCCTCGCTGAAATAGCGGAAGGTGAGCGCACCGAGGACGATGCCCGCCATGCCGCCCGCGAGCAGCAGGCCGAGGTTGGCGCGGTGGAACGTGCCGCGGTACGCCACGAGCCCGGTCGCATCCATCACCAGCAGGATGGGCAGCATGATCGCCGCCGCCTGCGGCGTCGGAACGGCAAGGGCCACGAGCGGGGTCGCCATGATGCCCAGCCCGCTGCCGAAGCCGCCCTTGGAGATACCCATGATCAGCACCGCGGGGATCGCCACCGCGAAGAAGAAGGGATCGGTGATCACGCGTCGAGCGTGCGCAGGTCGGCGACCGGCTCGGCGAAGAGCTTCCCGGATTTCTCGTGGCGAAGGATGTCGGCGGCAACGTCGGCCGGGGAACGCAACTCTCCTCCAGCCTTCATCTGCCGGAAGCGCTCCACGTCGGCGAAGTCCTCGGGGCTGGAGCTGCGCACGCGTTCCTGCATCGGCGTATCGATGACGCCCGGCGCGAGGCTCACCACTTCGACGCCATCCTGCGCGGCTTGCGCTTCCAGGGACGCGACGCGCGACACCATGTCGATGCCGGCCTTGGCCGCGCAGTAGGCGCCCCAGCCGAAGATCGGGCGCCGGCCGGCTCCCGAGGAGATGTTGATCACGCGGCGAACCGCCGCATGGCCCGCCGTGACGATGAGAAAGTGGCGCATGGCCAGCACGGGCGCGGTGAAATTGACGGCCAGGTTGCGCTCCAGTTCGGCCGCGTCCACGCGGTCGAGCCTGCCCACGGGCGAGATCACGCCGGCGTTGTTGACGAGAACCGCCTTGGCATAGCGCTTGCCCTTCAGGCGCGCGGCGATGCGCGCGAACGCCGCGTCGATGGCGCGCGGTTCGGCGAGATCGACCTGCAGCTGCTCGCCCCCGGCGATGGGCCCGTCGGGCGCGCGCCCCAGGGCGATCAGTTCGATGTCCTGCGTGGCGCCGAGCTGCTCGACGAGCGCGCGGCCGAGCCCCTTGGTGTGTCCGGTGACGATGTAGAGATTCATGTTCGTTTCGTGGTGGGGACAGATGTGATTCCCCGCAGCGGGAGAATCGAACCTCTGCACGTCATTGTCCCATGCCGGCGATGAGCGACCGGGTGGCGGGCCGATGCCGTGCATTGTTGGGCGGTTGCGGGCAACATGTCCATCGGGGCCGCTGCCCGACGGATTCCCGGAGTTTCCCGTTGCCATCCCACGACGATTCGATGCAGGCCTACTACGCCGCGCGCGCGCCGTACTACGACGACGTGTACGCGAAGCCGGAGCGGCGCGAGGACATCGCCTTCCTGCGCGAGTTTCTTCCCGCAACCTTCGCCGGGCGCACGGTGCTCGAGGTCGCCTGCGGGACCGGCTACTGGACGCAGTTCATCGCACCAGTAGCCGGCGCGATGACCGCAACGGACGCGACGGCCGAGCCGCTCGCGCTGGCGCGAGGCGCGCCCGGGCGTGCAGGCGGTTCGCTTCGAACTGGCCGATGCCTACGACCTGCCCGCGAGCCTCGGCCGCTTCGACGCCGCCTACGCCGGTCTCTGGCTCTCGCACGTGCCCATCGGCAGGCGCGGCGAGTTCCTCGCGAGCCTGCACCGGCTGCTCGCGCCCGGCGCGCGCGTGGTGTTCCTCGACAATTCCGAAGTCCAGTGCATCGAGCTGCCCATCGCCGAGCGCGACGCGCAGGGCAACACCTGGCAGCACCGCCGCCTCAAGGACGGCACGATGCACCGCGTGCTCAAGAACTTCCCGGCGCAGGCCGAACTGGAGGCGATGATCGCCGGCGTGGGAGTGCGCCCCGGGTACCGCAGCCTGCAGAATTTCTGGCTTTTCTCCTACGACACCGCGCCGCCCGCGCCGGCCCCGGTTTGACCCCGCCCCGCCGCGCCGACAGAATGCCGGTCTCGTCACCATTCGGAACCCACGCCATGAGGGCCATCCTCGCTCCTGCTTCTCGTTTCCGGAACCGCCCTCGCCGACGACGCCGGCCTGCTGCGCTGCCGCACCATCAAGGAATCCGCCGCGCGGCTCGCCTGCTACGACGCGCTCGCCGTGCCGTCGAGCCCGAGCAAGGCCGCCGCAACGCCCGCACCCGCATCGCCATCCGCGTCCGCTTCGTCGTCGTCCACGGCGTCTGCGCCGCAAGCCAGGCCGCCGGAAAAGGTGGAGCAGTTCGGCCTGCCGCAGAAGGACCGCGAGGTCGCGCTCGAAGCGATCGAAAGCACCATCCCCGGGCGCTTCGAGGGCTGGGGTCCGCGCGAAAACATCCGGTTCGCCAACGGCCAGGTCTGGCAGATCGCCGACGACAGCAAGGGCTACCACGACATCGTCAATCCGCAGGTGCGCGTGCGGCGCGGGGCGCTGGGCGCCTACTACCTCGAGATCCAGGGCACCAACCGCTCGCCGCGGGTGACGCGCCTGCGCTAGACGGGAGGCTCATGGCGGACCCCGGCAAGCTCGACCGCATCGTCGCCGACGCCCGTCGTGCCGCGGATGCGCGCGCCCTCACCTACCGCGAGCAGGCGCTCAAGATCTACCCCTGGGTCTGCGGCCGCTGCGCGCGGACCTTCACGCGCGCCAACCTGCGCGAGCTCACCGTCCACCACCGCGACCACAACCACGACAACAACCCGCCGGACGGCAGCAACTGGGAGCTCCTCTGCCTGTATTGCCACGACAACGAGCACCAGCGGCAGCTGGAAGCCACCGGCGGCGGCGAAGCGAAGGCCCAGGGTGCGACCCACTCGCCCTTCGCGAACCTGAAAGCACTGCTCGATCGGAACAAGTAACTCCCCAGGATCTCCGGAACGACGACTCCCCACCATGCGCTCCCTCTCCCGCCTGTTCGACAACAACAAGGCCTGGTCGGAAAAGATCCGCCGGCAGGATCCGGCCTTCTTCGAGAAGCTCTCGCGGCAGCAGTCGCCCGGAGTACCTGTGGATCGGCTGCGCCGACAGCCGCGTGCCCGCCAACGAGATCGTGGGCCTCCTGCCCGGCGAGCTCTTCGTGCACCGCAACGTCGCCAACGTGGTCGTGCACACCGACCTCAACTGCCTCTCGGTGATCCAGTTCGCCGTCGACGTCCTCAAGGTGCGCCACGTCATCGTCTGCGGCCACTACGGCTGCAGCGGCGTGCGCGCGGCCCTGCGGCGCGACCGGCTGGGACTCGTGCGACAACTGGCTGCGCCACGTGCAGGACGTGCGCAACAAGCACGCCGACCTGATCTCCGTCCTCGCCGAAGCGAGCCGCGCAGGCCGACCGCCTCTGCGAGCTCAACGTGATCGAGCAGGTGGTCAACGTCTGCCAGACCTCCATCGCTGCGCGATGCCTGGGAACGCGGCCAGGACGCTGTCGGTGCACGGCTGGATCTACGGCATCTCGAACGGACTGCTGCGCGACCTCGCCATCACCGTGAGCGCGCCCGAGGAAGTGGAAGCCCGGCGCCACGAGGCGCTGGCTGGACTGGATACTGCCCGCGGGGCTTGAGCGCAACGCACGCAATCGAGGAGAGGACGATGGCCGAAGCGAAGACCCAGCCGACGCAGGCGAGCGTGGCCGCGTTCCTGGCGGCGATTCCCGACGCGGAGAGGCGCAAGGACTGCAGGCTCGTGGCGAAGCTCATGCAGGAGGCCACCGGTGCCAAGCCGGTGCTTTGGGGTACCAGCATCGTGGGATTCGGCACCTACCGCTACAAGTACGCGAGCGGTCGCGAGGGCGACTGGCCGGTGACGGCGTTCTCCCCGCGCAAGAACGACCTCACGCTCTACATCATGCCGGGCTTCGAGGATGACGCCGGCCTGCTGGCAAGGCTAGGGAAGCACAAGACCGGCAAGTCCTGCCTGTACCTGAAGCGCCTCTCCGACGTGGACCTCGCCGTGCTGCAGGTCATCATCGAGAAGTCGGTCGCGGCGATGGCGAAGCAGCGCGTCGATGTCCCGGGAGGCGATGCCACCGCGACGAAAGGCCGGAACCGGGAGTGACCACGCCGAGGTGATAACCTTTCCGGCATGACACAAGTCACCTGGAACGCCGTCGACGATTACCTCAACGACACGCTGGTCCTGCCCGATGCGGTCCTGGAGGCAGCCCTCCAGGCGAGCCTTGCGGCCGGACTCCCGAACATCAGCGTCTCGCCCGCGCAGGGAAAATTCCTCCACCTGCTTGCCCGCGTGCAGGGGGCCCGCAACATCCTCGAGATCGGCACGCTGGGCGGCTACAGCGCCATCTGGCTCGCGCGCGCGCTGCCGCCGGGCGGCGGGCGCCTCGTCACGCTCGAGGTCGATGCGAAGCATGCCGAGGTCGCCCGCGCCAATCTCGCGCGCGCGGGACTCGCCAACGTCACGCAGGTGCGGCTGGGTCGCGCCATCGACACGCTGCCCGAGCTGGAGCGCGAGTCGGCCGGGCCCTTCGACCTGGTCTTCATCGACGCGGACAAGCCGTCGAACCCGGAGTACTTCGCGTGGGCGCTCAAGCTCGCGCGGCGCGGCACGGTGATCGTCGTCGACAACGTGGTGCGCGGCGGCGCGGTTGCCGATGCCGCCAGCAGCGATGCGGCGGTGCTCGGCGTGCGCCGCCTGAACCAGATGATGGCCGCCGAGCCGCGCATTTCCGCCACCGCCATCCAGACCGTGGGAAGCAAGGGCTACGACGGATTCGCCCTCGCCCTGGTGCTCGCCTGATGGCGCGCGTGTTCATCGCCGGCGCCGGTTACGTGGGGGCGCTCGCGGCGGAGTACCTGGCGCGGTCGGGCCACACCGTCGACATCGGCCGGCGCACGCCCGGCGCCGTCCCGCGCGCGCATGCCATGGATGTCCTGCGCCCCGAGTCGTATCCGGCCGCCCTGCGCGAGGCCGATTGCGTGGTCTATTGCGTCTCCGCGGACGGCTTCAGCGAGGAGGCCTACCGCGCCGCCTATGTCGAGGGCCTGGGGCGCGTCATCACGGCAGCCGCGGCGGGCGGCGTCCGGCGCCTGGTCTTCGTCTCGTCCACCGGCGTCTACGGGCAGGACGACGGAGCCGTCCTGGACGAAACGTCCCCCGCGATTCCGAAGGGCTTTTCCGGCCGGACGATCCTGGAGGGCGAGGCGCTCGTCGCCGCGGCGCCGTTCGAGGCCGTGACCATCCGCTTTTCCGGCATCTATGGGCCCGGGCGCGACCGGCTGGTGCGCATCGTGAAGTCCGGCGCACCGGTTTCCGAGAAATCGCGCGCCGCCGTGACCAACCGCATCCACCGCGACGACTGCGCGCGCGCCATCGTGCACCTGGTCGAACGCATCTCCCTGCAGGGCCTGTACCTGGGAAGCGACGAAGCGCCCACGCCGATGGGCGAAATTCTCGACTGGATCGCCGCACGCCTGGAACTGCAACCGCCGCCCGTGGGCGCGGACGCGCCCGACGTGTTGCAGCGCGGCGGCAACAAGCGCATTTCCAGCGCCCGCCTTCGCGCCGAGGGCTTCCGCTTCCGCTATCCCACCTTCCGCGAGGGCTTCGCGGCCATCCTCGCGGGAACGACCTAGGTCCTGCGGCGGCGGGGCGGAAACCCGTTTCCTGCGCCGGGTCAAGCGCTTGCGGGCCGTCCGTGCGAGAATTGCCGGGTCCAACGACCGGAAGGAGAGCACGAACTTGGCCAAACCCAACTACGCATTCGAGAAGCGCAAGCGCGAACTGGAGCAGAAGCGCAAGAAGGAAGAGAAGCTCCAGAAGAAGATGCAGAACAAGCAGGCAAAGGCAGGCGAAGGCGACGAACCCGTCGCCGCCCCGGAAGCCGACACGCCGCCCACCTGACGGCGCAGCTTCCGTGCCCCGGGGGGCAACCCCCATGTATCCCGGCGAACGATTCAACGGACTGACCCACCTTTCCGGGGCGCTGCTCGCGCTCGCGGGCACGGTCGTGCTCGTCGTCCTCGCCTCCCTCAAGGCCGATCCGTGGAAGATCGTGAGCTTCTCGATCTACGGCGCCACGCTCCTCTTCCTGTACGCCTCCTCGACGCTCTACCACTCGACCCGCGGCCGGGCCAAGAGCGTCTTCCGCAAGCTCGACCACGCGGCGATCTACCTCCTCATCGCGGGGACCTACACGCCCTTCACGCTCGTCAGCCTGCAACGGGCCGTGGGGATGGTCGCTGTTCGGCGTCGTGTGGGGGCTCGCCATCGCGGGCATCGTCCAGGAGCTCTGGCTCGCCAAGCGGCGCGCGCATCGTCTCGCTCGTCCTGTACCTGCTGATGGGCTGGGTCGCGATCGTCGCGGTGGTGCCGCTCATCGACGCGCTGTCCTGGAAAGGCTTCGGCTGGCTGATCGCGGGCGGCGTGGTGTACACCGCGGGCGTGGTGTTCTACTACTACGACCACAGGTTCCGGCACTTCCACGGCATCTGGCACCTGTTCGTGCTGGCCGGCAGCGCCATCCACTACACGGCGATCGTCCTCTACGTCCTCTGACCTGAATGAGTTCCTCCGCGGCGCCGGCAGCAGCACCCCATTCCGCCCACACCCCCGTCGCCGCCCTCGTCCTGGGCGCCGTGGGCGTGGTCTTCGGCGACATCGGCACGAGCCCCCTCTACGCGCTCAAGGAGTGCTTCAGCGCGGAGCACGGCATCGCGCCCACGCGCGAGAACGTGCTGGGGCTCCTCTCGCTCATCACCTGGTCGATGGCCTGGGTGATCGCCTTCAAGTACCTGTCGGTGATGATGCGCGCGGACAACAACGGCGAAGGCGGCATCCTCGCCCTCCTCGCACTCGCGCTGCGCAGCGTCCGGGGCGAGCCCAGGAAGCGCGGCTTCGTCGTCATGCTCGGCATCTTCGGCGCGGCGATGTTCTACGGCGACAGCATGATCACGCCGGCGATCTCCGTGCTCTCCGCCGTGGAGGGCCTGGAAGTCGCCACCCCCGTCTTTTCGCACTGGGTGGTGCCGGTGACGCTCGCCATCCTCACCGGCCTCTTCCTGATCCAGCGCCACGGCACGGCCAGCGTGGGCGCCTTCTTCGGGCCGATCACCGTTCTCTGGTTCCTGTCCATCGGCGCGATCGGCATCGCGCACATCGCCGCGAATCCCGCGATCCTCGCCGCGGCCAACCCGCTGCAAGCCGTCGCCTTCCTCGTCGCGAACCCGGTTCTGGGATTCTTCGTGCTCGGCGCCGTCTTCCTCGCGCTCACCGGCGGCGAGGCCCTGTATGCGGACATGGGGCATTTCGGCAAGCGCCCGATCCGCATCGCGTGGTGGGGACTCGTGATGCCGGCCCTGCTGCTCAACTACTACGGACAGGGCGCGTTCGTGCTGGCGGACCCGGCCGCGCGTGAAGAACCCGTTCTACCTCATGCTGCCCGCGTGGGGCGTGCTGCCCATGGTGGTGCTGGCCACGGCGGCCACGGTGATCGCTTCCCAGGCCGTCATCACCGGGGCGTTCTCGATGACGCGACAGGCGATCCAGCTGGGCTACATCCCGCGCCTGGAGATCCTGCACACCTCGGTGCGCGCGATCGGGCAGATCTACGTCCCGTTCATCAACTGGCTGCTCTTCGCCGCCGTGGTCCTCCTCGTGCTGGGCTTCCGGACCTCCGGCAACCTCGCCAATGCCTACGGCATCGCGGTGGCCGCGACGATGGTGATCGAGTGCATCCTCGCGATGATCGTCGCGCGCCAACTGTGGAAATGGTCCCCGCTCGCGGTGTGGGGAATCATCGGCTCGATGCTGGTGGTGGACCTCTTCTTCTTCGCCTCCAACGCCTCGAAGTTCCTCTCCGGCGGCTGGTTTCCGCTCTTGATCGGCGCGGGCTGCTACACGCTGCTGGTCACCTGGAAGCGCGGGCGCACGCTCCTCGGCCGGCGCCTGGCCGAGCAGGGCATCCCGCTCGAGCCCTTTCTCGCGAGCCTCGCGATCGATCCGCCGCTGCGCGTCCCCGGCACCGCAGTCTTCATGACGGGCACGACGGCCACCGTGCCCTCGGCGATGCTGCACAACCTGAAGCACAACAAGGTGCTGCACGAGCGCGTCATGTTCCTGACCGTGACCACGCGCGACGTTCCCTTCGTGCCGCGCGCCGAACGCGTCGAGGTGCAATGGCTGGGCGAGGGCTTCTGGCGGATCGAGGCGTCCTACGGCTTCAAGGAGCAGCCCGACGTGCAGGACATCCTGGAGATCTGCGGGAAGCAGAACGGCCTCCCCTTCGACGCGATGGACACTTCGTTCTTCCTGTCGCGCGAGACCATCGTCTGCGCCGCGGAGCGCCCCGGCATGGCGACCTGGCGCGACCACCTGTTCGCGTGGATGAGCCGCAATGCCACGCGCGTCACCGACTTCTTCAACATCCCCATCAACCGCGTGGTCGAGCTCGGCACCCACGTGGACATCTAGGAATCAGGGCAGCGCGGCCTTGAAGTCGAGCGCGCCCGCGGAACCATCGATGCGCATGGTGTCCACCACCACGCGCACATTGGTCGAGGAGCGCAACACCGAAAGCATGCGGTCCTCGATCGCCATGGCGACCCCGTCGCACATCTTCTTGGTGGTGGCGAGCGACGAGAAGACGATGGCTCCCGCCCCCACGGTGTCCTGCATGTAGCGACCCATGATGCGGTTGCAGCCGGAAAAGCCGGTCACCGCCCCGTCCCCGAACTCGAGGTGGGGCAACTCGCCCTGGATCTTGCGCTCCGTGACCAGCACCCACTTGGTGCCGACGAACGGCAGCGGCGGCGGCTCCCTCTTCACGGGGATCAGCTGACAGGCCACCAGCAGCGGGGCGGCGAGCAACGCCAGCAGTCTCTTCATCTTGTCTCTCCTGGATTCAGCGATCGAATAGCCGGCCGATCCCCTCCACCACCAGGTCGATCATCACCGGGGTGGACTGCAGGGGCGAAATCGGCCTGGTCCAGGGATCGCGCTTGCGCTCGCCCTTGTGCGTGGCCACGAGCGATTCGAATGCGGCGGCGATCTGGTCCGCGTCCGGGCGCGTGCGCCGGCGCTCCGCATCCGTCAACGAGGCCAGTGTCTTCTCCACCGCCGCGGCATCCAGGATCGACAGGGGCGAGCGGCAGAAGCTGCACGCCGTGTCCCGCGCGAGATCGATGGGGGCGCCGCAACCGGAGCAGCGCACCTGCGCCACCGTCGCCTTCAGCCGCTCGACCTCCGGCTGCGACAGCGAGCGGACGAACTCCTTCTCGCGCAGGAACTGGAAGAACGTCGTGAGACGCCCGTGGCCGGCCGTGCAGCGGTGATAGCTCAGGCGGTTGCTGCGCTGGAGGTCCTGCGTGAGCGCGAGCCTTGCCTTGCAGTGCGGGCAGGCCATCGCCTCGGCCTGCGGGCGCGCGGGCTGGCCGCGGTGTTCGTGGATCAGGCGGAAGAGTTCGAGCACGGAGCCCGGCGCCAGTTGCGCGCTCTCGTACTGGTCGAACCAGATGGCGTGGCAGTCCCAGCAGAAATCGAGGATCACCTCGCCGTGCGTCTGGCGCCCGAAGCGCCGCTTCTCCATCGGCGCGCGGCAACTGGGGCAGGCTAGGGTCTTGGGCATGGCGTGCCGCAAGGTTACCGGCCCCACGAATGCGGGGCAACCCTGTGCAATACTTTCCGCCATGTGCAGCCGCTACTTCCTCGACGCCGACGGCAACGTGATCGCCTACACGTTCAGCGTTCCCGTGCACGACCGCATCCGCAAGCGCTTCAACATCGCGCCGACGCAGGAGGCACCGGTGGTGCGCGTGGACGAGTCCGGTGATCGCTCCGTCGCGATGCTGCGCTGGGGACTGGTGCCGTTCTGGGCCGGCGACCCCTCGATAGGCAACAGGATGATCAACGCGCGCAGCGAAACCGCCGCGGAGAAGCCCTCCTTCCGCAACGCGTTCCGAAAGCGTCGCTGCCTGGTTCCCGCCTCGGGTTTCTACGAGTGGACCGGGGAGGCCGGACGCAAGGTCCCGCACGCCATCACCGTGGCCGACCAGCCGGTGTTCGCCTTCGCGGGGCTGTGGGAGTGCTGGCACGACAAGACGCAGCCCGATGCGCCGCCGGTCGAGACGTACACGCTCCTCACCACCTCCGCCAACCGCGCGCTCGCGGCGATCCACGACCGCATGCCGGTGATCCTCGCCGCGGTGGACCACGAGAAGTGGCTGCATGCTTCGCCGGAAGTGGCGGCGCAGCTGCTCAAGCCCTATGCGGACGAGCCGATGCGGGAACGCGTGGTGTCGACGCGGGTGAACAATCCGCGCAACGAGTCGGAGGACTTGCTGCAGGCGCCTTAGGACGCAAGTTGACCTGGTACCGCTCTTCGGCCAAAGTTCTGCGCGGCCTGGCCATTGGCCACCCATCGGAGATCCTCCCATGCCGAACCTGCTGAGAAACGCATTGGCCCTCCTTGCGGGAATCGTCGTAGGCGGAAGCGTAAACATGGCGCTCATTGTCCTGAGCCCGTCCCTCATCCCTCCACCGGCAGGCGTGGATGTGAACAACGCCGCGAGCCTGGCCGCCCACATACACCTCTTCGAGCCGAAGCACTTCGTCATGCCGTTCCTGGCACACGCCCTCGGCACTCTTGCGGGCGCCCTGGCTGCCTACCTGATCGCGGCGACGTACAGGGTGCCGCTCGCCTACGCGATCGGGGCGGTCTTTCTCTGCGGCGGCATCGCCGCGAGCTTCATGATTCCCGCCCCCAAGTGGTTCATTGCCCTCGATCTCGTGGCGGCCTACCTGCCCATGGCGTGGGTCGGCATCCGCATCGGCAGCAGCCTGAGCCGTTCGTCATGAGGAAGACCCTTCACTTTTCAGTCTCGATCGCTTCCCCGAAGGAGCACGTCTGGAACACGATGCTCGGGCCGGAGACCTACAAAGCCTGGACTGCGCCGTTCTGCGAAGGCTCCTGCTTCGAAGGATCGTGGGAAGCCGGCACGAGGATGCGATTCCTGGCCCCGAGCGGCGACGGGATGGTCTCGGTGATCGCCGAAAACAGGCCGCACGAGTACCTGTCCATCCGCCACATCGGCGAGATCCGTGCCGGGGAAGAGGACACGACAAGCGAGAAGGTCCGCGCCTGGGCGGGGGCATACGAGAACTACGCACTTCGTGCCGCGAAAGGGGGTACGGACGTCGAGGTCAGCGTCGACGTGACCGCCGAGTTCGAGAAGTACATGGCGGACACGTTTCCCAGGGCACTTGGCGAACTCAAGGCGATCTGCGAAGGCAGGCCCGTCCGCAGTGAAGCCTGATCACGCGCCCGGACCGGGATCCAGCGCGACGAGCGTGATCCGCACAGCCGCCGCCAGCGACGCCGAGGCCGTCGCCCGCATCTACAACCATTACATCCTCAACTCGATCATCACCTTC
The DNA here is from genome assembly GCA_963786635.1 of uncultured beta proteobacterium. Classification (GTDB taxonomy): domain Bacteria; phylum Pseudomonadota; class Gammaproteobacteria; order Burkholderiales; family Usitatibacteraceae; genus FEB-7. The sequence goes on along the minus strand of CAWAZV010000011.1, from coordinate 110,675 downwards.
GAGGAGCAGGCGGTCTCCGCGCAGGAGATGGCGGAACGCATCGCGGAGATCGCTTCGGCATCCCTGCCCTGGCTGGTCGCCGAGCAGGACGGCCGGATCGTCGGCTACGCCTACGCCTCGAAGTGGAAGGGCCGCTGCGCGTACCGCTACTCCGTCGAGTGCACCGTCTACCTCGATCCCGATTGCGTCGGCCTGGGATACGGAACGAAGCTCTACGAGCGCCTCTTCGCCGCGCTCAGGGAGTGCGGCATGCACGCGGTCATCGGCGGCGTGGCCCTGCCCAACCCGGCCAGCGTCGCCCTGCACGAGAAGCTCGGCATGAGGAAGGTGGCGCATTTCAGCGAGGTCGGCTACAAGTTCGACCGGTGGATCGACGTCGGTTACTGGCAGGCCACGCTATGAAGCCGGGTTCCGCCAGGCACGCAACCGCGGCAGACACATCGCAGGCCGTGGACGCACTGCTGAAATCGCTGTCGCACCCTGCCAAGCGAGAGATCGAGGCACTGCGGGCTCTGTTCCTCGAGGTGGATCCTTCCGTGCAAGAGGGAGTCAAGTGGAACGCGCCGAGCTTCCGGACGACCGAGTACTTCGCCACCACCAACCTGCGCACGAAGGCCGGCATCGGCGTGGTGCTGCACTTCGGGGCCAAGGCACGCGACGTCGGCAACGTACGCGCTTCCCTCGACGATCCATCCCGGCTGCTCAAGTGGGTGGCTGCCGATCGTGCCACGGTCGATTTCGAGAGCCTCGGTGACCTGGAAGCAAAGAAGGTGTCGTTCCAGGCGATCCTCAGGCAGTGGATCACGCACCTCTAGTCACGAAATCGAACGGGGAGAACACATGAAGAGAGTTACTGGTATCGGCGGAATCTTCTTCAAGGCGAAGGATCCGGTCGCCCTGCGTACCTGGTACCGGAAGCACCTGGGCATCGACGTCCAGGAGTGGGGAGGCGCGGCCTTCCGCTGGACGGACGACGCGGGGAACCCGACGCCGGGAACCACCATCTGGACGGTCAGCGATGCGGGCGGCGACTACTTCGCTCCGAGCACGTCCTCGTTCATGATCAACTACCGCGTCGCGGACGTGCACGCGCTCGTCAAGGCACTGCGCGCGGAAGGCTGCAACGTGATGGAAAAGGTCGACGAGTCCGAGTACGGCAAGTTCGGATGGGTCATCGACCCGGAAGGCAACAAGGTCGAGCTCTGGGAACCGCCGCCGGGCCAGTGAGCAGGCATCGAGAAAGGCGCGCGGGTAGCTGACCTTCCGCGCTAGCCGCCGGGCGCAACGAGCCGCGCCTTGCCGGGATTGTCCGCGAACCACCTCACCAGCAGCCTGAGGATGTCCGGGTCGAAATCCGGCAGGCGGCGCGTCGCCGCCAACGCCGCAAGCTCGTCCTCGTCGCGCGCCGTGCCGATGTGGCGCCACTGGTTGATGACATGCGCCTCCTCGATGCCGCGCCCCGCGTCGCGCTCGACGATGGCCACCGGTCCCGCGAACGGCCAGTCGGGAATGCGCTTCGCCTCGAGCGCCGTCGCAAGCCGCAGGTTGTGCACCTCGGGAGTCTCCTCCCCCACGCAGGCGCCACGGCACTTCCTCACCTGCCGCGCGAAGCAGGGGCCGCCGCGCTTCTCCCAGCCGAGCAGGCGCCAGCACAGGCCCTGCTCCGCCGCGATCGCTTCCAGCAGGTCGCGCGCCGCCCGCGGTGAAGTGAACGGCCCGTAAAGCGGCTCGGCGCCGGGGCCGCGCGCGTCCCAGTCGATCTCGTCCAGCTTCAGGAACTCCGGCGCCTCGCGCAGCGACGGCAGGCGCAGCACGCAGTTGGTGCGCCGGCGCCGCAGCATCGCGTTGTGCAGCGGCGCCACCTCCTTCACGAGGCGCGACTCCAGGAGCAGCGCCCCCAGCTCGCCCGCGGTCTCGATCCAGTCGAGGCGGCTGATTTCGGCGGACAGCCGGCTGTCGTTCGAATTGCGGTAGTCCGAGGAGAAGTGCGAGCGCACGCGGTCGCGCAGGTTGACACTCTTGCCGATGTAGAGCGGCAGGTCGTTCACGCCGAAGAAACGGTAGACGCCGGCGCCGTCCGGGATGCCCTCCAGCGCATCGGGCGGCAACTGCGGCGGCAGGCTCGGTATCTTCAGCAAACGCTTCACCGCCGCGGCGATCTCGTCGGCCGGCTTCTCGCGCTCGATCACCTTCAGGAACCGCAAGAGCGCCCGCGCATCCCCCAGCGCGGAGTGCCGGCCGGTGCGTGCCGCGGGATCCACGGCGTCCAGGGGATCGACGAGCCCGTGGCGCGCGATGAGGGCATCGAGGCTGTGGCCCACCGCCTCGGGATAGAGCCGGCGCGACAGGCGCACCGTGCACAGCACGTCGGCGCTGAAGGGCATCTCCAGGCGCGCGAACTCGTTCTTGAGGAACCCGTAGTCGAAGCGCGCGTTGTGCGCCACGAACAGGTGCCCTTCCAGGCGCTCGCGCACCTCGTGGCGGATGTCGGCGAACGTGGGCGCGCCCCGCACCATCTCGTTGGTGATCCCGGTGAGGACCTGGATGTCCGGCGGGATCGAGCACTCCGGATCGACGAGCGAGGACCACTCCTCGACCAACTCGCCGCCGGCCATGCGCACGATGGCCACTTCCGTCACGCGGTCTCCCGTGGCGGAAGTGCCCGTGGTCTCGAGGTCGACGAAGGCGACGGCGGGTGCCAGCACGCTCAACGCGGGGCGCTCACGGCGCGCGGGTGCTGGGGCGCGAGTCCAGGGCGTTGCGTCTGAGTTCTTCCAGGGGCACGAGCTCCAGCGCCTGCTCGTGGGTGGCTTCGAGGATGACGGGCGGCGCGACTCCGGCCTCGAGCGCCTCCAGCCAGCGCAGCGCGCACACGCACCAGCGGTCGCCGGGCTTGAGTCCGCGGAAGCGCATCTCCGGGCGCGGCGTCACCAGGTCGTTGCCGCGGGCCAGGCTGAAGGCCAGGAACTCCTCCGTCATGCGCGCGCAGACCAGGTGCGTGCCCGCATCGTCCCCCGCGGCGCGGCAGGAGCCGTCCCGGTAGTAGCCCGTCAGGGGGTCGAAACAGCAGGCGCGCAATTCGCCGCCGAGGACGTTCAGGGACTGCGGCATCTGGTGGGCTCCGGGGAATCGTTCCCGTAATGATAAAATACGCCTCCGACGAATCGTCATCATGCACCGGCGCTTCCGCGCCCGGTTCCCCCGCAATGGCCCGCACCCGCAGCAAGTCCGCGCCCCGCCTCACCCGGGACGCCGAACGACTCATCGCCCTCGCCAACGGCCTGCACACTTCGGGCAGCCTGACCGAGGACCGCTTCTGGGAGGGCGAGATCGCCGCCCTCATGGAAAAGCTCCTCGAGCACGGCAACGACGCCCCGCTCGACGGGGCGCTCGACCACCTCTGGCAGACCAACTCCGGCGCCTACGACGTGCTGATCGAGCGCGTGGAGGGCATTTCCGAGTCCGTCACCGTCATGCAGGGCGATCTCGCCTGGGAATCGCTGCTGATCGCCGCCCCGGTGGTCGCCTGGTCGAAGTACGCGATACCGTCCGGGCCCATCGTCCGCGACGACGCACTGGCCCTCAAGGTGCAGCTGCAGGCGCACGTGCTGGCGGCCGACGCCCGCGTGACCCTCGTGCCCTACCTCTACTCGGTCGACCAGCTGCCGCGGCACTTCTCGGAACTGCGCCGCCTCGCCGCCCGCCTCGGGGATGCCGCCGTCACCGGCGAGATTCCGCGCATCGACTTCGCGCGCATGCCCGAGACGGCGCAGCTGCTTTCCGACTCGCGCTTCGTCATCGCCTCCGTCGCCGCGCCGCGCGGCAAGCCGCTCTTTCGCTGGCAGGAGGATGCGACCGGCCACACCGGACGCACGACAAGCCTGGAACAGTGGATCGCGCAGGCCCGCCCGACCATCGCCAAGTTGCTGCCCGGCTGCGTCTTCGAGTGCCTGCTGCCGGATGCCTACTACGTGAACTGCCGCGAGGCGGACCGGCGCGTGCGCCCGTACGCCATCCGCGCGGGGGTATCCCTGCTGGAGAACACGCTGCAGGTGGAGCCCGCGCAGCTGCGCGCGGTGATCGCCGGCTTCGGCGAGGAGCGCGTCGACGAGTACCGCGTCAGCTTCACCGTCAACGGCGACAGCCACGTGGCGCACGGCGTCGTCTGGCCGCTCTACGGGCGCGAGGACGAGAACACCCGCCCCGGCCCCGTCGAGGACCTCATGGCGGAACTGGCGCAGTGCGGCGTGACGGAGGTGAAGAAGCTCTCCGGCACCTTCGAGCCCGAATACTGCGAGGACTGCGGCGCGCCGCTCTTCGCCAACCCCGAGGCGGAGATGGTGCACGCCGAGCTTCCCGAGGAAGCGGACTCCCCCGCCGCCCACTTCCACTAGACAATGAACCCGGTTCACGAACCGGGTTCATAAACGTTCCTCATCCCATGGACGCCCTCTCCGAAGTCCTGCGACTGGCGAGCCTCTCGGGCACGGTGCTCGCGGATGCCACTGCGGGGGGCGCGTGGTGCGTGTCGGTCCCGGCGGCGAGTTCGCGCACCTTCGCGCACGTGGTGCTGGAGGGCGACTGCGTGCTGCAGGCGGGAAGCGGCGAGTCCATGGCGCTGCGCGCCGGCGATGTCGCGTTCCTCGCGCGTGGCGAGAGCCACCTTCTCGGTTCCGACCTCGCCGCGCAGGCCACGCCCTTTGCCACGCTGCTGCGGCCGCCGGTCGCGGGCGAGCTGGCGCCGGTCACGCTGGGCGGCTCGGGACGGCGCACACGCTGGGTGACGCTCGCGATCACGCTGGACCGCCACCTCGCCGAGCCGCTCTTCGCCGCGCTGCCTCCCGTGCTGAAGACGGCCCTGCGCGGCACCGCGCCGCTCGCCTGGCTCGCCGATTCGCTCGGCCTTTCGCTTTCCGGTAGCGACGCCCCGCGACCCGGCGGGACCGCGGCGCTCTCGCGCGTGGCGGAACTGGTGCTGATCGAAACGCTGCGCCGCCACGTGGAGGACCTGCCGCCGGGCGGCAAGGGCTGGCTCGCGGGACTGAACGACCGCTACGTGGGCGCCGCGCTGGCACTCGTGCATGGCCGTCCCGGCGAGCGCTGGACGGTGGAACGGCTGGCACGCCAGGTGGGGCTCTCGCGCTCCGCCCTGGCCGAGCGCTTTTCCCAGGTGGTGGGCGAGCCGATCTTCGGCTTCCTCACGCAGGTGCGGCTGCAGCTGGCCGCGCACGAACTCCTCACCACCGACCACTCGATCGAGTCGATCGCGGAGGACGCCGGCTACGAGGCGGTGAACTCGTTCTCGCGCGCCTTCAAGCGGGCCTTCGCGAAGCCGCCCTCGGTCTGGCGCAAGAAGGCGCGCCGCAAGCGCTAGTTCCCGGCGCCCCGAGGCGCGCGCCCGGCGGCGAGAGAGCGTTGGCTCTTACCGCTTCGCGCGTGTCGTCAGGGGGCGCACACGTTCGCTCATGATCCGGTACTGCGCCTCGATCAGAGCCACGTTGGGGTCGTGCCCGGTGTGCGGGACCAGGACGAACTCCTTTTGCGGCGCCGCGATGCCGTCGAAGTATCGCCGTGCCACTTCGGGTGTCGCGACGAGGTCTTCGGACCCCTGGATGATGAAGACGGGAATCTCGAACGCGGCTCCGAGCCCCGGCAAATCGACCCGCGAGAACATGCCGTCGCCCTTGCGGCCGACGAACTGCAGGTAGGAGTGATCCTCGCCTTCCTCGTACTCGGCGCGCATTTGCGGCGTGTCGTAAGCGGGAGCGCGCACCCACCAGGACTTCGGTGCGGGGATGGACGGTCTTCGCTTCGTAGGCCCTGGTCGCGCGGCGCAGGACCCCGGAATTGCGCGGATTCTCCCAGGGCGGTGGCCCGAGCGCTTCGAGTGCCGAGATCGTGGGTCGATCCCCGGCTGCGCGCGCCATCGCCAGCACCTTCGCGTAGCTCGCGGACGGGTTGTCGCGATAGCTGACGATCTGCGCGACGCCCACGTAGGCGTGGAACAGGTCGGGCCGGGACCTGGCCATGTGGACGCCGAGGATGGAGCCCCATGACCCGCCCGTGAGGATGATCCGCTTCTGGCCGAGACGCCGGGCCAGGTACTCGGCGAGCGCGATGCCGTCTTCCGCCATGCGCTCGATGGTGAGCGGCGGATCCGCGGGGGGCACATTGCGGCCGTAGGTCCTCCCCGCGCCACGCTGGTCCCACTGCACGAGCGTGAAGTCCTTCTCCCACGCGCCGTAAATGGAATCCGCGTAGGGACTCAACGTGTTTCCCGGGCCGCCGTGCAGGAAGAGAATCACCGGATTGGCGCAACTCCCGCCCTTGATCGTGACCCACTGCTCGATGCCGCCGATGGGCACGAAGCGTTCTTCGCGCAGGGGGCGTGCAGGTGCCGGGCACGGCATTGTCGCAGCCCCGTCCTTGTCCGCCGCACTGGTCACGGCCGGGGATCCGGCCAACGCAACCACCATCGCCAGCACGGCAACCCGGCCGATCCCGTTCATCCCCGCCCGCCAAGCAAGCCAGTCCTCCGGGAAGCGCCGCACCCTACTTCAGCGCCTTGTAGAGAAACGGCAGCGAGACGTCCATCCGGTAGTCGACGTCGGAGTGGTTGTCGTCGAACTCCTCGTAGGTGTGGCCGATGCCCGCCTCCGCCAGCCGCTTGGAGAGGATGCGCGTGCCGTAATGGATGTGGTACTGGTCGCGCGAGCCGCAGTCGATGTAGATGCCGCGCAGCGACGCCAGGTTCTTGCGGTACTTCCGCGACCAGGTTCACCGGATCGTTCTCCTGCCAGCGCTTCCAGCGCTTCTCGAGCATTTCCCCCGTCTCGAGATTGAACGGCAGCCGGAAGCCGTTGGGCGCCTTCGGGTCGGGATCGTAGCTCGCGGCCATGCACAGGTTCATGATCGCGTGCCCCTCGGCCATGGAGAGCTTGGGCTTCGCCCAGACGGCCTCGAGGAAGCCGCGCACGCGGCCGTCGTCGAGCCCGCGGTCCGCACCCTTCTCCAGCCTGCGCACGTCGACCTTGCCGGGGACCGTCTTCTTCGGGCGGTACTTCGCCAGCTCGTTGAGCGTGTTGGGCCAGTCGTGGTGGTAGACGAAATCGAAATAGGAATCGCCGGAGTGATCCGCGATGGCGCCCCAGGTCGAGGCGTACTTCATGCCGTGGATGATGGCGCCGTAGCCGCCCGAGGACTTGCCGAAGCAGCCGCGGTGCTCGCGCGCGGCGAGCGTGCGGAACTCGCGGTCGACGAAGGGCACGATCTCCTTCGTGAGGTAGTCCGCGTAGTTGCCGATGGCCGAGGAGTTCACGTACTGGTTGCCGCCCAGCGCCGTGAAGCAGTCCGGGAAGACGATGATGGCGGGGCCCATCTTCCCCTCGTGCACGAGGCGCGCGGCGCGTTCGGGCACGTTCTCGCTGAAGTTCTTCCACGCCACGTGGGAGAGGCCCGAGCCGGTGAAGCCGACCATGTCGACGAAGACGGGAAAGCGCTTTCCGCGCCCGCGCGTCGCACCCTCGTCGTACTGCGGCGGCAGCCAGACGGCGAGCTTGCGCTCGTGCGGGTCGCGCAGCGCATTGTCCCGCAGGACTTTCGAGACGTGTTCCAGCACCACGACGGTGCCGGGCTTCCACTTCGGGCGCTTCAGGGCCATGGAATCGCTCCGCGGTTCACGATACGCGGAGCTTACGGGGAAATCGCCCCTCGCGGCGACCGGGGCCGCGTCAGGCGAGCGCTGCGCACACCGCGCGGGTCACGTCCGCGGTGGTGGCCTTGCCGCCGAGGTCCGGCGTGTGCAGCCCGCTGGCGGTCACCGTCTCGATCGCCGCCATCAGCCGCGTCGCGGCCGCCGCCTCGCCGAGGTGCTCGAGCATCATCGCCGCGGTCCAGAAGGTGGCGATCGGGTTGGCGATGCCCTTGCCGGTGATGTCGAAGGCCGAGCCGTGGATCGGCTCGAACATCGACGGGAACGTGCGCTCGGGATTCAGGTTCGCGGTCGGCGCGATGCCGAGGCTGCCGGAGAGCGCGGCGGCGAGGTCGGACAGGATGTCGGCGTGCAGGTTGGTGGCGACGATCACGTCGAGCGTCGCGGGCTTGCAGCACCATGCGCGTGGTCATCGCATCGACCAGCTCGCGGTCCGTCTTCACGTCCGGGATAGTCCTTCGCCACCTCGTAGAAGATCTCGTCCCACATCACCATGCCGTGGCGCTGCGCGTTCGACTTGGTGACCAGCGTCAGGTGCTTGCGCGGGCGCTTGCGCGCGAGCTCGAAGGCGAAGCGGTGGATGCGCTCGACGCCGGCGCGCGTGAAGACCGAGACCTCGGTGGCCACCTCGATCGGCAGGCCGCGGTGCGCGCGCCCGCCGTTGCCGGAGTACTCGCCCTCGGAGTTCTCGCGGATCACCACCCAGTCGATGTCCTTGCCGTTCGCGAGCGGGCTCTTCACGCCCGGCAGCACGCGCGCCGGGCGCACGTTGGCGTACTGGTCGAAGCCCTGGCAGATCGGCAGGCGCAGGCCCCACAGCGAGACGTGGTCGGGCACCTCGCTGGCGGCCGACCGCGCCGAAGAAGATCGCGTCGAACGTCTTCAGCTGCTCGAGGCCGCCCTCGGGGATGTAGTGCCCGTGCTTCGAGGTAGTACGTCCGAGCTCCAGGGGAAGTGCTCGACCTCGAGGGCGAAGCCGCCGTCGGCCTTGCGCGAGCGCCTCGAGCACCTCGACGCCCGGCGGCGATGACTTCGGTGCCGATGCCGTCGCCGCCGATGGCGGCGATCCGGTGCTTGCGCATTCAGGCGTTGACGCGACGCTTGTACTCGTTGGTGCGGGTGTCGATCTCGATCTTGTCGCCGGTCGCGCAGAAGGCCGGCACCTGCACCTCGTGGCCGTTGGCGAGCTTGGCGGGCTTCAGCACCTTGCCCGAGGTGTCGCCGCGCACGGCGGGCTCGGTGTAGATGATCTCGCGCACGACCGTGTTCGGGATCTCCACGGAGATGGCGCGCCCTTCGTAGAAGGTCGCCTCGCCGGGCATGCCTTCCTCGAGGTAGTTGAGCGCCTCGCCGAGCACTTCCTTCTCGATCTCGTACTGGTTGTACTCGCCGTCCATGAACACGTACATGGGGTCGGCGAAATACGAGTACGTGACCTCGCGCTTCTCGAGCATGAGGAGCTCGAACTTCTCGTCGGCCTTGTACACCGTCTCCGTGTTGCTGCCGGTGAGGAGGTTCTTCATCTTCATCTTCATGGTGGCGGAGCTGCGCCCGCCCTTGTTGTACTCCGCGCGGAGCACGACCATCGGGTCCTTGCCAACCATGAACACATTGCCGGTACGCAGTTCCTGAGCCGTTTTCATCTGTTCCGTCCGTGAATTCCTGGACCCGCCAGCATTGGCGGGATATCGAAAAAAAGCCCGCTATATTAGCACGTTATCGACGAAATCCGCCAGCTGCGTGGCGAGATCGGCGCGGCTCGCCAGGCGCCGCGGCCCAGTCCTCGGCGTGCGGGGCCAGGGCGGCCAGGCGCGCGTCGAAGGCGGGCCAGGCCCGCGCCATGGCTTCGCCGCGGTTCCAGCCTTCCCACATCGCGGTGACGCAGGCGGCATGCGCCCGGTCCATGCCGGCGGTGTAGCGGGCGAGGAAGGCCGCCAGCTTCACCCAATGCGCGCCGTCGTCCTGGGGATAGATGTTCCAGACGAACGGGCGGGCCGCCCACTGCGCGCGCACGAAGGAATCCTCGCCGCGCACGAAGTTCAGGTCGCACGCCCACAGCAGCTCGTCGTAGCGGTCCTGCTCGAGGAAGGGCACGGCGAACGCCGCGACCGGACCATGCGACCCCGGGACCCGGCCGCGCAGCCAGGCGGACAGCGCAGCCGCGGCGGCCCCCTCCGGCGCGACCACCCACACCGGTCCGGCATGGTGCGTCATCGCCTCGAGCAGGCTCTCGTAGGGGGCGCCCGCGTAGCCGAAGAGACTCACCTTCAGGGCGCCATCGGGCGGCACGGCGCCCGGTGATCGCCCGCCAGAACTCGGCCTGCGTCGCCGGGTCGCCCTGGAAGGCATCGCGGCGCGCGAGGAGGTCGCGCTCGCGCAGCAGCCCGCCGGTGCGCGCGGTGAAGCCGGGGAAGAAGAAGTGCCGTGTCAGGGGCGCGTAGCGCGGATGCGGCGAAGGCAACGCGTGGCTGCCTTCGACCCACGTCTTCCGCGCTCAGGTACTCGAGGTTGATCCAGCGCGGCATGGGCGCGGCGTGCCGCCATCGCGCGCACGTACGCCTCCGGCGTATCGCAGCCGAAGGTCTCGACGACGACGTCGGCCACCTCCGGGGCGGCACCCTCGCGGAAGACCTCGCTCCAGAGGCTCACGTCGACGCCATCGACGCGCTGCGCGGCCAGCGCCGCATCGGCTTGCGGTTGCAGGTGGGCCAGTACCGTCAGGTCGTCGAGGACGAGGCGCACGCGCCTGCCGTGTTCGCGCGCGAGGCAGCGCGCCAGCCGCCACGCCACCCCGACATCGCCGTAGTTGTCGACGACGCGGCAGAAGATGTCCCAGCGCTGCGCTTGCGCGTGCATCCACCGATTCTATCGGACCCGGTTCATGAACCCGGTTCGTGAACCCGGTTCGTCAGCCGGGTTCGTCAGCTCGTCAGCCGCCGAGGGCGAGGTAGAGATCGACGATCGCATTGCGCCGGTCGCGCTCGGCGTCGATGGCCTCGAGGCGCACGGCGAGCAGCTGGCGTTCCGTCTCGAGCACGTCGAAGAGGCTCACCGTGCCGTTGTCGTAGCGCAGGCGCGCAAGCTCGAACGTGCGCGCGAGGATCCGCTCGCGCTCCTGCTGCGCGCGCAGGGCCTCGCGCGTGGTGCGCCTGCGCAGCGATCGCATCGCGCACCTCGCGGAAGGCGTTGGCGATCGCCTGCTGGTAGAGCGCGGCCGCCTCGCGCGTGCGGGCATCGGCGAAGTCGACGCCGGCGCGCGATCTGGCCGGCGGCGAAGAGCGGCTGCAGCAGCGCCGCCGGCGACGTTCCAGGTGCGCGCCGGCCCGATGAAGAGATCGGAGAGCGCCTGGCTCTCGCCGCCGTAGAAGCCGGTGAGCGTGATCGACGGGAAGTACGCGGCGCGCGCCACGCCGATGCGGGCGTTGGCGGCCTTGCAGGCGCTCCTCGGCCTCGCGGAGGTCGGGCGGCGCAGCAGCAGGTCCGAGGGCAGACCCGCGGGGACCTCGACCGCCCCCGGCGCGGCAGGCACGCCGCGCTCGATGCGCGCCTCGAAGACCGCGCGCGGGCTGCGGCCGGCAGGAGCGCCAGCGCGCCCTCCTGCGCCGTGCGGCTGCTGCTCGATCTGCGGCAGCAGCGCCTCGGCGCCGGCGCACGTCGGACTCGACCTGGCGCAGCTCGAGCTCGGAGACGATGCCGGCGTCGAGGCGCAGCTGCTGCATCTCGAGACCCTTGCGCCGGCCCTCGAGCGTGCGCAGCGCGACCTCGCGGCCGGCGTCGAGCGCGCGCAGGTTGAAGTAGCCGCGCGTCACCTCGCCCACGAGCGAGGCGCGGATCGCGTCGCGCCCGGCCTCGGTGGCGGCGAGGTCCGCGCGCGCCGCCTCGCGTGGCGCGGCGGAACTTGCCCCAGAAGTCGATCTCCCAGCGACGCGCGCAGCACCAGCCGGTTGGTGTTGGTCTCGATCGACTCGCGGCGGCGGCGGGAAGACGCCCTGCTCGGAGGCCCGGTCGCGCGAGCGCGATGCCCTCGATGCCGACGCGCGGGGAGCTGGTCGGCGCGCGTGATCACGAACTGCGCGCGCGCCTGCTCGATGCGCTGCGGCCGCGGCGGCGCAGGTCGCGGTTGGCGGCGAGCGCCTCGTCGACCAGCGCGTCGAGCACCGGATCGCTGAAGAGCGTCCACCAGTTGTCCGCCATCGGCACGGACGACTGCGCGCGCCGCATAGTCCTGCGGCAGGTCCGCCTCGGGTCGCGCGTAGTCCGGGCCGACGGCGCAGCCGGCCAGCGCCGCGGCGACGAGCCCGGCCAGGCAGGCATCCGCCAGGCGCGGCCTCATCAGCAGCCCCTCCGTGCGCGGCGTCGGCCGCGTCGCCGTGTGCGTGGCGCTCGCCGCCGTGCAGCTCGCGATGGTGCGTGGCTTCCTGCTTGAGCTCCGTCGCTCGAGCGCGGCTCGCCGAGCTTCCTCTCCATGATCAGCTTGAAGAAGAACGGCACGAAGAAGATCGCGAGGAAGGTCGCCGCGAGCATGCCGCCCATCACGCCCGGTGCCCACCGAGTGGCGCGCGCCCGCGCCGGCGCCGCGTGGAGAACGCGAGCGGCAGCACGCCGAGGATGAAGGCGAGCGAGGTCATGAGGATCGGGCGGAAGCGCAGCCGCGCGGCCTCGAGCGCCGCGGCGGAGGAGGACAGGCCCTCCTGGCGTCTTCAGCACCGCGTACTCGACGATCAGGATCGCGTTCTTCGCCGCGAGGCCGAGCAGCGTCACCAGGCCGATCTGGAAGTACACGTCGTTGGTCATGCCGCGCAGCCACACGGCGGCCAGCGCGCCGAAGGTGCCGAACGGCAGCGCCAGCATCACCGACAGCGGCAGCGACCACTTCTCGTACTGCGCGGCGAGGATCAGGAACACCATCAGCGCGCCCAGCACGAGCGCGAGCATCGAGGTGCCGCTCGAGCGCTTCTCCTGGAACGAGGCGCCGCTCCAGTCGAGCGTGAAGTCCGGCGGCAGCACCTTCGCGCGCGATGCGCTCGACCTCCGCGATCGCCTGGCCCGGAGCTCACGCCCGGCGCGCCGCTGCCGAAGATCTTCACCGCCGGCAGGTTGTTGAAGCGCTCGAGCGTGTCCGGGCCCGTTGGCGTACTCGATGCGCGCCAGCGCCGCACCGGCATCATCTCGCCCTTGTCGCTCCGCACGTAGATGTTGCCCACGTCCTCGGGGCGCTTGCGGAAGGCCGGCTCGGCCGACATCAGCACCTGCCAGGTGCGGCCGTACTTGTTGAAGTCGTTGACGTAGTAGGTGCCGAGCGTGGCGGCGAGCGTGTTGAAGACCTCGTCGACGCGGCACGCCCAGGCCTTGCGCCTTCTCGCGGTCGACGTCGACGTAGCAGCTGCGGCACGTTGGCGCGCCACAGGGTCTGCACCTGGGCGAGCTGCGGGCTCTGCGTCGCCGCGCGCGAGGAACGGCTGCGACACCTCGGCCAGGCGCTTCGAGCCGCCGTCGCCGCGGTTCTGGATGTAGAACTCGAAGCCGCCCGCGGTGCCGAGGCCGAAGATCGCCGGCGGCGTGGAAGGCGAGCACCAGGCCCTCCTTGATGTGCCGCGGTCTTGCCGAAGAACTCGCCGACCAGCGCGCTGCACCGGCACCGTGCGCTCGTCCCAGTGCTTCTGCGTGACGAAGATGGTGGCCGCGTTGTTGCGGAAGCTGCCGCCGAGGAAGTCGAAGCCGGTGAAGGCGACCACGTCCTCGTTGGTGGGGTTCGACCGGATCGCCTCGACCACCTGCTCGCACCACCTTGTCGGTGCGCTCGAGCGTCGCGCCGTCGGGCAGGATCACCGCGGCGATGTAGAAGCCCTGGTCCTCGTCGGGCACCAGCGAGCCGGGCGTGGCGCGCCACAGGCACGCCGGTGATCGCGACCATGCCGGCGAAGAGCGACGAGCGCGATGCCGCCGCGCCGGATCATCCAGGCGACGCCGTTCTCGTAGCGGTCCGTGGTGCGCGCGAACCAGCGGTTGAACCGCGGAAGAAGCGCCCCGGCTGCTTGTGCTCGCGCTTGAGGATCATCACGCACAGCGCCGGCGTGAGCGTGAGCGCGACGATGCCCGAGATCACCACCGCGATCGAGATCGTCACCGCGAACTGGCGGTAGAGCTCGCCGGTCAGGCCGCCGAGGAAGGCGATCGGCACGAACACCGCGCAGAGCACGAGCACGATGGCGACGATCGGGCTCGTGACCTCGCTGCATCGCCTTGATCGCCGCCTCGCGCGGCGCCGAGGTGCTCCTCGTGCATGATGCGCTCGACGTTCTCCAGCACCACGATGGCGTCGTCGACGACGATGCCGATGGCGAGCACCATGCCGAAGAGCGTCAGCGTGTTGATCGAGTAGCCGAGCAGCATGCAGGCCGGCGAAGGTGCCGATCAGCGACACCGGCACCGCGGCGAACGGGATCAGCGTCGCGCGCCAGTTCTGCAGGAAGAGGAACACCACCAGGAAGACCAGCACCATCGCCTCGGCGAGCGTGATCACCACCTCGCGGATCGAGACCTCGACGAAGCGCGTGGTGTCGTAGGGCACCGAGTACGTGAAGCCCTGCGGGAAGCGCTTCGCGAGCTCGCCATGGTCGGCGTTCACCTCCTTGGCCACGTCGAGCGCGTTGGCGCCGGGCTGCAGGAAGATGCCGACCAGCGTGGCCGGCTTGCCGTTGTACGTGCCGATGAAGCTGTAGTCCTTGGAGGCGAGCTCGACGCGCGCCACGTCCTTCAGCCGCAGGCGCGAGCCGTCCGGGTTGGCGCGCAGGATGATCTCCTCGAACTCCTTCGGCTCCGCCAGGCGCCCCTTGGTGGTGACGGTGTAGACCAGCTCCTGCCCGCCGCCGGTGGGCGGCTCGCCCACCTTGCCGGCGGCGAACTGCGCGTTCTGCTCGTTGATCGCGCGGACGATGTCGCCGGGCGAGAGCTTCAGCTGCGCCAGGCGGTCGGGCCGCACCCAGATGCGCATCGCGTAGTCCTTGGCGCCGAAGATCTGCACGTTGGTCGTGCCGGGGATGCGCTTCAGCGCGGTCGAGCACGTTCAGCGTCACGTAGTTGGAGGTGTAGAGGTCGTCGTAGCGGCCGTCGGGCGAGTAGAACGCGAGCACCTGCAGGAAGGACGACGAGCCCTTCTCCACCGTGCACGCCCTGGCGGCGCACCTCCTGCGGCAGGCGCGGCTCGGCCTGCTTCACGCGGTTGTTCACGTTGAGCGCGGCCTTGTCGACGTCGGTGCCGATGTCGAAGGTGACCTGGATCTCGCACCACGCCGTTGGAGGTCGAGGTCGAGCTCATGTAGAGCATGTCCTCGACGCCGTTGATCGCGTTCTCGAGCGGCGCGGCGACGGTCTGCTCGAGCACCTCGGCCGAGGCGCCGGGGTAGACCGCGCGCACCGTGCACCACCGGCGGCGCGATCTCCGGGTACTGCGCGATCGGCAGCGCGCGCATCGCGGCGAGGCCGGCGATGCACGATGAAGATCGAGAGCACCGCCGCGAAGATCGGGCGGTCGATGAAGAAGCGGGAGAACATGGCGGGCTCTCCTGCTACTTCTTCGCGTCGGGCTTGGCGTCGGCTTCGCGGCGGCCGGCCCGCTTGCCGGGAGCGCCGGCGGCGGCGCGTTCGGATCGCCCACCTGCACCGGCGCGCCGGGGAAGACCTTCATGAGGCCGTCGACGATCACCTTGTCGCCGGCCTTGAGGCCCGAGGTGATGATCCAGTCGGCGCCGCTCCACTCGCCGACCACGACCGGGCGCGGCTCGCGCCTTGCTCGTCCGGCGCCGAGCACGTAGACGATCTTGCCCTGCGGGCCTTCCAGCACCGCGCGCTGCGGCACGGTGATCGCGTCGGGCGCGTGGCGCCCTGCAGGATCACGCGCACGAACTGGCCCGGGCGCAGCTCGCCGTCGGGGTTGGGCAGCTCGGCGCGCGCCTCGGTGGTGCCGGTCGGTGGCGGATGACGCGCACGTCGGAGAAGACGAGCTTGCCCGGGCTGCGCGTAGCTCGTGCCGTCCTCGAAGCGCACGGCGACCTCGAAGCGCCCGTCCTTGGGCAGCATGAGCTTGCCGGCGGCGGCCTCGCGCCTGCAGGCGCGAGCTGCTCGGCCTCGGAGAGGCCGAAGTTCACGTACATCGGATCGATCTGCGTGACCGTGGTGAGCAGCACGTCCGGGCCGGAGACGAGGCTGCCCTCGCTCTTCAGCGCGCGGCTGGTGACGCCGGCGATCGGCGACTCCACCCGCGTGTACGCGAGGTTCAGGCGCGCCTCCGTCCAGGCGCGCCCGCGCGGCCTTCACGTCGGCGGCGGCGATCTCCTCGGCCGGACACGGCGTCGTCGTAGTCCTTCTGCGAGGCGGCCTTCGCCTCGTAGAGCGGCTTCAGCGCGTCGCGTTGCGCGTCGCCTGCGCGAGGCGCGCCTCGGCGCGCGGCGACGTTCGGCTTCCGCGCGCGCGAGCGCCGCCTCGAAGGGCGCCGGGTCGATGCGGAAGAGCGACTGGCCCGCGCGCACGCTGGCGCCCTCCTCGAAGTTGCGCTTCAGCAGGATGCCGGTGACGCGGGCGCGCACCTCGACCTCGCGCGAGCCGGCGGTCTGGGCGGGGAACTCGAATTCCACCGGCGACGGTGGCGGGCTTCACCTCCTGGACGGCGACCACGGCGGGCGGGAAGCCGCCGGGCGGCGGGCCGCCCTGGGGGCCGCAGGCGGCGAGCAGCCATGCGGCCGGTGCAATGGCAAGCCTGTTGCGGGCGAAATTCGGGGGCATGACGGGAGTCCTTGCGGGAAGCAGCGGGCCGAACCTGGCCGATGCAGGGCGAAATTGTAACGGATCATTCCCCGAAGGCTTTCCGGCGCTTGACAGGCCTCCGGCAATCATGTCACCTTTCGGTTACCTATTGGACCTGGCCGCGATGAAACCCGACGAAATGGATGCCGTCTTCTCCGCCCTCGCTAGCGAGCCGCGGCGGCGCATCCTCGACATCCTCAAGAAGGAGCCGGGCTGCAACGTGAGCCGCGTGTGCGAGTTCTTCGACATCGGCCGCATCGCGGTGATGAAGCACCTGGCGGCGCTGGAGCATGCGAACCTCGTGCTCTCCGAGAAGGCCGGGCGCGAGCGGCGGCTGTGGTTCAACCCGGTGCCGATCCACATGATCTACGACCGCTGGACCACCGAGTTCAGCGACTACTGGGCGGGGCGTCTCGCGCGCATGAAGTACCGGCTCGAGAACGCCCCGGTTCCGTTGGCCAGAGCGAAGGGAGGCGCACGTGGCTGAAGCGAACAAGGCGGTATTCCGGATCGTCATCAACGGCACCATGGAGGCGGTGTTCCGCGAGCTCACCAAGACGGGCGAGCCGCAGGGAGCGGTGTTCAATTCCATGCTGACGCTCGACGCGCCCGGCCTGGTGCGCGGCCGCAAGATGCAGATGCGCACGGTGAGCGGCAGGCATGCGGTGGTGATCGGCGAAGTGGTCGAGCACGACGCCCCCGCGCGCTTCGCGCACACGCACCGCTTCACGCAATACGACGACCCCTTCTGCACCGTGGTCTACGACCTGAAGAAGGTCGCGGGCGGCGTCGAGGTGACGCTCACCGTGGAGAACATCCCCGCCGGCACCGGCACCGCGAAGGAGATGATGAAGGGCGGCGACTTCATCCTGAAGAACCTCAAGGCCATCGTCGAGACCGGCCGCCCGCCCTTCGGCACGCGCCTCATGTACGCGATGTTCGGCGCGCTCGAATTCGTGCTTCCCGCGAAGACGAAGTCCGAAAACTGGCCCTTGAAGTAGAGGTACCAGGTACATGTACCTGGTACCGTCCCCAAACGGAGGAAACCATGGACGATGCGCTGCAGACGATGATCGCCAACTACGAGAAGAACACCGGCAAGCCGCTGGAGGCGTGGATCGCCATCGCGAGGAAGGCGAAGCTCGCGAAGCACGGCGAGATCGTGAAGCTCCTGAAGGAGAAGCACGGCATGGGCCACGGCTACGCGAACCTCGTCGCGCAGCGCGTGCTCGCGGGCGACGCGCCCACGCCCGGCGGCGAGGACCTCGTGGCGGCACAGTACGCCGGCAGCAAGGCAGCACTGCGGCCCGCTCTACGACCGGCTCGCGCAGGCGGTCGCGAAATTCGGCAGCGACGTCGAGCTTGCACCCAAGAAGACCTATGTGAGCCTGCGCCGCAGCAAGCAGTTCGCGCTCATCCAGCCCTCGACCGCCGACCGGCTCGACGTGGGCATCAACCTCAAGGGCGCTGCAGCCTCAGGGCCGCCTCGAGGCGTCGGGCAGCTTCAACGCCATGGTGAGCCATCGCGTGCGCGTGACGGCGGCGAAGGACATCGACGCCGAACTCGTCGGCTGGCTGCGTGCCGCCTACGACCAGGCCTGAAGGACGATCCCATGAAATTCACGTTTGCCGCCGTGCTCTTCGCCATCGCGATGCTCCCCGCCGCCGCGCAGGAACGCCTGATCATGAAGTCCGTCACCGTGAAGGCGCCCGTCGCGGAAGTCTGGAAGGCGTGGTCGACGAGCGAGGGCATCAAGTCGTTCTTCGCCCCGGACGCCCGCGTGGAGGCGCGACCCGGCGGGCCTTTCGAGGTCTACATCAATCCATACGCCAAGCCCGGCCTCAAGGGCGCCGACGACATGGTCGTCCTCGCCGTGCAGGACAACGCCATGATCTCGTTCACCTGGAACGCGCCGCCGCACCTGGCCGCGGCACGGCAGCAGCGCACCAGCGTCGTCGTGCGCCTGAAGCCCGCGGGCGAGGGCTTGACCGAGGTCCGCCTCACCCACGGCGGCTGGGGCGACGGCGGGCAGTGGGACCAGGCCTACGACTATTTCGACAAGGCCTGGGGCAACGTGCTCGAGAGCCTGCAGAAGCGCTTCGCCGAGGGCCCGGTCGACTGGACGACCTGGCTCAGGCAGATGCGCGCCTACCAGGACAGCGTCGACGCGAAGGAGGCCGCCGCGAAAAAACCCTGACGCATCAGGCGCTTTTCGCGTATCATCTCGCGCAGCGGTGATTCAGCCTGCTCAGAAGTTACTCAAGTACCGTCGGCATGCCGGCGCCTATTTTCAGTTCCCGTCTGGTCAATCTGTGTCGCTTGCGGTAAGCGGGGAAACCCGCATTTTCATCAATTTGTGCAAAGGAATTACGACATGGCAACCGGAACGGTCAAGTGGTTCAACGACTCCAAGGGCTTCGGCTTCATCACCCCGGAAGGCGGCGGCGAGGATCTCTTCGCGCACTTCTCGGAAATCCAGGCTGCGGGCTTCAAGACGCTGAAGGAAAACCAGCGCGTCGAGTTCGAAGTCAAGATGGGCCCCAAGGGGAAGCAGGCCACGGCGATCAAGCCGCTGTAACCAGCACCCGGCAACATTGAGAACGGCAGCCTTCGGGCTGCCGTTTTTGTTTCACCTTCCCTTCCTTCCCGCACCCTGCGTTGCGCCACCCTGCGCGCGATACGCATCGAGGCCGGCGCGGCCCGCACGGCCCATTTCCGCGAGGGTCGTCTCCCAGTCCGTGCGGCGCTTCCTGAGCGCGGCGACGATCGACTCGGCGATCACCAGGTTGCGGTACCACTTCGCGTTGGCCGGCACCACGGTCCACGGCGCGTGCCTCGCCGCCGTCTTCGCGATGGCGTCCTCGTAGGCCCCGGTGTACTCGTCCCAGTGGTCGCGCTCCTTCCAGTCGTTGGGATTCAACTTCCAGGCGGTCTGCGGCGACTCCTCGCGCTCGAGCAGGCGCTCCTCCTGCTCCTTCCGCGTGATGTGCAGGAAGTACTTGAGGATGATCGTGCCGTGCTCGGCCAGCAGTTCCTCGAAGTCGCGGATGTGGCCGTAGCGCTCCTTCCAGATCGACTTCGGCGCGAGATCGTGCACGCGCACCACCAGCACGTCCTCGTAGTGCGAGCGATTGAAGATCGAGAACTCGCCCAGGCGCGGGGCGTGGCGGTGCACGCGCCAGAGGAAGTCGTGGGCGCGCTCCTCGGGCGTCGGTACGCCGAAGGAGGTGACGATCACCCCGCGCGGGTTGAGGCAGCCCACCACGTGCTTGATGGCGCCGTCCTTGCCGGCGCTGTCGCGGCCCTGCAGCACGACCATCACGCTGTTCACCTTCGCGCCGAACATCGCGTCCTGCAGGTCGAAGAGCTCCTGCCCCAGCGACTCGAAACGCTTCTCGGCCTTCTCGCGCGTCATGCCCTTCGGGGGCTCGGCGGAGATGTCGTCGAGGCGGACTTTGGCACCGGGCTTGTCGAATACCTTGGCAGTCATGGCTTCCTCCGTGGGTGAGCCGATCGTGTCCGCGGCGGCCGTCGCCTCAGTCCGCGAAGCCGGCCACGCTCTTGAGCGAGCCCTGCAGCACCCGCCCCGTGCGCGCCCGGTTGCCGCGGTAGTTCTCGAGGTCGGCGGCGGTCACGGTCACGAGCGAGACCTTGTCGCCGCGCCCCTTGCCCTTCACCTTGAGCGTGCCGCTCACGGCCCGCACGGCGACGAGCGCCTCGCCTTCGTGCAGGCGCATGAGGATGACGCCCTTGCCGCCGCCGGAGAGCGCATTCACCTCGGCAAGCGGCAGGACGAGCAGGCGCCCTTCCGCGGAGAGCGCGGCGATCTCGGTGATGCCATCGCGCAGCAATTCCGGCGCCAGGCACTTCTCGCCTTCGCCCACGTTCATGAACGCCTTGCCCGCGCGGCTGCGCGTGACGAGGTCCTTCAGCTGGCAGCGCAATCCCGTGCCGCCGCTGGAGGCGAGCAGGAGGTGCATCTCCGGGTCGCCCGCGAGCACGCCGACGATGCGCGTGCCGGCCAGGTCGACGAGCGAGGTCGCCGGCACGCCGTCCCCCTTGCCGCCGGGCAGGTCGAGCGCGCGCACGCTGTAGGTGCGGCCGTTGGCGCCGACCAGCACGATCGGATGCACGCTCCTCGTCTCGATGACGGCCAACGGCCCGTCGCCTTCCTTCCACGACAGCGTGGAGGCATCGACGCCATGCCCGGTGCGCGTGCGCAGGAACCCGTTGCGCGAGCAGAGGACGGTGATCGGCTCGTCGGAGAGCGTCTCGACCGGCGCGGCAGCGGCACGCTCGGCCACTTCGATGATCGTGCGCCGCCGGTCGCCGAAGCGCTCGCCGTCGGCGATGACTTCCTTCACCGCGAGCTTGCGGCGCGCGCCTTCGCTCGCCAGGAGCTTCTCCAGCTCGCCCAGCTCCGCCTTCAGTTCCTTGATCTCGCGCTCGATCCGGATGCCCTCCAGCTTCGCCAGCTGGCGCAGCCGGATCTCGAGGATGTCCTCGGCCTGGCGCTCGGAGAGCGCGAACTTCTCCATGAGCGCGGGCCTGGGCTCGTCGGCGTTGCGGATGACCTTGATCACCTTGTCGATGTTGAGGAAGGCGATGAGGCGACCGTCGAGGATGTGCAGGCGGTCGACGACCTCCCCCTGGCGGTGGCGCAGGCGCCGCTCCAGCGTGGCGAGGCGGAAGGCGGCCCACTCGCGGATCCAGTGCGCGAGCCCGGCCTGCCGCGGGCGCCCCTCGCGGTCGATGGCCACCAGGTTCAGCGGCGCGTTCGCCTCCAGCGACGTGTGCGCGAGGAGCAGGTTCATCAGCTCCTCGGGAGAGACGCGCGAAGTGCGCGGCTCGAACAGGAGCCGCACGGGATGCTCGCGGTCGGAATCGTCGCGCGCGCTTTCCAGCACGCCGAGCACCGCCGACTTGAGCGCCAGCACCTCGGCCGACACCGCCTTCTTGCCCGCGCGCGGCTTCGGGTTGGTGAGTTCCTCGATTTCCGCGAGCACCCTGGCGGCGTTGGTGCCGGGCGGCATCTCGGTCACGGCCACGCGGTACTGGCCGCGCGCGAGCTTCTCGACGCTCCAGCGCGCACGCACGCGGATGGAACCGCGGCCGCTCTCGTAGGCGCGGGCGATTTCCTCGGCCGGACGAGATGATCTGCCCGCCGCCCGGAAAGTCCGGCCCCGGGAACGGGCGCGAGGATGGCCGCATCGCTCGCCCTGGCATCCTTCAGCGCCACGACGCAGGCCGCCACCACTTCGCCCATGTTGTGCGGCGGGATCTCGGTGGCCATGCCCACCGCGATGCCCGAGGCGCCGTTCAGCATCGCGATCGGCAGCCGCGCCGGCAGCAGCCGCGGCTCCTGCATGGAGCCGTCGTAGGTCGGGAATGAAGTCGACGGTGCCGCGTTCCAGCTCGGCGAGGAGGATCTCCTCCGCGAAGGCCGTGAGCCGCACCTCGGTGTAGCGCATCGCCGCGGCGCCATCGCCGTCGCGCGAGCCGAAGTTGCCCTGGCCCTGGATGAGCGGGTAGCGCAGGGTGAAGTCCTGCGCCATGCGCACCGCCGCCTCGTACACCGCCGAGTCGCCGTGCGGATGGTACTTGCCGATCACGTCGCCGACGATGCGCGCGGACTTCTTGAACGGGGCGTCGTGGCGGTTGCCCAGCTCGCGCATCGCATAGAGGATGCGGCGCTGCACGGGCTTCTGGCCGTCCTCGACGGCGGGGAGCGCGCGGCCCTTCACCACGCTCATCGCGTAGGCGAGGTAGGCGCTCTCGGCGAACTGGGCGAGCGGCACGTCGCCGTCGTCGCCGGACGGTCGGCGCCGGCGGCGCGGCGGCGTGCGGCGGCGTCGACGGTCGGGGTCTGGTGTCGAGCATGATCGTCCGGGGTCGTTGGTGATCTCAGCATGACTTCGTCGTCAGATGTCGGCCTCGACCAGGTTGCCGCGCTCTTCCATCCAGCTGCGGCGCGAGGCGGCCTCGCCCTTGCCCATGAGGAGCGTGAACATCCTGTGCGTGTCGGCCAGCACTTCCGGCGACACGGTGAGCGGCAGGAGCCGGCGCGTGTCCGGGCTCATCGTCGTCTCGCGCAGCTCCTCGGGATTCATCTCGCCCAGGCCCTTGAAGCGGCCGACGTGGACGGCGCTCTCGCGGACCTTCTCATCCGTCAGCTTGAGAAGGATCGCGTCGCGCTCGGCCTCGTCCAGCGCGTAGAGGCGCCGCTCGGGGCGGGTCTTGCCCTGCGCGTCGACCTTCACGCAGTAGAGCGGCGGCTGCGCGACGAAGATGTGCCCGCTCGAGAGCAGGCCGGGGAAGTGCCGGAAGAAAAGTGCGAGCAGCAGCGTCTGGATGTGCGAGCCGTCGACGTCCGCATCGGCCATGATGATGACCTTGCCGTAGCGCAGGCCCGCAAGTGCTTTCGTCGCGTCCTGGATGGCGTGCGGCTCGATGCCGAGAGCCACGGCGATGTCGTGCACCTCGTTGTTGGCGTAGATCTGCGTGGGATCCACCTCGAAGGTGTTCAAGATCTTGCCGCGCAGCGGCAGGATCGCCTGGAAATGCCGGTCGCGGCCCTGCCGCGCCGAGCCGCCGGCGGAATCGCCCTCGACGAGGAAGAGCTCGTTGCGCGCGATCTCCTCGCTCTCGCAGTCGGTGAGCTTGCCCGGCAGCACCGCCACGCCGGAACCGCGGCGCTTTTCGGTCGCCTTGCCGGCCTTCTGGCGCGCCACCGCGGCCCTGATGGCGAGCTCGGCGATCCTCTTGCCGGCCTCCACGTGCTGGTTGAGCCAGGCATCGAGCGGGTCCTTCAGCCGCGAGGCCACCAGCTTCACCGCGTCGCGCGAATTGAGCTTGGCCTTGGTCTGCCCCTGGAACTGCGGGTCCAGCATGCGCGTGGAGAGCACGAAGCGCAGGTGCTTCCAGGCGTCCTCGGACTGCAGGGTGACGCCGCGCGCGAGCAGCTCGTGGTGCAGGCAGAACTCGCGGATCGAGTCGAAGACCCCCGACTTGAGGCCGGACTCGTGCGTGCCGCCCTCCACCGTGGGGATCAGGTTGACGTAGGACTCCCCTCCCCCGCCGCCTTCGCACCAGGCGAGCGCCCAGGCGGCCCCCTCGCCGGCGGCGAACTGCGGGTCGCCCTCCGCGCAATACGACTCGCCCACGATCACGGGGCTCGCGACCCCTTCCTCGCCGGCGAGGCTCTCCTGGAGGTAGGCCGCCATGCCGCCTTCGTACTTCCACTCGAGCGTCTCGCCGGTGGCTTCGTCCACGAGGCGCATCGCCAGCCCCGGCAGCAGCACGGCCTTGGCGCGCAGCAGGTGCTCGAGCTCGTTGCGCTTGATCTTGTCGCTGTCGAAGTACTTCGCATCGGGCCAGGCGCGCACCCAGGTGCCGGTCTGCTTCGCCGGCACGGCACCCGTCCGGCGCAGCTTGTCGACGAGGAAGCCGTCCTCGAACGCGAGCGCATAGGCGGCCCCGTCGCGTTTCACGCGCACCTCGAGCCGCTTCGAGAGCGCGTTGGTCACGGAGACGCCGACGCCGTGCAGGCCGCCGGAGAAGGCATAGGCGGAGCCGCCGGTCTTCTTGTCGAACTTGCCGCCGGCATGCAGGCGCGTGAAGACCACCTCCACGGTGGGCACCTTTTCCTCGGGGTGCGGGCCCACGGGGATGCCGCGGCCGTCGTCCTCGACGCTCACCGAGCGGTCGGCGTGCAGCGTGACGGTGATCGTCTTCGCCGCGCCGGCGAGCGCCTCGTCGGCGGCGTTGTCGACGACTTCCTGGATGATGTGCAGCGGCGTGTCGGTCCGGGTGTACATCCCCGGGCGTTCCTTGACGGGCTCGAGGCCCTTCAGGACGCGGATGGATCTTTCGTCGTAGCGGGAGGCCATGCGGGAGGATTGCCTTTCGAAGGCGCCATTCTACCGAACCCGGTTCACGAACCCGGTTCGTGAACCGGGTTCGTCTCGCGTCAGCGCTGGACGTCGACGACCTTGACGCGGACCTTGCGCTCCTTGCCCTCGCGCAGCACGGTGAGTTCGGCGACGTTGTCGATGCCGGCGCGGTCGAGCTCGGCGGCGAAGGTGCCCATCTGCTCCACCGGCCGGCCGTTGACCGCGATGATGACGTCGCCCACCTCGCCGGTCTTGCGGTCCACCGGGACGAGCCCGGCCGTTGCCGCGGGCGAGCCGCGCAACACCTCCCCCACGACGAGCCCGGTGAATCCTGCGCGGGCAGCGACCACCGGGTCGATGGCGCGGATGCCGATGCCCGGCAGCGACGCCTTCCCGCGCGCGATGAGCTGCGGGACGATGCGGTTGACCATGTCGGCGGGAATGGCGAAGCCCACCCCCGACGACCCTCCGGAAGGCGAGCGGATGGCGGTGTTGACGCCGACCAGGCGACCGGCGCTGTCGAGCAGCGGCCCGCCGGAATTTCCCGGGTTGATCGCGGCGTCGGTCTGGATGGCGCCGGCGATCTCGCGATACTCCGACGTGGGCAGGTGCCGATCCAGCGCGCTCACGATGCCGGTGGTGAGCGTGCGCGACAGACCGAAGGGATTGCCGATCGCGTACACCGTCTGGCCGATGCGCAGGTCGCGCGAAGTGCCCAGCGGAATAGGCTTCAGGCCCTTCGGCACGGTGGCGAGCTTCACCACCGCCAGGTCGTAGTCCTCGGCAAAGCCCACCACCGTCGCGGGTATCGGCTTGCCGGCATCCAGCTGCACCGTGACGCGCCGCGCGCCGGCCAGGACGTGGAAATTCGTGACCACGTGCCCCGCGGCGTCCCAGACGAAGCCGCTGCCGGCGCCCTGCGCCAACCCGGCGGTGAAGAGCCCGATCCGCTCGACGCGCTCCGTGGTGATGTAGGCCACGGAGGGCGCCGAGGACTCGAAGAGGCCCACCAGCGCCTGCTCGTGCGGCATGAGGGGGCCGCGCGGCGTGACGCTGCGCGGCGTCGGGGAACCATTGCGCTGCGCCCAGGGAGTGAGAGCGGCGGCGGCGGATAGCAACGCGGCCGCGAGCAACAGCGACTTCTTCATGGCAGCAAGCCTTGCGGGAAGGGGGACCCTACGGGAAATCGAGGCGTTTCCCGCCGCTTCAAGGGGGCGATCAGTCCAGCGGCGTGGAGGCGAACGCCTCCAGCGACTCGGCGTGCACGGAATACCGGGCCAGGGCGGGGTACTTCCAGGCCGGCACGAGATCCGCGTTGTAGTACTGCCCGAAGCGCCAGGCCACCGCTGTCACGATGTCCGCCGCATTCGGCGTGGCGCCCTGCAGCCACGGATTCGCATGGCCCACGGCATCCTCGAGCCCGGTGAAGGCGGCGAGCGTCTGCCCGAGGACGCGCTCGTGCCAGGGCTCGTGGCGCTTGTCCGCGGGACGCTGCTCGTGCTCGTAGACCAGGGACACGCACTTGTCGCAGGCGGCAAGTGCCAGCCCCGTGATCCGCAACGCCTCCCGCCGCTGCGCGCCGGCCGCCGGCATGAGGCGCCGCCCAGGCGGCACCAGCCCCTCGAGGTAATCGAGGATCAGGGTCGAGTCCATGAGCGTCACGCCGTCGTCGCAGACGAGCGTGGGCGCCTTCACCACCGGATTGATCTCGCGAAATGCCTCGAAGTCGCGGAACACGGAGAGAGGGCGATGCTCGAACTCGATCCCCATCAACTTCATGGAAATGGCCACGCGGCGTACGTAAGGCGAATCGAGCATCCCGATGAGTTGCATGCGCCCTCCTGGCGAGGAGTGCATTCTGCCCGACAGCGGGCGCGCGGGCGACAGTCCCGGCGCTGCCCGTCAGCTGCGCGCGCGGAGCTTGCGCAGGCGCTTGCGCACCGTCTCCAGCATCGTGATGTCGCGTTGCAGGTCGTCCTCCAGCGCGGCGACGGAGCGCTCCAGCACCGTGCATTCGCCCACGATGCGCCGCCACTCGAAGGCATCGCGCGCGTTCTCGGCGCGCCGCTCGAGTTCGTCCAGCTGGATGCGAAGATGATCGAAATTCATCGTGCCCGGTCCTGCACACGACCATTCTGGCGCCGCCTTCCCGCAATTGCTTGAGCCATCGCAAGTAACGCCTTCGCCGTTCCGTGTCGCGGCATCAGTACCGCGCGTGGCCCGGCGTGCGCGGGAAGGGAATCACGTCGCGCACGTTGGCGAGCCCCGTCACGTAGGCGACGGTGCGCTCGAAGCCGAGGCCGAACCCCGCGTGCGGGACCGTGCCGTAGCGGCGCAGGTCGCGGTACCAGCCGTAGGCGGCCGGGTCGAGCCCGGAGGCCGCGATGCGCGCATCGAGCACGTCGAGGCGCTCCTCGCGCTGGCTGCCGCCGATGATCTCGCCGATGCCCGGGGCGAGGACGTCCATCGCCGCGACGGTGCGCCCGTCCTCGTTCAGGCGCATGTAGAACGCCTTGATCTCCTTGGGGTAGTTCATGAGGATCACGGGCTTGCCGACGTGCTTCTCGGCGAGGAAGCGCTCGTGCTCGCTCTGCAGGTCCATGCCCCACTTGACCGGGAAATCGAACTTCTGGCGCGTGCCTTCGAGCACCTTGATGGCCTCGGTGTAGTCCATGCGCACGAATTCGGAGCCCACCATCGCCTCGAGCTTGGCGATGACGCCCTTCTCGATCCGCTCCTCGAAGAAGGCCATGTCGTCGGCGCGCTCATCGAGCACCGCGCGAAAGATGTACTTGAGGAGCGCTTCGGCGAGAGTCGCGTCGTCGGCGAGATCGGCGAAGGCGATCTCCGGCTCGATCATCCAGAACTCCGCGAGGTGGCGGCTGGTGTTGGAGTTCTCGGCGCGGAAGGTGGGGCCGAAGGTGTAGACCTTGGAGAGCGCCATGCAGTAGCTCTCGACGTTCAGCTGCCCGGAGACGGTGAGGAAGGTCTCGCGGCCGAAGAAGTCCTGCGCGAAGTCGACCTTGCCCTCGGCCGTGCGCGGCGGGTTGGCGGCATCGAGCGTGGAGACGCGGAAGAGCTCCCCCGCCCCCTCGGCGTCGGCTGCGGTGATGATGGGGGTGTTCACCCACACGAAGCCCTGCTCGTGGAAGAAGCGGTGGATCGCCATCGCCAGCGTGTGCCGCACGCGCGAGCACGCCCCGATCACGTTGGTGCGCGGCCGCAGGTGCGCGACCTCGCGCAGGAACTCCATCGTGTGCGGCTTGGGCTGGATGGGATAGGTGTCGGGGTCGTCGACGCGGCCGACGATGCGGATTTCGGCGGCCTGCATCTCGAAGGGCTGGCCCTTGGCGGGCGAGGCAACGATCGTCCCCACGGCTTCGATGGCACAACCCGCGGTGAGGTGCACGACCTCGGTCGCGTAATTGGCCAGCGTGTTGGTCGCGACGACCTGCACGGGGTGGAAGCAGGAGCCGTCGGACACGTGCACGAAGGACAGGCCCGCCTTGGAGTCGCGGCGCGTGCGCACCCAGCCGCGCAGGGTGACGGGTTCGTCGGCAGGGGCCTTCCCGGAGAGGATGGTCTTGCAGGAAAGGGATTTCATGAGGTGGGCGGTACTTGGGGCGAGCGAAGACGCGATTCTACTGGAGCGGGAAGGGCAGGCTCAGAAGCGGTAGATCGCCTTCAGCTCGATGCGCGTCTGGTAGGTGCCCGGGGTGCCCTTGCCCCACAGGAGGCCGCCGGCCAGCATCGCCAGCCGCCAGGTGCGATCCACCTCCCACCCACCCTCGACCTCGAGGACGGCGCCGTCGCGGCCACCCACCCAGTCGTAGACCGGCTTGGCCGTGGCCTTGCCGTAATGCCCGCCGCTCCAGGTGTCGCGCAGTTCCAGCTCGAACTTGGTCTGGTTGACGTCATTGCGCGTCGCGTCGCCGGCGAACGAGACCACCTGCTGCACCTGGACGGAGAACGAGCGCCGCGAAGGGCCGAACCAGGCGAGTCCCTCCCCCATCGGGAATGGCCGTCTTCGCGCCGCCGGACCACTGGTACTTGCCGGTCCCGTGCGATTCCGGGTCGGCGCTCGGGAAGGTGAACTCGACGAAGGAGGTGAACGGACGGCCCGCGAGCGCCACCGCCCGGAACCCGGCGCGGATCTTCGCGTCGCCGAACTCGGGATCCAGCGGCCGGCCTTCGAGGCTCGTGCTCTCGCTGTCGGGAAAGGGCAGCTCGATCCTCAGGAGCGAGACCGGGCCGTCCGGCAGGTAGTCGATCTTGAGGTTGGTCTTGGTGGCCTCCTCCTCCGTGCCGCGCTCGCTCGCCTGGCGCTTGAGCTCCACGAGCCAGCGCAGTCTTTCCGCCGGGACTGGAGGCGTCTCGCTGGCGAACGCCACGCCGGCCGGGAGGCAGCACAGGAGCAGGACGGGGACGCTTGCCTTCGCGTCGGAAGCAGCGGGCGCCGTAATGACATGCTCTCCGCGCTCGAACACCACCTGCGCGCGGCCGACGATGAGCGGGTCGAGCCCGCCGATCTGCTCGGCGTTCTTGTTGGTGTAGTTCAACTTGTGCAGCAGGTAGCGCAGCGCGCTCACGCGCGCGCGCTTCTTGCAGTCGCTCTTGATCACGATCCACGGCGCATCGGTCGTGTCGGTGTGGAAGAACATCGCTTCCTTGGCCGCCGTGTAGCCGTCCCACTTGTCCAGCGATGCCTTGTCGATGGGGGAGAGCTTCCACTGCTTGAGCGGGTGCACCTCGCGCTCCTTGAAGCGGCGGCGCTGCTCGCGGCGGCTCACCGAGAACCAGAACTTGAAGAGGTGGATGCCCTGGCGCACGAGCATGCGCTCGAACTCCGGGGCCTGGCGCATGAACTCCTGGTACTCGCCTTCCGTGCAGAAGCCCATCACGCGCTCCACCCCGGCGCGGTTGTACCAGCTGCGGTCGAAGAGCACGATCTCGCCTGCCGTGGGCAGGTGCTCGACGTAGCGCTGGAAGTACCACTGGCCGCGTTCCTCGATGGTGGGCTTCTCCAGGGCGACCACGCGCGCGCCGCGCGGGTTCAGGTGCTCCATGAAGCGCTTGATCGTGCCGCCCTTGCCGGCCGCGTCGCGCCCCTCGAAGATGACGACGACGCGCTGCCCGGTG
Organism: uncultured beta proteobacterium; assembly: GCA_963786635.1. GTDB lineage: Bacteria > Pseudomonadota > Gammaproteobacteria > Burkholderiales > Usitatibacteraceae > FEB-7. The sequence goes on along the minus strand of CAWAZV010000011.1, from coordinate 81,130 downwards.
TCCTTGACCCACGCCTGGAGCTTCAGGAGCTCGACCTGCAGGCGGTACTTCTGCCGCTCGTAGCTCTTGCGCGAGAGCAGGTTCTTGTACGGATAGCCGCCCTCCTGCCAGTTGTCGGCGAGTTCGCGGTCGGCCTGCCGGCGCGCGAGGTTGTCGAGGCCCTGCTGCTGCTCGAGCACCGAGCGCAGGATGCGCGCGGCGTCGCCGGGGTTCACCCCTTCGAGAAGGTCGCGGATCGCACCCGCGGTCACCTCGTCGGCCGCGGCACCGGCCTGGTCGACGGTGTATTCCTCGATGGCGCCCGGCTCGAGCACCGGCGCGGTATCGCCGGCGTCGGCGCGCCTGGTGGCCGCGCCGGACTTCCTGCCCCGGGCGGTGGCGCGGGCAGGTCTCACCGCAACGGGCTGCCGGGGCTTCTTGCGCGAAATCACGGGACGTTTGGATGGCATCCCAACCTCGATGGAATCGTGTCCGAAGACACCTGTATAGCAGGCAGGGGTTGCCGTCTCATGACCTGCGTCAACGCCCTCAATCGGCCGGCGCACCCGCGCGGTCGTCGAACGCGGCGGTCACCGGCCCGCGTCCGGAATAGCGGTCGAGGGCGAGGTAGATGACCGGCGTGATGAAGAGCGTCACCGCCTGCGACAGCAACAGCCCGCCCACGACCGCGAGCCCGAGCGGCTGGCGCAGCTCGGCGCCGGCGCCCAGCCCGAGGGCGATGGGGAGCGCTCCCATGAGGGCGGCCAGACGTGGTCATCATGATCGGCCGGAAGCGCAGCAGGCACGCCTCGCGGATCGCCTGCGCGGGCGCCATCGCCGTGGTTGCGCTGCGCATCGAGCGCGAAGTCGATCATCATGATCGCGTTCTTCTTCACGATGCCGATGAGCATCAGCACGCCGATCATCGCGATGATCGACAGGTCCATGTCGAACAGCCCACAGCGTGATGAGCGCGCCCACCGCCGCCGACGGCAGCCCCGCGAGAATCGTGATCGGGTGGATGTAGCTTTCGTAGAGGACGCCCAGCAGCACGTAGATCACGAGCAGCGCCGACACGATGAGCCACACCTGGCTCGCCTGGGAGGCCTGGAAGGCCGCCGCGTCGCCGCCCCACCCGGTGATGACCGATGCGGGAAGGTTCGCCTGCGCCTTGTAGCGTTCGAGCTTCTTCGACGCATCGCCCAGGGAGGCGCCGGGCCCGAGATTGAAGGCGATCGTGATCGCCTCCAGCTGCCCCTGGTGGTTGATGGAGATCGGGCCCACGCGCCGCTCGACACTCGCGATCGAGGCGAGCGGCACGAGCGCGCCGCCCTTGGCGCGCAGGTAGATCTTGGAGAACGCGCTCTCGTCGCGCCGGTCCGGGTCGCCCGCCTGCAGGATCACCTGGTAGGAGTCGGTCGCGGTGTAGATCGTGGACACCTGCCGCTCCCCGAAGGCGGAGTAGAGGGCGCTGCGGATGTCCTGGATCTGGACGCCGAGCGCGTTGGCCTTGTCGCGGTCGATGGTGAGCTGCGCCTGGAGGCCGCGCATCTGCGAGTCGCTCGTCACGTCCCGGTAGACGGGGTCGGCGCGCATGAGCGCCATGATGCGCGCCGCACCGTCCTGCAGGCCGCGGTCGTCCACGCTCTTCAGGACGTACTGGTAGCGCGCCTTGCTGATGCGCCCGCCCAGCCGCAGGTTCTGCAGCGGCGTGAAATAGGCGCTCACGCCCGGGATCTTGCGCACGTCGCGCCGCAGCGTCTCCAGCACCGCCTCCATGCGCGGGCGCTCGCCCAGGGGCTTCAGGTTGATGAAGATGCGGCCCGTGTTGGAGTCGGAGGCGTTGACGATCACCGTCTCCACGGCGGGGTTGTCGCCGATCGCCTTGCCGACCTTCTGCAGGAGGTCGGTCATGGCGGGGAAGGAAATGTCCTCCACGGCCTCGGCGACGACGATGATCTGCCCGAGGTCCTCGGTGGGAAAGAAGCCCTTGGGGATCGCGACGAAGAGCGCGACGGAGGCGACGAGCGAGCCCAGGGCCACCCCGAGCACGCCCGTGCGGTGGCGCAGGCACCAGTCGAGGCTCGCGGCATAGCGCGCGAGCGTCCAGCGGAAGATCGCATCGAACCAGGCCGTCCAGCGCAGCGTCGGGTCGTTCTCGCGGCTGCGGTGGAGGAAGCGCGAGCCGAGCAGCGGGATGAGCGTGAGGGACACCAGGGCGGAGACGAGGATCGCGAGCGACACCACGACCGCGAACTCGTGGAAGAGGCCGCCGATGACCCCGGGCATGAAGAAGATCGGGATGAAGACCGCCACGAGCGACAGCGAGATCGAGACGATGGTGAACCCCATCTCCCTGCGAGCCCGTGAGCGCCGCCCACATCGGGCTCTCGCCCGCCTCGACGTGGCGCACGATGTTCTCGAGCATCACGATGGCGTCGTCCACCACCAGCCCCACCGCGAGCGTGATGCCCAGGAGCGAGACGTTGTCGAGCGTGTACCCCATCCACTTCATGAGCGCGATCGTGCCGAGGAGCGAGATGGGCAGCGACAGCGCCGGGATGATCGTCGCCGTCGGGTGGCGCAGGAAAAGGAAGATCACGAGCACCACGAGGACGACGGTGATGCCGAGCGTCACCTTCACGTCGTGGATGGCCTCGCGGATCGATTTCGAGCGGTCGTTGCGAATGGAGAGCTTCACCGACCCGGGCATCTGCGCCACCAGCCCCGGGATGGCCGCCTTGATCGCGTCGACGGTGGCCACCGTGTTGGCGTCCGGCTGGCGCTGGATGGAGAGCGTGATGGCGCGTTCCCCGTTGGCCCAGCTCGCGGTCTTGATCGACTCCACGCTGTCCTCGACGTCGGCCACGTCCTCCAGCCGCACGGTCTGGCCGCCCGGGAGCGTCGCCACGATGAGGCGCGCGAACTCCGCCGCCTTCGTCATCTGGCGGTTGGCCTGGATGGTGAGCGTCTGCCGCGGGCCGTCGAGCGTGCCCACCGGGCGTGTTCGCGTTGGCGGCACGCAGCGATCGCCGCGATGTCGTCGAGCGTGAGCCCGCGCGCGGCGAGCGCGTCGGGGCGCGCGCGCACCCGGACCGCGAAGCGCTTCTGCCCGTTGATGTTCACCTGCGCCACGCCCGGCAGCGTCGAGAGCGTGGGGGAGATGAGGTTCTCCGCGAAGCTGTTCAGCTCCGACAGCGGCATGGAGGGAGAGGTGAGCGTCACGAAGAGGACGGGCGAATCCGCCGGATTCACCTTCCGGTACGAGGGCGGATTCGTCATCTCGACGGGAAGCGACCGCGACGCCCGCAGGAGTGCGGCCTGCACATCGACCGCAGCCTTGTCGATATCGCGGTCCTGGTCGAACTCGAGCGTGATCTGGGTGTTGCCCAGCGTCGACGAGGAGGTGATCACGTTCACGCTCGAGATCGTGGCGAACTGCTTCTCGAGCGGCGTGGCCACGGAGGAGGCCATGTTCTCGGGGCTCGCCCCGGGAAGGTTCGCGTTCACCGAGATGGTCGGCGTGTCGAACTGCGGGAGCGCCGCGATGGGGATGTCGCCGTAGGCGATCAGCCCGGCCACCACGAAGGAGGCCGAGAGCAGCACCGTCATGACCGGACGGCGGATGAACGGCTCGGAGAAGTTCACGACGGCGCCGCCCCGCCCGCCTTGCCCTTGCCTTCGGACTTGCCCTTGCCTTCGCGCGGGGCGGACCGGGGCTCGCCCACGGAGACGAGGCTGCCCGGCCGCAGGTTCTGCGCGCCCTCCACCACGACGCGCGCGCCGGGATCGACGCCGGTCACCACGGCGATCCCGCCCTCGAGGTAGGAGACTTCGACCGGCTTCGTGGCCACCTTGCGGTCCTCGCCCACCACGAAGACGAAGCGGTTCTCGGGGCCGGTCTGCACCGACTGCACCGGCACGACCGACGCCTGCGCGAGCGTGCGCGGCGAGACGGAGACGTTCACGTACATGCCCGGCCAGAGGCGGCTCGCGCGGTTGGCGAACTCGGCCTTCACGCGGATGGTGCCGGTGGCGGTGTCGACGGCGTTGTCGAGGAAGTTCAGGCGCCCGGTGAGGGTCTCGCCGTCCAGCGAGGCGTCCACGGCGACGGGGCCCGCCGCCAGCGCGCGCTGCAGCCCCGGGAACTCCTTTTCGGGCAGGGTGAAGGAAACCTGGATGGGGTCGATCTGGGTCACCGTCACGAGCACGGTGCCGTTGGGCTGCACGAGGCTGCCGGGACGCACGCCGATCGCGCCGGTGCGGCCGGCGAAGCTCGCATGGATGCGCGTGTTGGCGAGCGCGACCCTGGCCGACTCGACGGCGGCGAGATCCACCGCGAGCTGTCCCCTCAAGGACGCCACCTGGTTCTCCGCCGCATCGAGCGCGGACTGCGAGATGAACTTCTGCACGTAGAGCTGGCGCTGGCGCTCGAGCGTGCGCTGCGCGTTGGCGAGATCGGCGCGGTCCTTCTCGACCTGCGCCTCGGCCTTCTTCAGGCTGGCCTCCTCGGCACGCGCGTCGAGCGAGACGAGGAGATCGCCCCTCGCCACGCTCTGTCCTTCGCGGATGTGCACCTCGCGCACGGTGCTCGTGATCTGCGCGCGGATGTCGACCGACTGCAGGGCGATGACGTTGCCGTTGGCGCGCAGCCGCACCGGCACGTCGCGGCGCTCGACGGTGGCCAGCGTGACCGGGATGGGGGCTCCCGCGCCCTTGGCGGCCGGCTGCGGGGCCTTGTCCTGGCGCGAATACCACCAGCCGCCGAGACCCGCGGCGACGGCAACCGCCACGACAGCGAGTAGCGCGCGCCTCCCCATCAACGCACGGCGGCAATCACCATTGCCGTGGCGACCGTGACCTTCTTGGCATAGGGGACGTGCAGGAACTCGTTGGGGCCGTGCGCGTTCGACTTCGGCCCGAGGACGCCGGTCACCAGCATCTGCGCGTCCGGGAACTTGACGCCCAGCATGCCCATGAAGGGAATGGTGCCGCCCTCCCCCATGTAGGCCGCGGGCTTGCCGAAGTTCGCCTGCGAGGCGGCATCGAGCGCCGCGGAGAGCCACGGGGCGACGGCAGGGGCATTCCATCCCGTTGCCGGCGGGTCGCACTCGGAACGTGACGCGCGCCTTGTAGGGCGGGTCCGCCTCGAGCAGTTGCGCGAAGGTCCTGCCGGCCTGCGTCGCGTCCACGAGCGGCGGCAGGCGCAGCGACAGCTTGAGCGTAGTGTACGGACGCTGCACGTTGCCCGCGGAACCCGTGGGCGGGAGGCCATCCGCGCCCGTCACCGCCAGCGCGGCGCGCCAGGTGCGGTTGAGGACGATCTCGGTGGGGTCGCTGGTGACGGGCTCGGCGAAGATCGAGGCCGTGGCCTGGTCGTCGCAGCACGAAGAGGCCCACGGGAAGCGCTTCCACATCGCGTCGCCGAGGATGGCGGCCGCCTGCTTCGCCTGCTCCAGGCGGTCGGCGGGAATGGCGCAGTTGAACGCCGCCGGCTTCACCACGCCGGTGCGCGAGTCGTCGACGCGATCGAGGATCTGGCGCGCGATGCGGAAGGACGACGGCACGACGCCACCGGCGTCGCCCGAATGCACGCCCTCCTCCAGGATCTTCACTTCCAGGGTGCCGTTGACGAGCCCGCGCAGCGACGTGGTGACCCAGAGCTGGTCGTAGTTGCCGGCGCCGGAGTCGAGCGCGACCACGAGCTGCACGTCGCCCATGCGCGGCGCCAGCAGGTCGAGGTAGGCCGGCAGGTCGTAGCTGCCGCTTTCCTCGCAGGTCTCGATGAGCCCGACGCAGCGCGGCCGCGCCACACCCTCGGCGTCCAGCGCCATCACCGCGGCGAGTGCGGCGAACACCGCATAGCCGTCGTCGGCTCCGCCGCGGCCGTAGAGCCTGCCGTCCTCGTAGACGGGAATCCAGGGGCCGAGCCCGTCGCGCCAGCCCGCCATCTCCGGCTGCTTGTCGAGGTGGCCGTAGAAGAGCACGGTGCGCTCGTTGGCGAGGCCGCCGGTGGCGGGAATGTCGAAGAAGAGCACCGGCGTGCGTCCCTCGATGCGCACGATCTCGAGCGCGAGACCCTTGACGCCCTGCGCCTTCACCCAGGCTTCGGCCTGCCGGATCGCCGCCTCGATGTGGCCGTTCTTCGCCCAGTCGCGGTCGAAATGCGGGCTCTTCGCGGGAATGCGGATGTAGTCGACGAGTTGCGGGACGATGTCGTCATCCCACTGCTTCCCGATGCGTGCGGCGAGCGGGGCGGCGTTGACGGCGGGAATGGCGGGGCGGGCGGTCATGGGGTCCATCCACAGAGCGGGAAGGTGCAATTCTACTGGCTCCCTCCAGTGCCGCGTAAAATGGAGGTTTCCCACAAGCGAGTGCGACCCGATGAAGCTGACCGACCTGCACAAGAACCAGGGCCTCAAGATCGACGGCGAGGCCCGCCGCGGCGGGCTTTCCGACCGCTATGGCAAGGGCACCGCCGTGGTGACCGACCGCAAGGAACAGAGGAAGCTCGATGCCGCCGCCGGCCTCGTGCCCTTCGCCTGCAAGCTGCACGGCGACCTGATCAAGGAACTGCAGGAGCGCGCGCAGGCCTCCGGCGCGAGCCTCAACGAAACCGTGGCGGAGCTGCTGAAGAAGGGGCTGGCCGCGAAGAAGTAGGCGCGTCCCTCTTGGCCCTCAAGGCGACCATCTTCAAGGTCGAACTCACGGTTTCCGACCTGGACCGCGGCCACTTCGAGACGCACGCCCTCACCATCGCCCGGCATCCCTCGGAGACCGACGAGCGCATGATGGTGCGCGTCCTCGCCTTCGCGCTGAACGCGGACGAGCGGCTTTCCTTCGGGCGCGGCCTCTCCAGCGAGGGCGAGGCGGACCTGGTCCTCACCGACTTGACCGGCGCGATCGACCTCTGGATCGACGTGGGCCTTCCCGAAGAGCGCGAGATCCGCAAGGCCGCCGGCCGCGCCGCGCGCGTCGCGGTCTACCTCTACGGCACCGGCGCGGACAAGTGGTGGAAGCAGAATGCGGCGGCGATGGAAAGAATCGCCAATGTGGCCGTGATCGACCTGCCTGTCGAGACGACCCGCGCGATGGCCGCCCGCGCCGCGCGCAACATGAAGCTGCAGTGCACGATCCAGGATGGCCACGTCTGGCTCGCGGACGCCGCCGATTCGATCGCCATCGAGCCCGTCGTCCGGAAGGCGGCCGCGTGAGCGTGGTTCGCGCAATCGTTCTCGCCTGCGCCGCCCTGCTCCTCGCGGCCTGCGGCCCCGCGGTGCCGAAGCTCCCGAAGCTGGACGGCAGTGCCGTCGTGCTGGCCTTCGGCGACAGCATCACCTTCGGCACCGGCGCCTCGCCGCAGCAGGCCTACCCGGCCGCTCTCGGTCGCCTCATTTCGCGCAAGGTGGTGGCGGCAGGCGTGCCCGGCGAAACCTCCGAACAGGGACTGGCCCGGCTGCCCGGCGTGATCGAGGAGGTGAAGCCGCAGCTCCTGATCCTGTGCCACGGCGGCAACGACTTCCTGCGCAGGATGGACGAGGGCCGCGCCGCGGCGAACGTGCGCGCGATGATCGCGCTGGCGCGCGACCAGGGCATCGCGGTGATGCTGATCGCCACGCCCAAGCCCGGCTTCGGCGCCGCGAAGGTGAAGTTCTACGAGGAGATCGGCCGCGAGCTGGGCATTCCCGTCGAGGCCGACGTGCTGGCCGACGTGCTCACCTCCAACAAGTACAAGAGCGACCTCGTGCATCCCAACGCGGAGGGCTACGCGGTCATCGCGGAGGCGGTGGCGAAGGTCCTCAAGAAGGCTGGCGCAATCTAGGCACTCCTCCACCATGACAGACTCAACCTTCAATCCCGTCCTGCTGGACATTCCCGGATCACTTCGAGACCGAGAGGCTGCTGCTGCGCGCGCCACGGCCCGGAGACGGCGCGATGCTCAACGCCTCGATCCTCGAGACGCTCGACGACCTGCGCCGCTACCCGGCCTCGATGCCCTGGGCCATGGAAGAACTGCCCGTCTGGAAGACGGAGGAATTCTGCCGCCGCGGCGCGGCGAACTGGATCCTGCGCGCCGACCTCCCCATGCTGCTTTTCCGCCGCGACAACGGCGAGCACGCCGGCAACTGCGGCCTGCACCGGTTCAACTGGAACACCCGCGTGTTCGAGATCGGCTGGTGGGGCCGCAAGCGCTGCCAGGGGCAGGGGCTGATCACGGAGGCGGCGGCCGCCATGACGGAGTTCGCCTTCACGCAGCTCGGCGCGCGGCGCGTCTGGTGCTGCATGGACGAGGAGAATGCGCGCAGCCGCGGCGTGGCCGAGCGGCTGGGCTTCCTGCACGAGGGCACGCTCCGGAGCGAGCGCTGCGACCCCGACGGGACGCGCAGGTCGATGCTCGTCTACGCGCAGACGCGCTGACTCGTTGCCGCTCGCCCGGGCGGCACGGCGCGCCCGCGCCGGCCCCTTGAAAGGCGGGCCGGCGAGCCCAAGCTAGCGAGGACTCGGTTCGCAACGCGGGAGTCCCATGCTGTTCGGCATCATCGCAGGCATCGCCTTTCTCGTCGCCGCGTGGATCCTGCTCGAGCCCCGGTTCGTGGCGCTGCGGCGCAACCGCATCCGCGCCCGCCCGTTTCCGGCTGCGTGGCGCGCGATCCTGCGCAGCCGCGTTCCCTACGTGCGCCTGCTGCCGGCCGACCTGCAGCGGCAGCTGCGAGAAGCACATCCAGGTCTTCCTCGCCGAGAAGACCTTCGTCGGCTGCGACGGCCTCGCCATCACCGACGAGATGCGCGTCACGATCGCCGCCCAGGCGTGCCTGCTGCTGCTCAACCGTCCGCGATCACTGCTATCCGCGCCTGCAGCAGATCCTCGTCTACCCGGGCCCGTTCGTCGTCGCATCACCAGAGGGCAAACGGCATCGGCCTGGTGCAGGACGAAAGCCGCGTGCTGAGCGGCGAATCCTGGGCGCATGGGCAGGTGGTGCTCTCGTGGCCCGACGTGCTCGAAGGCGCGGCGATCGCCAACGACGGCCGCAACGTGGTGATCCACGAGTTCGCCCACCAGCTCGACCAGGAAAAGGGCTACGCCAACGGCGCGCCCGACCTCGCCGATTTCCAGCGCTATCCGCGCTGGTCGCGGGTGCTGGGGCAGGAATACGGTGCGTTGCAGGAGCGGCTGCGCAACCAGGAGGTGGGCGTCATCGATCCCTACGCCGCCACGGACCCCGCGGAGTTCTTCGCGGTCTGTTCGGAAGTCTTCTTCGAGCAGCCGGACCGCATGGCCGCCGAACATCCTGCGCTCTACGGCGAGTTGCGCCGCTTCTATCGCGTCGATCCGCTGTCCTGGTAGGGACTACGCGGCGAGGTAGCGCGCTTCGAGGTGCGCCTTGAAGTGCGCCGGGTCGAGCGCCTCGCCGGTCGCGCGGCGCATCAGCTCGTCGGTCTCGTAGCGGCTGCCGTTCAGCCAGATGTTCGTGCGCAGCCAGTCGAAGACGGGCTGCAGGTCCCCCGCGCCGATGCGCGCGTCGAGGTCCGGCATGGCGCGGCGCATCGCGGCGAAGTACTGCGCCGCGCACATCGCCCCCAGCGTGTAGCTCGGGAAGTAGCCGAAGAGCCCCGCGGCCCAGTGGATGTCCTGCATGCAGCCGTCCTTGAAGTTGCCCCGGGTGTCCATGTCCCAGGGACTCCTGCATCTTCGCGTCCCACAGACCCGGGATGTCCTCGCACTCGATCTCGCCGTCGACGAGCGGCCGCTCGATCTCGAAGCGCAGGATGATGTGCGCCGGGTAGCAGAGCTCGTCGGCCTCCACGCGGATCAGGTCCGGTCGCACCTGCCGGTAGCGGCGGACGAGGTTCTCCGCGCTGAACGCGGGCTGGTCGCCCAGGTGCTCGCGGATCAGCGGGGCGACGAGGCGCAGGAACGCCGGGCTGCGCGCGAGCTGCATCTCGAAGGAGAGGCTCTGGCTCTCGTGGATGCCGGCCGAGCGGGCGCGGCCCACGGGCATGGCGACGGTCTCGCGCGGCAGGTTCTGCTCGTAGCGCGCGTGGCCCGTCTCGTGGATCACCGCCATGAGGCTCCTCGCGAAGTCGTTCTCGTCGTAGCGCGTGGTGATGCGCACGTCCTCGGGAACGCCGCCGCAGAAGGGATGGGTGCTCACGTCCAGCCGCCCGCGCTCGAAGTCGAAGCCGAGGACCTTCATGACGGCAAGGCCCAGCGCGCGCTGCTTCTCCACGGGGAAGGGGCCCTTCGCCTCGAGCGCGGGATGGGCCTTCTGGCGCGCGACGGCGGTGCGGATGAAACCCGGCAGCCAGGCCTTCACGTCGCCGAAGATGCGTTCGACATCGGCTGCCGCGCACGCCGGGCTCGTACTGCTCCAGCAGCGCATCGTAGGGCGACAGTCCCTGCGCATCGCCCAGGAGCCGCGCCTCCTGGCGCACGAGCTTCACCACCTCGCGCAGGTTCGGGAGGAACCCCTTCCAGTCGTGGTTGCCGCGCTGCGTGCGCCAGGCGTGCTCGCTGCGCGAGGTCGCCATCGACTTCGCCTCCACGAGTTCCGGGGGCAGGAGGTTCGCGAGCCGCCAGCTGCGCCGGATCTCGCGCACGTTGGCGCGCGCGAGCTCATCGAGCGGTTCCTGCTCGGCCGCCGCGATCAGGTCCCTCAACTTCGGATCCGTCTCGACGCCGTGCACGAGGAGGCCCAGCTCGGCCAGGGCCGCCGCGCGCGTCTCGTTGCCGCCCGGCGGCATGTTGACGCTGCCGTCCCACATGCCCAGCGACTGGAAATGCTGGTAGCGGTGCAGCCGCGTGTAGGTGGCGCAGAGGGATGCGTAGGCGGGGGTGGCGGACATGGGGTCGGCTCGGCGGGGAAATGCGCGAATCTACCACCTTCGCCCTCGGCATGGCCCGTGCCTGTTCCGCCCTCCGGAAAGCGAAATCCCGCCTGCGGGGAGGGGAAGTCTCCCCCCGCGGCGGGATCGCTGCATTGCGGACTACTTGGTTTCGATGCCCAGCGTCTTGTAGAGCGCGCCGAACTGGTCGTAGGACTTCTTGAACCAGACCTTGTAGTCGGCCGCGTTCATGTAGTCCACCGGCTGCCCGAGGTCGGACATGATCTTCTTGAACTCGGCGTCGTTCGGCGATCTCCTGGAACTTCTTCTCCAGGTACTTGATGACTTCCGGCGGCGTGCCCTTGGGCGCGGCCACACCCTTCACCGAGCCCGCGGTCACCACGTCGTAGCCCTGCTCCTTGAAGGTCGGCACGTCGGGAATCGCCCCGTCGCGATTCTCCAGGGCCACCGCCAGCGCGCGCAGGCGCCCGGCCTTCATGTGCGGCAGGATCTCGCTCGGGTGCCCGCCGCCGAAGTCGACGTGGCCGCCGACCAGCTTGGTGATCGCATCCGCGCCGCCCGCACCCGGGATCGTCGTGACCTTGATGCCGGCCGCCTTGCCGAAGAGGAGGAAGGTGACGTCCACCGAGGCGCCCTTGGTCGAAACGGACGCGGTCGTGTATTCCTTCGCCTTCCCCGCCTTGACGAGATCGGCCAGCGTCTTGTGCGGCGACGAGGCCGGCACCGCGAGCGCGATCGAGTGGATCGACATCCGGCACACGGTCTCGAAGTCCGTGAAGAGGTCGTAGGGAAGCTTGCGCTGGTGCGGCACGACGAGATCCTCGCCCGAGCCCCAGCCGAAGAGCAGCGTGTAGCCGTCCGCCTTGGATCGCACGACGTCCACGCGGCCCGGGATGCCGCCGCCGCCGGTCTTGTTGACGACGACGAGCGGCTGCGGGAAGTACTTCGGTGCCACCGTGGCGATTGCGCGCGCCAGCAGGTCCGTCGAGCCGCCCGCGCCATAAGGCACGATGAGCTGGATGGGCTTGTCCGGATAGGCGGCCAGGCAGTCGTGGCAGTGACGAGAACGCAAGGACGGTGGCGAGCACCGTCCGGATTGGCTTATGCATGCGTGACTCCTTTCTGACGTCGAGAACAGCTTGCGGTCGGCATGCGCCGGAACGGGAACAACAATCGGATCCTCACTGCGCAGCCTGCGCTGACGCTTTCGCCCGGGCCTCGCGCTTCTTCCTCCACGCGGCCCAGAGGTTGTAGAGCACGAACGCGATCGCGACGGCCATCAGCGAGCCGGAGATCGGCCGCGTGAAGAAGACGGTCCCGTCGCCGTTGCTCAGGAGCAGGGCCTGGCGCAGCGACCGCTCCATGATCGGGCCGAGCACGAAGGCGAGCAGCAGGGGTCCCAGGTCGAACTTGAGCTTGCGCGCGATGTAGCCGCAGACCCCCATGACCAGCATGACCCAGATGTCGAAGACGTTGTTGTTGACGCTGTACACGCCGACCAGCGTGAGCACCATGATCAGCGGCGCCAGGAACGAGTACGGGACGCGCAGGAGCTGCACCCAGATGCCGACGAGGGGCAGGTTCAGGATGAGGAGCATGACGTTGCCGATGTACATCGAGGCGACCACGCCCCAGAAGACGTCCGCGTGCTCCTTGAGCAGGAACGGCCCCGGCGTGATGCCGTGGATGAGGAGTGCGGCGAAGATCATCGCCGTGGAGGCGTTTCCCGGGATCCCGAGGGTCAGCAGCGGGATGAAGGACGACGAGGCCGCCGCGTTGTTGGCGGACTCGGGGCCCGCCACGCCCTCGATGGCCCCGTGGCCGAACTCCTCGGGATGCTTCGAGACCTTCTTCTCGACGGCATAGGAGATGAGCGACGACAGGACCGCGCCGCCCCCGGGCAGGATGCCGACGAGGAACCCGATCACGCTCCCGCGCACCATCGCCCACCGGCTGCGCGCGAAGTCGGCCATCGTCGGGAACACGTTCCCGATCTTCGTGGTCAGGATCGTTCCGGCCTCGGATTTCTCGAGGCTGTAGAGGATCTCCCCGACCCCGAACAATCCCATCGCCAGGGTCACGAAGTCGAGGTTGCTCTGCAGGTCGGCGACGCCGAAGTCGAAGCGGACCGCGCCGGAGAGCGGGTCGAGCCCCATGCATCCCAGGATGAGGCCCAGGATCGCCATGATCAGGCCCTTGAGCGCCGATTCCCCGGTGAGGTACGTCGCCAGCAGCAGCCCGAGCACGGTGAGCGAGAAGTACTCGGAGGGGCCGAACTTGAGCGCGGCCTCCGCCAGCGGCGGGGCCATCATGGTCAGGCCGATCAGGCCGATGGTGCCGGCGATGAAGGAACCGATCGCGGCGATGCCGAGGGCCGAACCCGCGCGACCGTTCTTCGCCATCTCGTAGCCGTCGATGCAGGTGACCACCGACGCCGCCTCCCCGGGGATCTTCAGGAGGATCGACGTCGTCGAGCCCCCGTACATGGCGCCGTAGAAGATGCCCGACATCAGGATGATGGCGGTGACGGGCGAGCCCATCTTCATGCTGATGGGCAGCAAGAGCGCGATGGTGGCCGCGGGCCCCAGCCCCGGCAGCACGCCCACCGCGGTGCCGAGCGCGCAGCCGATCAGCCCCCAGAGGAGATTGACCGGGGTGAAGGCGATCTGGAATCCGTGCCAGAGTCCCGCGAAGTCGAACATCGCCTGGCGTCCTCGTTCAAGCGGCATGCATGTCTCCCGCGCGCTAGAAGAGCAGTCCGCGCGGAAACGGGGTCTGCAGGAAGCGATCGAACACCAGGTAGACGACAAGTCCGGTCGCAAGTCCCGTGGTGGCCGACACGAGGACCCCCTTGTGTTCCACCAGGAGCAGCCACCCGGTGACCAGGACCACCACGCTCGTGATCGCGCCGATGTCGTCGAAGACGACGACATAGACCGCCGTGATGACCATGGCGAGGAGCGGATGGAGCCACGCCTTGGGCTCCCAGAAGGGGACCGCCTGTCCTCGGGCCCGAGGTTCGTGGCGATGAGCGAGATCGCGAGCACCGCGAGGATCACCCCGAGGCCGAAGGGCATGAAGCCCGAGCCGGGCTGGCCGTGGTCCATGAGGCGCAGCACCCAGACGGACTGCTGGATGACGAGCCCCGCAACCGCCAGCAGGAAGACGCCCGCGTACCGTTGCCACGACTTCACGGCAATCCCCTCCCCGTCAGGCCTTCTGCCCGATCTCGAAATTCGCCAGCTTCTCCAGCGCCCGCACCATCGCGGAGTGGTCCCACGCCTTGCCGCCGTGGGCGGCGCACGCGTTGAACAGTTCCTGGGCCGTCGCCGTGTTGGGCAGGCTCAGGCCCATCTTGCGCGCCGAGCCGAGTGCCAGCGACAGGTCCTTCTGGTGCAGCTCGATGCGGAAGCCCGGATCGAAGGTCCGCTTCACCATGCGCTCGCCGTGCACCTCGAGGATGCGCGACGAGGCGAAGCCGCCCATCAGCGCCTGGCGGACCTTGGCCGGGTCCGCGCCGGCCTTCGACGCGAACAGCAGCGCCTCGCCGACGGCCTCGATGGTGAGCGCCACGATGATCTGGTTGGCCACCTTGCACGTCTGGCCGTCGCCGTTGCCGCCGACGAGCGTGATGTTCTTGCCCATCAGCTCGAAGAGCGGCTTCACGCGCGCGAACGTCGGCCTCGGTCCCGCCCACCATGATGGTGAGCGTCGCGGCCTTGGCGCCCACCTCGCCGCCGGACACCGGCGCATCGAGGTACTCGCAGCCCAGCGCGTTGATCCGCTTGGCGAACTCCTTGGTCTCGATGGGCGCGATCGAACTCATGTCCACGACGATCTTGCCGGCGGAGAGCCCCTCGGCCACGCCGCCCTGGGCGAAGAGCACCTTCTCCACGTCCGGCGTGTCCGGCACCATGACGATGACGATGTCCGCCGCGGCGCGCGACTTCGGCGCCGTTGGCGCAGACCTTCGCGCCGCCCTGGACGAGCGCCTCGGGCTACGGGCCGATGGTGTTCACGAACAGCGCGTGGCCCGCCTTCTGCAGGTGGCCGGCCATGGGCGCGCCCATGATTCCCAAGCCGATGAAGCCGATCTTGCTCACGGCGATCTCCTCTCTAGCGGTTGTTCAACGGACCAGGCAGGGCCGCTTGTGGTCGAATTTCCATCCCGGGACGAGGAACTGCATCGCGACCGCATCGTCGCGCGCCCCCAGCCCGTGGGACTGGTACAGCTCGTGCGCCTTCGCGAGTTGCGCCTCGTCGATTTCCACGCCGAGGCCCGGCTTGCCGGGCAAGCGCGAGGTGGCCGTCGCGGATCAGGAACGGCTCCTTCGTCAGGCGCTGGCCGTCCTGCCAGATCCAGTGCGTGTCGATCGCCGTCACGCGCCCCGGCGCCGCCGCGGCCGTGTGCGTGACCATGGCGAGCGAGATGTCGAAATGGTTGTTCGAGTGCGAGCCCCAGGTGAGGCCCCAGTCGTTGCACGTCTGCGCCACGCGCACCGAGCCCTGCATCGTCCAGAAGTGCGGATCGGCCAGCGGGATGTCGACCGCCTGCAGCTGCAGCGCGTGCACCAGCTGGCGCCAGTCGGTGGCGATCATGTTGGTGGCGGTCGGCAAGCCCGGTGGCGCGCCGGAATTCCGCCATCACCTCGCGGCCCGAGAAGCCCTCCTCGGCGCCGCAGGGATCCTCGGCGTACGCCATCACGCCCTTCAAGTCCCGGCACAGGCGGATCGCGTCCTTGAGGAGCCAGCCGCCGTTCGGATCGAGCGTGATGCGCGCGCCCGGAAAGCGCTCGTGCAGGGCACGAACGGCTTCCACTTCCTCCTCGCCGCGCAGCACGCCACCCTTCAGCTTGAAGTCGTTGAACCCGTAGAGCGCGTGCGCGGCCTCGGCCAGCCGCACCACGCTTTGCGCATCCATCGCGCTCTCGTTGCGCAGGCGGAACCAGTCGTGGGAAGCATCCGGCTCGCTGCGGTACGGAAGGTCGGTGCGGCCGCGATCGCCCACGTAGAACAGGTAGCCCAGCACCAGCACGCGATCGCGCTGCCGGCCTTCGCCCAGCAGGTCCGCGACAGGCACGCCCAGGAACTGCCCCAGGAGGTCGAGCATCGCGCTCTCGACGGCCGTCATCGCGTGGATCGCGGTGCGCAGGTCGAAGGTCTGGAGTCCCCGCCCGCCCGCGTCCCGGTCGGCGAACCGGCGCCGCATCTCCTGCAGCACGCGGTTGTACGAACTCACCGGCTGCCCGATCACGAGCGGGCGCGCGTCCTCGAGCGTGCTGCGGATCTTTTCGCCACCCGGCACTTCGCCCACACCCGTGTTTCCGGCGCTGTCCTTCGCGACGACGACATTGCGCGTGAAGTACGGGCCGTGGGCGCCGCTCAGGTTGAGCAGCATGCTGTCGTGCCCGGCGACCGGGACGACGCGAAACTCCGTGACGGTCGGTGCGCCCCTTGCGGCGTTGATGGCGGATGCCTGCGGCATGGACAACTCCTTCGGCGCAGCCCGCGCCCCCTGGATGGTATCCCTATCATTCGCAGGCCGTTGCGGCCGGGGCTTGTCATGGATCAACAGTCGCGCACCGGAACCGAAGCCGATGCCCTCTGCCCGGGCCGAAGGTCAGGTCACCGGCGCCGGGTTGAACAGCACCAGCGCGTTGTGCAGCTTCCAGTGCTCGGCCCACGTTTTTTTGCGGCCGCTGGCCACATCCAGCATCAGGCGGAACAGTTCCCAGCCCAGCTCCTCGATCGTGGCCTCGCCGTCTGCCACCTTGCCGGCGTTCACGTCCATCAGGTCGTGCCAGCGCCGCGCGAGGTCGGTTCGCGTCGCGACCTTGATGACCGGGCATTCGGCAAGGCCGTAGGGAGTGCCGCGGCCGGTGGTGAACACGTGCAGGTTCATGCCGGCGGCCAGTTGCAGCGTGCCGCAGATGAAGTCGCTCGCCGGCGTGGCGGCGAACACCAGTCCGCGCTGCCCGGGCTTGAGCTTTTCGCCCGGGCGGCAGCACGTGCGCGATCGGCGCCGTGCCGCTCTTCACGATCGAGCCCATCGCCTTCTCGGCGATGTTGGCCAGTCCCCCGGCCTTGTTGCCCGGCGTGGTGTTGGCGGAGCGATCGACCCGGCCGCGCTCCAGGTAGCGGTCGTACCAGCCCAGTTCGCGCACGATGGCCTCCGCGACCTCGGCCGAGGCGGCCCGGCTGGTGAGCTGTTCCACGGCGTCGCGCACTTCGGTGTTCTCGCTGAACATCACGGTGGCGCCGGCGCGCACCAGCAGGTCGGCCGCGAACCCCACCGCCGGATTGGCGGTGAATCCCGAGAAGGCGTCGCTGCCGCCGCACTGCACGCCGACCACCAGTTCGCTGGCCGGAATGGTTTCGCGCCGGCGCGCGTTCAGGCGCTCGAGGTGCGGCCTGGCGCTCGCCACGATGTCGTCCAGCATCGACAGGAAGCCGACGTGGTGTTCCGCCTGCAGGCAGATCGTCTCGGGGCCCAGGCTCGCGTCGCGTTCGTCGACGATCGGGAACGAGCCCGGCGGCAGCAGCCGGTCGGGCTGCAGCTTCTCGCAGCCCAGGCTCACCACCAGCAGCTCGCCGCCGAAGTTCGGGTTGAGCGAGATGTTGCGCAGCGTGCGGATGGGAATCACCGCGTCGGGCGCGTCGATGGCGACTCCGCAGCCGTAGGTGTGCTCGAGGCCGATCACGTCGTCCACGAACGGGAACGCGGGCAGCAGCTCGTGCCTTGATGCGCGCCACCGCCTGCGCCACCACGCCGGCCACGCATTGCACGGTGGTGGTGATGGCGAGGATGTTGCGCGTGCCCACGGACCCGTCGGCATTGCGAAAGCCCTCGAAGGTGTACCCGGTCAGCGGCGCCGCGGCGGGCGGCCGCACGGTGGCCATCGGCAGGCCCTCCAGGGCGCGGGCCGCGGGGATGCGCAGCACGCGCTCGTGCACCCAGCTTCCCGCGGGAAGGTCGCGCAGCGCGTAGCCGATGGGCACGCCGTAGCGGCGCACGACCGCATCCCGGGCGATGTCGACGAGCGCCACCTTGTGGCCCTGCGGAATCTTCTCGAGGAGCGCGACCCCGGCGCCGGGAACGCCCGCGGGCAGCACGGTGCCGGCAGGCAGGCCGCCGTCGTTGGCGACGATGGCCACGTTGTCGTCCGCATGCATGCGGATGGTGAGCGGCGGGCGTGGGTTCATGTCGGCTTTTCCATCCATTGATCTTCCTCCGTGCCGCGCGACCCCGCTAGAGCCGCATTTCCAGCCGCAGCGCCGTCACCAGGTAACCCTTGCGCGTGTCCACGACCGACTGCTGCTCGTTGCCGGTGACGAAGATGTTGTGGGTCTGGAAGTCGCGCGGGTCGGTGGCGGTGAACGACAGGCGCAGCCGGGTGCCGCTGTCCACGTGCCACAGCAGGTAGGCATCGGTCACGACCTTGCGCCGCAGCCGCTCGAGCTGTTCCGCGGTGAGGCGGATGTCGTAGGCCGGCGTCCAGTTGACCGAGCCGCCGACGGACAGCGGCCAGCCGCGGAAGCGGTAGTCCGCGCCGAGGTTCCCGGTCATGTCCGGCTGGCCCGCGAGGCGGTTGTCCGGGCCGGGAACCTCGTCCACCCGCGACCGGAAGGCCGAGAAGTTGGCGCGCACGTTGACGGCCGGCGCGTCCGCGAACAGTTCGCGCAGGTTGGCCTTGCCGTCGAGCTCGATGCCGCTCGTCATCGCGTTGCCCAGGTTCTGCGGCCGCGTCACCCAGCGCGGGCTCGCCGACCACGAGACCTCCTCGAGTGCCGTCACGCTGCGGATCACGTCGCTCACCCGCCGCGTGAAGAGATTCGCCGACAGCACGCCGCCCGACGCGAGGTAGCGTTCGTAGGCCAGTTCCAGGCCGTTGGCGATCTCCGGCTTGAGGCTCGCGTTGCCCGCGATGTCCGGGCTGGTCGGCGTGTTCGGTCCCGGCACCGGGTAGAGCGTGTTCAGGCGCGGGCGCGCCACCAGGTTCTGCGTGGTCGGCGGGCGGTAGCTCTGCGTGAGGCTCGCGCGCACCTGGTCGCGCCGCGGCGCGTCGAACCGCCACACCACGTGCGCGAGCGGGTTGACCACGCTGCTGCGGTTGCGCACGGGGTTGGCCTCCAGGTCGCTGCGCGTGTCGATCGCCTCCCAGCGCACGCCCGAGCGAGGTCGACCAGTTCGGGTTCGGGTCCCACTCGTCCTGGAGGTAGAGCGCAGCGCGCCGCACCTGCACGTCGAGGTCGGTGCCGAACTCCTCCAGCTGCGGCTCGCCGTTCAGGAGCGTGAGCGGCTTCTCCTTGCGCGTGCCCTGCTCCCACTCCGCGCCCGTGGTGAAGGTGTGCATTTCGGCCCAGCGCCGCGCCACCTTGCCGGCCACGTTCCAGGAAATGTCGCGGATGTCGTTGTTGGCGACCTGCCGTGAGCGTGCGGTTGCCGGCCGCGTCGAACTGGTCCTGCACGGTCGCCACGTCCACCGTGAAGATGCCCGCCCCGCCGCGCAGCTCGACCGTGGTCTCGGGGTCGAGGCGGCGGCTGAGCTGCGTCGTGAAGCGCGCATTGCGGAACCGGCTGTCGGAGCTCGACGCGCTGCTGTCGTAAGGCGCCGTGCCGACCGCCTGCGTGAGGCGGCCGCGGCTGTCGCTGTGATTGTTGCTCGCCACGATGAAGGGCTGCAGGCTGAACTGCTCGCCGGGCGCCCAGGCGCCACTGGAAGCGCGAGGTGGCGAAGAGGCTCTCGTTCAGCGAGGTCGAGGCGATGACGTTGCTCTGGGCCAGGGTGACCGTGCCGGTGGGGATGTCGGTGAACGTGGTCTCGACCACGCCGTCGTTGGCGAGGTCGCGCCGGTTCGCCGACAGCGTCAGGTTGTAGCTGCCGGTCTCGGAGAGCGAGTCGTTGCGCGAATAGGAGGCATTGGGCGAGTAGCGGCCGTTCTCCTCCTGCACGCCGGCGCGGACGTCGTTGCGCCGCTCGCGCAGCGCCTCGCGCAGGATGATGTTGATGGTGCCGGCGATCGCGCGCGTGCCGGTTGCCGCCGTCGGCGCGCGCAGGATCTCGATGCGCTCCACCTGCTCGGGCGCGATGTCCTCCATCGAGAAGCCCGGCGGGATGCGCTCGCCGTTGATGAGGATCTGCGTGAATCCTCCCGCCATGCCGCGCATGCGCACCGGTCCGCCGCGGCCCGGTCGGCCGCCCTGCGTGACGCCCGGGAGCCGGCGCATGACGTCGCCCAGGTTGGTGTCGCCGTACTGCTCGATCTCCTCGCGGCCGATGACGATCTTGGCGGCGGTGGAATCGCGCCGCTCGCTGGTCGTCGAGCGCTTCTCGGTGATCTCGAGCGACTCGACGCGCGTGGCCGCGCCCTCCTTGCGCGTTTCGTCTCCCTTGGGCGGGTCGCGCGCGCCTGGCCGGTGGCGGCGCGGGCTCCGCCTGGGGCGACGCGGGTTCCACCGGTTGTTGCGCAGGCGCGGCGGCATGGAAAAGCGCGGCCGCCACCAGGAGCATCAGCGCGGCGCCACGGCGATGCCGCACGCTAGATCCACCCGCGGCAGCGCGCGGCGCCGCAGCGGCACCGAGCCGCCCTTCGTGGTGGCTGTCCTCGTAGTCCACGGTGAGCTCCTCGCCTGCGGCAATGTCGCGCAGCGCATAGAACTCGGCGCGCTCCCGCGTCCTGCGCATGAACGTGTTGGGCGCGCAGGAGTGGTTGATGAAGCGGAAGCCCGTGCGCATGCCGCGCGCGTCGATCGCCTTGCGCTCCAGCTCCACGATCGCGACGATCTTGAGCCTGGCCGCCCGCCGCCGCGCTTCCGCGATCGGGATGACCTCGCCCTCGAACTCGCCGATCTTCGCGCGCCTGCGGATGCGGCAGCCGGCGAAGAGTCCCCGGCCCGTGATCGGGCTCGGGCCGACCCGAAGCGCGTCGTGGATGGGTGAGGAGTACGCCACGCGCTTCATGGCGGAAAGTCTAGCATCGTGACCGCGGGCCGCTACGCCTGCGGGCGCGTCACCCACCACGCGAGGGCGCCGGCCAGCACCAGCATCACCGCGGCCACCAGGAACGGCGCCCCCGGCAGGTGCAGGCCGGGGCCGCGGTCGGTGATCGACCAGGCGAAGACCTGGGTGAAGAGCGTGGGGCCGATCATGCCGGTGATCGCCTGCAGGCTCGAACTCGCGCCCTGCAGCTGCCCCTGCTCGGAGGGGCTCACGCGCCGGCTCATGATCGCCTGCGCCGAGGGGCCGGCGAGTCCCCACAGCGCCATGATCGGGATGCCCATGAGGAAGATCGTCCCCGTCGGCGCCAGGCCGTAGATCGACATGCCGACCGCACCGAGGGCGAGCCCCGCCCCGAGGGCGTTGCGCTCGCCGATGCGCTTCACCACCGGCCGGATCAGCCCGCCCTGCACGATCATCGAGCACACGCCCACCCCGGCGAGGACGAGTCCCACCGCCATCTCGCCCCAGCCGTAGCGGTAGCCCATGTAGAGCACGGTCACCGCGGGAAAGACGACATGCGAGAGCTGCATGAGGAACAGCACCGCCGCGATGCCGTACAGCTCCCGGTGCGAGCTGAGCAGCCGCAGCGAGCCCACCGGGTTGGCACGCTTCCAGGAAAACGCGGAGCGCTTCGCCACGGGCAGCGATTCCGGCAGCACGAAGTAGCCATAGGCGGCATTGGCGAGCGTGAGCGCTCCCGCCACCCAGAAAGGCAGGCGCGGATCGACGCCGCCGAGGACGCCGCCCAGCGCCGGCCCCAGCGTGAAGCCGAGCCCGAAGCCCGCCCCGACCATGCCGAAGGCGGCCGCGCGCTTTTCCGGCGCCGAGACGTCGGCGATGTAGGCGAACGCCGTGGAGAAGCTCGCCGCCGTGATCCCCGAGATGACGCGCCCCACGAAGAGCCAGGCGAGGTTCGGCGCGAGCGCCATCAGGAAATAGTCCAGGCCCAGCCCGAAGCAGGAAATGAGGATCACCGGCCGGCGTCCGTAACGGTCCGAGAGCGCGCCCAGGATCGGCATGAACAGGAACTGCATCAGCGCCCAGGCGGTGCCGAAGACGCCGTAGACCTCGGCCGCCCGCGCGGTGTCGCCACCCTCGAAGGCCTCCACCAGCTTCGGCAGCACCGGGATCACCACCCCCATGGCGATCACGTCCACCACCACGAGGGCGAAGATGAATCCGAGGGCGGCAGGGCGGGCGGCCATGGTCGGGCGTGGGCGGTCCGTCGGGCGAACCGGGCAGGTTTTGGGGCAGGGGCGAGTCTAGCCGAACCGGGTGCCGGCCCGATGACGGACCTAACTGGCGCGCGGTTGATCCCCGGCAAGTTTCGGGCCGCAGCCGGGGGTTACATTGGTCTCGGGACCCTTCCCAAGGGAGAAAGCGATGAAAACCACCCCCCATCGCCACAACGAAGTACGCCACGAAACGCTTTATGCGCCGCGCCACGCGGACCCCTACCTCGACGTCGAGAAGCCGGGGCGCGATGCGCGTTGCACGGAGTGCGGCGTCGTGTTCCACAAGGGCCGCTGGGCCTGGGGACCGACCCCGAAGGACGCGGTCTGCGATGACCTGCCCGGCCTGCCTGCGCATCCATGACCACTTTCCGGGCGGTTACGTGACGCTGAAAGGGCCGTTCGTCGCCGAGCACCGTGACGAGCTGAAGCTTCTGGTGCAGGCCCGCGAAGCGCACGAGAAGGCCGAGCATCCGCTGGAGCGGGTGATGGCCATCGGCGAGCGCAAGGAGGCCCTCGAGATCACCACCACCGGCAACCACCTCGCGCGCGCCATCGGCAACGCGGTGCGCGCGGCCTACGACGGCAACCTCAAGGTGCGCTACGAGTCGGACGAGAACCTCGTGCGCGCCACCTGGACGAGGTGAGCGCTCGCGCGGCTCAGGCGTGGTGCGGCTTTTCGCGCCACACCTGGCGGAACTTTCCGCTCACGGGGTGGGCGGCGACCTTGCCGATGTCGATGCGCGTCGCGATGCCCGTCAGGCCCTGGCGGGCGAGGAACTGCGTCAGCACGTCCTTCACCCGCGCCTTGATGTCCGGCCGCCGCGATGGCGGCTCGACGCGCACGCGCAGCGCCCGCGGCCCCGTCTGCACGACCTGGAAGCGGTGCACGCCGGCGCCCTCCTCCACGGCGGTGCAGAGCGCCATCGGCAGCACCGGCACCTCGTGGTCCCGTGCATCGTGCAGGCGCAGGATCTCGTCGCGGCGTCCATCCACGCGGATCACGGGGAACGGTCGCCCGCAGCCGCAGGGCCGGGAGACCAGCGTGACGCTGTCGCCCAGCTCGTAGCGGATCAGGGGCTGCACGCGGTTGGCCAGGTTGGTGAGCAGCACCGAGGCCGATGGCGTGTCCGGCGGCACCGGGCGGTAGTCCTCGTCCACGGGCTCGAGCACCACCCAGTCGTCGTTCAGGTGCAGCGCGCCGCGCTCGCACTCGAAGGCGATGTTGATGAACTCGGACGCCCCGTAGTCGCCGGCGACGCGGCACCCGAAGGCGCGCTCGATGTGGTCGCGCGCCACGGGTGCCAGCCACTCGCCGCCATACCAGAGGACGGATGGCTCCACCTCCAGCCGCCCGGCGTCCTTCTCGTGGGCCAGCGCGCGCAGCACCGTCGCATAGGAGGCGATCACCGTCGGCCGGAAGCGCTCCAGTTCCGTGCAGATCTCGCGGATCGATGCCGTGACCGGAAAGACCCGCGCATTGGCCTCGAACCAGGGATGCAGCGCGCGCAGGCGCTCCCACCCGACGACGCCGGCAAAGTGGCCTTCGGTTGCGGCGATGAGGGCATAGCGGTGCCCGGCAAAGGCCTGGTTCCAGTTCCAGGCCGGCGCCAGCGCACCCAGGCGCGTGGCGCCGAGCGCATCGTAGACGGCGAGCGAATCCGGGTCCTGCACCAGCAGCCCCGGAACGCCGGTCGTGCCGGAACTCGAGAAGATCGCGTAGCGGCCGAGGTAGGGCTGGCCGACGCGCGCGAGGTCTGCGGTGAACTCCTCGACCCCCCGCAGCGTGATGGCCGGGTCGGTCACCCAGTCGTCGAAGCGCGCCATGAGTTCCGCCTTGTGCACGGGCGGCAGGTCGGTCAGGCGCAGGTCGCGGCGGGGGACCTTTCCCCAGCGCCCGGCGTAGAAGCGCGAGTGGCGCGGGGTCCACGCGAGGAGGCGCGCAAGGCGGTCCGCCTGCAGCCGCTCGATGGTGATGCGCCCCGCGGCCTGCGACCACGTCGCATCCGTGGCGAAATTGGCCCACCGGCAAGTCGCATCGAGGAACGACCACTTCACGGGGCTCACGCCCTGCTCTCCCGAAACCGCGTTGCCCTATTCTGTGCGCCAGCGCAACGGCGGGAACCCCGGTTGCATCAGGAAAACCTCACTTCGCGCCCGTTCGTCCGGTTACGATAGGGGCCCGGATCGCTCCCTCGCGCGACAACCCATGAAAGAACGCAAGACCGCAGCACCGCCACCGCCGGACGCGCCCGCCATACCCGTCTCGCAGAGGATCCGCGAACGCCTGCGCCAGGCGCGCGAGCGCTTCCACGCCAACGACAACATCTCGAAGTACATCGAGCCCGGGGAAATGCCGGAGCTCCTCGCCGAGGTCGAGGCGAAGATGCAGCACGTGCTGGAAAGCCTGGTGATCGATACCGTCAGCGACCACAACACGCAGGGCACCGCCCGGCGCGTGGCGAAGATGTACCTGACGGAAGTCTTCCGCGGCCGCTACATGCCCATCCCGCCCGTCACCGAGTTTCCGAACGTCGAGCGCCTGAACGAGCTGATGATCGTGGGTCCGATCACGGTGAGGAGCGCCTGCTCCCACCACCTGTGCCCGATCATCGGGCGGGTCTGGATCGGCGTCATGCCCAACGAGCACTCCAACCTGATCGGGCTCTCCAAGTACGCGCGCCTGTGCGACTGGGTGATGAGCCGCCCGCAGATCCAGGAGGAGGCGGTGACGCGCCTCGTGGACCTGCTGCAGGAGCGCATGCAGCCCGACGGCCTGGCGCTCGTGATGGAGGCCGACCACTTCTGCATGCAGTGGCGCGGCGTCAAGGACACCGACTCGAAGATGATCAACAGCGTGATGCGCGGCTCCTTCCTGAAGGATGCCAACCTGCGCCGCGAGTTCCTCGCCCTGCTGCAGAGAAAGAACGCCTAGGAGGCCCCGATGCTCGTCAGACTCCTCTACGCCAGCCGCTCGGCGAAGCCCGTCGCCCCGGAAGTGATCGAGGCGATCCTGCAACAGTCGCGCAAGCACAACCCCGAGCTCGGCATCACCGGGATCCTGTGCCAGAGCGGCGAGGTCTTCATGCAGGTGCTGGAAGGCGGGCGCGCGGCCGTGAACCAGCTCTACAACGAGATCGTCCGCGACGAGCGCCACCGCGACGTGGTGCTGCTGCATTACGAGGAGGTCAGCGAGCGCCGCTTCGCCGGCTGGACCATGGGCCAGGTGAACCTCGCCAAGGTGAACCCGTCCACGCTCCTCAAGTATTGCGAGAAGCAGGCGCTCGATCCCTACGCCATGTCCGGTGTCGCCGCGTTGGCGCTGCTGGAAGAGCTGATCGCCACCGCGCAGATCATCGGCCGCGCGGCCTGAGGACGTACCCCGGCGCGCCGGGCGCCGCACATCCCCGAAGCGGAGGCCGCATTCCGATGGCACTTCTGCGTCACCGCCGCCGTGCCAGCCGCGCCGACCTGGGCCTCACGCGCCGCCAGTTCGCCGCGCTCGAGCGGCTCGACACCGCGCCGAAGATCCAGGCATTCGTGAACCGCATCCCGGCCAACCACGAACTCGGCGGCGAGACGCTGCTTTCCGCGCGCGAGGTGCTGCGGCAGCGCCGCGCGCACTGTCTCGAGGGCGCGTTCGTCGCCGCCTGCGCGCTGTGGGTCCAGGGCAGGCCGCCGCTCATCGTGCACCTCGACTGCGACATCTCGGACTACCCGCACTGCATCGCCGTCTACCGCAAGGGCCGGTACTGGGGCGCCATTTCCAAGACGAACGGGGCGGTGCTGCGCCATCGCGATCCGATCTACCGCACGCTGCGCGAGCTGGCCCTCTCCTACTTCCACGAGTACTGCGACCGGAAGGGCCGCCACACGCTGCGCAGCTACTCGGTCGCCTTCGACATGCGGCGCGTCGACACCGACCTCTGGGTGACGCCGAAGGAGGCGTGCTGGGATGTCCACGACACCCTGCTGGGGCTGCGCCACTACCCGCTGGTCACGCGCCGGCAGATCCCCGCGCTGTCGCGCCGCGACCCCTTCGAGAGCCGTGTGGCGAAGTTCGTGCAGTACCCGAAGCCGAAGCCGCGGCCGCGCAGTTCAGGCTAGGTGGAAAGCTTGCGCCCGAGCTCGCTCTCGACCTTGGCGATCTTGCTCTTCAGGCGCCCGCCCGGCCCGGCGCGATAGTCGATCCGGATCGACGTCGAGACGCGGTTGCAGTCCTGCCGCATCCTCTCGAAGCAGGCCGTGACGACACCCATCACCTCGTCCCATTCGCCTTCGATGATCGTTCCCATCGGCGTGAGCTGGTACGGCAGGCCGCTGCGGTCGATGATGTCCAGGGAGCGGGCCACGTACTGGCCCACGCTTTCCCCCTTGTCGAAGGGGGACATCGAGAATTCGAGCAGGACCATGGCATTGACCTCGTCGGGTTGAAGGACCGGTAGCCATCCTACTGCCGATGAACGGGACGCTACCCTACGGCGCACCCGCTGGGTTGCGTCCCCTTCATCCGGGCCGGCCGCCGTGCTTGATGCGCATCAACAGCCGCGGGGCGGCCGGGCGGAAACTGGGATTCGGAGCCATCCGCGATGTCGAACCCCATGACCTTGCAGGCCCTGGCGGCAGGGGCGCTGCGCCGCACCTGCGACCCGGGCGGACTTCCCTTCGCCAGCACCGACGAGCTGGAAGACTTTTCCGACGTCCTCGGCCAGTCGCGTGCGGTCGAGGCGATCCAGTTCGGCGTCGGCATGGAGCGCGACGGCTACAACCTCTACGCGATGGGGCCCGAGGGGATCGGGCGCCACTCCATCGTCCGCCGTTACCTCGAGCAGCGCGCGCCGCAGCGGGCCACGCCGTCGGACTGGTGCTACGTCTACAACTTCGCCGCGCCGGACCAGCCGCAGGCGCTCGAGCTTCCAGCCGGCAGCGCCGGCCGCTTCAGGAAGGACCTGCAGCGGCTCGTCGAGGACCTGCGCACGGGCATCCCCGGCGCCTTCGAGACCGACGAATACCGTACCCGCCTGCAGGAGATCGAGAGCGAGTTCGAGCAGCAGCACGAGAAGGTGATCGAGGCGGTGGGCGAGAAGGCGCGCGGCAAGGGCATCGCGCTGGTGCGCACGCCCGGCGGCTTCGGCTTCGCGCCGATGCAGAAGGACAAGGTGATGGGCCCCGACGAGTTCCACGCCCTGTCGGAGGCGAAGCAGAAGCGCATCCAGGGCGCCATCGCCGCGCTGGAGGCGGAGCTCGCGAAGGCGATCCACGAGGTGCCGCAGATGCGCCGCGAGGCGCAGCGCAAGGTGCGCGAACTCAATCGCCAGGTGATCGGGGCGACAGCCGCAGCAGGTCCCGTACGACCTGAAGGTCGTCCTGGTGGGCGAGCGGCTCATCTACTACCTCCTGCACGCCTACGACCCCGAGTTCGCGCAGCTCTTCAAGGTGGCGGCGGACTTCGAGGAGGACATCGAGCGCACGCCGGAGAGCGACCTGCTCTATGCGCGCGTGATCGCGACCATCGCACGCAGCGAGAAGCTCGCGCACGCTCGATCGTTCCGCAGTCGCGCGGCTGATCGAGAACGGAGCACGCACCGCCGGCGATTCCGGGCGCCTGTCGGTGGCCATGCGCGACCTGGCGGACATCCTGCGCGAATCCGACTTCCACGCCAACGCCGCCGGTCACGTGCGCATCGAGGCGGCCGACGTGGATCGCGCCATCGCGGCGCGGGAAGCGCGGCAGTCGCGCATCCGCGAGCGCCTGCGCGAGGAGATGCAGAAGGGCACGCTCCTCATCGCCACCGACGGCGAGCGCGTCGGCCAGGTGAACGGGCTGTCGGTGGTGCAGCTCGGCGACTACCTGTTCGGGATGCCCAGCCGCATCACCGCGCGCGTGCGCCTGGGCAGCGGCGGCGTCGTGGACATCGAGCGCGAGGCGGAGCTGGGCGGGCCGCTGCACTCCAAGGGCGTGATGATCCTCTCCGGCTTCCTCGCCGGCCGCTATTCCACCGACCGGCCGCTGTCGCTCTCCGCCACCCTGGTCTTCGAGCAGAACTACGGCGGCGTCGAGGGCGACAGCGCTTCCTGCGCGGAGCTGTGCGCGTTGCTCTCCGCGCTCGCCGACGCCCCCATCCGCCAATCGCTCGCCATGACCGGCTCGGTCAACCAGCACGGCGACGTGCAGGCGATCGGCGGCGTGAACGAGAAGATCGAGGGCTTCTTCGACCTGTGCAAGGCGCGCGGGCTGACCGGCCGACAGGCGGTCATCATCCCGGCCGCGAACGTGCGCCACCTGATGCTGCGGCTGGACGTGGTCGCAGCGGTCGCGGCCGGACAGTTCGCCGTCCACGGCTGCCTGTCCGGCGAACTGCTCGCGGCGTCCGGCAACGCGGACCTCACCGTCGTGGGCGTGGCGCGATTGGGCCCCGGGGACCTGCGTCTCGCGCGCGATGCACCCACCACCTTGCTCGTGCTGCCGCCATCCGGCCGGTATCGCGGGCCACTGGCGGCGATCTGCCCGGTGGCCGTGCCTCCGGAACAGGCGATCGGCCTCGTGGCGTCGCTCGCGTCCGCCGTGGGCGACGGCTTCACGATCCTCGTCGTGGGCGACGATCTCGCGGTCGCCGGCTCGTGGTGCGAAAAGGCCGGCGACTTGCTGCGCCGGCTGGACGGGCGCGGCAAGCTCGAGATCGTTCGCGACAGCCAGCCGGAGGCCTTGCAGGCCGCCCTGGAGCGCCTCGCCCCGCGCGCCGTGGCGATCGTCGCGCCGCCCTGAAGAAGGGTATAGAAGGGGACGCTACCCAGTGAAGGGTAGCGTCCCCTTCAGCTCCCTCGCGCTTGACACGCGGTACGGAGCGTAGTTTACCATTTGGTTAATTAACCTTCTGGTTGCCTACGTCATGCCCGCCGACCGCCTGAGCGCCACCTTCGCCGCCCTCGCCGATCCCACGCGGCGCGCCATCCTCGCGCGCCTGGCGAGCGGCCAGTCCACCGTCACCGAGCTGGCCGGGCCCTTCGCCATGAGCCTGCCGGCGGTGACCAAGCACCTCAAGGTGCTGGAGAACGCGGGGCTCATCTCGCGCGGACGCGAGGCGCAGTACCGGCCGTGCCGCCTGGAGCCCGCGCCGCTCAAGTCGGCGACCGACTGGCTCGAGGCCTACCGCCAGCTCTGGGAAGAGCGGCTGGACGGCCTGGAGCACTACCTTCGTGAACTGCAGGCAAAGGAGAAGAAACGTGGACGCAAGAAGTGACCTGGGGAAGGCCGAAACGACGGACGCTCGCGGATCGCGAGATCTTCGCCGAGCGCCTGCTGGACGCGCCGCGCGAACTCGTCTTCAAGGTGTGGACGGACACGAGCCATCTCGAGCAGTGGTGGGGGCCGGCGGGCTTCACCACCACGACCCGCCGCGCGCAGATAAAGCCCGGCGGCGAGTGGCGCTTCGTGATGCACGGCCCCGACGGCACCGACTACGAGAACATCATCACGTTCCTGGCGGTCGAGGCTCCCGCACGCCTCGCCTACAGGCACGGCGGGGACGGCGAGACGAAGGACATTAACTTCGAGGTCGAAGTCACGTTTGCCGCGGAGGGGGACCGGACGCGGCTCACGATGCGCATGCGCTTCCCCTCGAACGAGGCGCGCGACTTCGTGATCGAGAAGCACGGCGCGCTCGAGGGGCTGCGCGGCCACGTGGCGCGCCTGCGCGACCACCTGGCGCTGCAGGATGCCTTCGTCATCACGCGCCGCTTCGACGCACCCCTCGACCTGGTGTGGAGGGCGCACACCGAGGTCGGGCACCTGCGGCAATGGTGGGGCCCGAAGGGCTTTGCCGTGCACCACGCCACGGTCGACCTGCGGCCCGGTGGCCTCTTCCACTACGGCCTGCGCACGCCCGGCGGCCAGGAGATGTGGGGCCGCTTCGTCTACCGCGAGATCATCCCGCAGCGCCGCATCGTCTGGGTGAACTCCTTCTCCGACGCACAGGGCGGCCTCACGCGTCATCCCGCGAGCCTGGAGTGGCCGCTCGAGATGCTGGTGATGGCGAGCTTCGCGGCGCAGGCGGGCGGCACCACGCTCACCCTGCGCAGCGCCCCCATCAACGCAAGCGACGACGAGCGCCGCGTCTTCAAGGCGGGCTACAAGTCGATGGAAGGCGGCTTCGGCGGCACTTACGACCAGCTCGCCGCCCACCTGCGCACCGCCGGGAGCTGAATCCAGGCGCCCGCGCCGCGTCGTCCTACCTCCCATTCGGCTCGACGGGAGACTTGGCGATGAAAGTCTGGATAGTCCGGATGATGGTCCTGGCCGGCGTTGCGCTGGCCCTCGCCGGCTGCGACGCCCATCTCGCCCTGTTCGGATTCCCGCCTCCGAAAGTGGCCGTGGCCGGGCGCTGCCGGTCGAGCTCGCCTACCGCGAAGCCAAGGGCGGCCTCGTGATCCTCACGGGCCGCGTCAACGGCAAGGCGGACGTGGACTTCATCCTCGACACGGGCGCTCCGGTGAGCGTGCTGATCGACGGCCCCCGCACCGTTGCGCTGGGGCTCGATACCAGCAAGGCCCGGCCGCTGGGCGACCCGGACCATCCCGCCACGCCCGTCGGCGTGATCGGGCGCGATTTCCACGTCGCCTTCGGCGCGATCGAGCTCGCCGGGCTCTCCGCGATCGTCGTCCCGGAGAAGTCGATGCCCTGCCGCGAGCGCTTCGACGCGATCGGCTTCGCGGGCGTCATCGGGGCGGACCTCTTCCGGCGCTTCGTCGTGGAGATCGATCCGGTCGCCAAGCGCGTCCGGTTCCACGAACCGGGGACCTGGCGCGCACCCGATGGCGCATCGTCGCTGCCGGTGACATTCGGCCGCGGGCATCCCTTCATCGATGCGCGGCTCACGCTCGCCAGCGGCGAGGAGATCGCGACCCGCATGAACGTGGACATCGGGATGAACCGCGCGCTCACGCTCGTGGCCGGCAGCCATCCTGCCATCGCGATGCCGGTCGACGGGGCGGTGCGCAAGTCGTGCTACGTGAACGGCACGCGCGAGGAACGCGCGGGGCCGGCCGTTGCCGTCGACGCTCGGCAACACGACGATCCAGGTCGCGAGCCCGGTCTACTCCGCCTCGCCGAACGCCGTGGACGACGAGCGCCGCGGCACGATCGGCATCAGCCTCTTCAAGGACCGCAGGTTCGTCATCGACTACCCCGGGCGCCGCCTGGTCGTGATCTAGCGCCCGTCGCCGGCGCCGTGGGATGAAGGGGACGCTACCCAGTAAAGGGTAGCGTCCCCTTCGTTCACCGGGTAGCGTCCCTTCATCCACCTCCGGTACAGCCACACCAGTGTTCCCGCCATCAACCCGACGGCCGCCAGTCGCGTGGCTCCCGCGATGAAGGTATCCGCTCCCAGCACGTGCCAGCGCGAGAAGATCTCCGCCCAGTCGTGATCCCCTCCGCCCACGAGGGGCAGTTCCTGCCGGCGCGCATCGGCCATGTAGCGCGCCACGTTGAGCAGGTTCTCGGCGAGCCACACCATGCCCGCCGCGGCACCCGCCGCGTGCCCGGCGCGATGGAAGTGCCACACCACCGCGACCGGAAACGCGAGCTGGAACAGCGTCCCGCCGTAGACGGCGGCGCGTGCCGCTCACGATGCCCACCAGGGGATGTCCCGCTTCGTGCAGCGCGAGGTTGGCGCTGTCCAGGAGCGGCACCCATCCCCATGCCAGGTGGCAGAGGAGGCAGATGGCGGCGAAGGCGCCCACGCCTGCAACCGCACCCGGCGTGACGCTCCTTGTGCCGGCTTCGAAGGGAGGAGTGTCGCCCTGCACGCCGCCATGGTAAGCCCCGCCGCCACGATTTCCGCGCAACCTCTGCGCCAGAGCAAAACCGGCCACGCAGCCGGGCGCTAGCCTTTCCGGTGTATTCCCTCGTCCATCAAGAGGATAGCCACATGAACCGGAAAGTCTCGTGCGCCCTGCTGGCGCTCTCGCTGGGGTTCGCGGCGGCCGCCACCGCCGAGTCGGACAAGAAAGGCTGCGCCGACCACCCGCTCTTCCCCACCCGCATGCCCGACTTCTACATCGTCGACTGCAAGACGGTGGAGTTCGACGCCTATGCCTTCAAGATGCCCAATCCCCGGACGCAGAACCGGCAGGAAGGCAAGTTCACCTTCATCACCTACCAGCTCGAACGCGGCAAGCCCGACGCGAGCGGCGTGGCCGTCGTGCGCAACTACGAGAACGCCCTCGCCAAGATCGGCGGGACGGTCGCCGAGCGTGATCCGGATCGCTGGGTCAACGGCAAGGTCGTCGTCGACGGCAAGGAGGCGTGGGCGGAGGTCATGAAAGGCAACGGCAAGATCTGGCTGCGCATCATCGAGAAGCAGCCGATGCAGCAGCACATCGTGGCCGACGCGCTGTCGATGTCCAACGACCTCAAGGCCACCGGCCACGTCGCGGTGTACGGCATCTTCTTCGATACCGGCAAGTCGGTGGTGAAGCCGGAGTCCAAGGCGGCGATCGACGAAGTGGCGAAGCTCCTCAAGGGCGACGCCAACCTCAGGCTCTGGGTGGTCGGGCACACCGACTCGGTGGGCAAGGTCGACGACAACATGCGCCTGGCGCAGGCGCGCGCCGAGGCCGTTGCCGCGGAGCTCGTGAGCGCGCACGGCATCGGTGCGGCGCGCCTCAAGGGCTACGGCGTCGGTCCGCTGGCCCCGGTGGCCGGGAACGACGACGAGGCCGGCCGCGCGAAGAACCGGCGCGTGGATCTCGTGAAGGCGCCCTGATCATCTCCTAATCCGAACTTGTACACGGGCGGCGCACCATGCGCCGCCCGTGTTCTTTGCATATCCCCTGGCCGCAATCGGCACGCCTGTCAACGCCGGCGCGGCACGCGTTCTTGGTCATGGCGCCCTTGTCCAACCGCCCGCCATGGATCGGCTGACGCCATCGTCCTGATTCGCGGCCAGCGCGTCATGCTGGATTCGACACTTGCCGAGCTCTACGGCATCGAAACACGTACCCTGGTCCAGGCCGTGGTCCGGAATCGACCGATTTCCAGACGATTTCTGTTTCCGCCTCGACGCCGAGGAAGTGCAGTCTTTGAGATCACAAATTGTGATGTCAAGCCGGGAAGGGGTGGCGGCGAAGCGCACCTTACGCCTTCACCGAACAGGGCGTAGCGATGCTTTCCTCGGTACTACGTAGTCCCGCCGCCATCGCCGTCAATGTCGAGATCATGCGAGCTTTCGTTCGGCTTCGTCGCGTACTTGCGGACAATCGCCGACTGGCCGAGAAATTCGCGGAGCTGGAAGGACGCCTCGACAAGCGCCTCGCGGCACAGGATCACGCCATCAAGGAAGTCCTGGAAGCCATCCGCCAGCTCATGAAGCCTCCCGAGCCGGCCAGGCGGCCAATCGGCTTCGTCACCGCCGACGTGAAGCCGCGCCGGTAGTTCGCCGCGCCTTCACGCGAGGCTGAACGCACGCGGCTTGGACCACCGCGAGACGGCGCGAGCAGCCTTCGCCCGCGCCGCCAGCGCCAGCTTGCGCACCCGCCGGATATCGGCCGCGGAGAACGGCCCGTTCACGCCGGAAATGGCGGCGAGCTTCATGCCGTGCTTGATGCCCAGGCGGTAGATCTCGCGCACCTTCTCCCACTCGATGCTGCGGCCGACGGTGAAGTTCTCGAAGCGGCCCTCGAGCGCCAGCACGATGGTCTCGGCGAGGCAGGCGTAGGCCACGTTGGGCGGCAGGCCGATGTTCTTCATCGACACCTTGCCGGGCAGCTGGATCTCGCCGGACTCGATCACCAGCACGTCCGGGCGCTTCGCGACCTCCTCGGCCGGCAGGTCGAGCGGGCGCGCCACGTCGGTGATCACGCAACCCGGCTTCACCTTCATGATGTCGAGGATCCTCTTGCCCGCCCCCGAGGTCGCCGTGACGATCATGTCCATGCCGGCGATGTCGCGGTCGGTGCTCGAGGCGAGGTGCAGCTTCGCGTCCGGCGTCTCCTTGAGGATCGAGCCCTTGAGCGAGAGGAGCTTGGCGGTCTCGGGCGAGACCATGTAGACCTCCTCGGCCACCATCGCCAGCAGCCGCGCGCACACCGAGCCGATCGCGCCGGTTGCACCGACCACCATCGCCTTGAACTTCACCTTCTGCCCGCGCGGGCCGGGGGCCACGAGACCCAGGCGCAGCATCGCGTCGTGCGCGGCCCAGAGCGCGCCGGAGGCGCTGTAGCTGTTGCCGGTGGTGATGGGCAGCGGCGCGCGCCTGGCCACCGTGAGGCCGGCATCGCCCACCACTTTCGTGAACGCGCCCAGGCCCATGATCTGCGCGCCGAGGCTTCTCGCCACGCGCGCCGCATCGAGCAGGCGCCGGTAGGTGAACTCCGGGCTGTGGTTCATGATCTCCTTCGGCGTTCCGCCGACGGAAATGAGCCAGCCTTCCGCCTCCACGCCGGTGGGCGACTTGATGCCCGTGACGTGCGAATAGACGAACGGCGGCGCCCAGGCCATCGCCTTCTCCAGCGCATCCATGAAGATCGGCGGCGAGACGTGCGCGAGGAGCTCCACCGGCTTGATGTTCTTGAAGTACTCCTGCGACAGGGGATGGATCACGAAGGCGAAGCGGTTCACGCGCTTGACGCCGCCGGGGTAGATCATGCGCGGCTCGAGTGCCAGGCCGGTGATGATCTCCAGGTAGTCGTCCTCGAGGAGGTCGTCCGGCTCCTTGCCGCGCGCGGCGAGGATCATCGCGTCCAGCAGGCTCGGGCCGAGCACGTGGCCATTGACCATGGGCGCGCCGTCGACCACGAGGTGCACGCCCTTCCTGCGGTAGTCCGCGATGCGCTTTTCGTTGACGGTGGAGGTGATGATGGTCTTCCCGGCCAGCTCCTCGAGGCCGAAGGCGTCCAGCTCGTGGACCGGTGCGACGACGACGGTCGCCTCCTGCATGGCGCGGCGCAGGACGAACTTCGTCCACTCCTTCGCCACCGTCGTGGACATGACGGCGTCCGGGATGCGGTCCGTCACGTAGTGCGCGCCGCTCGCGTAGAGCTCGAGCTGGTCGAGCGAGGTGAGCATCTTCGGCACGCCCATCTGCAGGAGCGCATCGGCGAACTCGAGGTTCGGCGTGTACTCGGCCATGGCCTGCGCCAGCTTGTAGTTGCTCAACCCGGAGAAGAACAGCACGCGGGCATTGGTGAAGTAGGCTCCCAGCCGCGACTGCACGTGGCGCAGGGCCCACTCCTGCAGGATGTCGTTCAGGCGCGCTCCGGTCGTGGTGGGCACCCGGGTCACGAGGCTCGCGAAGCGCTCGCTCTCCTTCTCGACGAAACGCTGCTCGCCGACGGTGTGGCTGTCCCGGGCCACGCCGATGCCGATGGCCGCCGCGTGGTTCTCCCAGTGCGCGAGGAGCTTCCTCGCCCGGGCCACGCTGTGGTTCGTGCCGATGCGCCGCACGTCCAGCGGCTTGCCGAGAAAGCGCGTCCTGAACGCGAAGTCCTGGGCTCCCGACCCCAGGCTGATGCCCACCACCGTCTTCATGCCCGCCCCTTTCGTGCTCCTGTTGCCAAATTGCCCGAGTCTGCCGGCGGCCATTTGATCCAAATCGACCATTGTCCTCGCGGGCGTGGCCCGCGCACAGGCTTTCGGGCAAGCTTCAAGGGTCGTGGGCTTCTGACGCGGGGAAAGCAATGATCGAGATGCCGGGCTTCGTGGGTGACGTGGTGCGTTCCGTCGGGCTGTCGACGGCGATGAAGGCGGCGGGCGTGGTGACGGGACTCCTGCCCATCCCGCAGCCGATGCTGCTGGTGGGCCCCGGCTCCAGCAAGCGGCTGGGACAGGGCATTGGCGGGCTTCGGCCACCGCAAGCTCCTCATCGTGACCGACCGCGTCGTGGTCGAGCTGGGCCTGCTGAAGGGGCTCACCCAGGCGCTCCGGAAGGGCGGCGCGGACTTCGTCGTGT
The DNA here is from genome assembly GCA_963786635.1 of uncultured beta proteobacterium. Taxonomy (GTDB): domain Bacteria; phylum Pseudomonadota; class Gammaproteobacteria; order Burkholderiales; family Usitatibacteraceae; genus FEB-7. Next base: position 45,127 of record CAWAZV010000011.1, on the reverse strand, counting down.
TCGACGCGATCACGGCGGACGCCCCCATCCCCGTCATCGAGAAGGGCATCGCGTTCTACGGGCGGCGCGGCTGCGACGCGATCGTCGCGTTCGGCGGCGGCTCGGTGATGGATGCCGCCAAGGTCATCGGCTATGCGGCCGCCAACAGGAAGCACCCGCGCAAGCTCGTGGGCTACTTCCGGGGGCTCAAGTCGCCACCACCGCTCTATGCGGTGCCGACGACGGCAGGAACGGGCTCGGAAGTGACGGTGGCCGCGGTGATCTCGGACCCCGAGGCCGGAACGAAGCTGGTGATCGCCGACACCCGGCTCGTGCCCGCGATGGCGGCACTCGATCCCGCGCTGATGGTCGGACTGCCGCCCGCGGTCACCGCGGCCACGGGCATGGATGCGCTCACCCATGCGGTGGAGGCGTTCATCGGGCAATGGTCGACCGAGACCACGGACCGGATGGCGCTCGCCGCGGTCGGCCTCATCTACGAGAACCTCAGGGTCGCCTGTCGCAGTCCGAGGAATCTCGAAGCGCGCGAGCGCATGTCGCTGGCCGCGACCTACGCGGGGCTCGCCTTCACCCGGGCCAACGTCGGCTACGTGCATGCCATCGCGCACCAGCTCGGCGGCAAGTACCACACGCCGCACGGGCTCGCGAACGCGATCATGCTGCCGCACGTGCTCGGCTTCCTCGCGCCGGCGATCACGAAGAAGCTGGCGCGCCTCGCCGTGGCGGCGAAGTTGGGCGCCGCGGGCGAACGGCCGGCGGTGCTGGCGAAGAAGTTCCTCGAATCGGTCGTGAAGCTCGCTCGCGAGGTGGGCATCCCCGTGCATCTCGAGGCGCTGCGCGAAGCCGACATCCCGGAACTGGCGAGCGCGGCCTGCTGGGAGGCGGACACGAACTATCCGGTGCCGAAGTACATGTCGCCGAAGACGTGCGAGGGCATTCTTCGCGAAGTGCTGTCCGGGCCGAAGCGCAAGACACGGAGATGAACGCCATGTTCGCCATCGTCGGCGTGAGCGGCAATACCGGGGGAGCCACGGCACGGGCGTTGCTGGACGGGGGCGCCGCGGTACGCGCCGTGGTGCGTGATCCTGCCAAGGGGGAGCCGCTGGGCGGCGCTCGGCGCGCAGGTCGCCGTGGCGGATCTCACGGATGCCTCGTCTCTCGCGCGGGCTTTCGAAGGCGTGGCGGGAGCGTTCGTGCTCAATCCTCCCGCCTATGCCATGCCGGACCTGTTCTCCCATGCCGAAAGGCTCGCGAACAACATTGCCGAGGCCTGCGCGCGAGCGCGCCTGCCGCGGCTCGTGGTCCTGTCTTCCATCGGCGCACACCTGGCATCCGGGCACGGCAACATCCGCACCAACTCCATCTTCGAGCGTGTGCTGGGCAGCCTCGACTGCTCCGTCGCGTTCCTGCGGCCGGCCTACTTCATGGAGAACTGGGCGTGGGTGGCGGGGGCTGCCATGCACGAGGGCGTGTTGCCGAGCTTCCTCGCGCCGACCGGCCGCGCAATCGCCATGGTCGCGGCCGCCGACATCGGGGCCACCGCTGCCCGGGCATTGCGCGATGCAAGTCGTGAACGGCGTGGTCGAGCTCGAAGGGCCGCAAGCGTACTCTCCCGACGACGCCGCATCCGCCTTCGCCGCCGCACTGGGCCGTCCGGTCAAGGCGATCGCCGTTCCGGAAGCCGACTGGGCACCCACGCTCGCGAAGGGCGGGTTCACCCCGCGCACGATCGACGCCTGGAGCGAAATGTTCCGGGGATTCAACGATGGCACAATCGCCTTCGAGACGAAGTCCGCTCCTGCCGCTGCGCGGAGCCACTTCCATCGCGGATGCCGTCCGCGCCATCGTCGCAAGGGCATGAAGGGAACCGCTTGAAGTCCTACTGGATGCAGAGCACCGCCGCGGCGGCCACGATCGAACTGCGGGAGACCGCGATACCCGAGCCGGGACCGCAGCAGGTGCTGGTGCGCATGCGCGCGGCGAGCCTGAACCGCGGCGAGTTCATCGTCGGGCACGGCCTGCAGAAGGCGGGAACGGCCAAGGCCATCGGCATGGAGGGCGCGGGCGAGATCGTGAAGCTGGGTGCCGGCGTCAACGCCTTCCAGGTCGGGCAGCCGCGTGATGGGCCGCTGCCCGGGCGCGTTCTCCGAGTACGCGCTGATGGACGTGCGCGAGACGATTGCCGTCCCGGCGAATGTCTCGTGGGAAGAGGCCGCGTCGATCCCGCTCACGTTCCTGGTGGTGCACGACATGCTTTTCGCCCAGGGAAGGCTGGTCCCGGGCGAGTGGGTTCTGGTCACCGGCGTTTCTTCCGGCGTCGGTGTGGCCTCGCTGCAGGCGGCCAAGGAGCGCGGCGCGAAGGTGATCGGCACCTCCGGCTCGCAGGAAAAGCTCGACCGCCTGAAGCCCCTGGGACTGGACCTGGGCCTGTGCACCCGCGCGCCCGACTTCCACGATGCCGTGATGAAGGCCACGGACGGCCGCGGCGTCGATCTCGTCGTCAACACCGTCGGCGGCTCGGTCTTCGCCGAGTGCGTGCGCTCGATGGCGTTCGAAGGGCGGCTCGCCACCGTCGGCTACGTCGACGGCGTGCTCAAGGCCGAGATCGATCTCCAGGCCCTGCACGCCAGGCGCCTCACGCTCTTCGGCGTGTCGAACAAGCTGCGCAGCGCGGAGCAGCGCGCCGCAGGCGTCCCGGCGTTCGTCGCCGACCTGATGCCGGCGATCGCGGCGGGACGCATCCGCCCGGTGGTCGACCGCGTCTTTCCGTTCGGCGAGCTCGAAGCGGCGCGCGCGCACATGGAAGCCAACCGCCATCTCGGCAAGATCGTGCTGGCGATGCCCGCACCCACCACGGACAAGGGGAACTCATGAACAACACCATCCGGCTGGCAGCGGCACTGCTGGGCCTCGTGCCTTGCGGCCGGCGCGTCGGCCCAGACCTACCCCTCCAAGCCCGTGAAGCTGGTGGTCGGCTTCGCCCCCGGCGGCGCCGCGGACACCGTGGCCCGGGCGCTCGCCGACGGGCTCGGTCGCGCCCTCGGGCAGTCCATCGTGGTCGAGAACCGTGCCGGCGCAGGCTCGTCGATCGCCGCGGAGCACGTCGCCAAGTCGCCGCCCGACGGCTACAGCGTGCTGATCGCGAGCCCGAGCAGCATTTCGGTGAACCCGGCGCTCAATCCGAAGCTCAATTACCGGGCGAGCGACCTCACGCCGATCATCAAGGTCTCCTCCTCGCCGCTCGTGATCGTCGTCAATCCGGGCACCGGGATCAACTCGGTAAGCGAACTCATCGCTGCCGCGAAGAAGGCGCCCGGCACGCTCAACTACGCCACGTCCGGCGTGGGCTCGGCGCCGCACTTCGGCGCGGCGTACTTCAGCCAGATCACCGGCGTGAAGATGGTGCACGTGCCCTTCAAGGGCGGCTCGCCGGCCGTGGTGTCGGTCGTCTCCGGCGACACGCAACTCACCTTCGCCACGCCGCCCTCGGTGCTGGGCATGGTGAAGGGCGGGCGGCTGCGCCCGCTCGCGGTGACCAGCCCCGAGCGCTCGGCCCTGATGCCCGAGATCCCCGGCATGCGCGAAGCCGGCGTGCCCGACTACGCGATCGCGTTCTGGTACGGCCTCTTCGTGCCCGCCGGCACGCCGCCGGAGATCGTGAAGAAGATGTTCGACGCGACCGCCGCCGCGACGCAGCGTCCCGAGTACAAGGCGGCGCTGGCCCGCGAGGGAACCGAAGTGTCGGTCTCGCGTTCGCCGGAAGACTTCGCTGCATTCCTGGCCGAGGACAGCAAGTTCTGGGTGAAGCTCGTCAAGGAATCCGGAGCGACGGCCGACTGAGCGCGTCCGCATGGCCTCCCTCGAAGTCAGCGAGGCGCAGGGCGTGCGCTACCTGCACTTCGGCTCGCACCTCGTGCAGGGCGCGATGCGCATCGCGCGGCCGTGGTCGCTCGAGCTCGAGTACACGCGCGAGATGATGCTGCCGCTGCTGCTGCGCACCCGCAGCGGCTGGCCGAAGTCGGTCCTGCAGGTCGGTCTCGGGACGGCGTCGTTCACGCGCTTCCTGCACCGCCACCGCCCGGACGCCCGGCTGACCGTGGTCGAGATCGCGCCGGAAGTGCTCGCCGCGGCCCGCCAGTTCTTCAAGCTGCCGCCGGAGTCGGCGCACCTGCGCATCGAGATCGCCGACGCCCACGACTGGCTGGCGACGACCAGGCGAAAGTTCGACCTGATCCTCGTCGACGGCTTCGACGCCGAGGGCCGCGCCGGCATGCTCGAGACGGAGCCGTTCTACCTCAACTGCCGCAACCATCTCAACGCCGGCGGCATGCTGGCGGCGAACGTGCTCACGCGCAACCGCAGCGTCACGCGGATCACCGATCGCCTGCGCGCGGCGTTCGAGGATCGCGTGATCGTGCTGCCGCCCTGCGGCGCGGGCAACACCGTGGCGCTGGCCGCGAAGGACGGCGAGCTGCGGATCGTGCCTGCCGAACTGCGCGCAGCCGCGTCCCGGTGGAAGGCCGAGAGCGGGCTGGACCTCGCGCCCACGCTGGAGCGGCTGGAACGTTAGGTCGTCGCCACCGCGTATAGTGGCCGCATGAAAGTACCGATGAGATTGCAGCCGCTCGTCGACGACGGCGTGATCGACTCGGTCGTGCGGCAGCTGATGAGCGGCAAGGAAGCGCTGGTCTACGTGGTGCGCTGCGGCGAGGAGACGCGCTGCGCGAAGGTCTACAAGGAAGCCGACAAGAGGAGCTTCCGCCAGGCCGTCGACTACACCGAGAACCGCAAGACCAAGAACAGCCGCCAGGCGCGCGCCATGGCCAAGGGCACGCGCTACGGCCGCGAGGCGCAGGAACGCGCCTGGCAGAGCGCCGAGGTCGATGCCCTGCGCCGCCTCGCCTCCGCCGGCGTGCGCGTGCCGCAGCCCTACAACTTCCACGAGGGCGTGCTCCTCATGGAGTTGGTCACCAACGAGGAAGGCAACGCCGCGCCGCGCCTGAACGACGTGGAGTTCACGCCGGAGGTGGCGACCGAGCTGCACGACCGCCTCATCCGCGAGGTCGTGCGCATGCTGGCCGCGGGCGTCGTGCACGGCGACCTGAGCGAATTCAACATCCTGCTCGGCGCCGACGGGCCCGTGATCATCGACCTGCCGCAGGCCGTGGACGCGGCGGGCAACAACCATGCGCCGCGCATGCTGGTGCGCGACGTCGACAACCTGCGGCGCTACTTCGGCGGCTTCGCCCCGGCGCTCCTCGCCACCGACTACGGCAAGGAGATCTGGGCGCTCTACGAATCCGGCGGCCTGCACCCGGAGGCGGAGCTGACCGGGATCTTCGTGGCCGACGAGACGACGGCCGACCTGGAGAGCGTCATGCGCGAGATCGACGACGCGCGCCTGGAAGAGGCGGCGCGGCTCATGCGCATGCAGGAAGCGCACTCGTAGCAGGCCGGCAGGCCGGGGCGCCATGGTGCGCTTCCGCACAGACCGTCGCCGCGGCGGCTGCGCATCATGGGGGCGATGTCGACACCTCGCGCGGCCACCCGCGCCCCACCGAATTGCGATTGCGCCTGCCGGTGTTTGCGATCACCGCGATGCTGGCTCTCGGCGGCTGTGCGACGGTGTCGCGCGAGGTCGCGCCGCCGGCGGTCGAAGTGCCAACCGCGTGGTCCTTTGCCGAATCCGCCACGGGCCCGCGTGCCACATCGCTCGCGCAATGGTGGCTGCGCTTCGACGACCCGCTGCTGGCCCGCCTCGTTGCCGAGGCCTTGCAGGCCAACACCAGCGTCACGAGCGCACAGGCCGCCCTCAGGCAGGCACGTGCCCTGCGCGACGTCACTGCGGCGGGACTCCTTCCCGCGGTCGAACGTCTCGGCGTCGGCCCAGCACAGCACCGTCGGCAGCGACAGCTCGAGCAACAGCTACCGGGCGGGACTCGACGCCGGCTGGGAGCTCGATGTCTTCGGGGGCAACCGCAGCGCGCTCCAGGCAGCCGAGGCGGGAGCCCGGGCCAGCGCGGCAAGCCTCGCCGACGTCCAGGTATCGATCGCGGCCGAGGTGGCGCTCGCCTACATCACCCTGCGCGGCACGCAGGCGCGGCTCGCGATCGCGAACGACAACCTCGCGGGCCAGCTGGAGATCCTGCAGATCACGCAGTGGCGCCTGCAGGCCGGCCTGGTCACTTCGCTGGAAGCCGAGCAGGCGCGTTCCGGAACCGAGCAGACGCGCGCCCAGCTGCCTGCCCTGCAAACCGGCATCGAGCAGGCCATGCATGCGCTCGCCGTGCTGACCGGCCGGCCGCCGGCCGCGTTGTCGGCCGAACTCGCCACGCCGCGCCCGGTGCCCGTGGCCGCGGACGACCTCGCGCTGCACATCCCCGCCGAGACGCTGCGCCAACGGCCCGACGTAAGGGCCGCGGAACATCGCGTAGCCGCCGCAGTGGCGCGCGTGGAAGAGGCCGACGCCGCGCGCCTGCCGTCCTTCAGGCTCACCGGCTCGCTGGGCCTGAGCGCACTGACCCTGGGGACGCTCACCAACGGATCCTCGGTCCTGAGCGCGCTCCTCGCCGGCGTGTCCATGCCGATCTTCGATGGCGGCGCCGCTCTCGCACAGGTGCAAGCCCAGGAAGCGGCTCTCGAACAGGCGCAAGCCGCATACGCCGCCGCGATGCTCGCGGCATTGCAGGACGTGGAGAACGCCCTGATCGCGTTGCGCGGGGACCGCGAGCGCCTGCTGCACCTGCAGAACGCCGCCGAGGCCGCCGGCAACGCCGCCCTCCTCGCGCGCCAGCGCTTCGGCAGCGGACTGGTGGACTTCCAGGTCGTGCTCGACACCCAGCGCGTGCAGCTCAACACCCAGGACGGCGTGGCCAGCGCCCGCGCGGACGTGAGCACCGATCACGTGCGCCTGTACAAGGCGCTGGGGGGCGGCTGGCAGCCCGAGGACGGCGACGCGGCGACCTCGCCCAACGCAACAGCAACCGGGACTTCCCCTTCATGAGCACGCCAACGCCCTCCCCTGCGGCCATCCCCCCTGCGGATACCGCCACGGAACTCGCAACCCTGCTCGGCGAACCGGCAAGGCCCGCGTGGTATCGCCGTCGCCTCCTGTGGGCCGGCGCCGCGGCGCTGGCCCTGATAGCCGCGGGGCTCGGGTACTGGCAGGTGCGCAAGACCGCCAGCGTCACGCCGAGCTTCACGACCCATACCGTGGCGCGCGGCAACCTCACGCTCAACGTGACCGCCAACGGCACGCTGCAGCCGACGCGCGCCATCGGCATCGGCAGCGAGCTCTCCGGCACGGTGCTCAAGGTCAACGTCGACGTGAACGACCGGATCAGGAAGGGACAGGTGCTGGTCGAGCTCGATACCGCGAAACTGAGCGACCAGATCCTGCGCTCGCGCGCCGCGGTGGCCGCCGCCAACGCGAAGGTCGCGCAAACCGTGGCGACCGTGAAGGAAGCGAAGGCCACCCTCGCGCGGTACGAGGAAGTCTCCCGCCTGTCGGGCGGCAAGGTGCCCTCGAAGACCGAACTCGACAGCGCCCAGGCGATGCTGGAGCGCGCGCAGGCCGACGAGGCGAGCGCCCGCGCCAACGTGGCCGACGCGCAGGCCGCGCTCTCCACCGACGCCATCAACCAGTCGAAGGCGTCGATCCGCGCGCCTTCGGACGGCGTGATCCTCACGCGCAACGTCGACCCGGGCAACGCGGTGGCGGCGTCGCTGCAGGCGGTGACGCTCTTCACCGTGGCCGAGGACCTCGCGCAGCTGCGCCTGCAGGTCTACGTCGACGAAGCCGACGTGGGCTCGGTGAAGGTGGGCCAGGGCGCGACCTTCACGGTGAGCGCCTACCCGGGCCGCAAGTACCCGGCGAAGATCACCCGCGTGGCATTCGGATCGACGATCACCGAGAACGTCGTCACCTACCTCACCCACCTGGACGTCGACAATACCGATCTCTCGCTGCGGCCCGGCATGACGGCCACCGCCACGATCACCTCGACCCAGCGGAACGACGTGCTGCTGGTGCCCAACAGCGCGCTGCGCTTCGCGCCGACCGACGCCGCCGCCGGAAAAGCCGCGCCCAGCGCCGGCATCGTCTCGAGCCTGGTGCCGCGCATGCCGGGCAGGACGCGCAATGCCGCCGGTGGAAGCGCCAGCACCGCGACCGCGCGCCAGGTCTGGGTGCTGCGCGACGGCGCTGCCGTGCCGGTGGCGGTGATGCCCGGCATCAGCGACGGGCGCATGACCGAGATCACCGGCGGCGACCTGCAGGCCGGCATGGAGGTGATCACGGACCAGAAGGCGGCGGCCAAGTGAGCGAGGCGCTGATTCGCCTCCGCGGCGTGACCAAGGTGTACGGCAGTGGCCAGGCGGAACTGCTGGCGTTGAAGGGCATCGACCTCGACATCGAGGCCGGTGAGTTCGTCGCCATCATGGGGCCCAGCGGCTCCGGCAAGTCGACCGCGATGAACATCCTCGGGTGCCTCGACCAGCCGAGCGCCGGGCAGTACCTGTTCCACGGCGCGCACGTCGAGGGCCTGTCGCGCGACCAGCGCGCACGGCTGCGCCGCCGCTACCTGGGCTTCGTGTTCCAGGGCTTCAACCTGCTGGCACGCACCTCGGCACAGGAAAACGTCGAGCTGCCGCTGCTCTATCGCGGGGAAAGCGCGCCGGTGCGGCACGCGGCCGCCGCCAAGGCGCTCGCCTCGGTGGGCCTGGGCGGCTGGGAGCACCACACGCCCGGCGAGTTGTCCGGCGGGCAGCAGCAGCGCGTGGCCATCGCCCGGGCCATCGTCACCGAGCCGGCCGTCCTGCTGGCCGACGAGCCCACCGGCAACCTGGACACCCAGCGCGGACGGGAGATCATGGAATTGCTGCGCAGCCTGAACGTGGACCACGGCATCACCGTGCTGATGGTCACGCACGAGCCCGACATGGCGGCCTACGCGCGCCGCGTGGTGCGCTTCGTCGACGGCCTGATCGCCGGCGATGCGCCCAATCCGCACCCCGTGATCCCGGAAGCGCAGGCACTCCCGGCGGAGGCGCACTGATGCTGCTCAACGCCCTGCTGCTCGCGCTGCGCTCGATCCGGCGCAACCTCCTGCGCTCGTTCCTGACGATCCTGGGCATCGTCATCGGCGTGAGCGCGGTGATCACCATGGTCACGCTCGGCAAGGGCGCCACGCAGGCGGTGCAGAACCAGATCTCCAGCCTCGGCACCAACCTGCTCATGGTGCGCACCGGCCAGCGCCAGGGACCCGGCGGCCCCGGCGGCGGGGGCGGCGCGCCGTCGTTCAAGGAAACCGATGCCGATGCGATCCTGGTACAGATCGGCGGCATAGCGGCAGTCGCACCCGAGGGGCGCGCCGGCGTCACCGTGGTCGGCAACGGGCGCAACTGGGCCACCAACGTGACCGGCAGCACCAATGCCTGGTTCGACACCGGCAACTGGAAGCTCGCGTCCGGGCGCAAGTTCGAGGACGCCGAGATCCAGGCCGGCGGCGCCGTCTGCATCATCGGCGAGACGGTGCGGCGCGAGATCTACGGCGGCACGCGCGGCCTGGGCGAGCAGCTGCGCATCAAGCAGTTCTCCTGCGACGTGATCGGCATCCTCGCCTCCAAGGGCCAGGCGGCGATGGGCAACGACCAGGACGACACGGTGCTGGTGCCGCTGCACACGCTGCAGCGCCGCGTCACCGGCAACCAGCGGGTTGCCACGCTGCTGGTCTCGATGCAGGACGACACCGACAGCACGCGGCTGAAGGCGAGCCTGCGCCAGCTCCTGCGCGAGCGCCGCAAGCTGGCCCAGGGCGAGGACGACAACTTCAACATCCTCGACACGCAACAGCTTGCCGAGACGCTGTCGGGCACGACTCAGGTGATGACCACCCTCCTCGGTGCCGTGGCCGCCGTGAGCCTGTTGGTGGGCGGCATCGGCATCATGAACATCATGCTGGTGAGCGTGACCGAGCGCACCCGGGAAATCGGCCTGCGCCTTGCCATCGGCGCGCTGGAGCGCGAGGTATTGCTGCAGTTCCTGATCGAGGCGGTGGCTCTCGCCGCACTGGGCGGCATCGTCGGCATCGTCGTGGCCACCGGTGCCTCAATCGTGCTGGCGCGCGTGATGCAGGTGCCCTACCTGTTCGATCCGGCGATCAACGTGCTGTCCTTCGCCTTCTCAGCTGCGATCGGCGTGCTGTTCGGCTACTTCCCGGCCAGGCGCGCCGCGCAGATGGATCCGATCGAGGCCCTGCGGCACGAGTGAGGCTAGATCTTGCCCAGCAGAAGCAGGATCACGAGGATCAGCAACACCAATCCGATACCGCCACTGGGACCGTAGCCCCATTGCTTGCTGTGCCGCCACGTGGGAATCACGCCCAGAAGGGCCAGCACCAGTATGACCAGCAGAATTGTTCCCAGTCCCATTTGCATTTCCTCAGTCGCTTGCTACGTTGCCGCGTACGAGACGGGCGGCTCTACTGCTTGCCCTTCACGATCATGTCGTTCCTGAATGGCTTGGCCGCAAGAAGACAAATGCCGGCCGCAAGCCTGGCGCCCTACTTCTTCTTCTTGGTGTCCTTGACGTGCTGCTTGACGTCACCGAACTTCGCCTGGGCCTTGCCGAGAACCTTCTGCGCCTTGCCCTTGGCTTCCAGCTTCTCGTTGCCGACGAGCTTGCCAGCGGCTTCCTTGATCTTGCCTTCGGTTTCCTTGACGCGACCCTGGACTTGATCCTTGTTGACGCTCATGGCTTTCTCCTTGCGTGCTGTGCCGGCAGGCAGCCGACATGCCAAACTTTCAGTTTCATTTCAAGCCAGCGAGCGCCAGGCGTCTGTACGATGTCGCACAGAGACGCCTTGACGACACGCCAGTGCGCACACGACGAACGACGAATCCCGCCCGCCGCTCCGGAGCCACCACGCGCACACGCATGAAGGGCCGCATCGGGTGCCGCCGTGGTTGACGCTGCAAACGGCAACCCGCCCGTGACACCGCGGCGCCAGGTCGGCGTCTGGCAGGCGATCTCGGTCTGCGTCGGCATGGTGATCGGCGCCGGCATCTTCAAGTCGCCCGCGCTCGTCGCGGCGAACGTCGATTCGGAACTCACCGTGCTCCTGGCGTGGGCCTTCGGCGGGGCGATGTCGCTCGCCGGGGCGCTCTGCTTCGCCGAGATGGCGGCGGCCTTTCCGGACCCCGGGCGGCGACTACCACTTCCTGCGCCGCGCGCTGGGCGCGCGCGTGGGGTTCCTCTTCGCGTGGTCGCGCTTCGCGGTGATCCACACGGGGTCGCTGGCGATGCTCGCCTTCGTCCTCGGCGACTATCTCGCGGAGCTCGCAAACCTCGGCGCGTACGGCAGCCCCCTCGCTGGCCATGCTCGCCATCGTGGTGCTGGCCGCGGTCAACCTCGCCGGCCTGCGCGCCGGCATGGGCGCCCAGGTGGGGCTCATGGTCGTGGTCTTCGCGGGCCTCATCGCCGTGGGCCTCGCGGGCGTGGCGATCGCGCTGCAGGGCACGGCCCCGGTCGCTCGCCGGCCGGTTCCGGCAATCCGTCGGCGCCGGGACTCGGGACGGCGCTGGTGTTCGTGTTCCTCGCCTATGGCGGATGGAGCGACGCGGCGACACTGTCGGCCGAGATGCGCGACCCGCGACGCGGCATCACGCGCGCACTCGTCGCCGGCATGGCGCTCGTGACCGTCGCTGTACCTGTTCGCGAACTGGGCGTACCTGCGCGGACTGGGGCTCGCCGGCGTGGCGGGCAGCAACGCGCCGGCGGCGGATCTCCTGCATCTCGCCTTCGGCCCCGCCGGGCAGGCCGTCATGGTCGTCGTGGTTGCGGTGACCGCCATCACCTCGATGAACGCCATCCTCATCGCCGGTGCGCGCACGACCTACGCCGCCGCGCGCGACACCGACGGCCTCGGCGCCCTCGCCGAAGTGGCACCTCGATCGCGGAACGCCAACCTGGGCGATCATCGCCATGAGCGCCGTGGCGCTGCTGCTGGTCGGGCTGGGTGCGTGGACCCGCAGCGGTTTCGCGACGATGGTCGACTTCCTCTCGCCGGTGTACTGGTTCTTCCTCACCCTGAGCGGTGCGGCGCTCATCGTGCTGCGCCGCCGCTTCCCCGATGCCGTGCGCCCGTTCCGGGTGCCGGGCTACCCGTTGCTGCCGCTCGCGTTCATGGCGACGAGCGCCTACATGGTGTACGCGAGCATCGCGTACGTGCGGATCGGAACGGTGTTCGGCATCGCGATACTCCTGGTGGGCGTGGTGTTGCTCGCAATCCTGGAGCGCCGCACACGCAGGCGGCCGCGCTGAGAGGCCCTTGCAGCGAAGGACTCCGCGCGGAGTACGATGGACATTGCCATGCGACCTTCCCGGCTCATCGCCATCCTGATCGTGCTTGGCCTGGGCGGCGGCGCGCCGGACGGGGCGCTGGCTGCCGGGGGACCTGTGGCGCAAGAAGACCGCTATGCCGAGCTGCGCCGCGAGATGGTGGAGCGCCAGTTGCGCGCACGCGGCATCGAAAATCCGAAGGTACTCGCGGCGATGGGCCGCGTGCCGCGGCACGAGTTCGTGCCGACACCCTTGCGCGGCTCGGCCTACGGCGACTACCCGCTGCCGATCGGGCACGGCCAGACCATCTCGCAGCCCTACATCGTCGCCTTCATGACCGAGGCGCTGCGGCCCGCGGCCACGGACCGCGTGCTCGAGATCGGCACCGGTTCCGGCTACCAGGCCGCCGTGCTGGCGGAACTGGTCGCCAAGGTCTACACCATCGAGATCGTGGTACCGCTCGGAGAGCGGGCACGGGAGGACCTTGCCCGGCTCAAATACGAAAACGTCCACGTGCGCGTCGGCGACGGCTACGAGGGCTGGCCCGCGCACGCGCCCTTCGACGCGATCATCGTCACCTGCTCGCCCGAGCACGTGCCCGCCCCGCTGGTGCAGCAACTGCGCGACGGCGGACGCATGATCATCCCGGTCGGCGATGCGCGCGGCGGGCAGGAACTCTACCTCCTGGAAAAGCGCGGCTCGGAGGTGGTGCGGCGCGCCGTGCTGCCGGTGCGCTTCGTGCCGATGACGGGCCGGGCGCAGCAGCGCTAGCGGGTCCGGCCGCCCTTCACGAAATCGATCGAGGCCTGGAAGAGCTCCAGGTCCTGCTCGTAATCCGCCGCATCGGCGCGGTCGATCTGTATCCACTCCCGCGTGCTCGCCTTGCCGCCGGGATTGAACGGGCCCACGCCCTCGCGCGAGAACTGCAGTTCGGTCGCCACGGCCACGGGAAGGCGCAGCCCGATGCCGCTGCCGCTGATGCAGGCGAACATCCGGTCGCCGACGACGTAGGCGTCGAGACCGCCGATGTTCTTGGCGCTGACGCCCGGGAGCTTCAGCAGCACGGCGTCGATCCGGGCCTTGCGGCCGGCAGGGGAGGTATCAACAGTCACTTGGATTGCCCGGGCTCTCGTTCGAGGGGATGGCTCCATGATATACGCGCGCCCTTCCGGGCGCGGCCGGCCGCCGGACCGAGAGTACGACACCGCACAGACCACGGTGGCGGCGACGGCCATCATGCAAGCCATGGAATCGGTCGCCCTCGTGCTCGCGATGCTGCTGGCCGTCGTGGCCAGCGGCTACCTGGTGCGCTTCCTGCCCTTCGCCGCCCCCTTGCCTCTCGTGCAGATCGCCATGGGCGCGGTGATCGCCGGCGTGTTCAAGAGCGGCGTCGCCCTCGACCCGGAACTGTTTTTTCTTCTTTTCCTGCCGCCGCTGCTGTTCATCGACGGCTGGCGCATCCCGAACTTCGGCCTGCTGCGCGACAAGGGCACCATCCTCGAGCTGGCGCTGGGCCTGGTGCTGTTCACCGTGATCGGCGTGGGCTTCCTGATCCACTGGATGATCCCGGCGATGCCGCTCGCCGTGGCGTTTGCCCTGGCCGCCATCGTGTCGCCGACCGATGCCCTCGCGGTGTCCTCGATCGCGGCGCGAACGCCGATGCCGCGGCGGCTGCTGCACATCCTGCAGGGCGAATCGCTGCTGAACGACGCCACGGGCCTGGTCTGCTTCCGCTTCGCCGTGGCCGCCGCGATGACCGGAACCTTTTCCCTGGGGAGCGCATCCCTCACGCTGCTCTGGATGTTCCTGGCCGGCGTGGGCATCGGCGTGGCCGTCACCCTGGGCGTGACGCGATTGCAGATGGCGCTGTCGGGGCACCTGGGCGAGGAGACCGGCACGCCGATCCTGGTGAACCTGCTGCTGCCTTTCGGCGCCTACCTGCTGGCCGAAGCCTTCCACGCGTCCGGCATCCTGGCGGCGGTGGCGGCCGGCGTGACGATGAGCTACGTGGAGCTCACCGGCCGCGCGCCGCCCACCACCCGCGTGGACCGCGCCGCCGTGTGGGACACGGCGCAGTTCGCGCTGAACGGCGTCGTGTTCGTGCTGCTGGGGGAGCAGCTGCCCGGCATCCTGCGCGGCGCCGTCACCTCGGTCGAGCAGAGCGGGCAGGCGAATCCCTGGTGGCTGGCCGCCTACGCGCTGGCGATCAACCTCGGGCTGATCCTGCTGCGCTTCACCTGGGTATGGGTATCGCTGCGCATGACGCATTTCATCGCGCGGCGGCGCGGCGAAACCGTGTCGCCGCTCGACTGGCGGTTGCTGGCGGCAGCCTCGCTCGCCGGCGTGCGCGGGGCGATCACGCTGGCCGGCGTGATGAGCCTGCCGCTGCTGCTGCCGGACGGCTCGCGTTTCCCGGCGCGCGAACTCGCGGTATTCCTCGCCTCCGCGGTGATCCTGATCTCGCTGCTGGTGGCGAGCGTCGGACTGCCTCGCCTGCTGCGGGGCCTGGTGCTCAAGGAAGAGCAGGCCGAGAACCTGGCCGAGGAGCGCGCGCGTCGCGACGCCGCCCTGGCCGCCATTGCCGCCGTCGAGCGGGCCCTGCACGAGCCCTCGCTGCCGGCGGCCGACGCGGACGTGCACAGCATCGCCGCGGTGCGCGTGATCGCCCGTTACCAGAGGCGGCTCGATGGCGGCGCGCCCGAAGGCGCCACGGCGAGGCAAAGGCGCGAGGCGGCGCGCTTCGAGCGCGACCTGCTCCTGGCCGCCCTGCATGCGGAACGGGAGGAGATCTTCGACCTGGCGCGGAAAGCGCGGATCTCCGACGAGACTTCGCGCAAGCTCGTGCGCGAGGTCGACCTGGTGGAGTCGCGCTACCGCCAGTAAACGTGGAGTCGCGTTCGGGCGTTGTAGGAGACGTCCCCCCATTGAAGGACCTTGAAATGGCCATTTATAATTCCCAAATGGACATTTCCATCACCGAGTTCAAGCACCGCTGCCTCGAGATCATCCGCGAGCTCGAGAAGACCGGCCGCCCCGTCACCATCACCCGTCACGGCAAGACCGTGGCGCGATTGGTCGCGCCCTCGCTGGTTGCGCCGGGCGACACGATGAAACCCTGGGAGCGCCTGCGTGCGATGGGTGGACGGCTTCTCGCAGAGCCCGGGGAGTCCGTGCTCCGCGACGAAGACTTCGACGCCATGCGATGAGCGTCCTGCTCGATACGCACGTCTGGATCTGGTGGCTCACGCCTGGAGGTCGCCTGCAGAAGGCGGACCAGGATCGGCTCGACCAGATGGCGGCCCGCTCGGAGGTCTACCTTTCGGCGATCAGCCTGTGGGAAGCGCAGATGCTGCACGCGCGACGACGCATCGAACTGCCGAGCCCGTTTGCGAGTTGGGTCACCGCTGCCGCGGACCCAAGCCTCGTCAACCTGGTACCCCTGGACACCGAAGTCGTCGTGGCACTCGATGAGCTGCCCGAGGCATTTCACGGCGACCCCGCGGACCGCATCATTGCCGCCACCGCCCGTTGCAAGGGCATGCCGCTGGCTACGTGGGACAAGGCCCTCAGGCGCTCGCGGGCGATAGAGATCTGGCGGGCCTAGAAGCAAGGCGCCAGAGCGAGGTCACCTCGGCCGAGCGCGCAGCATGCAGCGCATCGTCCGCATCGGACGCCTTGGGATGTTTCGGCCGCGCGTCGCTTCGTCCGACGACATCGAGCCCCGCCGCCTCGATCCAGGCGAGCAGTTCCGCCCGCGTGCGCAGCCCGAGGTGCTCCGCGAGATCGGACAGCACCAGCCAGCCCTCGCCGCCCGGCGCCAGGTGCGCACCGAGTGCCGCGAGGAAGCCGCGCAGCATGTGGCTTTCCGGATCGTAGATGCCGCGCTCGATCGGGGAACTCGGCCGCGCCGGAACCCAGGGCGGGTTGCAGACCA
This sequence comes from uncultured beta proteobacterium, assembly GCA_963786635.1. Classification (GTDB taxonomy): domain Bacteria; phylum Pseudomonadota; class Gammaproteobacteria; order Burkholderiales; family Usitatibacteraceae; genus FEB-7. The sequence goes on along the minus strand of CAWAZV010000011.1, from coordinate 28,852 downwards.
CGAGCGCGGCCCGCCCTTCCGGAAAGAGATCCGCCTCCACGACCTCCACCCGCGCGTCCAGCCCCAGACGCGCGATGTTCTCGCGGGCGCAGGCGAGCGCACGGGGATCCTGGTCCGTGGCGACCACGCGCTCGACGCCGCGCCGCGCCAGGACGGCAGCCAGCACGCCGGTTCCGGTGCCGATATCGAAGGCCAGGCTCGCCGGAGGACAGTGCCTCCGGCAAATGGCGCTGCGGCGACCAGGTCGATGTACTCGCGGCGGATGGGCGTGAACACGCCGTAGTGCGGATGGATGCGGCCGTCGATCGCCGGAATCGGGATGCCCTTGCTGCGCCACTCGTGCGCGCCGATGAGGCCCTGCAACTCGCGCAGCGAGACGATGGAGGGAACCTCTCCGGGCCCCCAGGCTTCCGTGCAGGCCTCCCTGATGTCGGGCGCACGCCGCAGGGGAATGCCGTAGTCCGCGTCGAGCGGCACCAGCAGCATGCCCGAGCGTGCGCGCGCGCTGCGCCTGCGCCTGGCGGTGGCGGTGGAAGGCTGCCGCGGATGATTCCGGCGTCTCGGGTGCCGCCGCCTTTTGCGCCTTGCGCGGCGGGCGGTCGGCACGCTTGGCCATCGCGGTGAGCATCTGCCGCGCGTTCTGGAAGTCGCCGCGCCACAGGAGCGAGGTGCCCTGGCAGGCGAGGCCATAGGCCTGGTCCGCGCTCATGCGATCGTCGACGATGGCCATCTGCTTCGGGGGCGGCGCGCCGCTCTCGGAGCGCCAGCGCGCCGACCGCTCCTCCCCGCCCTCGATCCAGTCGATGACCTCGTGATCGCTCACGCTAGAGCTCGGTGTACTTCCGGGCGTTGCCGCGCGCCTTGTCCACCGGGTACTTCGTGGCATTGGCGAGGAGCTTCGCGCGGGCGGCGGCGACGGGATCGATGCCCAGCTTGTCGCTCAGGCGGACGAGGTAGAGCAGCACGTCGGCAATCTCCTCGCCGGCGGCAGCCAGCGTCTCGGGCGTGGGCCTGCGGCTCTGCTCCTCGGTGAGCCACTGGAAGGTCTCGAGCAGTTCGCCCGCCTCGCCCGCCAGGGCCATCGCCAGGTTCTTGGGGGAATGGAACTGGTCCCAGTCGCGGGCGGTGGCGAATTCGCGCAACTGCTCGCGCAGGCTCTCGAGATCGGACAAGGCGGGACTCCCGTAAGGTGAACGCAGGATAGGCGCACATGGTTCATGCCATGCCACATTATGGTGCAGCATAGGCACCGGCTCAGGGCAGCCGAACCGGGAACGAGTCGCGAGCGGCGCCATTTTCGTTGGCCCGCGCCTTGCTTATCCGTGATGACCTTGCATTCGAGCTACCGGATGCACTCCGCATCGACCCCTTCAGGAGACCACGCATGAACACGACCCGCCGTTCCTTCCTCGCTGCCGGCGCCGCTGCCGGCACCCTCGGTTTTCCGATGATCGCCAAGGCGCAATCGCCCATCACCTGGAAGATGACCAGCGCCTACCCCAAGGGCGCGCCCTTCTACATGGACGGGCCCGGCAGCGCCACCGACCTCGCCAAGCGCATCGAGGCCATGAGCGGCGGACGCCTGAAGATCCAGGTCTACGGGGCGGGAGAACTCATCCCCGCGCTCGAGGGCTTCGACGCCGTGCGCTCCGGCACCGTCGAGATGAACCACGCCAACAGCTACTTCTGGACCGGCAAGACCTTCGCCGCGCAGTACTTCACCGCCGTGCCCTTCGGCCTCAACTTCCAGGGCATCAACGGCTGGTTCTACGACGGCGGCGGCATCCAGCTCTGGAACGAGGTGTACGCGCCCTTCGGCATGGTCGCGATGCCCTGCGGCAACACGGGCGTGCAGATGACCGGGCTGGTTCAAGAAGGAGATCAAGTCGGTCGCCGACTTCAAGGGCCTGAAGATGCGCATCCCCGGCCTCGCCGGCAAGGTGTACGCGACCCTCGGCGTGGACGTGAAGCTCCTGCCCGGCGGCGAGATCTTCCCGGCGCTCGAGCGCGGCGTGATCGACGCGGCCGAATTCGTCGGCCCCTACCAGGACCGCCGCCTCGGACTGCAGAAGGCCGCGAAGTACTACTACACGACCGGCTGGCACGAGCCCGCCACGGTTTCCGAACTCCTCATCAACAAGGCCGCCTGGGACAAGCTCCCGAAGGACCTGCAGGCCATCGTCGAGAACGCCGCCGCCGCCTGCAACGTCATCAGCGAAGGCTGGTGCCAGAAGACCAACGCCGAGGCGATGGAAGACCTGGTGAAGAACCAGGGCGTCATCGCGCGGCCGCTCCCGGATGACGTGATCAAGGCGCTGCGCGAGCAGACGAACAAGGTGCTGGCCGAGGCCGTCGCCAAGGACCCGATCGTGAAGAAGGTGCACGACTCCTACATGGCCTACAAGGCCAAGTTCGACGCCTGGTCCAAGTTCAGCGAGACGCCGTACCACAACAAGATCCAGGCCTAGGCGTGAAGGAAGGCATCGAACGCGCGGTCGACCTCATCGGCCGCGCGACCTCCTGGCTCGCGCTCGTCATCGTCGTGCTGATGGCGGTGAACGTGGTGCTGCGCTACCTCTTCAGCGTACGGCTCGGTGTGGGCGCAGGAGCTGGAGTGGCACCTGCTGGCACCCCTCATCATGTTCGGCATCCCGTACGCGCTGCTGAAGGGCGACCACGTGCGCGTGGACGTCTTCTTCGAGAAGTTCACGCGCAAGAACCAGTACCGCGTCGAGATCGTGTCGCAGGTCCTGGGCATCCTCATCGCGGGCGCGTTCCTGTGGCTCTCGCATCGCCTACGTCCAGCAGTCCTTCGCGATCGGCGAGCAGAGCGCCGACCCCGGTGGGCTGCCCTACCGCTGGGCGCTGAAGGCGCTCATTCCCGCGGGCTTCCTGCTTCTCACCCTGCAGTCGATCGCCTCGTTGCTGGACGTGACGGCGAAGCTGCGCGCCATCGGCCGGAGGGCATCATGAGCGGGCAGGAAATTCTCGCGATCCTGATGCTGGTGGCGTTCTTCGTGCTGCTGCTGGCGGGCGTGCCCGTCGCCACCACCCTCGGCACGGTGGGGTTCGTCTTCGGCGCCCTGGGGTTCGGCACGGGGCTCTTCAACCTGCTGCCCTCGCGCGTCTACGGCGTCGTGGCCAACTACCAGTGGCTCGCCATCCCGCTCTTCGTGTTCATGGGGGTGATGCTGGAGAAGTCGCGATTGGCGGACGACCTGCTCGACGTCGTCGGTCACCTCGCGGGGGGACTGCGCGGCGGGATGGCGCTGGGCATCATCGGCGTGGGCGTACTCATGGGCGCGACCACCGGCATCGTCGGCGCCACCGTGATCACGCTCGGGCTGCTCACGCTGCCCACGCTCCTCAAGCGCGGCTACGACCCGGGGCTGGCCTGCGGGGCGATCTGCGCGTCGGGCACGCTGGGGCAGATCATTCCGCCCTCGCTGATCCTGATCCTGCTCGCGGACATCCTGCAGCTTTCCGTGGGAACGCTGTTTGCGGCGGCGGTGATACCGGGCTTTCTCCTCGCGGCGATCTACTGCGTCTATATCGTCATCCTGGGCATGGTGAAACCCGACCTGGTGCCGCCGATCCCCCAGGCCGAGCGCGACGCCCTCGCGCGGCGCGACCTGTGGATCCGCTTCGGGAAGGTCGTGGTTCCGCCCGTGCTGCTGGTGCTCGCGGTGCTGGGTTCGATCATCGCGGGCGTGGCGGCACCGACGGAAGCCGCCTCGATGGGCGCGCTCGGTTCCATCCTCGTGACGGCGTTCGCCGGTCGCCTGTCGTGGAAGGTGCTGCGCGAGGTCGTGCAGTCGGTGACCAAGATCACGGCCATGATGATGTTCATCCTGATCTGCGCGCAGGTCTTCTCGCTGTCGTTCCGCGGGCTGCACGGCGAGGACCTCATCGCGCGCATGTTCGAGTGGCTGCCGGGCGGGCTGAACGCGGACATCTGGTTCCTGATGCTGCTCATCTTCGTCCTCGGCTTCTTCCTCGAGTGGATCGAGATCAGCTACATCGCGGTGCCGCTCTTCCTGCCGGTGTTCGTGAGCCAGGGCGTGGACCTGGTCTGGCTGGCCACGCTCATCTGCGTGAACCTGCAGACGTCGTTCCTCACGCCGCCGTTCGGCTGGGCGCTCTTCTTCCTGAAGGGGGTGGCGCCGCCGGAGATCAGCACGCGCCAGATCTACCTGGGCGTGATTCCGTTCATCGGGATGCAGGTGCTCGCGCTGGTGCTCGTGTTCCTCTTCCCCATGCTCGCGCTCTGGCTGCCCAAGACGATCGGCTGGTGAATTTCGGGGACAGTCCCTATTTTCGCGGGGACGATCTACGCGAGGGCAGCGTCCCCAATTAGCGACTGTCCCTACCAGCCGGCGACGGTGCCGTCGGAGCGGGGGTCGGCTGCGCCGGAGACGACGCCCGCGCCATCGCGCACGAGCGCGCCCGCGTGGCCGACGAAGTCGGAGTAGGGCTCGATCACCTCGACGTCATGGCCGGCGGCGCGCAACTGCGCGATGACCGCCTCGTCCAGGCGCGACTCCACCTTGAGGCTCACGCTCATCGTTCCCCAGGTGCGGCCGAGGAGCCAGCGCGGCTTGGTCACGGCCTGCTGCAGGTCGTCGCCGAACATCGCGAAACGGCTGAACACCGCCGCCTGGCTCTGCGGCTGGCCGTCGCCGCCCATGTTGCCGTAGACCATCGTGCGCCCGTCGGCGAGCTTCGCGAGCGCCGGGTTGAGGGTGTGGAAGGGCTTGCGGCCCGGCGCGAGCGCCAGGTGGGACGAGGGATCGAGCAGGAACGAGCTGCCGCGGTTCTGCCAGCCCACGCCCGTGTCCGCGAGGACCACGCCCGAGCCGAACTCCCAGTAGACGCTCTGGATGTAGCTCACCATCCGGCCCTCGCCGTCCGCGGCGCCCATCCACACCGTGTCGCCCTTGATGGCGGGCTCGGGCCAGGGCCGCGCGCGCAGGGGATCGATGGCCGCGGCCCGCTCGGCCAGCGCTTGCTCCGTGAGGAACGAGGCCGGGTCGACCTGCATCGTCGCCGGGTCGCAGATGTGGCGATTGCGCACGAGGAACGCCTGCTTGGTCGCCTCGACCAGGCCATGCACGTGCGCGTAGCTGTCCACCTTCGCGTCCCCGCGGATGCGGTCGAAGAGCGCGAGGATCAGGAGCGAGGCCAGGCCCTGCGTGGGCGGCGTCATGTTGAACAGCTCGCCGGCGCCGATCTTCACCGCCAGCGGGCGCACGATCGCAGCGTGGTGTGCCTGGAGATCCTTCGCGCGCACCGGACTGCCGAGTTTCCCGAGTTCGCCAGCCAGGGCAGCACCGATTTCGCCCCGGTAGAAATCGTCGAGGCCCGCCACGGACAGGCGCTCGAGCGTGCCGGCGAGCTTCCGGAAGCGTTGCAGGGTGCCGGCCGCGTGCGGCTTGCCGTCGGTCAGGTAGGCATTCGCGAAGCCGGGCTGGCCGACGAGTTCCTCCTGGAACTTGGCGGTGTAGGCCACCTGGTTCTTCGTGACCGGCGCACCCTCGCGCGCGTAGTGAATGGCATCGGCGAGCAGGCGCGCGAGAGGCAGGCGGCTGCCCGCGGCCTCCAGCGCCGCCTTCCAGCCGGAGATGGCCCCGGCCACCGTGTTCGCGGCGAGCGGCCCGCGCGCGGGGATCGCGTCGCATCCGCGCTCCCGGTAGAAGGCCATCGTCGCGTCGGCCCCGGATCGCCCGCAGGCGTCGATGGCGAAGACGCCCTTCACCGGGTCGCTCACCAGCCAGAAGCCGTCGCCGCCGATGGAATTCATGTGCGGATAGACGACCGCGATGGTCGAGGCCATGGCCACCATCGCCTCGACGGCATTGCCGCCGTCGCGCAACACGGCAAGCCCGGCCTGCGAAGCGAGGTGGTGGGGCGCGGTGACCATGCCGCGCGGCGAAAGGAGTGACTTGAGCATGTCAGCAGGACTTTACGGAGTTGTCGGCGGGTACGAGACTGCAGGGTAGCGTCGCCTCAGTACGATGCCTGTGTCGGCAGTGAAGGCAATTGACGCTACTCAACCCGCCGCCCGGCCGCTCACGCAAGATAGCGTCCTTCCCGACACGGAGCGTTCCATCATGAGAGTCACCCCAGCCGTCGCCTCCCTCCTGCTCTCCATGGCCGGACTCGCGGCCCACGCCATGCCTCCCCAGGCCGGGACGGCAAAGCCTGCCCCGCCCGCAGCCCACGGCTCGCTGCCCGCCCCGACGACACCCGTCGCGAAGGTCGCCAAGGCCACCGGCCCCGACGCGAAAACCGTCGCGGAAGTGGTGAACGGCAAGGCAAAGCTCAAGGACAAGCCGGTCGTCGTGCGCGGCCAGGTGGTGAAGTTCAATGCCGACATCATGGGCAAGAACTGGCTGCACCTCCAGGACGGCTCGGGCTCGGCCAAGGACGGCAGCCACGACATCCTCGTGACCACGCTGGACAAGGCCGCGGTCGGCGACATCGTCAACGCACGCGGCACCGTGCGCACCGACGTCACGGTGGGCCCGGGCTACGCCTACGCGGTGCTCATCGAGGAAGCGGCGATCCGCAAGTAGTGCCGGGCGCGCAGCTGCCCGCAGCCGCCCTCCACGTCCTGCCCGGCCGAATCGCGCAGCTTGGTGAGGATGCCGCGCGCATTGAGCGTGGCTGCCATCCGTGCGGCGTGCTCGACGGCAGGCCGCCGGAAAGCGAGCCCTGCCACCGGGTTGTAGTGGATCAGGTTCATGACGGCGTACTTCCCGGCCAGCAGGCGGGCGATGCCATCGATCTCCTCGTCCGTGTCGTTGACGCCCGCCAGCAACGTCCACTGGTACTGGATCGGATAGTGCGTCGCGCGTGCATAACGCTCGCCCTGCGCCACGAGCTCCGCCGGGTCGATGCGCGGCGCGCGCGGCAAGAGCTGCGCGCGGCGTTGGGGATTCGTCGAATGCAATGACAGGGCCAGCGCCGGCCGGACGCTTCCGAGCGGCAGGCGCTCGAACACGCGCTGGTCCCCGACCGTCGAGAACACCAGGTTCTTGTGCCCGATGCCGCCCAAGGTGCCCAGCCACTCGATGGCGGCGAGTACGCTGTCCAGGTTGTGGGCCGGCTCGCCCATGCCCATGAACACGACCTTCTTCACGCGGCGCAGCGAGCGGGCCAGGGCGACCTGCGCGACGATCTCCGCGCTTCCCAGGTGGCGCTCGAGACCCTCGCGGCCGGTCATGCAGAAGACGCAGCCCACCGCGCAGCCCACCTGCGTCGAGACGCACAGGCCGTCGCGCGGCAGCAGCACCGACTCGATCGTCCGGCCGTCGGCGAGCTCCACGAGCAGGCGGGCGGAACCGTCCTCGCCCGCATGCGTCGACCGGATTTTCGCCAGCGCGCCGAGTTCGCCGGCGAAGGCGGGCAGCGCTTCGCGAAGCGGGCGGGGATGGAAGTCCTCGGCCGGGCGCGGGCCGCTCGCCAGGGGCTCGGCCTGGGTCCATGCGCGCAGGATGGCCTGCGCATGGCAGGGCTTCGCGCCGAGGTCACGCAGGCGATGGTGCAGTTGTTCGAGGTGCAAGTCGTTCCGTCGGTGCAATGGCAGGTTGGCGTCGGCCGTCGTTGCGAACGGGTGGACGCGGCCCTAAGATGAACCCCGGTCTTCCCGGGGGCGGCGCGTGCGAAAAAGCTCGTTCGTGGCGACATTGTGCATCTTCTGTGCGGCGAGCTTTCCCGCGCAGGGCGAGGAGCCCGTCGTCTCGATCGGCAAGCAGCGCGCCGCCCGCTCCGCGACCGCCTGGGTGGTGCACGAAACCGACCACGCGCACCTGGGGCCGATCAGGTTCGCCGCCCGCAAGGAGGCCGTCACCACCGCGACCACGGGCAACGAGAAGATCCTCTCGCAGGTCTACATCTCCTGCCAGCTGGGCCTCGGGATCATCGCGATCGAGCTCACCAATGCGGCCGCATCGGACCCGGCTGGCGGACTGAGGCCGACGGACATGCCGCGGCTCGTCTGCAGCAGCCCGGCGCCGGGGGGCGACGGCAGCGTCGTCCGGAGCGACCTCGCCGCACGATGGGAGATCCGCCCCCTGGGCGACGTGCTGGCACGCGAGCTGTTGCCTGCCGACCTGCGCCGCTGCGTGGCGATCGACGTGCTGCAAAGCGTCTCGCTTCCCGCGGGGTCTCCGCAGAAAAGCCAGCAGGTCGCCATGGAAGTACTGCCCTACGACCGGGTGCTGGACGCGGTATTCACCGCCTGCGACGAAAAGACCGCGTACGCGTCCGTGACAGGGACACCTGCCGCAGCGCCACCGTTGGCGAAGCCGCGGCCGGAAGCGGAAGGCGCCCCTGCCGAAGCCCAATGGAAGTTCGCGCGCACGGTCGCGAAAGGCAGGACCTTCGTGCGTGCGGCTGCCAACGTCGACTCCGCGCTGGTCGTCAAGCTCGAGCCCGGCACGAAAGTACTGGCGCGGCGGGCGGGGTCGTCGTGGTGGGAAGTGAAACCGCGCAGCGGCAAGGGCACCCTCGGCTACATCCGCGAGAGCCGCCTCGACTTCGACTGACCGCCGCTACGCCGGGTCCTTGCGCTTGTGGTGCCCGGCCTTGGCCGGTTCCGCCACCCGGAAGGGGCGATTGCAGCTCCGGCACCGCCACTTGCCCGGCGCGAGCTGGTCGGCCTGCACCAAGGGCGACTGGCAATGCGGGCAGGTTGGCTTGGCGTGCATCCGCTTACGCTACTCCGTTTCCCGCACCTTATGTAAACCTTGCTGGATCGTGGGCCTTGAGCCAGTCGAAGACCTCGCCGTACCAGAGCTTCGAGTTGCGCGGCTTGAGCACCCAGTGGTTCTCGTCGGGAAACCAGACCAGCCGGGACGGCACGCCGCGCGCCTGGAGGGTGTTGTAGTAGGCGAGCCCGTTGGCATCCGGCACGCGGTAGTCGTTGTTGCCATGGATCACCAGCGTGGGGGTGGCCATGCGGTGCGCGAAGGTGCTGGGACTCTGCGACCGCACCTTCGCGGGGTTCTCCCAGTAGAGCGCATGGAGGTCCAGCGGCCGCTGCGTGTAGGAATCGGCGCTGAAGGTGAGCAGGCGGTCGAAGACACCCGCGTGGCACACGTAGGCCCGGTAACGGCCCGCGGGGACGTGCCCGTTCATCCACGCGACGAGGAACCCGCCGTAGCTGCCACCGGCGGCGAACACGCGCCGGCGATCCGCCCAGGGCTTCGCCAGCAGCCAGTCCGTGGCCGCCTCGATGTCCTGCGTCTCGAGCTGGCCCTGCCGCCCCATGATGGCGTCGCGGAATGCGAACCCGTAGCCGCTCGACCCGTGGTAGTTCACCGCCGCCACGACGTATCCCCGTGATGCGAAGAGGTGCGTGTTCCACCGGTAGCCGAAGGTGTCGCCCGCGGCGGTGTAGGGGCCGCCGTGGATCACGTGCAGCACGGGATGCTTCCGGCGCGGATCGAAGCGCGGCGGAAAGGTGAGGAACATCTGCACGTCGTCGCCCAGCGCTCCCCGCAGCGTGACCTCCCGCGTTTCTCCCAGCGCCACGCGCGCCATCCGCTCGTCGTTGAAGCGCTCGATCCGCCGCGCGGCGCCGGAGCGGATCGCATGCACCTGCACGGGATGGGCCGCGCAGTCGGCGGCGACGACGATCGTCTCGTCTCCCGGCGGGCCGCCGACATCGAAGCCCTGGACCCAGCCACCCTGCACGGCGAGCGAAAGCGCCTCGCTACGGACATCGCAGCGCCAGAGGTGGCAGCGCCCTCTCTCCTGCGCCGCGAAGAGCACCGCCGAGCCGTCCGGCGTGAACCGCAGCGGCCCCTCGACGTCGATCCGCCAAGCGTCGCCGACGATGCGAGGCGGCTTGCCGCGCCGCAGGAAGGCAAGCCGTCCCGGCATGGTGTGGCGCCGGCCCACGTGCGCCGCGACGCAGGCGAGCCGTTCGCCGTCGGGGCTGTAGCGCGGCGCCTCGTAGTTCCACGACGCGTCCGTTGGTGAGCGCCGTGACGCGGCGGGTGGCGAGATCGATCTCCGCGATCGCCGTGGGATGCACCGCGACCTTGCGGGGCGCCGGGTCGTGGACGAAGGCGATGCGCCTGCCGTCGGGGGAGACGTCGAAGTGCGCGGCACCCGGCTCGACCCGGGGCAGCTCGTACCCGGTACCTTCGAAGAGGTCGGTGATGCGGCCGCTCGCGAGGTCCAGCAACAGCAGGTGCGGCACGCGCCCCATCGGCAGGCCGCGATCGAAGTGCCGGTACTGCGCCTCGGCGGTGACGTAGGCGCTCTCCTTGCGCTCGCTGAACGCCTTGTACTGCTTGTCCTGCGCGCGGCTGCCCTCGAGTCCCGGCCACACCCACGAGACGAACACGATGCGCCGCCCGTCCGGCATCCACCGGAAGTCCTCGATGCCGGGAAGGAAGTTGCTCTTGCGCTCGGCCTCGCCGCCCGCGGCGTCGATGACGTAGAGCTGCGACTCGGTGTCCTTGCGGCCTTCCTGCTCGCGCTTGGCGAGGAAGGCGATGCGATCGCCCCGCGGCGACCATGCCGGGCGCCCGTCCTTCTCGCCGCAGCGGGTGAGGCGCCTCGGGGCGCACGACGCGGTGGGCAGCAGCCACAGGCTGGTGGCGCCCTTGTTCTCCTGCATCGAGTAGGACGTGACGGCGCAGACCGCGGCGGAACCGTCGGGCGCGACGGCCACGCTCGCGACGCGTTCGAGCTGCCAGAGGGTGTCGATGTCGATGCGGGAGGGCATGGCCGTGGGCGCGATGAAGTTGGGTTGACCTGCGAAGCCAGGGAGAAGTGCTGCCGGGACCTATCCGGGACGCCTGGCGACCAGGCCGACGAGGGCCGAGCGGCCGCTATGCCCGGCGCCTTCATCGAGCTGCGCCTCGTACTTGCGCAGCTCGACGATCTTCAGGTCCGCGAAGGCCTCGCGCAGCATTTCCACCGTATAGAGATGCGAGGCGATGCGCGGTCCGCCCGTGCGGTACTCGAGCTGCTTGGGCGTGTAGCCCTGGAGCACGAGCACGCCGCCGGGCTTGAGGGCGCGCTTCATGTTGGCGAAGAGGCGGCCGCGCATCGCGGGATCGGCGAACTGCACGAAGATCGCCACCACGCCGTCGTAGTGATCCTGCGGCCAGGCGTAGGCGTCGCAGTCGCTGACGGCGAAGTTGACCGTGACGCCCTGCTCGGCCGCGAACCGGCGTGCCTTGGCGACACCCACCTCGGCGATGTCGAAGGCATCGACCTCCACGCCGCGCCTGGCGAGCCACACGCTGTTGCGGCCTTCTCCGTCGGCCACGCACAGGACGCGCTGGCCGGGCCGAAACAGGTCGGCGTGCTCGGCGAGCCACGCGTTGGGCGCAGTACCGAAATGGAAGCCGTCGCCCTCGAAGCGGCTGTTCCAGGTTCCGGCGGGATCGGTGAAGGGGGCGGGGGGTGGATTGGCCATCGGCGCGGCGGCAAGTCGGGGAATTCCCTGTCGGGACGCCCGCCATAGTGCCATGCCAACCGCGGCGCGCGCGGCCTGGGTCGTGCCGGGCCCGACGGCGAATCGCCTGCCGGATCAATGACTTCCAAGGGTTGCACCGCTTTGGTGCGGCGCACAAAATCCCGATCGACGCTTTAGAGTATTTCCTCCTATGTAACCTCCGTATAATGCCGCCTCTTGTGCAGTGCAGCATCGCCGGGATTCCCCGGCCGAGTGCACATTCCAAGGAGGTGTCCATTGATAGCCCGAATACGGACTTCATGGGAGAGTCTTGCCCTCGCGGTCGCCCTGCTGGGTGTCGCCCTCGCGTCGGCGCCGCTGGCAGCGGAAGAAGGTGCCGGCCTGGCCGGTGCGCGAGCCGCCGCGATGCAGGAGCCCCTATCGATTGCGCAGACCGCGACCGTCCGCGCCCGCGTCGCATCGCTTCGTGAGACCGACCTCGACCTGCCCTCCGCGGCGGACGTTCGCAGGTTCGCCCCCATCGTCGCGCACGCAGCCCGCGTGCATGGCGTCGATGAAGCGCTGGTTCACGCGGTGATCTTCGCCGAGTCGTCCTACGACCCGGACGCGATCTCGCCCGCCGGCGCATCGGGCCTCATGCAGCTCATGCCCGCCACCGCCGCGCAGTACGGGGTGCGCGACCTGTTCGATCCGGCGCAGAACGTGAGCGGCGGCGTGCGCGTCCTGCGCGACCTGCTCATTCGGTTCGACGGCAACGTCGAGCTGGCGCTTGCCGCCTACAACGCGGGCGCCGGTGCCGTGATCCGGGCGGGCAATCGCGTCCCGCCGCGCCCCGAGACCGTGGCCTACGTCCCGAAGGTCATCGACTACTACCGGCACTTCCAGACGCTCAAGGGCTGATCCGGCGAATCCCGCGGTCCTCCACCCGCAGCCGTCGGACGCGGACCTGGCGCGCTAATCATGTCTCGCGTCCTTCCCCGGAGATCGCCCTTGAAGAAGCCCTTGCTCGCCCTTGCGCTTCGCCCTGGCGTTCGCGCCCTTCCCTGCCTCCGCCGCCCCCGACCCGGCCCTCCAGCCCCTCGCCTTCCTCGCCGGGCACTGCTGGATCGGGACGATCCCCGGCACCGCCGACACCGACGAGCATTGCTTTGCCTGGGTGTACGAGGGCCGCTACCTGCGCGACCGGCACGTCGTTCGCCGCGGCGAGAAGACCGTGTACGAGGGCGAGACGATCTACTACTCGAACTCCGTCGCGAAGCAGGTCGAGTACTTCTACATCACGGCGGCCGGCGGGCATGCCCAGGGGTCGATGGTTGCGGCGGGCGATGCGCTCGAGTTCCCGGCTGCCGTCATGATCAGCGGCGGGAAGTCGTTCGGTTTCCGCGGGCGATGGACGCGCGCGGGCGACGACGCCTACGACGTGCTGCGGGAATACGAGACCGACAAGGGGTGGGTGCCCGTGAACGTGCCGATGAAGAAAGTGGCGCGGCGGTAACTTCGGTTACAGAAATACGGCCGGAGAGACTCCAAAGCGTGCCGCCAGCGCTTTCGCCTGGCGCGCATTGATCACGCGCTTGCCATTCAGGATCTCGCTCACGACACCCTGCGAACCGATCTCGCCCGCGAGATCGGCCTGCCGAAGACCGTTTTCCCTCATGAGGAAATCGAGAACGGCGCTCGGCTCCGCAGTCGGGATGCGCACCTGCTTCTCCTCGTAGCGCTCGATCAGGTCCGCAAGCAGTTCCGCCAGCCCCGCGAGGGGGTGTTCCTCATCGGATCCAACCTGATCGATCACGCCGTCGAGCAGCGAGACCATGCGCCGGTAGTCCTTCCCCGAGCGGATGACACCGATCTCCGCGTGATCCTGGATTTGCGACGATGCCGCCGAGATCTTCCGGAATGCGGCGGGCGAGAGTTTCGAAGCGACGGTCATTTTCCTTTCCACGTGCCGCGATCGTATTCGTCGTGCGTAAGAACGTGTCGCACGAAGACGATCTGTCGATTGAAGTGGATGGCCGCAATCAACCGAAACGGCCCGGCGTCGAACACGTAGAGACCTTTCACGTAGTCCACCGATCGGAAGGCCCTGCGAAGCTCATTGAAGTCTCCGAACCGCGACTCCGAGATAACCCGATACCAGGCGGCCAGCGGCGCCTTCGCCGCGCCGTGCCTGGCGTAGAACTCCTCCAGCCTCTTCCTGGTGATGACGCGCATTCCCCGCTTTCCTGCCCGGTTCAGCCGCAATTTTCGTCCCGGGGACGATGCGCGCAAGAATTATCTCACTATGAGATAGTCGGGTCAATCGCTTGCATTCCCTCCTGCCCGTGCCGAAACCAGATCCCCTCGTTCGTCGTGGAGTAGAGTGCCGACTTCCGGGCCCATCTACGAAGGGAGACTGAACATGCTCAACATCATCGGCATCGTGCTGGTCCTGGCCGTGGCGGGCATTCTCATCTACGCCGCGATGCAGCCGGACAACTTCCGCATCGAGCGCTCCACCACGGTGAACGCGCCGCCGGAACGCATCTACCCGCACCTCGTGGACTTCCGCCGCTGGGGCGCCTGGTCGCCCTGGGAGAAGAAGGACCTCGCGATGAAGCGCACTTTCAGCGGGGCGGAATCAGGCGTCGGCGCAGCCTACGGATGGGAGGGGAACAAGAACGTGGGCTCCGGCAAGATGGAAATCACCGAGGCCACTGCGCCGGGCAAGGTGGTGATCCGGCTCGAGTTCCTGAAGCCCTTTGCGGCGACCAACACGGCGGAGTTCACGCTTCGACCGCAGGGCGGCTCCACCACCGTCAACTGGGCGATGTACGGGAAATCCAATTTCCTCTCCAAGGTCATGTGCGTCTTCATGAACATGGACAAGATGGTCGGGCCGGACTTCGAGGCGGGGCTGGCGAGCCTGAAGGTGGCGGCGGAGACGCAAGCGGCGGCCTAGCCTTCCGTAGCTCGTCGACTTCCGGCGCGGCTCGGCCTATCGGCAACGTAGCCGGTCGGATCGGACTTCCGGGCGGCCCTGCCGCTTCCGCATACTGCAGGCTCACCGGGCTGGCAAGCATCCAGCCGCGGCGAAGCCGCCAATACAAATCAGTCCATGCCTCCCGACGCCATTCCTGCAAAGCCCCGCGGCCTCGCCCTGATGCTGGGTTGGCGGCGCATCGCGCTGGCGCTCGGCGTGTCGGCGCTGGTGGGCCTGATCGTCAGCCCCACATTCGTCTCGTCCACGTCGACTCTCAAGGTGATCGGCCGCGAACTCATCGTCGGCACCGTCGCCCTCCTCGCCTTCGGAATCTTCGAGCAATGGCCCGCACGCCTGCCGCGATGGATCGCGCGCTGGGCGCTCCAGGTGCTGGCCGTGGCATTCGTGGTGCCTGTCACCGTGTTCGTGCAGTACCTGGCGCTCGGCTCGGGCGATGGCCGTCCCTTCTGGACCAACGAGATGCGCCTGAGCGGCTTCGCGGTACTGACGCTCACCGGCCTGCTGGTGGCGCCGTGGGTCGCCGTGGCAGCACTCTTCCGCCAGCGCGACGAGTCGGTGCGCAGCCAGGCGGTGGCCTTCGCGCTCGAGCGCGGCGAGCTGGAGCGCAAGGCGCTCGATTCCCGCTTGCGCCTGCTGCAGGCGCAGGTGCAGCCGCATTTCCTGTTCAATACGCTCGCCAACGTGCGCGAGCTGGTGGTGTCCGGGTCGCCGCAGGCCGCCACGGTGCTCGATAACCTCATCGCGTACCTGCGCGCGGCGGTGCCACGCCTCGACGAGCCGGCCACCACCGTGGAACAGGAGCTGCAGCTCGTGCGCGCCTACCTGGAGCTGATGCACATGCGCATGCCCGACCGCCTGCAGTTCGACGCTGCAGGTCGACGGCGCGGCCCTGAAGCTGCGCTGCCCGCCGACCACGCTCCTGACGCTGGTCGAGAACGCCGTGCGCCACGGCATCGATCCCAGCGAGGAAGGCGGCCGCATCGAGGTCCGCGTGCAGCGTGCAGGACGGGCGTTGCCGCGCGCAGGTCGTCGATACCGGCGTGGGCCTGCGCAATGCCGATGCAGGGCTGGGCACGGGACTGGCGACGCTGCGCGAGCGCCTGCAACTCGTCTTCGGTGGCGATGCCGAGCTTCGGCTCGTTGCACTCGCACCCCACGGCGCACGCGCCGAGCTCGACTTTCCGGCACAGGCGGCCCCGGCATGACGCTCCGGCGTCCCACGGCGCTGATCGCCGATGACGAGCCGCTGCTGCGCAAGGCCTTGACGCGCATGCTCGCCGAAACCTGGCCCGAGCTGGACGTGGTGGCGCAGGCCCGCAACGGCCGCGAGGCGGTCGCGCAGTTCGAAGCGCTCAAGCCCGACATCTGCTTTCTCGACGTGCACATGCCGGGCCTGTCGGGCGTGGAAGCGGCGCGCAAGATCGGCCCGCGCGCCCACCTCGTGTTCGTCACGGCCTACGACCAGTACGCCGTCGAGGCCTTCGAGCAGCGGGCGATCGACTACCTGGTGAAGCCCCTGGACCAGGCGCGCCTGGCCGACACGGTCGAGCGCCTGAAGGAACGCCTGCGCGCCGCCGAGCCGCTGCCCCCGGAAACGGAAGCGTTGCTGGAGCAGCTTGCGGCGCGCCTCGACAGGAAACCGGCGCCTGCGCCGTTGAGCTGGATCCACGCGACCGTCGGGAATGCGGTGCGCCTGATCGCGGTGGACGAGATCGACTTCCTGCGCTCCGACGAGAAGTACACGCTCGTCGCCTGGCGCGGCGAGGGGGGGCGCCCCGGCGAGGGGCTCATCCGCACGCCGCTGAAGGAACTGCTGGAGCAACTCGACGCCACGCACTTCGTCCAGGTGCACCGCTCGGTCGTGGTGAACCGCCGCGCGATCAGCCACTTCACGCGCGACCTGAACGAGACGGGGCGCATCCACCTGAAGGGCCGCGACGAGGTGCTGCCGGTAAGCCGCAGCTTCCTGCACCTCTTCCGGCAGATGTGAGCACCGGACGACTGCGCTACATCGCCAGCACGGTGACGTCCGGGTAGCCCATCAGCTTCAGGACGAAGTAGTTGGCCGCGGCCTCCCCCAAATCGTCGGAGAAGGTGACGATGCTGGCGTAGCGCGGAACGCCGGCCTTCACGAGAATGTTCCAGATGTCCATGGCGGCCTTGGGCTTTCCGTCCGCGTTCACGAGGTCCGTGTAGGGAACGTGGATGACTTTCCCGTCGGGCACCTTGGCGGGAAGCGACTTGCCCGAAGCGATGAGGACCTTCGGATACAGCCCCGGGGTGCCCTGCGGGTCGCGGGTCAAGTTGCCCTGCCGGAGATTGAACGGGTATGCCCTCGGTGCGGTAAAGGGACTCGCCTTCGCCTCCTTCTCCAGCGGAAAGCCCGCGAATCCCCAGTCCTCCATGGAATCCGCGAGGACGGAGACTCTCTTCTGCCCCAGCCGTTCCAGCATGAGGAAGGCCAGGGCCGAATCGGGGTTCAGTCCACCCGCAGAGACGATCACCGCTTCCTGGGCCACGTCGACGCCGGCCGCTACCCAGGGCTTCGGCCAGCTTCGCGGGCGCAGCGAAGTCGCGCCGGAACACCTCCGCGGGGACGTTGATGGCGAACGGCACATGGCCCACGTTGAACGATGCCGCCGGGCGCACGTCGACGACGCTCAACTTCGCAACGCCGAAGCTGCGCAGCATCGGGCTGCCCCATCCGTTCAGCCAGGCCTTGTCGCGCATCTGGTTGGGCGCGTCGTAGGTCCAGAAAGGCAATCCCCGGTCGTCGCGCAGCCATTCGAGCTGGGACTCCTTGTAGAGCTTCACCCTGGGATAGTCCACCATGAACTTCATGGCGAAGAACGGCACGCTGGCGGCGATGCCGCCGCCGCAATGCGCGTGGACCTGCTGGTCGGGCCTGACGCCCAGGTAGGCCAGCATCTTGCGGATCTCCTCGGGTGACTTGAAGGTCTTGTCCGCGTTGTAGAAGTCCCCGGCGGGCATCAGGATGGCATTGGGGACATGGCCTGCCCGGTCGAAGAATTTGGCGCCGCCGAAGTGCTGGGCGGGCTCCAGCGCCTCGACGAGCGCGTTGTTCGCCGGGTCGCCGGAGGCGACGAGAAACTCCGGCAGCCGCACGCGCACGTCCTCCCTGAGTTTCGCGACGCGGAATGATCCGGGCTTCGGGGCCGGCGTCGGATCCTTCGTGATGGCGCCGCCCGCCGCCTGCCACCTGGCGAGACCGCCGTCGAGAACGGCAAGGTTCTCGGGCGGGAACCCGTGGTAGTAGAGGTCGAAGAAGAGGCTGGTCGCGAAATAGGTGCCGCCCTGGTCGTAGATGACGATCTTCCGGTCGGCGCTCACACCCCAGGAGCGGATGAGCTTCTCCATCTCGGCAGCGGACATCGCGCGGCCGCCGAACGTGAACACGTCGACGTTCACGGCGCCGGGAATGTGCCCCTTCGCGTGCAACTGCCCGGGCGAGGCATCCAGCAGGAGCACCTCGTCGCGCTTCAGGTTCTGCTCTAGCCAGGGAACGCCGACGAGCAGGCCTTTGCCGTCACCCGTCGCAACGGCCGGCTGCACCACGAACAGGCTGCTCGCGAGCAACGCCAGCAGCCAATGACCGAGACCCTTCGACATGTCGTTCTCCGCAAGTTGGCAATGGCGGAGAGATTGGCTCGCCACCGCAAGCCGGGCCAGCCGATTGCGACGAACGACGGCCCGCGATGGTCCAGCCGCGGTTCCGGCCGACGGGCCGTGGTCGAAGGGGACGCAACCCTCCACCGTTATGATGGCGGTCGCCCAAGCCCACCCGCCTCATGCCGCCGCCGCAATCCATAGGCAGTACGATCGTCCTCCTCTCGCTCGCCGCCTTCGCGAGCGCCGCCTCGATGCGGGTGATGGATGCCCTGCTGGTGCGCGTTTCCGGCGAGTACGGCATCGGCCTCGCATCGGCTGCGAACGCGATCACCGTGTTCGCCGTCGTCTACGGGCTGCTGCAGCTCGTGATGGGCGGGCTGGGCGACCGGCACGGGAAGCTGCGCGTGATCGCAGTGGCCTGCGGCGCGTCGGCGGTCGCAAGCCTCGCGTGCGCGACGGCACCCACCTACGCCACCCTGCTCCTCGCGCGCGCCGCGGCGGGGGCGAGCTGCGCGTGCATCATCCCGCTTTCGATGGCGTGGGTCGGCGACGTGACGCCGTACGCGACTCGCCAGGGCGTGCTGGGGCGGTTCCTCCTCGGACAGATCATCGGGCTCTCGGCCGGTGCGGCCCTCGGGGGATTCGCCGCGGAGAGCGGCTACTGGCAGTGGCCCTTCGCGGCGCTGGCGGCGTGGTTCCTCGTCATCGGCGTGACGCTCGCCCGCACCGCGTGGCAGCAGCCGTCGGGCGCGCACGATGCGAGCGGCAACCTGGTCGCGAACCTCCTGGCGGTGCTGCGCACGCCGGGCGTACGCGCTCGTCCTGGTCACGGTCTTCCTCGAGGGACTCGTGCTGCTGGGCGCGCTCACCTTCGTGGCCACGCACCTGCACCGGGTGCGGGGCGCCTCGATGCCCGTGGCCGGCGCCATGTTCATCGCCGTGAGCGCGGGTGGCGTGGTCTTCGCGTTCTTCGCGCGCCGCATCGTCCCGGTGCTGGGCGAGACACGCCTGGCCGCGCTGGGCACCGCCATCGTCGCGCTCTCGGTGCTGGGCATCGCGTGGGCGCCCTCGCTCGCCGCGGCGCCGGTATCGTGCTTCGGCGCGGGGCTCGGCTTCTACATGCTGCACAGCACGCTGCAGACCAACGCCACGCAGATGGCGCCCACGCGGCGGGGGACGGCGGTGGCGCTCTTCGCCGGGATCTTCTTCCTGGGGCAGTCGGTCGGCGTGGCGATTGCGGGCCGGCTGGTGGAGGGCATCGGCTCGGGCTGGACGCTCACGATTTCCGCGCTGGCGCTGTTGCCGGTGGGGATCGGGTTCGCGGTGCTGCGGGCGAGGTGACCGGCCGGAAGTGCCCGGCCGACGCGCTAGCCCGGGATTTCCGGCTCGACCAGCGTGGCAAGCTGCGCGAGGGATTCCTGCCATCCGAGGTAGCACATCTCCAGGGGAATCACTTCCGGCACCCCTTCCTGCACGATGTGGATTTCGGTGCCGCAGGACACCTTCGTCAAGGAGACCGTCACCTGCATCACGCCGGGCAGGTTCGGGTCGTCGAACTTGTCCGTGTAGCGAATCCGCTCGTGCAGGGACCAGCTCGAGATAGTCGCCACCGAACGCGTGACCGTTCCCCGTCGTGAAATTCGTGAACGACATCCGGAAGGTGCCGCCGACCTTCGCCTCCATGTGGTGGACCTTGCAGGTGAAGCCGTAGGGCGGGATCCACTTTGCAATTGCGTCCGCGTCCAGGAACGCCCGATACACCCGCTCCGGAGGCGCGCGGAGCACGCGATGAAGTCGCACGGTACCTGCAGGCATTTGCGGTTCTCCTCTCAATGCATCGGTTGAAACTTCCGGAATCGCCGGGCTGGCCCAAAGAGGCAGCCAGGAGCAGAGGCGTTGATTCGACACAGTTTCGCGACGCCCGGCAAGGGCGAACCTTCAGGGCCAGTGTCCTGCAAAGTCGAAAGACAACTCGCGGTGGTGGCGAATGGACAGGAGAACCACACCTTCGTCCCGGACGAGGTAAAGCAGGATGTAGTCGCCGACCACGAGTTGGCGTAACGAATCGCCGGGGCCGAGCAAGGCGGCCACCCTCGCAAAGAGCACCTTTCCGTCCGTTGAAAGGGGGCCCGTTCGAGGAAGTCGGCGCCGATCTCCGGAAACCGCTCCACGCTCGGGACGATTTCCTCCGCGAGCCGCCGCAGGATCGTGTCGAACTCCAGCGTGGCCCCTGCCTCCTGGAGGAATACCTCGATCCGCTCCAGATTGCGCCGGAAGTTCGCGGCGACGCGAACCCGGCGGTGGCGCGTGGTCACTTGCGTTGCTTGACGCGATACTTGGCAAGCATTTCCCTGGCGGACTGCACCCGGCCATCGCGCACGTCTGCCAGGCCCCGCGCCGCCTCCTCAAGCAACGCCAGGTGTATGTGCTCCCTCTCGAGCCGGTGATAGTGATCGAGGCGGCGGGCATCCACGAGCGCCACGTAGCTCACCCCGTTGCGCGTGATGATCTTTTCCGCGCCGGCACGCACTTCCTCGGCAAGCTCGGTGAGACGCGCACGCACCTGGTTCAGGGGGACGATGTCCTCGGACTTGATGGCCATGGGCTGTACTCCAGGAGTATTAACGAATAGCTTAATGGATTAGATCGTATTTGGTTGACCGAGCGATGTTCACGGGGATCGGATTCGCGGACTGCGGGCGAGGTGGAGGTGACCAGCTAGAATTGCCGCGCAATCGCCCCAACCTCCTCTCCCATGCCCGCAGCCGCCCCCTTCCCCTTCGACAACTCGTACGCCCGCGACCTCCAGGGGTTCTACGTCCCGTGGCAGCCCACGCCCGTGCCCGCACCCCGGCTCCTGTTCCTCAACCATGCGTTGGCGGAGGAACTTGGTCTCGACGTCGCGTCGCTCGACAGCCCCGAGGGAGCCGCCGTGTTCGCCGGCAACGCGCTGCCCGAGGGTGCCGAGCCCATCGCGCAGGCCTATGCGGGCCACCAGTTCGGGGGCTTCTCGCCGAAGCTGGGCGACGGGCGCGCGGTGTTGCTGGGTGAGGTCATCGATCGGCATGCGCGCCGCCGGGACATCGCCCTCAAGGGCTCGGGGCGCACGCCGTTCGCGCGCAACGGCGACGGCAAGGCCGCTGTCGGGCCGATGCTGCGCGAGGTATTGATCGGCGAGGCGATGCACGCGCTGGGCATTCCCACCACGCGGGCGCTGGCGGTCGCCGCCACGGGCGAGCCGGTGCAACGCGAGAGCGTGCTGCCCGGCGCGGTGCTCACGCGCGTGGCGTCGAGTCACATCCGCGTCGGCACCTTCGAGTTCTTCGCCGCCCGCGGCGAATTTGACCAGGTGCGGAAGCTCGCCGAGTACACGATCGCGCGGCACGATCCGGAGGTTGCCGATGAACCGCAGCCCTTCCTCGCCCTGCTCGAGTCCGTTGCAACGCGCCAGGCCGCGCTCATGGCGCAGTGGATGAACGTGGGCTTCATCCACGGCGTGATGAACACGGACAACATGGCCATCTCCGGCGAGACGATCGACTACGGGCCCTGCGCGTTCATGGAGGCCTATGACCCCGCGACGGTCTTCAGCTCCATCGACCAGCACGGGCGCTATGCCTTCGGCAACCAGCCGGCCATCGCGCAGTGGAACCTCACGCGGCTGGCCGAGTCGCTGCTGCCGCTGATCGCCGATGACCTCGACCAGGCCGCGACTCTCGCCATGGAAGTCCTGGACGCCTTTCCGGCGCAGTACAAGTGGTACCTGCTTCGCGGGCAGCGCGCAAAGCTGGGCCTGCGACGTGGCGAGCCTGCGGACGATGCGGGTGACGAAGCCCTGGTCGAGACTCTGGCTCGCGACGCTGCAGGCCGGGCGCGTGGACTTCACGCTCGGATGGCGGCGGTTGGCCGATGCCGCGGCTGGCGATGAGACGCCACTACGGGCGCTCTTCACCGATGCGCGAGCCCTGGACGAGTGGCTTCCCCGGTGGCGGGAACGCTGCGCGAGCGAGGATCGCGCGGCAGGATTGGACCCGGCGACGGCGGGGATCGAGCGCGCCGGGCGGATGCGCCGCGTCAATCCGTGGGTGATTCCCCGCAATCATCGCGTGGAGGAGGCGCTGGCGGCTGCTTCGGGCGAGGGCGATATGGTGCCGTTCGAGCGATTGCTGGATGCCCTGCGACGGCCGTACGAGGAGTCTTCCGAAATGGCGGCCTATGCCGAGCCGGCGCCGGCTGCCGTGACTGCCTGCTACAAGACGTTCTGCGGGACTTGATCGGGCACGGGGCCTGACGAACACCGTTCATGCTCGACGCGCCAGCGAAGCGCAGCGGCCGCCCTTCACGCCGGGCGCCTGTCCCTTTCGCCACCGCGATGAGGCGCCAACTTCCACCCGCCACCATTTGTTGACGCTTGTTGGTTAGCTGTCTATTTTTGTCCCTCCCCGTCAACGCTCCGGAGGGCACAAATGCTGATCATCACGAACCGCCGCATCGCCGCGTCGACCAGAAAGAACAACGAAGGCGACGCCTCCATGTTCGGCGAGCAGGTCAACGAAAAGGGCCCGAACGAACTGCGCCTGGCGTACGCCAGCAAGGCTTCGAGCGGCTGGAAGCTGCAGCTCGTTCCGGAGCCCAAGGTGGTCGACGCGAGCAATGCGCCTAGCCGCCTCGCCTATCGGAAGCTCGTGTCGGACTGCGCGGCTTCAGGCAAGCACTGCCTGTTCTTCGTGCATGGCTACAACAAGTCGTTTCCGGAGTCGCTGGAACAAGGCTGGGCCCTCCAGGAGCGCTACGGGGTGGAAGTGGTCGTGTTTTCCTGGCCCTCCAACCCGGGCGGCATCGCGCCTACCGAGTATCGGCACGCCAGGCGCATCGCGCAGGCATCGTTCGGCGCCCTGGACTCCGCCTTCGAGAAGCTGGGCCGCTACATTCGGGAGGAGCCCTTCGACAAGGACAGGCTCGTCGGCTGCCGGATCGGGTTGAACCTGATGACCTACAGCCTGGGCAACTACCTGTTCCAGAACTATGTCGTCAGCAACGAATACGCCGCGGAAACCCGCATGTTCAGCAATGTCGTCCTGTGCCAGGCCGATGTCGACAACTCGAAGCATGAGCAGTGGGTGGAGCAGGTCGTGGCAGGCGCCCGCCTCTACGTCACCATCAACGAGAACGACAAGATCCTCGGCTTCTCCGAATCGGTGAACTATCCCAGGCTCGGAAGGACACTCGACAACCTGAAAGCATCCAACGCGATCTACTGCGACTTCACCGGTGCAAAAGGCGTCCGCAACACCCATCAACTATGGGGTGAGGTCAACACGAAGAACGTGAAGTCGTACTTTGCCGCCGCTTTCACCGGCAAGCGCGCCGAAACCGCGTGCGAGGCGGAGTTCGACTCACGCATCAACGCGTTTCGCGTGAAGTAACGCCTGCATGCACGTCAGATGATGCAAGACGGCGCGGTGCGTTTGACCAGGATCCGGCATCGCCTATTGCACCAGGAACCAGTGCCGACAACTGCTTCGCTAGTCATGCAGTTACTGCCGAAGCTCGCTTTTTTCTTTCGCGCCGAAGGTGGTCACGTCTTCATGTTGCCCTGCACTTCAGGAGCGTGTCTGGCCGAATGAGGCGTCTGCTCCGACCCCGCGACCGCTCCTGGAGGCACCCGCCGCGCAGGAACAACACATGAACATCGAAACGTCACCCGCCCGAGCGGCAGCCCGTTCGCACTGCCGCTGCCGCATCGCGCGTGTCCAGCGATGCTGAGCTGGCTCGACCGCTTGCCGTGGATCTGGTTGCTGCTGTTGGCGGCCTGGATGGCCATTGCGCCGATCACGCCCGAGCCCCATCTGGTCGAGAAACTGCGCCTTCTGGTCCATGGTGCACTGGTACGCCCGCTCGACATCTTCGACCTGGTCATGCATGCGACGCCGCTGCTGCTGGTGGCGCTCAAGCTGTGGCGGCAGTTGCGCGCGCATCGGCCCTGACGTGCCTGGTCGCACCCGGTCCTCGCGGCCCGATGCGCCGGGCCGCTTGAACTTCCAAGCTCACCTTGAAGCTGCCGGCCATGGACGACGGCAATCGACCCGAAGCGGACACCCCCATCTACTACGAAGAGAAAAGCCCGCCGCGAGGGTGGGGCGCTTCGCGCAGACAAAGTGTTCCGCCTAGTTGCAGATCGGCACGGGGCTGGAGAAGAACTGGCGGGTGATCGCCTTGGTGACGGTGGCGCCGTTGTAGGTGTAGGTAAGCGTGCCGTTGTTGCCGTCGCTGAAGGCCAGGCGCATGGTGCCCACCGCGACGCCGCGGTGATCCCGTGAAGGGACTCGCGTTGAACGCCGGCCCGGATGTGCGGAAAAGATCCCCCGCATAGGAGCCGTCGGCCTGGCGCTGCCCCGCGGACATCACCAGCCACAGGGCCTTGCCGGTGGCGTCGTAGCTGAAGAGGGTGGCGAAGAGCGTTGCGTCCTGGTGGGTGACGTTGATCCCCCAGCCCGACTCCGCCGGGTTCCACCACAGGTCCTGGTAGTTGGTGGCCGTCGCGCGGCTGTCCGTGGTCGGGAAGCAGGCGGCGGCGCGAGAGCCGAACACCTGGCGCTCGATCACCTTGGTCACCTCCACGCCGTCGACCGTGTAGCGCAGCGTCCCGGCATTCACGTCGACGAAGGAAACCGTCATCGTGCCCACCTTGGTGACGTTGGCGGCACCAATGGGCGTGAAGGGGTTGGCGTTGAAGGCCGGCCCCGTGGTGCGGTAGAGGTCTCCGATGAAGGTGACCCCGTCGGACTGCATGGCCCCGGCGGACATCACCAGCCACAGGGGGCGCGGCTCGCCTCGTAGGTGAAGAGCGTGCCGAAGAGGGTGTTGCCCTGATGGTTGAGATTCAGGCCCCAGCCCGACTCGGCCGGGTTCCAGAAGAGCGCGGTTTGCGACGAGAGCATCGGGCAGACCGAGGCACCCGGCACCGTCACCGCATTGCGGTAGATGCCGTTGGTAAGCATCGCCGAGCTGCTCGCGCCATAGCCCACGTAGAAGGTGGCACCGGCCACCGTCGGGGTGGAGGCGTTGTTCAGGAGCGTCACCGAAGCGCCCGAGGCCGAGAGCGCGCCCGAGGAGTAGGCCTGCAGCTGGGCGGTGGTGACGGCGATGAGTTGCGCCGGAGGCGGAGAGCTGCGCCACCACGCAAGTCGGTGGTCATGTCTTTCTTCTCTGCCAGGCGAAAGCGCCTGCCCACGAAAAAGGCGGCTTGGCCTCACCGCCGCCTTCACCTGCGGCCGGGGGTGCCACGGCAAAGTGAACACGCTCGCGGTCGTGCCCACGTCCTGCGGACGGAACTGGATCGCGGCCGAGGCGCTCGCCGACTGCGACGTGATGCTCGAGGTCACCGCCATCGGGAACACCGGCGTCACGGCCTTGACGGAGACCGTCGTGGCCGAGAGGAAGCGGGCATTGTTGTTGCTGCCAGGCAGCGCGGCGTTGGGCCGGATGTCCACGATCGCGTTGAAGGAGGCGGTCAGGGTGTACTCGCCGCTCGCCGTGAGGGTATTGGCCGGAATCACGACCGAGACGAAGTTGGGGCTCGGCACGGTCGACGCGGTCTGCAGGTAGAGCGGGCAGGTGGTTACCACGCCGGCCGGGACGGAGTACCCCGGTCCCCTCAGGAACACGCAAATGACGTCGTTGGCGTGCGTGCCGTATCCTGCGAACGCGTTCGTGGTGATGGGTCCAGGGGCTTCGCCGGGTCGACGACGTAGCTTCCGTTGGACCAGGAGCCTCCACTGAGCGTGAGGACCGGCGGGGCCGGGTAGGCTTCACCGGACAGGCCAAGCGCAACACTCGTGCCGGCGAGGCTGAAGGTGTAGGTGCCGCTCGGGAAGAGCCGCTCGAGCTCGCTCCGGGAAGTGGCGTAATACTCGTTCGCATTGGTTCCCCAGTGCCAGCTGGGCTGGCGGCGCTATACACCATCGTTCCATTGTTGTGCTGCGATCCCAGCTCCCCCGTGGCGAAGGGGCCGGAGATCGTCGGCGGTGCGATGCCCGAGAGGCTGGTGCCGTCAACGAAGGCCAGGAAGCTGTACGTGCCCGTCGGGCTGGGCTGGGCATCCGTCGGCGAGGTCTGGACGTACCGCGCAGTCTTGCGCACCGAGACCTGGCTCACCTGGAAGCCGACTCGGTGGCAACGCCGAGCAGGAGGGCCAGGGAAGCCAGAAATGCTGCAGCGAAGAGCGGGCGGGCCGCCCGTGTAGGCACTTCAGTGGCATCGATCTTCATAGGGTCTCCCGGGAGGCGCACTCACCGATGTCTTGCCGGTTGCGCGCTCATCGATTGGTTTTTTGATCTTTGCTCCTCCAGTAGTACGCTATTCCTCCCAGAAAGCACAACCGCAACGTACCGTAAGCTTTCCCGATCGGTAGACACTCTCAAAGGAGACACTACTGCCTGGTGCGTTGCGGCCCGGGATTGTCTGCCCTTAGCCGGTCAAAAGCGACCCTCGTTGACGGCAGGATCGGTCTCGGGCCTATGGAGCATCAAATTGCGAAAGGGAATGCCGGACTCGCCGTCGTGAGCAACGGACGGTCGACGGGTCTTTGGTGTAGACAAGCGCCCCCCTGCCGGACACACACCGAACAGGAAGCGCCCCGCGTGGCGTCTTCTTCCCTCTAAGCCGCAAGGGCTGTTTGCGTTGACCCGGCGCCGACGCGCCCGCGACGCACCGCCGTGATTCCGCAGTTGCAGGCGGCTACCGAACTGCTATCCTCGTCCGCAACTTGCGGAGGGAGAGGTGGATGGCGACCCTATGATTCGAAGCGTTCTCGCGGCACTGTTGCTGGTGACGGTTCTGGGTCCGGGTGCGGCGCTCGCGCAAGTCTTCCGCGGTGAGCCCGACGTACAAGAGTTTCTTCGCTTCGCCCGACCCAACAATGACGTTCCTCTTCGAGGCGAAGGAGGCCAAGGCGACACTGGTGTTCATTCCCGGCGGCGAAGGGCTTCTACGGCATTCACGCCAGAGTCGAAAGGAAAACGCACGGATACTTCTCCTTCCTCCCATTCAACGTGATGCTGCGCAGCCTGAGCGATCCCAAGGCTGACCTTGGGCGCTTCAACGTCGTCATCTTCGACAGCCCGGAGCCAGCCTGTCGGCCCCCAATCACTGGTCACCGGCTAGGGCGGGCGGCGACCACCTCTCCCGCGTGGAAGACGTGGTTCGCTTCTACCGGGAAAGGCTAGTCGAAGCCCGTCTGGGTGATGGGGCACAGCATGGGCAGCATCAGCGTGACCGAACTCTACAAGCGGCTGCAGGACGGCAAGCGCCAGGATCTTGTCGCCGGCCTGGTCCTGAGCGCCTCCGTGCGCGGCACCTCGCTTAGGTACGAGGCCACGCGGCTGCCAGTCTTGATCATTCACCACGAGCGCGACATGTGCGCCAGCTCTCCGCCGGAGGACGCGCGGTCCATGGCCGCGAGCCTCCGCGAGGGCGGAAACACGGCGACGCAGCTTTCCATCATCACCGGCGGCGACGGGGCCGAAGGCGATGTGTGCCACTCGGGGCTTCACATGTACAAGAGCGCGGAGCCCGAAGTGGCAAAGGTGCTGGACGACTACATGGGCAGGCAGGCGGGCGCCGGCTCCCGCGCGCCCTCCACCTTCTTGAGCACGCTTCGCGCCCGTTCCGGCCGGGCGAGGCGGCCCGAGGGCCGGAAATCGGGCGCTGCACGACCGCCGGAAGCGAAACCGCACAGTAGCGGGAAGTCAGTCAATCACCACCTGGGAGAAAAAAATGAAGCGCCTGCTTTTCGTGCTGCTGTTCGTCTCCGCACATGCCCACGCCCAATCGAAGCCGGTCACGGAATTCCCGAGCGGGGCGACTGCGCTGTCGGCCGAGGCCCTGAAGGCCAAGTTCACGGGGGCAAGCTATGCGTTCACTGGGGCAAACGGTGTCGAGATCTCGCTCCAGTTCCGGGACTCGGACGCCGTGATCGGGTCGCCCAGGGGCAGTGCAGGCCCGTGGACCATCGAGGTTCGGCGATCTGCTTCAAGCTGACGAAGTTTCCGAGCGGTCTAGCAACGAGGTCCGGCTCCTGGGCAACGACCGGGACCTGGAGCGGGCCAGCAATGGCGAAGTGGTGAAGCTCTACAAGAACTGAAGCCTGGACTGCGCCACGGCGCTGGCGTGGAGCGAGACGCTTGGCAGCGTCATTTCCGTTTGGCGAGGCGATATTTCGCTCGCGGGCACGCAGCCCTGTGAGCCAGGGGAAGATGCGAGTTTAGAGAGTCACAAGTTCAGCAAGGCAAGTTGGCCGAGGCCAGGCCGCCACAACGATCCAATTAGTACGTTGATGAGCCGGCACCGCGCGCATCAGTCGGAATGTCCGTTACAGCGGCTTTCGACCCGAAGCGGAAATCGGCGTGCGCCCTATCTCGCCGAACTCGGCGGTCAGGCAGCGTCCGACGAGCGCGGCGCAGTGCCACCGAAGGCTCCCTTTCCACAATCCTGAGCAAAGCCTTTGCTGGACCTGTGGGCTCGCGTCGTGCCTGCTCCCAGTTCTGCAACGTCCGTACGCTGACGTTCAAGAGGCGGGCGAACTGCGCTTGTAACAGCGCGGCCTTCTCGCGAACGGCCTGACACCAGAAGGGGTGAACTCGTAACGGCGCGATGGCTTGCTTTCGCCGCGTGCGATTGCGCCGGCCTTTTTGATGCTCTTGGTCAACTCCTCGAAAAGCTTGCTTTCCATTAGCCGAACTCCTTTCGAACGAGCGTCCGAAGCGTCTTCAACTGCTCCTCGCTCAAATCATCCTGCT
>CAWAZV010000010.1:0-335543 GCA_963786635.1 uncultured beta proteobacterium | reverse complement strand
GCGCGCCGCGCGGCCTCGATCTGGCGCGCCGTGAGGCGGCCGCGGCCGACAGCCTTCAGGCCGAACTCGCCGAAGGAGACCTTGGCCCCATTGGTGGCCACGCCCTTGTTGCGGCCCTTCTGCTCCTTGCGGTATTTCCTTCTAGCTGGCTGCAGCATGTTTCACTCCCGGTTTCCTGGACTTGCGCTCGGCTTCGGGGGCCGCGACGACGGGCTGCTCGCCCTTGCCGAGGACCTCGCCCTTGAAGACGAGGACCTGCACGCCGATCAGGCCATAGGTGGTGCGCGCCTCCGAGAAGCCGTACTCGATGTCGGCGCGCAGCGTGTGCAGCGGCACCCGGCCCTCGCGGTACCACTCGGTGCGCGCGATCTCGGCGCCGTTCAGGCGCCCCGCGCTGGTGATCTTGATGCCCTGGGCGCCCAGGCGCATCGCGTTCTGCATGGCGCGCTTCATCGCGCGGCGGAACATGACGCGCTTCTCGAGCTGGCTCGTGATCGAGTCGGCGATGAGCTGCGCGTCCAGTTCGGGCTTGCGGATTTCCTCGATGTTCACGTGGACCGGCACGCCCATGAGTTTCTGCAGGACGTGGCGCAGGCCCTCGATGTCCTCGCCCTTCTTGCCGATCACGACTCCCGGGCGGGCCGAGTAGATGGTGATGCGGGCGTTCTTGGCGGGACGCTCGATGATGACCTTGCCGACGGCGGCATGCGAGAGCTTCTTCTTCAGGTATTCGCGAACCCGGATGTCCTCCGCAAGCATGCCCGGGAAGTTCTTCGAGTTCGCGTACCACTTCGACGTCCAGTTGCGGTTGACCGAAAGGCGGAAACCGGTCGGATTGATCTTCTGTCCCATGGTTCTCCCTCTCAGTTCCTGCCGTCGCCGACGGTCAGGAAGACGTGGCAGGTATGCTTCAGCACGCGGTTGCCGCGCCCCTTGGCGCGCGCGTGGAAGCGCTTGAGCACGGGGCCCTTCTCGACCATGATCCGCGTGACCTTCAGCTCGTCGATGTCCGCGCCGTTGTTGTGCTCGGCGTTCGCGATCGCGCTCTCCAGCACCTTCTTGATGATCACCGCACCCTTCTTGGGCGTGAACGCGAGGATGTTGAGCGCGCGGTCGACCTTCTGTCCGCGCACCATGTCGGCCACGAGCCGGCCCTTCTGGGCCGAGAGCTTCGCACCGTAAAGTTTCGCTTCGACTTGCATCGCGTTCTCCTTACTTCTTGGCCGGGGCCGAGGACGCCGCGACCTTCTTGTCGGCCGAGTGGCCCTTGAAGGTGCGCGTGAGCGCGAACTCGCCCAGCTTGTGGCCGACCATGTTCTCGGTCACGTACACGGGGATGTGCTGCTTGCCGTTGTGCACGGCGATCGTGAGGCCGACGAATTCCGGCAGGACGGTGGAACGGCGCGACCAGGTCTTGATCGGCCGCTTGTCCTTGGCCGCGACGGCGGCTTCCACCTTCTTCTTGAGATGCCCGTCGACGAACGGGCCCTTCTTGATTGAACGTGCCATGTCTGCCCCTTACGCCTTCTTGTGGCGGCTGCGCACGATCATCACCTGCGTGCGCTTGTTGGAACGCGTCTTCTTGCCCTTGGCCGGCTGCCCCCACGGGGAGACCGGGTGGCGGTTGCCGCGGGTGCGGCCGCCGAGCGGGTGGTCGACGGGGTTCATCGTCTCGCCGCGGACCGTCGGGCGGATGCCGCGCCAGCGATTCGCACCCGCCTTGCCGATCTGGCGAAGGTTGTGCTCCTCGTTGCCGACTTCGCCGATGGTCGCGCGGCAGTCGATGTGCACGCGGCGAATCTCGCCGGAGCGCATGCGCAGCTGCGCGTACTCGCCTTCGCGGGCGAGCAGTTGCACGCCGGCGCCGGCGGCGCGGGCTATCTGCGCGCCCTTGCCCGGCAGCATCTCGACGCAATGCACCGTGGTGCCGACCGGGATGTTCCTGAGCGGCATCGCGTTACCCGACTTGATGGGGGCCTCGGGGCCGCTCTCGATCTTCTGCCCGACCGTGATGCCCTTGGGCGCGATCATGTAGCGGCGCTCGCCGTCGGCGTAGCACAGCAGCGCGATATTGGCGCTGCGGTTGGGGTCGTACTCGAGGCGCTCCACCGTGGCCGGGATGCCGTCCTTGTTGCGGCGGAAATCGATCAGGCGGTAGTGCTGCTTGTGCCCGCCGCCCTGGTGGCGCGTGGTGATGTTGCCGAAGTGGTTGCGGCCGGCGCGGCGGGACTGCTTCTCCACCAGCGGTGCGTGCGGCTTGCCCTTGTGCAGGTCGGGGTTGACGACCTTCACCATCGACCGGCGTCCGGCCGAGGTGGGTTTGGTCTTTACGAGGGCCATGTTATGCCACTCCTTCCACGAAGTTGATGTCGCCTTCGCCCTTGAGGCTCACGTAAGCCTTCTTCACGTCGCGGCGGCGGCCTTCGAAGCGCCCGTGGCGCTTCTGCTTGCCCTTGACGTTCACCACGTTCACCGCGGCGACCTCCACCTTCTGCTCCTTGAAGAGCAGTTCCACGGCGGCCTTGATCTCCGCCTTGGTCGCATCCGGGAGCACCTCGAAGGCGATCTGGCGGTGCTTTTCCCCGACCATCGTCGCCTTTTCCGAGATGATCGGCGCGCGGATGATCTTCATCAGACGTTCCGTATTCATGCGAGCGCCTCCTCGAGATGCTTGACCGCGGCCCTGGTGATGAGGACCTTGGGGAACCGCACGAGGCTCACCGGATCCGCATGGCGCGCCTCGAGAACGAGAACGTTCGGGAGGTTGCGCGAGGACAGGTAGAGGTTCTCGTCCGGCAGGTCGGTGATGATGAGGACCTCGGTGAGGCCCATCGCCTTCAACTTCTCCGTGAGCAGCTTCGTCTTCGGCTGGTCGACGGTGATCGTGTCGATCACGGCCAGGCGCTCTTCGCGCACCAGCTGCGACAGGATCGAGGCCATGCCCGCGCGGTACATCTTGCGGTTGACCTTGTGCGAGAAGTTCTCCTCGGGCGAGGACGGGAAGATCTTCCCGCCGCCGCGCCACAGGGGGCTCGACGTCATGCCGGAGCGGGCGCGGCCCGTGCCCTTCTGGCGCCAGGGCTTCTTGGTGGAGTGCTTGACGTTGCCGCGGTCCTTCTGGGCACGCGTGCCTGCACGACCGTTGGCGTGGTACGCCACGACGACCTGGTGGACGAGCGCCTCGTTGAAGGCGCGCCCGAACAGGGTCTCCGAGGCGGCCACCGGGGCGAGCGACTCGCCCTTCTCGTTGATGACCTTGAGTTCCATCACTTGCCTCCCTTCGGCGCCTTGGCCTTGACGCTCGGGTGGAGCACCACGCTGCCGTTCTTGGCACCGGGCACCGATCCCTTGATCATGACCAGGCCGCGCTCTGCGTCCACGCGCGCCACTTCCAGGAGCTGGACGGTGCGTTGCACGGCTCCGAGGTGGCCGGCCATGCGCTTGCCCGGGAACACGCGGCCCGGGTCCTGCGCCATGCCGATCGAGCCGGGGCTGTTGTGCGACAGCGAGTTGCCGTGCGAGGCCCGGTTCGAGGAGAAATGGTGGCGCTTGATGACACCGGAATAGCCCTTGCCGATGGAGGTTCCCGTGACGTCGACCTTCTGGCCGACCTGGAACATGTCCACCTTGAGCTCCGCGCCCACGGCCAGAGCCGCGCTAGCGCCTCGGGGGCGACGCGGAACTCCTTGAGGACGCTGCCTGCCTCGACGCCTGCCTTGGCGAAATGTCCTGCCATGGCCTTCGTCACGCGCGAGGCGCGGCGCTTGCCATAGGCGACCTGGATGGCGCAGTAGCCGTCGCCATCGACGCTCTTGATCTGGGTGACGCGGTTGCCCGCGCAATCTAGCACCGTAACGGGGACGCTGGTGCCGTCCTCGTTGAAGATGCGCATCATGCCGACCTTGCGGCCGACGAGTCCGAGACTCATCTTCTTTCCTTTCTCTTGTTCGCCCGCAGGTCAGCCCCGCGGGTGCCGGCTG
Source organism: uncultured beta proteobacterium (assembly GCA_963786635.1). Taxonomy (GTDB): domain Bacteria; phylum Pseudomonadota; class Gammaproteobacteria; order Burkholderiales; family Usitatibacteraceae; genus FEB-7. The sequence continues at coordinate 331,563 of CAWAZV010000010.1, read as the reverse complement.
CAATTGGCCGGCCCTTCACCTTCCGTCCGGGCGGCTGCCCGGTCGGTCCAGCCAACTGCCTCTACAGCTTGATCTCGACGTCCACGCCCGCGGGCAGGTCCAGCTTCATGAGCGCATCGACCGTCTTGTCGGTCGGGTCGATGATGTCCATGAGTCGAAGATGCGTGCGGATCTCGAACTGGTCGCGCGAGGTCTTGTTCTTGTGCGGCGAGCGCAGGATGTCGAAGCGCTCGATGCGGGTGGGCATGGGAACGGGACCCTTGACGACCGCGCCCGTGCGCTTGGCCGTCTCCACGATCTCGAGCGCCGACTGGTCGATCAGCTTGTAGTCGAACGCCTTGAGGCGGATGCGGATCTTCTGCTTGCCGAGGTTCTGGGCCATGTTCCTACTCCAGGATCTTGGAGACGACGCCGGCGCCGACGGTGCGGCCACCCTCGCGGATGGCAAAGCGCAGCCCATCCTCCATGGCGATGGGCGCAATGAGCGTCACCGTCATCTTGATGTTGTCCCCGGGCATCACCATCTCCACCCCGCTCGGCAGATCCAGGCTCCCGGTCACGTCGGTGGTGCGGAAATAGAACTGCGGACGGTAACCGTTGAAGAACGGCGTGTGCCGCCCGCCCTCCTCCTTCGACAGCACGTACACCTCGCACTCGAACTTCGTGTGCGGCGTGATGGAACCGGGCTTGGCCAGCACCTGGCCACGCTCCACCTCCTCGCGCTTCGTGCCGCGCAGCAGCACCCCGATGTTGTCCCCGGCCTGCCCCTGGTCCAGGAGCTTCCTGAACATCTCCACCCCCGTGCACACCGTCTTCACCGTCGCACGCAGGCCCACGATCTCCAGCTCCTCGCCCACGCGCACGATCCCGCGCTCCACCCGGCCCGTCACCACCGTGCCGCGCCCGGAAATGGAGAACACGTCCTCCACCGGCATCAGGAACGCCCCGTCAATGGCGCGCTCCGGCTGCGGAATGTAGGTGTCGAGCGCATCGGCCAGCTTCATGATCGAACCTTCGCCCATCTCGCTCGTGTCCCCCTCCAGCGCCTTCAGCGCCGAACCGATCACGATCGGGGTCTTCTCCCCGGGAAACTTGTACTTCGACAAGAGCTCCCGTACCTCCAGCTCGACAAGCTCCAGGAGCTCCTTGTCGTCGACCATGTCCGCCTTGTTCATGTACACGATGATGTACGGCACCCCCACCTGGCGCGCCAGGAGAATGTGCTCGCGCGTCTGCGGCATCGGGCCGTCGGCGGCCGACACCACCAGAATCGCGCCATCCATCTGCGCCGCCCCCGTGATCATGTTCTTCACGTAGTCGGCATGGCCCGGACAGTCCACGTGCGCGTAGTGACGGTTCTTCGTCTCGTACTCCACGTGCGCCGTGTTGATCGTGATCCCGCGCGCCTTCTCCTCCGGCGCGTTGTCGATCTGGTCGTAGGCCCGCGCCTCCCCACCGAACTTCTTCGACAGCACCAACGTGATCGCCGCCGTCAGCGTCGTCTTCCCGTGGTCCACGTGCCCGATCGTCCCCACGTTCACGTGCGGCTTCGTCCGCTCAAACTTGCCCTTTGCCATTTCAGTTCCTCGTGAATATCAGGCTGCAGCTTTTTGGTTGATGATCGCTTCGGCGACGTTCTTAGGCGCCTCGGTGTAGTGCTTGAATTCCATGGTGTAGGTGGCGCGGCCCTGGGTCGCCGAGCGCAGGCTCGTCGAGTAGCCGAACATCTCGGACAGCGGCACCTCCGCCTTGATCACCTTGCCGCCGCCGGGAATGTCGTCCATGCCCTGCAGGTGTCCGCGGCGGGATGCGAGGTCTCCCATGACCGTGCCCGCATAGTCCTCGGGGGTCTCCACCTCGACGGCCATCATCGGCTCGAGAAGGACGGGGCTCGCGCGGCGCATGCCTTCCTTGAAGCCGATCGACGCGGCCATCTTGAAGGCGTTCTCGTTGGAGTCGACCTCGTGGTAGGAGCCGTAGTGCAGCGTCACCTTCACGTCGACGACCGGGTATCCGGCCAGCACGCCGGCGGGAAGCGTCTCGCGCAGGCCCTTCTCGACCGCGGGGATGTACTCGCGCGGCACCGCGCCGCCCTTGATGGCGTCGACGAACTCGAAGCCCTTGCCGGCTTCCTGCGGCTCCACCTTGAGCACCACGTGGCCGTACTGGCCGCGGCCGCCCGACTGCTTGATGAACTTTCCCTCGACCGAGTCGACCACCTTGCGGATCGTCTCGCGGTAGGCCACCTGGGGCTTGCCCACACTCGCCTCGACACCGAACTCGCGGCGCATGCGGTCGACGATGATCTCCAGGTGCAGCTCGCCCATCCCGGCGATGATCGTCTGGCCGCTTTCCTCGTCGGTATGGACCCGGAACGACGGGTCTTCCTGGGCCAGGCGGTTGAGGGCGATGCCCATCTTCTCCTGGTCGGCCTTGGTCTTCGGCTCGACGGCCTGGGAAATGACCGGCTCGGGGAAGATCATGCGCTCGAGGATGATCACCTTGTCCGGGGTGCAGAGCGTGTCGCCGGTGGTCGCCTCGCGCAGGCCGACCGCGGCGGCGATGTCGCCCGCGCGCACCTCCTTGATCTCCTCGCGCTGGTTGGCGTGCATCTGCAGGATGCGGCCGATGCGCTCCTTCTTGCCCTTGATCGGGTTGTAGATCGTGTCGCCCGAATTGATCACGCCGGAGTAGACGCGGAAGAAGATGAGCTGGCCGACGAACGGGTCGGTCATGATCTTGAATGCGAGGCCGGCGAACGCCTCGTCGTCGGCAGCGCGACGCTCGGTCGGCTGGCCGTTCTCGAGCTCGCCCTTGACCGGCGGGATGTCGGTCGGCGCCGGCATGTAGTCGATGACGCCGTCGAGCATCGCCTGCACGCCCTTGTTCTTGAACGCGGAACCGCACATCATCGGCACGATCTCGCTCGCGATCGTGCGCGTGCGCAGGCCGAGCTTGATCTCGGCCTCCGTGAGGGCGCCGCCCTCGAGGTACTTGTTCATGAGTTCTTCGCTCGCCTCGGCGGCGCTCTCGACCATCTTCTCGCGCCATTCCTTGGCCGACTCGAGGAGCTCGGCGGGAATCTCGCGCAGGTCGAACTTCATGCCCTGGGACGCCTCGTCCCAGTAGATCGCCTTCATCCGCACCAGGTCGATCACGCCCTCGAACTTGTCCTCGGCGCCGATCGGTATCTGGATGGGGACCGGGTTCGCCTTGAGGCGGGACTTCATCTGGTCGTAGACCTTGAAGAAATTGGCCCCCGTCCGGTCCATCTTGTTCACGAATGCCAGTCGCGGCACGCGGTACTTGTTCGCCTGGCGCCACACGGTCTCGGACTGCGGCTGCACGCCGCCCACGGCGCAGTAGACCATGCACGCACCGTCGAGGACGCGCATCGAGCGCTCGACCTCGATGGTGAAGTCGACGTGGCCCGGAGTGTCGATGATGTTGACGCGGTGCTCCGGGAGGTTGCCGTCCATGCCCTTCCAGAAGCAGGTCGTCGCCGCCGAGGTGATCGTGATCCCGCGCTCGCGCTCCTGTTCCATCCAGTCCATGACGGTCGCGCCGTCGTGGACCTCGCCCATCTTGTGGGAGACGCCCGTGTAGAAAAGGATGCGCTCCGTGGTCGTGGTCTTGCCGGCGTCGATGTGCGCCGAGATACCGATGTTGCGGTAGCGGTCGATGGGAGTCTTGCGGGCCACGGGTCTGCTCTCTGTCTTTATGCTGCCGCCGAGCCGTGGTTGGCGGCTCGCGGCGGGGTGTCCTGGGTCTAGAAGCGGTAGTGGGCGAATGCCTTGTTGGCCTCGGCCATGCGGTGCACTTCCTCGCGCTTCTTCACGGCGCCGCCGCGGCCTTCCGCGGCCTCGAGCAGCTCGTTGGCCAGGCGCTGGCCCATGCTCTTCTCGCCGCGCTTGCGCGCCGCCTCGCGCAGCCAGCGCATGGCGAGCGCGGTGCGGCGGATGGGCCGCACTTCCACCGGCACCTGGTAGTTGGCGCCGCCGACCCGGCGGCTCTTCACTTCCACCATCGGCTTCACGTTGCTGATCGCCGCGCCGAAGACCTCGAAGGGATCCTTGCCCGACTTCTTGGCGATCTGGTCCAGCGCCCCGTACATGATCCGCTCGGCGACACTCTTCTTGCCGCGCGTCATCAGCACGTTGATGAACTTGGCGACTTCCTCGCTCTTGAACTTCGGATCCGGGAGGATCTCGCGCTTCGGGACTTCTCTGCGGCGGGGCATAGGTCTCTATCCGATCGATTCGATGTTGATGGGGGTCAGGCGGCCTTCGGCCGCTTGGCGCCGTACTTGGAGCGCGACTGCTTGCGATCCTTCACGCCCGCCGTGTCCAGGCTGCCGCGCACCATGTGGTAGCGCACGCCGGGCAGGTCCTTCACGCGGCCGCCGCGGATCAGCACCACCGAGTGCTCCTGCAGGTTGTGGCCTTCGCCGCCGATGTAGCTGATGACCTCGTGGCCATTGGTCAGGCGGACCTTGGCGACCTTGCGCAGCGCCGAGTTCGGCTTTTTCGGCGTGGTCGTGTACACGCGCGTGCACACCCCCCGCTTCTGGGGACTTCCGCCGAGCGCGGGCACCTTACTCTTGGTCACCGCTTTCTGGCGCGGCTTGCGAAGCAACTGATTGATCGTGGGCATGTTTTTCGTCCGATGTGTCGTTCGGGACCCCGCTGGGAAGCCCGCTTCCGCCGCCCGGAATGGAAAAAGGCGGCGGAAAAAAGCTCTCAAGTTTAGGGGTTTAGGTCATTCCAGTCAAGCAACCTGCTCGCTGCCGACATCGGTCTCGTCCACGAGAGCCGAACGGGCGCTGGGGTTCGCCGCCTTCGCCGGCGTCCTTCTTGCGGGTCGTGTGGTAGGCGAGGCCGGTTCCGGCCGGGATCAGGCGGCCGACGATGACGTTCTCCTTCAGGCCGCGCAGGTCGTCCTTCTTGCCCATGATCGCCGCCTCGGTCAGCACCCGGGTGGTCTCCTGGAAGGAGGCCGCCGAGATGAACGAGTCGGTCGAGAGCGATGCCTTGGTGATGCCGAGCAGCATGTAGTCGAAGGTGGCGGGCTTCTTGCCGTCGGCCTTCGACGCGGTCGTTCTCGGCCAGCACCTCGGCCCGCTCGACCTGCTCGCCCGGTGATGAAGCGGGTCTCGCCCGGGTCGACGATCTGGACACGCGGCGCAGCATCTGGCGGACGATCACCTCGATGTGCTTGTCGTTGATCTTCACGCCCTGCAGGCGGTAGACGTCCTGCACCTCGTCGATGATGTAGCGCGCGAGCGCCTCCATCCCCTGCAGCCGCAGGATGTCGTGCGGATCCGACGGGCCGTCGACGATGCCCTCGCCCTTGTTGACCACCTGCCCGTCGTGCACCGAGATGTGCTTGTCCTTCGGGATGAGGTACTCGTGGGCGGCGCCGTCGAAGTCGGTGATGATGAGGCGCTGCTTGCCCTTGGTGTCCTTGCCGAACGAGACGGTGCCGGTGACCTCGGCGAGCAGGCCCGCGTCCTTCGGGGAGCGCGCCTCGAAGAGCTCCGCCACGCGCGGCAGGCCGCCCGTGATGTCGCGGGTCTTGGACGACTCCTGCGGGATGCGCGCGAGCACGTCGCCGACCGCGAGCTGCTGGCCGTTCTTCACGGTGATGATCGCGCCGATCTGGAACGTGTAGTTCACCGGCGTGTCGCTGCCGGCGAGCTTCACTTCCTTGCCCTTGTCGTTCAGCAGCTTCACCGCCGGGCCGCAGGCCCTTGGCGGCCGCCCCGCCTTGCGCTTCGGGTCGATCACGACGAGGCTGGAGAGGCCGGTGGTCTCGTCGATCTGCTTGGCGACGGTCACGCCCTCCTCGACGTTCTCGAAGCGGACCTCGCCCGCGTACTCCGTGATGATCGGGCGGGTGAGCGGGTCCCAGGTGCCGAGCGTCTGGCCGGCCTTGGCCTTGGAGCCGTCGCGCACCGCCAGGGTGGCGCCGTAGGGCACCTTGTGGCGCTCGCGCTCGCGGCCGTTGTCGTCGGCGATGATGATCTCGCCGTTGCGCGAGATCGCGATCTGCTCGTCGCGGGCATTCGTCACGTAGCGCATGGTGGGCGCGAAGCGGACGACGCCGTTGGACTTCGATTCCACGGAGCTCGCGACCGCCGCCCGGGAGGCCGCGCCGCCGATGTGGAAGGTGCGCATCGTGAGCTGCGTGCCGGGCTCGCCGATCGACTGCGCGGCGATCACGCCGACCGCCTCGCCGACGTTCACGAGCATGCCGCGGCCGAGGTCGCGGCCGTAGCACTTGGCGCAGAGGCCGTAGCGCGTGTCGCAGGTGAGCGGCGTGCGCACCTTCACCTCGTCGATGCCGAGGGACTCGATGCGCTCGACGCCGGCCTCGTCGAGGAGCGAGCCGGCCGCGATGACCACCTGCTGCGACTCGGGGTGGAGCACGTCGGTCGCGGTGACGCGGCCGAGGATGCGTTCGCGCAGCGCCTCGACCACCTCGCCGCCCTCGACGAGCGCCTTCATGGCCATGCCCTGCGTCGTGCCGCAGTCCTCCTCGATCACCACCAGGTCCTGCGTCACGTCGACGAGGCGGCGGGTCAGGTAGCCGGAGTTGGCGGTCTTGAGCGCCGTGTCCGCCAGGCCCTTGCGCGCGCCGTGCGTCGAGATGAAGTACTGCAGGACGTTGAGTCCCTCGCGGAAGTTCGCCGTGATCGGCGTCTCGATGATCGAGCCGTCCGGCTTCGCCATCAGGCCGCGCATGCCGGCCAGCTGGCGGATCTGCGCCGCGGAGCCGCGCGCGCCCGAGTCGGCCATCATGTAGATGGCGTTGAAGGACTCCTGCGTCGTCTCCTTGCCCTTGCGGTCGACGACCTTCTCGTTGCCGAGCTGGTCCATCATCGCCTTGGCGATCTGGTCGCCGGCGCGGCCCCAGATGTCGACCACCTTGTTGTAGCGCTCGCCCTGGGTCACGAGGCCGGAGGTGTACTGGCGCTCGATCTCCTTAACCTCCCGCTCCGATCTCGTCGATGATCGTCGACTTCTGCGACGGAATGAGCAGGTCGTCGACGCAGATCGACAGGCCCGCGCGCGTGGCGTAGCCGAAGCCCGTGTACATGAGCTTGTCGGCGAAGATCACCGTCTCGCGGATGCCGCAGCGCCGGAAGGCCTCGTTGATGAGCTTCGAGATCTCCTTCTTCTTGAGCGCCTTGTTGATCACCGTGAACGGCAGGCCGTGCGGCAGGATCTCGGACAGGAGCGCCCGGCCGACGGTCGTCTCGTGGCGCAGCGATCACCTCGGTGAACTCCCCCGACTCCTCGCGGCGGAACTCCTTGATGCGCACCGTGATCTTGGCGTGCAGCTCGACGCCGCCCGACTCGTAGGCGCGGCTGACTTCGGCCACGTTGGTGAACAGCGAGCCCTCGCCGCGCGCGTTCACGCGCTCGCGGGTGGCGTAGTACAGGCCCAGCACGATGTCCTGCGAGGGCACGATGACCGGCTCGCCGTGCGCGGTGTGCAGCACGTTGTTCGACGAGAGCATGAGCGTCCTCGCCTCCATCTGCGCCTCGAGCGAGATGGGCACGTGGACGGCCATCTGGTCGCCGTCGAAGTCGGCGTTGAACGCCGCGCAGACGAGCGGATGCAGCTGGATCGCCTTGCCCTCGATCAGCACCGGCTCGAAGGCCTGGATGCCGAGGCGGTGCAGCGTCGGCGCGCGGTTGAGCAGCACCGGGTGCTCGCGGATCACGTCCTCGAGGATGTCCCACACCACCGGCTCCTGGGCTTTCCACCATGCGCTTGGCGGCCTTGATGGTGGTCGCGAGCCCCATCACTTCCAGCTTGTGGAAGATGAAGGGCTTGAAGAGCTCGAGCGCCATGAGCTTCGGCAGCCCGCACTGGTGCAGCTTGAGCGTCGGGCCCACCACGATCACGGAGCGGCCCGGAGTAGTCGACGCGCTTGCCCAGCAGGTTCTGGCGGAAGCGGCCGCTCTTGCCCTTGATCATGTCGGCGAGCGACTTGAGCGCGCGCTTGTTGGCGCCCGTCATCGCCTTGCCGCGGCGGCCGTTGTCGAGCAGCGAGTCGACGGCCTCCTGGAGCATGCGCTTCTCGTTGCGCACGATGATCTCCGGGCGCCTTCAGCTCCAGCAGGCGCTTCAGGCGGTTGTTGCGGTTGATCACGCGCCGGTAGAGGTCGTTCAGGTCGGAGGTCGCGAAGCGGCCGCCGTCCAGGGGCACCAGCGGGCGCAGGTCCGGCGGCAGCACCGGCAGGACCTCCATCACCATCCAGTCGGGCTTGATGCCCGACTTGCTGAAGGCCTCCAGCACCTTCAGGCGCTTGGCGATCTTCTTGATCTTGGTTTCCGAGCCCGTGGCGGCGAGGTCCGTCCTCAGCGTCTCGATCTCGTGGCCCACGTCCAGCGCCCGCAGGAGCGCGCGTATGCCTTCCGCGCCCATCGAGGCGTGGAAGTCGTCGCCGTACTCCTCGACCTTGGCGAGGAAGTCGTCCTCGGAGAGGAGCTGGCAGCGGTTGAGCGGCGTCATGCCGGGGTCGGTCACCACGTAGGCCTCGAAGTAGAGGACCCGCTCGATGTCGCGCAGCGTCATGTCGAGCACCATCCCGAGGCGGGAGGGCAGGCTCTTCAGGAACCAGATGTGCGCGACGGGGCTCGCGAGCTCGATGTGGCCCATGCGCTCGCGGCGCACCTTGGTGAGCGTGACCTCGACGCCGCACTTCTCGCAGATCACGCCGCGGTGCTTCAGGCGCTTGTACTTGCCGCACAGGCACTCGTAGTCCTTGGTGGGGCCGAAGATCTTGGCGCAGAAGAGGCCGTCGCGCTCCGGCTTGAAGGTGCGGTAGTTGATGGTCTCCGGCTTCTTCACCTCGCCGTAGGACCACGAGCGGATCTTCTCCGGCGACGCGAGTCCGATGCGGATCGCGTCGAATTCCTCTTCCTGGGTGACCTGCTTGAACAGATCGAGCAATGCTTTCATCCGTATTCTCCTGGGGCGTTCGCTTGCGTTTGCAGTAGGGTCTTGTTCGAGGGCCCGTGGCCCGATGGAACCTGTCCCCCTAGTGGCGTTCGAGATCGATGTCGATCGCGAGCGAACGGATTTCCTTCACCAGCACGTTGAACGACTCGGGCATGCCCGCCTCGATCTTGTGCTCGCCCTTCACGATGTTTTCGTAGACCTTGGTGCGTCCCTGCGTGTCGTCGGACTTCACCGTGAGCATTTCCTGCAGCGTGTAGGCGGCGCCGTAGGCTTCCAGCGCCCAGACCTCCATCTCGCCGAAGCGCTGCCCGCCGAACTGCGCCTTGCCGCCCAGGGGCTGCTGCGTGACGAGCGAGTACGGGCCGGTGGAGCGCGCGTGCATCTTGTCGTCGACGAGGTGGTGGAGCTTCAGGATGTGCATGTAGCCCACCGTGACCGAGCGGTCGAACGCGTCTCCCGTGCGGCCGTCGTAGAGGGTGACCTGCCCGCTGCGCGGAAGCCCCGCGAGCTCGAGCATGTCCTTGATCTCGGCCTCGGTCGCGCCGTCGAACACGGGGGTCGCGAACGGCACGCCGGCGGTGAGGTTCGTCGCGAGCTCCGTGACCTCCGCGTCGCGTGAAGCTGACCAGGTCCTCCTTCTTTCCGGCGGAGTTGTAGATCTTGTCGAGGTACTTGCGCAGCTTCGGCACGCTCTCGTGCCCGCGCAGCATCTCGCCGATCTTGTGGCCGAGCCCCTTGGCGGCCCACCCGAGGTGGGTCTCCAGGATCTGGCCCACGTTCATCCGCGAAGGCACGCCCAGCGGGTTCAGCACGATGTCGACCGACGTGCCGTCGGCCATGAACGGCATGTCCTCGACCGGCACGATCTTGGAGATGACGCCCTTGTTGCCGTGCCGGCCGGCCATCTTGTCGCCGGGCTGCAGGCGGCGCTTCACCGCGACGTACACCTTGACCATCTTCTGCACGCCCGGGGGCAGCTCGTCGCCCTGCGTGAGCTTCTTCTTCTTTTCCTCGAAGGCGCGGTCGAACTCCTTGCGCGTCAGGTCGAGCGACTCGCGCAGCTGCTCGAGCTGCACGGCCGACTCGTCGTCGGCGAGACGGATGTCGAACCACTCGTGGCGCTCGACCTCGGCGAGGTAGGCCTTGGTGAGCTTGGCACCCTTGGCGAGCTTCTTCGGGCCGCCCTTGGCGGTCTTGCCGTTCAACATGCGCTCGAGGCGCGCGAAGAGATCGTCCTCGACGATGCGCAGCTGGTCGTGGAGGTCCTTGCGGTAGTCCTTGAGCTGGTCGTCGATGATCTGCTGGGCGCGCTTGTCGCGCTGGATGCCCTCGCGCGTGAACACCTGGACGTCGATCACGCAGCCGGAGATGCCCGAGGGCACCCTCAGGCTCGTGTCCTTCACGTCGGAGGCCTTCTCGCCGAAGATGGCGCGCAGGAGCTTCTCCTCGGGCGTGAGCTGCGTCTCGCCCTTGGGCGTGACCTTGCCGACCAACACGTCGCCCGCCTCGACTTCGGCGCCGATGTAGACGATGCCCGACTCGTCGAGGCGCGCCAGCATGCGCTCCGACAGGTTGGAGATGTCGCGGGTGATTTCCTCGGGGCCGAGCTTGGTGTCGCGCGCGACGACCACCAGCTCCTCGATGTGGATCGAGGTGTAGCGGTCCTCGGCGACGACGCGCTCGGAGATGAGGATGGAGTCCTCGAAGTTGTAGCCGTTCCACGGCATGAAGGCGACGAGCAGGTTCTGGCCGAGGGCCAGCTCGCCCATGTCCGTCGAGGCGCCGTCGGCGATCACGTCGCCGGCGGCGATCTGGTCGCCCACCTTCACCAGCGGACGCTGGTTGATGTTGGTGTTCTGGTTGGAACGCGTGTACTTGGTGAGGTTGTAGATGTCCACGCCCGCCTTGCCGGCGCTGGTTTCCACGTCGTTCACCCGCACCACGATGCGGCCGGCGTCGACGTAGTCGATGCGCCCGCCGCGCCGCGCCTGCACGGCCGTGCCGGAGTCGATCGCGACCGTGCGCTCGATGCCGGTGCCGACGAGCGGCTTCTCGGCGCGCAGGCAGGGCACCGCCTGGCGCTGCATGTTCGAGCCCATCAGCGCGCGGTTGGCGTCGTCGTGCTCGAGGAACGGGATGAGGGAGGCGGCCACGGACACGATCTGCGAGGGAGCCACGTCGATGTACTCGATCTTGTCCGGCGCCGAGAGCGTGAATTCGTTGCGGTGGCGGCAGGAGACCAGGTCGTCGACGAAGTGGCCGGACTTGTCCAGGTCCGCATTCGCCTGCGCGATCACGTACTTGCCTTCCTCGATCGCCGACAGGAACTCGATGTCCTTGGTGACCTTGGCACCCTGCACGCGGCGGTAGGGCGTCTCGATGAACCCGTACTCGTTGGTGCGCGCGAAGAGGGCCAGCGAGTTGATGAGGCCGATGTTCGGGCCCTCCGGCGTCTCGATCGGGCAGACGCGCCCGTAGTGCGTCGGGTGCACGTCGCGCACCTCGAAGCCGGCGCGCTCGCGCGTGAGGCCGCCCGGACCAAGCGCGGAAATGCGGCGCTTGTGGGTGATCTCGGAGAGCGGGTTCGTCTGGTCCATGAACTGCGACAGCTGGCTGGAGCCGAAGAACTCCTTGATCGCCGCGGAGACGGGCTTCGCGTTGATCAGGTCGTGCGGCATCAGGTTCTCGCTCTCCGCCTGCGAGAGCCGTTCCCGGACCGCGCGTTCCACGCGCACCAGGCCGGAGCGGAACTGGTTCTCGGCGAGTTCCCCGACCGAGCGCACGCGGCGATTGCCGAGGTGGTCGATGTCGTCGATCTCGCCGCGGCCGTTGCGCAGCTCCACGAGGATGCGGATGACCGCGACGATGTCCTCGGTGGAGAGCGTCATCGCGCCGGTGAGTTCATCCCGGCCCACGCGGCGGTTGAACTTCATGCGGCCGACGTCGGAGAGGTCGTAGCGGTCCTCGCTGAAGAAGAGGCCGTTGAAGAGCGTCTTGACGGCATCCTCGGTGGGCGGCTCGCCGGGACGCATCATGCGGTAGATGGCCACCTGCGCGTTCAGCTGGTCGACCGACTCGTCGATGCGCAGCGTCTGCGAGATGTACGGGCCCTGGTCGAGGTCGTTCGTGTAGATGGTCTGCACCTCCTCCACGCCGGCATCGGTGAACTTCTTGAGCAGCGTCTCGGTGATCTCCTCGTTGGCGTTGGCGACGATCTCGCCCGTCTCCTTGTTGACGAGACCCTTCGCCACGGTGCGGCCGAGCAGGAAGTCCGGCTCGACGGCCAGCTTCTTCATGCCCGCGCTCTCCATCTCGCGGATGTGCTTGACCGTGATGCGCTTGTCCTTCTGCACGATCACCTTGCCGGTCTTGGTGACGATGTCGAAGCGCGCGATCTCGCCCTTCAGGCGCTCCGGCACGACCTCGAACTCGATTCCCTTCTTGCCGAAGTGGAAGGTGTCGAAGACGAAGAACTCCGCCAGGATGCGCTCGGGCGTGTAGCCCAGCGCCTTCAGGAGGATCGTGACCGGCATCTTGCGGCGGCGGTCGACGCGGAAGTAGAGGAAGTCCTTGGGGTCGAACTCGAAGTCGAGCCAGGAGCCGCGGTAGGGGATCACGCGGGCGGAGAAGAGGAGCTTGCCGGAGGAGTGCGTCTTGCCGCGGTCATGCTCGAAGAACACGCCGGGCGAGCGGTGCAGCTGGCTCACGATGACGCGTTCCGTGCCGTTCACCACGAAGGAGCCGTTGCGGGTCATGAGCGGAATCTCGCCCATGTAGACCTCCTGCTCCTTCACTTCCTTCACCGTGGGCTTGGTCGCCTCGCGGTCCATGATCGTGAGGCGCACCTTGGCGCGCAGCGGACTGGCGAAAGTGAGGCCGCGCTGCTGGCACTCCACCACGTCGAAGGGCGGCTCGCCCAGCGCGTAGCTCACGAACTCCAGGCGTGCATTGCCGGAGTGGCTGGAGATCGGGAAGACGGACGTGAACGCCGACTGCAGCCCGGCGTCGCGGCGCTCCGCCGGCGGCACTTCGGCCTGCAGGAAGTCGGTGTAGGAGTCGAGCTGCGTGGCGAGGAGGAACGGCACGTCGAGGACGGCCGCCCGCTTGGCGAAACTCTTGCGAATGCGCTTCTTCTCGGTAAACGAGTAGGTCATGGTGGTCATCATGGCTCCGGAAATCCCGCGGGCGCGTGCGCGCCCCCGTGCACCCGACTGGTGCTCATAGCCTGGTGGCTGGCCACTACCAGCCGCTGGCGGACGACCGGCCGGGGTCCCCGATTCCCTGGGGCAATTCATCCCGTGCGCGGCCCGACCAAACCTCGCCTCCTGCAGTCGCTTCAGAAGGCAAATCAAAGCCGCAGGGGCTTGGATTTGGCTACTGGAACGGCGGTTGAGCGGACACCGGCAAGCCGGTGCCGCTCAACGCCAACAGACAAACTGCGCTTACTTGATCTCGGACTTGGCGCCGGCTTCTTCGAGCTTCTTCTTGACCGCCTCGGCGTCGGCCTTGTTCACGCCTTCCTTCACGGGCTTCGGCGCTCCGTCGACGAGATCCTTGGCCTCCTTGAGGCCCAGGCCCGTCAGCTCGCGCACGGCCTTGATCGTGTTCACCTTGTTCTCGCCAGCGGCAACGAGGATCACGGTGAACTCGGTCTGCTCCTCCGCTGCCGCGGCGGCTCCACCAGCGGCGGGCGCGGCAACGGCGACGGTCGCCGCGGCGGCGGACACGCCGAACTTCTCTTCCATGTCCTTGATGAGCTGCGAGAGCTCGAGGACGGTCATGCTGGAGATTGCTTCGAGGATTTCCTGCTTGGCGATAGCCATGTAACGTTCTCCTGTACTGGATGCAAATGGTCGTTGATTGAGGCCGTGGCGATCAGGCCGCCTGCTTTTCCTTCTGGTCGCGCACCGCGGCGAGCGTGCGCACGAACTTGCCCGGCACCGCGTTCAGCGTCTGGACGAACTTGGTGACCGGCGCCTGCATCGTGCCCATGAGCTTGGCGAGGAGTTCCTCGCGGCCCGGGAGCATCGCGAGGCTGCCGACCTCCTTCGCGCTCATCATCACGTTGGGCATCGCTCCGCCCTTGATGACGAGCTTGTCGTTCTCCTTCGCGTAGGCGTGGAGCACCCTGGCTGCCGCCACCGGGTCGTCGGAAATGCCGTAGGCGAGCGGGCCGACCATCAGGTCGGCGAGCTTTTCGAACGGCGTTCCCTGGACCGCGCGGCGCGCGAGGGTGTTCTTCAGCACGCGAAGGTAGACGCCGGAAGCGCGAGCCCTGGCACGCAGCTGCGTGATCTTCTCGACCGGCAGGCCGCGATACTCCGCAAGCACGATGGTCTGTGCCTTTGCCAGCCGGGCCGAGACTTCCGCCACGACTTCCTTCTTACTTTCTAGATTCAGACTCAAGGTCTTTCTCCTTCAGCTAATCGGCGCGTCGCCTTACCGGGCCTTTGGGAATGCCCGCCGGGCGCCGCACCATCCATAGCGACCTTTCGTCAGGAGACCGATTGCGCCCCTTGAGGGGGCACGAGATTCCTGTCTGGGGTTCGCTATCTGCGTAGGCTTCGGGGTCGACTCCCCCTCGATTGAGCCCCCTGCATCGCTGCGCCCCGAAATGCTCGGGGTTTCGCGGAGGGCGCCTACGGTCTTGGATAACCCGCAGGCGGCCACGAGGGCCGCCTGCGGCCCAAAGCTATTGCGCCGCGCCGGCGGAATTGCCGGCGAGCGTTGCATGATCCACGCGGATGCCCACTCCCATGGTGCTGGAGACGGACACCTTCTTCAGGTACACGCCCTTGGAGGACGGGGGCTTGGACTTGTTGATCGCACCCAGCAGGGCCTCGAGGTTCTCCGCGAGCGCCTCGAGCGGGAACGAGGCGCGGCCGATCGTGCACTGCACGATGCCTGCCTTGTCGGCCCGGTACTGCACCTGGCCCGCTTTCGCGTTCTTCACCGCCTCGGCCACGTTCGGGGTGACGGTTCCGACCTTCGGGTTGGGCATCAGGCCGCGCGGGCCGAGTACCTGCCCGAGGGGACCGACGACCTTCATCGCGTCGGGCGTGGCGATGACCACGTCGAACTCCATGAAGCCGCCCTTGATTCTCTCCGCCAGATCGTCGAAGCCGACCACGTCGGCGCCGGCGCCCTTCGCGGCTTCGGCGTTCGCGCCCTGCGCGAACACGGCCACGCGGACCTTCTTGCCGGTGCCGCGCGGCAGCACGACGCTTCCGCGCACCACCTGGTCGGACTTCTTGGAATCGATGCCGAGATTGACGGCCACGTCGATGGACTCGTCGAACTTGGCCGTCGCCGTCTTCTTGGCGAGGTCGAGTGCCTCGCCGAGGGCGTAGGCCCTGGTGCGGTCGACGAGGGCGGTGATGGTCTTCGCGCGCTTGGACTGGGCCATGCTCAGACTCCTTCCACGTCGACGCCCATGCTGCGGGCACTGCCGGCGATCGTGCGCACGGCGGCGTTCAGGTCGGCCGCGGTGAGATCGGGCATCTTGGTTTTCGCGATTTCCTCGGCCTGGGCGCGCGTGAGCTTGCCCACCTTTTCCACGTGCGGCTTGCTGCTGCCCTTCTCGATCTTGAGCGCCTTCTTGATCAGCACGGGCGCCGGAGGCGTCTTGATGATGAAGGTGAAGCTCTTGTCCGCGAACGCGGTGATCACGACCGGGAGCATCAGGCCCGGTTCCACCTTCTGGGTCTGCGCGTTGAAGGCCTTGCAGAACTCCATGATGTTCAGGCCACGCTGGCCCAGCGCGGGACCGATGGGCGGCGAGGGATTCGCCTTGCCCGCCGGCACTTGCAGCTTGACGAAGCCGACAATTTTCTTTGCCACGATGACACTCCTCGGGTTCGAACGGACGCCGCTTGCGCGCCCTCCCCGTTCAATTCGGCCGGGAAACGCGCCCGGCCACCGCGCGCCGCGTCATCCGACGCGGACGTTTTATTCCTCAGGCCTTCTCGACCTGCCCGAAATCCAGCTCCACCGGCGTCGCGCGCCCGAAGATGAGCACGGAGACGCGGATCTTGCTCTTTTCGTAGTTCACTTCCTCGACATTGCCGTTGAAGTCGGTGAACGGGCCTTCCGTGACGCGCACGGACTCGCCCACCTCGAAAAGCACCTTGGGCTTCGGCTTCTCCACGCCCTCCTGCACCTGGTGCAGGATGTTGGCGACCTCCTTGTCGGAGATCGGCGTCGGTTTCATCGCCGTGCCGCCGATGAAACCCGTCACCTTCGGCGTGCTCTTCACCAGGTGCCACGTGTCGTCGGTCATCTCCATCTGGACCAGGATGTAGCCGGGGAAGAAGCGGCGCTCCGAGAGCGCCTTCTGCCCGCCCTTCATCTCCACGACCTCCTCGGTGGGCACCAGCACCTCGCCGAACTTGTCGGCCATCCCCGAGCGCCTGATGCGCTCGATGAGGGCCTGCTGGATGCTCTTCTCCTGGCCGGAGTAGGCATGCACCACGTACCAGCGCATGGCCATCGTCAGCCTCCCTGTCCGAGAAGGCGCTGCGTGACCCAGAGGAGCCCCGCGTCGACCAGCCAGAGGAACATCGCCATCACGAACACGAACACGAACACGATGCCCGTCGTCTGCATCGCTTCCTTGCGCGACGGCCAGACGACACGCTTCGCCTCGTCCCATGACTCCCGGGAGAACACCGCGAACTCGCGACCCGCCTGCGTGAACCACATCAGCGCCGCCGCGCATCCGAAGCCGCCGATCAGCACGGCCAGACGGATGATGGTGGGCTGCTCCGCGATGGCGTAGAAGCCCCACAGGCCCGCCACCGCGATCAACGCCGCTGCCGCAATCTTTATTTTTTCTGCCATGTCCTCTGCCACCAGGTGGCAGGCCAGGAGGGTCTCGAACCCCCAACCTGCGGTTTTGGAGACCGCCGCTCTGCCAATTGAGCTACTGGCCTAACCTCAAACTCGATTACTCCAGGATCTTGGAGACGACGCCGGCGCCGACGGTGCGGCCACCCTCGCGGATGGCAAAGCGCAGCCCATCCTCCATGGCGATGGGCGCAATGAGCGTCACCGTCATCTTGATGTTGTCCCCGGGCATCACCATCTCCACCCCGCTCGGCAGATCCAGGCTCCCGGTCACGTCGGTGGTGCGGAAATAGAACTGCGGACGGTAGCCGTTGAAGAACGGCGTGTGCCGCCCGCCCTCCTCCTTCGACAGCACGTACACCTCGCACTCGAACTTCGTGTGCGGCGTGATCGAACCGGGCTTGGCCAGCACCTGGCCACGCTCCACCTCCTCGCGCTTCGTGCCGCGCAGCAGCACCCCGACGTTGTCCCCCGCCTGCCCCTGGTCCAGGAGCTTCCTGAACATCTCCACCCCCGTGCACACCGTCTTCAGCGTCGCACGCAGGCCCACGATCTCCAGCTCCTCGCCCACCTTCACGATCCCGCGCTCCACCCGGCCCGTCACCACCGTGCCGCGCCCCGAAATCGAGAACACGTCCTCCACCGGCATCAGGAACGCCCCGTCAATGGCGCGCTCCGGCTGCGGAATGTAGGTGTCCAGCGCATCGGCCAGCTTCATGATCGAACCCTCGCCCATCTCGCTCGTGTCCCCCTCCAGCGCCTTCAGCGCCGAACCGATCACGATCGGGGTCTTGTCCCCGGGAAACTTGTACTTCGACAGGAGCTCGCGCACCTCCAGCTCCACCAGCTCCAGGAGCTCCTTGTCGTCGACCATGTCCGCCTTGTTCATGTACACGATGATGTACGGCACCCCCACCTGGCGCGCCAGAAGAATGTGCTCGCGCGTCTGCGGCATCGGGCCGTCGGCCGCCGACACCACCAGAATCGCCCCATCCATCTGCGCCGCCCCCGTGATCATGTTCTTCACGTAGTCGGCATGGCCCGGGCAGTCCACGTGCGCGTAGTGACGGTTCTTCGTCTCGTACTCCACGTGCGCCGTATTGATCGTGATCCCGCGCGCCTTCTCCTCCGGCGCCGCGTCGATCTGGTCGTACGCCCGCGCCTCCCCACCGAACTTCTTCGACAGCACCAACGTGATCGCCGCCGTCAGCGTCGTCTTCCCGTGGTCCACGTGCCCGATCGTCCCCACGTTCACGTGCGGCTTCGTCCGCTCAAACTTGCCCTTTGCCATGGTCGTCTCTCTCTTTACAGAGCCTTGGATCATTACTGCCGGCAACTCGCGCCGGCCGTGCCTGGTGCTGCCGAATGCCTGGTGCCCATGATGCGGATTGAACGCATGACCTCTCCCTTACCAAGGGAGTGCTCTACCACTGAGCTACATGGGCTCGATGCTGCCCCGAGCCGCTGCCGGCACGGGTGTTCCTGGAGCGGGTGAAGGGAATCGAACCCTCGTCGTAAGCTTGGAAGGCTTCTGCTCTACCATTGAGCTACACCCGCGTCGCCTGCGACCCTCTTGGCACCACCCGCGCCACCGGGGCCGCGAGCGAAATCTGGTGGAGGAGGTTGGATTCGAACCAACGTAGGCGCAAGGCCAACAGATTTACAGTCTGCCCCCTTTAACCACTCGGGCACCCCTCCGGGAAACTCTCGATTATCCGGTTATTCGAG
This sequence comes from uncultured beta proteobacterium, assembly GCA_963786635.1. Classification (GTDB taxonomy): domain Bacteria; phylum Pseudomonadota; class Gammaproteobacteria; order Burkholderiales; family Usitatibacteraceae; genus FEB-7. The sequence goes on along the minus strand of CAWAZV010000010.1, from coordinate 313,016 downwards.
ACTAAGGTCAATCAAAACAAGGTTTTCCGAAGGACGCCGTCGATGACGGCCCGGGAGGTGGTGCCGGCACCCTGAATCGAACAGGGGACCTACCGCTTACAAGGCGGTTGCTCTACCAGCTGAGCTATGCCGGCGTAGCGTGCGCTTACTTAACGAGCTTCAGCTTGGCCCTCCCCGCCGGCGGCGGCTTGGGCGATTCGGAGTCGCCGGCCGGCGCCTGGTCGGCAACCGGCGCCTCCGGCGTGGCGGCGGGCGTCTCCACCGTGAAGAATGCGCCCTGCCCGTTCTCGCGGGCAAAGATGCCCTGGACGCGGTCCACCGGGATGGTCACCTCCCGCGACACGCCGCTGAAGCGCGCCGAGAACTGCACCAGGTCGTTGTTGATGGTGAGGTTGCGGGTCGCGTTGAGGCTCACGTTGAGCACGATCTCGCCGTTCTTGACGTACTCGTTCGGTACCCGGGTGCGCTCGTCGACGCGCACGCTCAGGTAAGGCGTGAAGCCGCAGTCCGAGCACCACTCGTAGATGGCGCGGATGAAGTACGGCTTGGTCGATACGTCGGGCATCCCGGCTATCCCTAGCGGCGCATCGCCTTTTCCGAAGCGGTCATCGAGTCGATGAACGCCTGCCGCGTGAAGAGCCGCTCGGCATACTTGAGCAGCGGCGCGGACTGCTTGTTCAGCTGGATCTGGTAATGGTCCAGCCTCCAGAGCAGCGGCGCGATCGCCACGTCGAGCATGGAGAACTCCTCGCCGAGCATGAACTTCTGCTTCACGAAGATGGGCGCGATCTGGATCAGGTTCTCGCGTATGTAGAGGCGCGCCTTGTCGTGCCCCTTGGTGGGCCCCGACTCGAGCGCCTTCACGTGGATGAAGAGCTCCTGCTCGAAGCGGAAGAGGAAGAGCCGCGCGCGCGCGCGCATCACCGGGTCCGCGGGCATCAGCTGCGGGTGCGGGAAGCGCTCGTCGATGTACTCGTTGATGATGTTCGACTCGTACAGCACGAGGTCGCGCTCGACCAGCACCGGCGTCGTGTTGTAGGGGTTCATCACCGCGAGGTCCTCGGGCTTGTTCATGAGGTCCACGTCGATGATCTCGAAGTCCATTCCCTTCTCGTACAGCACGATCCGGCAGCGGTGGCTGAACGGATCGGTGATCCCCGAATAGAGCGTCATCATGTCTTGTTCACCTCTTCTCGAATTGCTTCGCCCGGGGGCCCGCCCCGGGACGCACCCCATGAAGCGACAAGCCCGATGCGGCCCCGCGAGGGGCGCACCGGGCGCGGTTTTCTCCCTCCGCCCGTACTAGCGGACGTCCTTCCAGTACTCCTTCTTGAGCAGCAGCGTGATGACGAAGAAGATCGCCAGGAAGAACATCACGACGATGCCGATCTGGACGCGCTTGGCGGCCGCGGGCTCGCCCATGAACACGAGGTAGTTCACGAGGTCCCCGACATACTTGTCGTACTCCGCCGCGGAAAGCTTGCCGGGCGTGCCCGTTGCGAGCCTTGCCTCGCCCTTGTCCGCGACCTGCAGCACGGGGCTGCCCTGATACTCCCAGAGCACGTGCGGCATGCCGACGTTGGGGAACACCGTGTTGTTCCAGCCGCTCTTCGTCGCGGGATCGCGGTAGAAGCCGCGCATGTAGGTGTAGAGCCAGTCCGCGCCGCGCGAACGCGCGATGAGCGACAGGTCCGGGGGCATCACCCCGAACCAGTCCTTGCCGTCCTTCGGAGCGAGCGTCGTCGCCATGGTATCGCCCACCTTGTCGGAGGCGAAGAGGAGGTTGTCGCGGATCTGCGACTCGGTGAGACCGAGGTCGGTGAGCTTCGAGTAACGCATCACCGACGCCGAGTGGCAGTTCAGGCAGTGGTTCACGAAGATCTGCGCGCCGCGCTGCAGCGAGAGCTTGTCGTGCAGGTTCACCGGGGCGGCGTCGAGCTTCACGCCGGCGCCGGAGGCGAAGGCGAGACCGGGCACCAGCAGGAGGATCGCAATGAGCGTTTTCATCAGTAGGTCACCCTTTGCGGCACCGGCTTCTCCTTGTCGATCGCCGTGTACCAGGGCATCAGCAGGAAGAAGGCGAAGTAGACGGCGGTGAGGATCCGCGCCACCCAGGTGGCGATGTAGTCGCCGCCGACGAGCGGCACGCCCTTCCCGAACTCGCCCCACACGTTGGTGGGTTCGACGCCGAGGTAGCCGAGGACGAGGAAGCTCACGATGAAGGCCGCGAAGAAGGCCCGGTAGATCGGGCCGCGGTAGCGGATCGACTTGACCTTGCCGCGATCGAGCCACGGCAGCACGAAGAAGACCAGGGTCGCCGCTCCCATCACGGCCACGCCCCAGACCTGCATGTTGAAGAACGAGGGCACGGCCCGGAGCATCGCGTAGAACGGGGTGAAGTACCACACCGGGGCGATGTGCGCCGGCGTCGTGAGCGGGTCGGCGGGCACGAAGTTGTTGTACTCGAGGAAGTAGCCGCCCATTTCCGGGGAGAAGAACACGATCGCGCAGAACACGATCAGGAAGACGGCCACTCCCATCAGGTCCTTCACCGTGTAATAGGGGTGGAAAGGGATGCCGTCGACCGGCGTCCCGGTCTTCGGGTCGAGGTTCTCGTAGATCTCGACGCCGTCGGGGTTGTTCGATCCCGTCTCGTGCAGCGCCATGAGGTGGGCGACAACCAATCCCAGGAGCGCCATCGGGATGGCGATCACGTGCAGCGCGAAGAAGCGGTTGAGGGTCGCATCCGAGACGTTGTAGTCGCCGCGGATCCAGACCGACAGGTCCTCGCCGATGATGGGAATCGTCGCGAACAGGTTGATGATGACCTGCGCGCCCCAGAAGGACATCTGCCCCCAGGGAAGGAGGTAGCCGAAGAAGGCTTCCGCCATCAGGCACAGGTAGATGAGGACGCCGAAGATCCAGGTGAGCTCGCGGGGCTTGCGGTAGGAGCCGTACATCAGGCCCCGCGCCATGTGCAGGTACACCATGATGAAGAACGCCGAGGCGCCCGTGGAATGGATGTAGCGGATGATCCAGCCGCCCGGGACGTCGCGCATGATGTACTCGACCGAGGCGAACGCATGCTCCGCGCTCGGCTTGTAGTTCATCGTGAGGAAGATGCCGGACACGATCTGGATCACCAGCACGACCATCGCGAGGGAGCCGAAGAAGTACCAGATGTTCATGTTCTTCGGCGCGTAGTACTCCGCGACCTGGCTCTTGTAGAGGGCGACCAGGGGAAAGCGCTGGTCGAACCAGGTGAGGACCCCGTTCAGCGGGCCGGCGCCGGTCACGGGCGGCTTGTTGAGGACGGCCATGTCTTCAGGCTCCCTTCTGGTCTTCGCCGACGACGATCTTCGCGTCGGAGACGAAGCGGTGAGGCGGAATCTCGAGGTTGGTCGGGGCGGGCTGGCCCTTGTAGACCCGCGCGGCGAGATCGAAGCGGGAGTTGTGGCAGGGGCAGTAGTAGCCGCCCGGCCAGTCGGCGCCCATGTCGGACGCGGCGCCGACTTCCTTCTTGAGCGTCGGCGAGCACCCGAGATGGGTGCAAACGCCGACCACCACCAGGATCTCGGGCTTGATCGAGCGCGAAACGCCCTTCACGTATTCGGGCTGTTTCGCCGACTGCGACTGCGGGTCGGCCAGCAGCGGGGCGTTCTTCTCCAGTTGCGCCAGCATTTCCGGCGTTCGCCGCAGGACCCAGACCGGCTTGCCCCGCCACTCGACGGTGATCTGCTGGCCGGACTCGATCTTGGAGACATCCACCTCCACGGGGGCACCGGCCGCGAGCGCGCGAGCGCTCGGAAACCAGCTGCCCAGGAAAGGGACGGCGACACCCGCCGCGGCCACTGCACCGGCCGCGGATGTGGCGACGATGAGGAAGCGGCGCTTCTTCTCGTCGACTTGGTCAAGGACGATGGCGGTCATTGCAGGGGATGGATGCGGGGGGAAGGTGGAGGGGGAGTAACGCCCGCCATTTTAGCCGATTCCCTGCCGGGACTTAAGCCCCACGGTGGTTGCCGCAGTTGACGCCCCGTTTTCCGCTCCGTAGGCTCGAATCTGCGCCACGCTTGGCCACAGCGGGAGATTTCATGAGTTTTGCTTCGGAATTCAAGCAGTTCGCGCTCAAGGGTAACGTGATGGACCTGGCCGTCGGGGTCATCATCGGGGCCGCCTTCGGGAAAATCGTCGACTCCGCCGTCAACGACCTGGTGATGCCTGTCGTGGGGCGGGTGGTCGGCAACATCGACTTCGCCAACCTGTTCATCGCCCTGAAGGACATCCCCCCCGGCGTGCCGCAGACCCTCGAGGCGGTGCGCAAGGCGGGCGTCCCGGTGCTCGCCTGGGGCAACTTCGTCACCATCGCGCTCAATTTCGCGATCCTCGCCTTCATCATCTTCGTCATGGTGAAACAGATCAACCGCCTGAAGAGCGAGGCGCCCCCCGCCCCTCCCGCCGCACCTCCGGAAGACGTCCAGCTCCTCAGGGAGATTCGCGACAGTCTGCGAAAGTAGTCACTTGTTGCGGCGCCTCTGGCTCGTCTTCGCCCAGGTCGTCACGGCCACCCTGGCGGCCATTTTCGTGGTGAGCCTGGTCAAGCCCGAGTGGCTCTCCTGGCGGTCGAACGTGGTCGAGATCCGCGAGACGACGCAGCCGGCGACGGCTCTGCCCGCGGCCCCGGGCCGCCCGGTTTCCTTCAGCGACGCGGCCCGCAAGGCCATCACGTCGGTGGTGAACATCTCGGCCACCAGGCAGGTGAAGCGGCGCAGCCCGGTCTTCGACGACCCTGTCCTGCGCCGTTTCTTCGGCGAGCGCTTCAACGCCCCGGAAACCCAGCTCTCGCTGGGCTCGGGCGTCATCGTGAGCCGCGAGGGGTTCATCCTCACCAATTCCCACGTGGTGGATGGCGTGACCGAGATCCAGGTCACCTTGCACGACGGCCGCACCTTCCCGGGCAAGATCGTCGGATCCGACCCCGAGACCGACCTCGCGGTGGTGCGCATCTCCGCCTCGGGACTGACGCCGATCACCTTCGGCCAGTCCGAGCAGCTGCGGGTGGGGGACATCGTGCTGGCGATCGGCGACCCGTTCAGCGTCGGCCAGACCGTGACCATGGGCATCGTGAGCGCGGTCGGGCGCGAGATCGGGTCGGCCAACCCGTTCGGCAGCTTCATCCAGACCGACGCCGCCATCAATCCCGGAAACTCGGGCGGCGCGCTGGTCGACGGTTACGGCAACCTCGTCGGCATCAACTCGCTGATCTTCTCGCGCTCGGGGGGCTACCAGGGCATCGGCTTCGCCATTCCCGTGAGTCTCGCGAGGCGGATCATGGAGCAGATCATCGAGACCGGCGCCGTCACGCGCGGCTGGTTCGGCGTGGAAGTCGCCAACATCACCCCGGAGCTGGCCGAGTCGCTCGGGCTGCCCGGGACCAAGGGCGCCATCGTCGGCGGCATCGAGCGCGGCAGCCCCGCCGAGCGGGCCGGCATCCGACTGGGTGACGTGATACTGGCCGTGGGCGAGCGCAACGTCCAGGACCTGACGGCGACCCTCAACGCGATTGCCGACATACCCCCGGGCAAGACGGTGCAGGTGAAGGTCGCGCGCAAGAACCAGGAAGTGACGCTTGCGGTGACCGTCGGCAAGCGCAAGCCCCGACCGGCAGGAGAGGAATAGGGGGCGCTAGCTCTCGGCGCCCGCGTCCACGGCAGGCTTGCGCCGCTCCACGAGCACGGCGGCGAGTATCCCCACCTCGTACAGGAGGCACAGCGGGATCGCCAGCAGCAGCTGCGAGACCACGTCCGGGGGCGTGACGATCGCCGCGACCACGAATGCCCCGACGATGACGAAGGAGCGGATCTCGCGCAGCTTTTCGACCGAGATCATCCCGGTCAACACCAGCACCACCACGACGACCGGCGTCTCGAAGGCCATGCCGAAGGCGATGAACATCCCGAGCACGAAGTTGAAGTAGGCCTCGATGTCGGGCGCCACCGTGATCGACTTCGGCGCGAACTGCGCGATGAACGAAAAGACCGTCTGGAAGACGACGAAGTAGCAGAACGCCATGCCGACGAAGAAGAGGAGCGTGCTGGAGACGACCAGCGGCAGGACGAGCTTCTTCTCGTGGGCGTACAGCCCGGGTGCCACGAACGCCCAGGCCTGGTAGAGCAGGTAGGGCAGCGCGATCAGGAACGACACCATCAGCGCGATCTTCATCGGGATGAAGAACGGCGTGATGACCCCCGTCGCGATCATCTTGGAACCCTGCGGGAGTGTGCGCATCATCGGCATCGCCAGCAGGTCGTAGAGCTCGGCGGCGAAGAAGAAGGTGGGGATGAAGATGATCGCCACGGCCACGAGCGAGCGCACCAGCCGGTCGCGCAGCTCGAACAGGTGCGAGAGGAAGGTCTCCTGGACCGTTTCGCTCATTTCGCGCCGTTCGGCGGGACGGGCGCCGGCTCGTCGATCGCCAGTTCGAGCTGCGGCGATGCGGGCGCGTGGACGACCTCAGGTGCCGGCGCCGCAGGCACCTCCGGCAGGGCGGCAGGCGCAGGCGTCGCGCCGTCGGCGGCGGAGCCGTCCGTGCCCAGCTGGCGCTCGATTTCGGTCTCCACTTCCCGGATATCGCGCTCGGCCTCGTGCACCTTCGTCTCGATGTCGCGCTGGAAGTCGCGCGCGGCGCCCTCGAATTCCGACTTCACCTTCGAGAGCTCGGAGAGCTCCATCTCGCGGTTGATGTCGGACTTCACCTGGGAAACGTAGCGCTGCAGGCGTCCGAACAGGTGCCCCATGGTGCGGGCCACCTTGGGCAGGCGCTCGGGCCCGATGACGACGAGCGCCACCACCCCGATCAACAGCAGTTCGGAGAATGCGATATCGAACATGGGGTCGCCCGGCGCGGCAAGCCTGCCGCCCGTGCGCTCAGGTTTTCTGCTTGTCCTTGACTTCGCCTTCGAGGGTCGCGCCGGTGGCGGCGATTTCCCCCGCGGGCTTCTTCTCGTCCTCGCCCTTCATGCCTTCCTTGAAGCCCTTGACGGCGCCACCCAGGTCACTGCCGATATTGCGCAGCTTCTTGGTGCCGAACACGAGCAGCACGATGACCAGGACGACCAACCAGTGCCAGATGCTGAATGAACCCATGCAACGCTCCTCGCGGGCGCCCGCTAGTCCGCCGCGATCATGCGCGGGAGGCGATCGGGGCCGCCGATGATGTGGATGTGCAAATGATACACGTCCTGGCGCCCCACCCTCCCCGTGTTCACGATCAGGCGGAAGCCGTCCGTGGCCCCCTGTTCCCGCGCCAGCCGGCCGGCCATCGCCATCATCCGGCCCAGCACCGGGGCATGCTCCGGCCCGCATTCGGCCAGCGAGGCGACATGCACCTTCGGCACCATGAGGAAGTGCACGGGCGCCACCGGATTGATGTCCTGGAAGGCGAGGATCTCGTCGTCCTCGTACACCTTCTTCGAGGGGATCTTTCCCGACACCAGCTTGCAGAAAAGGCAGTCGTCCATCTCCAGTTCCTCCAGGTCAATCCTTGCGCGCAGCCTTTTCCTCGATCCCCGAGCGGCCTTCGCGCCGTTCGAGTTCCGCGAGGACCTCCGCCACCGCGATGCCCTGCCGCGCCAGCAGCACCAGGCAGTGGAACCAGAGATCGGCCGTCTCGTGCACGACGCCGGCGCGATCCTCGGCCTTCGCGGCGATCACGGTCTCCGTGGCTTCCTCGCCGATCTTCTTGAGGATGGCGTCCAGCCCCTTCGCATTGAGCTTCGCGACGTAGGAGGACGCCGGATCGGCCCCGCGCCTGGCCGCGATCGCCGCCTCGAGCCGCTCGAGGATGTCCTTGTCAGCCGCCATGGCCGGTTCGCCCCGGGTCGTCCAGGACGGGATCGGTCGTGCGCCAGCGCGGCTCGCCCTCCGCCCGTTCCAGCAGGTTGAAGAAACAACGCCGGCGACCGGTATGGCAGGCGATGCCGCCGACCTGCTGCACGCGCAGGAGCACCGCATCGGCATCGCAATCGAGTCGGATCTCGACGACCTTCTGCAGGTGGCCCGAGGTCTCCCCCTTGCGCCAGAGCTGCGCCCGCGAGCGCGACCAGTAGACGGCCTCGCCGGTGGCCAGCGTCCGCGCCAGGGATTCGCGGCTCATCCAGGCGAGCATGAGGACTTCGCCGGAAGTCGCGTCCTGCGCCACCGCGGGCACGAGGCCGTCGGCGTTCCAGGCTATGACATCGAGGTAGTCCACGTCGTCCTTCAAAGCCGCATCTCGATGCCCCGGCCGGCCATGAAGCGCTTCGCCTCGCCCACCGAGAACTCGCCGTAGTGAAAGACCGACGCCGCCAGCACCGCGTCCGCGCCGCCGATCTCCACACCCTGCGCCAGGTGCTCGAGCGTGCCCACCCCCCCGCTCGCGATCACCGGCACGGGGACCGCGCGCGCCACGGCCCGCGTGAGCTCGAGATCGAAGCCCGACTTGGTTCCGTCGCGATCCATGCTGGTGAGGAGGATCTCGCCGGCGCCCAGCGAGGCCATCCGTGCGGCCCACTCCACCGCATCCAGTCCGGTCGCCTTGCGTCCGCCGTGCGTGTACACCTCCCACCGGCCCGGCCCCCTCGCCTTGGCATCGACCGCCACGACGATCGCCTGCGACCCGAAGCGCCGCGCCGCCTCCGCCACCAGTGCGGGATTGTCGACGGCGGCGGTGTTGATGCTCACCTTGTCCGCGCCGGCGTTGAGGAGCTTCCGCACGTCTTCCACCTTGCGCACGCCGCCGCCCACGGTGAGCGGAATGAACACCTGTTCGGCCACCCGCTCGATCACCGGAATGATCGTGTCCCGGGCGTCGCTCGAGGCGGTGATGTCGAGGAAGGCGATCTCGTCGGCGCCGGCCTCGTCGTAGCGGCGCGCGACTTCCACCGGGTCTCCCGCGTCGCGCAGGCTCACGAAATTGACGCCCTTCACCACGCGGCCGGCATGCACGTCGAGGCAGGGGATGATGCGCTTGGCGAGGCCCATGGGCGCGCGGGTGTGCGGGGAGGGCCGGCGCGCGGCCGCCCTAGGCCTCGCCGTCGGCGAGCTTCTGCGCAGCCGCGAAATCCAGGCGGCCCTCGTAGATGGCGCGCCCGGTGATCGCGCCCACGATGCCCTCGGATTCGACCGCGCAGAGGCGCTTCACGTCGTCCAGGTTCGTGATGCCCCCGCTTGCGATCACGGGGATGACGAGCGCCTGCGCAAGCTTCACGGTCGCCTCGATGTTGACGCCCTTCAGCATGCCGTCGCGGCCGATGTCGGTGTGGATGACCGCTTCCACGCCGTAATCCTGGAAGCGCTTCGCGAGGTCCACCACATCGTGGCCGGTGAGCTTCGACCATCCGTCCGTGGCCACCTTTCCGTCGCGCGCGTCGAGGCCGACCATGATGTGCCCGGGGAAGGCGTCGCAGGCCTCGTGCAGGAAGCCCGGGTTCTTCACGGCCGCCGTGCCGATGATCACGTAGGAAACCCCGTCGTCGAGGTAGCGCTCGATCGTGTCGAGGTCGCGGATGCCGCCGCCCACCTGCACGGGAATGTCCGGGTCGACGGCGCCGATGATCGCCTTGATGGCGGCCTCGTTGACGGGCTTGCCGGCGAAGGCGCCGTTCAGGTCCACCACGTGCAGGCGGCGCGCGCCGAGCGACGCCCAATGCGCGGCCGTCTTGCCGGGGTCGTCGGAAAACACGGTGGCGGTCGCCATGTCGCCTTGCTCGAGGCGCACGCAGCGTCCGTCCTTCAGGTCGATCGCGGGAATGATGAGCATGGCGGCAGGCCGGTCAGGATCCTTAGGGGGTCCAGGACGAGAAGTTCTCGAGTAGCGTAAGCCCCGCGGCGCTGCTCTTTTCCGGGTGGAATTGCGTCGCGAAGATGTTATCCCGCGCAATCGCGGAGGTAAAGGCATGCGGATAGCGGGTCACCGCCGCGGTCAGCGAGTGGTCCCCCGGCGCGCAGTAGTAGCTGTGCACGAAGTAGAAGCGCGCGCCGTCGGGGATGCCGCGCCAGAGGGCGTGCGGTGCCGCCTGCCACGCTTCGTTCCAGCCCATGTGCGGGATCTTGAATCCCGCGGCCCGCGTTTCCTGCGCCTGCGAGAACGCGAGCACGTCGCCGGGCAGGATCGCGAGTCCCGGCGTGTCGCCCTCCGCGCTGTGCTCGAAGAGCATCTGCAGCCCGATGCAGAGCCCGAGGAACGGCTTCGCCGCCGCCGCCTCCCGCACCGCCTCCCCCAGGCCGCTTTCCGAAAGGCAGCGCATGCAGTCCGGCATCGCCCCCTGCCCCGGGAACACGACCCGGTCGGCGGCGCGAATGGCGTCGGGGTCGGACGTGATCGCGATCGCGGCCGACGGCGCCACGTGCGCGAGCGCCTTCTCTACCGACCGAAGGTTGCCCATCCCGTAATCGACGATTGCGATGCGCTGTCCCATGGTGCCCCGGGACCGTGTCCCGGACGCGAGCTCGGAGTCCTAGAGCGCTCCCTTGGTGGAGGGAACGACGCCGGCGGCGCGCGGGTCCTGCTCCACGGCCATGCGCAACGCGCGCGCGAACGCCTTGAACAGCGTCTCGCACTGGTGATGCGAATTGTCGCCGCGCAGGTTGTCCAGGTGCAGCGTGGCCAGCGCGTGGTTCACGAATCCCTGGAAGAACTCGCGCGCGAGGTCGACATCGAATTCGCCGACGCGGGCGCGCGTGAAGTCGACCTGGAACACGAGCCCCGGCCGGCCGGAAAAATCGACCACGGCGCGGGACAGGGCCTCGTCCAGGGGAACGTAGGCATGCCCGTAGCGCCGGATGCCCTTCTTGTCTCCGAGCGCCTTGGCCACCGCCATCCCCAGCGTGATGCCGATGTCCTCCACCGTATGGTGGGCGTCGATCTCGAGGTCGCCCTTCGCCCGCACGGTCAGGTCGACCGACCCGTGCCGCGCGATCTGGTCGAGCATGTGGTCGAGGAACGGAATGCCGGAGGCGAGGCTCGCCTGGCCCGTGCCGTCGAGGTCGATGGCGACGAAGACCTGGGTTTCCTTGGTGTCTCGCTGGATTTCCGCGGTGCGCATGGGTTTCAGCCGATTGCCTGGGCCAGGGCCGCGAGCAGCCTCGCGTTTTCGTCGGGGGTTCCGACCGTCAGCCGGAGGCAGTTGGCGAGGAGGGGATGGGAGCCGTGGAGGTTGCGAACCAATATACCACGGGCTTTCAGCCCCTCGAACGCCCGCGGCGCGTCCGGCAGCCGCACCAGGACGAAGTTCGCGGCGGACGCAAAGCGCCTGACGCCCGCCAGGGCGTCCAGCCCGGTCTCGAGCAGCTCCCGGTCGCGGACGATGTCGCGGGTCTGCGCATCGAGAATGTCGTGGCGGGCCAGGATGAACTCGGCGGCGGCGGCGGACAGCACGTTCACGTTGTACGGCAGGCGGACCTTGTCGAACTCCGCGAGCCATTCGCGCGGGCCGACCGCGAATCCCAGCCGCAGCCCCGCCAGGCCCAGCTTGGAGACGGTGCGCACGAGCACCAGGTTGGGGTGCCGGCCCACCTCGTCGAGGAATGTCGCGCCGCCCGAGAACGCGCAGTACGCCTCGTCCACCACCACGAGTCCCGGCGAGGCCGCCACGATCGCGAGGATCGATTCCCGCGCGTACAGGTTGCCGGTCGGATTGTTCGGGTAGGCGATCCAGGTCAGTGCCGGCCGCAGGCGCGCGATGGCCGCCAGCGTTGCCGGAAGGTCGATCGCGAAGTCCTCCGCGAGGTCGACGCCCGCGTAGCCCATTCCCGCCGTGACCGCGCTCATCCGGTACATGACGAAGGAAGGCTCCAGCGCCAGCATCGTCGCGCCCGGCCGGGCCAGGGCGACGGCGATCATCTGCAGGATCTCGTCCGAACCGTTGCCGAGAACCATGTCGAGGCCATCGGGAATCGCCATCGACTCGCGCAGCGCCGTCTTCAGGCGCGGCGCCTGCGGGATCGGGGTAGCGATTCACCGCCACCTGCGCGAGATGGCGGCCGAGATCCGCGGCCAGCGCGGGCGGCAGCGGATAGGGATTCTCCATCGCGTCCAACTTCACCAGGCCGGCGGCCGGCGTGACGTGATAGGCCGCCAGGGCGCGGATCTCGTCGCGCACCCAGCCGGCGGGACCCTTCACTTGCCTTCCTCGCTCGCGCAGCTCCGCGCTGCGCGCGTGCGCCTCCAGCCCTTCGGCTCGGGCGAGCGTGCGCGCCGTGGCGCCCAGGCGCGTTGCCGCCTCGCGCGTCACGCGGATGAGGCTCGAGCGCTTCTGGAAGTCGTAGACCCCGAGCGGCGACGAGAAGCGCGCGGTGCGCGACGTCGGCAGCACGTGGTTCGGACCCGCGCAGTAGTCGCCGAGGGACTCCGAGGAGTAGTGGCCCATGAAGATCGCGCCCGCGTGGCGAATCCGGGGCAGCAGCGCGTCGGGGTCGGCCACCGCCAGCTCGAGGTGCTCCGGCGCGATGCGGTTCGCGATCGCACAGGCTTCCTCCAGGTCGCGCACGACGATCACGGCCCCGCGATTGGCGAGCGAGGCCGCGATGATCGGGCGCCGCGGCATCGCCGGCAGGGCTGCGCGCATGGCGGCGAGCACGCGGTCGGCAAACGCCGCGTCCGGGGTGAGCAGGATCGCCTGCGCGATCTCGTCGTGCTCGGCCTGCGAGAAGAGATCCATCGCCACCCAGTCGGGATGCGCGGAGGCGTCCGCGATCACCAGGATCTCGGAGGGGCCGGCAACCATGTCGATGCCGACGCGCCCGAAGACGCGGCGCTTGGCCGCGGCCACGTAGGCGTTTCCCGGACCGACGATCTTGTCGACCCCCGGAATGCTCTGCGTGCCGAAGGCGAGCGCACCGATCGCCTGCGCGCCGCCGATGCGGAAGACGCGGTCCACGCCCGCCAGCGACGCAGCCGCCAGAACGTAGTCGTTCGCCACGCCCTCCGGGGTCGGCACCACCATGATCAGTTCGGCAACGCCGGCGACCTTGGCGGCAACCGCGTTCATGAGCACGGACGAGGGGTAGGCCGCCTTGCCGCCGGGCACGTAGAGGCCGACGCGGTCGAGCGGCGTGACCTGCTGCCCGAGCATCGTCCCGTCCTCCTCCTCGATGCGCCAGCCGCGCAGGTGCTGGTGCTCGTGGTAGCGGCGTATGCGTGCGGCCGCCGTCTCCAGCGCTTCCCGCTCGGCCGGGCCGATGCGGTCGAGCGCGTCGCGGCACGCGGCGGGGCTCGCCTCGAGCTCGGCGGCGGACTGCGGCGACCACCGGTCGAAGCGCTACGTGTACTCCAGGAGCGCAGCGTCGCCGCGACGCTGCACGCCCTCGAGGATCTCCGCCACCGCCCGGTCGACGCCCGCGTCCTGCGCGGTCTCGAACGCCAGCAGCGCCTCGAGTTCCTTCTCGAAGCCCGCATCGCCACTCGTCAGCCGGCGGGGCTCAGACACGGGAGGCCTTTTCGAACGCCGCGATGAGCGGCAGGATTTCGCCGCGCTTCACCTTCATCGACGCCGGGTTGACGATGAGCCGGCTCGACACGGCGAGAATCTCCTCCACGGCCTTCAGGCGGTTGGCGCGCAGCGTGCTGCCGGTGTCGACCAGGTCCACGATCGCATCCGCCAGCCCGACCAGCGGCGCCAGCTCCATCGAGCCGTAGAGCTTGATCAGGTCCACGTGCACGCCCTTGGCGGCGAAGTGCTCGCGGGCCGTCTGGATGTACTTCGTCGCCACGCGCAGCCGTGCGCCCTTGCGCACCGCCGCCGGGTAGTCGAAGTCCTCCGGCACCGCCACCATCATGCGGCAGCGGGCGATGCCGAGGTCCAGCGGCTGGTAGAGGCCGCGCCCGCCATGCTCGATCAGGAGATCGCGGCCGGCCACCCCGATGTCCGCGGCGCCGTACTGCACGTAGGTCGGCACGTCGGAGGCGCGCACGATGATCACCCGCACGCCGGCACGGCTGGTCGGGAGGATCAGCTTGCGGGAGACCTCCGGATCCTCGGCGGGGACGATGCCGGCGGCCCGCAGGAGCGGGAGCGTCTCCTCGTAGATGCGCCCCTTGGACAGGGCAATGGTCACCATGGCGGTCGTATCCATCAGTTCGTGCGGCGCACGCGGGCGCCCAGCCGCGAGAGCCGCTCCTCGAGGTGCTCGTAGCCGCGGTCCAGGTGGTAGATGCGGTCGACCACGGTCTCGCCTTCGGCCACCAGCCCGGCAATCACCAGGCTCGCCGAGGCGCGCAGGTCCGTCGCCATCACGGTGGCGCCGGCAAGCGCGTCCACGCCATGCACCACGGCGGTGTTGCCCTCGATGTCGATGTGCGCGCCCAGCCGGCGCAGCTCCTGGACGTGCATGAAGCGGTTCTCGAAGATCGTCTCGGTCACCAGGGCGGTTCCTGCGGCGATCGTATTGAGCGCCAGGAACTGCGCCTGCATGTCCGTCGGGAATGCCGGATAAGGCGCGGTGCGCAGGCTGACCGAGCGAGGGCGACCGGCCATCCGGATGGAAATCGCGTTCCCGCGCGTCTCGATCACCGCGCCCGCCTCGCGCAGCTTCTCGGTCACCGCGTCGAGCGCTGCGACGGGGGCGTGGGTGATGGTGATCGCCCCGCGCGTGGCCGCCGCCGCCGCCAGGAAGGTGCCGGCCTCGATGCGATCGGGCATCACGGCATGGTCGGCGCCGCCGAGCTGCGTCACGCCCTCCACGACGATGACGTCCGTTCCCTGGCCGCGGATGCGCGCGCCCATCGCGACGAGGCACTGGGCGAGGTCGACCACTTCCGGCTCGCGGGCGGCATTCTCGAGCACCGTCTCGCCCTCGGCCAGGCAGGCCGCCATCATGAGGTTCTCGGTGCCGGTGACGGTGACCGTGTCCATGAAGATGCGCGCGCCGCGCAGCCGCCTGGCCTCGGCGTGGATGTAGCCCGACTCGATCCCGACCGTGGCGCCCATCGCCTCCAGGCCCTTGATGTGCAGGTTCACCGGGCGCTCGCCGATGGCGCAACCGCCCGGAAGGGACACGCGCGCCTCCCCGAAGCGGGCCACGAGCGGCCCGAGTACCAGGATCGAGGCACGCATCGTCTTCACCAGCTCGTAGGGCGCGAACGGCTCGCCGACCTGGCCGGCATCCAGCGTGGCCACACCCTCCTCGCGCGTCACGCGCACCCCCATGCGCATGAGGAGCGTGAGCATGGTTTCCACGTCCTTCAGGCGCGGCAGGTTCGACACCCGCATCGGGGAGCCGGTAAGCAGCGCCGCCGCGAGTATCGGCAGCGCCGCGTTCTTCGCCCCGGAAACGCGGATTTCGCCGGAGAGCGGGATGCCGCCTTGGATGGAGAGCTTCTGCATGAGTCTCGTCGCAGGGCCGCGGTCAGGGGCCCGGTCTATCGGTTCAGCGGCTGGCCCACTCTTCCGGAGAAAGGGTGTGCATGGAGAGCGCGTGGATCTCCTCGTGCATGCGGTTGCCGAGTGCCGCGTACACCATCTGGTGGCGGCGCACGCGCGCCAGGCCCGCGAACGCCGGGCTCACGATGATCGCCTCGAAGTGCACACCGTCGTCGCCGCGCACTTCGACGTGCGTGCAGTCGATCGCAGCGCGTATCGAGTCCTCGATGGATTTCCTGTCGGCCATGCGCGCCTCTCACTGCCTCAGCTTGTACCCGCCCCGGAGGAGGCGCAGAGTCAGCCATGATAGGGCACAGAACGTGGCACTCGCAATCGCGAGGCTCACCCACGGCGCGACGTCCGCCTGCCCGAAGAACGCATAACGAAACCCGTCGATCGCATAGAAGAACGGGTTCAAGTGGGAGGCGGCCTGCCAGAAGGGCGGCAGCGACTCGACCGAGTAGAACACGCCGGAAAGGAACGTGAGCGGCATCACGATGAAGTTCTGGAACGCGGCCAGCTCGTCGAACCTCTCTGCCCAGATCCCCGCGATGATCCCCAGCGCGCCGAGTATCCCGGCCCCCGTGAACGCGAATGCCGCGAGCCAGAACGGGTTCGGGATCGGCACGGGAACGAGCCAGACCACCGCCAGGATCACGCCCGCACCCACCACCACCGCGCGCACGATCGAGGCGAGGAGGTAGGCCGCGAAGAGGTCGCCTGGCGTAAGGGGGGCGAGCAGGATGAAGACGATGTTGCCGGTGATCTTCGACTGGATGATCGAGGAGGATGCATTGGCGAACGCGTTCTGCAGCATCGACATCATGGCCAGTCCCGGCAGGAGGAACTGCGTGTAGCCCACGCCCGGGTAGGCCTCCACGTGCCGCGCGAGTGCGTGCGAGAAGATCACCAGGAAGAGGAGCGCCGACAGGACGGGGGCGGCCACCGTCTGGAAGCCCACCTTCCAGAAGCGCAGCACCTCCTTCATGAACAGGGCCCGGAACCCGGGGCTCATGCCGGCTCCCGCTGCGCAGTCTCGTGCCGCGCCATGATCTTCACGAACACTTCCTCGAGTTCCGGCTCGGCCACCTCGAGGTTCGCGACCTTCACCCCCGCCTCGCGCAGGCGCGCAAGGGCGCTTTCGACCTGCGCGGCGTTCTCGATGGGAATGCGGTGCCATCCCGCCGCATCGAGCGTCGCGCCTTCGGCGAGCGAGGCGGGAAGGTCGCAGCCGTCCAGCTTCACCCGCAGCACCCGCTCCGAGAACGCGGCGAGCAGCCGGCGCGTCGAGTCGAGGGCGACGATGCGTCCGGCCTTCATCATGGCGATGCGCGAGCACAGGTGCTGCGCCTCCTCGAGATAGTGCGTCGTGAGGACGATGGTGTGGCCGGCCGCGTTCAGCTCGCGCACGAATTGCCAGAGCGTCTGGCGCAGCTCCACGTCCACTCCCGCCGTGGGCTCGTCGAGCACGATGACCGGGGGGCGGTGGACGAGCGCCTGCGCCACCATCACGCGGCGCTTCATTCCCCCCGAAAGCGAGCGCATGTTGGCATCGGCCTTGGCGCCCAGGGCCAGGCGCTCCAGCAGCTCGTCGATCCACGCATCGTTGGCGCGCAGCCCGAAGTAACCCGATTGCAGCCGGAGCGTTTCGCGCACGCTGAAGAACGGGTCGAACACGATCTCCTGCGGCACGATGCCCAGCAGCCGGCGCGTGCTGCGGTAGTCCGCCGCGACGTCGTGGCCCATCACGCGCAGCGATCCGGAGTCCGGCCGCACGATCCCGCCGAGGGCGGAGATCAGCGTGGTCTTGCCGGCGCCGTTGGGGCCGAGGAGCGCGAAGAACTCCCCCTGCTCGACCGTGAGGGACACGTCGTCCAGGGCCCGCACCGTCCCGAAGCGCTTGGAGGTGCCGCGCACCTCGACCGCGGCCATCGTCACGCCTGGCAGGGCTGGATGAGGCCGGAGACCCCGTAGAGCTCGGCCAGCGCCACGAGGTTGGCCGGGAGGTTCACGAAGATGAGGCCCTTGCCGAGGCGGGCGGCCTCGCGGCGCCACTCGAGGAGCAGGGCGACCGCGGCGGAGTCCACGTCGGTCACTGCGGCGAAGTCGATGGTGAGGCTGTCGGGAAGGTCGCCGCGCGCGCAGTAGGCCTCGCTCTCCTCCAGCACCCTGGGCAGGCTCTCGAACGACAGCGGGTCCGGCGAGGGACAGCACCTCGGCGCGCGTTTCCTCTTCCATGGTCACTTCTTCAGGTCGACCTTCACGGCCGCCTTTGGCGCCTCGGCGGACCGGTTCCGATCCGCCAGCGTCTTGACGAGCCCGTCGACACCGGTCTTCTGGATCTGGTCGTTGAACGAGCCGCGGTAGGTGGTCACCAGGGAGACGCCGTCGATGACCACGTCGTAGACCTTCCATCCCGCATCGGTGCGCTCCATGCCGTAGTCGATGGGAATCGGCTGCCCGCCGGGCTGGTTCACGACCGTCCGCACCACCGTCTCCTTGTCGCCCGCGGCGACCTTGGCGGGCTTCACGTCGATGGTCTGGTTGCGGTACTGCGAAAGCGAGGTGGAATAGGTGCGCACGAGCAGCATGCGGAACTCGCGGATGAGCGCTTCCTTCTGCGCGTCCGTCGCCTGCGCCCAGCTGCGGCCGACCGCCAGCCGCGTCATGCGCGTGAAGTCGAAGTGCGGCAGCACCTTCTCCTCGACCAGCTGCAGGCAGCTTCTGCTGGTTGCCGCCCTGCATGGCCTTGTCGGCCTTGATGATCGCGACCACCTCGTCGATCGACGTGCGAACCAGGGCGTCCGGCGCCGTGTCCGGCGCGGCAAGCGCAGGGCCGGCGAGGACGGCGGCAAAGGTCAGGGCAATTGCGGCGATGAAGCGGGTCATGGTGAGTCCTTGTCCGGGAACGGGGCTGCCGTTGGAGCGCTGCGGGCGACCGGGGTTCCCCCGGCAACGCTACTTCTTGGCCCCGTCCTCCTGGGCCTTGCTGAAGAGGAACTGCCCGATCAGCCGTTCGAGGACGACGGCCGACTGGGTGAGCGAGACGCGGTCGCCCTCGGCGAGCTTCTTGTCGTCGCCGCCCGCTTCCAGTCCCACGTAGGACTCGCCCAGCAACCCGGAGGTGAGGACCGAGGCGCTGGTGTCCTTGGGGAAGCCGTAGCGCGAATCGAGGGCGAGGATCACGGATGCCTGGAAGCGCTCGTTGTCGAAGCGGATCTCGGCAACGCGACCCACCAGCACGCCGGAGCTGCGCACCGGGGCGCGCACCTTCAGTCCGCCGATGTTGTCGAAGCGCGCCTCGACACGGTAGGTCGAGTTGGCCCGTTCCGCGCCGAGATTGCCGACCTTGAGAGCCAGCACGAGGAGCGCGGCAAACCCCGCCAGCACGAAGGCGCCGAACCAGAGATCGATGGTTGTTCTTTCCATGTTTTTCCGTGCGTTTCCGGGTGGGCTGTCAGTGGTTGCCGCGCAGCATGAAGGCGGTGAGCACCAGGTCCAGGGCCAGGATGGTGAGCGCGGAGCTCACCACGGTGCGGGTCGTGGCTCCCGAGACGCCTTCGGCGGTCGGCGGCGCATCGAAACCCTCGAATGTCGCGATCACCGTGACGGCGATCCCGAACACGAAACTCTTCACGACGCCGTTCATCACATCATACTGGAAGTCCACCGCCGCCTGCATCTGCGACCAGAACGCGCCGTTGTCCACGCCGACGATGACCACGCCCACCAGGTAGCCGCCGAAGACGCCCATCGCGGAGAAGAGCGCGGCAAGCAGCGGCATCGAGATCACGCCCGCCCAGAAGCGCGGCGCGATCACGCGCGCCATCGGCGAGACGGCCATCATGTCCATCGCCGTCAGCTGCTCGGTGGCCTTCATGAGCCCGATCTCGGCGGTGATCGCGGAGCCGGCGCGGCTCGCGAAGAGGAGGGCCGCGACGACCGGTCCCAGTTCGCGCACGAGGGAGAGCGCCACCAGGACGCCGATCGACTCCGTCGCCCCGTACTTCTGCAGCGTCTCGAAGCCCTGCAGGCCCAGCACCATGCCCACGAAGAGGCCCGACACCACGATGATGATGAGGGAGAGGACGCCGGAGAAGTACACCTCGCGCATCACCAGCCGGAAGCGGCGGAAGCTCGTGCCGGAAGCGAAGAGGAGCACGAAGAAGAAGCGCGTCATCGCGCCCACGCGCCAGACGTTCTCGATGAAGTTGTGGCCCACCCGGGCGAGGCTGCGGCGCAGGCGGTCAAGCATGGGCCGCCTCCCGGACTGCCGCGCCCAGCCCCACATCCTCGGCGTATTCCGGCGCGGGGTAGTGGAAGGGCACGGGGCCGTCCGTTTCCCCGTGCACGAACTGGTGCACCACGGGAAGCTCGGTGGCGCGGATCTGCTGCGGCGTGCCCTCCCCGACGACACGCCCTTCGGCGACGAAATAAAGGTAGTCGACGATCTGCAGCGATTCCACCACGTCGTGCGTGACGATGATCGAGGTGGCGCCCAGCGTGTCGTTCAGGCGGCGGATGAGGGTGCCGATCACCGACATGGTGATGGGATCGAGGCCGGCGAACGGCTCGTCGTACATCACCAGCATCGGGTCCATGACCACGGCGCGCGCCAGCGCCACGCGCCGCGCCATCCCTCCCGAGAGTTCCGAGGGCATGAGGGCGTGCGCCCCGCGCAGGCCCACCGCCTCGAGCTTCATCAGCACGAGATCGCGGACCATGGCCTCGGAGAGGCTGGCGTGCTCGCGCAGCGGAAAGGCGACGTTGTCGTAGACGGTCATGTCGGTGAAGAGCGCGCCGAACTGGAAGAGCATGCTCATGCGCCGGCGCAGGCGGTACAGGCCCTCGCGGTCGAGTTCGTGGACCACCTGCCCGCCCACGCGCACCGCGCCCTTGCCGGGCCGCAGCTGCCCGCCGATCAGGCGCAGCAGCGTGGTCTTGCCGCAGCCGCTGCCGCCCATGATCGCGACGATCTTGCCTCGCGGCACGCGCATCGTGGTGCCCTGCAGCACCGGGCGGCGGCCGTAGCCGAAACTCACGTCGTCGATCTCGACGAGATCTTCTGCGGACACGCGGAATTTGGTCGGGCGAAAGGGACGAGCATTCTAGCAGCAATCCCCGCCACTCCCGGCGCCGCGGCGTCCTATAATCCCGGCACAACCGACCGCCCCGGCCCACCCGGATGAAACCCCGCCTCCTGCTGGTCGACGACGATCCGCTGATCACCGAAAGCCTCGCCTACGTCCTCGCGCCGGACTTCGAGATCGTCTGCGCGGGGGACCGTTCGTCCGCGGTCGCCGCCCTGCGCGAAATGGAAGCGCCTCCCGACCTCGCCCTGATCGACCTGGGGCTGCCTCCCGCGGCACACCTGGCCACGGAAGGGTTCAAGCTGATCGGGGACCTCCTCGCCCATGCGCCGGAAGTGCGCATCGTCGTCCTGACCGGCCAGAACGAGGAGTCGAATGCCCGGCGCGCGCGCGCGCTCGGGGCGGCCGACCTCGTCCCGAAACCCTGCGAGCCGGACGACCTGCGCATCGCGCTGCAGCGGGCGCTCAAGGGCCGCGCGCTCGCCCCGGCCACGGGCGGCGCCGACGAGGGACGCACCCTCATCGGCGAAAGCGCGCCGATGCGCAAGCTCCGCAGCCAGATCGATCTCTATGCCTCCTCGACGTTTCCCGCGCTCATCGAGGGCGAATCCGGCAGCGGCAAGGAGCGCGTGGCCTTCTCGCTGCACCATCTCAGCCCGCGGGCACGCGAGCCTTTCCTCGCCCTCAATTGCGCGGCGATCTCGCCTTCTCTCGTGGAGCCGACCCTGTTCGGCTATGCCAAGGGCTCCTTCACCGGCGCCATGCAGTCCAAGGCCGGCTATTTCGAGGATTCCGGCGACGGCACGCTCTTCCTGGACGAGATCGGCGAGCTGCCCGTCGACCTGCAGGCGAAGCTGCTGCGCGTGCTCGAGAACGGCGAATACCAGCGCGTGGGCGAGACGCAGACGCGCGTGAGCCGCGCCCGCATCGTCGCGGCGACCAACCGCGACCTGCGCCAGGAAATCCGCCAGGGCCGCTTCCGGGCGGACCTCTACCATCGCCTCTCGGTATTCACCATCGCGGTGCCGCCGCTGCGCGACCTGGGGGACGACAGGTTCCGCCTCCTCGATCATTTCCGCCTGCTCTTCGCGGAGCGCGCCGGGACGCAGCCCTTCGAGCTCGACGAGCGCGCGCGCGCGCGGTGGCTCGCCTACCCGTTTCCCGGCAACGTGCGCGAGCTGCGCAACATCGTCATCCGCCTGAGCACCAAGTTCTCCGGCTATGCCGTCGGCATCGAGGACCTCGAGGCCGAGCTGGCGCCGACCGAGCCGGGCACCGCCGGCGCAAACGGCGGCGGCGGGCCGCTCGCCTCCGCGCGCGCGGAGCTTTCGTCCGGGCACCCGTTCAGCCTGGATGCCGCGCTGAAGGCCGTCGAGGCGACCTATCTCGACGCCGCCATCGAGGTGGCGCACGGCAACATGTCCCAGGCCGCCAAGCTGCTCGGAATATCGCGCAGCACCCTCTACAGCCGCCTCGAGGCCGCGGGACGCGGCAATGCTAAACTGGATCAACCCGAATCGCCCGACCCGCCCAGAGAGCCGGGCGGCCGTCACTGACACTCCGCTCGCTGCCTGCCCATGACGATGTACCTGGAGCATTTCGGACTGCGCGAGGCGCCGTTTCGCATCACTCCGCACACCGAGTTCTTCTTCGCCGGCGCCAATCGTGGCGCGACGCTCGAGGCGCTCGTCTACGCGATCACCGAAGGCGAAGGCCTGGTCAAGGTCACCGGCGAAGTCGGCACCGGCAAGACGATGCTCTGCCGCGTGCTCATGGAGCGCCTGCCGGAAACGGTCGAAACCATCTACCTCGCGGTGCCGAGCCTCACGCGCGACGAGATGCTGATCGCCATCTCCAGCGAGCTGGGCATCGAGACGACGGGCGCCAACACGACGCAGCTGATCCGCGCGCTGCAGACCCGCCTGATCGAGCTGCACGCGGAGGGTCGCCAGATCGTCGCACTCATCGACGAGGCGCACGCGATGCCGCTCACGACGCTGGAGGAGATCCGCCTCCTGTCCAACCTCGAGACCGGCAAGGAGAAGCTCCTGCAGATCGTCCTCTTCGGCCAGCCCGAGCTGGACGAGCACCTGAACCTGCCGCACATGCGCCAGCTCAAGGAACGGATCACGCATTCCTTCGGGCTGGCCCCGCTGCCGCCGCGCGACATCAAGGACTACATCAATTTCCGCCTGCGCGCGGCCGGCTATCACGGCCCCGACCTCTTCAGCGAAGAGGCGCTGCGCATCATTTCCGAGGCCTCCGAAGGCCTCACGCGGCGCATCAACATCTACGCCGACAAGACGCTGCTCGCGGCCTTTGCGGGCGGAACGCACACGGTGAGCCCCGACCATGCGCGCGCGGCGGTGGCGGATACGCAGATCGTCGTGGCAGCGAAGTCCAGCCCGCGGCGCGCCGCGGTCATCGGTGCAGCGGGCCTCGCCGCGGGCTTGACGATCGGGATCGCCGCGGCAGTCCTCGTCCCGCCGCTGCTTGCGCCGGCGCCGAAGGTGGCTACGCTGCCGGCAACCGTGGCGCCCGCCACGCCGGCCGCCGCACCACCCGCAGCGCCGATCGCGGCGACGCCTGCAGCGACCCCTCCCGCAACCGTGGCGCCCGGTGCGGCTCCCGCCCCACGCCCGGCGGAGCCGCCAGCGCAAGCGGCGGCGCTTCCCAGGACCGCGATAGCGCCCCAGCCCGCGACAGAGGCACCCAAGGCTGCATCCTCCCCGCCGGCCGGCAGCGAACCTGCCTCGCAACCCCGGACCCGGGACAGCGCGGTGCCGAAGCCGGCTCCCGGCTCACTGGCGGAATCGCGCTACGCGGCGGGCCAGGCGCTCGTGGACGCACCCGGCGATCGCCGCTACGTGGTCCAGCTGATGATGACCGACGCGCGCGACCCGGCCTACCTCGAGTACTACCTCAGGGATGCCGCGCGCACCCTGAACGAGGACGACCTGTTCGTGTATCCCAGCGGCAATGCGGATTCGCCCAAGGTCGGCGTGCTCTACGGGTCGTTCCGGACGCGTCGCGAAGCGACGGAGGCGCTCAACGCCCTTCCCTCCGGCCTGCGGCAGTTTCGCCCGTATGTCCGCACGGTCGAGGGCGTGAAGAACGACATGCGGCGGGGCCCGGCCTCTTGAATCCCCGCCGGGGAGCCGTCAAGCGTTTTCCGGCGGCCGATTGCCCGGCGTTTGCATTGCGTTTCCCCCCCGAAAACGCTATAAAGTGTCCAGCTTCGTTTCCATCCAAAAACAATCACTTACGAGAACAATTTGGCGATGTGCCTGAATAGCGGTCCCGCCCTTGCCGCTAGCGCCGCGCTCGCCATCGCGCTGGCCGGCTGCGGGACGCAGCCTCTTGCCCAGCCGGACAGCCACATCAAGCAGGACACGGCCCGCGCCGCGTCCGCCCCGTCCATCCCGAAGCCGGTCCAGCCGGCCCCGCTGCCGCCGCCGCCCGAGGCGCGCGCCGCCGACATCAAGTATTCGATCGTCGTCGCCAACCAGTCCGTGCGCGACGTGCTTCTCGCCATCGCGCGCGAGACCAAGGTCAACGTCGACATCCATCCCGGCGTGGAGGGCACGGTCACCATCAACGCCATCGACCAGACCCTGAAGCAGATCCTCTCGCGCCTCGCGAAGCAGGTCGACATCCGCTACGAGATCGACGACCAGACCATCCACGTGATGCCCGACACGCCGTACCTGCGCAACTACCGCGTCGACTACGTGAACATGGCGCGCGAGACCA
Source organism: uncultured beta proteobacterium (assembly GCA_963786635.1). Taxonomy (GTDB): domain Bacteria; phylum Pseudomonadota; class Gammaproteobacteria; order Burkholderiales; family Usitatibacteraceae; genus FEB-7. The sequence continues at coordinate 288,775 of CAWAZV010000010.1, read as the reverse complement.
CCGAAAGCGTTTCCATCTCCACGCAGGTGATCTCGGGGGGCATCGGCGGCTCCGGGGCGGCGCCGGTGGGCGGCGGGGACAACAACTCGACGCTGCGCATCAGCAACAGCTCGCGCAACCGCTTCTGGGAAACCCTGGAGAGGAACATCAAGGACATGCTGCGGGAGACGGACAAGCTCCTTCCCGAAGGCAGCAGCGAGACTTTCGTGAGCGGCCGCGGCCAGACCGGGGTGGCCACCACGCAGACGCAGCGTCGTGCCGGCGTGGCCGGCACGACGGCAGGCGCCGCTGCGGGAGCGGTTGGCGGCGCCGCGGGTGCGGCCACGCTGACACCGGGGCAGACGCAGGCGCAGCAGTCCTCGGAGTTCGTCGAGCAGCGTCTCACGTTCCGCGAGGCGGCCTCGGTCATCGTCAACGCGGAGACGGGAACGGTGACCATCCGCGCCACCTCCCGCCAGCACGAGAAAGTCGCGGAATTCATCGAGCAGGTCTCGGGCTCGGCCAAGCGGCAGGTGGTCATCGCGGCGACCGTCGTCGAGGTCGAGCTGAACGACTCGTACCAGTCGGGCGTGGACTGGTCGACCCTCGCCAACAACGGCCTCGGCTACTCCATCCAGCAGAGCTTCATCGGCGGGGCGCTTTCGGCGGTTCCGTTCTTCTCGCTGAGCTACTCCAACCCCAACCCCGCGATCGGCGGCAACATCTCGAGCACGATCAAGCTCCTGAGCCAGTTCGGCAAGACCCGCGTGCTTTCCAGCCCGCTGCTCATGGTCCTCAACAACCAGACCGCGGTGCTCAAGGTGACGGACAACATCGTCTACTTCACCATCAAGGCCGACACGAATTCCAACGCCAACACCTCGACCACGACCTTCACGACCACGCAGAACGTCGTGCCCGTCGGGCTGATCATGAACCTGACCGCCCAGATCAGCAGCAGCGACGTGGTCACGCTGAACGTGCGCCCGACCATCACCTCCGTCGTGCAGTACAAGCAGGATCCCAACCCGTCGCTGCGCGGCACCCTCACCCAGCCGGCCATCGAGAGCCTGATACCGGAGACGCGCACGCGGGAGATGGAAAGCGTCCTGCGCGTCGCCAGCGGCCAGACGGCGATCCTCGGCGGCCTCATGGAGGACAGCTTCGTCGGCAGCCGGCAGGGGCTGCCCAACGCCTCGCGCATCCCGATCCTGGGAGATCTCTTCAGCTACCGCAACGACAAGTCCGTCAAGAAGGAGCTGGTGATCTTCCTGCGGCCGCTGGTGATCCGCAACGCGAGCATGGAAGGCGATCTCTCGAGGTTCCGGCGCCTTCTCCCGGACGACGAGTTCTTCCGCGACACGCAGGGGCCGGTCCCCGAATTCCAGGAGGCGATGGGGCGCATCGAGCGTGGCGAAATGCCCGCGTCCACGCCCAACCCGGTGGTTCCCGATGCCCCGACACCAGGGAGTGCGCGATGAGCCTGCTGCTCGATGCCCTGAAGCGCGCGGAACAGGAAAAGCTCGCCCGGCAGGGCCAGGAGGGCGCGGCCGCGGAGCCTGCCGCGCCCCAGTCCGGCGAACCGGCAGGCGGCCAGGCCGCGCAGCGCCGCAAGATCGAACTCGAACTGCACCCGCACCCCCCTGCGGCGGCGCCGGAACCGGCAGTAGCGACTGCGCCCGCGACGGAGCCTGCGGCCGCGGCCACCACGAAGCGCGACCGCGAGGGTGCGAAGACGGTATTCGCCGCCAAGCAGGCCGAGGGTGGGGCGCCAACGCCCGCCAAGGCCCCGCAACGCAAGAAGGTCATCATCGCCATCGTCGTCGGCGCGGTACTGATCGCCGCCGCCGGTGGCGGCTACGTGTGGTACGAGATCAACAAGGTGCCGGCCTCGATGGCCCGCGGCCCGCTCCCCGTGGCGCCCAGGCCGGTGACGCCGGCGAAGGTGGACGACGCGGTTCCCCCGGTGGCGATGCTCAAGCCCGACAGTGCGGCCGCGACTCCCGAGCGGACCAAGCCCGAGCCCAAGGCCGCCGAGAAGCTGGTGATGAACCTCTTGAGCGAGTCGAACGCGCCCAAGCCCACGCCGCCGCTCAAGCTCTCCCGCACCATCGATCCCCCGCGCGTGGCGCCGCAGGTGAGCGCCGGCTACGACGCGCTCAAGCGCGGCGATTCCGCTGCCGCGCGCAAGCATTACGAGGCCGCGGTCAGCGCCGACTCGACCAGCCTGGACGCGCACCTGGGGCTTGCCACCGCCGCGGCCCGCACCGGGGATGCCGAAGTGGCCAGGCGCCACTACCGGCGCGCGCTCGAACTCGATTCCAAGAATTCGTCCGCGGTCGCGGGGCTGGCCGCCCTTTCCGACTTCACGCGCACCGACGGGCTCGAGGAGCAGCTGCGCGCGGACCTCACCCGCTATCCGCAGAGCGCGGCGCTGCATTTCACGCTCGGCAACCTCTACGCCTCGCAGTCGCGCTGGAACGAGGCGCAGGCCGCCTACTTCGAGGCCTACCGTTACGACCCGGACAGCGCCGATCTCGCCTACAACCTGGCGGTGAGCCTGGACCACCTCGGGCAGGCACGCCTCGCTGCCGAGTTCTACCAACGCGCGCTGGCCGCTTCCCGGAAGCAGGCCGCGCAATTCGACAAGGGCCAGGTCTCGCGGCGGATCGCGGAGCTGAAGCCCTAGCGATGGGAGGTATGCAACCACCTCTTTCCCAGGTGCCGCTGGGCCAGACGCTCCTGATGAAGGGGATCGTCAGCCAGGACCAGCTGAACATCGCCCTCACCGAGCAGAAGCGCTTCAAGGCGCCGCTCGGCAAGGTGCTGGTCACGCTCGGCTTCGTGACCGAGGCCACGATCCGCGACATCCTGTCCGAGACCCTCGGGCAGGTCTCCATCGACCTGGAGAACACCATCGTCGACCCGGGCGCCATCGCCCTCGTCCCGAAGGACGTGGCGCGCCGCTATCACGTGCTGCCGGTTTCCTACGACCCGCTGCGGCGCTCGCTCCTCATCGCCGTCTCGGACCCCGCGAACGTCGTGGCGCTGGACCAGATCCGCGCCCTGGTGCGCGAGGACCTGCGCATCGAGCAGGTGGTGGCGCGCGAATCCGACATCACGATCGGCATCGAGCACCACTACGGCTTCGAGCTCTCCATCGACGGCATCCTGAACGAGATCGAGACCGGCGAGATCGACTACCAGAGCCTCGCCTCGGACTTCGACGAGTACAGCCAGCCGGTGGTGCGCCTGGTCGACGCGCTGCTGCACGACGCGGTGAAGCGCGGCGCCTCCGACATCCACTTCGAGCCCGAGCAGGGGTTCCTGCGCATCCGCTACCGCATCGACGGCGTGCTGCGCCAGATCCGCAGCCTGCACAAGAACTACTGGGCGGCGATGGTGGTGCGCCTGAAGGTGATGAGCGGCATGAACATCGCCGAGACGCGCGCGCCGCAGGACGGCCGCATTTCGCTGATGCTCTCCGGCCACCCGGTGGACTTCCGCGTCTCCGCGCAGCCCACGACGCACGGCGAGAACATCGTGCTGCGCATCCTCGACCGCGACAAGGGCATCGTGCCCCTCGAGGACCTCGGCCTGCAGCCCGAGGAGCTCAAGTCCCTCAAGCTGATGCTGGCCCGCCCGGAGGGCATCATCCTCGTCACCGGCCCGACCGGCAGCGGCAAGACGACCACGCTCTACTCGGTGCTCAACTACGTGAACACCGAGGGCGTGAACATCATGACGCTCGAGGATCCGGTCGAGTACCCGATGGCGATGATCCGCCAGACCTCCGTGAACGAGGTGGTGAAGCTCGACTTCGCCTCGGGCATCCGCTCGATGATGCGCCAGGACCCGGACATCATCCTGGTGGGCGAGATCCGCGACCAGGAAACGGCGGAGATGGCCTTCCGCGCGGCCATGACCGGCCACCAGGTCTATTCCACGCTGCACACCAACTCCTCCATCGGCGCCATTCCCCGCCTGATGGACCTGGGCGTGCTGCCCGACATCATGGCCGGCAACATCATCGGCGTGATCGCGCAGCGCCTCATGCGCAGGATCTGCCCGCATTGCCGCGCCCCCTACGAGCCGGACCCGGCCACGCGCAAGCTCCTCAACATGGACGAGGCCGACGACCGGCCGGTCTACCAGCCGGTGGGCTGCGCGAAGTGCGACAACCAGGGCTACAAGGGGCGCGTGGCGATCATGGAGGTGTTCAAGCTCGACTCCGAGATCGACGAGCTGATCGCGCGGCGCGCCACCGGGCGCGAGATCCGCACCGCGGCAGCCGCCAAGGGCTTCCGCACCCTCGCCGACGACGCCGTCTCCCGCGTGCTGCTCGGCCAGTCGAGCCTCGAGGAGATCTCGCGGGTGGTCGACCTCACAGACCGCGTCATCTAGGGGCCGGACGTGGCGCTCTTCGCCTACCGCGCCGTCGACGAGGAGGGCAAGGTTTCCTCCGGGAGCCTCGATGCGTCGAACCCCATCGACCTGGAGCTGCGCCTGCGCCGCCTGGGCCTCGATCTCGTCACCTTCGAGGGGGTCAAGAAGAGCGCGGCCGCCCGTTCGCGCAGCGTCACCCGCCAGGAACTCATCACCTTCTGCTTCCACCTGTCGCAGCTGCTCAAGGCGGGCGTGAACATCATCGAGGCGCTCACCGACCTGCGCGACACCGTGGACAACCCGGGGCTGCGCCAGGTGGTGGCGGGCATCATCGAGGACATCGAGGGCGGCCTGAAGCTCTCGGAAGCGATGGCGAGCCACCCCTACATCTTCGACGCGGTGTTCGTGGCGCTGGTGCGCGCCGGCGAGCAGAGCGGGCAGCTGAACGAGGTGCTGGACGAGCTCTCCGAGAACATCAAGTGGCAGGACGAGATCGCCGGCCAGGCGCAGCGCGCGCTCGTCTACCCGGCCATCGTGTTCACGGTGATCGCCGGGGTGATCTTCGTCCTCCTCACCGTGCTCGTCCCGCAGCTGGCCGTCACCTTCAAGACGCTGGTGCCGAAGCTGCCGCGGGAAACCGAGCTCCTCATCGGGCTGTCCAACATCTTCGTGAAGTACTGGTACCTCATCATCGGCGTGCCGATTGCGGCAGGCATCGGTCTTTTCCTGGCGGTGCGGTCCAACGATCACCTCCAGGCGCAGATGGATGCCATCTCCATCCGGCTGCCGGTGCTCGGGCCGATCCGCTTCAAGATCATGCTGGCGCGCTTCTCGACCTTCTTCGCCATGCTCTACCGCTCCGGCATCAGCGTGCTCGACTGCATCCAGATCTGCGAGAAGATCATGGGCAACCGCCTGATGGAGCAGGCCCTGCAGCACGTCGGCCGCTCCATCTCGGAGGGCCAGGGCATCAGCCAGGCCTTCACCTCCACCAAGCTCTTTCCCCCGCTCGTGCTGCGCATGCTGCGCGTGGGCGAATCGACCGGCGGGCTGGACGTGGCGCTGCTGAACGTGAGCTACTTCTACAACCGGGAGGTGCGCGAGGGCATCACCAAGATGCAGGCCCTCATCGGCCCGGCGACGACGATCGTGCTGGGCGGGCTGATCGTCGCTATCCTGTACACGATCTTCCTGCCGCTCTACGACGTGATCAGCAGGATCAAGTTCTAGCGCCCCATGGCTGCCCGGCACATCCTCTACCTCACCAACGAGAAGCTCGTCTGCCTGGTCGCGAGCGGCGCGCGCATCACGCAGCGCCAGGAGTTCCCGGTCTCCGGCGCGGGCCACACCGACTTCGAGAAGTACGTCAAAGGGCTGCGCAAGCTCCCCACGCACCTGATCACCGACCTGGCCGAGGAGGACTTCCGCCTCGACACGATCCCGCACCTGCGCGGCAGCGACCGCGACGCGGTGATGTCCCGCAAGCTCGGGCAGATCTTCCGCAACACGCCCTACAAGCACGCGTTCGCGCAGGGCCGGGAGCCGGAGGGGCGCAAGGACGACCGCGTCCTCTACACCGCCATCACCAACGGCGAGGTGCTGCGGCCCTGGGTGGAGGTGCTCGAGCGCCTGAAGGTGCCGGTCGAGGGCATCTACTCGTCCGCCGTCTTCAGCGGCCGGCTGCTGGGCGACATGGGCCTCGCCTACGCGCATGCGCTGCTGGTGACGTTCACCCCCGGCGACACGGTGCGGCAGAGCTACTTCCGCGACAAGGAAATCAAGTTCAGCCGCCTCACGCCGCTGCTGTTCGAGGAGGGCCAGACGCTCGGCGCGCTGCTCGCCGCGGAAACGGCGCGCACCTGGCAGTACCTGGACAGCCTTCGCTATTTCGCGCCCACGGACAAGCTCGAGGTGGTCGTCCTCCTGCACCCGAAGGACCGCGCCGCGGTCGAGCCTTCGCTGCGCGACTTCGACCAGATCGAGTATCGCCTGCTCGACATCGAGGAGGTGGCGGCCAAGCTCGGGCTCAAGCCCCCGCCGGTATCGTCCAGCGCCGAGGAGATCCTCACCTTCCTCTTCCTGCGCCGGAAGACGGAGAACCATTACGCCTCTCCCGAGCTGCGCCGCTACGCCTCGCTTGCGCAATGCGCGCAGCGCCATCTTCACGGCTGCCGCGGCAGTCCTGGGCGCCGGGCTGGCCTACGGCGGCTGGAACCTCGGGTTCGGGCTGCAGGAGCGGGAGCGCAACCAGGTGACGACGCAGCGCATCCAGGCCGCCAGCCGCGAACTCGATGAGATCAACGCGCGCTTCCCAAGCAGGGACTTGGCGGCCCGGCGATGCGCGAAACCGTGGCGTTCTACAACAACTCCCTGCGGGCCTACCCGACCGTTGCCTCGTTCCTGGTGCCGATTTCCGTCGTCCTCGACCGCTACCCGAAGATCCGCCTGACGCAGGTCGTGTGGCAGGCGGCCGACGACGACAAGTTCACCCCGCAGGTCAATCCGATAGCGATGCGCGCCGCTCCCCCGATCAAGACCTACACGAAGGGTCCGGACCCGAAGCAGCAGGGCAGCGCGCGCCGCCAACCCCGCCAGGAGCACCCGGGCTTGCCTCCGGCGGCGTCTTCTCCTCGGGGCGGCATGCGGTGGCCGTCCTCGAGGGCACCGTGAAGGTGGACGGCATCGCTTTCCGCGACGCGCTTGCGCAGGTCGAAGCGCTGACCGCCGACCTGAACGCGATGCCCGGCTACCGCGCCAGCATCATCGAGAGCCCGTTCGCGATCAACGCGCTGTCGTCGATCCAGGGGCGGCTCCTCGACCGCGATGCCGAACCGAGCGAGGCGCGGTTCACGCTCAAGGTGACGCGCCCCACGGAGCCGCGGACATGAGCATCGCCACCTCCAAGGAGGGCTTCCGCTACCTGCGCATCGCGTGGATCGTCCTCGCGGTCGCCGTGGTCGCCGCCGGCTTCCTGGGCTGGACGGGCTACTGGTATCTCGGCAAGGAAAAGCGCGACGACCTCGCGCTGAAGCGGCAATTCAGCGAGGTGCAGGCGCGCGTCAACACCGCACGGCGCGAACGCGACGACCTGCGTGCCTCCTCGACGATGTTCGCGGGACTGCTGGCGCAGGGAATCCTGCAGGAGGAAAGCCGCCTGGAGCTGATCGAGCGGCTCGACGGGCTGAAGACCCGCCACCGGCTCCTGGGCCTGGAGTACGACTTCGCCCCGCAGCGGCCCTTGCCGGCCCCGGGCGGGCGCGTCTTCGAGGCGATCGAGGTGCTGAGCACGCGCGTGAAGATCCGCGTGCTGGCGTTGCACGAGGGCGATGTCATCGCCTTCCTCGACGACCTCGCGAAGCCCCCGCGCGGCTTCAACCCGATCCAGAGCTGCAACCTGCGCCGCCTCGAGGCGGGCATCGCGAACCAGATCAACGCCCGGGTGGAAACGGAGTGCACACTGGAGTGGGTGACGCTCAAGGACAAGCGGGGAACGCGTGCGAACTAGCCTTGCGATGCTTCTGCTGGCCTGGTCGGCGGCCGCGGCCGGACAGGATCAGCTCGGCACCCTCTTTCACACGCCGAAGGAGCGCGACCTGCTGGAGCGCCTGCGGCGCGGCGAGAAGGTGGAGGCGGCGGCCGTCACGCGGCCCGATCCGACCATCACCGGGTACGTCAAGCGCAGCGACGGCAAGAGCACCGTGTTCCTCGACAAGCAGCCGTTCGCGGTGGGCAACCAGCAGGACAACAACCTGATCGAGCCGGGTGTCGTGCAGCGCTTCGATCCGGCGCCTCCGGTCACTGCTTCCACCACCGGCGCCAGCAGGGCCGCAAGCGGCACCCGCCAAACGCGAGAACGCCGACTCGGAAGAAAAGGGGCTCATTTCCAGGCTCAGGGATGCCGCTACGATCATCGCGCCGCAAGGCAGAAGAAGGCGATTGATCGTGATCGAGCGCTCGAACGGCCTGTCCCCGCGCTCGGCTTTCCCGAGGCTTCACCCTGATCGAGATCGCGGTGGTCATCGTCGTGCTCTCCCTGCTGCTGGCCATGATCGCGGGAATCGCGACGGCGATGGTCGGGCAGCAACGTCGCGAAGCCACGAGGCAGAGACTGGCCGGCGTCGAGACGGCGATCGCCCTCTACGTATCGCAGAACAAGCGGCTGCCTTGTCCGGCTGACGGACGAATCGCCGGGACGAACGCAAGCGGCGGGATACGAGTTGCGAAACTGCCGGTACGCAGGTTTGTGAGATCGGTAGCGTCGCCAACCAGCAACGGTACGGGGTCGTCCCCTGGCGGACGCTGGGCCTCGCCGAACCCGACATCACCGATGGCTGGGGCAATCGCCTCACCTATCGCGTCGCGCCGGAACTCGTGCTCGCAAACGCGATGGATCTCACGGCGTGCGACCCGGGCGGCACTGCGGGACTCACCTCCGGGCTTCTGCAATCCGACCTCGGGGGAACGCCCTGCTCTTCGGCGAACTTTCCCGGCAGCTGCACTCCACCGTCAGACCTACATTACAGTGCAAGGGCTTGAAGATCCGCAACCTCTCGTCTCGGCGCGCTGATCATGAATCCCGATCCGGAATCAACTTGCCCTGCCCTTCCGCATCCCCGTCAACGGGTGCAGCCTACGTCGTGATCAGTCACGGGGAAAACGGCGTGGGCGCATACAGCAACCAGGGGACGATCCAGTCAGGAACCGTAGCGTCTGGAACTCTCGAGGCAGCCAACAACGCGGCAGACGTGGCGTTCACCGCCGTCACCTCCGCTGCCACGCCGATTTTCGTGGACGACTTTCCTTCGTACAACGCCGGAGCACCGGCCACTTCGACGACTTCGTCCTTCGCCCGTCGATACTGGCGGTGGCAACGAAGGCGCAGCTCGGTCCGCGAGCGCACTAGGCGCCGACATCGTGCAAGCGTCGAAGCAACAGCAAGGGCTCGTAGGGGCGCTCGTCCTCATCGTGCTCATCGTCGCGGTGGTCGCCCTCCTCATGGGGCGCGGCATGTTCCAGCGCGACGTGCAGCTCGACCAGCATCGCGCCAGCGAAGCGGCGCTGACACGCATATCCAATTCCCTGGTGGCCTTTGCCACGCTGAACAAGAGGCTCCCGTGCCCGGCCGCGGGCAACTCGACGACCGGCGCCGAAGATTGCCGGAACCACGGCCAACTGCACATCGCCTGGTGGCGTAGTGCCGTGGGCCGCGCTGTCACTTGCGCAAGGACGACATTCTGGATGGCTGGGGACGCAGGATTTCCTATCGCGTGTTCAGCGGCGCGACGGGTCTCACGCAAACCGACGGCGTCAACATGACCAACTGCAACACCTCGCTGGGTGCGCCCATCAACGCGGCCCTCGCCCCGGGGTCGCTGTGCGCAAGCGGCAGCCCGCCGCCCAACACGCCGACCCAGTTTCTCGACGCCCGCGGCAACATGCTTGTGGTTCAGGACTCAGGGAACTCCGCGCAACGGCAATCGCCTTCGTGCTCATCAGCCACGGCGAAACCGGATACGGCGCCTACCTGGCCGAGGGCGCCACCGCCCGGATGACGCTTCCCCACGCCAGCGGGAACGAGTATGTCAACACGGGGTCCTCGGGCACCTACTGGATTCTGGCCAAGCAGCGCCCCGGGCACTCGCCCGCCAAGCGACGCCAGTCACTTCGACGACCTCGTGACGTACATGAGCTTTTCGGATCTGGTCGCAAAGGTGAAGCTGGGTGCGCGTACGTGGAAGGACGTTCCGCTGGCGACCACGCTCGACAGCAGCACCGTCGAGTGCCGCCGCGCTGCCGGCGTAGCGACGGCAGCGACACGACCTTCGATCACACCACGTCCCAGGACACCGGGTACTCGTCGCTGGGCACTGGGAGGATTCCTGGTGAGCGCCTCGGCGTCGGGAACCACCCAGGACATCGGTTTCGTCATTCAGGGCGGCATCGGAGGCATCGGCGTCATCGGCGGCGGCTCCACGAGCGGCGACCTGAACTCCTCCTACGGCGAAATGCTCACGTTCCAGCTTGGCACCGCAAGCGAGTACGGGAAGATGGATGTCGCGCTGAACCAATTCCAGGTTCCCAGCACCTCCCCGCTGGAAAAGGAGCGCGCGCAGGTACGGTTCTACGACAACGGCTCCCTGGTACAGACGTTCCATTGTCGACTCCTGGGACGATTCGGGAAATCCGACGCAATTGCCTGTTTCGACTAGTGTCCGGCGGCGTGTTCGACCGGATGGATGTCGCGCCCCTGACGCAGTCCGCGGGAGGTGGCAGCACGCGATTCACGGTAGCCGCGATCAAGGCGTGCACGGACGCCACGACCCCCTGTGCCACGTCGATTTCCGGCGCCGTCGCCTGCCCGATCCCGTCCCCCGAGTGCGGCCTCCATTGCCCACGGCGACCGGCACGACGACGGCGACGCTGTCGGGGACCGTGGAAGACAACGGCGTTGCGAAGGGGTCGGGCACTGGTTACAGGGTGACCACTGGGTTGCGGATACTCGGTCGGAAGAAACAGGCTTCCCTTGACGACGGGATCCGGCACCGATCCTCGCGGGAAACTGCCTCACGATTGCCGGCGACCCGAACACCTATGTCGTCGCACACGGGACATCACGGTCCCGGCGACATCTTTCTTGCGGACCCGGGACTCCTCCAGGTCATTCCCGGCCCACGACCCGGAACATCACCCTCATCCACTGCCAGACGGCGGTGTCCTTCGATTACGGGACTTCCTGCACGTACGGAACCAATGTGCGGCCACGCCCGCCACGATCAATGCCGGCGCGGGCATCACAAGCGTTTCCGCATCGATCAGCGGCCTCACCTGCGGCACCACCTACTACGCTCGAACGAAGGCCGTGACCTGGGATGCGGGAGCGGCAACGACCACGGGAGCAACAGGCTGTTCACCACTTCCGCCTGCTCCGCAGCTGCCCCGGGCGCGCAGACGCAGGACCCGATAAGCATCGGTACGACGACCGCCACGCTGTACGGCATTCGTGGAAGACAAGGGTGCCACCACCACCGTGACGTTCGACTACGGACTCACTTCCTGCTATGGGTCGAGCATCGCCGCCACGCCGGGGACCGTCGCCGCGGGCACCGGATCGATCAGCGTCATCGCCAACCTTACCGGGCTCACCTGCAACACCTACTATCACTACCGCCTCAAGGCGGTGAGCTCAGGCGGAACCTCGACAGGCAGCGACACGGAATTCCTCACCGCCCCGTGTCCGTGAAGCCTCGTCGGCTCTCATCCCAGTCAAGTCAGTAATTCCACGAATCTGGTCGCAATTCCCGAGAGCTTCCCGGACGCGAATAGCGGTAGAACTTCGGGCATCAGCTCCGCCCGGAGTCTCCGAGATCATGGGACTGCGCCCCTCGCAGCGAGGCGCCGCCCTCGTCGCCATCGCCGCGATCCTCGCGATCGCCGTCGTCACGATGCTCACCGCCGCCATCGCCCGCAGCGCCACCGGCCCGCGCCGCCATGCCGTGAGCGACCAGGCGCTCGCCACCGCCCGCGAAGCGCTCATCGCACACGCCACCAGCCGGCCCATCGACGACATCGTCGGCCCCGGCTACCTTCCCTGCCCCGACCTGGACGACGACGGCTGGGCCGAGCCGACCTGCGGCTCGATGACGGGCGAAACGGGCCAGTGGCAGCGCCTCGGGCGGCTGCCGTGGAAGACACTGGGGCTGCCGGACCTGCGCGACGCGTTCGGCGAGCGCCTCTGGTACGCCGTGTCGAGCAAGCACAAGGGCCTGCTCAATTGCACCGTGAGCCCCGCCTGCCTCGACATGAGCCCCGAGGCGGCGCTGGGCACGATCACCGTTCGCGATGCGACCGGCAACGTGATCCACGACGGCACCTCCGCCAGTCCCTACGAGCCCGGGACGCGGCGGCGCGGCCGCGGTGATCTTCGCACCCGGTCCTCCTCTCGCGCGCTGGGCAGGCGCCGGCGCCTCGCCCACCGTGCAGGTCCGCACCTGCGAAGGCGGGCGCTGCAATGCAGCCGGACGTTGTCTTTCCGAACCACCCACCCTCGCGCCGAAGTGCAATCCGGCGAACTACCTCGACCGCTCCCCCGGCCCCGCATTCTCGGACGAGGACAATGCCCGTTTCGTCGACCGCAACGACGCCGCGGGCCGCCCGGCCAACCGCGACGGCTTCATCATGGGTCCCGTCCTGGGCCATGACGGCACGACCTGGGTGAACGACCGGCTCGCCGTCGTTTCCTACGACGACCTCATGCCGCGCGCGATGCGCGGGTGGCCGAGGAAGTCTCCACCTGCCTGCGTCAGTACGCCGCGCGCGCGCGAGAACCGGGGCCGGACGCCTTGGGCGACTCCCACCTGCCGCAGCCACGATGCCGACGCGAACCTGCGCTGGTCCGACGCCACCGGCACGCTCTTCGGCCGCATCCCGGATACGCCCTTTCTCGCCACGACCCGCGACAGCGGCTCCTCCATGCTGGCGACCTGGTCTCCGGGATGCAGCATTGCCGACGCCAACGGCAACACCACCGGCAAGGCGACGTTCACGTGGTGGAGCGCCTGGAAGCGCCACGTCTTCTATTCGGTGGCACCGGCCAATCGCCCGGCCACCGGAACGCCCGCGGCGTGCGATGCCATCTCCTGCCTCGTCGTGTCGAACGAGCCCGGCGTGGCCGCGCCACGGGAACACCGTTACGCGGTACTCGTTGCGGGGCCACCGCTGCAGTTCGATTCCTGGCGCCAGTCGCGCAACGCCTCGGCCGATCTCGACGCGCGCAACTGGCTGGAGGGCGCCAATGCGGAACTGCGGCGGCTCAACAGCAACCCCGCGGCACCGGAGTGTGCCGAGGACCGCTCGATCTTCAGTGGCCCCGGCTCGCCTGCAGCCAATCGCGTCGCCCTGGGAACGTCGGCAGGCCGAAACGATGTCGTGGTCATGAGCCCGTGAGGATCCTCGCGTTGAACCTCGGGACCCGTGGCGGGCGCGCCTTCACGCTGCTCGAAGTGATGCTGGTGATGCTGATCCTCACGATCCTCGTCTCCGGGCTGGCGGTCCCGCTTTCCACCCAGGTCGCCATGCGCCGCCACGAGGAAACGCGCCGCGTCCTCGACGAGGCCCGCGAGGCGCTCCTGGGCTTCGCCGCCGCCAGCGGCCGCCTGCCCTGTCCGGCCAGCGCAACGAGCCGGGGGCAGGAGAGCTTCGCACCCGGGGGCAGCGCCACGGACGGCAACTGCGCCAACTTCCATGACGGCTACCTGCCGGCCGCGGCGATCGGGCTGTCGCCTCTCGATGCCGAAGGGTACGCACGCGATGGCTGGGGTACGCCGGCCAACCGCGTGCGCTATGCCGTGCACGGCGCGGGCGACGTGCTCGGAGGCGTCTCCAACCCGCTCACGCGCGCCAACGGGATGCGCCAGGCCACGCTGGACCAGCTGGGCAACGCGTCCGGCTACCTGGTGATCTGCGGGACCGGCGCTGCCGCCACGCCCGCCGGTTGCGGCCCCGCGGTCAACCAGCTCACGCGGCGCGCGGCATTCGTGCTGCTTTCCCTCGGCGCGAATGCCGTCGACCAGCCGCCACCCGGCAGCGACGAGCAGCGCAACGTCGACGGGGATGGCGTGTTCGTCTCGCACGAGTTCTCGACGGCAACGGGCAATGCCTTCGACGACTACCTGACCTGGGTTCCCATCAACGTCCTGGCGGGCCGCATGATCGCGGCCGGGCGGCTGCCTTGAGCTCTACCGCCGATGCCGGATCCCAAAGAGATTGTTTGCAAATGAACACAATATCAATATATAGTCCAATATTGAACAGTTACGGGACACGTGTTCCGCAGGAAGCAGAATCGATGCGAGTAGCCGACCAGGATCTGCCAGCCCCAGCCGTCGACGTCCGTAGCCCCGGCGTCGGCGCGGCTGGCATTCGTGTCTTCTTCAACATCGCCAAAGCCTGGAATCTCAACACGTCGGAGCAGATGGCCATCCTGGGTCTGCGCTCGCGCACCACGTTGATTGCCTGGCGCAAGGGCGCCGTCGGGGCGCTATCGCCGGACACCCTCGAGCGGCTCTCGTACATCTTCGGCATCTACAAGGCGCTCGAGATGCTGCTGCCGTCGACCGAAGCGGCCGACACCTGGATCCGGAAGCCGAACTCGGGCCCGCTCTTTGGCGGCAAGAGCGCGCTGGACCGGCTCAGGGCGGGAAAGGTCGCCGACCTGTTCCTGGTCCGCCAGTACCTGGACGCCCAGCGTGGCGGCTGGGCCTGAAAGGACCTCGCGCGTCACCTGGAAGCCAAGCTATCGCCTGGTGCCCAGCCGGTTTCCGCCGATCCAGCTTTTCGAGCGCGTGGCCGATCCTGCGGACCTGGATGCCGTGCTGGCCATCGAGAGCCTCACCAACGAACGCCTGCGCGACGAGATCGGGGAAATCCAGCTCGTGGCGCCTGAAGACCGGATATCCGGGCCCGGAACCTCGCCCATCATGGCCGCGTTCACGCACGTGAACCCGGAAGGTGGCCGCTTCACGGACGGGACCTTCGGTGCCTACTACGCCGCCCGGGATCTCGAGACAGCCGTGCGCGAGACCGCCCACCATCGCGCAATCTTCCTGGCGCGCACGAAGGAGGCGCCAGGCGAAATCGCCATGCGGTGCTATCTCGCCGACCTGGATGCCGAACTCGTCGACATTCGCGGACTGCAGGCCGCGCGGCCCGGACTGTACAACCGCGAGAGCTACCTCGAATCCCAGCCCTTTGCGCGCGAGATGCGCGCCAAGGGCGCCATGGGAATCGTATGGGACAGCGTTCGCCTGCCCGGAGGCGAGTGCGCGGCGGCATTCAAGCCGCAGGCTCTTCGCCCGGCCATCCAGGGCCCGCACTTGTCTTTCGTCTGGGACGGGGAACGAATTGCGGGCTGGTACGAGAAAGGCCGGCTGGCCAGCCTCTAGATTTCAGGCCGGGTGCAGCCGGAAAGCGACGCGACCGTCTTCGTTGTGGACCAGCTCGATGGCATAGCCGGCCTGGGCCGCGAGGCGGGCGACCTGGTACATGCCGATGCCCAGCCCTTCCCGGGTCGGCTCGGCGATCGGCTCGCGAAACAGCATCTTCGCGACCTCCGCGGGAACGGCGGGCCCGTCATTCTCGAATGCGAGCTCGGCACGGCGCCCGGTCACCGCGAGAGACACCTTCACCTGCACGCCCGGCCCCCCCTTGGCCCTCGCGTTGTTGAGGCAGTTCTCGAAGAAGGCGTCGAACAGGTTGGCCGGTAGCGATGCCTCGCCATCGAAGGACGCCTCCAGCGTGATCCCTTCCGTGGTGTGCCGGCGCTCGATGTCCGCCCACCACGCCCGCGCCGGGCGCAGCACCTCGCTCGTTTCCACCTGCGGCGCGCGCAGCTGGTCGAGCGTGGACTGCATCCGCTTGGTGAGCTGGGGCAGCTGGCGCTGCAGCAGGTTGGCGTAGCCCGGATCCATCGCCCCCTCCCGCGGCGCGACGGAAGTGAGCGAGTAGAGGGACTGCAGCAGGTTCTTGATGTCGTGCGTGAGCCGCGCGCCGGTCTCGTGCACGGCCTGCATGTAGGAGTTGCGGCGCATCAGCGCCTCGCGGCGCTTGCTCTCGTGGAACTCCCCGACCACCTGCGCCAGGAGGCGCATGTGCAGGAATAGCGCCGGCGAGAGCCGGATGCCGGTGTGGAACGCAAGCTCCAGGCCGTGGAAGCTGAAGCGCACCACCTCCTTCGCCTTTTCCCCGAACTCGCCCTCGCCTTCGTCCGTCTTCCAGTGGCCGCCGCGCACCCAGGGCAGTTCCGCCACCAGCATGAGCGCCTGCCCGAGAAAGCGCCTCGGGTCGGGCTCGCGCTCCGCGAGCTCCGCCATGCGCCGCACCCAGATCTCGAACGGCATGCCCACGGACATGAGGTAGCGCGAGAGGTAGGTCTGCAGCCCGCCGAAACCCTCGCGTGGCGCCCAGAGGACAGCCAGGACGAAAAGCCCGGCGCCGAAGCCGATGACCGTGAGCACCGCTGCCGGATAGTACTCACCCCCGGTGTACCCCATGAGCGCGATCGATCCCACCACCAGCACGACCACCAGCTGGAAGACGAGCACCGCATAGAAGAAGTCGAATACCTGCCGCGGATCGTCGTCGCTCGAGTCGAAGGGAAGGACGGTGAGCGGCAGCAGCGAGAACGGCAGGAACCACTTCGCGAACAGGACGACCGGCTCCGGAATCAGCTGTCCGCGCAGCACGAGTGCCGGCACGGCCCACAGGAGCATGGCCGAAACGAGGTAGAAGAAGGAGAGGAGGTAGAACAGGCCGCGCCGCGCCGCCTGCACCGTGAAGACCTTGCCGCCGAGGATCCCGAGCAGGACGCACAGCCAGGACGCGATGAGCCACCCCGGCAGGAAGTAGAGGATCGCGCTGGTGAGGGCGATGAGGAGGCCCACGGCGTAACGCCCCAGCTCCTGGTCGGCCGCGAAGAACGGCTGCCACAGCAGGAACAGCCCGAAGTGCACCAGCAGCCAGATGCGCTGGAAGTCCCCGCCGGCGGTCGAAAAGAGCGCCGCATGCAACGCCACCAGCATGGCGATGACCACCCAGCGCCGCCCGGAAAGCAGGACCGTACTGATGCGCGAAGCCGGGGAAGGGGCGGCGATGGACATGGAGGGGTGGCGGGGCGGCGACTTCGATAATCGCACAGGCGCGGGCAGCGGACCGGCTTTCAAGCACCCGAAGGAACCGGCAGAACAGTCGAGCAGGCGGACAACTCTGTCCGGCTTCCCGACACTCTCTCGCCATTCGCCTGCCTTTCCCCGAGCCCGGCCGGCAACAACTTCTTTAATTACAATAGGTTATCCTATGTGGCACGGCACTTGCTCATGCTAGGGTGGACACACGACTTATCTGGAGATGCAAATGAAATCCCAACAATCCGGCTTCACCCTCGTCGAAATCGCAATCGTGCTCGTGATCATCGGCCTGCTGCTCGGCGGCATCCTCAAGGGCCAGGAACTGATCAACAGCGCCAAGGTGAAGAACCTGGCGAACGATTTCCGTACCGTTCCGACCTACATCTACGCGTTCCAGGACAAGTACAAGGCGCTTCCCGGCGACGATGGCGCCGCGACGACGCACATGTCCACCTGCACGGGCACCTGCGCCAACGGCAACGCCAATGGCGTGATCAACGGCGCCTGGGACTCCGTCACGGCAACCGACGAGTCCTGGCAGTTCTGGGGACACGTCCGCAAGGCCAACCTCGCGCCCGGCCCGGACACCTGGACCACCGCCGCGAATACCGACCCGTACGCCCCGAAGAACGTCGACGGCGGCCGCATCGGCATCCAGAGCGGTGCCGTGATCACGGGCATGTCGGGATCGTACTCGCTGTGCTCCTCGGGTCTCCTCGGCAAGTTCGCCAAGCAGCTCGACATCCAGATGGACGATGGCGAAACCGACAAGGGCTCCATGCGCTCCGCGACGACCGGCGCCCCCACCACCGGCGTTGCAACCGCCAGCATGGTGGACTCGGACAGCTACATCGTGTGCATGACGTTCTGACGCAAAGCCGGCTCGCATCTCCCGACGGCCCGCCTCGCGCGGGCCGTTTTCTTCCGGCTCCCGGCTCGCCCCCGACGCTACCCCTGCAGCAGCCGCATCTCCGCCTTGGCGAGCGCCTCCTGCGAACCCAGCAGCACGATGATGTCGTTTTCGCGCAGGCGCATGCCGCTCGAGGGATTCGTCTCGCGCACCCCCTGCCGCCGCACGGCCGTCACCTCGACCCCCATGGCCTCGAGATTGATGCTCTCCAGCGTCCGCCCGACGCAGGCGGCGCTGGGGCCGACCATCACGGAGCGCAGCCGCGGCTGCACCGCCTCCGCCTCGTCCTCGGAGTCCGTGGCGCCCGGGAAGAAGCCGCTCATCAGGTGATAGCGCTCCGAGCGCACTTCGCGCAGCCTGCGCAGCACGCGGTTGAGCGGCACGCCGAGCAGCATCATCGTCTGCGTGGCGAGCATGAGGGAGCCCTCCACCACTTCGGCCACGATCTCGGCGGCACCCGCTTCGCGCAGCTTGCCGACGTCGGTGTCGTCCCAGGTGCGCACGATCACCGGCAACTCCGGGCGCATCTGCCGCACGTGCGCGAGGATGGTGAGGGCCTTGGGGGTGTCGGCGAAGCTCACCACCACCGCGGTCGCGCGCGACAGGGCCGCCGCCGCCAGCACCTCGCGGCGCGCAGCGTCGCCGTAGACCACCGAATCGCCCGCCGCAGCCGCCTGCCGCACGCGCTCCGGGTCGGCATCGAGTGCGATGACCGAGACTCCCTCGCGTTCCAGGAAGCGCGCCAGCGCCTGGCCGCTGCGCCCGTAGCCGCAGACGATGACGTGCCCCTGCGTGGACATCGTCTTCACCGCGAGCTGGTGCAGGGCCATGGCGCGCTGCGTCCACTCGCTTTCGACGAAATAGAGGACGATGCGCTCGGAGTTCGCCAGCAGCACCGGCGTCACGATCATCGACAGGAGTGCGCCGGCCAGCACGACCTGCAGCGTCTGCGGGTCGAGGGCGCCTTCCCGGCCCGCGAGCGCCAGCAGCACGAAGCCGAACTCGCCGGCAGGGGCGAGTGCCAGCGCGCAGCGCAGCGCCGTGGGCTTCTCGTTGTCGAACATCCTGCCCAGCCAGAAGATCAGCGCGAACTTCACCGCCAGCAGCGCCACCAGCACCAGCGCGACGAAGGGCCACTGCGCGACCACCAGGCGCGGGTTCAGGAGCATGCCGATGGTCACGAAAAAGAGCCCCAGGAACACGTCGCGGAACGGCTTGATGTAGTCATCCACCTGGTAGCGGTACTCCGTCTCCGAGATGAGCATCCCGGCGAGGAAGGCACCGAGCGCGAGCGATAGCCCCGCCAGTTCCGTGATCCACGCGAGCCCCAACGTCACCAGGAGAACGAAGAGGACGAACAGTTCCGAGGACTTCTGCGTCGCCACGATGTGGAAGAGCGGCCGCATCAGCTTCTGGCCGAAATACAGCACCACCGCGAGCACCACGGCGGCTTTCAGGAGCGCGATGCCGATCGCCCCGGCCAGCGCGTCCGCGGGCAGCGCCAGCGCCGGAATCAGCACCAGCAGCGGGATCACGGCGAGGTCCTGGAACAGGAGCACGCCCATGATCTGGCGCCCGGCAGGCGTGTGCAGCTGCGCCTGTTCCGAGAGCGTCTTCATGATGATCGCAGTCGACGACATCGCCAGCACGCCGCCGACGATGAGCCCCGTCTTCCAGGACTCGCCGCCGCCCACCGCCACCACGGCGGCGATCGCCATCGTGATGAGGACCTGCAGGCCGCCAAAGCCGAACACCGTGCGGCGCATCGCCATCAGCTGCGGCAGGCTGAACTCCAGCCCCACCGAGAACATGAGGAACACCACGCCGAACTCGGCGAGGTAGGTCTTGTCCTCGGAGGCCGAAACGATGCCCAGGGCACCGGGACCGATCACTGCGCCCACGAGCAGGTATCCCAGGATCGCCGGCATCGACAGGCGCCTGAACAGCACCACCACCGCGACCGCGGAGCCGAGGAGGATGAGGGCGACAGGAAGGGCGTCGTGCATGGCTGGGCGGGTTGCTGGAGGGCAATCCCTTTATACTTTGCCCTGTGGCAAATCTACTACATCCGCGAGCACTTCCCGATTCTGCGCGCGTAATTGCGCTCGCGAAGGAGGTGCTCGAAATCGAGGCGGCGGCGGTATTGCGGCTCACCGAGCGGCTCGGGGAGAGCTTCCTGGCGGCGGTGACGACGATCCTCGACGCCAGCGGCCGCGTCGTCGTGACCGGCATGGGAAAGTCGGGCCACGTCGGCGGCAAGATCGCCTCCACCATGGCCTCGACGGGCACGCCGGCGTTCTTCATGCACCCCGGCGAAGCGAGCCACGGCGACCTCGGCATGATCGCGGCCGGCGACGTGGTGATCGCCATCTCGAACTCCGGCGAGTCCGAGGAGATCCTGCGCATCCTGCCCCTCATCAAGCGGCGCGGCGCGAAGGTCATCGCGATCACCGGCAACGCGCGATCGACGCTCGCGGTGGAATCGGACGTTCATCTCGATGCGGCCGTCGAGAAGGAAGCCTGCCCGATGAACCTCGCGCCCACCGCCAGCACCACCGCCGTGCTTGCGCTGGGCGATGCGCTGGCCGTGGCGCTCCTGGAGGCGCGCGGCTTCGGCAGCGACGACTACGCGATGCACCATCCCGGCGGCGCGCTGGGCCGCAAGCTCCTGCTGCACGTCTCCGACATCATGCACACCGGCGACAGGCTGCCGCGCGTGGGCGTCGATGCCACGCTCAAGGAGGCCATCATCGAGATGTCGCGCAAGAACCTCGGCATGACCGCGATCGTGGACGCCGGGGGACGCGTCGCCGGGCTCTTCACGGACGGCGACCTGCGCCGCACGCTCGAGAAGCACGAGGACATCCGCGGCCTCAAGGTCGCCGCGGTCATGACCCGGAACCCGCGCTCGATCGGGCCGTCGCGCCTGGCCGCGGAAGCCGCGCAGGTCATGCAGTCGCATCACGTGAGCGGGCGGCTCCTCGTCGTCGACGACAACGGGCCTCCTCGTGGGCGCGCTGCACGTGGACGACCTCCTGCGCGCGGGCGTGATCTGATGGGGACGGTTGCTCGTCTGCGAGGACACGAAGCTCCGCGTCACCGTTCTCGCCACGGAGCAACCTGTCACCATGACCGATCCCCAATCGCACGCGCGCCCGCGCGATCGGCTCGCCCTCTTCGACGTCGACGGCGTGCTCACCGACGGGCGCCTCTACTACGGGCCGTCCGGCGAGGCGCTGAAGGTCTTCAACATCCTCGACGGCCATGGCCTGAAGATGCTGGCGCTTTCCGGCGTGGCCACGGGCCTGCTCTCCGGGCGGAACTCGGAGGCCGCGGCCGCGCGGGCGAAGGAGCTCGGCATCGCGCACGTGATCCTCGGGGCCGAGGACAAGCTCGCGCACTTCGAGCGGCTGCGCACGCAACTCGGCCTGGAGGCCGCGCAATGTTCGTTCATGGGCGACGATCTCCCGGACCTTGCCGTGCTGTCGCGCTGCGGCTTCGCCGTGGCCGTGGCCAACGCCGTGCCCGAGGTCAAGGCGATCGCGCACCTCGTGACGAAGGCTGCCGGGGGCGAGGGCGCCGTGCGCGAGTTCTGCGAATTCGTGCTGCGCGCCAAGGCCGCGCTCGACGTGCCGTCCGCGCACCCGGGGACCAGGAATAACCGGTGGTCCGCCCCTCGTCCTGGTTGCCTCTCGGTGTCCTCGCCATGCTGGTGGGGCTCACGTGGTGGCTCGACCAGCTGGTGCAGCCGGCAGCGCCGCGTGCGAGCGGTGCCGCGCGGCACGATCCGGACCTGATCGTCGACAACTTCAGCGCGCGCGCATTCGGCGAGGACGGCAAGACCCTCTACACCCTCACCGCGCGCAAGATGGTACATTACCCGGACGACAAGTCGGCCCTGCTGGAGAGGCTCGATTTCGAGGCTTTCGAGCCGCGCCAGCCGCGCGTGACCATCGCCTCGGACAAGGGCAGGCTGCTCGAGAATGGCGACAAGGTCTGGTTCGAAAGCAACGTCGTCATGGTGCGCGAAGCCGACCAGCGCGCCGAGGAGTCCAGGCTCACGACGGACAGTCTTCTCGTCCTTCCCCACGAGGGCGTGGCCCGCACCACGAGCCCGGTGTTGCTGGAGAATGCCTCCGGCCGCGTCGAAGCCGCGGGCCTGGAGTTGTACAACCAGAAGCGCGTGCTCAAGCTCGACCGCGTGCGCGCCACCTACAAGCCCCGCCGCTGATGCGCAATCCCCTTCTCCGACTCGCCGCCAACCTCTGCCGTGCCCTGGTCGCAGTGGCGTTGACCACGGCACCGGCGCATGCCGAGAAGGCCGACCGGGAGAAGGAGATCCAGGTGCTCGCCGACCGCCTGTCCGCCGACGACGCGAAGAAGGAGGCCGTCTACGACGGCAACGTCGTCATCACGCAGGGCACGATGCGCATCACCTCGGCGAGGATCGTGGTGCGCGAGGATCCCCAGGGTTACCGCGTCTACATCGCGACCGGCGCACCCGTCACCTTCCGCCAGAAGCGGGACAAGGTCGACGACTGGATCGAGGGCTCCGCGGAACGCGCCGAATTCGACGACAGGAACGACCTCCTGAAACTCTTCAACGGCGCGAAGCTCAAGAGCTCGCAGGGCGAGCTTGTCGGCGACTACATTTCGTACGACCGCGGCAAGGAGTTCTTCCAGGTCACCGGTGCCGCTCCCGGCGCGCCCGCCACCGGCTCGCGCGTGAAGGCGACGATCATCCCGCAGAAGAAGGGCGCCGACGGCAAGCCGCTCGAGGCGCCCGCGGCGCCACCGGTAACGCTCAAGCCCGACAAGGGTCCGGGCGCGGACGGCTAGGGCGATGCCCGCGAGCCCCGCTCCCCAGCACCTGGCACTCGTGAAGAGCGAGCCGCAGCAGTCGGTGCTGCGCGCCGAGGCGCTCATGAAGCGCTACAAGAAGCGCACCGTCGTGTCCGACGTCTCGCTCACCGTCGAAAGCGGCGAAGTGGTGGGCCTCCTCGGCCCCAATGGCGCCGGCAAGACGACGTGCTTCTACATGATCCTCGGGTCTGGTCCCCATCGACCAGGGCTCGGTGCGCCTGGACGGCGAGGACGTGACGCACCTGCCGATCTATCGCCGCTCGCGCCTGGGCCTCTCGTACCTGCCGCAGGAGGCTTCGATCTTCCGCCGGCTCAACGTCGCGCAGAACATCCAGGCGGTGCTGGAGCTGCAGGGCCTCGAGAGCGAGGAGATCGAGACGCGCCTGGAGAACCTCCTCGACGACCTGCACATCGGCCACCTGCGCGCGAACTCCGCGCTGTCGCTCTCCGGCGGCGAACGCCGCCGCGTCGAGATCGCGCGCGCGCTCGCCACCAGCCCGCGCTTCATCCTGCTCGACGAGCCGTTCGCGGGCGTGGATCCGATCGCCGTCATCGACATCCAGCAGATCATCCGTTTCCTCAAGGAGCGCGGCATCGGCGTGCTCATCACCGACCACAACGTGCGCGAAACGCTCGGCATCTGCGACCACGCCTACATCATCAACCAGGGATCGGTGCTCGCCTTCGGGAAGCCGGAGGAAATCATCTATAATGATGACGTCAGAAAGGTCTACCTCGGAGAGAATTTCCGCCTCTAGCGGACTCACGAATTCGCCTCCGCGGCTTTCGACATGAAGCACAGCCTCCAGCTCAAGCTCTCCCAGCACCTCACGCTGACGCCGCAACTGCAGCAATCGATCCGGTTGCTCCAGTTGTCGACGGTCGAGCTCAATCAGGAGCTGGAGCGCTACCTCGCCGAAAACCCGATGCTCGAGCGCGCCGACTTCGAGGGCGACGACTCCCCGCCCGCGCCGGCAACGCAGGCGACTCCCGAGCAGGAAACCGAATCCCCGTACCAGGCGGAAGACTCCATCTCCTTCGGCGAGGAGTTCTCCGGGGGCGGTGCGCGCGACGAAGGGGAACGCGACGACTTCACGCAGATCGCGGCCGCCGAGCCGACGCTGCAGGAGGCGCTGATCCGCCAGTTGCAGCTCACCACGATGAGCGAGCGCGACAAGCGCCTGGCACTCCTCGTGATCGCGCACCTGGACGGCGACGGCTACCTCACCGCGAGCCTCGAGGAACTGCACGAGACCGGCGTCGCGGAGATCGCCGACCTGGAAAAGGACGAGGTGCTCGATCGCCCTGCGCCAGGTCCAGAACCTGGAGCCCGCCGGCGTCGGCGCGCGCGACCTCGCGGAGTGCCTCGTGCTGCAGCTGAAGGCCCTGGACCCCGGCACGCCCCACCGGGACTGCGCGATCGAGCTCGTCTCCCGCCATCTCGAGGCGCTCGCCGCGCGCGACTTCAACAAGCTGCGCCGCGGCCTCGGCGTGGACGAGGACGAGCTGCGCGAAGTGCGCGCGCTCATCCTGAGGCTGGACCCCAAGCCCGGCCGCGCCTGGAGCGAAGGCGACGTGCGCTACGTCGTGCCCGACGTCCTCGTGCGCAAGAGCGGCGGCCGCTGGATCGCGCAGCTGAACCGCGACGCGATGCCGCGCCTGCGCATCAACAAGATGTATGCCGACCTCCTGCATTCCTCCCGCGACAACGGCGGCAGGAACCTCGCCGGGCAGCTGCAGGAGGCGCGCTGGCTGATCAAGAACGTGCAGCAGCGCTTCGACACCATCCTGCGCGTGACGCAGGCCATCGTCGACCGGCAGCGCAACTTCTTCGAGCACGGCGAGGTCGCCATGCGCCCGCTCGTGCTGCGCGAGATCGCCGATGCCGTGGGCCTGCACGAATCCACGATCTCGCGCGTGACCACGCAGAAGTACATGCTCACGACGCGCGGGATCTTCGAGCTCAAGTACTTCTTCGGCAGCCACGTCGCCACCGATACCGGCGGCGCGTGCTCCTCGACGGCCATCCGCGCGCTCATCAAGCAGCTGGTGGCGGCCGAGGACGGCAAGAAGCCCCTGTCGGACCACCGCATCTCCGACATCCTCGCGCAACAGGGCATCCAGGTCGCGAGGAGGACCGTGGCGAAGTACCGCGAGGCCCTGCACATCCAGCCCGCGAGCATGAGAAAGTCCATATGACGAAAACGAAGAGGAGCACGCGATGAACCTCCAGCTCACCGGACACCATGTCGACATCACCCCGTCGATCCGCGACTACGTGCTTGCCAAGCTCGAGCGCATCAACCGCCACTTCGAGCAGGTGATCGACGTGAACGTGACCCTGACGGTGCAGAAGCTCGACCAGAAGATCGAGGCGACCGTGCACCTTTCCGGCAAGGACATCCACGTGGCCTGCCACGATGCCGACATGTATGCTGCGATCGACGGCTTGGCCGACAAGCTCGACCGCCAGATCATCAAGCACAAGGAGAAGTTCCAGGAGGGCCGCCATGCTGCCGGCCACAAGCGCACCGCCACCTGAGGCGGCGGACGCTCCCGCGAGGACCACCCCGATGAATCGACTTGCCCCCCTGCTGCCCACGGAGCACGTCTCGCTCGACCTCGACGTGAGCAGCAAGAAGCGGCTCTTCGAGCAGATCGGGCTCCTGTTCGAGAACTCGCGGCAGATTCCGCGCGCCCGCGTCTTCGACAGCCTGTTCGACCGCGAAAAGCTCGGCTCCACCGGGCTGGGCTACGGTGTGGCGATCCCGCACGGGCGCCTGAAGAACCTGAAGGACACGCTCTGCGCCTTCGTGCGCACGCAGTCCCCGGTGCCCTTCGAGTCCCCGGACGGGCAGCCGGTCCGGCTCGTCCTCGCCATGCTGGTGCCGGAGCACGCGACCGAGCAGCATCTCGAGCTGCTGTCCGAGCTCGCGCAGATGTTCAGCGATCGCGACCTGCGCGACAAGCTCCTGGCCGCGGGCGACGTCGCCGCCGCACACAGCCTGCTCACGCAATGGTCGCCCTATGCCGCGCCTCAGCGTTCAGCAGCTCTTTGAGGACCGGCGCGAGCGCCTCGGCCTCGGCTGGGCCGCGGGCGCCTCGGGCAGCCATCGCGAGCTGACCAACGAGATGCTCGCGCGCCCCGGGCTGGGGCTCATCGGGCACCTGAACTTGATCCACCCCCTCATCGTGCAGGTGCTCGGCACGAGCGAGCTCGCCTACATGGAGCGCATGAGCGAGGCGGCCCGCAACGAGATGCTCGGGCGCCTGGCGGGCGGAGACACGTCTGTGCATCGTGGTGGCGGATGCGCTGCCCGTGCCGTCCCCGCTGGAGCGGGCGGCAACAACCGCCGCGATCCCGCTCCTCACGGCCCGCGAGTCCAGCCAGCAGGTGATCAACATCCTGCGCCCGTACCTGCAGGGCGAGCTGGGCGAGGTGACTTCGCTGCACGGGGTGTTCCTGGACGTGCTCGAGATCGGCGTGCTGATCACCGGGGAGTCCTCGATCGGCAAGAGCGAGCTCGCCCTCGAGCTGGTTTCGCGCGGGCACGGGCTCGTCGCCGACGACGTGGTGGAGCTCCAGCAGATCGGCCCGGAGACAGTGCAGGGCCGCTGCCCGCCGATGCTGCGCGACTTCCTCGAGGTGCGCGGGCTCGGCGTGCTCAACATCCGTTCCATCTTCGGCGAGACGGCGGTGCGTCCGCGCAAGGTGCTGCGGCTGATCGTCCAGCTCGAGTTTCCCACCGACGGCCAGTTTCTCGAACGCGACCGGCTCGCCACCCGTTCCGGCACGCGCGAGGTGCTGGGAGTCGAGATCCCGACGGTCACCCTCACGGTGGCTCCCGGGCGCAACCTCGCCGTGCTGGTCGAGGCGGCCGTGCGCAACCACATCCTCATGACGCGCGGCATCGACTCCACGCGCGACTTCATCGCCCGCCAGGCCGCGGCGATGCACCACGGCAACCCCGGCGAGCGCGAGCCGCGGGGCGACTGATGCAGCTCACGCTGGTCAGCGGCGTTTCCGGCTCGGGCAAGAGCGTGGCGCTCAAGGCGCTCGAGGACTCGGGCTACTTCTGCGTCGACAACCTGCCGCCCCACCTCATCCGCGGGCTCGTCTCCTACGTGGCGTCGCGGGGCGATCCGCGCGTCGCGGTGAGCGCCGACGCGCGCAGCGCCGACACGATCGGGATCCTGCCCAAGGTCGTCGAGGAGGAGCGGGCCAGCGGCACCGACGTGCGTCTCCTGTTCCTCGATGCCAGCGACGCGAGCCTCGTGCGGCGCTTTGCCGAGACGCGCCGGCCGCATCCCCTGGCCGCCGCGGGGCGCACGATCGAGGAGGCCATCGCCGAGGAACGCGCCCTCCTCGCGCCGATCGCGGAACTCGGCCAGCGCATCGACACCAGCACCTTGAATCCGGTGCAGCTGCGCGGCTGGATCCACGACCTCATCGTGACCGATGCGTCGCGGCTCGTCCTGTGCCTGGAGTCGTTCGGATTCAAGGGCGGCGTGCCGCTGGACGCCGACTTCGTCTTCGATGCCCGTTTCCTTCCCAACCCCTACTACGACCCGCAGCTGCGGCCGAAGTCGGGAAAGGATCCGGAAGTGGCCTCGTTCCTCGAGCGCGAGACCGAGGCGGTGCTGTTCCTCGAGGACATCCAGCGCCTGGTCGAACGGTGGTTGCCCAAGTTCGCGCTCGACCGGCGCGCGGCGCTCACGGTCGCCATCGGCTGCACCGGGGGGCGTCATCGCTCGGTCTATCTCGTGGAAGGCCTCGCCGCGCGGCTCAAGTCACAGCATTCGCTCATCGTGCGCCACCGCGACCTCGGGCGCGACTAGGCTTCCTGGCCTCGTTCGCAAGGCGCGTGAGGAGGCTCTTCACGGGCGCGGGCAGGGCCGCGGTGCCGGCCTCCTGCAGCGCAAGCCAGATCGTGCCTGCCTCGCCGGCGGCATCATGCGCGCCCTTCACCCGGACCAGCCACGGCGTCACCGCCAGGGTGAAGTGCGTGAACGCATGCGTGAACGGCTCGAGTTTCGCGACGTCTTCCACGCGCAGCCCGAGCTTGCCCTCGGCCCAGGCGGCGGGATCGGCCGCCTCCGGGGCTTCAGGCAGGCTCCACAGCCCGCCCCAGATGCCCGAAGCGGGCCGTTTCTCCAACAGCACCTCCCCGCGCGAGACCGCCACGATCATGGCGATCGCCCGCGCAGGCGCGGGACGTGTCGCCTTGCGCCCCGGCAGTTCGGCGATGCGCCCGTCGCGCAACGCGACGCAGGTCCGGCGAACGGGGCACTGCGCGCAGGCGGGCCGCGTGCGCGTGCAGACCGTCGCTCCCAGGTCCATCAGGCCTTGCGTATAGGGCGCGGCGTTTCTCGGCGGGGACGAGCGCCTCGGCAAGTGTCCACAACCGGGCAATCGTCGCCGCCGAATCGAGCGGGCCGGCGATGCCGAAGTGGCGCGCGAACACGCGCTTCACGTTGCCGTCGAGGATCGCGTGCGGCTTGCCGGTCGCGAAGGTGAGGATCGCGGCCGCCGTCGAGCGGCCGATGCCCGGGAGCGCGACGATGGCCTCGCGCGAAAGCGGGAAGTGTCCGCCGTGTTCGTCGACAACGGCTCCGTGCGGCGCGGTGCAGGTTGCGGGCGCGCGCGTAGTAGC
This sequence comes from uncultured beta proteobacterium, assembly GCA_963786635.1. GTDB lineage: Bacteria > Pseudomonadota > Gammaproteobacteria > Burkholderiales > Usitatibacteraceae > FEB-7. The sequence goes on along the minus strand of CAWAZV010000010.1, from coordinate 260,303 downwards.
CGAGTCCGCTCCACAGGCGCATCACCTCGTCGACGGGGGCGGCGGCCAGCGTGGCCACGTCCGGAAAGCGCTGCATGAACCGCTCGTAATAGCCGATGACCGCGGCCACCTGCGTCTGCTGCAGCATGATCTCGGCAACCCAGATGCAGTACGGGTCGCGCGTGCCCTGCCACGGCAGGTCGTGGCGGCCATGGCGACGCTGCCAGGCCACTACACGGGCGGCAAACGAGGAAGTTCGGGAAGGCATGACTGGACGTGAGGCGAATCCCCGTCAATCCGCTAAGCTTGAACGCAGGCGGGAACGTGCCTGACGAGGGAGTCCGGGATTGAGACAATCATATTTCTGTTTCTGCGCTTTCATCATGTCCCATGCCCTCGCGCAGACCGCACCGGGGGATGCTCTCGCGCCCTTGCCCGAGGAGGTGATTCTTGTCCCCAAGAAATACGTCCTGGGAACCCTCAACCTCGAAGTGACCGTGTTCAGGCCGCCCGGAAGCGGACCCTTCCCGCTCGCCGTGATCAATCACGGAAAGGCATCGGGAAATCCGCGCTTCCAGGATCGCTATCGCCCGCTTGTCGCTGCGCGCTATTTCCTGGAACGGAATTACGCCGTGTTTGTTCCCATGCGGCAAGGGTTTTCAAAGTCGGAGGGGTCCTTCGTGGACGGCGGCTGCAACGTCGAGTCCAATGGGCGCACCCAGGCAGAGGACATTCACGCCACCATTGCGGCGGCCCACCTGCTCCCCTATGTCGACAGGTCCCGTACCGTCGTGGTCGGCCAATCGCACGGCGGTTGGACAACCCTGGCGTACGGTGCCTCGCAGCCCCATGAGTCGGTGAAGGGGCTGGTGAACTTCGCCGGCGGATTCCGGCAGGACAGCTGTCCGGCGTGGGAGAACACGCTCGCACGCGCAGCCGGGAACCTGGGCGCCGACACGAAGATTCCCGCGATCTGGTTCTATGCGGACAACGACTCGTACTGGCCCCGTACCGTGTCGGATGCCATGTTTGCAAATTATTCCGCCGGCAATCCGAAGTCGACATTCGTGGCCTATGGCACCTACGAGAGAGACGGCCACTCCGTCTTCGGGGACAGGCGGGGAAGAGTGATCTGGGAAGCTCACCTGGCGCGATTCCTCAAGGACGCAAGTCTCCCCTACGAGCCCAGCAACAGGGACTTCGTCGACCCTGCCCGGCTGGCAGCACCGGCGCCGTCGTCCTTTGCGAGGATCGACGAGATCGGCAAGGTTCCCGGTCTCAGCGATCGGGGAAAAGACGGAATACCAGAAGTACCTCCAGGAAAGACTGCCCAAGGCCTTCGCGCTGAATCCCGACGGAAAGTTCGCCTGGTCGGCGAGGAGCAGCGATCCGCTCCGGATCGCGTTGGACCGCTGTAACGACGCCGCCAGGTCACCCTGCCGGTTCTACGCGGTCAACAACGACGTCGTCTGGTAGATGCCATCCGATTCGCCGATCGAACGGCAAGGCGTCGGTCGAAGTCGGCGCGCACGGGGCATGGTGGAGCGGGTGAAGGGAATCGAACCCTCGTCGTAAGCTTGGGAAGCTTCTGCTCTGCCATTGAGCTACACCCGCGGCGAGGCGCCATTTTACCCGAGGACCTAGCGAAGCGTCGCCGTCCCGTGGCTTCACGGCACGCAAGAGGCCCTCCAGGCGATGGGAGACGCTTCCCGCGCTAGAATTCGCCTATGGAAATGCTCGTCACGATCAATGGCGCCGAACGGCGCTTCGCCCGCCCCTCACCGTGGCGCGCCTGGTGGGCGAACTGGGATTCGCGGGCAAGCGCGTCGCGATCGAGAGAAACGGCGAGATCGTGCCACGCAGCCGCTACGCGGAGATTGCCTGCACGATGGCGACCGCCTCGAGGTCGTGGTCGCCGTGGGAGGCGGCTGATGGACGACCACCTCGTCATCGCCGGCAAGTCCTACTCTTCGCGCCTGCTGGTCGGCACCGGCAAGTACCGCGACTTCGCCGAGACCCGCGCGGCCATCGAGGCGAGCGGTGCGCAGATCGTCACCGTGGCGATCCGGCGCGTGAACATCGGCCAGAACGCGAACGAGCCCAGCCTGCTCGAGGTGCTGCCCCCGTCCCGCTACACGATCCTGCCCAATACCGCGGGTTGCTACACGGCCGAGGAGGCCGTGCGCACGCTGCGTCTTGCACGCGAGCTCCTGGATGGGCATTCGCTGGTCAAGCTCGAAGTGCTGGGCGACGCGGAAACGCTGTTTCCGAACATGCCGGAAACGCTCGCCGCGGCGAAGACCCTGGTCGCCGAGGGCTTCCACGTGATGGTCTACTGCAGCGACGACCCGATCCTCGCGCGACAGCTGGAAGACATCGGCTGCGTGGCGGTGATGCCCCTTGCTTCCCTCATCGGCTCCGGCATGGGCATCCTCAACCCCTGGAACCTGCAAATCATCCTCGACCGCGCGAGAGTCCCGGTGCTCGTGGACGCGGGAATCGGCACGGCCTCGGATGCAGCGGTCGCGATGGAATTGGGATGCGACGGAGTCCTCATGAATACCGCCATCGCGAAGGCACGGGATCCGGTACGCATGGGCCGGGCGATGAAACTCGCCGTGGAGGCCGGGCGCGAGGCCTGGCTCGCCGGGCGCATGGAGAAGAAGCCCTACCGGGCAACTGCCAGTTCGCCCACGGAAGGCCTGATCGGAAAGTCCGCCAGCCGGTAACGGCCGGTTCTCCGACCGCGCGCTAGAAGCGGAAGAAGACGCCGAGCGTGACCTGGTCGGACTCGGAATCGCGCGGATTCCAGCGACTGAATGGCGAGTAATGCTCCATGTCCGCCTTCAGGCCGAAGCTGCGCGTGAGGTCGTACTTGAGTCCCAGCCCGTAGCGCTGGCCGGTACGCGGGCCCGAGAACGGCGAACGCGCGCCCCCCCAGCCGGAGTCGGAATAGCCCGCTTCGACCGACCAGTTGCGCGAGTACCGGTATCCCAGCCGCATCTGGACCGCCTCCGAACCTGTCCCGGCGGCCATCTCGCTGCCGAACGAACCGGTCAGCGGCCAGCGCAGGGCCGAATCGGGGATGGCAATGAGCCGCGAGGTCGGCTTCAGGACGCCCACATAGTCGCTGGCAGCAAAAACCGGTGGCGCGATCAGGACCGCGCAGGCGGCAAGCCATGAAAAGGGTCTCGGCATGATGTGATGGTGCGCACATTGGCTGGGAACGTCAACGAAAAGTCCGTCAGGTGACTCCTTCCGGCTAAAATTGCAGCATGGACGCAACAGCCCGCCCCATTCGCAGTTTCGTTTTGCGCCAAGGCCGCTACTCGGCAGGGCAGCAACGTGCCTATGAAACGCTCATGCCGCGCTTTGGAGTACCTTTTTCGGGTGAATTTATCGAATTCAGGGCTGTTTTTGGCCGCGAAGCCCCGGTAATCCTTGAAATTGGCTTCGGAATGGGCGAAACGACCGCCAGAATCGCGTCCGAGAACCCTGAAAACAACTATCTTGGTATCGAAGTCCACACCCCAGGGGTGGGAGCATTGCTCAAGCTTCTTGATGAGCGATCGCTTACAAACGTGCGCATAATCCAGCATGATGCCGTGGAAGTCGTCACCAACATGGTTCCGGGGGAATCGCTGGCGGGCATCCATGTCTTCTTCCCCGACCCGTGGCCGAAGAAGCGCCACCACAAGCGTCGCCTCATCCAGCCGGCCTTTGCGGCACTCCTCGCGTCGCGCCTCGCACCCGGTGGATACCTGCACGTTGCCACCGATTGGCAGGAGTACGCCGAACATATGCTCGCCACGTTGGCCGCGACACCGATGCTGGAGAACACCGGGCCTGGTTTTGCCACCCGGCCCGCAACCAGGCCGGAGACGAAATTCGAGCAGCGCGGCCGCAAGCTCGGCCACGACTCGTGGGACGTAATCTTCCGCAAGCGCACGAACGAACCAGGAGCACGCCCGTGAATCCAGTCGAGATCCATCGCCGGTCCGCCGCCCGCCGCCGTTTCATCGTTCGCCTGGCCGCAGCAGGCGCCCTCGGGGCCGGCGGACTTTCCGGTTTCATGAGTCGGGCTCTGGCCAAGGGAGACCTGCCGGCCATACCCGGGGTGAACCAGCTCAAGGGCACCGCCGCGGTGAACGGCAAGGCCGCCCGGGTGGGAACCCCGGTTTCCGCCAGCGACACCGTGACCACCGGCCCGGGAAGCATGGCGGTGATCGTGATCCGGGACGATGCCTTTCTCCTGCGCGACAACACCACGCTGGTGTTCGGGGAATCCGGCGGAACCCTGAGCCGCATCCTCATCCAGACGGGTCGCGTGCTCTCCGTGTTCGGCAAGAAGCCGGTCCTGGTCAAGGCCGGCAACGCGACGATCGGCATTCGCGGCACCGGTGCCTATCTCGAAGTGGCTCCCGCCGAGGTCTATTTCTGCCTCTGCTACGGCGAGGCGGGCATCGACGGGCCGGGAATGGCTGGCACGAAGGTGGTGAAGACCACCCATCACGAACAGCCTCTGATGCTCACCGACGCCGGCGGCATCATGGACGCGAAACCGGGCCCGTTCATGAACCACAGCGACGAGGAGCTGATCCTGCTCGAGTCGCTCGTGGGCCGCGAGCCGCCTTTCGTGGGGAACTACCCCGCCAAGAAGTACTGAGCGGCACGATGGGGCCAACGTCCTATAGTTGAGTGGTTTACTCAACTATGAACGGCAACCTATAATTGCCGCCAGCGTGAAAGGAACCCGCGTGAACCAGCGTACCCCGCTCCCCATTCCGGACGTCCAGGCCACCCCGGACGTGCGCAAGATCGCCATCGACCGGGTGGGGATCAAGTCCATCCGCCACCCGATGAAGATCCTCGAGCGCGGCGGCGGAACCCAGCACACGGTGGCCAACTTCAACATGTACGTGGGGCTCCCGCACCAGTTCAAGGGCACGCACATGTCGCGGTTCGTCGAGATCCTCAACGCGCACGAACGCGAGATCACCGTCGACTCCTTCCGCGCCATGCTGCGCGAGATGGTGACGAAGCTGGAGGCCGTGACCGGCCACATCGAGATGGGCTTCCCCTACTTCGTGCTGAAGAAGGCGCCCGTCTCCGGCGTGAAGAGCCTGCTCGACTACGAGGTGACCTTCATCGGCGAGATCGTCGAGGGCCGCGAGCAGTTCGCCCTCAAGGTGCAGGTGCCGGTGACGAGCCTGTGCCCCTGCTCCAAGAAGATCTCCGAGTACGGCGCGCACAACCAGCGCTCGCACGTCACCATCGCCGCCCGCGTGCACCAGTTCGTGTGGATCGAGGAGCTCATCGATCTCGCGGAGAAGCAGGCCTCGAGCGAGCTCTACGGGCTGCTCAAGCGCCCCGACGAGAAGTACGTGACGGAACTGGCCTACGACAACCCGAAGTTCGTCGAGGACATGGTCCGCGACATCGCCGCGAAGCTGAACGCGGACCCGCGCATCGAGGCCTACGTGGTGGAGTCGGAGAACTTCGAGTCCATCCACAACCATTCGGCCTATGCGATGGTGCGCAAGAACTGGCCGTCCTGCTGACGGCCGGGCCCGCCATCCTCCGGCAGGCTGGCGAGGCGCGGCGGATGCCCCCGCGCCGCATCCATGAAACCGATCGCCGTCTTTCGCCACTCGCCGACCGAGGGGCCCGGCTATTTCGCCGCGTTTCTCGACAGCCGGCGGATTGCGTGGCGCCTCGTGTAGCTCGATGCGGGCGAGGCCGTCCCGAAGCAGGCGCAGCGTTCTCGGGACTCGCCTTCATGGGCGGGCCGATGAGCGCGAACGACGACCTGCCCTGGACCGGGCCCGTGCTCGCCCTCATCCGCGACGCGGTTCGCAGCGACGTGCCGGTGATCGGCCACTGCCTCGGCGGACAGCTGCTGGCGAAGGCGCTTGGTGGCGAGGTGACCCCCAACCCCGTCAAGGAGATCGGCTGGAACCGCGTCGAGGTCGAGGATTGCGCACTGGCCCGCGAGTGGTTCGGAACCGACCTGCGCGCCTTCACGACTTTCCAGTGGCACGGGGAGACCTTCACGATTCCCCCGGGCGGGAGCCGCATCCTGCGCGGCGAACACTGCGCCAACCAGGCCTACGTGGTGGGTGACATGCACCTCGGCATGCAATGCCATGTCGAGATGACCCCGGAACTCATCCACGGCTGGTGCGAATCGGGCGCCGCAGAGATCGCGGAGAGCCGCGAGAGCCCAGCCGTGCAGTCCGTCGCGACCATCGAGAGCGAGGCGGCCGAGCGCCTGCCCGTGCTCACCGACACGGCGCGACGGCTTTACACGCGCTGGATACGCGGCCTGAAATAGGTACCAGGTACATGTACCTGGTACCGAGCCGCACTTAGTCGCGGAAGTTCTGGTAGGTGAGCGGCACTTCGGTGATGCCGGAGCGCACCAGCGCGATTGCCTCCTGGAGCGTGTCGCGCTTGGCGCTGGAAACGCGGACCGCGTCGCCCTGGATGGACGCGGTGACCTTGAGCTTGCCGTCCTTCAACATCTTCACGATCTTCTTCGCGAGCTCGGTCTCGACGCCATTTTTCACGGTGATCAGCTGTTTCATCTTGTCGCCGCCGATCTTCTCGGGCTTCTCGATGGTGAGCAGGCGCGCATCGACGCCGCGCTTGGCGAACTTGGCGTGCAGCACGTCGCGCACCTGCCCGAGCTTGAACTCGTCGTCGGCATAGACGGTGAGTTCGAGTTCCTTCTGCTCGACGCGGGCGTCCGTTCCCTTGAAGTCGAAGCGGTTGGTGATTTCCTTGTTGGCCTGCTCGACGGCGTTCTTCACCTCGACCAGGTTGGCCTCGCAGACGATGTCGAAGGACGGCATGGTGCCTCCCGGGGATCTTACTTGCGCCCGCGCTTGGCGGCGATGCGCAGCCTGAGCGCGTTCAGCTTGATGAAGCCCTCGGCGTCCGCCTGGTTGTAGGCGCCGTGGTCGTCCTCGAAGGTCACGACGGCGGAATCGAAGAGGGAATCCTTCTTCGAGGAGCGCCCGACCACGAGCACGGTGCCCTTGTAGAGCTTCACGCACACGCGGCCGTTCACGTGCTCCTGGGAGGTGTCGATCGAGCGTCTGCAGGAGCTTCCTCTCGGGGCTGAACCAGTAGCCGGCGTACACGAGACGCGCGTAGCGGGGCATGAGGTCGTCCTTGAGCGCCACGACTTCGCGATCGAGCGTGAGCGACTCGATGGCGCGGTGCCCCTTGAGCATGATGGTGCCGCCCGGCGTCTCGTAGCAGCCGCGCGACTTCATGCCGACCGAGCGGTTCTCGACCAGGTCGAGCCGCCCGACCCCGTGCTTGCCGCCGAGGCGGTTCAGTTCCGTGAGCACCTTGGCCGGGGACATCTTCTTGCCGTTGATCGCGACGATGTCGCCGCGCACGTACTCGAGATCGACGATCTCCGGCTTGTTGGGCGCCTTCTCCGGCGAGGAGGTGATGCGCCACATCGACTCCTCCGGCTCGAAGTTCGGGTCCTCGAGCACGCCGCCCTCGTAGGAGATGTGCAGCAGGTTCGCGTCCATCGAGTAGGGCGCGCCGCCGCCCTTCCTCTTCTTGAAGTCGACGGGGATGCCGTGCTTGTCGGCGTAGGCGAGGAGCTTCTCGCGCGACAGGAGGTCCCACTCGCGCCAGGGCGCGATCACGCGCACGTCGGGCATCAGCGCATAGGCGCCCAGCTCGAAGCGGACCTGGTCGTTGCCCTTGCCGGTCGCGCCGTGCGAGATGGCGTCCGCGCCGGTCTTCTTCGCGATCTCCACCATGTGCTTGGCGATGAGCGGGCGCGCGATCGAGGTGCCGAGGAGGTACTCGCCCTCGTAGAGCGCGTTGGCGCGGAACATCGGGAAGACGAAGTCGCGCACGAACTCCTCGCGCAGGTCCTCGATGAAGATCTTCTTCACGCCGAGCAGCTTCGCCTTCTTGCGCGCGGGCTCCAGCTCCTCGCCCTGGCCGATGTCGGCGGTGAAGGTGATGACCTCGCAGCCGTAGGTGTCCTGCAGCCACTTGAGGATGACGGAGGTGTCCAGTCCGCCGGAATAGGCGAGGACGACTTTCTTGACCTTTTTCATGGGTTTCGGGCTTTCTGGAAGGGTATTCGGATTCAGGTCTCGACGCGCCCGAGGAGCAGGTACTCCATGAGGGCCTTCTGCGCGTGCAGGCGGTTTTCCGCCTCTTCCCAGACCACGCTCTGCGGACCGTCCAGGACCTCGGCGGAGACCTCCTCGCCGCGATGCGCGGGGAGGCAGTGCATGAACAGCGCATCGGGCCGGGCGACGGCCATCATCTCGGCATCGACAGTGAACGCCGCGAAGGCGTCCTTCCTGGCATCGGTCTCGGCTTCCCAGCCCATGCTCGTCCACACGTCGGTGGTGACGAGGTCGGCGCCCTTTGCAGCGACCAGGGGGTCGCCGAAGAGCTCGAGGTGCTGGCGATCGACGCCCACTGCGCGCGCGGGCTCCAGTTCGTAGCCCACGGGGCTCGACACGTTCAGCTTGAAGTCGAGGAGGGTTGCCGCCTGCACCCAGGTATTGCACATGTTGTTGCTGTCGCCGATCCACGCCACGGTCTTGCCGCGGATGGAGCCGCGCTGCTCGACGTAGGTGTAGATGTCGGCGAACACCTGGCAGGGGTGGAACTCGTTGGTGAGCCCGTTGATCACCGGCACGCGCGAGTGGGCCGCGAAGCGCTCGATGATCGCCTGCTCGAAGGTGCGGATCATGACGATGTCGACCATGCGCGAGACGACGCGCGCCACGTCCTCGATCGGCTCGCCGCGCCCGAGCTGCGTGTCGCCCATGTTGAGCACGATCGAGGCGCCGCCCAGCTGGAACATGCCCGCCTCGAAGGACACGCGCGTGCGCGTCGAGCTCTTCTCGAACACCATCGCCAGCATGCGGTCGGTGAGCGGCTGGTAGGCGATGTAGTTCTTGAACCGCTCCTTGATCGCGCGCGTGCGCCGGAAGAGGTGCTCGTACTCCTCGGCGGAGAAGTCGCGGAACTGCAGGTAGTGCCTCATGGCGGCTATGCGGCGGCTGCGGGTGGCGCCTCGGCGAGGAAGGCCTTCACCAGTGCGCCCACGCGTGCCACCAGCTCCCGCGACTCGGCATCGCTGAAGATGAGCGGCGGCAGCATGCGCACGACGCGGTCGGCCGTCACGTTGATGACGATCCCCGCCTCGAGTCCGCGGCGCACGAGGTCGCCGCACGGGCGGTCGAGCTCGATGCCGAGCATGAGGCCGCGTCCGCGCACCTCCTTCACGCCGGCAACGCCCGCGAACTCGCGCCGCAGTCCGTCCATGATCGCTTCGCCCTGGCGGGCCGCGTTGGCGAGGAGGCCGTCCTTCTCGATGACTTCCAGCGTGGTGAGCGCGGCGACCGACACCAGGGGGCCGCCGCCGAAGGTGGTGCCGTGGTTGCCCGGCTTGAACACCTGCGCGGCCACGCCGCGCGCGAGGCACGCGCCGACCGGGACCCCCGAGGCGAGGCCCTTGGCGAGCGCCATCACGTCCGGAAGGATGCCCGCCCACTGGTGCGCGAACCACTTGCCGGTGCGGCCGATGCCGCTCTGCACCTCGTCGATCATGAGCAGCCACTGGCGGCGGTCGCAGATCTCGCGGAGCTTGCGCAGGTAGTCCATGTCCGCCACGTGGATGCCGCCCTCGCCCTGCAGGACCTCGAGCAGGATCGCGACCACCGCGGGGTGCTCGCCCAGGCGCTCGACCGCGCCGAAGTCGTTGTACGGGACGCGCAGGAACCCGCCCATCAGCGGCTCGAAGCCGGCCTGCGCCTTGCGCGAGCCGGTGGCCGAGAGTGTCGCGAGCGTGCGGCCGTGCCAGGCCTTCTCCATCACGATGATGGCCGGGTTCTCGATGCCGCGCTGGTGGCCGTGCAGGCGTGCGATCTTGATCGCGCACTCGTTGGCTTCGGCCCCCGAGTTGCAGAAGAACGCGTTGTCCATCGCCGCCAGCGTGCAGACCTTCTCCGCAAGCCGTTCCTGCTCCACGACGCGGAAGAGGTTCGACGTGTGGATGAGCCTGGCCGCCTGCTCCGCGATGGCGCGCACAAGCACCGGGTGGGCGTGCCCGAGGCCGCTCACGGCAATTCCCGCCAGCGCATCGAGGTATCGGCGCCCCTCCGTGTCCCACAGCCATGCCCCCTCCCCGCGCGCGAACGCCACGGGTTGCGGCGAATAGGTCTTCATGAGATGGGCGGCAGTCATAAACGCCTCGCAGAAACGATCACGGCGGCCAGTGCCGCCGTGTGGATGTGGAGTGAACGATTATCGGCAAATTCGGGGGGTGCCGCAACAGCGGGGAGCCCCCCACGATAAAATGGCGCCCTCCCTTCCGCCTTTTTCGACCGCCATCGGACACCCCGGCGGCACAACCCATGTCCACCGGCTCCGCCGCGATCATCATCCAGGGCATCACCAGGACCGGGCGCGCCTTTCGTCCCAGCGACTGGTCGGAGCGCCTGTGCGGGGTCCTGTCGACATTCGGCGGCGACCACCAGATGCGCTATTCGCCCTACGTCCGGCCGATGCTCATGGACGGGGTGCGTTGCGTCTGCGTGGAGGAGGAGTTGCGCAGGGTCGAGCCACGGGCGTACCGCTTCCTGCTCGACTTCGCGGCCGACAACGAACTGGTGGTGATCGATCCGACCCGACCCGAGGGGTCCGCGGAGTTCTGCCCGGTGCCGGGCACGAAGCTGCATCCCGGGGGCGGGGAGCCCCCGGCGAGCCCGGCAGCCTAGGCGCGGGGAGCGAGCGCCTTGACCTGCTGCGCGAGGCGGCTCTTGTGACGCGCCGCCTTGTTCTTGTGGATGATCTTCTTGTCCGCGATCGCGTCGATGGTCGACACGTTTGCGTCGTAGGCGGCTTGCGCGGCCTTGGCGTCGCCCGCGGCGATCGCGGTCTTCACCTTCTTGATGGCGGTGCGAAGCGTCGTGCGAAGTCCCATGTTGGTGACGCGGGACTTGGCGGCCTGCTTGGCGCGTTTCGCGGCCTGCTTGGAATTGGCCATGGCGGATCCTGAAGTGTCGGGTTTCAAAAATGAAGCCTGATATTATACAGCGCTTGTCCTTCCCGAACCAAGCCCCGGGTTTTCCCCCCCTGTCAGCGCCCGCCGCGCCCCCCGCAGCGCGCCAGCGAAAATGAACCTCCTGAAGGCCGCCGCCTCCGTGAGCGCGATGACGCTGGTCTCGCGCATCACGGGATTCATCCGCGACACGCTCCTCGCCGTCGCCTTCGGCGCGGGCTTCGCGATGGACGCCTTCGTCGTGGCCTTCCGCCTCCCGAACCTGCTGCGCCGGCTCTTTGCCGAGGGCGCCTTCTCGCAGGCGTTCGTGCCCATCCTGGGCGAGTACCGGTCCCGGCGCGGCGATGCAGCCACGCGGGAACTCGCCGCGCGCGTGCTCGGCGTCCTGGGCGTGGCACTGCTGCTCGCCACGTTGATCGGCATCGTCGCCGCACCTCTCCTCGTCTATGCGAGTGCCTGGGGCTTCGCCAAGGACGCGGACAAGTTCTCGCTCACGGTGACGATGCTGCGCATCTGCTTTCCCTACATCTTCTTCATTTCGCTCACCAGCTTCGCCACCGGGATCCTCAACACCTGGGGCTCCTTCAAGGCGCCGGCATTCACGCCGGTCCTGCTCAACCTCTCCTTCATCGGCTTCGCGCTCTTCGCGGCACCCCACTTCGACCGCCCCATCCTCGCGCTGGCCTGGGCCGTCTTCGCCGGCGGGGTGCTGCAGCTCGCTTTCCAGATTCCCTTCCTGCTGCGCATTCGCATGCTGCCGATGCCGAAGTGGGACCCGCGCGACGAAGGCGTGGTGCGCGTACTCAAGCTCATGGCCCCCGCGGCGCTGGGCGTGTCGGTGGCGCAGGTGAGCCTCGTGATCAACACCCAGATCGCCTCATGGCTCGGCGACGGTCCGGTCTCCTGGCTCTACTTCGCCGACCGGCTGATGGAGTTTCCCTCGGCGCTGCTCGGGGTGGCCCTGGGGACGGTGCTGCTGCCCTCGCTGGTCAAGCACTACAACAACAGCGACCCGGAGATGTACTCGCGGCTGCTCGACTGGGGCTTGCGGCTCACGCTCATCCTCGCCCTGCCCGCCGCCGTCGGGCTCGCGATGCTCGCCGTGCCGCTCATCGCCACGCTCTTCTGGCACGGGGAGTTCACGCGGCACGACGTCCTCATGACCCGCTCCGCCCTGGTTGCCTATGCCGTCGGGCTCGCCGGGATCATCCTGGTGAAGGTGCTCGCGCCCGGGTTCTACGCCCGGCAGAACATCCGCACCCCGGTCAAGGTGGCGATCGCCACCCTCGTCATCACGCAGATCGCCAACATCGTGCTGGTGCCGTGGCTCAGGCATGCCGGACTCGCCGCGGCCATCTCGGTGGGCGCCACGTTCAACGCCGCGTGGCTGTGGATACTCATGCACCGATCCGGCGCCTACCAGCCGGCGCCGGGCTGGGGCGCCTTCCTGCTCAAGGTCGCGGTCGCGCTCTACATGATGGGCGGCGTCATCTGGTACGGCATGGGTTCGGAGCAATCCTGGTTCGCCATCACCGCGGGCACGCGCGCGGTGAAGCTTGCCGCGATCATCGTCGGGGCGATGGCCGTCTACTTCGCCACCCTCCGGGCGATGGGCTTCCGCCTGCAGCAATTCGTCCGGCACTCCTAGCCATGCCGCTCGCCGTCATCCGCGACCCCAGGCCGGCCGCCCGCGATACGGTCCTCGCCATCGGCAGCTTCGATGGCGTGCACCAGGGCCACCGGGCGCTCCTCGACCGGGTCGTGCGCGAGGCAGGCGAACTGGGCATCGCCCCGGCAGTGCTCACCTTCGAGCCGCTGCCGCGCGAACTGCTGTTTCCGGACCGCGCGCCGCCGCGCCTGTCCTCGCTCTCGGCGAAGCTGCATGCCTTTGCCGAGGCCGGCATCGAGATCGCCTACCTCTGCCGCTTCAATCGCGCCTTCGCCGCGCTCGACGCCGCAGGAGTTTTCGCAGCGCCTGCGCGAGATGCATGGCGCGCGCCGCGTGCTGGTCGGGCGGGATTTCCGCTTCGGAGCGAAGCGCGCCGGTGACGTTGCGCTCCTCGCCGCGGAGGGCAGGCGCCTGGGCTTCGAGGTGGAAACGCTCGCGACGGTGGAGGACGGCGCCGAACGGGTCTCGAGCACGCGCGTGCGCGAAGCGCTCGCCTCGGGCGACCTGGATCTCGCCGCGCGCCTGCTGGGGCGGCCCTACGCGATCTGCGGCCGCGTCGTGCACGGAGCGAAGCTCGGACGCAATCTCGGCTTCCCCACCGCCAACATCGCGCTGCCGCCCGGGAGCCCGGTGATGACCGGAGTCTTTGCGGTAAGATGCACCGGTGCGGCAACTCGCGGACTCGAGGGAGTGGCGAGCCTGGGATACAAGCCGGTCGTGGCAATGAACGGCCCGGCGACTCTCGAAGCGTTCCTCTTCGATTTCTCGGGCGACCTCTACGGACGTCGCCTCTCCATCGAGTTCCTCAAGAAGCTGCGCGACGAGGCGAAATACGCCTCGATCGACGAACTCGTGGCGCAGATCCGCAGGGACTGCGACGCGGCGCGGACCTGGTTCCGCGAAACGGGGACCTGATGGGAAAAGACGCCGAACACCGACTACAAGAGCACCCTCAACCTGCCCGACACGCCGTTCCCGATGCGCGGCGACCTCGCCAAGCGCGAGCCGGCGTGGTTGCAGCAGTGGCAGGAGAAGGGCCTCTACCAGCGCATCCGGGAAGCCTGCCGCGGCCGCCCCCTCTTCGTGCTGCACGACGGCCCGCCGTATGCCAACGCCGACATCCACATCGGCCACGCGGTGAACAAGGTGCTGAAGGACATCGTCGTCAAGTCGAAGACGCTGGCCGGCTACGACGCGCCGTACACGCCGGGCTGGGATTGCCACGGGCTTCCGATCGAGCACCAGATCGAGAAGAAGCACGGCCGCCATCTCGAGGGCAACAAGGCGCGCGAACTCTGCCGCGCCTATGCCGCCGAGCAGATCGAGCTGCAGAAGACCGGCTTTCGCCGCCTGGGCGTCCTGGGCGACTGGGAACACCCCTACAAGACGATGGATTTCGCCACCGAGGCGGACGAGATCCGGGCGCTGGGACGCATCTGGAAACAGGGCCTGCTCTATCGCGGGCTCAAGCCCGTCAACTGGTGCATCGAGTGCGGCTCGGCGCTGGCCGAGGCCGAGGTCGAGTACGAGGACAAGACTTCCGCCGCGATCGACGTCGCCTTTGCGGCCGCCGATCCGGCCGCCGTCGCCCGGGCCTTCGGTCTTGCCGCAGGCTCCCGAGCGCGTCTTCGCCGTCATCTGGACCACCACGCCGTGGACGCTGCCCGGCAACCAGGCCATCGCCGCCCATCCCGGCCACGCCTACGAACTGGTTGCAACCGTTCGCGGCGCGCTGATCCTCGCCACCGAACTGCGTGACGCGAGCCTTGCGCGGTATCGGGCTCACGTCTTCCGGCGTGCTCGGGCGGGCAGCCGGCGAGGCGCTCGCGGGCCTCGCCTTCCGCCATCCGTTCGAGTCGCGCGACGTCCCGCTCATCCTCGGCGAGCACGTGACGCTCGAGGCGGGCACGGGGCTCGTGCACACCGCGCCGGCGCACGGCGCGGAAGACTTCGACGCCGGCGTGAAATACGGCCTGCCGCTGGACCAGCCGGTCGACGACCGTGGCCGCTTCAAGCCGTCGGTGGCGCACTTCGCGGGCATGAACGTGCGCGACGCGGAGAAGCCCATCCTCGAACTGCTGGCGGCCAACGCAGTGCTGCTCCGCAACGAGCCCTTCCGCCACAGCTACCCGCACTGCTGGCGGCACAAGACGCCGATCATCTTCCGCGCGACCACGCAATGGTTCATCGGCATGGAGATGCCCGGGGTGGACGGACGGACGCTTGCGCGAGATCGCCAACAAGGCCATCGCCGACACGACCTTCTATCCGGCCTGGGGTCGCTCGCGCATGGAGGCGATGATCGCCACCCGCCCGGACTGGACGCTCTCGCGGCAGCGCAACTGGGGGGTGCCGCTCCCCTTCTTCCTCGACCGCGAGACCGACGAGCTGCACCCCGAAACGGAACGCCTGCTCGAGGCGGCCGCCGCGCGCGTGGCCAAGGGTGGCATCGAGGCGTGGTTCGCCGCCACCTGCGAGGACTTCGGCGTCGACCCCGCGAAGTACCGCAAGCTCACCGACACGGTGGACGTGTGGTTCGATTCCGGAACCACGCACTTCTCGGTGCTGCGCGGCCTCGCGGGCCAGAAGTGGCCGGCCGACCTGTACCTCGAAGGCTCCGACCAGCACCGCGGCTGGTTCCAGTCGAGTCTCCTCACCAGCTGCGCCATGGACGGACGCGCGCCCTACGACGCGCTGCTGACGCACGGCTTCGTGGTCGACGCCCAGGGGCGCAAGATGTCGAAGTCGCTCGGCAACGTGATCGCGCCGCAGAAGGTTTCCGACACGCTGGGCGCCGAGATCATCCGCCTCTGGGTGGCGTCCTCCGACTACTCCGGCGAGCTCTACATTTCCGACGAGATCCTGAAGCGCGTCGTGGAGAGCTACCGCCGCATCCGCAACACGCTGCGCTTCCTGCTCGCCAACACCGCCGACTTCGACGTGGCGAAGGACCTGCTGCCCCCGGAGTCCTGGCCGGAGATCGACCGCTACGCGCTGGCGATGACGCGCGAGATGGCCGAGGCCGCGACCGCCGACTATGCCCGCTTCGAGTTCCATCTCGTGGCGCAGCGCATCCAGACCTTCTGCTCCGAGGACCTGGGCGGCTTCTACCTCGACGTCCTCAAGGACCGGCTCTACACCTGCGGGCGCGAGTCCGCGGCACGGCGCGCGGCGCAATCGGCGCTGCACCACATCACGCAGATCCTCCTGCGCCTGATGGCCCCCATCCTGTCGTTCACGGCGGAGGAGGCCTGGGCGGTGCTCCACCCGGGCAAGGAGGAGAGCCCGTTCTTCCACACCTGGAACGGCGTGCTGCCGGAGCAGGCGGGCGAGGCGGCGCTGCTGGTGAAGTGGCAGCGGCTGCGCGAGATCCGCGCCTTCGTGCAGAAGAGCCTCGAGGACCTGCGCCAGTCCGGCGGCATCGGCTCCTCCCTGCAGGCGGAAGTCGTCATCGCCGCACCGGAGGGCGACCGCGCCCTGCTCGAGAGCCTGGGCAGCGACCTGCGCTTCGTCCTCATCACCTCCACGGCAACGGTCGACCCTGGCGCCGCGCTCGCCGTGCGCGTGTCGCCGAGCGCCCACGCCAAGTGCGGTCGCTGCTGGCATTACCGCGCGGACGTCGGCGCCGACCAGCGCCATCCCGGCATCTGCGGGAGGTGCGTCACGAACATCGAGGGGCCCGGCGAGGAACGCCGCCATGCCTGAGGCCGGGCACCCGGCCTGGCAGCGCTGGCTCGGGATCTCGGTTGCGGTCGCGGTCCTCGACCATGCGACCAAGGCCTGGGTGAGCGCCGCCTTCGCCCCCGGAGAGGTGCTGGTGCTGGCACCCTTCCTCAACTTCGTCCTCTGGCACAACCCCGGGGCGGCGTTCAGCTTTCTCGCCGGGGCCGGCGGCTGGCAGCGCTGGTTCTTCGTGGTCGTGACGGTCGTCATCTCCGCGGTCCTCGTCGCGATGCTGCGCAAGAGCGGCGGCAACCGGATCCTCGCGGCCGCGCTCTCCCTCGTGCTCGGGGGCGCCGCCGGCAATCTCTGGGACCGCGTGACCCTGGGCCACGTGGTGGACTTCGTCCAGGTGCACGCGGCGGGATACTATTGGCCCGCCTTCAACGTTGCCGATTCCGCGATCACGGTGGGCGTGGCGCTCATCGTCTGGGACGGCTTCCGGGACGCCCGAAAAAACAGGGACAGTCCCTGATTACAGGAACGCAAGCAATGTCCGAACCGATGGAAGTCCTGCTCGCCAAGCCGCGCGGCTTTTGCGCCGGCGTGGACCGCGCCATCGCCATCGTCGAGCGAGCCCTCGAGGTGCATGGCGCGCCGATCTACGTGCGCCACGAGATCGTGCACAACAAGTTCGTCGTCGAGGACCTGCGCCGCAAGGGCGCCGTGTTCGTCGAGGACCTGTCCGAGGTCCCCGCCGGCGGGACGGTCATCTTTTCCGCGCACGGGGTGCCGCTTGCCGTGCGCCGCGACGCCGAGTCGCGGGGACTGCGCGTCTTCGACGCCACCTGCCCGCTGGTCACCAAGGTGCACGTCGAGGTCTCCAAGATGCGCGACCAGGGACGCGAGGTCGTCATGGTCGGCCACAAGGGCCACCCGGAGGCGGAAGGCACCATGGGACAGGCCGACACGGGCATGTACCTCGTGGAGACCGAGGAGGACGTGGCGCGGCTGCGGGTAAGGGACCCCGGCCACCTGGCCTACGTGACGCAGACGACACTTTCCATGGACGATGCCCAGCGCATCGTCGCCGCCCTCAAGGCGCGCTTCCCGGCGATCGTCGGGCCCAAGAAGGACGACATCTGCTACGCCACGCAGAACCGCCAGGACGCCGTGAAGTTCATGGCCCCGCGCTGCGACGTGGTGATCGTCGTCGGCTCCACGAACAGCTCCAACTCCAACCGCCTGCGCGAAGTGGCGATGAACCTCGGGCGCGAAGCCTACCTCGTCGACAACGCGGCGGAGCTCAAGGCGGAGTGGATCGCCGGCGCGCGCACCATCGGCGTGACTGCCGGCGCCTCCGCGCCCGAGGTGCTCGTGCAGGACGTGCTGCATCGCCTGCAGGAACTCGGCGCCGCTCGCGTGCGCGAGCTGTCGGGGATCGAGGAAGCGGTCACCTTCCCCTTGCCGCGCGAGATCGCCAGGCCGGCCCCGCGAACCTAGGCGCCGGGTACCTTCGGCGCGTTCGGATTCGCAGGCGCGGGCTTGTATTTCGGCTGCGGCGGAACGTACTTCGACTTCTCGGAAAGCCCGATGCAGCGCGCCTTCGTGCCGGAGGCGGACATCCTGAATCCCGTCGCGCACTTCTTCACGCAGTAGGCGCCCTGCATCACTTCCGTCTTGAGGCAGGTATCGAGCGCCGTCCGCAGGCGCCGCTGCGGCTCGTACTCGGGGACGGCGGCCCCTGCCGTGGCAGGAGAGGAGGAGCGCCGCCGCGAACGCGGCGGCGGCACTGATGACGGTCCGCTTGTTCATCATTCTCACCTCTGGAACAGCTCGCGCCAGGAAATCCGGCGCGCGGTGCCGGCTGCGCCGCCGATGTTGACCGCGAAGGTGCTCATGGCACCGGTGGCGCCCGTCGCGATGCCCTTGAAGACGCCGCTCGGCAGGCGCACCACCACGAGACCCACCGTGATCTGGCCCACGTACCTCTGCCCCGCCGTCTCCAGGGGTGCGGACTCGAGGAACTTGCCGCACTTGTAGTTGAACTGGTAGATCCAGCTGTCGCCGCCCACGGTGCAGGTGTTGTTGTTCGGCACGTTGGAGACGACGAGGAGCGTGCCCTGCACCAGCTGCGGGTCGAGGTTGATGCGCTCGCCGGGCGACTCGTTGCTCGGGTTCAGGTCGACGTACCAGCCGTCCTGGGTGGCCCAGTCGACGCAGGCGTCGGTCGTGGAGCGGGTGACCTCGTCCTTGATGATGATCGAGTTCGGCACCGTGTTCGCATCGGTGCGGAAGTTGGCGAAAGTGGCGCCGGAGTCCTTGATCGCGTAGATGCGTCTGGTTGTAGGCCCACTGCGTTGGGCGGCACGAGCGAGGCGGGGTCGACCAGGTCGTCCGTGCCCAGGTAGCGGCCCGTGCCCACGTACACGACGGGGTAGGTCTCGATCACCGCGAGTTCCGGCCGCGTCGTGATCGACTGCGGCTTGCCGCCCGCATCCTTGAGGCTGGCGAGCAGGGACTTGGTGGGCGGGTCGGTCTGCATGTCGAACTTCCAGACGTTGCCCAGCAGGTCGCCGCCGTAGATGTACTTCGCGGTGTTGTCGTAGGCGAAGTTGTCGGCGTAGCCGCTGATCCGGGTGAACCCGGAAGGAGTCCCCGTGGTGCCCGCGCCGGTGCCGACCTTCTGCAGAATCGCGCCCGTCGCCAGGTCGACGACGTAGAGATAGCCCTTGCCGTCGCCCGGCGAGACGTTGTTGATGCCGGAGGTGAACAGCACCACCCACTTGCCGTCGCTGGCCCGCTTCGTGATCACGGGGTTGCCGAAGGTGTAGCCGATGTCCTGGTCGACGATCGAGCAGACCGTGTTGTCGGAGCAGATCTCCCACAGCACCGTCGGGCTGGCCGGATTGGTCACGTCCAGGGCGTAGTAGCCGCGCCCGCCGCCGTTCAGGCCGGCCACCAGCACCGACTTCCAGCCGCCGCCGATAGTAGACGTCCATCAGCTGCGGGGAGCCGTCGACGTTGTACTCGTGCTGCACCGACCAGTTCTCGCTCGCGAGCCCGTGCAGCCGGTTCATCGTGATGCGCGGGACATAGGCCCAGCGCTCCTGCCCGGTGTTGCCGTCGAGAGCGTGCAGCATGCCGTCGTTCGACGCGATGAAGAGCGTGGCCCGCGTCGGCGACGAGTTGGCCGCCTGGAAATCCTGGTAGCTCGGCGTGACCGCGTCCGCGAAGAAGTACTGCGGCGCGTCCAGGTAGGCCGGCGTGGCGTTCACCGGGTCGCCGAGGATGTGCTCCCGCGCACGGAACGGCGAGTTGGTTTCCGGTGCCGTGTAGGACTCGTGCTGGCGCTGCCCGCGCAGGTAGTTGACGAGGTTCGCGCCGTTGTCGGCGATCGTCTTCTGCGCCGCCGTGAGGAGCGCGCACTGCGAGAAGTCGAGGCTGCAGCGGTTGTCGAAGTACGACGTTTCCGCGACGCGCGAGCCCGAGGGCGCGGCAGTGAGGTTGGCGTAGAGGAAGGCCTTCCTCTTGCCCCCGGCGGACTCGTCGTAGGTGAAGACGTCGCGCGTGTCGGCGGCCGCGCTCGTGCGCCCGTCGAGGAGGGTCTGCGCGGACCAGACGATCGCCGGCAGCACGGCGCCCGAAGTCGTGTCGATGCGCCGGGCGACGATCTCGCCGTCCCACTTCACGGTGCGGAAGGTCGAGCTGTAGATGTAGTTGTCCGTCTCCGTGATGTTCGGGCTCGACGTCGCCGAGGCTGCCGCCGCCGCGGTCTGGATGTTGAGGGACGCGAGCGCCTGCTGCAGGCCCTGCGTGAGCGAGTTCGGGTCGCTCGCGCTGAAGTACCTGCCGCGCCCGTTCACGGCCGCGTGCCACAGGTCGTCCAGCGTGCTCGGCTGGTTCGACGACGGCGCGGGCCAGTTGCAGATGCCGGTGGTCCAGGAACAGGCGCCCGCGACACCCGCCTTGATCCGCGCGAAGTCGCCGGTCGCGGCGGTCTCGTAGTCGGACTGGTAGTCCATGAAGCCTTCCAGCCCGAGGCCGAGCGTGAAGGTGACCATGTGCTGCGCCGGGTTCTGGTCGCGATCCGTGGTGGGGACGTTGTTCGTCGCCAGCGCGCCGCCGCCGGTGCGCAGGTCGGTCTTGTAGTAGTACGCCGCCACGTCCGCGAGCGTGCTGGAGGCGCCGGAGATCGCGCCGTCGTAGGCGCCGTAGGCGCGCGTCGTGTAGCCGCTGTTGACGTTGTCCACGTTGCCGATGGACGAGAAGCTGTCGTTCCAGTACCCGTCCGTGGTGAGGAGGGCGAAGTTCTGCTGGCACGAGTACTCGACCGGGTCGGGCTTCGACGCGCCGGAGATCATCCCGGAGTTGATGCCGTCGGTGAGGCCCATGTAATGCCGCCCGATGCGGTGCAGCGCGGTGCGGTTGGGCGTGGAGCCGTTGGTGTCCTGCTGGTAGACCTTCGTGTACCAGGCCTGCTTCTGCGTGCCGTCGAACTTGAGGATGGGCTGGTACTTGTTGTCGGTGACCGGGTTGTTCGGGTTGATGGTGATGAAGCCGATCTTGAAGCGGTCGTCGATGGCGAGGAAGGCGCGGCCCGTGGCCGTCTTCATCAGCGCCATGCGCGTGCGGTAGTAGCTGTACCAGTTGGCGAAGTTCTGGATCTCCTCGGCGTAGGTGCAGCTGCCCGCGGCCGCGCAGTCGGTGCGCACGGAAGACGGGCCCTTGGGATAGGTGGCGGTGGCGGGAACGATGTCGACGCGCTTGAAGCGGCCGTAGCGCACGTACTTGTAGGTGGACGAGTCGTACTTCTTCTTGCAGCGTGGCGTGGCCGGGCTGCCGGAGTTGCCGGAGATCGCCGTCGTGGCCCGCGCGTCGGTGGCCGACTTGCACCAGCGGACGGGGGCGGCGATGGTGTTCGGCGAACCCGGCGAGGCGCCGGCGGCGTTGGCCAGCACGCAGTTCACCAGGTTCACGTCGCTGCAGTACTCGTGCGGCTCGATGTTGTAGTAGTGCGCGCTCGAGGTCTTGATGAGGACCTTGTTGTAGTACGCCTTGGTCGGGAAGCCGACGTTGTTGCCGGTGTCGCCCCAGTAGAGGAAGTAGTTCGTCGTGCCGACGAACGGGGTCACGTTGTGCTGGCCGTTCTTGCGGCACTTGGCCGTGTTGGTGAGGTCGGCCGCGCTGGGGCTGCCGGTGTTGCAGTAGAGCACCTCCCAGAAGGCGTTCGTGAGGTTCCTCGTGGCCCCGCCCAGGTAGTAGTCGCTCGACGCCGCCGTCGGCGTGGCGTTGCCGAGGCTGGTGCCCTCGAAGTCGATGGCCGGGGCGTAGGTGATGTTGGGGTTGTACCAGATCTTGTTGAAGGCGGCCGCGTAGAAGGGCGCCTCGCCATAGTCCGTCGGCGCGTCTGTTGGAACGAGCTGTCCGGGTCGTTCTCCGTCGTTGCCGCACTGCCAGCCGCTGCTGGAGCTGGTGCCGCCCGGGCCGATGCAGGAGGAGGACGTGCACTTCTTGCAGTTGTAGAGGGTGTCGCCGCCGCTGGTGCGGAAGACGTTGTCGGGCATGTAGTTCCACGCCATCGACCCCGAGTCGTCCAGGACGTACATCAGGTTCGGCAGCACGGCATCCGAGGGGGAGTTCGCGAGCGGCACGTTGGCGAGGTCGGCAACCTCCGCCTCGGCCCGATGCGCGCCGGCAAGCACGACGAGGGCGACCGTGCAGAGCGCAGTCGTGAAGCGCCGGAGGGGGACGGGAAGTCTCATGCGATGAACTCCTTCAGGTGCAGATTGCGGGGTGTCAGGTGGCGCCGATGGAGACGAGGACGCTGCTCTGGATCACGCTCACGGTGTCGCGGGGACCGTCCACGCGCGTCGTCACGCGATAGTAGAGCTGCGGGGTGCCCTGGAAGACCGGCGCGCCCACGGCCATGCTGCCGCCGGTGGCCGCCGATGCTGGTGCCGAAATAGAGCGCGCAGGCGGTGCCGTTGGGGTTGCCGGCGGCGTTGCAGAGGCGGTGGACCACGTAGCGCACGACGTTGCCGGCGGCGTCCGGCGTGCCGCCGTTCACCACGAAGGAATTGGCCCAGGAGTTCATGTCGAACCAGTCCGGTTCCGGCAGGCCCGGCGGAATCGAGGCGGAGTAGCCGGCGCCGGGATTGTCGTTGTGCAGGTTCTGGCCGGAGCTGTTGGCCACGAGCCAGGCCGCCGCCTCCTGCGTGCCGCGGTCCGCGACGGAAATGGCCGACTGCTTGAACGCCATGTTGCCCGCGACGACCAGGGCCGTGTCCACGGAGCGCATGAGGGCGATGCCCGCGAGCGTCATCGCCACCAGGACGATGAGCGCGATGAACAGCACGAGACCGCCCTGCGGCACGGCGGGGGCCGCGCGCACGGGCGGGAAGGGTGACGGCAGGGCGGGTCGGCATGACGGGGCTCATGGGGGCGATGATGGTCAGCTCGGCTGCGCGAACCAGACCATGTTGCGCAAGGGCACGTTCACCTCGAAGGTGCGATAGCGGAAGCAGCGCCAGTCCGGATCCGCCGAGATGTCGAGATCGATCCCGGCCGGCGGCGACGCAGCCACCCACTTGGGATTCGCGACGGTCGTGTTGCACACGCCCGTGACGGGATCGGGGCGCTCGGGCGTCATGCTGCGGGCGACGACGACCAGCCGCACCGCGATGACCTTGGCCCAGTCGGCCGCCACCGCCCCCACGGGCATGGCATCGCCCCACTGGTCCGCGCTCCCGGCGACCGTGGCGATCGTCGCCACGCTGGCCGAACCCGGGGCGACCCGGCCGTCCGAATTCGCGTCGAAGCCGTATTGCGCCTGCAGCTGCACGATGCCGTCGGAGAGCGCGACCGTCGCCGCGGCGGAGCCGGGCGTCAGCATGTCGGTGGCGGTGAGCTGCCCCGCGGCGATGGCGTAACGCACCACCACCGGCCGCGCGCCCAGGTTGTAGAGCCTGCCGCCGGTCGACGTGGCGTCGACGTACGGCGGGTACACGATGTTGTTGGGCGCCGGCAGGCCGCCCGGGCGGTTGAAGCGCGACGCCTCGACCTGGCCCTGCAGGTTGGTGAAGTTGCCGCTCACGCGATTGACGCCAGAGCGCGGTGGTCGAGGACACCTGCGCGAGCGAGCACGGCTGGGCGTTCGCCGCCGCGATGAGGACGTCTCCCGGCCGGAAGCCGTAGATGTTGCTGACGCGGAAGGGGTCCGCTGCGTCGGTCTGCAGGGGGCTGGTGAGCTTTTCCGGGGCGAAGAAGAGGTCCGCGTCGCCGTAGGCGATGGTGATGGTATCCGGGGCGCCGGCGGCGCCATTGGCGATGCTCACCGGCAGCAGCGGAAAGCTGATGGCCTGGGAGGTCTGCTCGTTCCAGCCGTTGGTCTGGCAGCCCAGGAGCGGCAGGTGCGCCAGGCCGAACCCGGCGGTGCGCAGGTCGCGCTCGATCTGGAAGAGCGCGAAGACGCCGTTCTGCTGCGCGTCGCCCGCGCCGGTGGTCGTGCGCTTCTGCCCTTCGGAGACCGCGAAGACCTGGAAGATGACGACCGTGCCGATCAGGCCGATCAGCACGCCGACCAGCATTTCCACGAGCGTGAAGCCGCGGGAGGCGCGGCGCTTGGGGGTTCTCATGACGGGCATCCGGGGTTCGACTCAGGGATCGCTGATGAAGGCGACCGCGACGTGGTTGCTGGGCGTCACCGCATCGGGGGCGCGCCAGCGGACCGTGACCGTCAGCTGCCGCCCTCCCGAGGCCGGCGAGACGATGGCGATGTCCGGCGGGTTGGCGGTCGTGCCGGGCAGGAGCGCGTTGACCTTGGCGACCCAGGCCTGCGTGTTGGGATTGGTCCCGACCCCGGAGGACACCGCGTAGGTCTGGAGGTTGGCGTAGTTGACGCCGCGGTCCACCCAGGCCTCCGCGAGGATCTCGTTGGCGAGGAAGGCGGCCTCCGTGCGGTAGCGCGCGTTGGAGACGGTGCTCACCGAGATCGCCTGCATCGCCACCAGGGCGAGGACGCCGAGCGAGAAGATGAGGATGCCGATGAGGGCCTCGAGGAGGACCACGCCCTGCTGCTGGTGGGCAATCCGTTTCATGTTCCGCTCCCTAGCACGCGCGCGGATCGCCCGCGGCGACCTTCGGGTCGCACATCCGGAACGCGCCTCCCGGGGGGATGATGATCCTCAGGTTGCGGCGGTCGGCGACGACGGTGATCAGCGCGTTGTCGATGTCCACTTGCGTGAGGGTCGGGGTCGCGTCGGCGTTCGCGACCACGCGCCCGAGCGAGCTGAAGGTGACGGTGTCCGCGTCGCCCGGCGTGCGCGTGACGGTCGCGTTGGGCGTGCCTTCGTCCCCGGAGCGGCTCTGCAGCGCATTGTCGTCCGGGCTGCTGGCGAGGTTCACGCGCCACTGGGTCGTGTCGCCGCTGTCGAGCTTGAACTGCACGCTCACGTTGCGGCGCACCGCCTCGTTCTTCGCCGTCTGCAGGCCGTTCATGATCGACTCGGCGGCGGTGCGGATCTGCGTGTTCTGGATCCAGGTGTTGAACGCAGGCATGCCCATCGCCATCACGACCCCGAGGATCGCGATGGTGATCAGGATCTCGATGATCGAGAGGCCCGCCTGTGCCGCGCGTCGCATCAGCAGGATCCTTTCCTCGCCACCCAGCAGTTGGCGGGCATCGGCGCCGGCGGGCCCAGCCGGACTTCGTCGCCGTGGTCTGGCGCGCGTTCTGCTCGTTCAGGGTCAGGACGAACCCGCAGCGCGCGGACTTTTCCGGTTGCGGTGACCACGTAGGTCTGCGCGGCACCCGCGCACGCGAAGTCGAAGTGCGTTGCCGTTGCCGGGGCGGCGGCGCCGCAGCCGCCCAGCCCGCCGCCGAGATAGGTGCGGTTGTCCTGGTAGAACTGCTCCATGCGCACGCGGAAATCGGCCAGGCCCGCATGCGCCTCGATGAGCGCGCTGCGCGTGACGTAGTCCCCATACTGGGGCACCGCGATGGCCGCGAGTATCCCCACGATCGCGACGACGATCATGATCTCGATCAGGGTGAAACCGAGCGCTTTCTTCATTTTGATCCTCCAGGACGAAGCCAATTTAGGGAAAGCCGGCGCCGCGCGCCATTCCGCCCGATGGCAGGCGGGCGGCGCCCGACGAACGGCGGGCGCCGGCGGTCGGCCACCGGAGGTGCCCGGGCCTCGCGAAAGGCGGGCTCTGCGGCTATAATGCCCGACTCGCGTGCTGTTGTAGCTCAGTTGGTAGAGCAACTGATTCGTAATCAGTAGGTCGGTGGTTCGAATCCACTCAACAGCACCAACCCCCTTTCCCCTCGCAACGCCGGATCAGGGTCGCAAATCTTGCGGAGCACTCGATGCCGTTGACGGTGCAGGAGATCCTCGACGACAAGCTCGGCCAGGGCGGCCGCTCGGTCCACCTGGGACCCGGCGCCCCGGTGCGCGAGGTGGTCGCCACCATGGTGCGCGAGAACATCGGCTCGGTGGTGATCATGGAGAACGGCAACCTCGCCGGGCTCCTCACCCTGCGCGAGGTGGTGCAGGGGCTGGCGAGCCGCGGCGCGGCCCTCCTCGACACGGCAGCGCGCGAGGTGATGAACGCCTCGCCCGTCATCGTGGAGCCCGCCGATTCCGCCGACGGCCTGCGCTCGATGATGACCGAGCGGCACGTGAGCCACGCGGTGGTGATGGGCGAAGGCGGGCTCGCGGGGATCATCTCGTTCCACGACATCGCCCGCAGCGCGGTGAAGGACGTCGCCTTCGAGAACAAGCTCCTCAAGCAGTACATCAAGAACTGGCCGCAGCCGTAGCGGCCCGGCGCCTCACTTGAGGAAGAGCCGGTAGGCGGGGTTCCTCGTCTCGTCCACGTAGTCGTAGCCCAGGTCGCGCAGGAACCGCCGGAACGCCGCGCGGTCGCGCGTCCGGCACCTGCAGCCCCACCAGCACGCGGCCCACGTCGGCGCCGTGGTTGCGGTAGTGGAAGAGCGAGATGTTCCATCCCGAACCCATGCGCTTGAGGAAGTTCATCAGCGCGCCCGGGCGCTCCGGAAACTCGAAGCGGTAGACCATCTCCCCGGCCTTGCCCGGCGCGTGTCCGCCCACCAGGTGGCGCACGTGCAGCTTGGCCATCTCGTTGTCGGACAGGTCCACGGCCCGCAGCCCCGCGCGCTCGAGCTGCGCGATCAGGCGGTCGGTCTCCTCGCGGCCCGCCACGGACACGCCGATGAAGACGTGCGCCTCGGCTGCGTCGGCGATGCGGTAGTTGAACTCGGTGACGCTGCGCTTTCCGAGCAGCTCGCACAGGGCGCGGAAGCTGCCGGGCTTCTCCGGGATGGTGACCGCCAGGACCGCCTCGCGGTGCTCGCCCAGCTCCGCGCGCTCGGCCACGAAGCGCAGGCGGTCGAAGTTCATGTTGGCGCCGCAGGCGATCGCCACGACCGTCCTGCCCTTCACCCGGCGCCGCGCCAGCCAGCGCTTCGCCCCCGCGAGCGCCAGCGCCCCGGAGGGCTCCACGACCGTGCGCGTGTCCTCGAAGATGTCCTTGATCGCCGCACAGATCTCGTCGGTGTCGACCAGCACCATCTCGTCGACCAGCTCGCGGCACAGCCGGAAGGTCTCGCGGCCCACCTGCCGCACCGCCACGCCGTCGGCGAAGATGTTGACGTGCGGCAGCGTCACGCGCCTGCCGGCCTTGAGCGACGCCTGCATGGCGTTCGAATCCCCGGGCTCGACGCCGATGATGCGGGTCGCGGGCGCAATGCGCCTTCACGTAGGCGGCGATGCCGGCGATGAGCCCGCCGCCGCCCACCGGCACGAAGATCGCGTCGATGGGGTGCTGGTGCTGGCGCAGGATCTCCATGCCGATGGTGCCCTGCCCGGCGATGACCAGCGGATCGTCGTAGGGATGCACGAACGCGAGGCCCTGCTGCTTCGCGAGCACCTGCGGCGTGCTGCGCGGCCTCGTGGTAGCTGTCGCCGTGCAGGACCACCCTGGCGCCGCGCGCGGCCACCGCGGAGACCTTGATGCGCGGCGTGGTGACCGGCATCACGATCGTCGCCGTGGTGCCGAGCTTCTGCGCGGCGAGCGCCACGCCCTGGGCGTGGTTCCCGGCGCTCGCGCAGATCACGCCGCGCGCCAGCTGCTCCGGCTTCAGGTGCGCCATCTTGTTGTAGGCGCCGCGCAGCTTGAAGGAGAAGACCGACTGCTTGTCCTCGCGCTTGAGCAGGATGTGGTTGCCGGTGCGCCGCGAGATCGCCGGGGCGAGCTCGAGCGGGCTCTCGATCGCCACGTCGTAGACGCGCGCGGCGAGGATCTTCCTCAAGTAGTCCGTTTTCATGATTCTCCCTGACCCCAAGAATACCAATATATGATTCCCGCCATGGACCAGGACGCCCTGAAGAAGCTCTGCGCCGAGGCCGCCCTCGCCTTCGTCGAGGACGACATGATGGTGGGCGTGGGCACCGGCTCGACCGTGAACCACTTCATCGCCGCCCTTGCCGCGCGCCGCGCGCGCATCGACGGCACGGTGTCGAGCTCGGAAGCGAGTGCGAAGCGCCTGCGCGATGCCGGCATCGCGGTCATGGACCTGAACGCCACCGACGGCTGCGACATCTACGTCGACGGCGCCGACGAGGTGACCGAGAGTCTCGCGATGATCAAGGGCGGCGGCGGCGCGCTCACCCGCGAGAAGATCGTGGCGCAGGCGAGCCGCCGGTTCGTCTGCATCGCCGACGGCTCGAAGCTCGTGCCGGTGCTCGGGCAGATTCCCGCTGCCCGTCGAGGTGATCCCGATGGCGAGAAGCCTGGTGGCGCGCGGCTCGGTGAAGCTGGGCGGACGCCCGGTGCTGCGCGAGGGCGTGGTCACCGACAACGGCAACGTGATCCTCGACGTGCACGGGATGACGATCACCGATCCCGCGGCCCTGGAATCGGAAATCAACCAGCTCCCGGGCGTGGTCACCAACGGCCTTTTCGCCCGCCGGCCGGCCGACGTGCTGCTCCTGGGCACGCCGGAAGGCGTGCGCCGCATCGACCGCCGCCGCTGACGGTCACGCTTCCGTCACAATGACCGCCCTAGGATCACGAATCCGGCACCGCGCCCGCCGCCGTGGAGCGGGCAGTGCCACGCAGGAGGAAACCCCGGAAATGCCCATCAACACCCAGGAACACACCTCGAAGCGCTACGACGCGGAACTGGAGACGGTCCGCTCGCGCGTGCTGCAGATGGGTGGCCTCGTGGAGACGCAGATCACGGCCGCCATCGAGGCGCTCACCACCGGCAACATCCAGCTCGCCGAGCAGACGATCGCCAACGACCACCGCGTGAACGCCCTCGAGGTGCAGATCGACGAGGACTGCGCGCACATCATCGCCCGCCGCCAGCCGGCCGCCGGGGACCTGCGCATGCTCGTGACCGTCATCAAGATGATCACCGACCTGGAGCGCATCGGCGACGAGGCCGAGAAGATCGCGCGCATGACCAAGCTCATCTACTCCGCGGAGAGGCTCATGCTGCCGCGCTTCGCGGAGATCAAGGTGGCCGCGGGCTACGCGCTGGAGATGCTCAAGAAGGCGCTGGACGCCTTCGCCCGCGTCGACCTCGCGGCGGCGGCGGCCGTGGTGAAGCAGGACCGCCTGCTCGACGAGCAGTTCCGCGGCATCATGCGCCAGCTCATCACCTTCATGATGGAGGACCCGCGCACCATCTCCACCTCCATCGAGATCCTCTTCGTCGCCAAGGCGCTCGAGCGCATCGGGGACCACTCCAAGAACATGTCGGAGTACGTGGTCTACCTGGTCAAGGGCAAGGACGTGCGCCACATCACGCCGGAGGAGTTCGAGCGGGAGACGACTTCGGAGTGATGCTTCGCGAATCGCAGCGAAAGAAAAAGCCGCCCACGGGCGGCCTTTCTGTCTGGATCCGCAGATGAACGCGGATGAACGCAGATGAACCCTGTATGGCTCATGGGCGATACGTAATTGGCTAATGCACATGTCGCTCCGGGGCTCTGATGCTGAGCAGTCACTCGCAGCAATGCGCTCGAAACATACCAACACTCATCCGCGTTCATCCGCGTTCATCTGCGGTTCCAACGCCTTTCGCCCAACCACTCCCTACCACTCACGCCTTCGGCACGTAGCCCTGCACGGCATCGGCACCCTCGCCGAAGAAGTGCCGCTGCATCTGCTCCTCCAGGTACTTGCGCGCGCGCGGGTCCGCGAGGTTCAGGCGGTTCTCGTTCACCAGCATCTTCTGCTGCTCGAGCCAGCTCTTCCAGGCCTCCTTGGAGACGCATCTCCCAGAGCTTCTTGCCCAGCTCGCCGGGGTACGGCGGGAAATCGAGGCCCTCGGCCTCCTTCTTCAGCTTGATGCAGTTGACCGTTCTTGCCATGGCTAGAGTCCCTTCATGAAGATCTTGGAGCGCCGGTCGTAATTGTAGAGCGATTGCTTGCGCCCGGGCAGGCGCGCCAGGTCGGCCTCGGCGAAGCCGCGCTCGATGAACCAGTGCGTGGTGCGCGTCGACAGGACGAACACCGACTTGAAGCCCGCCTGCCGCGCCCGCCCCTCGGCGAAGGCCAGCAGGCGCTCGCCGCGGCCGCCGTCGCGGTAGAACGGATTCACCGCGAGGCAGGCGAGCTCCACCGTCGACTCCTCGGGGAAGGGATAGAGAGCCGCGCAGCCGAGGATGTTGCCTTCGCTCTCGATCACGAAGAAGCGGTCGATCTCGCGCTCGAGGCGGTCGCGCTCGCGGCGCACCAGGATGCCCTGCTGCTCGAGCGGCTCGATGATCTGCACGATGCCGGGCACGTCCTCGGGGCGCGCGTCGCGGATCACCTCCGGCGACTCCGGCACGACCATCGTGCCGATGCCGTGGTGGGTGAAGAGCTCGATCAGCAGCGCCCCGTCGACGTGGCGGCTGATGAGGTGCGAGCGCTTCACGCCGTTGGCGCAGGCCTTCAGCGCGCAGGGCAGGTAGATCTGCACGTCCTCCGGAAGCCCGCCGTTGGCGGTGACCAGCTCGCCCACCTGCTTCACCGTGAGCTCCGAGATGAGCCGGCCCTTCGCGTCGAGCGCGCCCGCCGTCTCGGTGAGGAAGATCAGCTTGTCGGCCTGTAGCGCGATGGCGGTGGAGGTGGCCACGTCCTCGAGCGTGCAGTTGAACACGTCGCCCGTCGGCGAGAACCCGATCGGCGAGATGAGCACCACCTCGTGGTCGTCCAGGCGCTTCCGGATGCCCTCGGCGTCGATCTTGCGCACTTCGCCCGTGTGGCCGAAGTCGACGCCCTCGACCACGCCCACGGGCTTGGCGGTGACGAAGTTGCCGGAGGAGACGCGGATGTCGGCGCCCCACATCGGGCTGTTGGCGAGCTCCATCGACAGGAGCGCCTCCATTTCCACGCGCACGATGCCGTTGGCCTCCTTCACGCACGAGAGCGCGCGGGCGTCGGTCACGCGGCGGTTGCCGACGTAGCGCGACGCCACGCCATGCTGGCGCATCTGCTCCTCGACCTGCGGCCGGGTCCCGTGCACCAGCACCACGCGCACCTCCAGGCTCATGAGCACGTTGATGTCGTGCGTGAGCTGCTGGAACTCGCCGTCGGCCAGGACCTCGCCGCCGAAGGCGATGACGAACGTCGCCCCGCCCCACTGGTGGATGTAGGGCGTGGCCGAGCGGAACCACTTCACGAAGGCTTCGGTCTTGAGCTCGGGCGGCTTGGGCATCGTCGGGTGGGATACGGGGGGTGGCCGATTCTACCGGTGGAAGTCGCCCCAGAGCGACTGCATGGCGCTCAATGCCACGAGCGGCGCCGTTTCCGTGCGCAGCACGCGCGGCCCGAGCGACAGCGCCGCGAACCCGATGGTGACCGCGATGTCGATCTCCCTCTCCGAAAGGCCCCCCTCGGGCCCGATGAGGAGCTCCACGGGTCTGCTGGGCGGCGGCTGCGCCACCAGCGCCTGCGCGGCCCCGGGGGCGAGCATCCAGCGCAGCGACTGCGAGGGCTGCGCGGCCCAGTCCCGGAAGGGCAACGTGGGCCGCACCTCGGGAACGACGTTGCGTCCGGTCTGCTCGCAGGCGGCGATCACCACGCGCTGCCAGTGCGATTCGCGGCGCGCCGCACGGTCACCGGACAGGCGCACGACGCTGCGCTCGCAAACCACCGGCTGTATCCAGGCGACCCCGAGCTCGACCGACTTCTTCAGGATCCAGTCCATCTTGTCGGCCTCCGGCAGGCCCTGGACCAGCCCGATCGCGAGCGGCGATTCGCGTTCCGGGTCGCGGAAGGCGCCCGTCTTCACGTCGATGCGGTCGCGGTCGATGCGCAGGATCTGCGCCTCGTACTCGCCGCCGCGGCCATCGAAGACGACCAGCGGGTCGCCCACGCGCAGGCGCAGCGCCCGGCCGATGTGGTTGGCGGCATCCTGCGGCAATGCGAACTGGGCACCGGGGCCCAGGCGGAGGTCGCAGTAGATGCGCGGAGCGCTCATGGCGTTGGTCGGCGGGAAGTGGGCTGCGGAACGCGCAAGAGCGGCATCAGGCGACGAGTTCGCGCACGTAGTTCGGCAGCGCGAACATGGCCCGGTGCACGTCGCCGTTGTAGTAGCCGAGGCTCCCCACGCCGCGTGCCGCGATGCGGCGGTCTGCCTCGGCAGGTTGCAGCATCCGCGCATCGAGCGAGTCGGACGCGCAGGCGAAGCCCCAGATCGAGCCGTACAGCGGGATGTGCACGAAATACGGCGCGACGACCGCGAAGACCTGGCGCAGGCTCGCGAGCGTCTCGCGCACCCGCTGCGGGTGCGCGAACGGCGAGCCCAGGTGCAGGACCAGCGCCCCGCCCTCGGCCATCGCGCCGCGGGCCAGGCCGAAGGTGGCCGGCGAATAGAGCTCGACGGACGGTCCCACGGGGTCGGTCAGATCCATCACCACCAGGTCGTAGCGCGTCACCGTGGAGCGCAGGTAGGCGAGCCCGTCGCCCACGCTCACCTTGAGGCGCGGGTCGTCGAAGGCGCCGCGGTGCACGCTGCCGAAATGCCGCCTGGCGACCGCGATCACCTCGGGATCGAGCTCCGCCAGGTGCACGAGCTCCAGCGTCGAGTGCTTGAGCAGCTCCTCGGAGGAGCCGCCGTCGCCGCCGCCGATCACCAGCGCGCGACGCGGATCGCGGGTGCGCGGTCGCGGCGGGGTGCACGAGGTTCTCGTGGTAGAAGAACTCGTCGCGCTCCGAGGTCATGTTGTAGCCGTCGAGGCGGAAGATGCGGCCGAGCTCCGGCGTGTCGTACACCTCGAGGAGCTGGAAGGGCGTCTGGCGGCGCTCGACCAACGTGCCGTCGAACCACACGCCGCTCGCGTCGTTGAGACGCTCGAAGATTTTCTCGGACATCGGCATCTGGCGGCAGGGTCCGCGCGCCGCACGCCGGCGGTGCGCGGACCCTGCCGCGGGAGTTATTTCACCGCCGCGAGGCGCTTTTTCCTCACCGGCAGGTCGCGGCCTCGCCAGACGCGCTCGACCAGGACGTCGTCGGGCTGCAGCCTCGCCGCGATCACCTCGTAGAGCTTTTCCGCCTTGGCGCTGTTGTCGCAGGTGACGTTGCAGACGTACACGTCGAGCGTGGCGCCGTCGCGCTCCGGCCAGGTGTGGATGGCGAGGTGCGATTCCGCGAAGACGACCGCGCCGGTGGCGCCGCCGACCTGCGTCGCCTCGAGCCCCTCGAACTGGTAGAAGTGGTCCCCGAGGACCCTGAGCCCCACGTCCTGGCACGCTGCCACGCAGGCTTCGCGAAGCATGGCGGACGAGGCCAGCATTGCGCGGTTCCGGCAGCCGTACAGGTCGGCGATGATGTGCAGTCCCTTCACTCCGTTACCCCCCTCTTCTGGCGGTTGTTGCAGGTGACGGGACCGGCCGGCTCCCGGGCGCCCGCCGCGTCGAAAACGCGACGGCGCCCGAGTCACTCGGGCGGTGGGTGCAACCCCGTCTGCAGCATTGTGAACAAGCAGTTTGTGTTCGCGAATACGAAGCGCGGAATTATACGAAATTTCCGCGCCCTCCGTACGCCTCATTTCAAGGCATTCAGGGAGTTGGCGGCGTTTTCGCGCGCACGCGCACGCCCGTCGTCTCCTCGATCAGCTTGGCGCCGTCGGCGCCGAGGAACGCCCGGAAGCTCTCCGCGAGCGGCGACAGGCGCTTGCCCTTCCTGCTCACCACGTGCCAGTCCCGCGTGACCGGCGTGCCGCGCACGTCCAGGCGCACGAGCTTGCCGGCCGCCAGCTCCAGCCCGACGGTGTGCAGCGACAGGAAGGCGAGGCCCATTCCCGCCATCACCGCCTGCTTGATGGTCTCGTTGCTGGCGAGCTCCATGCTGCTCGCGAGCTTCACGCCGTGCTCGGCGAAGACGCGCTCCATCGACATGCGCGTGCCCGAGCCGGGTTCGCGGATGAGGAAGTCCTCGCCGGCCAGCCGCGCCAGCTCCAGGCCGCGCTTGCGCGCGAGCGGGTGCTCGGGCGAGGCGATGATGCCGTGCGGGTGCTTCGCGAACGCCTCGGCCTCCACGTCCAGGCCGCGCGGCGGCCTGCCCATGATCGCGAGGTCCACCTGGTTGGCCTGCAGCTCGCCGATCACCTGCTCGCGGTTGGTGACGGAGAGCTTCACGGTGACGCCGGGGTGGCGGCGCGAGAACTCCGCCAGCAGCCGCGGCGCGAAGTACTTGGCCGTGCTCACCACCGCGAGGTGCAGGCGCCCGCCGGCGACGCCGCGGATGGCGGCGAGCGTGTCCTCGCAGTCCTTGAGGCCGCTGTGCACCTCGAGCGCGAAGCGCGCCACTTCCGCGCCCGGCCTCGGTCAGGTGGATCTTCTTGCCCACCTGCTCGACGAGCGGCAGTCCCGCCTGCGCCTCGAGGCCCTTCACCTGCATCGAGACCGCCGGCTGCGTGAGGTGCAGCTCCTCGGCCGCGCGCGAGAAGGACAGGTGGCGCGCCACGGCCTCGAAGACCTTCAACTGGCGCAGCGTGATGTGGCGCAGCGGCATGGCGCGCTCCCGCGGCCTCGTGCGAGGCGGCTTATGGTAACGATAAGAATTCTTGAGTTTACCTTATGCACAGGGCGGCCTAGATTGCTCGCCTGCGCCCTCCTGACGGACAACCGATGAACGCCAACGATCCCCTCGCCGCCCACCGCCTTCGCGAAGAACCGTGGTATCGACCCGTCGCCGACGAGGTGACCCTGTTCGAGGCCGCCTGGGCGGCACGCATGCCGATGATGCTCAAGGGGCCCACGGGCTGCGGCAAGACGCGTTTCGTCGAGCACATGGCCTGGAAGCTCGCCAAGCCCCTGGTGACGGTCGCCTGCAACGAGGACATGACGGCCGCCGACCTGGTCGGGCGCTTCCTGCTCGATGCCCAGGGCACGCGCTGGCAGGACGGACCGCTGGCGCTCGCCGCCCGGCACGGCGCGATCTGCTACCTGGACGAGGTGGTCGAGGCGAGGCAGGACACCACGGTCGTCATCCACCCGCTCACCGACACGCGGCGCGCGCTGCCCATCGAGAAGAAGGGCGAGCTCCTGCACGCCCACCCGGACTTCCTGCTGGTCGTCTCCTACAACCCCGGCTACCAGAGCCTGATGAAGGACCTGAAGCCCTCCACCAAGCAGCGCTTCGGCGCGCTCGACTTCGGTTATCCCGCGCACGAGGTCGAGGCCGAGATCGTCGCCCACGAAGCCGGCGTCGACGGCGAGCTGGCCGGCAAGCTGGTGAGCGTGGCCGAGCGCGCCCGCAACCTCAAGGGCCACGGCCTGGACGAAGGGATCTCCACGCGCATGCTGGTGCACGCCGGCGCGCTGATGGCGCGCGGCGTCGAGCCGGTGGCGGCGTGCCGCGTCGCGCTGGTGCGGCCGATCACGGACGACCCGGACATGCGCGACGCCCTCGACGCGGCCGTCACCACCTACTTCTGACGCCGCCGCGGGGTGACGCCGTGGGCGTGAACCGCGACGACTATCGCGACCTGCACGAGGACCTCGGCCCGCACGCCGCCGAACTCCTGCGCGCCTCGTGGCAGGAAGCCGCGCGCGTCTTCTCCCCGCGCGGCCTCGAGGACTACCTGCGCGGCGCGCGCACCCTGCATGCGCTGGGGCGCGGCGCGGACCCGGTCGCGAGCTTCATCCAGGAGGCGCCCGCCGTCGCGCGCGAACTCGGCGAGGACGCGGTCGCGGTCCTGCTGCGCGCAGCCCTCGGCATGGCCTCCCGGACCAGCGGCACGGTCATCGCGCTGGTGCTGGCGACGAGCCCGACGGCGGCGCGGCGCCTCGCCGACCCGGAGCTGTTCGCGGGTTACCTCGGCCTGCTGGACCAGCTCCTCGCGCAGGCCCCGCGCGGCGTGCGCCCGATGCTCGAGCATCTCGACGCGCTGCTCGCGGTCCTCACGCTCGGGGGCCTGCGCCGCTGGGCGCTGTGGGGCGCCCGCGCCCACGCCAACGACTTTCCCGCGCAGCTACGCTACTTCTCGCTCGCGAGCCCCGAGGCGCTCGCCATCCTGCAGAAGGAGCGCAAGGGCACGCTCTTCGTCGACATCCACCGGCGCCTGGCGATGTACCTGCGGGCACTCTGGGGGCGCGACTTCTGGCTGCGCCCCACCGCCGGCGGCGAGGGCGAGCGCCGCCCGTTCATCGCCGACTTCACCATCCACCTGCCCGACGCCCTCGACGACCCGCCGGGGGCGAGCGGCCCGGACCTCTACCGCGCCATGGCGGCGCACGCGGCGGCACACCTTGCCTCTACCCGCGAGGCGCTGTCGGCGCAGGGCCTGACTCCCCTGCAGATGGCGGCCATCGGCGTCATCGAGGATGCGCGCGTCGAACGGCTGGCTGCGCGCGAGTTTCCGGGCCTCGCCGGGCTCTGGCGCCGCCTGCACGTGGCGAGCGCCACGGATGACGGGCGCATCGGCACGCTCCTCGATCGCACGGCGCGCGCCCTCGCCGACCCCGGCTACGACGACCCGCACCCCGTGGTCGCGCGCATCCGCGGCCATTGGACCGAATGCGAATCGACAAGCGGCTCCAACCGCGTATCGTGGGACCTGGGTGTCGCCCTGGCGCACGATCTCGCGCGCACGGGCCTCGCCTTCAATCCCCGCGCGGATTGCGGCTCCGTGTCCTACCGCGACGACAACCGTTACCTCTGGCAGTTCGACGCCGCCCACGGGTTCGCGCACGCCGCGCCCTGGGAGAGCCGGCAGGTACGCCGGCGCGTGGGCCTCATGGAGTTCGTGAACGAGACCGACGTCGAGGGCGCCGGCGACGACGCCCAGGAGATCTGGACGCTCGCGACGGAACTCTTCCCCTACGAGGACGGCGGCAGGAGCTACAACGAAAGCGAGGGCAAGGCAGCCGTTGCCGATCCCGTGCGCTACCCCGAGTGGGACTACCAGCTGCGCATGGATCGGCCGGACTGGTGCACGGTCCTGGAGCGCCGCGCCCCGCCCGGGGATGCCGCCGCCATCGACGCCATCCTCGCCGCGCACAAGCCGCTGGTCGGGACGCCTGCGGCGGCTCATCGAAGCCCTGCAGCCGCAAGGGGTGCAGCGGTTGCGCCGGCAGGAGGAGGGCGACGAGCTCGACCTCGAGGCGGCCGTGCGCGCGGCCGTCGACCTGCGCCTGGGGAGCACGCCGGATACGCGCGTGCACCGCCGCTCGGTGCGGCGCAGCCGCGACATCGCCGTGCTGCTCCTGCTCGACCTGTCGCAGTCGACCAACGAGCGCGTGCGCTCGCGCGAGACGACCGTGCTCGAACTCACCCGCGCGGCCTCGGCACTGCTGGCCGACGCCATGGCGAAGCTGGGCGACCCCTTCGCGATCCACGGCTTCGCCTCGAACGGGCGCCACGAGGTGGGCTACCGCCGCTTCAAGGACTTCGACGAGGAGTACGGACAGGCGGCCAAGGCGCGGCTGGCCGGCATGAGCGGCGAACTGTCCACGCGCATGGGCGCGGCGATGCGCCATGCGGGTGCCGAGCTGGCGCGCCGGCCGCAGAAGAGGAAGCTCCTCGTCGTGCTGACCGACGGCGCCCCATCGGATGTCGACGTGCGCGACCCGCAGTACCTGCGCGCCGACGCCCGCAAGGCGGTCGAGGACCTCGCGCGCGATGGCGTGGCGTCCTATTGCATCAGCCTCGACCCGGGCGCGGACGGCTACGTCGCGCGCATCTTCGGCGCCAACCGCTACGCGGTCGTGGACCGCGTCGAGCGCCTCCCCGAGCAGCTGCCCACGCTCTACCTGGGCCTGCTGCGCTGAGCGGCGAGAACCATCAGCGATCACTTATGACGATGATAAGCAGAAGTGACTGTTGCTTATGGCTGGCAACACTTACATTGGACCCCATCCGCAGCCCAACGAGGAACGAGCCATGAAACCAGCCGCGAAGGCCTACAGCGCCGGCGTCAAGGAATACCGCCACACCTACTGGGAACCCGACTACCGGGTGAAGGAGACCGACATCCTGGCCTGCTTCAAGATCACGCCGCAGGCCGGCGTCGACCGCGAGGAGGCCGCCGCCGCCGTCGCCGCCGAATCCTCCACCGGGACCTGGACCACGGTCTGGACCGACCTCCTCACCGACCTCGACCACTACAAGGGCCGCGCCTACCGCATCGAGGACGTGCCCGGCGACGACACCTGCTTCTACGCCTTCATCGCCTACCCCATCGACCTCTTCGAGGAGGGCTCGGTGGTGAACGTCTTCACCTCGCTCGTCGGCAACGTCTTCGGCTTCAAGGCGATCCGGGCGCTGCGCCTGGAGGACGTGCGCTTCCCCATCGCCTACGTGATGACCTGCGGCGGCCCGCCCAACGGCATCCAGGTCGAGCGCGACAAGATGGACAAGTACGGCCGCCCGCTCCTGGGCTGCACCATCAAGCCCAAGCTGGGGCTCTCGGCCAAGAACTACGGCCGCGCCGTCTACGAATGCCTGCGCGGGGGCCTGGACTTCACCAAGGACGACGAGAACGTCAATTCGCAGCCGTTCATGCGCTGGCGCGACCGCTTCGCCTTCGTGGCCGAGGCCATCCGCAAGGCCGAGGCGGAAACCGGCGAGAGGAAGGGCCACTACCTCAACGTGACCGCGCCGACGCCGGAAGAGATGTACAAGCGCGCCGAGTTCGCCAAGGAACTCGGCATGCCGATCATCATGCACGACTTCCTCACCGGCGGCTTCTGCGCCAACACGGGCCTGGCCAACTGGTGCCGCAACAACGGCATGCTGCTGCACATCCACCGCGCCATGCACGCGGTGATCGACCGCAACCCGCACCACGGCATCCACTTCCGCGTGCTCACCAAGGCGCTGCGCCTGTCGGGCGGCGACCACCTGCACACCGGCACGGTGGTCGGCAAGCTCGAGGGCGACCGCCAGTCGACCCTGGGCTGGATCGACCTGCTGCGCGAGCGCTACGTGAAGGAAGACCGCTCGCGCGGCATCTTCTTCGACCAGGACTGGGGCTCCATGCCCGGCGCCTTTGCGGTCGCCTCCGGCGGCATCCATGTCTGGCACATGCCGGCGCTGCTGGCGATCTTCGGCGACGACGCGGTGTTCCAGTTCGGCGGCGGCACGCTCGGCCACCCCTGGGGCAACGCCGCGGGAGCGGCGGCCAACCGGGTAGCGCTGGAAGCCTGCGTGGAGGCGCGCAACGCCGGCCGGCAGGTCGAGAAGGAAGGCAAGGAGATCCTCGTCGACCGCCGCGAAGTCGAGCCCCGAGCTCAAGGTGGCGATGGAGACCTGGAAGGAAATCAAGTTCGAATTCGACGTCGTCGACAAGCTCGACGTCGCCCACGCCTGAGCCCGGAGGAACGAAGCAGATGAGCACGATGCAGGACTACCATTCGCGGCTGACGCGATCCCGCCAGCCGCAAGTTCGGAACCTTCTCCTACCTGCCGCCGATGTCGGCCCAGGAGCTGCACAAGCAGGTGGCGTACCTTCTCGCGCAGGGCTGGGCGCCGGCGATCGAGCACACCGAGCCCGAGCACACGGGCGGCTCGTACTGGTACATGTGGAAGCTGCCGATGTTCGGCGAGACGAGCGCGGACCGGGTGCTGGCGGAAGCCGAGGCCTGCCGCAAGGCCAATCCCGCGAACCACGTGCGCCTGGTCGGCTACGACAAGCTGCGCCAGACGCAGGGCACGGCCATGGTCATCTACCGCGGCAAGACCGTCTGAGAGCCGCGGCCGAGCAACGAAGCGGACAGGACAGGAACTCCATGGCGCTATCCGCACTGCTGTTCGACGTCGACGGCACGCTGGCCGACACCGAGGAAACCCACCGCCAGGCCTTCAATGCGGCCTTCCTCGACTTCAACCTGCCCTACGAGTGGAGCGCGGACCAGTACGAGGTGCTGCTGCGCATCTCCGGCGGCAAGGAGCGCCTCGCGCACTTCTTCGAGTCACTCCCTGCCTCACACACGGAGCGCGACCGCCTGCTCGCCAACGTGACGGGACTGCACCGCGTGAAGACCGAGCGCTACGCGGAACTCGTCGCGAGCGGCGGCGCGCCGCTGCGCCCCGGCATCAAGCGCCTGCTCGCCGAGGCGCTGGCCGCCGGGCTGCGCGTGGGAATCGCCTCGACCACGACTTCCGCCAATGTCGCGGCACTGCTGGACGCCGAGCTGGGAGCGAACGCGCACAAGCGCTTCGCGGTGATCGCCTGCGGCGACGTGGTCCCCGCGAAGAAGCCCGCGCCGGACATCTACCACCTGGCCCTGTCGGCGCTGGGGCTGGGCGCCGGGCAGGCGGTCGCCTTCGAGGACTCCGCCAACGGCCTCGCCGCCGCCAAGGCCGCGGGACTCTTCACCGTGGTCACTCCCACGCGCTGGACGGCGAGCCAGGACTTCGGCGTGGCCGATCTCACCCTCGCCCACCTCGGCGATCCGGAAACACCGCTCGACGCGCCATCCGCCGCCCGCATCGGTGGCGCCTTTCTCACCCTCGCGACGCTGCAGCGCCTGCACGCGGACGCGACCGCAACCGCCGGCTGAACCGGGAGCACAAATGCGACAGACCATGCAGGTCGAGACCCGTCCCACCATCACGGAATTCCTGCTGCGCGAGCAGCGGCGCGTGCCCGCCGCCACCGGCACCTTCACCGCCGTCGTGAACAACGTGCGCCTCGCCTGCAAGCGCATCGCCCACGTCATCGGCCAGGGAGCGCTGGCCGGCGCCGGCGGCACTGCCGGAACGCAGAACGTGCAGGGCGAGACGCAGATGCAGCTCGATGTCCTCGCCGACGAGATCTTCGTGCGCACCAACGAGTGGAGCGGCACGCTCGCCGGCCTGGTCTCGGAGGAGCGCGAGGACTGGTGCCGATCCCCGAGGAGCACCCGCGCGGGCGCTACCTGCTGGTGTTCGATCCGCTGGACGGCTCCTCCAACATCGACGTGAACGTCTCGGTCGGCAGCATCTTCTCGGTGCTGCGCTGCCCCGAGGGCGTCACCGACCCGCGCGCCGGGGACTTCCTGCAGCCCGGCACGCAGCAGGTGGCCGCCGGCTACGCGATCTACGGCCCGACGACCATGCTCGTGCTGACGCTGGGCCACGGCACGCACGGCTTCACGCTCGACCGCAACATGGGCGAGTTCATCCTCACCCACCCGGACATGACGATCCCGGCCGCGACGCGGGAATTCGCCATCAACGCCTCCAACGAACGCTTCTGGGAGCCGCCCGTGCGCCGCTACGTCGCCGAGTGCGTGCAGGGGAAGACGGGGCCGCGCGGCGCCGACTTCAACATGCGCTGGATCGCCTCCCTCGTGGCCGAGGTGCACCGCATCCTCGTGCGCGGCGGCCTCTTCATGTATCCGCGCGACACCAAGGACGCGACCAGGCCCGGGCGCCTGCGCCTGCTCTACGAGGCGAACCCGATGGCGATGCTGGTCGAGCAGGCCGGCGGTGCGGCCTCCACCGGGCGCGGCCGCATGCTCGAGGTCGTGCCCACGGCGCTGCACCAGCGCGTGCCCCTGATCCTCGGCTCGCGCGACGAGGTCGCGCGCATCGAGAGCTACCACCGCGATCACGACGCCGGCATCGAGCCCGCGTCGGCACAACCGCTCTTCCAGGAGCGCT
Source organism: uncultured beta proteobacterium (assembly GCA_963786635.1). Lineage (GTDB taxonomy): Bacteria > Pseudomonadota > Gammaproteobacteria > Burkholderiales > Usitatibacteraceae > FEB-7. The sequence continues at coordinate 218,819 of CAWAZV010000010.1, read as the reverse complement.
CGCTCTTCACCCGGGCCTGAAAGAGGAATCCCCATGTCGGCCAAGCACCCCATCATCGCGATCACCGGCTCCTCGGGCGCCGGCACCACCTCGGTCATGCGCACCTTCGAGCAGATCTTCCGGCGCGAGAACGTGAACGCCGCCTTCATCGAGGGCGACAGCTTCCACCGCTACGACCGCGTGGAGATGAAGGCGAAGATGGCCGAGGCGCTCGCCGAGGGCAACCGCACATGAGCCACTTCGGGCCCGAGGCGAACCTCTTCGCCGGAGCTCGAGGAACTCTTCCGCACCTATGGCGAGACCGGCCGCGGCAAGCGGCGCACGCTACCTGCACGACGAGGGCGAGGCCGCGCCCTACAAGCAGCCCCCGGGCACCTTCACGCCCTGGGAGGACATCCCGGAGGACAACCGACCTCCTGTTCTACGAGGGGCTGCACGGCGCCGTCGCCGGCGACGGCTTCGACGTCGCGAAGCACCCGGACCTGCTCGATCGGCGTGGTGCCGGTGATCAACCTCGAGTGGATCCAGAAGCTGCACCGCGACCGCTCGATGCGCGGCTACTCCACGGAGGCCGTGACCGACACGATCCTGCGCCGCATGCCCGACTACGTGCAACTACATCACGCCGCAGTTCTCGCGCACGCACATCAACTTCCAGCGCGTGCCCACCGTGGACACCTCGAACCCGTTCACGGCGCGCTTCATCCCCACGCCCGACGAGAGCTTCCTCGTGATCCGCTTCGCCAACCCGCGCGGCATCGATTTCCCGTACCTCCTGTCGATGCTGCACGACTCCTTCATGTCGCGCGCCAACACCATCGTCGTGCCGGGCGGCAAGATGGACCTCGCGATGCAGACGATATTCACCCCGATGATCTGGCGGCTCCTCGAGCGCCGCAAGCAGGCCGCGGGCCGGTAGGCGGGCCGCCGCCGTTGGCGGGCCCCGCGCATTTCCACGATAATCAGGAGCGTTTCTCCCTTCCATGCAGTCCACCCTCTCCTCCCCGCGCATGAGCACCCAATCCGCAACCCCGCAGGATCTCGCCAACGCCATCCGCGCGCTGGCGATGGACGCCGTCCAGAAGGCCAACTCCGGCCACCCGGGCATGCCCATGGGCATGGCCGAGATCTCGGAAGTGCTCTGGCGCCGGTTCCTGCGCCACAACCCGGCCAACCCCGCCTGGGCCGACCGCGACCGCTTCGTGCTGTCCAACGGCCACGGCTCGATGCTGCAGTACGCGCTCCTGCACCTCAGCGGCTACGCGGTCACGATGGACGACCTGCGCGCCTTCCGCCAGATGCACTCGAAGACGCCTGGACATCCCGAAGTGGGTGTCACGCCCGGCGTGGAGACGACCACGGGGCCGCTCGGGCAGGGGCTCGCCAACGCGGTCGGCATGGCGCTGGCCGAGAGGCTCCTGGCCGACGAGTTCAACCGGCCCGGCCACACCATCGTCGACCACCTCACCTATGTCTACGTCGGCGACGGCTGCCTGATGGAAGGCATCTCGCACGAGGTGTGCTCGCTCGCGGGCACGCTGCAAGCTGGGCAAGCTGATCGCGCTCTACGACGACAACGGCATCTCCATCGACGGCAAGGTGGAGGGCTGGTTCCGCGACAACACGCCGATGCGCTTTGCCGCCTACGGCTGGCACGTCATCCCCAACGTCGATGGCCACGACCCCAAGGCCGTGGAAGGGGCGATCGCCGAAGCGCGCGCCGACACCTCGAAGCCCACGCTCATCTGCTGCAAGACGGTCATCGGCAAGGGTTCCCCCAACAAGCAGGGCACGGACGGCGTGCACGGCGCGGCGCTCGGCGAGAAGGAAGTCGCCGCCACCCGCGAGGCCATCGGCTGGACGCACGCGCCGTTCCACATTCCCGAGGCCGTCTACGCCGCCTGGGACCAGCGCGCCCGCGGCGCAGGCCTGGAGAAGGACTGGAACGCACGCTTCGATGCCTACGCCCGCGCGCACCCGGACCTCGCGAAGGAGTTCCGCCGGCGCATGGCGGGCGAACTGCCGCCCAACTGGGGCGAGGTGGTCGAGACGATGCTCGCCCAGGCGGCCGCCAAGGGCGAGACGGTCGCCACCCGCAAGGCTTCCCAGATCGCCATCGAGGCCATCGCGCCGCACCTGCCCGGCTTCCTCGGCGGTTCCGCGGACCTGACCGGATCCAACCTCACCAACTGGTCGGGCTCGAAGCCGGTCGCGGCCGATCATGCCGGCAACTACGTGAACTTCGGCGTGCGCGAGTTCGGCATGAGCGCCATCGGCAACGGCATCGCCCTCCACGGCGGCTTCATCCCCTATTCCGGCACCTTCCTCGTGTTCAGCGACTACGCGCGCAACGCCGTGCGCATGGCCGCCCTGATGAAGCTGCGCAACGTCTTCGTCTACACGCACGACTCCATCGGCCTGGGCGAGGACGGTCCCACGCACCAGGCGGTCGAGCACGTGTCCAGCTTGCGGCTCATCCCGAACCTCGACCTCTGGCGCCCCTGCGACACCGTCGAGACGGCCGTGGCGTGGGCCGCGGCGATCGAGCGCCGCAACGGGCCGTCGGCGCTGGCACTCTCGCGCCAGAACGTGCCCTTCGTCGCGCGCTCGCCGGAGCAGGTCGCGGCGATCCGGCGCGGCGGCTACGTGCTCTCCGAGGCGGCGGGCACGCCCAGGGCGGCGATCATCGCCACCGGCTCGGAGGTCTCGCTCGCCCTGGAAGCGCAGAAGGCGCTGGCCCAGGCCGGCATCCCGGTGCGCGTGGTCTCCATGCCCTGCACGTCGATATTCGACCGCGAGGACGCCGCCTGGCGCGCCGCCGTGCTGCCCAAGGGCCTGCCGCGCGTGTCCGTGGAGGCCGGCATCACCGATTTCTGGCGCAAGTACGTGGGCCTGGAGGGTGCGGCGATCGGCGTCGACAGCTTCGGCGAGTCCGCCCCGGCCGGCGCGGTCTACAAGCACTTCGGCGTCGACACCGACCACGTCGTCGCCGCGGTGAAGTCGGTTCTCTAGCCGCACGCGCCTGGGCCGGGTTCGCGAACCCGGCCCAGGCGCGGCCTTCTTGTCCCGCGTCAAGTCGCGGGTGGGCCATCGGCTAAAATAGTCGTTTCCCCGCACCTTTCCGCCATCGGAGCCCCGACCATGACCATCCGCGTCGCCATCAACGGCTACGGCCGCATCGGCCGCAACATCCTTCGCGCCCACTACGAGGGCGGCAAGAAGCACGACATCGCCATCGTCGCCGTGAACGACCTCGGCAACGCCGAGACCAACGCCCACCTCACGCGCTACGACACCGCGCACGGCAAGTTCCCCGGCACCGTGGCCGTCGACGGCGACCACATGGTCGTGAACGGCGACCGCATCCGCGTGCTCGCCAACCGCGACCCGGCGCAGCTGCCCTGGGGCGAGCTGGGCGTGGATGTCGTGCACGAGTGCACCGGCTTCTTCACCAGCAAGGAAAAGGCGTCCGCCCACCTGAGGGGCGGGGCGAAGAAGGTCATCATCTCCGCGCCCGGCGGCAAGGACATCGACGCGACCATCGTCTACGGCGTGAACCACGGCGTGCTGAAGGCCACGCACACCGTCATCTCCAACGCCTCGTGCACGACCAACTGCCTGGCGCCGCTGGTGAAGCCCCTGCACGAGAAGATCGGGCTGGTGAACGGCCTCATGACCACGATCCACGCCTACACCAACGACCAGGTGCTCACCGACGTCTACCACGAGGACCTGCGCCGCGCCCGCTCGGCCACCATGTCGATGATCCCGACCAAGACCGGCGCGGCGGCTGCGGTGGGCCTGGTGATGCCGGAATTGAACGGCAAGCTCGACGGCTTCGCCGTGCGCGTGCCCACGATCAACGTCTCCCTCGTCGACCTCTGCTTCATCGCCGCGCGCGACACCACCGTGGACGAGGTGAACGCGATCATGAAGGAGGCCGCCGAGTCCGCCGCGCTCAAGGGCATCCTCAACTTCAACAAGGGTCCGCTGGTGTCGATCGACTTCAACCACGACCCGGCCTCCTCCACCTTCGACGCGACGCTCACCAAGGTTTCCGGCCGCCTGGTCAAGGTGACCAGCTGGTATGACAATGAATGGGGCTTCTCGAACCGCATGCTGGACACGACCGTGGCCCTCATGGCGGCGAAGTAATCCGGGAAGAACCATGAACGTCCTCAAGCTCGCCGACCTCGACCTCGGCGGCAAGCGCGTCTTCATCCGCGCCGACCTGAACGTGCCGCAGGCCGACGACGGCTCCATCACCGACGACACGCGCATCCGCGCCTCGGTGCCCGCGATCCGCATGGCGCTCGACAAGGGCGCGGCGGTGATGGTCACCTCCCATCTCGGCCGGCCCACCGAGGGCACGTTCACCGAGGCCGACTCGCTGGCACCCGTCGCGCGGCGCCTGGCCGAGCTCCTCGGGCGCGACGTGCCGCTCGTGCGCGACTGGGTGGACGGCGTGACCGTGCAGCCCGGGCAGGTCGTCCTTCTCGAGAACTGCCGCGTGAACAAGGGCGAGAAGAAGAACGACGAGGCGCTCGCGCGCAGGATGGCCGCCCTCTGCGACATCTACGCCAACGACGCCTTCGGCACCGCGCACCGTGCCGAGGCCACCACGCACGGCATCGCGCGCTTCGCCAAGGTTGCCTGCGCGGGGCCGCTCCTCGCCGCGGAACTGGACGCGCTCGGCCGCGCGCTGGCGCAACCGAAGCGTCCCCTGGTGGCGATCGTCGCCGGATCGAAAGTCTCCACCAAGCTCACCATCCTGAAGAGCCTCGCCGCCAGGGTCGACCAGCTGATCGTCGGCGGCGGCATCGCCAACACGTTCATGCACGCCGCGGGACTCCCGGTGGGCAAGTCCCTGTGCGAGAAGGACCTCGCGGCCGAGGCGAACGAGATCGCGGCGATGATGAAAGCGCGCGGCGCGGCGGTCCCCATCCCGGTGGACGTCGTGTGCGGCAAGGCCTTCGCCGCGGACACCCCTGCCACGACCAAGGATGCGGCGGCCGTGACGAGCGACGACATGATCTTCGACATCGGACCGCGCACCGCGCGAGCCTACGCGGAGATCCTCAAGTCCGCCGGCACCATCGTCTGGAACGGCCCGGTCGGCGTGTTCGAGTTCGACGCGTTCGGCGGCGGCACGAAGGCCGTGGCCGAGGCGATCGCGGCCTCCCCGGCGTTCTCCATCGCCGGCGGCGGCGACACGCTCGCCGCCATCGCGAAGTACGGCGTCACGGACCGGATCGGTTACATTTCCACGGGCGGCGGCGCCTTCCTCGAGTTCCTCGAGGGGAAGGTCCTGCCCGCGGTGGAGATGCTGGAGACGCGGGCCAGAGGCTAGGCCCGTCACCCGCCACGGGGAAGCAGCAAGACCAACAACGAAGGGAAGCCCCGGAAGATGCGCAGCACCAAGATCGTCGCCACGCTGGGGCCCGCCTCCAGCGACCCGGCCGTGCTCGAGCGCATGATCCGCGCCGGCGTGGACGTGGTGCGCCTCAATTTCTCGCACGGCACGGCGGCCGACCACGAGGCGCGCGCGGAGCTGGTGCGCGAAATCAGCCGCAAGGTCGGCCGGACGGTGGGGGTGATGGCCGACCTGCAGGGCCCCAAGATCCGCGTGGGCAAGTTCAAGGACGGCAAGACGGTGCTGAAGCCCGGCGATGCCTTCATCCTCGACGCCACCTGCGAGCAGGGCAGCGCCACCCGCGTCGGCCTCGACTACAAGGAGCTGCCGCGCGACGTGAAGGCCGGCGACGTGCTGCTGCTCGACGACGGCCGGATCGTCCTCGACGTGACGGAAGTGCGCGGGCACGAGATCCACACCGTCACGCGCCACGGCGGCACGCTCTCCAACAACAAGGGCATCAACCGGCAGGGCGGCGGCCTCACCGCGCCGGCGCTCACGCCCAAGGACATCGAGGACATCCGCACCGCCGCGCGCCTGCGGGTCGACTACCTCGCGGTCTCGTTCCCGAAGAGCGGCGGCGACATGCAGATGGCCCGCGAGCTGCTGCGCGCCGCGGGCGGCCACGCGCTCCTCATCGCCAAGATCGAGCGCGCCGAGGCGATCCCGGCCCTCGAGGAGATCATGATCGCCTGCGACGGCATCATGGTGGCGCGCGGCGACCTCGCCGTGGAGGTGGGCGACGCCTCGGTGCCGGCGCTGCAGAAGCGCATGATCCGGCTCGCCCGCGAGCTGAACAAGCTCGCCATCACCGCCACGCAGATGATGGAATCGATGATCTCCTCGCCGATCCCCACGCGCGCGGAGGTTTCGGACGTCGCCAACGCGGTCCTGGACGGCACCGACGCGGTGATGCTTTCGGCGGAAAGCGCCTCGGGCGATTACCCGGTCGAGGCGATCGAGGCCATGAACCGCATCTGCGTCGAGGCGGAGAAGTCGCATGAAGTGACGCTCGACCGCGAGTTCCTCGACCGCATCTTCCAGCGCGTCGACCAGTCGATCGCCATGGCCGCGCTCTTCACCGCCTACCACCTCAAGGTGAAGGCCATCGCCGCCCTCACCGAGTCCGGCTCCACCGCCCTGTGGATGTCGCGCCTGAACTGCGGCGTGCCCATCTACGCACTCACCTCGCAGACCTCGACCCGCTACCGCACGTCGCTCTTCCGCGGCGTCTTCCCCCTCATCGTCCGCTACTTCGGCCACGACAGCGAAGAGCTGCTCCTGGAGGCGGAGTCCGTGCTGGTGAAGAACGGCGCAGCGCAGGAAGGCGACCTGATCGTCGTCACCATCGGCGAACCGATCGGCAAGTCCGGCGGCACCAACACCATGAAAATTGTGCGCGTCGGCGAGAATCGCAGGAGCTAAGACGATGCCGCGCACAATTTCGGCGCAGGCTAACCTGGCCGTACTTGCCAGGTTAAGCGAGCGGAGCAAGCGGGCCGAAGCCAAAATTGTGCGCGTCGGTGAAAATCGCAGGAGCTGATTCGATTCGGCCGGCATGCGTGCCGGCCTCCATTCACCCGCCACAGGAGGAACCATGGCACTCGTATCGATGCGACAGTTGCTGGACCACGCGGCCGAGAACGGCTACGGGCTACCGGCCTTCAACGTGAACAACCTCGAGCAGGTGCAGGCGATCATGGAGGCGGCGGCGGAAACCGACAGCCCGGTGATCATGCAGGCCTCGGCCGGCGCGCGGAAATACGCGGGCGAGACGTTCCTCAAGTACCTGATCGAAGCCGCGGTCGCGAGCTTCCCGAAGACGCCGGTCGCCATGCACCAGGACCACGGCCAGTCCCCGGCCGTCTGCGAAGGCGCGATCAGGCTGGGATTCTCCAGCGTGATGATGGACGGCTCGCTCGAGGCCGACGGCAAGACCATCTCCTCCTACGACTACAACGTCAACGTCACCAAGCAGGTGGTCGACATGGCGCACCGCCTCGGCGTCTCCGTCGAGGGCGAGCTGGGCTGCCTGGGGTCGCTGGAGACGATGAAGGGCGACAAGGAGGACGGCCACGGCACCGACGCCACCATGACGCGCGAAATGCTCCTCACCGACCCCGAGCAGGCCGCCGACTTCGTGAAGAAGACGGGTGTCGACGCGCTCGCCATCGCCATCGGCACCTCGCACGGCGCCTACAAGTTCACGAGGAAGCCCACGGGCGACATCCTCGCCATCGACCGCATCAGGGCGATCCACGCGCGCATCCCCAACACGCACCTGGTGATGCACGGCTCCTCGTCGGTCCCGCAGGAGCTCCTCGCGATCATCCGCGAGAACGGCGGCGAGATGAAGGAAACGTATGGCGTTCCGGTCGAGGAGATCCAGGAAGGCATCAAGCACGGCGTGCGCAAGGTGAACATCGACACCGACATCCGCCTCGCGATGACCGCCGCGGTGCGCAAGTACCTGAACACGAACAAGAGCGCCTTCGATCCGCGCGACTTCCTGAAGCCCGCGCGCGCCGCCGCCAAGGAGATCTGCAAGCTGCGCTACCAGCAATTCGGCTGCGCCGGCCAGGCCTCGAAGCTCGCGCCGATCTCGCTCGAGGACATGGCGACGCGCTACGCGAAGGGCGAACTCAAGGCGGTCGTGGTCTAGCCCCCGGCAACGCCCCCAGCCAAACCGGCCGGGCCGCCGTCGCGCGGCCCGGTCCACTTCGGAAGCCCGCCATGGATCTCTACGAATCGAGCCTCAAGTCCCTCCCGCTCCTCGCGCGCGGCAAGGTGCGCGACATCTATGCCGTGGGCGACGACAAGATGCTGCTGGTCGCGAGCGACCGGCTGTCCGCCTACGACGTCGTCATGCCCACGCCGATCCCGGAAAAGGGGCGCGTCCTCACGGAGGTCGCCAACTTCTGGTTCGCGAAGCTCGCGCACATCGTGCCGAACCACCTGACCGGCATCGACCCGGAGAGCGTGGTCGCCGCGGAGGAGCGCGAACAGGTGCGCGGCCGCTCGATCGTGGTGTGGCGCTTCAAGCCCCTGCTGGTGGAGGCGGTCGTGCGCGGCTACCTCGAGGGCTCGGGCTGGAAGGAGTATCGCGAGTCGCAGAGCGTCTGCGGCATCCGCCTCCCGCCGGGGCTCGAGCGCGCCGCGAAGCTGCCGCAGCCCATCTTCACGCCCGCCACCAAGGCGGAAGCCGGGATGCACGACGAGAACATCCCCTTCGAGCGCATGGTCGCCATCGTCGGCGAGGCGCGCGCCAACGAAATGCGCGACGTCGCCCTCAAGCTCTACACGGCCGCGGCGGAATACGCGCTCACCAAGGGCATCATCATCGCCGACACCAAGTTCGAGTTCGGCGTGGACGCCAGGGATCGCCTGCACCTCATCGACGAGATCCTCACGCCGGACTCCTCGCGCTTCTGGCCGCTCGCGACGTACAGGGTGGGCGAAAGCCCGGAGAGCTTCGACAAGCAGTACGTGCGCAACTGGCTCGACTCGATCGGCTTCGCGCGCAAGCCTCCGGCGCCGGACGTGCCGCGCGAGGTCGCGCTCAAGACCTCCGAGAAGTACCAGGAGGCGCTGCGCCGCCTCACCGCCTGATGCCGACCGTCCTCCTCGACATGGGCGGCGTGCTCGTCGAACTGGGCGGCGAGCAGCCCTTCCTGGAGATGATCGGCGGCGAGCTCACCCGCGACGAGCTCTGGCACCGGTGGCTGCACTCGCCGGCCGTGCGCGCCCACGAGACGGGACGCCTCGAGAGCCTCGCTTTCGCCGCGCAGGCCGTGGACGAGTTCGGCATCGCCCTCACGCCCGAGGAATTCCTCGCGCACTTCACCGGCTGGCTGCACAGCCCCTACGCGGGCGTGCACGAGATGCTCGACGCGCTCGCCAGCCGGCATCGCACCGCCATCCTCACCAACATCAGCGGCGTGCACTGGCCGATCGCCGAGTCCTACGGCATCTTCGAGCGCGTCGAGCGCGTCATCGCCTCGTTCCAGGTCGGCGCGATCAAGCCCGACCACGACTTCTTCGCGATCGCGCTGGCGGAACTGGGTGTGGCGAAGGAGGATGCCGTGTTCTTCGACGACAACATCGTCAACGTCGCCGGCGCCCGCGCGTTCGGCATCGAGGCGCACGTCGTGCGGGGTCTCGCCGAGACGCGCGCGAAGTTGGTCGAGCTGGAACTGCTGCCTTCCCAGGGAAGGAGCGGCGCGGAAGCTAGCGCAGCACTTCCGCGAGCCACCCGGAGACGGTGCGCGCCAGTTCGTCTTCCTTGCCGGCGTAGAAGTGGTCGGCGCCCGCGATCATCACCTGCCGCGATCCCTCCGGCGCCGAGGCAAGCGTGAGGCGGCGGCGCCAGGCGGCGTCGACCGCGGGCTGAAGGTCGTACTCGCCGTAGACGTCGAGGATGGGCCGCGGGCTGAACCACGTGGCCAGGCTATAGCCGCCGGTGACGCCCAGGCAGACCCACGCCTTGAACGGCGCGATCGCGGTCTCGTCGAAGTAGGCGTTGGCCATCCAGGCGCCCAGGCTGTGCGAAACGACCGCGACCTTCGGTCCTTCCTTCGCGACGAGCCAGGCCGCTGCGCGTGCGATCCGATCCAGCGACTCCGGAAACAGCGCGGGATAGTACGCCTCGGAGCGCGCATCGGCCGCCTGCACCGGCATCTGGATGGAGAGCGTGGTCCAGCCGAGGTCGGTGAGCTTCGTGCGCAGGACGCCGATCACGCCATGGTCCGGATGCACGCCGATGCCGTGCACGATCACCACCGCGCCTTTCGGCTTCGCCGCCGGCGCGTGGATGGCGAGGAACTTGCGCCCGGCGGAAGTCTCCAGCCAGACCGCGTCGCCCACCACCAGGTTGGGCACGACCTCGTCGGCCCAGCGCTTCTCGCGCGCGTAGTCCTGGCCGGCCGCGGGAAACGCGGCGAGCAGAAACAGGAGGAGGAGCCTTGCGAACATGCATGAGAGAATATCCGATCCGAAACCCCTGCGCTCGCCATGGAATTCTTCACTTTCGCCTGGATCACGGATCCGCAAATCTGGCTCTCCCTCGTCACGCTGTCCGCCCTCGAGATCGTCCTCGGGATCGACAACCTCGTCTTCATCGCGATCCTGACCGGGCGCCTTCCCGCCCACCAGCGCGCGCTGGGCCGCAAGGTGGGGCTGGCGCTGGCGCTCATCACGCGGCTCATGCTGCTGGCCACGCTGGCGTGGATCGTCGGGCTCACGGAGCCGGTGTTCACCGTGGTCGGACAAGGGCTTCTCGTGGCGCGACATGATCCTGATCGGCGGCGGCCTCTTCCTGCTCTACAAGGCCACGGTCGAGATCCACGAGATGGTGGAGCACGACGAGGAAAAGGCGGACGATCATGCGGGCGCGGCGGGCGTCACCTTCCGCGGCGTCGTGATCCAGATCGCCATCATCGACATCATCTTCTCCCTGGATTCCGTCATCACCGCGGTGGGCATGGCCGACAAGCTGTGGGTCATGGTGGTCGCGGTGGTGGTGGCGATGATCATCATGATCATCGCCTCGAACCCGCTGGCGAACTTCGTCGCCGCGCATCCGACGGTGAAGATGCTGGCGCTCTCCTTCCTGCTCCTGATCGGCGTGATCCTCATCGCCGACGGCTTCGGCCTGCACGTGCCCAAGGGCTACGTCTACTTCGCGCTCTTCTTTTCGGTGGCCGTGGAAACGCTCAATCACTGGGTACGGCGGCGCCGCCAGCGGCTGAAGGGTCACTGAGCAGCGGCCGACACGCATGAAGACCCGCATCGACCCCCGGGCCCTCACCCGGGAGCTCCTCGCCTTCAACACCATCAACCCGCCGGGCATGGAGCGCGCCTGCGCGCGCCATCTCGGCGCGATCCTCGAGGCGGCGGGCTTCCGCACCGCGTACCACGAGTTCGCCGAGGCGCGCACCAGCCTCATCGCCGAGATCGGCGGCGATCCCGATCGCCCGCCGATCTGCTTCACGGGGCACATCGACACCGTCCCCCTGGGAGCCAAGCCGTGGACCCGGGATGCCTTCGCGGGCGAGACGGACGGCGATCGCCTCTACGGCCGCGGCTCGACCGACATGAAGAGCGGCATCGCCGCCTTCGTGGCCGCCGCCGTCGAACTGGCGCCGCGGCTCGTCAACACCCCCGGCATCGTCCTCGTCATCACCGCCAGCGAGGAGGTCGGTTGCGAAGGGGCGAAGTACCTCGCCGACCGGAAGCTCCTCGACCGCGCCGGTGCCATCGTGGTGGCGGAGCCGACGGCCAACTACCCCTACGTCGGGCACAAGGGGCTGGCCTGGTTCGAGATCGAGACCACCGGCGTCACGGCCCATGGCTCGATGCCCGAGGTCGGCGACAACGCCATCCTCAAGATGGCGCGCGTGATCGGCGACCTCGAGGGATTCCGCTTCCCGGTCGATTCGCACCCGGTGATGGGCAGCCCGACCCTCAACGTGGGCACCATCCGCGGCGGGCTCAACACCAACTCCGTGCCCGATTCCGCGAAGATCACGCTCGACGTGCGCACCGTGCCGGGCGTCGACCACGCGCACCTGTGCCATTCGCTCGAGCACCTGCTGGGGCCCCGCGGCGCGACGGTCCGGCAGATCGTCGACACGCCATCGCTCTACACCGAGCCGGCCGATGACTGGGTGCAGGAAGTCTTCGAGGTCTGCACGCCGTTCCTCGAGGGTCGCCCGGCCCCGAAGACGATCACCTTCTCCACCGACGGCGCCTTCCTCAAGGAAGGCTACGGCGGCCCGCCCGCGGTGATCCTCGGCCCCGGCGAGCCGAAGCTCGCCCACCAGACGGACGAATGGTGTTCGGCTGCGCGCATCGAGCAGTCGGTGGATGTATTCGCCACGCTCATGCGGCGCTGGTGCGGCATCTAGGCGTCCACGGGCGCCATGGCTTTCCCCGGGCAAGACGCGCGACCGGCCTCCGCCAAGGCCGCCACAGTCCCTTGCTGCTGGCATTCCTCTTCGTCCTGCCCTTCTCGTCGAGTGCGGCGCTGCGCAACGCCCTCCTTGCGGCGGCGACCGCGTGCGTTCTCTACGGCGTCGCGACGAACGCCGTGGCGAGGCCCCGGCTTCCCTCGTGGAGCGTTCTCGCGCCCATCGTCGCCTACTGCGCCTGGTGCATCGCCTCGGTTTCCTGGAGCGTCGATCCTGCCTACTCGATGTCGGAGCTGCGGCCGGGCCTGCTCTACCCCTGCATTGCCTTTCTCGTCTTCCATGCGGTGACGACAGGGGCCGCGGAGATCGATCTGTGGGCCTGGAGCCTCATCCGCGGGTCTCGCTGCCCTGGCGCCTGGTCGCCGTGGCGCAGCTCGTCACGACGGGTGGTGGGAGCCCGGCCGCTGGCACGGTGACGCGGGCTTCTACTCCACGCACGTGCTGCTGGCCGCGCCGCTCCTCGCCTGGCTCTCCCTGCGCTCCGGGCCCGGCGGCTCGCGGCCGGCAGGCGCTCCTCGCGGCCACCGCCCTCCTCACGCTCTACGTCATGTCCTGGAACGACAATCGCATCGCCTGGGTGGCGCTCGCCGCGATGGCCGTGCTTGCGGTAGCCCTCTCGTGGCCGGCGTTGCCGGCCCCGCGGCGCACCCGGATCCTCGCCGTGACCGCCGGTGCCATGCTGGCGTTCGCCATCCTGTTCGCGGCGTCGCTCGAACAGCGCACGGCGCGCCTTGCCGGCACCCCGCACGCCGCCGAGGCGCAGCTCGCGCACGACCCGCGACCCGCCATCTGGGATTACGCGGCACGCCGCCATGGCGACGCGCCCCTCGCCGGGCACGGCTACGGGCGCGGCATCCTGCAGTACGACTTCCGCATGTTCGTCACGCCGGGAGTGGACAATCCCAAGCACGCGCACGCGCACAACACGCTGCTCAACGTCCTCCTGCAGGGAGGGCTCGTCGGGCTGGCCCTCTTCGCGTGGATGGTGGTGGCGCTGGTTCGCGAAATGGCCGCGGGCCTCGCGGCCGGGCGCCCGGGCCCGGGCCATCGCCACGCTCGGACTGGTGCTGGTTGCCGGCTTCGCGATCCGCAACATGACCGACGATTTCCTCGTGCGCCACAACGCGCTGCTCGCCTGGTCGCTCGCCGGCGCGGTCCTCGGCGCGTTGCGGACTACTTCCGCCAGAACGCCGGGGTGAAGAGCACGAGCATCGTGAAGAGCTCGAGCCGCCCGAGAAGCATGGTGACGGTGCAGACCCAGGTCTGGAAATCGCTCAGCACCGAGTAGTTCGCCGCCGGGCCCACCAGGCCGAGGCCCGGGCCCATGTTGTTGATGCAGGCGAGCACCGCGGTGATCGCCGAGATGGCGTCGAGGCCCGTGGCGAGCAACAGCATCGTCATCACGATCACCGTGCCGCCGTACATGAGCATGAAGGCGAGCACGGCGAAGATCACGTTGTTCTCGATGACCTGCTCGCCGAACTTCACCGGCAGCACCGCGCGCGGGTGGATGATGCGCGTCATCTCGCGTCCGGCCTGCTTGAAGAGGACGATGGCGCGGACCATCTTGATGCCGCCGCCGGTGGAGCCCGAGCTCGTGGCGAAGCACGACAGGAAGATCATCCAGACCGGCGCGAAGACCGGCCACTGCGCGTAGTCGGTCGAGGCGAACCCGGTCGTCGAGGCGACCGACACGACGTTGAAGGCGGCATAGCGCAGCGCGGTCGCGAAGTCCGGGTAGAAGTCCTGCGCGACGAGGAAGACCGCGATTCCGACGACCGATCCGACCATCCAGATCATGACGCTGCGCGCCTCGGTGTCCACCACGTAGGGCGCGAGCGAGCGTTTGCGCACCGCCAGGAAGTGCGTGGCGAAGTTGAGGCTCGCCGCCAGCATGAAGAAGACGGTCACCCACTCGATTGCCGGCGACCGGAAGTAGGCGAAGCTGTCGTCGTGCGACGAGAACCCGCCCAGGCCCATGGTCGAAAAGGCGTGGATCACCGCATCGACCCAGGTCATCCCGGCCAGGTGGAAGGAGACGATGCAGGCAGCGGTGACGGCGGAGTACACGCCCCACAGGCCCTTGGCCGTGTCGCCGATGCGCGGCGTGAGCTTGGTGTCCTTCATGCACCCCGGGCTCTCGGCCTTGAAGAGCTGGCTGCCGCCCACGCCCAGCAGCGGCAGGATCGCGACCGCCAGCACGATGATGCCCATGCCGCCGACCCAGACGAGGAGCGCGCGCCAGATGTTGACCGAGGGCTCCAGCGCGTCCAGCCCGGAGAGCACCGTGGCGCCCGAGGTGGTCATGCCGGAGACCGCCTCGAAATAGGCATCGGTGAAGCTGAGTCCCGGAATGGCGATGAGGAGCGGCACCGTGGCGAAGGCCGGCACCACGGTCCACACGAGCGACACCAGCAGGAACCCGTCGCGCGGCTGCAGCTCGCGGCGGTGCTTGCCGCGCGTGGCGAAGAACAGGAAGAGACCCGCGACCAGGGACACGAGCAACCCCGTGACGTAGGCGCCGTGGCGGCCGTCCGCGAGGGAGAGCGAAAAGGCGAGCGGCACGAAGTACGCCGGCGTGAAGAGCAGCACCGCGCCCGACAGCACGTGCAGCACCGGAAAATAGCGCAGGACCGCGTCGATGGTGCGCGGCGCGCCGGCGGGCGCCCGGCGCTGCGGCGGCAGGGGGCCCGCCATGGCCTAGAAGAAGCCCACCCCGACCTCGAAGAGCTTTTCCACTTTCGGCAGCATGCGCTTCTTGGTGAGGAAGATGACGACGTGGTCGTCGGTCTCGATCGTGTGCCCGTCGTCCTCGGCGACGATCACCCGGCCGTCGCGGATCAAGCCGACGATGGCCGCTCCCGGGGGAAGGTCGACCTCGCGGATCCTCCGGCCGACCACGCGCGAAGTCTTGCGGTCGCCGTGGGCGATCAACTCCAGCGCCTCGGCCCTGCCGCGCCGGATGCTGTGCACGGCCACGACGTCGCCGCGGCGCACGTGCTCGAGGAGGCTGCCCGAGCGTGGCCTGCGCAGGCGAGATGGCGATGTCGATCTGCCCGCCCTGCATCAGGTCGCCGTAGGCGCGGCGGTTGATGAGCGCGATCACGCGCCGCGCGCCCATGCGCTTGGCGAGCAGCGCCGACATGATGTTCGCCTCGTCGTCGTTGGTGACGGAGACGAAGAGGTCGGTCTCGTCCACGTTCTCGTCGCCGAGCAGGTCCTCGTTGCTCACGTCGCCGTGCAGCACGAGCGTCGAGGCGAGCTGCCCGGCGAGCACCTCGCAGCGCCGCTTCGAGGACTCGATCACCTTCACGTTGAGCCGTCCCTCGAGCGCGCGGGCGAGCCGCAGGCCGATGTTGCCGCCGCCGGCGATGATCACGCGCTCGACCGGCCGGTCGACGTGGCGCATGTGGGACATCACCTCGCGGATGTTCTCGGAGGCCGCGACGAAGAACACCTCGTCGCCGGCCTGCACCACCGTCTCCGGCGCGAGCGGGATCGCCTGGTCGTTGCGGTAGATCGCGGCGACCTTGACGTCGATGGTCGGCAGCATCTTCTCGAGGTCGCGCAGCGGGTGGCGCACGATCGGGCCGCCCTCCACCGCCCGCACCGCCACCACGTCGATCTTGCCGCCGGCGAACTCCGCCACCTGCAGCGCCTCGGGGAACTCGATCAGCTTCCGGATGTACTCGGTGACGATCTGCTCGGGGCAGATCGCGTGGCTCACCGAGAAGCAGTCGCCCTCGAGCAGGTCCGGATGGCGCTCGAACCACGTGGAGCGGATGCGCGCGATGCGCATCGGGATGTTGAAGACCGCGTGCCCCACCTTGCAGGCCACCAGGTTCGTCTCGTCGCTCGCGGTCACCGCGAAGAGCATGTCGGTGTCGGCGGCGCCGGCCTCGGCGAGCACCTCGGGGTGCGCCGCGTTGCCGACGACGGTGCGCAGGTCGAACTGGTTCTGCAGGTCCCGCAGGCGCTCCGCGCTGGTGTCGACGACCGTGACGTCGTTCTTCTCCGAGACGAGGCTCTCTGCCACGCTGGCGCCGACCTGGCCGGCGCCGAGGATGAGGATCTTCAATGGGGAGTGGGCATCTTCGGGCTGAAGACGGGAATTTTACGCCGCGCCAGCCGTTCGCGCTGCCGCGCGGCGCCTCAGAGCGCGGTGAAGAGCTTCACGGCCAGCGCGAACAGGAACACCGCGAAGGCCTTCTTGAGGTGGCCCACCGGCAGGCGGTGCGCGAGCCTCGCGCCCAGGGGCGCGACGAAGACGCTCGTGACCGAGATGCCCAGGAGGGCCGGCAGGTAGACGTAGCCGACCGTCCACTCGGGCAGCGACGGGCGCCGTGAGCCCTGCGGCCACATAGCCCGCCGTGCCCGCAACGGCCACCACGAAGCTGATCGCGGCCGACGTGCCGATGGCGACGTGAAACGGCACGCCCCACATCGTCATGAAGGGCACCGAGATCATCGCCCCGCCGACGCCGACCAGCCCGGACAGGCCGCCGATCAGCGCGCCGGCTCCCACCAGGCCCGCGGTGCCCGGCATCGGGCGCACGCGCGTGGGTTTCAGGCCGAAGAGCATCTGCAGGGTGACGTAGCAGACGAAGGCGAGGAAGAAGACCTTGAGGAAGGCCACGGGTGCCGCGCGTGCGATGGCTCCGGCGGCGACCCCCGCCAGCGCGATGCCGGGCGCCAGCGCCCGCACGATGTCGGTGCGCACGGCGCCGTGCGCATGGTGCGCCCGGGCGCCGGAAGCGGTGGCGAGAATGATCGCCGCGAGCGAGGTGCCGAGCGACAGGTGCATCACCAGTTCCGGCGCGAAGCCGAAGGCGACGAACGCGAGTCCCAGCGTGGGAACGATCATCGAACCGCCGCCGATGCCGAGCAGCCCCGAGAAGAAACCGACGAAGACGCCGAGGGCGGCGTAGATCAGCCAGGTGAGCGGATCACCGGGCATCGGGCGCGGCGAGTCTTCGCGAGGATCTTCCACTCGCGCGGCGTGACCGGCGTGATGGAAAGGCGGTTGCCGCGGCGCAGCACCACCATGTCGGCGAGTTCGGCGCGGGTGCGCAGCTCATCGAGCGACACGAGGCGGGTCTTGCGCACGAGCTTCACGTCGACCAGCACCCAGCGCGGATTCTCGCGCGTGGACTTCGGATCGAAGTACGGGCTCTTCGGGTCGAACTGCGTCGCATCGGGGTAGGGCGTGCTGGCCACCTCCGCCAGCCCGGCGATGCCGGGCACCGCGCAGCTGGAGTGATAGAAGAGCACGCCGTCGCCGACGCGCATCGCGTCGCGCATGTAGTTGCGGGCCTGGTAGTTGCGCACGCCGAACCACGGCGTGGCCTTCTTCGGCGCGCGGACGAGATCGTCGATCGAGAACTCGTCCGGCTCGGATTTCATGAGCCAGTAGGACATCATTTCGCGATTTCCTGCGGTGTTCGTCCGGGCCGCACTCGAACCCACAGGTTCAAGGCGGTCGTCCACCGAGTGCCGCAGGTACATCCGCATGGGACGCGCACAATAGCACTCATTAGGCGGGCGTCCATGCTTAACAGATTATCGGCTCGAAGATGTAAGCCCGGACGAACACCGCAGGAAACCGGCGACAAACAGGGACAGTCCCTGCCTATTGCTAGAAGAGCTTGTCCTGGTCGGCGGCGAGCGCCGAATCCAGCGTCTCCTGCATCGCGGCGATTCTACGCCGAAAGTCCGCACCGTCAACGCCGGGTGCGGCCTTCGCCGGCTTTTGCGCGAGGAATTCGTGGGCGATGTTCAGTGCGGCCATGATGGCGATGCGCTCGTTGCCCGTGACCTTGCTGGTATCGCGCAGTTCCTTCATGCGGCGATTGACGTACTCCACCGAGGCCTGCAGCTGCTTTTCCTCGCCCTCCGGGCAGGCGACGCGGAAATCGCGGCCGAGAATCTGGATGGTGACGCCCTTGTCGGCCGCCTTTGCGTCGTGCGCACTCATGGCTCGGTCTCGGGGATCTGCTTGAGCAGCGCCTCGATGCGCGTCTTGGCGGCGGCGAGCTTTTCGGCGAGGCGCACGTTCTCGTCGGTCCGTGCGGCCAGTTGCTGGCGAAGTTCACGTCCCTCGTCGCGCAACTGCTTCAATTGCGCGACCGCCTGTTCGATCTTCGCCTCGAGTGCGGAGAGCTCGGAATCCATGCCGTCACCCTATTGGAAAAGCATATCCGCGTCAACGTGTAAGCGCCTAATTTGAAAGTGGTTTCGAATGTAACAATAGGCCCGCCGGCAGTCCCGGGCGTATCATCGCGGTTGCGCCCGGGTGCTCGGGAAGCCGGTGGAATGCCGGCGCTGCCCCCGCAACGGTAAGCCAGTGCGGACCCCCTCGATGCCACTGCGGCAAAGCCCCGCGGGAAGGCGGGGGTCAAGACTGGCGAGCCCGGAGACCGGCCCGTACGCGACGGCCCCTTTTTTCAGGGGGAATTGCATCTGCGAGCCTGCGGGGACGCTGGCTCGCGCGGACCGAAGGAACGTCGACTCATGAAATTCTCGCCACTGGCCGGTCTCGCCGCCGCCGTGGTGCTGGGCGCCCAGGCGCAGCAGTACGCGTCTCCCGCACCCACCCTCGCCTTCCAGTCGCTCGATTCGATGGTCGTCACCGCCACGCGCAGCCCGCAGCGGGCGGTCGATGCGCTGCGCGACGTGGTCGTCATCACGCGCGAGGAAATCGACCGCGCCGGACCCGTGTCGCTCGCCGAGCTGCTGCAGCGCGAGGCGCAGGTGGAGTTCCGCGGCACGGGCGGGCCGGGGCAGCCCGTCGGCATCTTCCTGCGCGGCGCCAACGCCGGCCAGACGCTGGTGCTGGTCGACGGCCTGCGCGTGAGCTCCGCCACCGTGGGCACCACGTCGCTCGAGAACATTCCCCTCGATCTCATCGAGCGCATCGAGGTGGTGAAGGGCCCGCTCTCCAGTCTCTACGGCCCCGACGCGATCGGCGGCGTGGTGCAGGTCTTCACGCGCGCCTCGGTGCGGCCGCGCCTCTTCGGCACGGCCGCGTACGGCACCGACTCGGACATGAATGCGAGCGTGGGCTTCACCGCCATCGATCGCGACACCACCGTCTCCTTTGCCGCCGGCGCGCGCAAGGTCGATGCCCCGAGCGCCACCAACGACCGCGCCTACTGCCACGACCCCGATCGCGACCCCTACGAGAACGGCTACGCCAACCTGAAGGTGGTCGCCAACGCGTGGAACGGGGAGACGATCACGCTCGCCGGCTGGGTGAGCCAGGGCAAGGCGCACTACGACGGCTGTCCCGATGCCACCGGGCGCTTCGCCAACGACATCAACAAGCAGACGCTCGCCGGCGCGCAGCTGAGCTCGTTCCGCTACTTCGAGCCGTGGTGGTTGAGCCGCGTGACCCTCGGCGAGGGGCGCGACAAGCTGGAGATCGAGGGTTACGTCCCGTCGCGCTTCGAGACGCGCCAGGCGCAGGCGTCGTGGACGAACGAGTTCGGCACCAAGCTGGGCACCGTCATCGCCGGCCTCGAGACGGTGCGCCAGGAGGTGCTCTCGGACACGGCGTTCACGCAGACGCGCCGCGACACCAACTCGGGCTTCCTCGCGATCAAGGAGAACCTGCAGGGCCAGCTCCTCGAGGCCTCCGTGCGCCGCGACGACGACGACCAGTTCGGCGGGCGCAACACCGGCAGCGTGAGCTACGGAGCGCCGTGGCCGGGCGTGGGACTGCTCACGACGACCGCCGGGCGCGGCTTTCGCGCGCCCACCTTCTTCGACCTCTACGCCCCCGCCTCGGACTTCTACGTGCCCAACCCGGAGCTGCGCCCCGAGCGCAGCAAGAGCCTGGAGATTCGGCCTGCGCAGCGCGCCGAGCGTCGCCGTGGCCGTGGCGGATCACGTGGTTCGACAACCGCATCGAGGACCTCATCACCTACGTCTACCCGACGATGCAGAACGTGAACCGCGCCCGCATCCACGGCCTCGAGGGCTCCATCGAGGGCGAGGCGTGGTGGGGCGTGCGCGTGAAGGCCTCGGCCACCGGCCAGCGGCCGCGCGACGAGGACACCGGCTACAGGCTGCAGGGCCGCGCCGAATACTTCGGGCGCGTGGAGGCCTCGCGCAGCTGGGGCACCTGGTCGCTCTCCGGGGGCGTCACCGCGAGCGCGGACCGCTACGATTCCGCCAACGAGGCGCCGGCCTCGCGCCTGCCGGGCTACGCGATCGCCGACGCGACGGTGCGCTATGCCGCCGGCAAGGGCTGGAACATCGAGCTCACCGCCACCAACCTGTTCGACAAGCGCTACGAGCACGCGGTGGGCTACGATGCGCCACGGCAATCGTTTCGGCTCAACGTGCGCTTCGAGGGGTTTTGACGGGGACAGGTCTCGTCCGCAGGTGTGGTGACGTAACTCCAACTTCGCTTCGTTGATAAGGCAACCTGTCCCCAACCATGGTCCCCGACCCGATCGGCGTCGACTCCCTGCGGCGCGTGCTGGTGGTGAAACTGCGCCATCACGGCGACGTGCTGCTCACCTCGCCCGTCTTCCGGGTGCTGTCGGCCCGCGCGCCGGAAGCCCGCATCGACGCGCTGGTGTATTCCGACACGCGCGACATGCTGGCGGGGCATCCGGGCGTGGCCCACATCCACACCATCGATCGCGAGTGGAAGCGGCAGGGGCTGCTGGAGCAGGCACGGCACGAGGCGGCGCTCCTCGCGCGCCTGCGCGAGCACCGCTACCAGTTGATCGTCCACCTCACCGACCACTGGCGCGGCGCGTGGCTCACGCAGCTCCTGCGCCCGCGCTGGTCGGTCGCACCATCGCGCGACTCCTGGTTCTGGAAGGCGAGCTTCACCCACCGCTATCCCTCGCCGAAGGCCCTGCCGCGGCACACCGTCGAGTCCAACCTCGACGCGCTGCGCCGCATGGGCATCTACCCGCAGGAGGAGGAAAAGGGCCTCGTCATGGTGCCCGGCGCGGAGGCCGAGGCGAAGGTGGACGCGCTCCTCGCGCAGCACGGCCTCGGCGCCAAGGGGTTCCTGCACGTGCACCCCACCTCGCGCTGGCTCTTCAAGGCCTGGACCGACGAGCGCAATGCGGAGCTGCTGCGCCTGCTGGTGCGCGACGGCCACAAGGTGGTGGTGACCGGCGCGCCCAATGCCCGCGAGCAGGCGATCGTGAAGCGGATCCTCGAGCGGGCGGACGTCGCCGTGACGGACCTCTCGGGGCAGCTCACGCTGCGCGAGATGGGCGCGCTCACCGCCCGCGCGCGGCTCTTCGTCGGCGTCGACTCCGCGCCCATGCACATCGCCGCGGCCATGGGCACGCCCGTCGTGGCGCTGTTCGGCCCGAGCGGCGATCGCGAATGGGGGCCGTGGCGCGTGGCGCACCGGATCGTCGCCAGCAATGATTCCTGCCGTCCCTGCGGCAACGACGGCTGCGGCGGCAGCAAGGTGAGCGAATGCCTCACCCGCCTGCCGGTCGCGCAGGTGCACGCCGCCATCAACGAGCTCCTCGCGCAGCCGTGAGCTCCACCGCGCGGGGGCGAGGCAGGCCCGGCCCCCGCGTGGCCCTGGTGCGCAGCCGCTTCGACGCGTTCGGCGGCGCCGAGCGCTTCGTGCAGGCGGCCATCGCGGCGCTCGGGAACCAGGGCGCCTCGCTCACCCTCGTCACGCGGCGCTGGCCCGGAGCCGACGGCAGCGCCATCGTCCTCGACCCGTTCTACATCGGCAGCCTCTGGCGCGACCGCAGCTTCGCGCGCGCGGTCTGCGCGGAGCTGGCGCGGCGCCACTTCGACCTGGTGCAGTCGCACGAGCGCATCGCCTGCTGCGACGTCTATCGCGCCGGCGACGGCGTGCACGCGGTGTGGCTGGAACAGCGCGCGCGCGTCCAGTCGCCGCCCGCGCGCCTGGCCACGGCGCTCTCGCCGCACCATCGCTACCTGCTCGCCGCGGAACGCGCGCTCTTCACCGCACCGCGCCTGAAGGCCGTGATCTGCAATTCGGAGATGGTGCGCGGCGAGATCGCGCAGCGCTTCGCCACGCCCGCGGAGAAGCTCGTGCTCATCCGCAACGCCGTCGACAGCGCGCGCTTCCATCCGGGCCTGCACGAGGAACTCGGCTCCGCGGTGCGCGGGCAGTTCTCGATTCCGCGCAATGCCATGGTGTTCACGTTCGTGGGCTCGGGCTTCGAGCGCAAGGGCGTGGAGCCCTTCCTGCGCGCGCTCGCCCGGCGGCGCGAGCCTGCGTGGGCGCTGGTGGTCGGCAAGGACAAGCGCGCCGCGCGCTACCAGTCGCTCGCCGCGCGGCTCGGGATCGCCGAACGCGTGCGCTTCGTCGGCGGCGTCTCCGACGTGCGCCCCTACCTCGCGGCCGCGGACGCGTTCGCCCTGCCCACGCTTTACGACCCGTTCCCCAACGCCGCGCTCGAGGCCATGGCCGCGGGCCTGCCCGTGGTCACGAGCACGACCTGCGGCGCCGCCGAGATCCTCACCGAGGGCGAGACCGGCTACGTGCGCGACGCCCTCGACATCGCCGGACTCGCCGACTGCCTCGAGCGCATCGATCCTCCCACGGCCCAGCGCATGGGCGCGGCGGCCCGCGCGGCCGTGGCGCCCTTCACGCCCGAGGCCATGGGGCGCGAGTACCTCGCCCTGTACGAGCGGCTGCTGGCGGGCAAACTGGGATAATGCGGCGATGACCGCCCCCCAGCCCGACGGCCGCGCGCTCTACCGGCGGCTCCTCAAGCACGTGTGGCCCTACCGGGCCGCGCTCTTCGCGGCCATCGCCGCGATGATCGTGGGCGGGCTCTCCGATGCGGCGCTGGTGAAGCTGACCGGCCCGCTGGTCAACGAACTGTTCGTGAACCGCAACCGCGACCTTGCGATCCTCATCCCGCTGGGCGTGGTCGCCGTGTTCCTCGTGAGCGGGCTGGCCAGCTTCACCTCCGGCTACCTCACGCAGTGGGTCAACAACAAGGTGATCCTCGACCTGCGCGGCGCCATGTTCGCGAACGTGCTGCGCCTGCCGCCCGCCTACTTCGACGAAGTGACCACGGCGCGGATGGTGTCGCGCTTCACGCACGACGTGACGCAGATCGCCTCCGCCTCGACCAGCGTGCTGGCGACGCTGGTGCGCGACACCGTGACCATCGCGGCGCTGCTGGCCATCCTGGTGTGGTCGAACTGGCGGCTCACGCTCATCACCTTCGTCGTCATCCCGCCGCTGGCGCTGGCCGTGCGCTACTTCAGCCGGCGGCTGCGCGACACGAGCCGCGCCAGCCAGAAGGCCGTCGGCGGCGTGGCCGAGGTGCTGGACGAGGCCATCAGCAACCAGCGCGTGGTGCGCATCTTCGGCGGCCAGGCCTACGAGAGCGAGCGCTTCACCAAGGCCGCGCAGTTGATCCGCCGCTACAACATGAAGCAGGCCGCCGCCGCCGCGGCCACGGTGCCGGTGACGCAGCTCTTCGTCGCCTGCGCGGTCGCCGCCATCATCTACTTCGCCGCGCAGCAGGCGTTCGCGGGCAACACCGACATCGGCCGCTTCGTCGAATTCATCGCCGCCACCGGCATGCTGCTGCAGCCGCTCAAGCGCCTGACCGGCGTGAACGAGCACCTGCAGCGCGGGCTGGCCGCCTGCGAAAGCGTCTTCGGCCTCATCGACGAGAAGCAGGAAGACGACCGCGGCACCACGCAGCTTGCGCGCGCGACAGGCGCGGTGCGCTTCGAGGGCGTCTCGCTCACCTACCGCAGCGGCACGCATCCGGCGCTCGACGACATCACGCTCGACATCCGCGCCGGCGAGACGGTCGCCCTCGTGGGGCCCTCGGGCAGCGGCAAGTCGAGCCTGATCCACCTGCTGCCGCGCTTCTACCACCCGACGGCCGGACGCATCACCCTGGACGGCCACGCGCTGGAGACGCTCACGCTGGAGAGCCTGCGCCGGCAGATCGCGCTCGTCTCGCAGAACGTGGTGCTCTTCAACGACACGGTCGCCGCCAACATCGCCTACGGGCAGGGCGAACGCGCGGCCGAGTCCGACATCATCCGCGCCGCCGAGGCCGCGCATGCCATGGACTTCATCCGCGAGCTGCCGCAGGGGCTCGCCACCGAGATCGGCGAGAACGGCGCCAAGCTCTCCGGCGGGCAGCGCCAGCGCATCGCGATCGCGCGCGCCATCCTCAAGGACGCGCCGATCCTGCTCCTCGACGAGGCCACTTCCGCCCTCGACACCGAAAGCGAGCGCGCGGTGCAGGCGGCGCTGGAAACCCTCATGCGGGGACGCACCACGATCGTCATCGCGCATCGCCTTTCCACCGTGGAGAACGCCGACCGCATCGTGGTCCTCTCGCGGGGACGCATCGTCGAGCAGGGCGCGCACGCCGAACTGCTGGCCGCCGGCGGGATGTACGCGGGCCTGCACCGGCTGCAGTTCGCGGGGGCGTGAGGGTGGCCGGCGAGCGCCTGCGCATCCTGCACACCGAATCGTCGCTCGGCTGGGGCGGGCAGGAGATCCGCGTCCTGACCGAGGCGCGCGGAGTCGCCGCGCGCGGCCACGACGTCACCCTCGCGGCCCCCGCCGAATCGCGCATCTTCCAGGAGGCGCCGCGCTTCGGCGTCGATGCGATCGCCATCCCGATCGCCAGCAAGTCGTCCGCGGCCTGTTCGCGGCATGATCGGGCTGCTGCGCTCGCGCGAGTTCGACGTCATCAACGTGCACAGCTCCACCGACAGCTGGCTCGCGGCCGTGGCGGCGTGCCTGCTGCGCCGCGCGCCGCCGATCGTGCGCACGCGCCACATCTCCGCGCCGGTGCCGCGCAACCTCCTCACGCGCTGGCTGTACGGGACGGCGTCGCGGCGCATCGTCACCACCGGCGAGCGCCTGCGCCTGCAGGTGATCGAGGAGACGGGAGTCGACCCGGAGCGGGTGATCTCGATTCCCACCGGCATCGACATCAACGTATTCAGGCCGGGCGCCGCGGGCGAGGCGAGGGCGGCTCTCGGCCTTGCCGTCGAAGGCGTGGTGATCGGCATCGTGGCCACGCTGCGCAGCTGGAAGGGCCATCGTCACCTCTTCCATGCCTTTGCCGGGCTGGCCGACCGCAGCGCGCGCCTGGTGGTGGTGGGCGACGGGCCGCAACGCGAAGCGCTCGAGGCCCTCGCGAAGGAACTGCGCATCGACGAGCGCGTGCTGTTCACGGGCAACCAGACGAACGTGGTGCCGTGGCTGCAGGCCTTCGACCTCTTCTGCCTGCCCTCGTATGCGAACGAAGGCGTGCCGCAGGCGCTCATGCAGGCCATGTCCTGCGGCCTGCCGGTGGTCACCACGCCGGTGGGGAGCATCGCCGAGATCGTGCAGGACGGCGACACGGGGCTCCTCGTGCCGCCCGAGGACCCGACCGCCCTGCGCGCCGCGATCGCGCGGCTGCTGGCGGACGCGAACCTGCGCACACGCCTCGGCACGCGTGCCCGCGAGGCGGCATTGCAGCGCTTCGGCGAGGAGCAGATGGTGAACCGGATGCTGGAAGTATTCACGCCGGTGGCGCGGGCGTCGCGACGCTGACCCCCGCCGCCACATTGCAAGGATGGGGATGATGAACACGGCAGAGATGGCGGCATTCGCGAAGGGGCGCAGGTGCCTCGACGTCGGCTGCGGCAAGGACAAGATTCCCGGCTCCACCGGGATCGACATCGCGGTGGCGAGCGAGGCGGACATCCGCCACGACCTCGGCGTCTTTCCCTACCCGGTCGCAAGCGGCGCCTACGACGCGATCTTCTGCCGCAACGTGATCGAGCACGTCCCCGACGTGGTGAAGCTGATGGAGGAGATCCACCGCGCGGGCCGGCCGGGTGCGGACGTCTTCATCACCACGCCGCACTTCTCGAGCGTGTATTCCTACCAGGACCCCACGCACGTGCGGCACCTGTCGTACGAGTCGCTCGACTACTTCACCACCGACACGCGGCACTCCAACTTCTACACCGACTGCCGCTTCGAGATGGTGGCGCGCGAGATGGACTTCGGGAAGTCCTTTCCGCTCTCTTCCATCGCGCGCGGGCTCTTCGCGCTTTCCGCGCGCAAGTACGAGAAGCACTTCGCCTTCATGTTCCCGGCCAACAGCCTCTACTTCCACCTGCGCGTGGTGAAGCAGGCCTAGGTCCGTGGCCACGCGCGCGCGCACCTGGCTGCCGATCTACGCGCGGGCGTTGCGCAACACGTTGCTGCCGGGCCGGGCCGCGCCGGGCAATGCCTCGCTGGAGCACGCGCTGGCGCAGGATCCGCCGCGGCGCATCCTGCTGCCGCACCACTCGCTGCTCGGGGACACGATCATGCTCACCGGCTGCGTGGCGAAGCTGCGCAGCCTCTACCCCGCGGCCGAGATCGTGCACGTGATGCCGCGCGCGTTCGCGCCGCTCTTCGCGCACCGGCCTTATGGTGCGCAAGCGGTGGGCTGGAGCGAGCGCGACCCGGAGAGCCTGGCGGCGCTGTGGCGGCTCGGTCCGTTCGATCTCGCGCTCATCAACGGCGACTCCCGCTACAGCTGGCTCGCCCGCGCCATGGGGGCACGGCGCATCGTGGCGTTTTCGGGAGAGCCCGCCGGCTACAAGAGCTGGCCGGTGACGGACTTCGTGCCGATGCCCGACGAGCCGATGGCGTGGTCCGATCTCGTCGGCACGCTCGTGCCCGGCGCGCCGCCCGAACCGTTCGCGCGGGGCACCTGGGAGGCGCCCGGGTTCCGTCCCTACGATCGTCCTGCGGGACGCTATGCGGTGCTGCACGTGGGTGCCAGCTCGATGCACAAGACCTGGCTGCCGGAGCGCTGGGCGAGCGTGGCGGCCGCCCTCGCGGAGCGCGGCGTGACCCCGTGCTGGAGCGCCGGCCCGGGAGAGGAGGCGCTCGTCGCCGCCATCCCCGGAAGCGAGCGCCAGGCAGTCCTTCGCCGGGACAGCTGGACCTGGCGCAACTCTGGGACCTGGTCGCGAATGCGCGCCTGGTCGTCACGGGCGACACCAGCGTCACCCACATCGGCCGCGCGGCATTCACGCCGACGGTGGTTCTCTACGGTCCGAGCGGTCCGCTGCTGGGCGGCCCCGGCCGCTTCTGGGCCGACTGCCCCGGCGCCAGCGTCGCGATCGACCCCTTCCCCTGCCGCGACCAGGACCTGCTCTTCAAGCGCCACGTCCCCTGGGTGCAGCGCTGCTCGCGCGGGCCCGCCGAATGCCCCGCGCCGCGCTGCATGCACGCCCTCTCCGTCGACGCCGTCCTCTCCGCCGCCACCCCGTTCCTCTGACTCCCGACGGTACCAGGTACATGTACCTGGTACCGAACCTGTCCGACGTCAGGCGAGCTTCGGCGGGGGAGGCGGGGCGTGCAGAAAGCGTTCGGTGAGCGCGAGCGCCCAGAACGCGGTGAGCGGCACCATGTGGAAGACGGCGCGGTTCACGGTCGTGAAGTCGCTCACCCACTCGCCGGCGATCGAGAAGTAGAAGACGATCGCGAGGAAGTAGATGCCGTAGGCGACCATGGTCGTGATCGAGGCGAGCGGCCCTTCGAAGAGCCTGCGCCACGCGGCGATCGCGATGGCCGGCACCAGCCAGAAGAAGAGGTTCCAGTTGCCCATCTGGAAGAGGTTCTGCCCGAGCGCCTTGCGTGATCTCGGCGACGTTCACGTCCGCGGTGAGCGCGTAGCCGAAGATCCGCACCCCCGTCTCGCGCAGCAGGAACATCACGCCCGACGCCCGCCACCGCCGCGATGCCGAGACCGATCGCCGCCACGCGCGGCCGCAGCACCATGAGGTAGGCCGGGATGAAACGACATCAGCCAGAAGATGCCCGGCTTCTTGATGAGCGGCAGCGCCAGCGCCAGCACCAGCGCGAGCCACCCCTGCCGCGCATCGCCGTCGCGCGCCCACAGGAAGAACGCCATCGCGGCAAGCCCGTAGATCGCCGCCATGTGCAGTTCCGCATAGCCTGCCAGCGCCACGTGGACATTCAGGAACGGCAGGCTCATGAGCAGGTAGGTGCCGACCATCGCGAGGAACGCGGAGACGCCCCACGCGCGCACCTGCCCGTAGAACGCGAAGGCGAGCGCCACGCCGCACGCGAACCAGGGCACGTTCATCAGCGCGTCGTCCCAGCGGCCGATGGCGAGCGCGCTCCACACCTGCAGCAGCGGCACCGTGCCCGGATACCCGGGGTCGGGTCGGTGAAGACCTGCGCGGCATCCGCGCCGACCCACTCCGCGAACGGGCACGAAGGGCGCCATGTAGCCCAGCTCGAACCAGACGCGCGCCTTGGTGGCCCACTGCATCCAGGCATCCCAGGGGAACAGCGGCCGCCAGACGATCTCGAGAAGCAGGCCCGCGAAGCGCACCGCGAGTCGCGGCCAGGAGCAGGCCGACGAGGATGCGCCTGCCGGCGCCCCAGCCCAGCCCACTCCTCGCGCACAGGCGGAATCGCGAGTGCCGTGCCGATCCTGCCGCGGCCGATCACGACGGCGACCGCGCCGAACGCCGCGACCAGCGCCGCGATCACCCAGAAATTCCACTTCATCCCGGCGAGGCTGAGCGCGCGCATGCAGGAGCGTCAGCGCCAGGAGGCCGATGAAATGGCCGTAGCCGATCGCGGTTGATCCACGGCAGCGGCTGGCTCTTCGGCAGGAAGCGCAGCCACGCGCGTGCCCGCCGCCCACGGCAGCAGCACGCTGAAGGGCGAGCAGCAGCGCATCCATCAGCCCGGCCCCAGCACGCGGAACACCGCGCTGCCGCGCGAAAGTAGACCGAGGTCGGCCGCGACCGCCTGCGTGCCCTCCCAGCGCAGCCGCTTCTCCGCGCGCGTTGTACTCGACGCCGCGCTTGCGGTAGAGGACGAGCACGTCGCCCGGCCTTGTACGTGGCCGCCGGCAACAGCGACTGCCGGCGCGGTTGCACGCTCACGTTTTTCGGATAGAGGTGATAGGCGCCGCGCACGCGGTCGATATTCCTCGTCCGCAGAACACGAAGACGTGCGCCGGCGCGTCGCCGATCTTCGCCTTCGCCTCGCGCATGAAGGCGAAGAGTCGCCCGTCCTCCGCCGCGAGGCGCTTGTCCTCCCAGCTCTTGCCCGCGTACTGGAAGCGCGTCATGTCGAGCTGCCGCCACAGGTTCAGCTGCCAGCGCACGTCGATCGACGGCCCAGCCGAGGAGCGCGATGGCGACGCGCGGCCTTCGGCTCGAAGCGCGTGTGGCCCAGCACGATCAGCAGGAGGTAGAGGCCGATCGCGACGACGAAGGAAATGCCGAGGAAAAGCGGCAGCGGGTGCTTGAGCGACGGGTTGCCGCCCGCCATGAAGTGGATCGAGCCGCCGTCCCAGGGCTCGAACTCGAGCCAGTGCGAGAACAGCGTGTCGATGGTCGGTCCCGACCCAGGACGGGCGCAACTCGATGCTCTCCACGAGGAACGGCTCGCGGAAGTCGCCCCGCGCGATCACGCCCAGTCCGACCACCTTGCCCGACCAGCCGTCGACGGCACCCGAGCGTGAGCGGCAGGATGCGGCCGCCGGAGACGACGACCTCCGCCTTGTGCACCGTCGTCGTCGCTGCCCTGGACGCGCCAGACGAAGTCCATGCCCGCCGGAGGGAAACTCGCCGCGCGCCCGCACCTCGACGAAGCGGTAATTCGCCGCCTCGATGGGCGCGATCGAGATTGAGGACGGCGATCGCGCTGCCGTCCTCGCCCGCGCCCTGCAGAAGGACGGCCGGATCGCTCGACGCGGCTCTTGCCGCGCACCTGCAGTTGCGCGCCGGTGATCGAGCGCGACGTCAGCGGCGGCCTGCCACGGACCGGAGTGATGGGCGAGGACGAAGCCCGCGAACGTGAGGACGAGCGCGGCGACCCAGCTGCCCACGGCCCAGAAAATCCAGTGGCGACGGGGCGCGAGAGGGGCGTCGGAGCTCAAGGAAGGGACTGCGGAAACGGCATGCGGCGAGTATAGCGAAAGCGGTGCAGTGCTTTCCGTGTCAGGCAGCGTGTCCGACAGCGCCCTTCAGACCACCTTCTTCTGCCCCAGCATCGCGTTCACGAACCGCTCGTCGGTGACCTTGATGCGCTCGACCATGGTGCGCATGATCGAGCGGCCCAGCGCCGCCTGCAGCTCGGCACTCGCGTACTGCATCGCCTCGACGTCGAACTCGACGAAGGAGCACGGCTTCGCGGCGATGAGCGTCGCCGTGCGCGTGTGGTCGTTCTCCTGCACGAAGGCGAGCTCCCCGAAGCACTGCCCGGTTGCCACCTTGCCCAGCAACACCCCCTTGCTGATCACGTCCAGCTCGCCGCTGGTGAGGACGCACATCGAGTGCCCCGGCGTGCCTTCCTCGAAGACGATCGTGCCTTCCGCCACCCGGTGCGCGCGGCAGATGCGCACCGCCTCCCAGAGTTCCGTCTCCGAGAACGACCAGAAGAACTCGGTGGTCTTGAAGAGCTCGAACTGCGCGCTCTCCATCACCAC
Organism: uncultured beta proteobacterium; assembly: GCA_963786635.1. GTDB lineage: Bacteria > Pseudomonadota > Gammaproteobacteria > Burkholderiales > Usitatibacteraceae > FEB-7. Next base: position 187,965 of record CAWAZV010000010.1, on the reverse strand, counting down.
TTCCGGCTCGGCGTTGATCTCCGGCATGAGGCGCGCGAGGTCCTCGCACAGGCTCTGCCAGTCGGGGTAGCGCACGCCGGGGCTCTTGTGCATGGCCCGGTTCACCGCGAAGCGCAGCTCCACGGGCAGGTCGCCGCGGCGCGATTCCAGCGGGAAGGGCTCCCCCGTCGTCTTCTGCGCGATCATCGCCGCCACACTCTGCGTGTTGAACGGCCAGTGCCCCGTCAGCAGCTCGTAGGCCATCACGCCCACGGCGTAGATGTCGAACTGCACCGTGGGGGGCTTCCTCTCGAAGCCCTCCGGCGGGTAGTAGGGCAGCGTGCCCACGTCGAGCACCTGCGTGTCCTCCACGCCGGTGAAGTAGGCGGAGCCGAAGTCCGAGACCTTCGGCGAGCCGTCCTGCGTGAGGAGGATGTTGGCCGGCTTCACGTCGCGGTGCAGGAGCCCCACCGTGTTGGCGAACTCCAGCGCGCGCGCCACCTTGAAGATCACGTCCACCACGCGCTCGATGGGCAGCAGCTTGTCCGGCTTGGAATGGTCCTTGAGCGAGCCGCCCGACACGTACTCCATGACGAGATAGCTGAAGCTGTCGATGTGCGCCGCCTCGTAGAGCTCGACGATGTAGGGGTGCTTCAGCTTCCCCGCGAGCCGCATCTCGTTGGCCCACAGCTTGGCGAGCCGCGGATCGACCCCGCTTCCGGAGCCGTGCAGCGCGACCTTGATGGCGACATCGCGCTCGTGATGGGTGTCGAAGGCGAGGAACACCTCGCCCATGCCGCCCACGCCGATCACGTCGCCGATCTCGAAGCGTTGCGTGAAGCCCGGCGTGCGCCGCAGCTCGGTGAGGATTTCGCTCATGGGTTGGCGCCCTAGTATGCGTTGCGGCTCTTCACGACCTGGCCGATGGTCATGAGGATGATGCGCAGGTCGAACCACACCGACCAGTTCTCGATGTAGAAGAGATCGTACTCGATGCGCTTGCCGAGGTCGGTGTTGCCGCGCAGGTCGTTCACCTGCGCCCAGCCGGTGATGCCGGCCTTCACCAGGTGCTTCTGCATGTAGCCGGGAATCTGGTCGCGGAAGCGCTCGATGAACTCCGGGCGCTCCGGGCGCGGGCCGACGATCGACATCTCGCCCTTCAGCACGTTGAAGAACTGCGGCAGCTCGTCCAGGCTCCAGCGGCGCAGGAAGCGGCCGAACGGCGTCGCGCGGTCCTCTTCCGGCTTCGCCCAGGTGGGCCCCGTGGCGGCCTCCGCGTCGACCGGCATGGAGCGGAACTTGAGGATCGCGAACTCCGCGCCGTTCCACGTCACGCGCCTCTGGCGGTAGAGCACCGGGCCGGGCGAGGAGAGCTTCACGCCGATGGCGAGGGCGAGCAGCAGCGGGCTGATCGCGACGACGATGAGGGAAGCGAGCAGGTAGTCCTCGATCGCCTTCGTCATCTGGTTGGCGCCGGCCATGGGCGACTCGGTGAGGTTGATCACCGGCAGCCCCGCCACTTCCGTCATGGAGTGGTTCAGGAGCTGGAAGCCGTAGATGTCGGGCACGAAGCAGACCTGCGCCGTGGTGTTGCGCAGCTGCTCCAGGAGCTGCTTCGAGCGCATCTCCGCGCGCAGCGGCAGCGCCATCCACACCTGGTCGATGTCCTCCGCGCTCACGTAGTGCGGCGACGTCGTCGATCGTGCCTTTCACCGGAACGCCCTCGACCGTCTCGCCGGCGAGCGCGGGCGCGTCGTCGAAGAATGCGGTCACGTGCAGCCCCGTCCAGGCCGACTCCTGCAGCCGCCGCGCCACCTGCTTGCCCAGCGCGCCCGCCCCCACGACCACGATGTGGCGCAGGTTGTAGCCGTGCCGCCGGAAGGACCGCAGGAGGATGCGCAGCAAGATGCGATACCCCGCGAGCAGCGCGATGGTCGAGAGCGCCCACGAGGTCATCCACACGCGCGACAGGAGCGGCCCGGTCTTGGTGAGCACCAGCGCCACCGCCACGATCGCGAGCCCCGCCACCCACGCCTTGGAGAGCGCCTGGATCTCGATCCAGAGGCTGGTTCCCCGGTAGGGCTGGTAGAGCCGGAAGTAGGGGAAGACCACCAGCATCACGGCGAACACGAACGTGAGCGCCAGCCAGTAATGGTTCGGGTCGGCGCTGGGGTCGCCTTCCAGCTGGGCGACGAACAGGAGGTAGCCGCCGAGGGTCGCCAGGATCGGGTCGGAGAGCCGGTACACCTGCTCCAGCAGGCCCGCATTGGGCTTGAGCAGCGTGCGGCGCGGGGCGTTCATGCGGCGCGGCCTCTCCAGGAAGCGGCGCAGCCCCTCGCTCGCAAAGGCGGAAATCCTCGCGCGGAAGATGTCCGCGGAGAACTCCTCGGCGCGCGCCCGGCAACGCATCGCGTCGATCGACGTCATGGTCTCGAAGCGTTCCACGGCCGCCGCGATGGCCTCGGGCTCGGGGGCGGGAAAGAACGTCCCGGTGGCGCCCTCGACCACCGTCTCGAGGAGTCCCCCGCGGCCGAGCGCGATGACCGGCGTTCCGCAGGCCATGGCCTCGACCGGCGCGATGCCGAAATCCTCCTCGCCCGCGAAGACGAAGGCGCGCGCGCGCTGCAGGTGGTCGACGACGACGGCGTGCGGTGCGTGGCCGAGCAGGCTCACGTTGGGCGGCAGATCGCGCTCGATCGCGGCGCGTTGCGGCCCGTCGCCGATCACCACGAGCTTTCGCGCGGGCATGCGGCGGAAGGCCTCCACGACCGCATCGACCCGCTTGTACGGCGTGAGCCTGCCGACGACGACATAGAAAGGTTCCTTGTCCGTGCGCAGGGTGAAGGCATCGACATCGACGGGCGGGTAGATGACGGGCGCCTCGCGGCCATAGGCCTCGCGGACGCGTCCCGCCACATACCGGGAAATGGCCACGATGTCGGTGACGCGGGAGGCCGCTTCGCGATCCCAGGTGCGCAGCCTCGCCAGCTCGCGCCTCGCCAGCCACGCGACGGGGCTGCCGGCCAGCCCGAAATCGCGCAGGTACTCACCCTCCATCGCCCAAGCATAGCGCATGGGCGTGTAGCAGTAGCAGAGGTGGTACTGCCAGGGCGACGTGCGCACGCCCTTGGCGAAGGCGTGCGCGCTGGAGATGACCATGTCGTAGGCGGAAAGGTCGAACGACGCGATGGCGCGCGGCATGAGCGGCACGTACCTTGCGGAAGTGCCGGCGCGCCAGCGGCAGGTGCTGGATGAAGGACTTCGTGATGCGATGGCCGGCGAGGAAGCCGCGGTCGGCCGCGGGCAGGAAATCGACGAGCGTGTACAGGTCCGCCTGCGGCCACGACGCGAGGATGCCGGCCAGCGCGCGCTCCGATCCGGCATAGGTGTCGAGCCAATCGTGCACGACCGCGACTTTCGGGTATTCCTCGCCTGCTACCATTCCGCTCGTGCCGTTCCCGAAGTTAGTCATGAAACCCGATGAAGTTTACTTGGGTTCCCCGTAGGCCGTAGTCCGCCATGGCGCCCGCCTCGCTGTCCATCGCCGTCGTCACGCACGCGCCCGACGAGCGCCTGCTCGCGCGCACCCTCGCGTGCCTCGCCGGGGCCATCGCCTTTGCCCGGAAGCAGGGCTCGCTCGGCACGGCGCGGCTCACCCTCGTCGACAACGGCCCGAAGGGGCTGGCCCCCATGCTGCAGAGCCTCGGCGAGGCCGCCCTCGCCCGCGCCGATGGCACCGACCTCGCCGTGATATCCGGCCACGGCAACGTCGGCTTCGGCCGCGGCCACAACCTCGCGCTCGCCCGGGCCGACGGCGAATTGCACCTGATCCTGAATCCGGACGTCGAGATGGAGAGGGATGCGCTGGATGCGGCGCTGCGCTACCTGGCCGCGCATCCCGAGGTCGGGGCGGTCACGCCGGAGTCGCACAGCCCGGACGGCAAGCGCGAGCATCTCGTGAAGGCCTACCCGTCGCCCGGCGTGCTCTTCGTGCGCGGCTTCGTGCCGCGCGCGTTGCGCCCGCTCTTCCGCCGCGCCCTCGAGGCCTACGAGCTGCGCCACATCGACTGGGATCGCGAGCAGTCGCCGGTGACGATCGCGAGCGGCTGCTTCCTGCTTTGCCGCCGCGCCGTGCTCGATGCGGTGCACGGCTTCGATCCGGGCTACTTCCTCTACTTCGAGGACTTCGACCTCACGCTGCGCATGTCGAGGATCGCGACGGTGGCCTACTGCCCGCAGGTACGCATCGTGCACCACGGCGGCGAGGCGGCCGCCAAGGGGCCCCGGCACATCGCGTGGTTCGTGCGCTCGGCCTGGCGCTTCTTCTCCACGCACGGCTGGAGCGCGCCGCCCGCGTCCTGAGCCGTTGCGGAAATCGCGCAATTCTTCGCGCGATTTCGCGCGGCGGCTTCGTGCCGTCCTCACTAGCATGGCCTCCATTGCGGTCGCCCTCGCGACCACGCACCGCGCCACGGCAAGGAGGACGCCATGAGAGAACTGGACCCGAACGAGATCACTCGCGATCGCCGGCGGCCTGCCCCCGGTGGCGGTGCTCGACGAGGCGTTCTATCGCGCGCCGGCGGAGCCGCTGCGCGATCCCCTGGAATTCGCCGAGCTCGGCTGCGACGAGCCGGCGAAGCGTGCGCCGGACTGAGGCTCGAGCGCCGCGCCTGCCCGGTCGCCGCGCGCGGTGTCGCCACTCCCGCGACCACATGCCCAAGGAGACAACCATGAAGGAAATCGACAAGAAGGACCTGCCCGCTGTCGGGGGCGGCGTCTGGAACGACGACGGCTGCATGCCGTTCCCGGATCCCCTCGCCCCGCCGAAGAACCCGCTGGCGCCGGAGCCCGACCCGACCGAGCCCTTGCGCCTGGACGTCTAGCCCCTTCCCATCACATCAATCAGGAGAACGACATGAACGAACCCGACATCACGAAGAACCCCGACACGCAGGAACTGGACGAAGCGCAGGTGGAGGAGGTTGGCGGCGGAGGCGACTGCACGCTCCGACCAGGCCCTCGACAGTCACTGGTTCGCTGACCCAGGCGTACGAAAACGTCGTCGCCTTCACCTCGCATGTCATCGGGCGCGTCGCCGGCGAGGACAACAACTGACCTCGCGCTGACGCATCCCAGGGGCCGCCCAGGAGCGGCCCTTCCTCGCCCGTGACCCCCATGAATATCCGCCTCCGGCCTGCAGATCGCCTTCCTGTTCTTCGCGCTGCACTTCCTCGCGATGCTCGTCACCCGGTTCCTGTCCGACCTCGGGCAGTGGCCGCGGAGCACCTTCCTGATGATGGGCCAGTGGATCACCGTGATCCTCGAGGCGCTCGTCCTCCTCGCCGTACCTGCCACTGCGCCGCTGGTGCCTCGCCGAGCTGCGCATTCCCATTCCCGCCGGACTGCTGGCCGGAACTCGCCTCGCGTGACCGCGCTCAAGGTGGCGATCCCCTTCGCGGTGCTGGGCGGGGGTGTCGTCGTGGATGCTGGCGTGGGCACCCCCGGGGACATTGCCGCCGGGATACCGGTTCAACGACCCCGCCCTCGCCTGGGAAACCACGCTGATGCCCGCGCGGATCCTGCATCATGGTCCTGCTCACCTGGTTTGCCGGGCCCGCTCCTCGAGGAGCTCGTCTTCCGCGGCCTGCTCTATCGCGCCTTCGAGCGGCAACGGGGCTGGCTCTACGCGGCGGTCGTGACTTCCATCCTCTTCGGCCTGGCCCATCCGGACAAGATGATCGCCACGGGCCTGGGCGGCCTGGTGCTGGCATGCGTCCTGCGCCGCACCGGCTCGCTGCGCGCCTGCGTGCTGCTGCATGCGCTCTTCAACGTGCTCGTCTCGTGGCCGCTCCTGGGACAGGTGCTGCTGTCGCCGCGCTCCGGCGACCTCGCCTCGCCGGCCACCTGGGCGTTGCCGCTCGCCTGCCTCGCCTTCGTCGCCGTGGCACTGCCCGCCTACCTGTGGCTGGCCGCGCATCCCGCCCGCGACCGCGCCGCGGGCGTCGCCCCGGAACGTTGAGGTCGCCATGGCCGCGCCCGCCTTCCGGGCCGAGGTTCGCGAGGAACGGGCCCGGGCCGCGCTGGGAACCATCGTCCTCATCCGGCCGCCCTCTCTCGTGGCGCTGACGGTGGCCGCGGCTGCGCTCATGGCCCTCGTCCTCGCCTACCTTTCGTTCGCCGAGTACGCGAAGAAGGCCTCGCTCGCCGGCTCGCTGGTCCCCGCCTCCGGCGCGATCCGCATCGTGGCGCCGCACTCCGGCCTGGTGCGCGAACGGCGCGTGCGCGAAGGCGAGCGCGTGAACGCGGGGCAGGCCCTGCTGCGCCTGGTCGATGCGCGCGCGACCGTGGACGATGGACCGGTAGGCGCGGCCATGCTGGGCCACGCGCACCGGCGCCTCCTCGACGTGCGCCGCCAGCGCGAGGAGACCGCTGCCGCCGCGGCCGGCGAGAAGCACGCGCTCATCGACCGCATCGCAGGCATCGACGCGGAGGCCGGGCAACTCGACCAGGAGATCGCCACGCACGCCGAACGCGAAAGGCTCGCGCGCGATTCCCTGCAGCGCTTCGCAACGCTCGAGCAGCGCGGATTCGTCTCCGCGGCACAGCGCCAGCAACGGGAGGAGGAAGCCCTGGAGCAGCGCACGCGCCGGCATGCCGTCGAGCGCGCCCGTCTCGCGATGGCGCGCGAACGCACGGGCCTGCGCGCGGCCATGCGCGACGCCGAGGCGCGCCTGCGCGTGCAGCTCGCCGCCCTCGATGCGCAGCTCGCGCAACTGGCGCAGGAACAGGTCGAGCGGCGCGCGCAGGCCGATGCCGTGGTCGCGGCACCTGCCGGCGGAACCGTGGCCGCGCTGCTCGTCGAGCCCGGCCAGCTCGTGGGCTCCGGGGCGAGCCTCCTCACGCTGCTTCCCGACGGCTCGCCGCTGGAGGCCCATCTCTATGCGCCCTCGCGTTCCATCGGCTTCATCCGCGCGGGGCAGGAGGTGCTCCTGCGCTATCCGGCATTTCCCTACCAGAAGTTCGGCAGCCATCGCGCCCGCGTGGTCTCCGTGTCGAGGAGCGCCCTGGCGCCGGCCGAGCTGGGCTGGGCTGCGCCGGAGGGCGCGCGCGAGCCGCTCTACCGCATCAAGGTGGCGCTCGCCAGCCAGACCGTCGCCGCCTATGGACGTGCCGAGCCGCTGCAGGCGGGCATGGAGGTCGAGGCCGATGTCCTGCTCGACCGGCGCCGCCTCATCGAGTGGGTGTTCGAGCCGCTCCTGAGCCTGGCCGGAAGGGCCTGAGGTGGATGCGACTGCGGGACTGCGCTTCGGCGGCGGCCGGCGGCTTCCCGTCTTCCTGCAGACCGAAGCGGCGGAGTGCGGCCTCGCGAGCCTCGGCATGGTGGCGAGCTTCCACGGCCACCGCATCGATCTCGCGGGCCTGCGGCAACGCTTCACCCTGTCCCTCAAGGGCGCGACCCTCGCCTACCTGATGCAGGTGGCCGGGCGGCTGCACCTGGCGCCGCGGCCGCTGCGCCTCGAACTCGACGAACTGCCGCAACTCCGGACGCCCTGCATCCTGCACTGGGACCTCAACCACTTCGTGGTGCTGCAGTCGGCGAGCAGCCGCGAGGCGCGTGATCCACGATCCGGCGTTCGGCGTGAAGCGCCTGGCGATGGCGGAAGTCTCGAAGCACTTCACCGGCATCGCCCTCGAGCTCGCGCCGACCGCCGCCTTCCGTCCCGCTCGACGAGCGGCGCCGCGTGCGGCTGCGCGACCTGACGGGGCCCGTGACGGGGCTCGCGCGCTCGCTGGCGCAGGTGCTGGTGCTGGCCCTCGTGCTGCAGTCCTTCGCCGTGCTCGCGCCCTTCTACATGCAATGGGTGGTCGACGGGGCGATCGTGTCGGCCGACCGCGACCTGCTGGCCGTGCTGGGCCTGGGCTTCCTGCTGCTGGCTGCCATCCAGGTGGCCGTGACCGCGCTGCGCTCGTGGGTGGTCCTCTACCTCGGCACCACGCTCAACCTGCAGTGGCTGGCGAACGTCTTCTCGCACCTGCTGCGCCTGCCGGTGGCCTGGTTCGAGAAGCGCCACCTGGGCGACGTCGTGTCGCGCTTCGGCGCCGTGACGACGATCCAGCGCACTCTCACCTCGAGCTTCGTCGAGGCGGTGATCGACGGGCTCATGGCCGTGGCCACCCTCGCGATGATGCTGGTCTACAGCGCCAGCCTCGCGGCCATCGCGGTCGCGGCCGTGGTGGCCTATGCGCTCTCGCGCGCCGCGTTCTACGCGCCGCTGCGCCGCGCCACGGAGGAGCACATCGTGCAGGCGGCCCGCCAGCAGAGCCACTTCCTCGAGACCGTGCGCGGCGTGCAGTCGATCAAGCTCTTCGGCAGGCAGGAGGAGCGGCGTTCGCGGTGGCTCAACCTGGTGGTGGACGCCGCCAACCGCGACCTCGCCGTGCAGAAGCTGAGCCTGGGCTTTCGCTCGGCCAACGGGCTGGTCTTCGGTTGCGAACGCGTCGCGGTGGTGTGGGTGGGCGCGCTCCTCGTGCTCGACTCCGCCTTCTCCGTCGGGATGCTCTTCGCCTTCATGGCCTACAAGGAGCAGTTCTCGGCGCGCGTCGCGGGGCTCATCGACAAGCTGATCGAGCTGAAGATGCTGCAGCTGCAGGGCGAGCGGCTCGCGGACATCGTGCTCACGCCGCCCGAGGAGGAGGCGCCCTCGCCCGCACCGGCCGTCGCCGCCGCATCCATCGAGGTGCGCAACCTCTCCTTCCGCTACTCCGACACCGAGCCGTTCGTGCTGCAGGGCTGCTCGTTCTGCATCGACCCCGGGGAATCGGTCGCGATCGTGGGGCCCTCGGGCGGCGGCAAGACCACCCTCGTGAAGATCATGCTGGGACTCCTCGCGCCGACCGACGGCCAGGTGCTCGTCGGCGGCGTGGACCTGCAGAAGCTGGGCGTCGATGCCTACCGCCGCCTCGTGGGCACGGTCATGCAGGACGACCCCCTCTTCGCCGGCTCGATCGCCGACAACGTGAGCTTCTTCGACGCGAGCCCCAGCCAGGAGGCGATCGAGCGCTGCACGCGGCTGGCCGCCGTGCACGACGACATCGCCGCCATGCCCATGGGCTACCACACGCTCATCGGCGACATGGGGGCCGCGCTTTCCGGCGGGCAGCGCCAGCGCCTGCTCCTCGCGCGCGCGCTCTACAAGCAGCCGCGCATCCTGTTCCTCGACGAAGCCACCAGCGCCCTCGACGTGCAACGCGAGCGGCTGGTGAACGAGGCGATCCGCGGTCTCAACCTCACGCGCATCCTCATCGCCCACCGCCCGGAGACCATCGCCTCCGCAGGCAGGGCGATCGTGCTGCAGGGCGGGAAGGTGGCGCAGGACCTGCGGCGGGCCGTGGACAACTCCTGCGCCAGGCAAGGAACGACCTCGGCAGGTGACTGAGGGCCTGATTGCGCTCGTCGCGTCAGCCTTTGGCGGCCGCGCCGCGCGCAAGCAGCATCCGCCTCAGCTCGAAGCGCACGACCTTCCCCATGGCGTTGCGCGGCAATTGCTCGAACACGTGGAAGTGGACCCGGTGAAAGCCGCGCAGCTCCTTGCCGGCCAGGGCCTCGAGCTCGGCGCGGCCGATGGCGCGCCGCGACTGGATGACGGCGTGCACTTCCTCGTCGCCGCCGTCTCCCGGCATCGAGAGGATGCAGACGCCTTCCACGCCGAGACGATCCTGCATCGCCTGCTCGATGGGGCCGGTGGCGATCTTGCTGCCCAGCACGTTGATCACGTCGTTCACGCGGCCGTGCAGCGCGAGGCGTCCGTCGGCGCGGAACTCGCCCAGGTCGCCCGGATAGAAGTAGCCGTCGCGGAAGAACTCGCGCGATGCCGCCGCGTCGCCCAGGTACCCCGACAGGCCGTCCTCGATGCGCGCCCGCACCTGCCCCACCTGGCCCGGCGGCAGCACCACGCCCGCGTCGTCCACGACCTGCACCACGCGTGACGGCAGGACACGATGCCAGCGCAGGTCCTCCGGGCTTTCGATCGGGGTCAGGGCGAGGACGGATGCTTCCGTCGAGGCGAGGAACGCGAAAACCCGGCGCGTGAGGCGCGCCTTGGCCTCGTCCGCCACGCGCGCGGCATGGCGCCCGCGGTGACCAGCACCTGCATGTCGTCGTCCCGGTGCAGCGCCTCGTCGGGCGCGCCCAGCAGCCACGCGAGCGTCGCCGGCGTCGCGAACAGGTGTGTCGGGCGAAACTCCCCCGCCGCCAGTTGCGGCTCCCGTCGCTGGTCGAAGATCACCGTTGCGCCGGCATGCCAGGTCATGAGCGCCCAGCGATAGCCGCCGGCCGTCCAGAGGGGAAAGTTGCCCACGTGAACGACCGATGACGGCGACAGGCCGTAGACCGCGCCCAGGGCGGGAAGCGAGCGCGACTCGGCCAGGGCATTGCGCCGGACCAGCTTGTACGTCCCGGTCGTCCCCGAGGTCATGGTGATCTGGTCGCCCATCCCGGCATCGGTTCCCTGCGCGGCTTCGGGAATCGCAAGCGACGCGCCGGCGTTCGCCGTCGCCGGTACCCGCACGGACTTCCATCCCGGGCGCGCAGCGAATCCGGCCAGCGCGGGAAGCGGGGCGGAATCGAGCGACACGATGCAGCCCTCCTCGCCCAGCGGCAGCTTCGCCAGGGCATCGAGGTCGGTGGCGGCCATGGTCGCGAATCCCAGCGAGCGCAAGGCCAGCGCGTAAACCCACGCCTCCGGCAGCCAGCCGATGCACACGATGGCGGTCCTGCCGCGGCCGAGATCCTGCCGCGCAAGCAGCTCGCGCGCGGCGAGGATGCGCCCCGCGAATGCCGCGTAGCTCCACGATCCGCGTTCGTGGACGAGGGCGATCTTGTCGGGGGTTTCGCGCGCGTGCGCGAGGATCGTCGCAATGGTCAATTCGTTGCCTTCCTCCGCCTGCGCCTACGCGAATGTTCCGTTCCGCGCGCGGGCACGTCAATTCCGTGCCCGACACACCACTTCCGCGTTACCCCCATCACCGCCGGAACTCCCGCACGGATTGTCGCCCGCACCCCTTGAGCGTAACGTGCGTGTCTCGACAGTGCGCAACTGGAGGCGAGCGAATGTTCCCGTTCGGCAAGGGCTTGTGTCGCATTCCGCGAATCGCGCTCGTCCTCATTCTCTGCAGCGCCTCCGCACTCGCCGCGCAGCGCCACGCGATCCTCTTTCACGGCGAGCGTCTCGAGATCGTCGACCGCGGCGGCCTCGCGATCTGGCAAGGCGACATCGTGCTCGGCCGCACGGCGGACCTGCTGGAAGCCACGCGGCTTGCCGACCTGCAGGGTGGGGGCAGTCTCCCTTCCGGAAAGGGCACCGGACTGGGCACCGCCACCGGTCGCTGGCCGCGAGGCAGCTCGGGGCTCTTCGAAATCCCCTACGTCATCGAGAACGACCCCGACGCAGGCGTGCCGCCCGCGATCGCGGCGTTCAACCAGCAACTCGCCGGCTTCGCGCGCGCGGTGCCCCGCGCAGCCGAGGCCGATTACGTGGCATTCAGTTTCGACGCCAGCGACACCACCGGCCCCTGCTTCTCGTCCATCGGCCGCGTCGGCGGCCGCCAGTCGATCGGCGGCGCACGCAACTGCAGCATTGGCCGCCTGGTGCACGAGATGGGTCACGCGATGGGCCTCTACCACGAGCAGGAGCGAAGCGACTCCTCCCGGTGGGTGACGATCGACGTCGCCGGCGTGGACCCGTCGCTTGCGTACAACTACATCCCCGGCGTCAACACGCGCGACCTCGGCATCCTACGACTACGGCTCGATCATGCACTACGGCGCGACCGGATTCTCCAAGACCGGCGGCATCGTCATGGAGAGCATTCCGCCGGGGATCGCGTTCGGGCAGCGCGACGGCTATTCGCGCGGCGACCTGGACAGCCTGCGCCGCCTCTATGGAGTCTTCGACTCGACGTCGTGGTGGATTCCTTTCCCAGCGGGCTCACGGTGATCGTGGACGGTGTCAGCGTCGTCACGCCTGCCACCTTCAGCTGGCCGCTCGGATCGCCCCACACGCTGGACGTTCCCGCCGGTGCGCAGACTCTCGGGGGAACAGTGCATGCGTTCGCGCGCTGGAGTTCCGATGCCGGAGGCAGCCTCGCGTCACGCCAGAGCATCACCATTGCGCCCGGTGAAGGCACCCTGACGCAGCCGGCACACGTCCCCGCGACGAGTGTCTACACCGCCAACTTCGTGCGCATGAAGGCGGTGCGTTTCTCCACCTCCGGCAACCGCGCCGGGGTCGGCGGCACGCTGGGCGTCGATCCGCAACCCGTCTCGCTGGACGGTGCCGCCGGCACCTTCTATCGCGAGCGCCAGCCCTTCACCCTGACGCCGACCCCGAATGCGGGCGCGAGCTTCGGCCGCTGGCGCGGGTCCTACTTCTTCTCGACCGCGGCCTCGACCAATTACACGCCGCAAATGCGCGGGCCACTCTCCTTTTCGGAAACGCTCGCGGCCTACGAGTTCACCGCCTACTTCGTCGACTTTCCCTTTGCCACGGCCCGGGCGCGCGCGCAGGAGGGCGATGTGCTGGGAATCTCCGCAACGGTATCGCGCGCCAGTGGCGCAAGCGCCTCGCAGCGCCTGCCGTACAACACGACCGACACGACGACTCCGTGGGCCGCCGGCGAGACGGGCACCATCACGTTCCCCGCGACCGCGGTGCCGTTCGCGAGCAGCGTTCGCTATGCATTCGTAGCCGCCAATGGCAGCCCGCTGCCCGGTGCCGTGCTGGCCCATCCTGCGAGCGGCCAATCCAGCCAGACGCTCGTCGCCACCTACAACAAGCAGTACCAGCCCTACAGGCAGGTGATCCCGAGCTGCGCGGGCAGCATCACGCTCGGCGCCAACGCCGACGGCTGGGTCGACAGCGGGGCCGTGATGCCGGTGACGCTGGCGACCAACGCGGGCTGGACGCTCGCGGAATGGCGCGGGTCCCTCACGGGCGGCGGCAGCAGCCGCTCATTGACCGTCACCGATGTTCCCGACGTGACCGCCGTCCTGAACCTCGTCCCGACCCCGCTCGCCGTGACCTCGCTCAGCCCGCCCACGACGCCTGCGGGCCGTGCGTTCACGCTGGAAATCAACGGCCAGGGTTTTGCGCCGGTCAGTCGCGTGTTCGTGGCCGGCGTCGCGAAGACGCCGTCATCGGTCACGGCAACGCGCATCGTCGTGCCGCTGGCCGCGAGCGACTATCCCGCGACCGGCAAGGTATTGGTGACCGTGCAGAACCGCGTCGGCGGAACGGGGTCCTGCGCCCTCAATGCCTCGGCCACGTTCGAGACCACCTCGGCCGAACTGCAGCCGCGCAACTACACCGCCCTCTGGTGGAACCCTTCCGAGAACGGCTGGGGGGTCAATTTCGCGCACCAGGGCAACATCCTCTTCGGCACGCTCTACACCTACGATGCCGCCGGTGCCCCGCTGTGGCTGATGATGTCCAACGGGGCCATGCAGGCCGACGGCGTCACCTTCACCGGCGACCTTTACCGCACCACGGGGCCGGCCTTCAACGCCAACCCCTTCACGCCGATCACGCAAGCCAACCTCACCAAGGTGGGGACGATGACGGCCTCCTTCGTCGACGCGAACTCCGGCACCCTGAGCTACACGGTGAACGGCGCGCAGGTGAACAAGACCATCCAGCGCCTGGTGTACGGCAGCCGCGCGGCCAACTGCCTGCCCTCGACCGCGAGCCGCGCCGCAGCGACCAACTACCAGGACCTGTGGTGGAATGCCGCCGAGTCGGGCTGGGGAGTCAACGTCACGCACCAGGACAACACGCTCTTCGCCACGCTCTTCAACTACGACGCGACCGGCAAGGGCCTGTGGCTGGTGATGTCGGCGGGGTGCGGCAGGCGGATGGCTCCTACCTCGGGACGCTCTACCGCTCCTCGGGGCCGGCGTTCAACGCCAGCCCCTTCACGCCGATCACGGAAGCCAACCTCACGAACGTGGGCACGATGCGCTTCGCCTTCGCCGACGGCGAGCGCGGCACCCTCACCTACACCGTCAACGGCGTGCAGGTCACCAAGGCCATCACGCGCCTCGTGTTCTCCAGCCCCGTCCCGGCCTGCAACTAGGCGTCCGGGCTTCGCGCCGGCCGTGGCAGCCGGCCGGCGGCGCAGCACGGCCCCGTATAATCCTGCGCTCAAGGCGCCCGTGCGGGCGCCCGTTCCGGTGATCCCTCACGCATGACCTCCTCCTGGATGCTCGTGGCGGGCTTCTTCTTCGCCGCCATGGCCCTCTTCGTGAAGCTGGGCGGCGCCCATTTCGAGGCGATCGAGCTCGGCTTCTACCGCTCGCTCGGCACGCTCGTCTTCATGGGAGCTTTCGTCGCGGCGAAGCGCGAGCGCGTGTGGAACCCGCACATGGGCACGCACCTGCTGCGCAGCCTCGCGGGCACCTTCGGGATCATCACCTACTTCTACGGCATCGCGAACCTGCCGCTCGCCACCGCCACCACGCTCAACTACACCTCGCCGCTCTTCCTCGCCGTGGCGACGACGATCGTGCTCGGGGAGAAGTTCTCGCGCTGGCTGCTCGCGGCCATCGTCCTGGGCTTCGCCGGCGTGGCGATGCTGCTGCAGCCCACCTTCGCCGGGGGCAAGGAAGGTCCCGCCATGGTGGGGCTCTTCTCGGGGCTGCTCGCCTCCTGGGCCTATCTCGGCGTGCGCACCCTGAGCCGCCACGGCGAGCCGGAGTGGCGCATCCTCTTCTGGTTCGGCGTCTTCGGCACGGTGGGCTGTGCATCCTGGCAGTTCGCCTTCTCGACCTTCCACCCCGTCAGCTGGGACAATGTGTGGATACTCCTCGGCATCGGCGTGCTGGGAACGCTGGCGCAGTTGGCCATGACGCGCGCCTACCGCACCGGGAACACGCTGGTGGTGGGATCGCTGTCGTACTCGACCATCGTGTTCTCGACCCTGTTCATGGTGACGTTCTGGGACGACCGGCTGTCGCTCGCGGGCTGGGCGGGAATCGTGGTCATCGTCGCGAGCGGGCTCATCGCCCTGCGCGTGGAAAAGAAGGAACATGTGGAGGAGGCCGGATTTGAAAGCTGAACTGCTCGTCGCCACGGAAACGCTCGCCGCGCACCTCGACGATCCGGACTGGATCGTCTTCGATGCGCGCCACGACCTCGGCAACACGGAAAAGGGCCGCCAGGCCTGGCAGGCCGCGCACATCCCGGGCGCGTACTTCATGCACATGGACGAGGACCTCTCGGGGGCGAAGACGGGGACGAACGGCCGTCACCCGCTGCCGGCAATGAAGGACTTCGCCGCGCGCATGAACCGCTGCGGCGTGGCTCCCGGCCGCCAGGTGGTGGTGTACGACGACGGCGGCGGCAGCTTCGCCGTGCGCCTGTGGTGGATGCTGCGCTGGCTGGGCCATGATCGCGTGGCGCTGCTCGACGGCGGGTTCGCCGCGTGGAAGCGCGAGAATCGCCCGCTCGATACGGCAACGCCGGCGCCTCGCGAGGGACGGTTCGAGCCGAAGCCGCTGCCGGACGCCACCGTGGACACGCCCTACCTGGTCGCTCACCGCGACAAGGCCGGGGTGCGGATCATCGACGCGCGCGCCGCCACCCGCTTCCTCGGCGAGAACGAAACGCTGGACCCGGTGGCCGGGCACATCCCGGGCGCCGTCAACCGCTTCTGGCAGCACAACCTCGGTTACGACGGGCGCTTCCTCTCGCCGGAGGAGCTGCACGCCGAGTTCCTCGAGGTGCTGGGCGATACGCCGCCCGAACTCGTCGTCCACTCCTGCGGCTCGGGCGTGACCGCCTGCCACAACCTCTTCGCGATGGAACTGGCCGGGCTTCCCGGCTCGCGCCTCTACCCGGGCTCGTGGAGCGAGTGGTGCGCGGACCCGTCGCGGCCCGTGGCGACCGGCATCGAAGTGAGCATCGCCGCTGCGCGCCGTCCTTCGCGCCGCCGCCGCCGTTCTCGCGGCAGCGGCCCTCTGCCTCGCAGGCGCAGGGCGAATTCCTCGTGCCGCCGAAGAACCTCGTGCTCGACGGCATCCCGCCGATCCCGGCCGAGATCGCGGCGAAGACCGCGCCGTACACGGAGTTCAGGCCCAGCGCCATGCTCGACTGGCATCCGGAGAAGCGCGAGATCCTCGTGCGGCAGCGGCGCGGCAACGTGAGCCAGCTGCACCGCGTCGCGGAACCGGGCGCGGCCCCCGAGCCGCTCACGGACTATCCCGACGCCGTGGCCGGCGGCCGGTACGAGCCGCGCGCCGGTTCGTGGCTGCTGCTTTCCCGCGCGGCCGGCGGCGACGAGGCATTTCGCCTGCATCGCCACGACCCCGTCTCGAAGGAGGCCGTGCCGGTAAGCCCGGAGGGTGTGCGCGCGGGCGCCCCCGCCTGGAACCGCAAGGGCGACCGCATGGTGTTCGCGACACTTCCGCTCGACCGCAACAACGCCACGCGCGAGGCGAAGACGACCGTGCACCTCGCCGACCCGCAGGCGCCGGACAAGGCCCGCATTCTCGCCGTTCTCCCCGGTGGCGGCTGGTCCTCGTTCCGCTTTTCGCCCGACGACAGGCGCCTGGTGCTCGTGGAGCGGGTGTCGGCCGAGGAGTCGCACCTCTGGCTCATGGAGGTGGCCAACGGAAAGATGCGCCGCATCACCCCGGCGAAGAAGGGCACGCCCGTCCACTACGGCGATCCGCAGTTCTCCCCGGACGGCAAGGCCCTGTTCGCGATCAGCGACCGCGGCTCGGAGTACCGCCACGTCGCGTGGATCGATCTCGCCACGGGACGCGAGCAGGCCCTCGCGGCGAACCTCAAGCACGACGTCGAGGACATCTCGCTCTCGGCAAAGGCGAAGAGCCTCGCCTTCGTGACCAACGAGGCGGGCGCCCACGTGCTGCGCTTCATCGACATCGCCACGCGCAAGGAAACGCCGCGCCCGGCCCTGGTCTCCGGCGTGATCTCCGGCCTGCACTGGCGGCGCGACGGGAGCGAGATCGCCTTCACGCACGCCTCCGCGCGATCGCCCGGCGACGTCTTTTCCTACCACCTCGGGGAGAACCGGGTCACGCGCTGGACCAACGGCAACAGCCCGTCGCTCAACGCCGCGGCATTCCCCGAGCCGCGCATCATCCGCTGGAAGAGCTTCGACGGGCGCGAGATCACCGGCCTCTACTACCATCCCCCGTCGCAGTTCGAGGGCGTGCGCCCGGTCGTCGTGAGCGTCCATGGCGGGCCGGCCTCGCAGGCGCGCGCGGGCTTCATCGGCCGCAACAACTACCTCGTGAACGAGCTCGGGATCGCCGTCATCTACCCCAACGTGCGCGGCTCCTCCGGATTCGGCAAGACCTTCCTCGCGCTGGACAACGGGCGGCTGCGCGAGGACTCGGTGAAGGACCTGGGGGCGCTGCTCGACTGGATCCGCACCCAGCCGGGGCTCGATGCCGACCGCGTCCTCGTCACGGGCGGCAGCTACGGCGGCTACATGGCGCTCGCCGCGGCGGTGCACTACTCCGAGCGCATCGCCGGCGCCATCGCGAGCGTGGGCATCTCCAGCTTCGTCACCTTCCTCGAGCGCACGGAGACCTACCGCCGCGACTTGCGCCGCGTCGAATACGGCGACGAGCGCGACCCCGAGATGCGCGCCTTCCTCGAAGTCCATTGCGCCCCTGAACCACGCCGGGAAGATCGCCAAGCCGCTCTTCGTGGTGCAGGGCAGGAACGATCCGCGCGTGCCCTGGACGGAGGCCGAGCAGATCGTGGCGGCCCTCAAGCAGCGCGGCACGCCGGTGTGGTACCTGCTCGCGAACGACGAGGGGCACGGGTTCCAGAAGAAGGCCAACGCCGACTTCCAGTTCCACGCCACCATCGAGTTCATCCGGCGCACCTTGCTGCCGCCGGTCAAGCCGCCTGCCTGAGGTCCTCCGCGCAGGACCTCCCCGGGCGCCCGCGGAATACGCCGCCATGCTTGCCGACTTCGTCCTCGTCCTGCACGCCGCCTTCGTGCCTTCGTGGTCGGCGGCCTTGCGGCCACGTGGGTCGGCGTGGCGCTCGGCAGGCCCTGGGCGAGGAACCGCTGGTTCCGCGGGCTGCACCTGGCGGCGATCGCCTTCGTGGTCGTGCAGTCGGTGCTGGGCTACACCTGCCCGCTCACGATCTGGGAGGACGCGCTGCGCGGCACGGGCGGCGAGCGCGGGATTCATCGAGCGCTGGGTGCGGGCGTTGCTGTACTGGAGCGCGCCGGCCTGGGTCTTCACGGCCGTCTACTGCGTCTTCGGCGCCCTCGTCGCGTGGACGTGGTGGCGTTTTCCTCCGCGGCGCGGCTAGGCGAGATCGCGCATGCGCAATGCGACGCGCAGCCAGGGAGTCTTTCCCGGTCTCCCTGGTCCAGCTCCCCAAGCCACTGCTGGTATCCCCCGATAACGCGAAACGATCCCCGCACACCACGCAACGGAATCGATAGCACACGCTGTTCGGCAAGGCGCCACTGGCCAGCGAGGAGTCCAGCGCTTCCTGCTCATTGGGCGCAAGGCGATCGGCCGTGACCCGACAGAGAACGCCGCGGTCCACCTCCTCCGCCGCAAGCCGCACGGCGTGGATCAGGTCCTCCGCCGAGCGAAATGCGTGGCTGGTCAGTTCCCGGCACTCTTCGCAGGTCATCGATGGGTCACTTGCGAGTGTACTTGCCGTCGAAGGCACGTCCACTCACCCCCGGGCCGTTGATTCCCAGAGCTGCGGACACTCCTCGGGATTGGGCGTCCACGTGATCCTGTGCTTCGTGATCTTCAGATCCGATCCCGTGGTCTGGCCCTCAGGACCATCCTCCCGTCCCGGATTCCCCTTCGAGGACGAGCAGAACCGGAAGTGTCGACCCAGTCTGGTGCCATGCCTTGCGCGGCGCGCATAGACGTTGAAGCTCTCCCCGCTGTAGCCGCGGCCCGTGTCGTAGCGTTCATGGAGAACGCAACCGCCGATCTCCTCCTGATGCTGTTCGTGCCCGCGAGCTTGCCCTTGGCGCCGTGGACATTCCATTCCCGATCCAGAAGTCGAATGCCGATGCTCGGGGGTGGCGCAGGCCGGCGGCGGGTTCTCGGCCGGAGACGACGCGGATACGCCCAGAGCCATGGCTCCGAGCATGACGGACTTCAGGAATCGCATGCGGGCTCCCGGTCGGCCGGCTAGACCTTGCCGAGCACCATGTTCACCGAGGCGACCAGCGCGCTCATCTTGAACGGCTTGGTGACGTAGCCGTCGGCGCCGGCCGCGAGCCCGGCCTTCACGTCGCCCACCTCGGCCTTGCCCGTCATCATGATCACCGGCATGCGCGCGTACTTCGGGTGCGCGCGCAGGCGCGCGAGGATCTGCAGGCCGTCCGCGTCGGGCAGCATGATGTCGAGCAGGATCAGGTCCGGCAGGATCGGCTTGTTGATCTCCCGGTTGATCTCGGCGCGATTGGCGGCACGTCGCACCTCGAAGCCGTGCATGGTGAAGATGTCCTGCACCAGCCCGCCGAGGTCCGGGTCGTCCTCGACCACGAGCAGGCAGTGGCGCTCCCCGTTGCGCGGCGGCACCTTGGCGCCCGCCCGGCGCGCGATGGCGACGTAGTAGCCCGCCTTGCGCAGTTCCGCGCCGCCGGTGGCCGCCTCCTTCTGCGCCGTTTCGAGCTGCTGCGGCGAGGGCGGCGGCGGGGCGGCCGGGGCGGGCTTGGTGAAGTCGAGGTCGTCGTCTTCCGACGCTGAGGAGTTGGCTGTCATGTCACGGCTTTCTTTTCGCCGATGCGGCTTTCGGTGCCGCCCAGCAACTTGCGAATGTTGCCCTCGTGGCGCCAGATCAGCAATGCGCACATCACGACCGTGGCGGGGAGGAGCGGCCCGGCGCCCAGCAGGAAGTACACCGCAACCGGCGCGAACAAGGCCGCCGTGAGGGCGCCCAGGGAGGAATAGCGGCTCACCACCACCACGGTGAGCCAGACCAGGAGCACCGCGACACCGACGCGCCAGTCGAGGGCGAACAGCACGCCCGCGGCGGTCGCCACTCCCTTGCCGCCCTTGAAGCGCAGCCAGACCGGGAAAGAGGTGGCCGACGAACGCCGCCAGCGCGACCACCGCGACGACCTCCTGCGCGTACCCCAGGCGCATGGCCGCCCACACCGCGACCCAGCCCTTGAGCGTGTCGCCGGCGAGCGTGAGGACCGCCGCCGCCTTGCTGCCGGAGCGCAGGACGTTGGTGGCGCCCGGATTGCCGGAGCCGAAGGAGCGCGGATCCGGCAATCCCATCGCGCGGGTCACGACGACCGCGAACGGGATCGAGCCGACGAGATAGCCGAGCACGGCGGCGAGAACGAAGGTCATGGCCATACTCTACAATACGCGCTCCCTCCAGCCCTTCCCTCTCCCGCCCCTCTCCGATGGACACGATCTTCATCCGCGAATTCCGCGTCGACGCGTGGGTGGGCATCTACGAGTGGGAGAAGCTCAGGCCGCAGACGCTCGAGCTCGAGATCGAGATCGGCATCCCCGCGACCCGCCCGGACGGGAGCGACGACATCCGCGACACGGTGCACTACGGCCAGGTGGTCGAGCGCTTCACGCTGGAGCTGGCCGAGCGCCGGTTCGGGCTGCTCGAGGCGCTTGCCGAGCACCTCGCGGGCATCGTCACCGGCGAGTTCAAGGCCCCGTGGGTGCGCCTCTCGGTGGCGAAGCTGGGCCACATCCGCAACGTGCGCAAGGTCGGCGTCACCATCGAGCGTTCGCGCGAGACCGCGCGTTGATTCCGCCATGCTGAAGTGGGCGCTGGTGATCGTGGTGGCGGTGGTCGTCCTCTCGCTCTTCGCGCCGCAGTTCGCGAAGATCGGGCTGGGACGGCTGCCCGGCGACATCACGGTGCGCTTCCGCGGGCGGCTCGTCTACCTGCCGATCACCACCACCGTGCTCATCTCCGCGGCACTCACCCTGCTGGGGCGGTTCCTCTAGGCTGCGGGCGCGTCCGGCTCGGTGAACACCGCGCGGTACGACGCGTAGCTCGAGGTGATGAGCAGCGGCAGCCACACCAGCAGCCCCAGGCCGAGCGGAATGGCGGCGGCGATGGCGAGCACCCCCATCACGAGACCGTAGACGAGGAACGGGACCCAGTTGCGCAGGCTGGCGAAGAGGCTCGCCTTCATCGCCGGCAACGCCGGCACGTCGTGCAGCATGGCGAGCGCGGGCGCGAACCAGTAGGCGGCCATGAGGGGAACGGCCAGGGCCGCGACGGCGAGCCCGCCCAACGCAACGCCCAGCATGCTGCCGGTCACGGCGGAGACCACGGCATCGCCGCCCCCGGTCAGCATGGCCATGATGACGGACCAGCCGACGAACATCGCGAAGACGCAGAGCAGCACGAGCTCGCCCAGCACGTAGACGACCCCGATCGCCAGCAGCATGCCCGTGTTGCGCCGGAAGCCGGCCAGGAAGTGTTCCAGCTCCAGTTCGCCGCCGTTCTCCAGAGAGCGGCATCCCAGCGCAATGCCGCCGAGGAGGATGGGCGAGAGGAGGCTGCCGAGGAGGCCGCCGATCCAGGGCACCATGCCGAGCGCCAGGTGGATGAGCACGAAGAGGACCAGGAAGACGATCCACATGAGGATCGCCTTGCGGAACAGCCGCCAGCCCGCGGCGATCCACTCCACGCCTTCGCCCGCGGAGAGCGTCCTGCCCGGCATGACGAGCTTCGCCGCGCCGGGATCGTTGGCTGCCGGGCCGGGAAGGGGTAAGCCGGTGTCGTTCGCTTCATGGGTGCCTGCGTCGTGCGGATCGGGAATGCGCAGAAGTTACTCCTCGCGCCCCACGTCAACAAGGATGGGGGACAGCGTGCGCACGATCTCCGCCGGCGGCATGCCGAGGAGGTAGCCGCGCCGCCCGCCGTTGATGTAGATCTTCGCGAGGTCGAGGATCGAGCGCTCCAGGTACACCGGCATGCGCTTGCGCGTGCCGAAGGGGGAGCAGCCTCCGACCAGGTAGCCCGAATGGCGCGTCGCATCCTCCGGCTTGCACGGAAACACCCGCTTCGCGCCGGCCACGCGCGCGAGCTCCTTCGTCGACACCTTGCGGTCGCCGTGCATCAGGACCACCAGCGGCTCGCCCTTGTCCGTCTCCATGACGAGCGTCTTCACGACCTCGTGCTCGGGCACGCCGAGCGCGGTCGAGGAAACGCCCGTGCCGCCGTGCTCGACGTACTCGTAGACATGTTCCGTGTAGGCCACGCCCTGCCGGGCGAGGAAGTCGGTGGCGGGCGTTGCGGTGTGCTTGGCCATGAGTCGGTCGCGGGGAAGGCGGAAAAAGTCGGGAGCCTACCCGATGTCCCCTCAGCCGAGCAGGATGCGGCCGAGCAGGACGCCGCCGCTCGCCATCAGCACCACCCCGATGACGCGGCGCATCTGGCTGTTGCTCAGGCCGAGATGGATGCGCGAGCCCAGGACGAGGCCGGCCCACGCGAAGGGAATCGCCAGCGCGAAGCCGGCGAACACGCCGGCCTTGAGCACGAGCCCCGCGAGGCCGTACAGCGCGGTGCGCAGCGTCGCGGAAACGGAAATGACGATCGAGACGGTGGAGCGGATCTCGCCCTTGTCGCGCAGGCGGCCGGCGAGATAGGCCACGTTGATCGGCCCGCCGGCACCGAAGATGGCGGCGACCATCCCCGCCAGCGTCCCGGCCGGCACGCACCACCAGGGCGAGATCGTTCCCTTCGGCGCCGGATCGAGGATCGCGTGCAGCCCCACCGCCATCGCGAAGATCCCGAGCCCGATCTTGAGCGGGGCCTGCGGCACGTTCACGAGCGCGGTCACGCCGAGGACGATGCCCAGGACCATGAACGGCAGCAGGCGCTTCAATTCCGGCACGCTCGCGTGGCGGCGGTTGGCCCCGCCGACGGCGACCGCGGCGACGAGATCGCCCAGCGCCATGAGCGGCACGAGGTAGGTGAGCGGCAGCCAGTTGGCGAGGATGGGGATGGCGATCACGGTCGAGCCGAATCCCGACATGCCGAACACCGTGTAGGCGAAGAGGATCGTGAGCGGCGCCACGAACCAGAAGACGAGCGGCAGCCCGGCCAGTTCGCTCATCCGCGCGGGTGATGCTGCGCGTGGATCTTCTTCAGGCGCTCGCGCGCGACGTGCGTGTAGATCTGCGTGGTCGAGATGTCGGCGTGGCCCAGCAGCAGCTGCACCACGCGCAGGTCGGCGCCGTGGTTGATGAGGTGGGTGGCGAAGGCGTGGCGCAGCGTGTGCGGCGAGATGGCGGTGCGGATGGCGGCGCGCGCGGCATAGCGCTTCACGAGCCCCCAGAAGGCCTGCCGCGTCATCGGCGCGCCGCGCGCGGTGACGAAGAGCGCATCGCTCTTGCGCGCGGCGAGGATTTCCCCGCGTGCCTCCCTCTGGTAGCGCTGGATCCAGTCGAGCGCTTCCTCCCCGAGCGGCGTCAGGCGCTCCTTGGCGCCCTTGCCGAGCACGCGCACCACACCCATGTCGAGGCTCACCTGCTGCACCTTGAGCCCGACCAGCTCGGAGACGCGCAGCCCGCTCGCGTAGAGCGTCTCGAGCATCGCCTTGTCGCGCAGGCCCAGGTTCGTCGCGGTGTCCGGCGCGGCGAGGAGCGACTCGACCTCCGCCTCGCTGAGCGACTTCGGCAACGAGCGCGGGAGCTTGGGCGCCTCGATGTCGGCGCAGGGGTCGTCGCCGCGCAGGCCCTCCTGCACCGCGTAGCCGTAGAAGCGCCGCAGCGCGGAGACCAGCCGGCCGGTGGTGCGCGGCTTCGCCTTTCCCGCCTGCACGCGCCAGGCGAGGTGGCGGTGCAGGTGCTCGGGGCCCGCCTCGAGCAGCCCCACGCCGGGATCCGTCGCGAGCCAGGCGGCGAACTGCGTCACGTCGCGCCGGTAGCTCTCCAGCGTGTTCCTCGCGAGGCCATCGGCAAGCCAGAGCGCATCGCAGAAACGCTCCACGAGGCGCAGGTCAGGCGCGGCGGGCGGCTTCATGGGCGAGCAGCCAGCGCTTGACGGACAGTTCGAATCCCTCCTGGCGCGCGCCCATGAAGCCGCCGAGCGCGCCGCCCGCGCCGACGACGCGGTGGCAGGGGACCACGAGAGGCATCGGGTTCGCCCCGCAGGCGCCGCCCACCGCGCGCGCCGAGGAGCCGATCGCCTTCGCGAGCTCGCCGTAGGTGCGCGTCTCGCCCGCGGGAATCGCCTGCATCGCTTCCCAGACGGCGAGCTGGTGGCGCGTGCCGGCCAGCTTCAACGGCAGGTCGAAGGCGAACGCGGGATCGTCGAGGTAGAACTGCATCTGCACGCAGGCCAGGTAGGCGACCGAGTTGCGTGGGGGCGCCAGGGCGGGAACGTCCGGCGACAGGTAGCGGATGCCCGTCACGTGCGTCGGCGTCGCGGAAATGCCGATCGTTCCGAAGGGCGCGCGCACGCAGGCCTGGAACGGCGGCATTCCCCTACGCCTCCCCGGCCAGGCGCGGATCTTCGCCATCAGGTCCGGTGCGATGGCGATGCCTTCCGTTGCGAGGCGCGCGCGGTTGGCGCGCCGGCGGTCCCCGGGAAGGCGCACGCCGGCATCCGCGAGCATCGCCGCGACGAGCGTCTCGATGCGCTCGAGGAACACCTCGCGGCCGGCCAGCGCATCGGGATCGATCGCGAGGAACGCCTGGCCGATGCGCGTGGGGCGGCCGGCATCGGTGAAGAAGCTGTCCGACTCGAAGCCGAAGGCCGCGCCCGAGAGCGCGCACACCAGGAGCTCGACGGTGAGCGCCAGCATCGCGCCCTTGGCGCCGCCGGCGGGCAGCATCATGCCCTCGAGCCCGGCCTTCGCGTCCGTGGTCGGGTTGCCGTCCTTGTCGAGCGCCCAGCCCTGCGGGATGGCCTTGCCCTCGCGGGCGGCGACCATGAGCTTGCCGCGCGCCACTTCCGAGAGGCTCAGGTCGACCACGACGGGCGGCGCGGCGCGGCGCG
The DNA here is from genome assembly GCA_963786635.1 of uncultured beta proteobacterium. Taxonomy (GTDB): domain Bacteria; phylum Pseudomonadota; class Gammaproteobacteria; order Burkholderiales; family Usitatibacteraceae; genus FEB-7. Next base: position 162,979 of record CAWAZV010000010.1, on the reverse strand, counting down.
GGAACGCGGCGGCGATGGGATTGGTGCCGAAGAGCGCGCGCTTGCCGCCCCACATCGGCATCGCGGCCGGCGAATTGCCGAAGGCGAGCCCGACGAGCCCGGCTTCCGCGATCGGCTCGGCGTGGAAGGCGGCCACGCCGAAATGGTTGCTGTTGGTCACCGAGGCGAAGGCCACGCCGTGGCTCGCGCGCGCGCGCGATCGCTTCGCGCACGGCCAGCGCGCAGGCCTCGAACGCGAGCCCGCCGCCCGCGTCCACCAGGCACGCGCCCGCCGCGTTCGCGCACCACCTTCGGGACCGCGGTCCCGGTCGCGCGCCCGTTCTTCACGTGCCCGCAGTACTGCGGGATGCGCGACGCCCCGTGCGAGGGGATGCCGTCCAGCTCGGCGGCCACGAGTGCCGCGCGCCGTGGCGGCGGCCATGGCCGGCGTGGCGCCCGAGCGCTCGAGCGCGCGGCGCATCAGGTCCTGCAGGGGGGCGGGAGAAAAGCGTTCGCTCATGCGGGTGCGGGCGTGCGCCGGTGGCGCAGCATCTGGATCACGAAGACCGACGCGAACATCCCGACGCCCACGGCGTCGAGCTGTTGACCGGGATGATGACGAGGAAGCCCGCCACCACGAGGAGCGTGCGCTCGAGGAGGTTGGTCTTCTTGAGGAGCCAGCCCTGCAGGCCCGCGGCGAGCGCGGCGATGGCCACGAAGATGAGGAACACGACCCAGGCCACTTCCGGCCAGCTCCCGCCCTTGGGCATCTGCAGCAGCACGCCCGTCCCCATCGGGTCGAGCACGAAGAAGAACGGCACGACGAACGCGGGCATCGTGTACTTCCAGGCCTGCAGCGTGGTCCTGTACGGGTCGGCACCGGTGATGGCCGCCGCCGCGAAGCACGAGAGCGCCGTCGGCGGCGACACCTCGGAGAGCAGCGCGTAGTAGAAGATGAACATGTGCGCGGCGTAGTCGGGCACGCCCAGCGTGATGAGCGCCGGTGCGGCGATCACCGCGCAGATGATGTAGGACGCCGTCACCGGCACCGCGAGGCCGACGATCCAGACGATGAGCGCCGTGTAGAGGGCGGTGAGCGCGAGGCTGCCGCCGGCGTACTCGATCACGATCGAGGAGAACTTGAGCCCCAGGCCGGTCAACGTGACGACCCCGACGATGATGCCCGCCGAGGCGCAGGTGGCCGCGACATTCAGCACGCCCGTCGTGCCCGTCTCCATCGCCTTGATGAAGCGGCGCGGGTAGAGCGCCGACTCGCGGCGGAAGAAGCTCACCACGAAGGCGGTCACCGTCGCCCAGAACACCGCGAGCGTGGGCGAGAAGCCCATCAGCATGAACACGACGATGGAGGAGAGCGACAGGAAGTGGTACCAGTAGCGCTTCGCGAGCGACCAGGCGCTCTCCACCAGCTCGAAGGCCGCCTCGCTCATGCCGTACTTGCGCGCGTCCAGCTCCACCATGAAGAACAGGCAGAAGTAGTAGAGGATGGTCGGGATCACCGCCATCTTGATGCACTTCGAGGTAGGAGATCTTGAGGAACTCCGCGATGAGGAACGCGGCGGCGCCCAGCACCGGCGGGGAGAGGATCGCGCCCAGGCCGCCCGCGGCCAGGAGTCCGCCGGCCGCCGCCGGCTCGTAGCCGCTCTTCTTGAGCATCGGGTAGGCCACGGAGCCGATGGTCACGGTCGTCGCGACACCCGAGCCCGACGGACCGCCCAGGAGGAACGAGGCCATCACCACCGCGCGCCCGGCGCTGCTCGACTTGCCGCCCATCAGCGCGAAGGAGAAGTCGAGGAAGAACTTCCCGGCGCCCGAGTACTGCAGGAAGGCGCCGTAGATGGTGAAGAGGATGATCAGCGTGGCCGAGACGTCGACGGCGGTGCCGAAGATGCCCTCCAGCGTCATGTACATGTGGCCGACGAGGCGGGCGATGTCGTAGCCGCGGTGCGTCCAGGGGTGCGGCAGCCACGGGCCGGCGAACGCGTACGCGATGAAGAAGGAGATGATCACGGGCATGATCCAGCCGGAGGTACGCCGCGTCGCCTCGATCACCAGCACGATGAGCGCCACGCCGAACACCATGTCCCAGGTGCTCGGGGCTGGTGTTGCGGTCGGTGAACGCGTCGCCGCCGGCAGATCATCCAGCCGATCACCGAAAGGGAAAGCAGCGCCAGCACCACGTCGAACCACATGAGACGGTGCCGGAAGCGCTTCGCCACCGGGAAATACATGAACGAGAGGAACAGCACGAGGCCCACGTGGATGCCGCGCAGGAGGTCGGTGCGGACGATCCCGTAGGCCGAGTAGAGGTGGAACGCCGAGGTGCCCACGGCGACGGCCGTGAGGAAGGCGGCGAGCCAACCCTTGTAGCGGTTGAAGCTACCCTCCTCCTCCTCGATCAGCTCCTCGACCTTGTGCCGCAGGTCCTCGCTCAGCCCGTCGTCGGGCAGGAGATCGTCGTCGGGCGCTGCGGGTCGCGTCATGCCTCCTCCAGGGCGCCCTGTGGCCGGGCGCTGCCGCCATTGTCCGCGAAGCGAATAGGGGACGCTACCCAATAGTGGGTAGCGTCCCCTTCCTCCCATTCTCGTCAGGCGCTCTCGTAGAGGCGCGTGAGGACGAACTCGCGGTGACCCAGCGCCTCGGCCGCGGTGAGGCGTCCGTTGGCGGTGCGGAACAGGCACTCGAGGAGCGCGTCGCCCGCCTGGTCGGGGCTCATCTCCTTGCGCAGCAGCCCCGAGACGTCCACGTCGATGTGCTCGCTCATCGTGCGCACCGTGCGCGGGTTGGCGCAGAGCTTGATCACGGGGAGGATGGGGTTGCCGATCACGTTGCCCTGCCCCGTGGGGAAGAAGTGCACCGCGAAGCCCGCGGCCCCGAGGAGCGTGAGCATCTCCGCGGCGGCCGACGAGGAGTCCATGAACCAGAGCCCGGGGCCGGTCGGCGTCTCCGCCTTGTCGATGACGCCATCGACGAGGCACTTGCGGCCGATCTTCTGGATGTTGCCCAGCGCCTTCTCCTCGATGGTCGTGAGGCCGCCCTCGATGTTGCCCTTGGTCGGCTGCGAGTCGGACAGGTCGCTCGTCTTGTGGCGCTCGATCACGGCCTGGTAGCGGTCGAACATGAACTGGAACTTCTTGCGCACCTCGTCGGTGCGGCAGCGCGCCGCCACGAGGTGCTCGCCGCCGGTGAGCTCGGTCGTCTCGCCGAAGCAGAGCGTGGTGCCGTGCGGGTAGAGCTTGTCGAAGGCGTTGCCCACCGTGGGGTTGGCCCCGCAGCCGGAGGTGGTGTCCGACTCGCCGCACTTGGTCGACACCCAGAGGTCGCTCAAGGGGCGCTCCTCGCGGTTGAGCTCGCTCGCCCACTGCACGAACTCCTTCGCCTTCTTCGAGGCGCGCATGATGGTGTCGTGGTCGCCGTGCTGCTCGATGCCGAAGTAGGCGACGGGCTTGCCGGTGGCGGCGATGCCGTCGGCCACCTTCTTCCCCCACCCCTCCTCGATGCAGATGACCACCACCGCGGCCACGTTGGGGTTGGACCCCGTGCCGATGAGGGTGCGGAAGTGCAGGTCGAGGTCGGCGCCGAACTGCAGGCGCCCGTAGGGATGCGGCAGCGCCATCGTCCCCTTGATGTTGTTCTCCACCGCCTGCGCGGCGGCGTTCGACAGGTCGTCGACGGGCAGGATGACGACGTGGTTCCTCACGCCGATGCGGCCGTTCTCGCGCTTGTATCCCCGGAATGTGGCTTTGCTCAGGTCCATGTTGGTTCCTTACCAGCGCTTGGTCTTGATGTTGTGGACGTGGGCGTGCTCGCCGACGCCGATGGGGGCCACGACGCGGCCGATGTCGGTGCCGTACTTGATCACCGTCGCGTCCTTCGCCAGCGGCTTGATGGCGAGCTTGTGGCCGATGGGGATGTCGTTGGCGGCCTTGAAGGTGATCTCCCGGTCCTGGTCCATGATCCAGCCGGTGAGCGTCTGGCCGGCCTTCACGCCCTCGACCACCACCACGCCGACGGAATCGCCCTCGTCGTGCACTACGAAATGGATCATCGCTGTCGCTCCTCTCTCTTCGGGGAACGCAGATGCTAGCGGCGCCGCGCGGAGCCAGTCAACTAGATGAGTTGCATGTTATGCTGCCGCCATGCCCGCCGTGGTTCCCCGCGCCAGCAACGCCCTGCCGTCCGACCGCCCCCTGTACGAGGAAGTGCGCTCCCGCCTGACCGAGGGGATCGCGACCGGCCGCTGGAAGGCGGGCGAGGCGATTCCGCCGGAGGCGGAGCTGGCCGCGCACTTCGGGGTCTCCATCGGCACCATCCGCAAGGCGGTCGACAGCCTGGTCGCGCAGGGGGCGCTGGTGCGCCGCCAGGGCAAGGGCACGTTCGTCACCTCCCACGACGGGCGGCGGCTCATGTTCCACTTCTTCCACATCGTCGGCGCGGATGGCGCGAAGGCGTATCCGGACGTGCGCACGGCGTCGTTCGAGCGCGGCCGTGCCGACGCCGCCGAGGCCGATGCGCTCGCCATCGCCCGCGACGAGCGCGTGATCCGCATCCGCAATGTCCTGTCGCTCGGCGGCGGCCCGGTGATCGTCGACGACATCACGCTGCCCGCGGCGCTGTTCCCCGGGCTCACGGAGCGCATCTTCGCCGCGCGCGACAACACCATCTACCACCTCTACCAGAGCCGCTACGGCATCAACGTGCTGCGCACCGACGAGCGGCTGCGCGCCGCGCTGGCCTCCGGGGCGACGGCCGCCCTGCTCGGCGTGGCGCCCGGCAGCCCGCTGCTCGAGATCCGCCGCATCGCCCTCACCTTCCGCGACCGCCCGGTGGAGCTGCGCGTCTCGCACGTGAACACCGCCGCGCACGCCTACCACAACACCTTCGGCAAGGGCGTGCCGCTCTAGCGCGATGCAGACCGCGCTCCTCATCCTGCCCAACTTCGTCCTGATCCTGGTGGGACTCGGCCCTCGCGCGCGGCTTCGACTACGGGCGCGGCTTCTGGGAGGGGCTGGAGAAGCTCGTCTACTTCGTCCTCTTCCCGGCCCTGCTCTTCCGCTCGCTGGCCGTCTCCACGCTCGACCTCGGCGGCGTCGGCAAGGTGGTTGCGAGCGGGGCGGCCATCATGCTGCTGGGCATGGCGCTGGGTTGGCTCGCGCGCCCGCTTTTCCGCGTGGAGCCGCGCGTGGCGGCATCGTGCTTCCAGTGCGCGTTCCGCTTCAACACCTACATCGGACTCGCGGTGGCGGGCAGCGTGTTCGGTTCGCCGGGGGTGGCGATCGCGGCATTGCTCTTCGGGGCACTCATACCGCTGGCCAACTTCGGCGCCGTCGGGATGCTCGCTGCACATTCGCGCACCAACTTCTGGCTGGAGCTCGCCCGCAACCCGCTCGTGATGTCCACTCTTGCGGGATTCGCGTGGAACCTTGCCGGCGTGCCGCTGCCCGGCTTCCTCGACCAGACGCTGAACCTCCTGGGATCGTCGGCGCTGCCGGCGGGGCTGCTCGCCGTGGGAGCGGCGCTGCGCATCGAGCGCGGACTGGCCAGCCCGCGCGCGCACGCGTGGTGGCTCGCCGTGAAGCTCGCCGTGCTGCCGCTCGCGGCGCTGGGCTGCGTGAAGCTCCTGGGAATCTCCGGCATCGAGGCGGGCGTGCTGGTCCTCTGGGCCGCGCTGCCGACCGCGTCGAGCGCCTACATCCTCGCCGTGCGCATGGGCGGCGATGGCCCGTCGGTGGCCACGCAGATCACCGTGGGGACGCTGCTGGCCATGGCGACGATTCCCGCCTGGATGGCGATCTGATCCGGCATCGTCATCACAGGTGCGCGAAAAAAGCGGGCGCGTCCTGCCAGCGGTCGTTGCGGCCATCGACGTAGGTGATGGCAAGGCCCGCGAGCTCCTCCTCGGATACGTCGGTCAGGCAGCCCAGGTTGATGCCATACATCCTGCCCATCGGAGTCTCGGTTCCGACGCCGAAGGCACGCACGCCGCAGTGCCTGCAGAAGTAGTGCTGGTTCTTCCTGGAATTGAACAGGTATTGCGTCAGGTCGTCGGCCCCGGACAGCAGGCGAAAGCCGCCTTCCCTGGCCACCGCCGGCCAGAATCGCGTTCTCCGGCAGATGGAGCAGTTGCAGCGGTAGGTGCTCTGCGCGAGGTCGAGCTCGGCCTCGAACGCGACGCACCGCAGTGACAGCTGCCATGGTAGGTCTTGAGCATGGTCGGACTCCGGTGAACAGGCAGGGCACATCATCCGCGTTTGACTCCCGGTGCGATGCGCTTGCCGCGATTGATCTTCAGGAGCTCCACGAGCTCCGCGATGGTGGCCAGTCCACAGCCTTCCACCTTCCGGACCTGGGCGAGGCGCTCCTGGAGCCACAGGCCCGACATCGCCCGTTGCAGGATGTAGATGTCGGACAGGTCACCCGCCGGCCCGCCCGGTCGCCCGAACCGGGCCTCGAGCGGGGAGCCGTCGTCGGCGAAGAAGAGCCATGCCTTGTTCCTGACGTCGCTTCCCTGGCAGCGCAGGCAAGCCTCGACCGCGGACGGAAAGGCCAGCAATTCGCCGCTCTTGCCGGCCAGCGCGAACACCATGGTGCTTTTCCATTGGTGTCAGGGTGACAGGCGGCACGGATGGCGGCAACGGGTGCGTGCAAACTCCGCTGAATGAAAAGGGCCACCCGAGGGTGGCCCTTGTCGCTGCCGGCAGGCTCGCTCAGGAAGCGGCCGGCTCGTCGGCGGGCGGCAGCACCTCGCGGGCAGCCACGGAAGTGAGCTTCTCGCGGATGCGCGCGGACTTGCCGGAGCGGTCGCGCAGGTAGTAGAGCTTCGCGCGGCGCACGGCGCCACGGCGCTTGATCTCGATGGAGGCTACCGCGGGCGAGTAGGTCTGGAACGTGCGCTCCACGCCTTCGCCGCTGGAGATCTTGCGCACGATGAAGGACGAATTGAGTCCCTTGTTGCGCTTGGCGATGACGACACCTTCGTAGGCCTGTTCGCGCTTCTTGTCGCCTTCGACCACCTGCACCTTCACGATCACCGTATCGCCGGGGGCGAAGTCGGGGATCTTGCGCGCCAGGCGCGCGATCTCTTCCTGCTCGAGCTTGCGGATCAGATCCATGTCATTTCCTTTCGATGTCCGGCCTTCCGGCCTTCCGCGCAGAGCAGCCCGCGGGCTGGTGCACGGGGTTTGTTTTTTGCCTACCCGTTCGCTTCTACTGCTGTTCCATCTCCTGCTGTTCGCGGCGGCATTCCGCGAGCAGCTCACGGTCCTCTTTCGAGAGCGCCGCCTCCGCGAGGAGATCCGGACGCCTCGCCCACGTGCGCGCCAGCGCCTGCTTGCGGCGCCACCGCGCGATTCCCGCATGGTTGCCCGACAACAGCACCTCGGGCACCCGTTCACCCCGCCACTCTTCCGGCCGCGTGTAGTGCGGCCAGTCCAGCAAGCCGTCGCAGAACGAATCCTGCGCGGCACTCCCCGCGTCGTTCAGGCTCCCCGGAAGAAGCCGCACGATGGCATCCATCAGCACCATCGCCGGCAGCTCCCCGCCGGAAGTCACGTAGTCGCCGATCGAGATTTCCCGATCCACCTTCCGCCGGATGAGGCGTTCGTCCACCCCTTCGTAGCGCCCGGCGACGAGCACCAGGCCCGGCGACTGCGCCAACTGCCTTGCCATCGCATCGGTGAAGCGCTCGCCCTGCGGCGAGAGCAGCACCACCTGCGGATCGCTGCACCCCGGCGGCCTTCTGCCTGGCCACCGCGGCATCGATCGAATCCTCCAGCGGCCCCGGCAGCATCACCATGCCAGGCCCGCCGCCGTAGGGCCGGTCGTCGACCGTGCGGTGCGGGTTCCCCACGAAATCCCGCGGGTTCCACGCGCGGAAGTCGAATCCGCCCTCCTCCAGCGCGCGCCGCGTGATGCCGTGGCGGGTCACCGCCTCGAACATCTCCGGGAAGATCGTCACCACGTCGAAGTGCAGCATCAGACGTCGTACCCCGCTTCCCAGTCCACCGTGATGCGCTTCGCCTCGCGGTCGACACCCAGCACGTAACTCGCCACGAACGGGATCAACCGTTCCCGCTCGCCACGGATGACCAGCACATCCGCCCCGCCGGTCCGCAGCAACTCTTCCACCCGCCCGAGCGCCTCGCCCTGCAGGTTCACCACCTCCAGGCCGACCAGGTCGACCCAGAAAAATTCGCCTTCGCGCGCCGGCCCGAGTTCCTCCCGGGTCACCGCGACGTCGCAGCCCTGCAGGAGCTCGGCCGCGTTGCGGTCATTCACCCCGGCGAGCTTGGCACTCACCGCCGCGGGCCGGACCTTGAACTCCTCCAGCGTCGCCGCCTGCCAACCATCCTTCCGGTGCAGCCACCAGGACGGGTGGCCGGCCAGGCTGTCGGGTGTCTCGGTGAAGGTGCGCAGCTTGATCCAGCCCTGAATGCCGAACGGGCCGAGAATGCGCCCCATCACCACCAGTCGCGACTCGTCCCCCGTGAACGGGGAACCGGGCGCGTTACTTGGCGGGTTCTTCCGGCTTGCCGGCGAGCTGGGACTTGCCACGCTTGATCAGCTTCTTCACCGCGTCCGAAGGCTTGGCGCCCTGCGAAACCCAGTGCGCGACGCGGTCCAGCGAAATCCGCAAGCCGGGCTCGTTCGACGCCTTGGGGTTGTAGAAGCCGACGCGCTCGATGAAGCGCCCGTCGCGCGGCATGCGCGAGTCGGCAACGACGATGTTGTAGAAGGGACGATTCTTCGCGCCGCCGCGCGCCATTCTGATGACGACCATGTATGGCTCCTTCCCGTTGAAAACGGGTAACAGTTGCAGGAAATGCCCCCGGGGCACGTGCAGCCCGGAAGCGGAAAAGCCTTGCATTATAAGGGTTTGGCCGAGACCGCGCAATCCGCCCCTCACCCCCCTTTTTCCGACTTCAGCGCATGCCGGGAAGCATGCCCTTCATGTTGCGCATCATCTTGGCGAGCCCGCCCGAGCGCATCATCTTCATCATCTTCTGCATCTGCTCGAACTGGTTCAGGAGGCGGTTGACCTCCTGCACCGGCACGCCCGCGCCCGCGGCGATGCGGCGCTTGCGCGAGGCCTTGAGGAGCTCGGGCTTCCTGCGCTCGAGCGGTGTCATCGCGTCGATGATGCCCTCGGTGCGGCGCAGCGACTTCTCCTGCAGGTCCGGCGACTGCGCCGCCTGCTGCGTGAGCTGCGCGGGCAGCTTGTCCATGAGGGCGGAGACGCCGCCCATCTTCTTCATCTGCTGGATCTGCGCCTTGAAGTCCTCGAGGTCGAAGTCCTTGCCCTTCTTGAACTTGTCGGCGAGCTTCTTCGCCTCCCCTTCGTCGACCGATTTCCGCGCCTCCTCCACGAGCGAGACGATGTCGCCCATGCCGAGGATGCGGGAGGCCATGCGCTCGGGGTGGAAGGGCTCGAGGCCGTCCATCTTCTCGGACACGCCCGCGAACTTGATCGGCGCGCCGGTGATCGCGCGCACCGAGAGTGCCGCACCGCCCGCGCGCGTCGCCGTCGAGCTTGGTGAGCACCACCCCGGTGAGCGGCAGCGCCTCCCCGAAGGCCCTGGCGACGTTGACGGCATCCTGGCCCTGCATGGAGTCGACCACGAAGAGCGTCTCGATCGGCTGCACCGCGGCGTGGATCGCCTTGACCTCGGCCATCATCGCCTCGTCGATCGCGAGACGCCCCGCGGTATCGACGATGAGCACGTCGTGGTAGTGCCTCTTCGCCCAGTCGAGCGCGCCGGTGGCGATCTCGAGCGGCTTCTGGGACGGGTCCGAGGGGTAGAGGTCGATGGCGAGCTGTGCCGCGAGGGACTTCAGCTGGTCGATGGCCGCGGGCCGGTAGATGTCCACCGATACCAGCAGCACCTTCTTCTTGGCACCCTTGAGCAGCCGCGCGAGCTTGCCCGCGCTGGTCGTCTTGCCCGCTCCCTGCAGGCCGGCAAGAAGGATCACCGCCGGCGGCTGTGTCGCCAGGTTCAGCGGCGCGCTGGTGCCGCCCATCAGCGCCACCAGCTCGTCGTGCACCACGCCCACCAGCGCCTGGCCCGGCGAGAGGCTCGCAAGCACTTCCTTGCCGAGCGCCTTCTCCTTCACCCGCGCGACGAAATCCTTCACCACCGGCAGGCCCACGTCCGCCTCGAGGAGCGCCATGCGCACCTCGCGCATGGCCTCGCCCACGTTCTCCTCGGTGAGGCGCGCGTGGCCGCGCATCGTCTTGATGACGGAGGAAAGTCGCTGCGTGAGTGCGTCCAGCATGGAAGGGGCCGAAAGGGAATTGGTGTAGACTTAAATCGCCTCGAAATGCGCGATTCAGCCCTTTATTTTAGCACTGCCGCCTGCTGGCTCGCCCTCGCGGCGATCGCGTGGCGCAGCGCGCGTGCGACAACCCCCTCCGGCCCCGCTGCGGGCGGCGCGTTTCCCATCGAGGCGGTGCTGCTGCCGGTTGCGCTGGTCCTGCACGGCATGCTCGCGTATTCGGGCATCGTCGTGGACGAGGGCTTGAACCTCGGCGTGGCCAACTCGATCTCCCTCATCGTCTGGCTCACGGTCGCGATCTACTGGCTCGCGAGCCTCGCGGTGCCGGGCCTGGCGAGCATCCAGGGGCTGTGGGCGCCCATCGCGCTCATCGCGGTCGTGCTGCAGGCGATCGTGCCGTCGCGCTACCTCGTGCACTACGGCGGCGATCCGCTCTTCACCCTGCACTTCGCGATCGCCATGCTCGCCTACAGCCTGTTCATCGTCGCGACCATGCACGCGATCGTGATGCTCGCGGAGGAGAAGTGGCTGCACCGCGGGGTCATGCCGCCGTTCCTGAGGAGCCTGCCGCCGCTCCTGGAGATGGAGGCGCTCCTCTTCCGCATCCTCTTCGCCGCCTTCGTGCTGCTCACGCTGACGGTGGTCTCGGGCGTGTTCTTCTCCGAGCAACTCTTCAACCGCCCCTTCAAGTTCAACCACAAGACGTTCTTCGGGATGATCTCGTGGGCCATCTTCGCGAGCCTGCTCTGGGGACGCTACTTCCGCGGCTGGCGCGGCAAGCGCGCCGTGTACCTGACCCTCTGGGGGTTCGCGGCGCTGCTGCTCGCCTATCTCGGCAGCAAGTTCGTGCTCGAGATCATCCTGCAGCGGGGCTGATCTCCGGCCGCGATGTCGGACCACATTCCCCTGTCGTGGCTGTTCGCCGCACTCGCGGTGATGCTGCTCGTCGCCGGCTTCTTCTCGATCGCCGAGACGAGCATGATGGCGTTGAACCGCAACCGCCTGAAGCACCTGGTGCGCGAGGGCCGGCGCTCCGCCCGCCTCACCCAGGAACTCCTCGGCAAGACCGACCGCCTCCTCGGCGTGATCCTCCTGGGCAACAACCTGGTCAACGCGGCCTCCGCGGTGCTGGTGGCCGAGATGTCGATCCGCCTCTTCGGCGAGGGCGAGTACATCCTCATGATCGCCACGGCCACCGTGACGTTCTTCATCCTCGTCTTCAGCGAGATCACGCCCAAGGTCATCGGCGCGACCTATCCGGAGGCGATCGCGCTGCCCTCGGCCTACGTCCTCACGCCGCTCCTGCGCGTGGCCTACCCGGTCGTCTGGTTCGTGAACCTGTTCGTGCAGGGGCTCCTGCGGCTCATGTTCATCAAGCCGCGCCAGGACGCCGGCGAGCATCTCTCGATGGAGGAACTGCGCACCCTGGTGCTCGAGGGCGGCAAGTACATTCCCAAGAAGCACCAGTCGATCTTCCTGAACCTCTTCGAGCTCGAGGACATGACGGTCGACGACACGATGACGCCGCGCGGGCAGATCGAGGCCATCGACATGCAGGACGACCTCGAGGACATCCATACGGCGATCTCCACGGCGCACCACACGCGGCTCGTCGTCTACGAAGGCAGCCTCGACAAGGTGGTCGGCATCCTGCACGTGCGCAAGTTCTTGAACGCGTCGCGGCGCGAGCCGCTCGACAAGGACGGCATCCGCGCCACGCTGCGCGAGCCCTACTACGTTCCGGAAGGCACGCCGCTGCTGGCACAGCTCACGAACTTCCAGGAACAGCTGCGCCACGTCGGCCTGGTCGTGGACGAGTACGGCGAGATCCTGGGACTGGTGACGCTGCAGGACATCCTCGAGGAGATCGTCGGCGAGTTCACCACGCAGAAGCCGATGTCGGGCGGGCTCTTCCGCAAGGAGCCGGACGGCTCGGTGATCGCCGAGGGCATCTGCCCGCTGCGCCTGCTGAACCGCAAGGCCGGCTTCCACTTCCCGCTCGAGGGGCCGAAGACGATCAACGGCCTGGTGCTGGAGGCGCTGGAGGAGATTCCCGAGCCGGGCACGGCACTCCTCGTGTCCGGACACCCGGTCGAGATCCTGCAGGTGCAGAACCGCATGGTGAAGGTGGTGCGCATCCACGCGCGCAAGGCGCAGCCGGGCGAGGCCCGGGCGGCCTGAAGCCTTACTGCTTCGCGAGGTTCTCCGGCGCGTAGCCCGAGAGGAAGCGCCGGTCGATGCGGTCCTTCCAGCGCCACACCCAGCCGCCCTCGAAGGAAACCGGGCCGTACACGCCGACCGCGTAGCGCCGGCCGCAGGAGATCAGGGCGAGGAAGCGGCGCGGCGTCACATGGTGCTCGAGCGGACCGCCGTGCAGCGCGGCCACCAGGTTGGCCGCGAGCGCCGGCCCCGCGCGCACGGCGAAGACACCAGCCTTCGGGCGCGGGTTCTGCAGGTTCGTCGCACAGTCGCCGGCGCCGAAGACCTCCGGGTGGGAAGGCGACTGCATGAAGTCGTTCACCGCGAGGAAGCCGCGCTCGTCGGTGCGCAGGCCGGAGTCGCGGATGAACCCGTGCGCGGCCGCTCCCGTCACCCAGAACGTCGCGTCCGTGGCGAACTCGATGTTGTCCTTGAGGCGCAGGTATCCCGGGCCCACCTCGCCGACGCGGCACTGCGCGTGCAGTCCGATGTTGACGCGCTGCGCCTGGCGCAGCAGCCGCCCGCGGACCGGGGTGGAGTACTCCGGCAGGAAGCTGTGGGCATCCGTGAGGACGCGCACGTGCGGCGCTCCTGCCCCGATCTCCTTGCGGAAGCGGTCTTGCATCGCGAACGCGAGCTCGAGTCCCGCCGCGCCGCCGCCCACGATCGACACGGCGTTCATCCCGCCCGCCCGGGCACGCGCCAGCACGCGCTCCCAGCCCGCGAGAAAGCGTTCCAGCGGCCGCACCGCGATGGCGTGCTCGGCAACGCCGGCCGCGGCTCCGACGAAAGGCCGCGCGCCCACGTTGATCGAGAGCACGTCGTAGGGGACGATCTCGCCATTGGCGAGTATCACTTCGCGCATCGCCGGGTTGATGAGCGTAGCGCTGGAGCGCACCACGAGGGCGCGGGCATGGCGCGCGAGCGGCGCCAGGTCGATGCCGCAGTCGTCCTGGGCGTAGTGCCCGGCCACCAACCCGGGCACCATGCCCGAGTAGACCTGCCGTTCCACCGGAGTGACCAGCGTCACGCTCACCGCGGGATCGAGCGCGTGGCCGATGGCCTTCAGCACATGCACGTGCGCGTGCCCGCCTCCCAGCAGCACCAGGCGCTTCACCGTCGCGCCTCCAGGCGGAAATCCCCGAACCAGGCCGTGACCGTCTCGCCCGTCTGGTCGGTGTCGTTGCCGATGGCGATGCCGGTGACGCGCGGCACCGGGCCGCTCCAAAGCGAACCGAACGCGGCACGGAAGTCGGCCTCGAGGTCGCGCGCTTCGCTGGCCCAGGCTCCCGCCGAGGAGCTCCGCAGCACCACCGTCCGCACGCGATCGGTATACGGGTTCCAGGCGCTCGTGCCGACGGGGTGGCGGTTGTCCCACACATAGCAGAGGACCGCGGTGGGCAGCTTCTCGCCCCACAAGGTGCGCGCGAGGAAGGCCTGCGTGCGGGCCGCGAACGGCAGCGACTCGACGGGCAGGTCGAAGAAGACGTACACCCGCGCGGCGAAGTCGTCGCCGGATTTCTCGGCGAGGTTGGCGCCGGCGACGACGCGGTCGACCTTCCAGCGCCAGGCGAGGATGGGACGCTCCGCGGGCGAGGCATCGAGGGCATGCGCCACGGTGCCTGCCGCGGCTGCCGCGCGCGAGCGCAGGACCGTCGCGCCCTCCTCCTGCACCAGCCGCATCTCCGGAGGCGGGATCTTCGCGATTCCCAGCGGGCGCCACTGCGCCGGCAGCGACGCCCCGGGCATCGCGCCCGAGAAGGGCGTGATATCGCCCGCGGGCATCGACGCGACGGCAACGCCGGCCAGGAAGGCGGCGAGTCCCGCCGCGATCGTGCGCACACTCATCGGCCGCCCTCGGCGAGCAGACCCGAGGCGACCAGGCGCCGGTAGTCCTCGGGCCGGTCCACGTCCCAGCGCACCGGCATCTCGCGCCAGGTCGCGCATGCCGTGCGCAGGCGGGCGCGCGAATCGCGCATCACGCTCGCCTCGCCCCAGTGGATGCCCTCGAAAAGGCCGGGGACCGCCCGTGCCAGGCCCACGAGGACATAGCCGCCGTCCTCGGCCGGCTGCAGGACCGCATCGTGCGTGGCGAGCGAGGTCGCCGCAGCGTGCAGGTCCGCGGCACCGAGCGAGGGACAGTCCGAGCCCACGAGCAATGCCGGGCCCGCCTCCAGCAGCCGCTCGAAGGCGCGCGCCATGCGCTCGCCGAGGTGTCCGCCGCGCTGCTCGTGCAGCGCGGCGCCGAACTCCTCGGCACAGGCGGCAAAGAAGGGATGTCCCGTCTCCGGCATGCACCACAGGGACAGGGGGCCGATGGCCGCCTCGCGCGCCACGGCCAGCGCACGGCGCACGAGCGTGGCGTGCAGTTCCGCCGCATCCTGCGCGCCGAGCAGGGGAATCAGCCGCGTCTTGACCTCGCCCGGCACCGGCGCCTTGGCGAACACGGCGACCTGCACCGCGCTACCGCGCCGCGCGGCCGCTGCCATATTGCTCGGCCAGGCGCGCGGGATCGGCGCCGAGGAAATAGGCCAGCCGCAGCCGCCACATCAGGAGGACCGTGCGCAGCGTGCCCTGCGCCTCCCAGCGGCGGCCCGACGTGTGCGCCTTCTCGCGCAGGCAGACGGGCGGACCGAGGCGCTTCATCGCCTTCGAGAAGGCGATGTCCTCCATCAGCGCGATGGGCGGAAAGGCGCCCGCGCGCAGGAACGCCTCGCGACGCACGAAGATCGCCTGGTCGCCCGTCGCGATGCCGGTCAGGCGCGAACGCGCGTTCATCATGGCGGCGACGACCGCAAGCAGCGGCGCGCGGCCGTCGATGGCGACGTCGAAGCGACCCCAGGCGCGGGCGCCGTGCTCGAGCCCGGCGAGCACGAGCCGGTCGGCCCCATCGGGCAGGCGCGTGTCGGCGTGCAGGAAGAGGAACGTGCTGCCGGATGCCGCTCGCGCGCCGGCATTCATCTGCAACGCACGGCCGCGCGGCGCCGCAATGACGCGATCGGCGAGCGGCCGGGCGAGGCTTGCCGTCTCGTCCCGGCTGCCGCCGTCGGCGACGAGGATCTCCGCCCCCCGCTCGCGCAGGGGCGCCAGCGCCGCGAGGCACGCGCCGATGCCAGCCGCCTCGTCCAGCGCAGGTACGATGATCGATAAGCGCTCCACTCCCCGATTATCCCGAAATTGCGGCCGGGGCCAATGAACCCGGTCACGAACCGGGTTCGCGACTACCAGGTACGCCAACTGGCTAGCGGGCGTCGTTGAGGGACCAGTCGTAGTCGAGGTGGTCGATGGGCGCCCGGCCTTCCGCGACGACTTTGCGGTGTTCCGGCCGGTCCGCAAGGAGTTCGGCATAGCGCGCGAAATACTGCTCCCGCGACGTCGCCGCGCCCGCATTCCCGATGCCCCGGTAACCGGAAGTCCAGTCCTCCTTGAACCACTTGAAGATCTCGGAAACCTCGAGCTTCCCCGACTGCGCGTTGTAGCGGTTGCGCGTGCGGTCGCCGAGAAAGCGCCGCGCCTGCTCCTCGAGCTGCGCGTCCAGGCGCGCGGCAATGAAGGCCTCCTCGCGCAGCATCGGGCAGCCGACCGAGGCGCAATTGACCGCGAAATGCACGCGCGGCTCGTCGTAGACGCCGGGCTTTCTCAGCATGCCGTGCTCGATGTCGTCGAGAAACGACTCGCGGCCGAAGAGCATGAAGAACTTCTTCTTCCAGGGGCTGCTGAACACGATGTTGCCCAGGTCGCGGATCGACTTGAGGTCCGGATACTTCGTGAGGATCAGCTCCACCGTGTACGCGTTGTAGGCGTTGATGAGGAAGGCCATCTGCTCGGCCTTCGACCACCCCCTGAACTGGGCCTCGGTGACGCCCGACACCTGCGCGAGGTAGGCCTTGAGCGCCGCGCGCTCCTTCGCCAGGTCCGCGTAGCGCAGCTGCGAGGCCTTGCCGCCGTCGACGAGCCTCACGTGCTTCTTCAGGAGCGCGTCCCACGCGGCGTGCGCATGGTCGAACTGGGCCAGCGCCGCGGGCGGAAGGAGCGCGAGGATTGCGGCGAGGACGAGCAGGCGCATCATGGCATCGGGCGTCCTCCGGTCGGTGCGTTGGCGCCTTGTTGCAGCGCACGTTCAATGCGCCCCGGGCGAGTGGTAAGGGCGCTTGTCCGCCAGCAGCGACGACACCTTGCCGAGCACCGCGCCGAAACTGCCTGCGCCGCGCGTCCAGGCATGGAAGGCGGCCAGGAAGGCCATCTGCCCTTGCGTCACGGTCGAGCGCTTCCACACGCCCGCCGCGTACTTGTTGGCTTCCGCGAGCGTCGGATAGATGTGGATGGTGCCGAGCACCTTGTCGAGTCCGATGCCGTGGCGCATCGCTGCCACGAACTCGGCGATCAGGTCCCCCGCGTGCTCGCCGACGATGGTCGCGCCGAGGATCGCATCGCTGCCGGGCTTCACGATCACCTTCACGAAGCCGCGCGCCTCGCCGTCCGCGATGGCGCGGTCGAGGTCGTCGATGCCGTAAGTGACGACCTGGTGCGCGATGCCCTTTTCCTTCGCCTCCTGCTCGTTCAATCCCACGCGGGCCACTTCCGGCTCGGTGAACGTGGCCCAGGGAATGACGGAGTAGTCGACCTTGAAGCGACGGAAACGGCCGAACAGCGCGTTGACCGAGGCATACCAGGCCATGTGCGCCGCGGTGTGCGTGAACTGGTAGGGGCCGGCCACGTCGCCGCAGGCGTAGATGTTGGGGTAGCCCGTCTCGAGGAACTCGTTCACCTCGACGGTGCGGCTCTTCGTCACCGCGATGCCCATTTCCTCGAGCCCGTAGCCCGCCGTGTTGGCCACGCGGCCCGACGGCGACGAGGATCGCGTCGAACGCGATGCGGCTTTCCACGCCCCCGCTCTCGACCACGAGGAACTTCTCGCCGCCTTCGACCACCACCTGCTTCGCCTTGTGGTTGGCGAGCACCGTGACGCCGTCCGCCGCGAAGCTCTCCTGCACGGCCGCGGAGACCTCCGGATCCTCGCGGACCAGGATGCGCGGCAGCATCTCCACCTGCGTCACCTGCGCGCCGAAACGCGCGAAGGCCTGCGTGAGCTCGCAGCCGATCGGGCCGCCGCCCAGCACCACGAGGCGCTGCGGCAGCGCGCGCAACTCCCACAGGTTGTCCGAGGTCAGGGGCCGCACCTCGGCCAGCCCCGGAATGGGCGGGATGAATGGCCGTGCGCCCGCGGCGATGACGATGTTCCGGGTCGTCAGCACCTGCTTCGCGCCATCGTCCTTCGTCACCTCCACCGTCCACGGACTCGTGATCCGCGCCGTGCCGGACACCACGTCCACGCCGAGTCCCGTGTAGCGCTCGACCGAGTCGTGCGGCTCGATCTGGCGCACAACGGCCTGCACGCGTTCCATCACGTCGGCGAAGTCGAAGTCCGCGCTCGCCGAACGGATGCCGAATTCCCGCGAACGGCGGATGTGCGAGAGGAGCTTCGCCGAGCGGATGAGCGCCTTCGAGGGCACGCAGCCGGTGTTGAGGCAGTCGCCGCCCATCCTGTGGCGCTCGACGAGCGTCACCTTCGCCTTGACCGCCGCCGCGATGTAGGAGGTGACGAGCCCCGCGGAGCCCGCGCCGATGACGACGACATTGCGCTCGAAAGTCGCCGGCTGCGGCCAGCGCGCGTACACCTTGCGCGCCTTCAGCCCCGCCACGATGCGCTTGGCGATGAAGGGAAAAAGGCCGAGCAGGACGAACGCGCCCAGCAGTCCCGGCGAAAGGATCCCCTTGAGGGAAGTGATTCCCGCCAGCTGCGTTCCCGCGTAGACGTAGACCACCGTCCCGGCGAGCATGCCCACCTGGCTCACCCAGTAGTAGGTTGCCGTGCGGATCGGCGTGAGGCCCATCGCCAGGTTCACCACGAAGAACGGGAAGGCCGGCACGAGGCGCAGCGCGAAGAGATAGAAGGCGCCCTCCTTCGCGATGCCGTCGTTGATGGGTTTCAGCTTGTCGCCGAACTTCGCCTGCACCCAGTCGCGCAGCAGGAAGCGCGAGGCGAGGAAGGCCAGCGTGGCTCCCAGCGAGGAGGCGAACGACACGATCACCACGCCCCAGAGGAGGCCGAAGACCGCCCCGCCCGCCAGCGTGAGGATGGCCGCGCCCGGCAGCGACAGTCCCGTGACCGCGACGTAGATCGCGAAGTAGATCGCCGCCGACTGCAGGGGGTTGGCCCGGAAGTGGGCGTCGATGGCCGCCTGCTGCGCCTTGAAGTACTCGAGGGAAAGGAAGCGCCCGAGATCGAAGGCGAAGTACGCCGCCACGAGGGCGGCGATGATCGCAACGGCAATCAGCTTGCTGCCCTTCATGGCGCTCTCCTGGCTGGAAATCAGGGACTGTCCCTAATTCTCCCCCCTACGCCGCAACGGGCAGCGCGCGATGTTGCGCGAAGCCGGGGCCCTGGACGATGCGCCGGTAGTAGGACCGGTGCGCAGCAGTGCCTTCCGGCCAGCTGGCGAGGAAGCGTTCCTGCCACGCGGCCGCGTCGTAGCGCACCGCGAGCGTGTCGACATTGGCGCCCGCCACGCGCGTGCCATAGAGGGCGTCGCGGGCGGGATCCACGGAAATGCGCGTGAGGAGCCCGAAGCGCTCGCCGGCGAAGTTCGGCATCCCGGCAGCGCCGTTGTTGGCCACGACGCCGCGCCCGTGGGCGAAGGCGAAGGCGCGCGTGGCGGGCAGGCAGGTGTGGCTGCTCGCGAAGACGTCGACGCGCGCATCGCGGAAGCCGTTCTCGAGCCACCGCGCGTGGCCGGGATCGTCGAGCGCGTCCTGTGCGAAGCCCCAGCCGGCGAGCGAGGCGCAGTCGCCATGCACGATGCCCACGCGCGCCTCCCCCACGCGTGCCACGAGGTGCATGGGCAGCGCACCGAGCCCCTGGCGCAGCGCCGGGAAGCCGGCAGCCGTCTCCCGCAGGCGCGCCAGGATCGCGTTGGAGCGCGCCACGTCCGCGTCGCTCACGTCCGCCGGGTAGGCGCAGCCGCAGCCGGCCCCGCTCTCCTCCCCGGCGATCTCCGTCTCGACGTTGCCGCGCAGCGCCGCGTGGCGCAGCACTTCCTCCGCCACGCAACGGAAATCGTCCGCAGCCACGTCGAACCAGTGGAAGTCGCCGTTGAAGACGATCGTCACCGCTTGCGTTTCGCGCGCGGCCATCGCGACGATCTCCCGCAGCGCCTCGACATTGCCATAGAGCCCGCCGACGACGTAGAGCGTCCCGGCGACCAGGTCCGGCGGGCGGTCGAAGACGCGCGGGGCGTAGCGATAGGCGGTCGGGCAGCCGCGCCCGGGCGGGACGGTGGCCTGTCCAGAGGTCATGCGAGCGCGCCGCCGCAGGAGGAACCCTGGCCCGCCGTGCAGCCATAGCAGTGGTCGCGCACGACGATCGGGTTGCCGTCGAGATCGCGGCCCATCAGGTCGGCCAGGTGCGGGCGGGCCTTGCCGGCGACGCGCAGCGGCAGCCCCAGCATCTGGTTGAAGTCGCAGTCGTAGACGTAGCCGCGCCAATCGACGGAGACCAGCGTGCGGCACATCACCCCGGCGACGTTGCCGTCGCTGTGCGCTCCCCGCAGCAGCTGCATGTAATCGTTGAACTGCCCCTTCGAGACGAGCGTCGAGCCGAAGCGCTGGATGGGCATGTTGGCCAGCGTGTAGAGGCTGTTGAAGGCGATGCCGAAAGTGTCCCCGAGGATGCGCTTGTAGTCCGCCTCGAGCTTCTCCTGCGCCGGCGGCAGGCTCGCTCCCTGCGGGTTGTAGACCAGGTTCACGACGAGTCCCGAGCCCGCGCGTGCGTAGCCCAGTTCGTTCAGGCGCCGGATGCCGCGCACGCTCTTCTCGTACACGCCCTTGCCGCGCTGGCGGTCGACCAGCTCCTCCGTGTAGCAGGGAAGGGAGGCGACGACCTCGACCTGGTGGCCGGCCAGGAACGCCGCGAGATCCTCCTGGCCCGGCTCCTCGAGGACGGTGAGGTTGCAGCGATCGATCACCTTCACGCCCAGCGCGCGGGCGCGCGCGACGAGCGGGCGGAAATGCGGGTTGAGTTCCGGGGCGCCGCCGGTGAGGTCGAGCGTTGCCGCGCCGCTGGCCGCCAGGAAAGCGAGCACCTGCTCCACGGTCTCGCCCGCCATCGATTCGGTGCGGGTGGGGCCGGCGTTCACGTGGCAGTGCAGGCAGGTCTGGTTGCAGACGTAGCCCAGGTTCACCTGCACGGTTTCCAGGCGCCGCCGGCGTATCGGCGGGAAGTCGGTGTCGAGCAGCAGGGGGAGGGTCGCGCGCATGTCAGGCGGTAGTTCGTTGCCCGTCGGGTTCCGGTTACGACCCGGGCGGGGTGGGACTCCCGAGGAGCAGGGGATCGCGCATGGTAGCAAACGCCCGCCCGGCGATGGCCTGCCCATTCCCGGGGCGCCAGGAGGGGCGTCCGCGCTAGACTGGGTGCCTCACCTGTCCGGGATCCCCCATGCAGACCGACCCCAACGCCGCCGACGGCGCCCGCCTCGACTTCGCGGGGGAGATGAGCTACGGCGACTACCTGCAGCTCGACCGCGTCCTGGGCGCGCAGCAGCCGCGCTCGAGCGACCACAACGAGCTCCTCTTCATCGTGCAGCACCAGGCTTCCGAGCTGTGGATGAAGCTCGCCCTGCACGAGCTCCTCGCCGCCCGCGAGCGCGTGCGCGCGGGAGACCTCCCGCCGGCCGCGAAGATGCTCGCGCGCGTGGCGCGCATCATGGCGCAGCTGAACCAGTCGTGGGACGTGCTCGCCACGCTCACGCCGGCGGAGTACTCGGCCTTTCGCGCAGCTCTCGGCAGCTCCTCGGGCTTCCAGTCCTGGCAGTACCGCATGATCGAGTTCGCGCTGGGCAACAAGAACGCGGTCATGGTCGAGCCGCATCGCCACCGCCCCGATCTCCTCGCGCCCCTCGTCGCGCTGCAGCGCGAACCGTCGCTCTACGACGAGGCGATCCGGCTCCTCGCGCGGCGCGGCTTTGCCGTCGCCGCGCAGGCGATCGAGCGCGACTGGTCGGCGGCCTACGCGTACGACGATTCCGTCTGCGCCGCCTGGGTGGAGGTCTACCGCTCGACCGGCCGGAACTGGGATCTCTACGAACTCGCCGAGAAGCTGGTCGACCTCGAGGACGCCTTCCGCCAGTGGCGGTTCCGGCACGCGACCACCGTGGAGCGCATCATCGGCTGGAAGCGGGGCACGGGCGGCACTTCCGGCGTCGGCTACCTCAAGCGGGCGCTCGATGCGGTACTCTTTCCGGAACTCTGGCGCGCGCGCACCGCGCTCTGAACGCCTGCAGCCATGCCCGACACCCCCCACGAAACCGAACTGAAGCTCCTGCTCGCCCCGGGCGAGGCGGCGCGCGTGCCGCACGTGGCGCCGCTCGCCGGGCTCGAGGGGCGGCGCGAGCGCTTCGTCGCCTTCTACTTCGACACGCCCACGCGGGAACTTGCGCGCAACGGCCTCGGCCTGCGCCTGCGCCGCCAGGGCAGCCACTGGCGCGCCACGCTCAAGGCCGCCGGCAGCGGGGGGCACGGCCTGCACCATCGTCCGGAATGGGAATACCCGGTGCCGGGTCCGGTGCTGGACCTGTCGCGCTTCCTCGACACGCCGCTCGCCGCACTTCCGGGTGCGGCGACGCTGCATGCGCGGCTGGTGCCGGTGCTGGTCGCCGAGTTCCGCCGCACGCGCTGGCGGCTCGACCGCGCGCCCGGCTCGTCGCTCGAGGTGGCGCTGGACGAGGGACGCCTGCTGGCGAGGGGCCGCGAAGCGCTGGTCGAGGAAGTGGAGATCGAGGTCCTCGAGGGCCCCGTGTCGGCCGCCTTCGACGTGGCCGAGGCGCTGGCCGCCGCCATATCGCTGCGCCCGGAATCCGCCTCGAAGCTGGCGCGGGGACTCGTGCTCGGCACCGCGGCGCGCCTCGCGGCCGGTGCACGCCACACCCGTATCGCTGGCGCAGACCACCGACCCGCGCGAGGCCGCGCAGCGCATCGTGCGGGCCTGCCTCGCGCAGGCGCAGGCCAACGAGGCCGGCGTGCTCGATAGCGCCGACATCGAGTTCGTGCACCAGCACCGCGTGGCGTTGCGGCGGCTGCGCTCGGCCCTGCGGCTCTTCCGCAGCGCGCTCGAGCCGGGCGAGGACGCCGCCTTCGCCGCGGACCTGCGCTGGGCCGCCTCCGCCCTCGGCCGCTGCCGCGACTGGGACGTCTTCGTCACCGAAACGCTCCCGCCGCTCGCCGCCGCGGAGGGCGACCTGGAGCACGGCCGCGAGATCCTGCGCCGCGCCCGGGTGCACCAGCGCGAGGCTCGGCACGCCGCCCGAGCCGCCATCCTTTCCCCGCGCTACGGGCTCACGATGATCCGCCTGCTGCGCTGGGTAACGGCTCCCCACGAACCGCGCGAAGGGCGGCCGGACCTCAAGAACTTCGCTTCGGAGCGCCTGCGCAAGGGTGCCCGGCGCGTCGCAATCCAGTCGGAGGCCTTTGCCACGCTCGACGCCGCCGGGCGCCACCAGCTGCGCATCCTGGTGAAGCGGCAGCGCTATGCGGTGGAATTCCTCGGTTCGCTGTTCAAGGGGGTGGCGGTGAAGCGTCATGTCCGCCGCCTCGCGCGCGCGCAGGACGAGCTGGGGCTCGCCAACGACTGCGCCAACGCGCTGGCGCACGTGCGGGAACTCGCGCCGCCGGCCGCGTTCATCGAGTTCGCGCGCGGCTGGTTTGCCGCCCGCGAGGCAGCCGGCGTGGAAGCGGCCGCCGTGGCGCTCGCCGGCGCCACCGAGGAGCGCCGTTTCTGGAAGCGCAAGCCTCCCGCCCCGGAGCCCGCGCCCCCGGCTTGATCTACGGCAAGGCCCATCACGCGTCCGGTGGGAGACTGGGTAGGCATGCACCTGCAGGCTCGCCATGCGCTCCTTGCCCATTGCACTCGCCACCGTCCTCGCGATGACGCTCGCCGGCACGACCGCCGCCGGTGCCGCGGATCTCGAACGCGGCCGCATCCTCTACGAGGCGCGGTGCGGCGGCTGCCACGGCGATAGCGTCCATGGGCGCGAAAAGCGCCTGGCGGCCGATTTCGCGGCCGTGCGCGGCTGGGTCCTGCGCTGGAGCGCCAATCTCGGCTTCGCCTGGACGAACGACGAGGTGGACGACGTCACCGTCCACCTGAATGCCCGCTACTACCGCTTCCCCTGTCCCGGCATCCGTGTGCAGCGCGACCGGGATGCGCGGCGAAGCGGTGCCTGCCCTGGCCGCGAGCGGGGTACGCCCCGACGCGCGGGCCCGGCAGGCATTGCGGTTGGACCTCCGCGGCGCGCGAGCGTACCGTGGGGACGAAGGCAACGGCACAGAGGAGAAACCGTGATGTTCGAGTCCGCCGAGATCGGCCACAAGCTGAAGAAATCCGAATACAAGCGCGAGGAACCGAGGCTGCGCCAGGCGTTGCTCAAGGCGCAGTACGACCTCCTCGACAACGGCAAGTTTCCCGTGGTGATCCTCGTGAACGGGGTCGACGGCGCCGGCAAGGGCGAGACCGTGAACCTGTTCAACGAATGGATGGACCCGCGCCACATCCGCACGCACGCCTTCGGCGCCATGACGGACGCGGAGCGCGAGCGCCCCGAGATGTGGCGCTTCTGGCGGGCGCTGCCGCCCAAGGGCCACATCGGCATCCTGTTCGGGTCCTGGTACACCGACCCCATCCTCGAAGCGCGTGATGGGCCACGAGAAGCGCGCGCAGTTCGAGCACCGCCTCGAGCGCATCCGCCACTTCGAGCGCATGCTCGCGGCCGAGGGCGCGGTGGTGCTGAAGCTCTGGTTCCACCTCTCCAAGCCGGCGCAGAAGAAGCGCTTCAAGGAGCTCCTTTCCAGCAAGAAGACGGCCTGGCGCGTCGGCACCGGCGACTGGGAGCGCTTCAAGCACTACGACGAGTTCGTCGACGTGTGCGAGGACGCGCTGCGCGAAACCAGCACCGGCGAGGCGCCGTGGCACGTGATCGAGGGCTCCGACCCGGAGTACCGCTCGCTCACCGCCGGGCGCCTGCTGCTCGATGCCGTGAGCGCGCGGCTCAAGGGCGCCACGCAGAAGCTCTCGCCCCCCGCGCCGCCGCCGGAGGCGCCGATCGACAAGAGGAACGTCCTCACCGCCCTCGACTACACGCAGGCGCTCTCGCCCAAGGCCTACGACAAGCGGCTGGAGAAGGCGCAGGCGCGCCTGAACCAGCTCACGCGCGACAAGCGCATGCGCGAGCCACTCGCTGGTGATGGTCTTCGAGGGCATGGACGCCGCCGGCAAGGGCAGCACGATCCGGCGCATGACGCGGGCGATGGACGCGCGCTTCTACCGCGTGATCCCGGTCGCCGCGCCCACCGACGAGGAACGCGCGCAGCCCTACCTGTGGCGCTTCTGGCGGCACATTCCCGGCCACAACGCCGCGGTCGATCTTCGACCGCTCCTGGTACGGGCGCGTGCTGGTGGAGCGCGTGGAGCACTTCTGCTCGGACGCCGACTGGATGCGCGCCTACCACGAGATCAACGACTTCGAGAGCCAGATCTCGGATGCCGGCGCCATCGTCGTCAAGTTCTGGATGGCGGTCACGCCGCAGGAGCAGCTGCGCCGCTTCAAGGAGCGCGAGAAGATCGCCTACAAGCGCTTCAAGATCACCGACGAGGACTGGCGCAACCGCAAGAAGTGGCCGGACTACGAGAAGGCGATCTGCGACATGATCGAGCGCACGTCCACGGAGACCAGTCCGTGGAACCTCATCGCCGCGAACGACAAGCCGCACGCGCGCGTGGCCGTCATCGAGACGCTCTGCGACCGGATCGAGGCGCGCCTCTGAGGGCGCCGTGAGCGCCACCTCGTTCTTCCGCAACGAGATCGCCACCGCGATGGCGGTGGCGCTGGCGCTCGGCATCCTGCTGCTCGCGCTGCGCCCAGGGACCGGGCCAGCACGCGCAACGCGCTGGTCCTGCTCGGCTTCTGCGCCCTGGCGGAGCTGGCCGACACGGTCTTCCACTCCATGGGCGGGCGGACCATCGCCGGCATGCTCGCGGACGCGGCCACCATCCTGGTCGGCTTCGTGCTCATCCGGATGTCGGGCATCCTGCTCTTCCGCGTCGTGCTGCCGGCCGTGCGCATCGAGCCGGCGCGCATCGTGGAGGACCTGATCACCACCGCACTCACCATCGCCTGGGGACTGGTGTGGCTGCGCCAGTCGGGCGTGGCCCTGGGGAGCCTGGTCGCGACCTCGGCGGTGATCACCGGCGTCATCGCCTTCTCCATGCAGGAGACCCTGGGCAACCTCCTGGGCGGACTCGCGCTGCAGCTGGACAAGTCGCTGCGCGTGGGCGACTGGATGAAGGTGGAGGAAACGAGCGGCCAGGTGAAGGAGATCCGCTGGCGCTACACCGCGGTGGAGACGCGCAACCGCGAAACCGTGGTGATCCCCAACGGCTGGCTGGTGAAGAACAAGTTCACCGTGCTCGGCTCGCGCGCCGATCCCGCGCCGCTGTGGCGGCGCTGGCTGTGGTTCGAGATCGACATCGCCTCGCCCCCGCAGTCGGTCTGCAACGTGCTGGTGCGCTCGGTGGCGGAAGCCGACATCCCCAACGTGGCGATCGACCCGGGCCCCAGCGCCGTGCTCATGCGGGTCGAAGGGGGCATCGGGCGCTATGCCCTGCGCTACTTCCTGACCGACATGCGGCCCGACGACGTCACCGACTCGATCGTGCGCGCGCATGCGCTGGCCGCGCTCACCCGCCACAACCTGCCGGTCGCCATTCCCCGCGAGGAGCGGCTGATGGTGAAGGACAACGAGGCGCACCGGGCGGCGGAACACGCCCGCGAGCTGGACCGGCGCAAGGCGGCGCTGGGAAAGGTGGACCTCTTCGCGGGACTGTCGGATGCGGAGCGCGCCGAACTCGCCGAGCACCTCATCTATGCCCCCTTCGTCAAGGGCGACACCGTGACGCGGCAGGGCGCGGTGGCGCACTGGCTCTACATGATCGTGGGCGGCGAGGCCGACATCTGGATCGAGGGGGCCGGGCAGCGCTCCCACCTCGCCACGCTCGACTCCGGCAAGGTGTTCGGCGAAATGGGCCTGATGACGGGTGCGCCTCGGCGCGCCACCGTCACCGCGCGCACGGACCTCGAGTGCTACCGGCTGGACAAGGCGGGCTTCGAGAAGGTCCTGCGCGCACGCCCCGACATCGCGAGCGGCATATCGGACGTGCTCGCTGTCGCGCGAGTCGGAGACGCAGCCAACGCGAATCGGCCCAGGCCGGCGCCAAGCCGGTCTCGCGGCAGGACGACATCCTCGCGCAGATCCGCAACTTCTTCGGGCTGGAATCCTGAACTGGAAAAGTCAGGCAGCCAGGGCAGAGACGGATGCGGTTGCGCCCGAACAGGTAGGTGTAGTCGGAGTCGATCGCGAAGCCATGCGCCAGCAGCACGCCCAGCCCGCCCTCGCGATGCTCGCCGGCCTGGGCCACGAGCATCTCGCGCCGGGCCTGCGCGAAGGGATTGAAGGGCGGCGTGTGGTCCTCGTAGATCACGCGGATGGCGCCGTTCCCCGCCTCGAGCGTGATCCACACCGGTCCGGCGGAGTCCTTCCTCGTGCCGTACTTCACGGTGTTGGTGAAGAGCTCCTCCACCACCAGGTTCAGCTTGAGGCAGGCCTCGCGCCCCACCTCGCAGTCGGCGCAGAAGGCCTCGAGGAAAGTGCGCGCGTCCCGGAGGGATTCCGGGCGAGCCGGAAACATGCCGGTGCGGGTCCTGGTCGCGTCCACAACGCCCCTTTTTCGCGGCATTATAGGTCTTGGCATTATCCGCTCCCGCAACGCCCCGGAGGAAGCATGCGCACTCTCTGCAATCTCGCCCTGGCACTGGCGCTCGCCGCGCCGGCTTTCGCGAACGACGTCGGCCAGGTCAAGGTGGCCAAGGGCACGGTGCACGTCGACCGCGAGGGCCAGCGGCTGGCGGCGACGGTCGGCCTGCCGGTGCGCGCGGCCGACGTGCTGGTCACCGGTGCGGACGGCTCGGCCGGCGTGACCTTCTCCGACAACAGCCTGGTCTCGGTCGGACCGAACAGCGTGTTCGCGATCGACAAGTACCGCTTCGACAGCACCACCCATGCGGGCGAGTTCGAGGGGTCGCTGCGCAAGGGCAGGCTCGCCGCGGTCTCCGGCAAGATGGTCAGGCAGACGCCCGAGTCGATGAAGATCCGCACGCCCTCCTCGGTGATGGCGGTGCGCGGCACCGAGTTCGTGGTGCAGGTCGACGAGCCGGCGGCCGCACCCGCGCGCTACTAGGACCGCGCATGCGCCTGGTTCCGGTCCTGGTGGCGCTTTCCCTCGCCGGCTGCGCGGAGGCGCCGAAGGCTCCCCCGGCCGTCGGAGGCGAACTGGTGGCGGTGGTCCCCGATGCCGCGGGCCACGTTGGCGCCGTGGTGGTGCGTTCCGGTGGCGGCGAGCAGGTCCTCGACCAGCCTTACGCGGCGCGGCGCCTGCGCCCGGACGGCAGCGCCGAGGCGGCAACCGTCACCGCCGCGGAAATCCGGCGCGACTTCGCCGGGACCCTCGACGCGCTCCCCGGCCGCCCGGCCTCCTTCCTGCTCTACTTCCTCGAGGGCAAGGACGAGCTGACTCCCGCTTCGCGCGGCGAACTGGACAAGGTGTTCGCGGAACTCAGGCGCCGCCCGGCGCCGGACATCGTCGTGATCGGCCATACCGACACCGTCGGCAACCTCGCCTTCAACGACAAGCTGTCGCTCGCGCGCGCCGAACGCCTGCGCGACATGCTCGTGTCCCTGGGCATCGAGCGCAGCCGCATCGAGGCCGCGGGGCGCGGCGAGCGCGAGCTCCTCGTGCCGACGGAGGACAACGTCGCCGAGGCGCGCAACCGCCGCGTCGAGATCAGCGTGCGCTGAGAAGATCAGCCCGCGCGGCCGGTCCAGCGGATCGCGAGCAGCGTCAGGTCGTCCGCGGGCTCCGCGTCGCCGGCGAAGCGGCGCACATCGTCGCTCACGCGGCGCACGATCGCCTGGGCGTCGGCCTCGTCGCCCAGCCAGGCGAGCGAGGTGCCGAGCCTCTCCACGCCGAAGAACTCGCCCTTCCCGTTCATCGCCTCGGTGACGCCGTCGGAAAGCACCAGCAGCCACTCGCCCCTGGCGAGCTGGCGGCGCGTCGACGGATAGTCGAAGGCATCGAGCACGCACAGCGGCGGGCCACCCGCCGACTCGAGGCGCTCCGGCCGCCCGCGCGGCGGGTGCGACCAGGCCGGCTCGTGCCCGGCATTGGCCGTCTCGAGCTCGCCCGTCTCGAGATCGAGCATTCCGGCGAATGCCGTCACGAAGAGCGCTTCCGGATTCTCGTGGCGGATCTCGTCCTGCGCGCGCGCCAGGGCCTCTCCCAGCGATCCCGGTCGCGCGAGCACCGCGCCCTTCAGGATCGACTTCGCCGACGCCATGAAGAGGGAGGCGGGGAGCCCCTTGCCGGAGACGTCGGCCACGACGAAGAAGAAGTGCCGGTCGTCGAGCAGGAAGCAGTCGTAGAAGTCGCCGCCCACCGTGCGGGCGGGCTCGAGGATGGCGGCGACGTCCACGCGCCGCTCGGCGCCGAGGACCGCGCGCGGGTCCGGCAGCAGGCCCATCTGGATGCGCTTGGCGGCGTTCATCTCCCCGGCCATGCGCGCGGCCTGCTCGCGCAGTTCCTGGCGCTGGTGCTGCGCCTCCGCGAACGAACCCGCCTGCATCAGGCCGAAGACGAGGAGCGCTCCCACGGAGGGCGATACGGGGTCGAACAGCAGGCCCGGCCCGGCAAAGGCGGCGGCTCCCGCGCCGAGCAGGACGGCGACTCCCGCCAGCACGGCGGCCGCCGAGCGATGCGCCTTCGCGCGCGGCACCAGCACGATCAGGGTCACGCCGAACACGAGCAGCACCCCGGCCTCGACGAGCGGGGCAGCGGAGATGCGGCGCAGGAAGCGCCCTTCGAGGATGGCTTCGGCCGCCTGCGCGTGGTTCTCGACCCCGAAGACCGTCTCGCCCAGGGGCGTGGCGACGAGGTCGATCAACCCCAGGCCCGTGAAGCCGATGAGCACGAGCTTGTCGGCGAGGCGCGCCGGGTCGACGGACCCGTCGAGCACGTCGGCGGCGGACACGAATCGCCCCGGATCCGTGTGGCCGTAGTGCAGGTAGGCGCGTCCGTCGCGCTGCAACGGAACGACGTAGTCCCCGAAGCGCAGCTCGATCAGGCCGCCGGGCGCGGGCGCCACGGTGAGGCGTCTCTCCCAAGGCCACCCGGATCATCTCGACCGAGAGGGAGGGAACCGCCGCGTTGTCGAAGCGGACGATCATCGGCAGCCGGCGCGCCACCCCACCCTCGAGCCTGACGCTGTACAGGCCGTGACCGCGGGCCGCCGCCTCGACTTCCGGCACGCTGCGCAGGTGACCGGGATAACTGGGCAGGCCCGCTTCCGCACCACCGAGGAAGCGCACCGGGGCGGCAGGCGGCGGTCCTGCGAAGCGCGGGTCGCGCGACTCGAGGCCCGCCACGCCGAGAACCGCCGGCACCGCGGCGAGCGCGGATCCGAGCAGCGCGTCGTTGGAAGGCATGGCCTTCAGGATGACGGCGAGTTCCGGCGACAGCTTCGCGAGCCGCCCCGCCATCGCGGCGGGGGACTGCCGGTCGGGCTCCGGGAAGAAGATGTCGAGCGCGACGACGAGCGGCTGCGTGCGCGCGATGCCGGATACGAGGTCGGCGACGAGCCAGCGCGGCCAGGGCCACTGCCCGTGCCGGGCGAGCGCCTTCTCGTCGATCACCACGACCACTACCCGGTCGGCGACGCGCGCGCGCGGCATGAGGCGCTGCCAGCCGTCGAAGACGTTGGCGCGCAGGCGCTCCACGGGTTCCGGCGAGGCGGCCAGGAGCAGGCCGAGGCCGGCGACGAAAATGAGCGCTGCGACGCGCAACGCCCCGGAGGGTTTCAGAGCTCGATCTCCAGCCCGTCGTAGGCCGACGAGACCGTGAGCGGTTCTCCCGAGCGCGTGAGTTCCTCGAAGCGCCGCGCCTCGTCGAGCAGGCCCTGCAGCGTGGCGTCGTCGTTGGCCGGCTCGTGGTGGAAGAGCACGAGATGGCGCACGCCCGCGTCCTGGCACAGCTCCACGCCCACCATGTTGCTCGAGTGCCCCCAGTCGGCCTTCACGCTGATCGCGTCGGCGAGCGCATACATCGCATCGAAGATGACCACGTCCGCCCCGCGGAAGAACTGCGCGAAGCCCTGCGCCTCGGCCGGGTCGTCGAGCTTGTGCTCCGAATCGGTCGAGTAGACGATCGCCTTGCCGTCGCGCTCGAAGCGGTAGCCGTAGGAGTCGCCCCCGTGCAGCTGCAGGTGCGGCGTCACCGTGAACCCGGAAATCTCGACCGGCCGGTCGGGAACGAGCTTCACGAACTCGATCGACGCGGCGAGCTGCGCGAAGTCCACGGGGAAGCACGGGTTGGCCTGCTGCAGGCGGTAGGCGTGCTCGAGCGGCTCGTGGCAGCCGTGGATGCGGATCGTGGTCCCCGGCACGTAGGCGGGCCCGAAGAACGGAAAGCCCATGATGTGATCCCAGTGCACGTGCGACATGAACACGTTGACCGTCGCCGGCCGCTTCGCCTGCCGCGCCAGCACGTGCGCGCCGAACGGGCGCGCGCCGCTGCCCATGTCGCAGACGAAGTACTCGTCGCCGCCCACGTCCAGCTCCACGCAGGGCGTGTGCCCGCCGAAGGTGTGGGTGATGGAGAAGTCGAGCTCGTTCGTGGCGAAGGCGTGCGCCTCCTCGTAGGAGGAGAAGCTGCGCCCGGAGGCCTCGACGAGCGCGCGCGCGAGCCGGTCGCGGATGTCGCGCGAGGTGAGGGCCACGGGGATGGACCCGCGCGTGCCCCAGAAGCGGATGCAGATGCTCATGTCACGTTTCTCCCGCCCGCGGCGCCCATGGTCTCAGGTCTGGTCGAAGGCCGCGACGGCCTCGCGTCGAAGCGGTGGCCAGCGCATCGCGCACCGTGGGGAAGACCTCGAACACCAGGTTGAAGTGGCTGATCGCGAAGATCTCGGCCACCATCGGCTGCAGCGCCGCGACGACGATGCGGCCCTGCTGGGCCTTGGCCTGGCGCGAGGCGAGCATGAAGCAGCGCAGGCCCGCGCTCGAGACGTAATCGAGGCCGGCCAGATCGAGCACCACCGTGCCGCCGTCGCGCGCCGACTTCTCGATGTGGGGCGTGAGATCGGCGCGGAACGCGTCGGCGTTGTCCTGGTCGAGGCGGCCGGCCACGCCCAGGACCAGCGCATTCCCGTACCGGTGTGCCTGCAAGGCAGCCATGAATTTCCGCTTCCGTCGCCGGGTCGAGCCTCATTGTCGGGTAGGCCCAGGGGAACGGCAAGCCGCCGTCTGCGCGGGACCGGGCGGACCGTCCCGGCCCGCGGCCGGGGCGTGCGATATGATCGGCCACCCCACACTCCGGACCGGACGACATGCGCGCCCCCTGTTGCTTGCCACCCTCCTCGCCTGCGGCTGCGTCTCCGGCCCGGAAATGGCGGTCCTGCCCGAGTCGCTCGACTACCGCTGCGCGGAGGGCCGCGAGATGCGGGTGCAGCGCGCGCCGGACGGGCGCGAAGCCATCGCCACCGTGGACGGCAAGAGCGTGCGCATGCGCCGGGCGGAGAGCGCCGCGCAGGAGAAGTACGTGGAAGGCGCCTGGACGCTCTACCTCGAAGGCGAGCAGGCGATGCTGGAAGCGCAGGGCACGATGCTGCGCGCCCACTGCCGCTCGACGACGCCGCTGCCGGTGATGCAGCGCAGCCGCTACTGAGGGCGCCCGGCTCCTCCGCGCGCGACCCGTTCCCCGGCCGCGCCTAGATTTCCTCGGGCACCATGCGGATCGCCCCGCAGGGACATTCCGCCGCGCACATGCCGCAGCCCTTGCAGTAGTCGTAGTTGAAGCGGAAGCGCTCGCCCGGGCCCAGCTTGATCACGGCGTTGTCCGGGCACACCCCGTAGCAGTTGTCGCACTCGAAGCAGTTGCCGCAGGACAGGCAGCGGCGCGCCTCGAAGAGCGCGGTCGTCTCGTCGAGCGCCATCACCACCTCGTCGAACGAGGTGACGCGCTTCTGCATGTCGAGCATCGGGCGCACCGACTTCGAGGCATCCGAGTAGTACCACGCGTTCATCTTGTCGAAGGTGGCGAGCTCGTGCTTCGGGCCCGGATCGTAGGCGCCGCCGCGCAGCCACGCGTCGATGTTGCGCGCCGCCTTCTTGCCATGGCCGATGGCGACGGTGACCGTGCGCTCGGCCGGCACCATGTCGCCGCCGGCGAAGATGCCGGCGTGCGAGGTCATCATGTTCCGGTCGACCTTGACCACGCCGTCGGCGATTTCCATGCCCGGCACGCGGTCGAGGAGCGAGAGGTCGACGTCCTGCCCGAGCGCCAGCACGACCGAGTCGGTCTCCAG
This sequence comes from uncultured beta proteobacterium, assembly GCA_963786635.1. Classification (GTDB taxonomy): domain Bacteria; phylum Pseudomonadota; class Gammaproteobacteria; order Burkholderiales; family Usitatibacteraceae; genus FEB-7. The sequence continues at coordinate 129,992 of CAWAZV010000010.1, read as the reverse complement.
CGTCTCCATCTCCCCCGTGGGCTGCGGCACGCCCTTCGCGTCGAGCTCCATCCTCTCGACCGTGATCGAGCCCTCGCCGGCCTGCTTGATCGTCGAGAGCCACTTGATGAGGATGCCCTCGTCCAACGCCTCCTGCACCTCGAAGTCGTGCGCCGGCATCTTCTCGCGCGTGCGGCGGTAGACGATCATCGCCTCCTCCGCGCCGAGGCGCTTGGCGGTGCGGGCGACGTCGATGGCGGTGTTGCCGCCGCCGTAGACCACGACGCGGCGGCCGAGGAGCGGCTTCTCCGCGCCCTCCATGCCGCGCAGCACCTGCACGGCATCCATGATCTTCGCCGCCTCGTTGGCGGGAATGTAGGCGCGCTTGGCGATGTGCGCGCCGACGGCGAGGAACACCGCGTCGAAGCCGCCGTCCTTCATGACCTGCATCACGTCGTCGACCTTGGTGTCGAGCTTCAGCTCCACGCCGAGGTCCAGGATGCGCTGCACCTCGCCATCGAGCACGTCGCGCGGCAGGCGGTACTTCGGGATGCCGAAGCGCATCATGCCGCCGGCGAGCGGCCCCGCCTCGTGGATGGTGACCTGGTGCCCGTAGCGGGCCAGGTGATAGGCGGCCGAGAGGCCCGACGGCCCCGCGCCCACGACGAGCACCTTCTTGCCGGTGGCCTTGGCGGGCGGGTCGAACTTCCAGCCGCGCTTGAGCGCCTCGTCGCCGAGGAAGTGCTCGACGGAGTTGATGCCGACGGAGGAGTCGAGCTGGTTGCGGTTGCAGGCGCCCTCGCAGGGGTGGTAGCAGACGCGCCCCATCACCGCGGGCATCGGGTTGTTCTGCACCAGCGAGCGCCAGGCCGCCTCGTAGTCGCCCGACTCGGCGTGGAAGAGCCAGGCCTGGATGTTCTCGCCGGCGGGACAGGCGTTGTTGCAGGGCGGCAGGCGGTCGAGGTACTCGGGCCGCAGCGTGCGCCACGAGCCCGTGTGGTTGGCGAGGCTCGAACCCGGGTCCAGCGTGATGGCGAAGGGCTTTCTCATGGCGCGGTCACCGGTTCGTCGAGCAGCCGGTAAGTGCGGATGTTGCGGTCCGCGGCCTGCTGGATGCGGCGGATCACGTCCTCGCGCAGCTTCGGCGCGAAGAGGTGCGCGTAGCGCTTCTGCGGCCGGAGGTATTCCTCGACCGGGACCTGGCGGCGGATCTTCGACACGCCGGTCACCTCGCCGTTCTCGGCCTCGAAGACGGGGAAGATGCCCGTCTCGTGCGCCAGGCGCGCCATGCGGATGGTGATCGCCGAGTCGTGCCCCCAGCCCAGCGGGCAGGGCACGAGGATGTGCAGGTAGCGCGCGCCGCGGAATTCCATGGCGCGGCGCACCTTGGCCTCGAGGTCGCGCAGTTCCGACACGGTGGCGGTGGCCACGTAGGGGATGCCGTGCGCCATGGCGATGCGCGGCAGGTCCTTCCCCTGCCCGAAGACGTTGCCCGGCGTGGGACCCACGGCGGCCGTCGTGGCGGTGCGCGCCGCCGGCGGCGTGGCCGACGAGCGCTGCACGCCGGTGTTCATGTAGCCGCCGTTGTCGTAGCAGATGTAGAGGACGTCGTCGTTCCTCTCGAACATTCCCGACAGGCACCCGAAGCCGATGTCGGTGGTGCCGCCGTCGCCGCCCTGCGCGATCACGCGCGTCTCCGCGCGGCCCTTCACGCGCAGCGCCGCCGCGATGCCGGTGGCGACCGCCGCGGTGTTGCCGAAGAGGGAGTGGACCCACGGGATCTGCCACGAGGTCTCCGGGTACGGCGTCGAGAAGACCTCGAGGCATCCCGTCGCGTTGGCCGCGATGAGCTGGCCGTTGGTGACCTCCATGGCCGCGTCGATGGCGTAGCGCGCACCCAGGGCCTCGCCGCAGCCCTGGCAGGCGCGGTGCCCGGAGTTGAGCGAGTTGTGGCGGCGCAGCGTGGACTGCACGGAGCGCTCGTTGTCGGGAAGCAGGCGGTTGCCGACCGTGAACGTTCCCGTCTGGTAGAACTTGACCGGCTGGAAGCTCATGTGTTTGGGCCCTTAGCGAAGCTGCGCGGTGACGAGGCCGACGTCGCGCAGCAGCGCCTCGGCGATGGGCCCGCTGCGGCGCGACTCGCGCTCGCGGGCGAGCGCGCGGTCGACCGCGGCGCGGTTCAGGTCCAGGAAAGTGAGGGTCGGCGCGGTGCCCGCCTCCACCTCCTCGAAGATGCGCGCGAGCGAGGCGCGCGTGATCGGGCGCCCGCCGAGGCCCGCGATCACCGTGTACACGGAATCGGCCGCGTTCGAGGTCGTGCGCACGTTGGAGGACACGATGCCGCCCAGGCCGACGCCGAAGGCCTTCTCCAGCACGATCACCTTCTTCGCGCGGGCCAGCGCTTCGCGGATGGCCACCGTGGGCCACGGGCGGAAGCAGGTGATGCCCATCACGCCGAACTTGTGGCCCTTGTCGCGCAACTGGTCGACCGTGTCCTTGATCGTGCCGAGGACGGAGCCCAGGGCCACGACGATCGTGTCCGCGTCCTCGGTGCGATAGGTGTGGATGAGTCCCCCGGAGTCGCGGCCGAAGGCCGTGCGGAACTCCGCCGCCCAGCCCGGGATGAGGTCGAGGGCCTGCATCTGCTTCACGTGCGCGAGGTAGCGCACTTCGGTAAAGGCCTCCGGCCCCACCATGGCGCCCATCGAGACGGGCTCCTGCGGGTCGAGCACCTGGCGCGGCTCGAAGGGCGGCAGGAAGGCGTCCACCTGCTCCTGCGTGGGCACGTCCACGCGCTCGTAGGCGTGGGTGAGGATGAAGCCGTCCATGCACACCATCACCGGGATGGAGAGCTCCTCGGCGAGGCGAAAGGCCTGGATGTGCAGGTCGAGCGCCTCCTGGTTGGTCTCCGCGAAGAGCTGGATCCAGCCGCAGTCGCGCTGGCTCATCGAGTCGGTGTGGTCGTTCCAGATGTTGATGGGCGCGCCGATGGCGCGGTTGGCCACCGTCATGACGATGGGCAGGCCCATGCCGGCGGCGTTGAAGACGGCCTCGGCCATGAACAGCAGGCCCTGGCTCGCGGTGGCGGTGTAGGCGCGGGCTCCGGCGGCCGATGCGCCGATGGCGACACTCATCGCCGCGAACTCGCTCTCCACGTTGATGAACTCGCACGGCTCGAGCGCGCCGCTCTTCACCATCTCGCCCAGGCCCTCGACGATGTGCGTCTGCGGGGAGATGGGATAGGCGCAGATCACCTCGGGGCGGCACAGCGCCACGGCCTCGGCGACCGCTTTCGATCCTTCAATCTGCTTGAGCATGTTCTTGCGCTCCTGCCTCGTGCCGCACGTGCTTGTAGGCGTCGGCCGCCGCGAGGATGTTGGCCTCGGCGATCTTGGCGGGGAACTTCTCGCGGATGGCCTTGCCCACCGACTCCAGCGAGATGAGCCCGGTGGCGGCGGCGAAGGCGCCGAGCAGGGCCGCGTTGGGCAACGGACGGCCGACCCGCTTCATGGCGATCTCGGTGGCCGGCACCGTGTGCAGCCTGTCTGCCGGAAAGCCCTTCACGAACTCCTCCAGTCCCAGCGCCTCGAAGGTGCGCGTGGTGTTGATGAGGATGTAGCCCTGCGGGACCAGGCCCCCGAAGACGTCGACCTGGTTCAGGAGCGTGGGGTCCTGGATGATGATCGCGTCGGGCTCGTTGATCGGCTCGCGCAGCCGTATCTCGCGATCGTCCAGGCGGCAATAGGCGACCACCGGGGCGCCCGTGCGCTCGGAACCGAAGCTGGGAAATGCCTGCGCGTGACGGCCTTCGAGGAAGGCGGCGACCGAGAGCATCTCCGCCGCCGTGACCACCCCCTGGCCGCCCCGTCCGTGAATGCGGATCTGGAACAAGCGGACCTCCTCCTGGAGAGCCCCCATGCTAGGGGCTCCGGGGCAGGCGCGCTTTGCGATTGGTTAAATGGCGGCTATTTCGGGCCGGGCGGGGTACGGCGGATGCGCCGCTCGCCCCCCAGCGCCAGGCCGGGTCCGCCCCCGGCCGCCAGGAGCGCGTCCCAGTCGATGCCGTCGGCGCGGACGTAGTCGAGCGCGCGCGTCACCCACTGCACGTGCTCCGCCTCCTCGCGCGCCATTTCCACGGCGAGCTCGTGGATGGCCGGGTCGGTCGTCGTGCCCGCGACCCACTCGAAGAAGCGCCGCGCGCTGCGTTCGGCCTTGAGGGCGATCTCGAGAAGCTGCCGTGGGGTGGCGATACGGAGGATGAAGTCGTGCTCCTCGATCTCCGGCGACTTCGTCTCCAGCCAGCGGTACTTGTCGATGGGCAGCGACGGAATCTCCAGGTGCTTCGCCTGCTCGAGGAGCAGCTCGTAGTGGTCCTGCTCGAAGTGCGCCAGGTTGCCGCAAAGGCCGGCCAGCACCTCCTCGCCGCGGTCGGCGAAATGGGCCTTGAGCTCCCGGTAACTCTTGGCGGCCTCGTGCTCGATGGCGAGGGCGTGGGCGTAGAACTCTTCGACGGAGTTGATTGGTTCCAGCATGGCGTGACACCTCCTCAGGCTCCAAGATGCACCTCGCGGGGCGCGGCTGCTTGACTTGCGTCAACGGGCGCGCGCCGCGCCAGCCTTCAATGCAAAGAGCCCGCGCGCGGCGGGCTCCCGGTCCGGTCCGGCAGGCGCCTAAGACGACCCGCAGGCGGAGTGTGCCGACGCCCTCCACGAAGCCTTCCATCGCGTCGCCCCGCTTGACGGGACCCACGCCCGAAGGCGTCCCGGTGAAGATGACGTCGCCGGGCTGCAGCTCGAAGAATCGCGACAGGATCGCGACCTGCTCCGCCGTCTTCCAGATCATCTGGTTCAGGTCACCCTGCTGGCGGACCTCGCCGTTGACCTTGAGCCAGATGGCGCCATGGTCCGGGTGGCCGATCTCGCTCGCCGGGACGATCTCGCTGCAGGGAGCGGAATGCTCGAACGCCTTGCCGACCTCCCAGGGGCGGCCGAGCTTCTTCGCCTCGCCCTGCAGGTCGCGGCGGGTCATGTCCAGGCCCACGCCGTAGCCGTAGACATGGCCGAGCGCATCGGCGACGGCGATGTTCTTCCCGCCCTTCGCCAGCACGGCGACCATCTCGATCTCGTGATGCACGTCCGAGGTCTCCGGCGGGTACGGGAAATCCTGGCCGCACAGGAGATTGCCCGCGTTCTTCTGGAAGAAGAACGGCGGCTCCTTGCTGGGGTCGTGGCCCATCTCCACCGCGTGGGCCTCGTAGTTGCGGCCGATGCAGTAGATGCGATGGACGGGAACGCGGAGGGTCGAGCCGCGTACGGGCAGGGTCGGGGTCGCGACGGGCGGGAAGATGAAACCGGCAGTGGAAGCCATGGGGACTTTCGATTCGGAGACGGTGACTACTTCTTCTTCATGCCGGCGACGATCTTGCCGTAGACGTCCATCTCGTTGGCGATCAGCTTGGAGAACTCGGCGGGCGTCATCTTCGAGGGTTCCGCCCCGGCGTCCAGCAGCCGCTTGGCCACCGCCGGATCCGACAGGGCCTGGCCCAGCGCCGCGTTGAGACGGTTCACCACGCTGGCGGGCGTCTTCGCGGGCGCCGAAACGCCCAGCCAGAGCGAGGCGCGGTAGCCGGGAACGCCGGCTTCCTGCATGGTCGCGACGTTGGGCAACTCGGGCGAGCGGGTGGTGGTCCCGACCGCCAGGGCGCGGATGGCGTTGCCCTTGATCTGCCCGAGCACGGCGGGCATCGAGCCGAAGAGCACCTGCACCTCGTCGGTCAGCACCGCCTTGGTCGACTCGGCGTTGCTCTTGTACGGGACGTGCAGCATGTCCGTGCCGGTGGCGTTGAGGAACATGAGCGCCGCGAGGTGCGTGGTGGAGCCCTGGCCGGCGGACCCGTAGTTGAGCTTGCCCGGGTTCTTCTTCGCGTAGTCGATCAGTTCCTTCACGTTGTTCACGGCCAGCTTCGGGCTGATCACGAGGACGTACGGCGTCTCGGCGATCATGCCGACGTGCTCGAAGTCCTTGATGGGGTTGTACTTGACCGTCTCGACGGTGAGCGGGCCCACGACGTGCGTGCTGGTCGTGGCCATCGTGATCGTGTAGCCGTCGGGCGCCGCGTTGGCCGCCGACTGCGTCCCGACGGTGCCGCCCGCGCCGCCCTTGTTCTCGACGATGACCGAGACGCCCAGCGCCTTCCCCATGGCCTCGGCGGCGATGCGCCCGACGATGTCGGTGGAGCCGCCCGCGCCGAAGGGCACGATCATGGTGATGGTGCGCTCGGGATAGTTCTGCGCGGCGGCCGGCGTGGCGGCCAGCGAGGACTGCGGACGCGATCAAACCCACCGCGCGCTTCAGCGTGATGACGCTCATGGAGTTCCTCCTGTTTATTGTAGGTATGGACTGCTTGACGCTAGTGACGCGAACAGCGACTCAGGCTGCGCTGCCCCAGGGCTTGATGGCCGCCTTGAGCTGCTTGTAGCCGTCCAGGTAGCGCGGGCGCTTGGCCGCGTAGATGGAGTCGAAGACGCGCAGCTGCTCGTCCAGCCAGGCGGCCAGCTTGGCGTTGCCGGGGTTGGCGGCCTTGTACGCCTCGTTGATCAGCACGAAGTGGATGCGCGGGTCGTAGGGCTGCTTCTCGCCGCCCACGGTCTCGTCGCCGTCGAGGAGCCGCAGGAGCATCGCGTCGGCGGAGCCCAGGGTCTGCTCGTAGATGGGCGCGCCGTGGATGCGGTACATGACGCTCGTCATGTCCTTGCCGTTGGTCATGGTGAAGCCCATGTCCGTCCAGAGCTTCGCCCATGTCGACCTTGGCGCCGACCCTGTCGAGCACGATCTGGCCCCAGGCGCGCAGCACGTCGGCCGCATCGGCCATGAGGTCGGTCAGGCGGTCGCCGTCCAGGTCCGTGGAATAGATGATGCACGGGGTCTGGCGGATCATGTCGTGCAGCATGATGCCGAAGTTGGTGTCCGAGATGTGCTCGTAGATGTCGCCACCCCAGCTCTCCATGCCCGCCTTGAAGTCCTTGGGCAGCAGGGCGACGATGGCGTCGACGTTCGCGCGGTGCTCCTCGTAGGCATCGACCGTGTAGCGGCGCTTCAACTTGAACTTCGTGCCCTGGATCAGCCAGCGGACGATGCCGGCGTTCACCGCGTCCTCCTTCGCCTGCGTCGGCTTCGTGGCCACGCGGCCGATCTGGCCGGTCTCGTGCACCATCTTCAGGAAGAGCCGCGCCGCGTAGGCCATGCGCACGCCCGGGCGTGTTCATCTCGGAGTGGACATTGCCGGTGTCCCGATCGACCCGGAACTTGCTGTTGTCCTGCGAGTACGGCAGGCCCGGCATGAAGCGGATGTTGGTGATGCCGCCATAGGGCCGCACGTTGCAGTAGACGCCCGCGGCCGTGCGCAGCGGCGCGTTGGCCGACTTGCCGGCCACGACGACCTTCTTGCCGCCCTCGTTCACCATGAAGTCGCCGGCGGTGGACCACTTGAGCGCGGTGTAGTCGAGCTTGCCGAACCATTCCAGCGAGACGAGCTTCGTGTCGTGGCGGAACTGCGCCATCATCGGCACGCCCGAGGAAGGGCAGGCCCAGGACGTCGAGCGCCATGATGGTGCCGTTCAGCGCGAACATGTCGGTGAAGGCATGCGCCACCGGCTTCACGCCGCCCGCGAAGTTGCCGCCCTCCCAGATGATCGCGTCGGGATAGCCGGCCGGCTTGCTGGCGGAGCGCTTGTAGATCGAGTCGAGGAGCTTGAACAGGTCGCCGTTCTGTTCTTCCTGGGCGATCTTCAGCAAATCGATGTGCGATGACATGGGGCTGGACCCTTTTCGCAAGAGAAGCCCGCGCGGGGCGGGCTTTCGGAATTTGGTGGCCTGGGGCGGAATTGAACCACCGACACAAGGATTTTCAGTCCTCTGCTCTACCAACTGAGCTACCAGGCCGGGGAAAGCCGGGAATTATAGCTTTTCCGTCCAGCCAAGGCCAACTGCGCCGGCCGCCCCGCACTCACAGGCGCAGCAGGAACCAGCCCGGGAACAGCGCGATCACGATGGAGCCGGCCAGGCACAGGAGCCCTGCCCCGAGAGCCACGCCGCGCGAGGGCTCGCCTCCCGCCGTCGCCGCCGCCGGGCTCATGAACATGAACTGGATGACGCGCAGGTAGAAGTAGATGCCGATGTAGCTGCCGACCAAGCCGAGGACGGCCCAGGTCACGTGGCCCGCGGCCAGCACGTTCTTGAAGATGAGGAACTTCGCGACGAATCCCGGGAACGGCGGGATGCCGGCGAGCGACAGCATCGCCATGCCGATCAAGAGCGCGGAGAACGGATGCGTGTGGAAGAGGCCCTTCAGGTTCTCGAGGCGGTCGCGCTCGATGTCGTTCGGGTTCGCCGGCAGCGCGGCGAACGCCAGCACGTTCATGACGCCGTAGGCCGCGAGGTAGAAGACCACTGCCTGGAAGCGTCCCGGCGCCGTCGCCCAGGAAGGCGAAGAAGAGATAGCCGGCGTGCGCGATCGAGGAGTACGCGATCATGCGGCGCAATCCCGGCTGGCGCATCGCCGTGAGGTTGCCCCAGACGATGGAGGCGAGCGGCAGGATGGCGATGAGCCCGACCAGGGGTTCGACGACCGGCGCCGTGCCGAAGACGCGCGCCGCGGCGATCAGGACGCCCGCCTTCACCAGCGTGGCCATGTAGGCGGTGGACGGCACGCTGGCCGCCTCGTAGGCGTCCGGCGCCCAGCCGTGGAAGGGAACGATGGCCGCCTTGAGGAAGAACGACGAGACGATCATCACCACCGCAGTGCCCGCGAGCAGGCTCGGCGCTCCCCATCGCCAGGGCGAAGCTCGCGAGCGCGAGCGAGCCGGTGGAGCCGTAGATGAGGGAGGCGCCCATCAGGAACGAGGCACTCGCCGTTCCGGAGAGGACCAGGTACTTGAGGGCGGCCTCCGCGCTCTCGGCCCGGCGGAAGCCGATGAGCACGAGGACATACACCGGGATCGACATGAGCTCGATGCCGAGGAAGAGCGTGAGGAAGCTGTCCGCGGAGGCCAGCAGGCACACGCCGTAGAGGGAGGACAGGATCAGCGGATAGAACGGGCCCTCGCCGAAGTCCTCCCGCGAGGCGAGCAGGATGGGAATGGCCAGCGCCAGGACGATCGCCTTGGCGTAGGCCGCGGGCGGCGAGAGGACGAACTGGCCGGGAAACGGCGCGCCCGTCCAGCCGGTGGCGCCCAGCCATGCCGCGGCAAGGGCCGCCGCCGCGACCGAGGCGATCGCCAGGGGCAATGCCGCGCGCGCGCGGCCGGAGGTGATGTCGAGCAGGATCAGGGCGACGATGCCCGCGAGCAGCAGGTGCTCCGGGGACATGGCGATCGCCGCGGCGGTGAAGTTCATCGCACGGACTCCGCAGGGGCCGTCGCCGTGACTTTCGCGGCCGGCGGGCGCGGCGTGCCGACCAGCTGCTGGAATTCGCGCGCGGCGAGCTCGGTGCGCTTCATGGCCGAGTCGGGGAAGAGCCCGAGCCAGAACACGGCCGCGACCAGGATCGCGAGGATCGACTTCTCGCGCAGGTTCAGGTCCGCCACCGGCCCGTGCGGCACGCGCTCGGCGCCGAAGAGCAGGCGCTGCGCCAGCCGCAGCATGTAGAGGGCGCCCAGCACCACGCCGGAGACCGCCGCTGCGGCAAGCCACAGCGCGTAGGTGGAACCCGCCGCCGCCTCGCGCCAGCCGGCCGCGAAGGCGCCCATCAGCACGAGGAATTCGCCGGTGAAGCCGCTGGTGGTGGGCAGGCCCACCGAGGCGAGCGTGAGGATGACGAAGAAGACGGAATACACCGGCAGCGCCTTGGCGAGCCCGCCGTAGGCCGCGAGGTCACGCGTATGGCAGCGCTCGTAGATCATCCCGACCATGAGGAAGAGCCCGGCGGCGACGAGCCCGTGGCTCACCATCTGCACGACCGCGCCCTGGATGCCGAGGAGGTCGAGGCTCAGGAGCCCCAGCATCACGTAGCCGAGGTGGCTGATCGAGGAGTAGGCGATGATCTTCTTGATGTCCGACTGCACCAGCGCCAGGCAGGCGCCGTAGACGATGCTCACCACCGCCAGGGTGGAGAGGAGCGGCGTGGCGAGCCGGGTCGCGTCCGGGAAAAGCGGGAAGCCCAGCTTCATGAAGCCGTACGTTCCCATCTTGAGGAGCACGCCCGCGAGGATCACGGAGCCGGCGGTCGGCGCTTCCACGTGGGCGTCGGGCAGCCACGTGTGCAGCGGCACCATCGGCACCTTGATCGCGAAGGAGAGCGCGAACGCGGCCAGCAGCCACTGCTGCGCATCCACGGGGAGCCGCGCCTTGTAGAGGTCCGCGAACGCGAAGGACGTCACGCCCGTCGTCTGCTGCAGCGACCAGACGAGGTAGATCACCGCGGCGAGCATGAGGATCGAGCCGAACGCCGTGTAGAGGAAGAACTTGATGGTCGCGTAGATGCGCCGCTCGCCGCCCCAGATGCCGATGATGAGGAACATCGGGATCAGCATCGTTTCCCAGAACAGGTAGAAGAGGAACAGGTCCTGCGCGAGGAAGGCGCCCAGCATCGCGAACTGGAGCAGGAACACCATCGCGTAGAAGAGCTTCACGTCCTTCGTGATGGCGCTGAACGCGCCCGCCACGACCAGCGGCCCGAGGAAGGTGGTGAGGATGACCAGCAGGATGTTGTAGCCGTCCAGCCCGATGTAGTAGGTCACGCCCCACGCCGGGATCCACGGCACCTGCGTGGCCGCCTGCAGCCCGGGCACCGCCGGGTCGAAGTGCGCGTAGAGGATGAGCGAGAGCAGGAACTGCGCGACCATCACCGCGAGGGTGAGCGCGCGCACCTGCCCGTCCTGCCCCTTGGGCAGCGCCGCGATGGCGAGCATGCCCGCGACCGGCAGGTAGAGGACCAGGGAAAGAACGTTCGCGTCGTTCATCAGCGCCACATCCACACGAGGCTCGCCACCATGCCGACGAGAACGAGGAGCGCGTACTTGTGCAGGCTCCCGGTCTGCACGCGCGAGAGCAGGCCCGCCGTTCCCTGCGCCAGCGCCGCCAGGCCGTGCAGCGTGCCGTCGATGAGGAAGCGGTCACCCAGCTTGAGGAAGACGGTGTCCGACACCCAGTTGAGCGGGCGCCCGATGGCGAGCTCGTAGAACTCGTCCACGTAGTACTTGTTCGAAAGCACCCGGTACACGCCCGCGAAGTTCGCCTTCACGCGCGCGGCGCGCGCGGCGTCCCCGCCGAAGAACCAGGCAGCGGCGGCCAGCCCCACGACGGCAATCGCGATCGACCCGCCCACCACCCAGTAGTGGTAGGCGTCCATGCCCGGCCGGATGCCGGGAAGCGCCACCATCGGCTCGAGGAAGTGCGGGATCGAGAGGAACCCGCCGACCGCGGATAGCAAGGCCAGCACCATCAGGACGCCCGTCATCGAGAACGGCGACTCGTGGATGTGGTGCTCGACTTCCTTCAGCATGCGCGGGGCGCCGAAGAACGTGCGCCACAGCAGGCGGAACATGTAGAACGCGGTGAGGAGCGCGGTGAAGGCCATCACCGCGAGGAGCAGCACCGAGCCGCCCCGGTCGCTCGCCAGCGCGAACCACAGGATCTCGTCCTTGGAGAAGAACCCGGAGAGCGGCGGGATGCCGGCGATCGCCGCGGTGGCGATGGCGAAGGTGACGAAGGTGACCGGGATCTTCTTCGCGAGCCCGCCCATCTTCTGGATGTCCTGCTCGCCCGACATGGCGTGGATGACGCTCCCGGCGCCGAGGAAGAGGCAGGCCTTGAAGAACGCATGGGTGTAGACGTGGAAGACCGCCACGCCGTAGGCGCCGACGCCGAGCGCCACGAACATGAAGCCCAGCTGCGACACGGTGGAGTAGGCCAGCACCTTCTTGATGTCGTCCTGGGCGATGGCGATCGTCGCGGCCACCAGCGCCGTCATCGCGCCGATCACCGCGATCACCGCGGAGGCCTCGGGTGCGTGCAGGTAGATGCCGGACATGCGCGCCACGAGGTAGACGCCCGCCGTCACCATGGTCGCCGCGTGGATCAGCGCGGAGACGGGGGTCGGGCCGGCCATCGCGTCCGGGAGCCACACGTAGAGGGGAATCTGCGCCGATTTCCCGGTGGCGCCGATGAAGAGGAGGATGCCGACCAGGCTCGCCGACACCGCCGGCACCGAGGCGCCCATGAAGGCGGCGTTGATCTTCGGCATGTCCAGCGTGCCGAGCGTCGCATAGATCACGAACATCCCGAGCAGGAACCCGGCGTCGCCGATGCGGTTGACGACGAACGCCTTCTTGCCCGCCGCGGCCTTCTCCGCGTCGCCGAACCAGAAGCCGATGAGGAGGTAGGAAGCCAGTCCCACGCCCTCCCAGCCGACGAAGAGCACCAGGAGCGACTTGCCCAGCACCAGCAGCAGCATGAAGAAGAGGAAGAGGTTCAGGTACGCGAAGTAGCGCGCGTAGCTCTTGTCCTCGTGCATGTAGCCGATGGAGTAGATGTGGATCAAGGTGCCCACGCCGGTGACGATGAGCGCCATCACGGCGGTCAGCCGGTCGAACCAGAAGGCGACCTCGAAGGTGTCCTGCCCCACCATCGTCCACAGGTAGGCGATCTCGGTCGAGCGGCACCCAGCCGCCGGCCCTCAGGTCGAGGAAGCACTTGATCGTCACCGCGAAGGCGATGGCGGGCATGCCGCAGGCGACCGCCGACACGAAGCCCTTGCCGAGGCGGTTGCCCAGGAGCCCGTTCGCGAGGAAGCCCAGGAGCGGGAGCAGGACGATGAGGGTGAGCAGTCCCACTGGCGCTCAGCCTTTCAGATCCGAGTAGGACTCGATGTCGAGCGAGCGCTTGCGCCGCACCAGCAGCAGCACGATCGGGATGGCGATGGCGATCTCGGCGGCGGCCACGACGAAGACCAGGAACACGAGCACGGCGCCGACCGCGGAGCCGGTCGTGTGCGCGAAGGTGACGAGGCTCAGGTTGACGCCGTTCAGCATCAGCTCCATGCACATCAGCATCACCAAGACGTTCCGCCGGATGATGACGCCCGTGAGCCCCAGCGCGAAGAGCGATGCGGCCAGCACCTGCAGCATCTGCACCTTATCCATGCTTCTCGTGCCTCCGGTTTTCCTGGATCACCGCGAGGGCCGCCACCACCGCCGCCAGCAGCAGCACCGAGGTGAGCTCGAAGTGCAGCCAGTACTCGGTCAGGAACGTGGTGGAGAAGCGCGCGATGTCGAAGGGCTCGCCCGCGGCGCCGCGCGGGGCGTGCGGCAGGTCGTTCCAGTAGCCCACGGCCAGTGCCTCCGCGAGGAGCGCGAAGGCGCCGATGCCGACCCACAGGTACTTCGAATGCCGCGCGGTGGCGGCCTCGTCGCGCGGGTCGAGCAGCATGATGGCGTAGACCATGAACACCATCACCGCGCCGACGTAGATGAGCACCTGGAAGGCGGCGATGAAGTGCACGCCCAGGAGTCCGTACACGCCGCCGAGGAACACCATGCACGACACCAGCGCGATCGCCACGCGCATCGGCTGGCGCAGCACCAGCATGAGCGAGGCGCTCACGAAGGCGCAGCCGGCGAACCCCCACAGGAGCAGCGTCTCGAGGTGGGCGAGAAAGTCGTGGATCATGCCGGGCCTCCCTTGCCGGAAGCGTCCGGGGCGGGCGGATAGGGCTTCGCCACGTCGGACTGCGGCTTCCAGGTGAGCAGTTCTTCCTTGCCGAGCCACATCTGCGAGCGGTCGGTCGCCGGCAGGTTCGGGACCTCCTTCACCATGCGGATGGCGTCCTCGGGGCAGGCTTCCACGCACAGCCCGCAGAAGATGCAGCGCGAGTAGTCGATCTCGAAGCGCGCCGGATACTTCGGGTGCGCGCTGTCGGCGGGGTCGAACGCCGCCTCGATCTCGATCACCTTGGCCGGGCACACCGTCGCGCACATGTTGCAGGCGATGCACTGCGGCGAGCCGTCCGGGCGGGTCGTGAGGATGTGCTTGCCGCGGTTGGCCGGCGCGTAGTCGAAGCGCGTCTCCTCGGGGTAATAGGTGGTGAGCGCGCCCTTGCGGCCGGTCATCCACTTCGCCATGTTGGCGAGGAAGATGCCGCCGGTGATGAAGAGGCCGCGCAGGATCTCGGGCAGGTAGGCGCGTTCCCACAGGCCCATCTCGGGCTCGTTCCAGTACTGCTTGCGGACGTGGGGTTTCCGGCTCATGCGCGCAGGGCCCAGACGAGGACGGCGGTCACGCACAGGTTCGCGAGCGCCAGCGGGAACATGAACTTCCACGCGAAGGTCAGCACCTGGTCGTAGCGGAAGCGCGGCAGCGACCAGCGGATGAGGATCTGGAAGCTGCACATGACGAAGACCTTCAACAGGAACACCGTGAGCTGCGTCACCACCACGGCGCCGTGCGGCAGGGCCACCTGCGCGCCGCCGGGGAAGGCGAAGCCGGCATCCGACATGAACGGCAGGTTGTAGCCGCCGAGGAAGAGCGTGGTGAAGAGCGCGCCGACGATCGCGATCTCGATGAATTCCGCGAACATGAAGAGGCCCATCTTCATGGCGCTGTACTCGGTGTAGTAGCCGGCGATCAGTTCCGACTCCGCCTCGGGGAGGTCGAACGGGATGCGCTTGTTCTCGGCGATGGCCGCGGCGAGGAAGAGCGTGGCCGCGAAGGGCTGGTAGACGATGCCCCAGGCCGGCAGGAACCCGAGCACCGTCCCCGACTGGTGCCGCACCATGGCACCCAGGTCGATCGTGCCGTAGATGAGGACCAGGCCCAGCACCGTGAGGCCCAGCACCAGCTCGTAGGAGATCATCTGCGAACCGGCCCGCAGCGCGCCCAGGAGGGAGAACTTGTTGGAGGACGACCAGCCGGCGAGCATCGCGCCGATGATGGTCAGCCCGCTGAAGGCGAAGACGATGAGGAGGCCCGCGTCCAGCGAGGCGATCTGCATCGGGAAGCTCTTGTCGCCGAAGAATCGCGCGAGCGGCGCCCACAGCTTCGCCGGCGTGAGCATGCCGCCGAAGGGAATGACCGCGAAGACGAGCAGCACCGGCGTGAACACCACCCACGGCGCCACCGCGTAGGCGTACCAGTCGTAGGTGCGCGGCTTGAAGTCCTCCTTGAGGAGCATCTTCAGCCCGTCGGCCATGCCGTGGAAAAGACCCAGCCAGACCAGCTTCACCTGCGTGAAGGGGATGCGGATGTAGGCGCGGTTGGCGCCGATGCGATCCGACATCACCGCGGCCTGCTTGCGCTCGACCCAGGTGAGGATCGTGCCGAAGCCCATCAGCACGCTGATCGCGTAGCCGATGAAGATGAGCGAGATGACGAGGTCGGCGATCATGCGCCACCCCCGGATGCGCCCGCGAGCGCCATGAAGACCTCCTGCGCGTCCGCCACGCCGGGGGCCTTCGCGAAGCACTTCGAGAACGCGCTCTCGACCCCGTTGCAAGTTGGTGTAGTGGCCGTCGCGCTCGGTCTGGATGCTCACCGGGATGAACACGTCGGCGTGGCCGTTTTCCGGCTGCAGCCACGCGTTGAGGTACACGATCCTGGCGCCCGCCGGGATGCGGCCGAAGTCGAAGCCCTCGCCCCAGACGAGGACGAGATCGGCGTCCTGCGGGATGTCGGGGGCGGCCTCGCCGAAGAGGCTCTTCGCGCCCTCGGTGTTGGGATTCTTGTCGGCGCGGATGAGGAAATGATCCTCGACCACCTCGCCGGGTTCGGGCACCTGGTCCGCCTTCACGAAGGCGACGAAGCGCGCGCCGAGCGCGGCCTTGCAGGCATCGAGCTCCTCGTTGGAGCCCCAGCTCGAGACGATCGCCACCGGCCTCGCCGCCGCCGCCACCAGGGCGCGGGCCGCGGCGAGCGCCACCTGCAGGTCGGCGGGCTTGCCCTTGAGCATGGCCGCGTCCGCGCGGGCGCGGCCGAAGATCTTCGCGAGGTCGCGGCCCTTGTTGCAGATCCACGGCCCGTTCACGGCCGGGTTCTCGAGCGGTGTGACGCGGTCGATCGACTCGTTCTGCGCGAGCATGCCGGGGGCGCGCAGCTTCCACTCGGGGCGGCGGTGCCACAGGTTCACGGTGCAGCCGCGCGCGCAGCCCGGGCACACCGACGGCGTGGGTTTCAGGTACCAGACGCGCGCCTTGTGCAGGAAGGAGCGCGACAGCAGTGCCCCGACCGGGCAGATGTCGATCACGTTGTCGGAATACGGGTCGGAGGCGAAGGAGCCGTCCTCCACCGGGCGCACCAGCGAGTGGTCGGCGCGGTTCTGCATGCCCAGCCCGTTCGACTTCGAGATCTCGCGCGTGAAGCGCACGCAGCGCGTGCACTGGATGCAGCGCTCGTTGTCGAGGACGATGCGCGGGGACAGCTCGTAATGCTTGGTGGCGTGGCCCTTGGCGTCGCGCGACACCGAGCGCTCGCCGTTGTACTCGTAGTGGTAGTCCTGCAGCGTGCACTCGCCCGCCTTGTCGCAGATGCCGCAGTCGACCGGGTGGTTCAGCGTGATGAACTCCATCGTCGCCTTGCGGCGCGCGCGCACCTTCTCGGAATTGGTGAAGACCACCATGCCCTCGGTCACGGGCATGTTGCACGCGATCTCCACCCACTCGCCGCCCTTGTCCTCCACGCCCACCACGCAGATGCGGCAGTTGCCGGGCACGGAGAGCTGCGGATGCCAGCAGAAGTACGGGATGAAGATCCCGGCCGCCGTCGCCGCCTGCATGACGGTCTGGCCGGCAGCGGCCTCGATCTCGCGGCCGTCGATCGTCAGGCGAGGCATTCGAGCCTCCCGCCGCACTTCGAGCGCTTGTTCAGGATGTAGTACTCGAACTCGTCGCGGTACTTGTTCAGGATGCCGACGGTCGCGTAGCCGGCCGCATCGCCCATGCCGCAGATGGTGGTGCCGTCGTTGGCGTGCGAGATGGCGTAGAGGCGGTCGATGTCCTCCGGCACGCCCTTGCCCTCGATGATCCGGTCGATGATGCGGTGCATCCACCCCATGCCCTCGCGGCACGGCGTGCACTGGCCGCAGGACTCGTGGTGGTAGAAGCGCAGCAGCACCTGCAGCAGCCGCACCATGCACGTGCCCTCGGCGATGGCGATCATGCCGCCGGAACCGATGCCGGAGCCGGCCGGGTTCACCGACTCGTGGCAGAGCGTCAGCGGCTCGATCTCGGCGCGCGTGAGCACCTTGGTCGAGATGCCGCCGGGAACCACGCACTTCAACTTCGCCCCGTGCAGCATGCCGCCGCAGTCCTCGTCCAGGAACTTGACCCAGGGGTAGCCGTACTCGACTTCGTAGACGCCCGGCTTTGCGATATGGCCGGAAATGGAGATCAACTGCGTCCCGGGGCTCTTGGCCGTGCCGACCTTGCGGAATTCCTCGGCCCCCATGCGGATGATGCCGGTGATGTTGGCGAGCGACTCGACGTTGTTGATGACCGTGGGCTTCTGGTAGAGGCCGCGCACGGTGAGGCGCGGCGGACGGTTGCGCGGATAGGGCTTGCGGCCCTCGATCGAGGTGATGAGCCCGGAAGCCTCGCCGCACACGTAGGACCCGGCGCCGCGGTAGACGACGATGTCGAGGAGAAACTCCGTGCCGAAAAGCTTGGTGCCGAGGTAACCGGCCGCATACGCCTCGTCGATGGCGTCCTGGATGCGCCGCCACGGCAGGTCGAACTCGCCGCGGATGTAGACGAAGGCATGGCGCACGCCGAGCGCGTAGGACGTGATCAGCATCGACTCGACCAGCAGGTGCGGCGCGAACTCGAGGATCCAGCGGTCCTTGAAGGTGCCCGGCTCGCCCTCGTCGGCATTGGCGCAGAGGTAATGGGTTTCGCCGGGGATGGGCTTCATCACGCCCCACTTGCGGCCCACCGGGAAGGCGGCGCCGCCGTGGCCCAGGAGGCCCGCGGCGGTTACCTCCTTCGTGATGTCCGCCGGCTGCATCGTCCGGAGCGCCTTCTCGAGCGTCGCGTAGCCGCCGCGGGCGCGGTACGCCTCGAGCGTGTGCGAGGTGGGTGTGACCTCGAAGTCGATGATGAGCTGGCGGCCGGGCATGGTCAGTCGAGCCCCTCGATCAGCCGGTCGAGCTTCTCGGCACTCATGTTCTCGTGGTAGGCCTCGTTCACCATCACCACGGGTGCGGTGCCGCAGGAGCCCAGGCACTCGACCTCGGTGACCGTGAAACGCCCGTCGGGCGTGGTCTCGCCGGGCTTCACGCCCAGCTTCGCGCACAGGTGGCCGATGACGCCTTCCGAGCCGCGCATCGAGCAGGCGATGTTGCGGCACGCCTGCAGGTGGTACTTGCCGATGGGGTGGCGGCGCAGCATCGTGTAGTAGGAGAGCACCTCCTCGACCTGGATGCGCGGCACCTTGAGGTACTCGACCACGCCGACGATGTCCTCCTCGGCCACGTAGCCGCGGTCCTCCTGGATGCGGCGCAGGCAGGGCAGCACCAGCGAGGACTCGAAGCCCTCGGGGTAGCGTTCCTTCATCTTCTCGAACTCGGGGATCAAGTGCTTCACCGGTCGCACTCCCCGCCGATCATGTTGATCGAGCCGAAGGTGGGCACGAGGTCCGCGAGCTGGTAGCCCTCGAGCATCCGGTGCGCGCCGCCCATGTGCACGAAGCTGGGCGCGCGGCAGTGCACCTTGTAGGGCACGCCCTCGCCGGTCGACACGAGGTAGAAGCCCAGCTCCCCGTTGGCCGCCTCGTGCGCGACGTAGATCTCGCCGGCGGGCACGCGCGGGCCTTCCATCACCAGCTTGAAGTGGTTGATGAGGGACTCGATCTCGCCGTAGACGAGGGTCTTCTCCGGGAAGGTGCAGCGCCGGTCATCCACGTTGATCGGCCCGTCGGGCAGCATGCCGGCGAGTTGCCGCATCATGTGCACCGACTCGTCCATCTCGCGCATGCGCACGTAGTAGCGGTCGTAGTTGTCGCCCTTGATCCCGACCGGCACCTCGAAATCGAGCTCGGCGTAGGCGAGGTAGGGCGTGTCCTTGCGGAGATCCCGGGCGAGTCCCGTCGAGCGCAGCATCGGCCCGGTGTAGCCGTAGGAGAGCGCGTCCTGCGGGCGTCAGCACGCCGACGTCGCGCATGCGGTCGATGAAGATGCGGTTCCTGTCCACGAGGCCGTGCACGCGGCCGACGAAGTCCTCGTACTGGACGAGGATTTCCTCCATGCGCGCGAGCCATCCGGCCGGAAGGTCGCGGGCGAGGCCGCCGATGCGCCCGTAGGAGTGCGTGACCCGGGCGCCGGTCAACGCGGCGATGTGCTCGTACATGTAGTCGCGGATCATCACCAGGTACAGGAAGGCGGTCATCGCCCCCAGTTCCATGAGGGTCGCCGCCACGCAGGTGATGTGGTCGCACAGCCGCGAGTACTCGGAAAGCAGCGTGCGCAGGATCACGCAGCGCCTGGTCACCTCCACGCCCATCAGCCGCTCGACGGCATCGCAGTAGGCGAAGTCGTTGATGAGCGGCGAGCAGTAGTTCAGCCGGTCGACGTAGGGAATCAGGTTGTGCCAGGTGTGCGACTCGCACTCCTTCTCGAAGCCCCGGTGCAGGTAGCCGCAGTGCACGTCCGCGCGCAGGATGCGCTCGCCGTCCATCTCCGCGAAGATCTGGATGGTGCCGTGCGTGGCCGGGTGCGACGGGCCGATGCTCACGATCACCGTGTCCTCGCGATCGCTCTTCACGAAGGCGGAGCGGACGGGGTTCGCGATGCGCGGCACCGATGCCATGGTCAGTTGCCTTCCCGATAGGGCACGATCGGTTGCTCCCGTTCCTTCGGGTAATCCTTGCGCAGGGGGTGGCCCACGAAGCCCTCGTAGAGAAGGATCGGGCGCAGGTCGGCGTTGCCCTCGAACACGATGCCGTACATGTCGTGGCACTCGCGCTCCATGAACGCGGCCGAGCCGTAGAGCGACGTGAGCGAGGCGACGACGGGCTGCGCTTCCGGCACGCGCGCCTTCAGGCGCACGCGCACCAGGTGCCGCGTCGAATAGAAGTGCCACACCACCTCGAAGCGCAGCGCGTCCGCCGGCCAGTCCACCGCCGTCACGTCGAGGAAGACGTCGAAGCCGAACTCGTCGCGCAGCGCGCGCACCGCGTCGGCCACCGCGGATGGCGCGAGGTTCACGACCAGGATGCCGTGCGAGATGCAGGCCTCCTCCTCCTTCGTCGCAAGGCGGGATTTCACCCGGTCGAAAACCTCGGCGCCCATTGTCATTGTCCTGTGGCTCGTTCCTCGACCACGTCTAAAAGTCCTTCGTGATGATGGGGTGCTTCTCGCCCGCGATCTTGGCCTGCAGCTGCATGATCCCGTCGATCACCGTCTCGGGGCGCGGCGGGCAGCCGGGAATGTAGATGTCCACGGGAATGATCTTGTCGATGCCGGGCAGCGCGGCGTAGTTCTGGTAGAAGCCGCCGCTCGTCGCGCACACGCCGAAGGCCATCACCCACTTCGGCTCGCACATCTGCTCGTACACCTTGAGGAGGATCGGCGCCTGCTTGTGGGTGACCGTGCCCACCACCATGAGGAGATCGGCCTGGCGCGGCGAGAAGCGCGGCAGCGCGGCGCCGAAGCGGTCCGTGTCGTAGGGCGAGGAACTCACCGCCATGAATTCCATGGCGCAGCAGGCGGTGACGAACGGATAGGGGAAGAGGGAGAACTTGCGCGCCCAGCCGACCAGCTCGTCCTTGCGCGTCGCGAGGTACTCGAAGGCGGCCGACTTTCCCGAGGGGACCGCGGGAACGATGGGGATGATCCGGGAGTCCGCCGTCATTGCCGCACGCCCTCCAGCAGCTGCGCCTTGTAGACATAAAGGAGGATCAGCACCAGGAGTGCCACGAAGAGGCCCAGCGTGAAGAGCATGAACCCGGTGAGCGGCTGCGCGCCCAGCGCCCAGATGAAGAGGAACACCGTCTCCAGGTCGAACAGGATGAAGATGATGGCGACCGCGTAGTACTTGATCGGGACCGCCTTCACGTTGTGCGTGTCCACCGGGGTGGCGCCGCACTCGAAGGGCTCGAGCTTGGTCTCGCTGTCGACCGTCTTCGGCCCGAGGATGCGGTTGAGCAACAGCATCACCGCCACGACGCCGAGGATCGCGGCCATGTACAGGAGGAAGACTACATAGGGGTTCATGATCGGGTCGGGCAGGCGGACTTGCGACGGCTTTCCTGCCAGTGCGCAGATTAGCCTTTGGGCCAATGCCGCCTTTGATGCACGTCAAGTCGATCGTGACGGCACAATGCCGCTCATGAACAAGAAGAAAATCGCCGCGATCGCCGGCGCGCTCGCGGTTTGCGTGGCGAGCGGCGCGCTCTGCGCGTGGCTCGGCACGCCGCTGCCGTGGATGATCGGGCCGCTCGCGGGCATGGCGATCGTCCAGTTCGGCGGCGCGAGCCTCGAGGCGCCCCCCTTCGGCAAGGAGGCGGGACAACTCACCATCGGCATGGCCCTCGGCCTCTACTTCACGCCGACCGTGGCACGCGAGTTGCTGGCGCACGGCCCCGCCCTCCTCCTGGCCGCCACCGGCGTCTTCCTGGTCGGCATCGCCACGAGCCACTTCCTGGAGCGCGTGGCGCGCGTGGACCATGCGACCGCCTTCTTTTCGAGCGCCATCGGCGGCGCGCAGGAGATGGTGAATCTCGCGGAGAGGCACGCGGCCCTCGTGGACCGCGTCGCCCTCGCCCACTCGCTGCGCCTGCTCGTGGTCGTGACTTCGGTGCCCGTGGCCATCACGCTGCTCGGGCAGACCGGCACCGACGACTACCGTCCCGTCGCCGTCCCTTTCGACGCCGGCAAGCTCGCGCTCCTCGCGACCATCGCCGTCGCGGCGGCATTCGCGTGGCGTCGCATCCGGCTTCCCAACCCTTTCATGATGGGGCCGCTCCTCGCGGTGATCGCGCTCACGATCGCCAACGTGGTCTTCTCCTCGATTCCGACCTGGCTCACCAACGCCGCGCAGGTGCTCCTGGCCTGCAGCCTGGGCGCGCGCTTCCAGCAGAGCTTCCTGCGCGAGGCCCCGCGCTTCATGGCGGCGGTGCTCGCTTCCATGGCGCTGATGCTGGTACTCGCCACGCTGCTCGCCCTGGGCCTCGCCTGGTCGATGGGCTTGCTGCCGGCGACCTTGCTCCTCGCGTGCGCTCCGGGCGGCATTGCCGAGATGGCGATCACGGCGAAGGTGCTGCGCGTGGGCGTGGCATTCGTCACCGCCGCCCACGTCCTGCGCTTCGTGATCGTGATGCTGTTCACGGAGCCCGCGTTCCGTTACTTCAAGCGGCGCCGCGCGAGCGCCTAGGGCACCCGGGGCCCGGTCCGCGCACCCCGGGCGCCGGTTGCTGCACCAGGCAGGCATGGTAGCGTTATCATGACGCGAACCCGTCCCTGCCATGTCCACTCCCGACCCGCCTTCGCCAACACGCCCGCGCCGCACCCGCCGTGGCTCGGGAGGCCTCACCCTGGCCGACGTGGCGCGCATCGCGGGCGTATCGCCGATCACCGTCTCGCGGGCGCTCAACACGCCGGACCAGGTCGCGCCGGAAACGCTGGCCCGCGTGGCGGAGGCGGTGGCGCGCACCGGCTACGTGCCCAACCGCGTGGCCGGCGGGCTGGCCTCGAGCCGCAGCCGGCTGGTGGCCGCGATCGTCCCGACCATCGCGAGCCCGATGTTCCTCGAGACGGTGCAGGCGCTCACCGCGGCGCTGACGGGCGAGGGCTACCAGGTGATGCTCGGCGAAAGCGGCTATGACGGCACGCGCGAGGATGCGCTCCTCGACGCGATCATCGGCCGGCGCCCCGACGGCGTGGTCCTCACCGGCGTCATGCACTCGCCCGAGGGCCGCCGGCGGCTGGCCGCGGCGGCGATCCCGGTGGTCGAGACCTGGGATCTCACACCCACGCCCATCGACATGCTGGTCGGCTTTTCCCACGAGAAGGCCGGCGCGGCGGCGGCGGAATACCTCGCCGCCAGGGGCGTGCGCCGCGCGGCCATGATTTCCGGCGACGACCACCGCGCGGGCCTGCGCCGCAACGGCTTCTCCGAGGCGGCGGTACGGCTGGGCATGGGGAAGGTGCCGGTGCGCCTCGTGCACGCACCCACCATCATCGGCGACGGCCGGCGGGCGCTTGCGGCCCTGGTCGAGAGGCACGACGACCTCGACGCCATCTACTGCAGTTCCGACTTCCTGGCGCTGGGCGCCCTCATCGAGGCGCGCGCGCGCGGCATCGCCATACCGGGAAAGCTGCGCATCTTCGGGTTCGGCGACGTGGACTTCGCGGCGGACACCGACCCGCCGCTGTCCACCACGCGCATCGACGGGAACGCCATCGGCCGGCAGGCCGCGCGCTTCCTGCTCGACCGCATCGCCGGCAATCCCGAGGGCCCGCGCATCGTCGACCTGGGCTGCACGATCGTCGCGCGTGCCAGCGCCTGATCCGCAGGCCGCGCGGCGCGTTGACATTCATTTGATGGTAGCGCTACCATCGCGGGCGAAATCCAATCCAGATGACTGAACGCCGCAAGAAGCCCGAGGAACTGCGCAGCCACCGCTGGTATGGGGTGAACGACCTGCGCTCGTTCGGCCACCGCTCGCGCACGGCGCAGATGGGCTTTCACCGCTCGGACTACGCCGGCAAGCCCGTCATCGCCATCATCAACACCTGGAGCGACATCAACCCCTGCCACACGCACTTCCGGCAACGCGCGGAGGAAGTGAAGCGCGGCGTCTGGCAGGCGGGCGGCTTTCCCGTGGAGTTGCCGGCCCTCACCCTCGCGGAGCCGTTCCAGAAGCCCACGACGATGCTCTACCGCAACCTCCTCGCGATGGAGACGGAGGAGCTGCTGCGCAGCTATCCCATGGACGGCTGCGTGCTGATGGGCGGCTGCGACAAGACCACGCCCGCGCTCATCATGGGTGCGCTGGCGATGAACCTGCCGACGATCTTCGTGCCGGCGGGGCCGATGCTGCGCGGCGACTTCCGCGGGCAGCCGCTCGGCAGCGGCAGCGACTCGTGGAAGTACTGGGCGGAACTGCGCGCCGGCAACATCACGCAGGAGGACTGGCAGGAAGTCGAGAGCGGCATCGCGCGCTCCCCGGGGCACTGCATGACCATGGGCACGGCCTCGACGATGACGAGTGCGGCCGAAGCGATGGGCCTCACGCTGCCCGGAGCCGCCTCCATCCCGGCACCCGACTCGCGCCACGCGCAGATGGCGACCCTGTGCGGCAAGCGCATCGTCGACATGGTCTGGGAGGACCTGAAGGTGCGCGACATCGTCGACGCGCGTGCCATCCACAACGCGGTCACCACGGTCCTTGCCCTCGGCGGATCGACCAACGCCGTCGTCCACCTCATCGCGGTGGCGCGCCGTGCCGGCGTGGCGCTGGACCTCGCGCGCTTCGACGCCCTGGCGCGCAAGACCCCGGTGCTCGCCGACATCCGCCCGGCGGGCAGGTACCTGATGGAGGACTTCTTCTATGCCGGCGGACTGCGCGGCCTGCTGGCGCGCGTGACCGATCTGCTCGAGCCCTCCGCGGCCACGGTCAACGGCCGCACGCTGGGCGAGAACCTCGCCGGCGCGTCGGTGTTCAACGACGACGTGATCCGCACGCGCGACAATCCGCTGGTCGCGAAGGACGGGCTTGCCGTCCTCACCGGCAACCTCGCGCCGCGCGGCGCCGTGATCAAGCCGCCGGCCATGGAGGCGCGCCTGCAGAAGCACACCGGACCCGCGCTCGTCTTCGCCAGCTACGACGACATGGCCGCGCGCATCGACGATCCGGACCTTGCCGTGACGGCCGACTCGGTCATCGTGCTGCAGGGCGCCGGCCCGCAGGGCGCGCCCGGCATGCCCGAGTGGGGCCAGCTCCCCATCCCGAAGAAGCTGCTGCAGCGCGGGGGTGCGCGACATGGTGCGCATCTCGGACGCGCGCATGAGCGGCACGAGTTACGGAGCGTGCGTCCTGCACGTCACGCCCGAATCGCACGTGGGCGGCCCGCTCGCGCTGGTGCAGGACGGCGACCGCATCGCGCTCGACGTGCCGGCCCGGCGCATCGAGCTGCTGGTGGACGACGCCGAGCTCGCGCGCCGCCGCGCTGCCTGGACGCCGCCTGCCCCGCGCTACACGCGCGGCTTCGGCTCGCTCTACCTCGCGCACGTGACCCAGGCCGACGAAGGCTGCGATTTCGACTTCCTCGCCGGCGACACCCCGACCCCGGACCCCGAGATCCACTAGGATCTGCCTCTCCACGGCTCGTCCTCGACCACGCCATGAAACCGACCGTCCTGCAACTGGGCCCGCTACTGCCGCTGGTGGAGCAGGGCCTTGCCGCCAACTACACGCTCCTGCGCCTGCACCAGGCGCCGGATGCCGCCGCCTTTCTCGCCGAGCACGGCGCGGCGATCGACGCGTTCGCCTCCTCCGGCCGCAACGGCGTCAACGCCGCGCAGATCGATGCGGCACCGAACCTGAAGCTCATCGCCCACTTCGGCGTGGGCTACGACAACGTCGACGTCGAGCACGCGAAGAAAAAGGGCGTGGTCGTCTCCAACACGCCCGACGTGCTCACCGACTGCGTGGCCGATCTCGCCATGGCACTCCTCATCGACGTGGCGCGCGGCATCACCGCGGGCGACCGCTACGTCCGCGCCGGCGGCTGGCTCAAGGGATCGATGCCGCTTGCGTTCAAGGCGAGCGGCAAGCGCCTGGGCATCGTCGGGCTGGGACGCATCGGCCGCGCGATCGCCACGCGCGCCGAAAGCTTCGACATGGAGATCCGCTACCACAACCGCAGGCCAGAGCCCGGACGCGCCCTACCACTTCGAGCACTCGCTTCCCGAGCTGGCACGCTGGTGCGACTTCCTCATGGTCGCCACCGCCGGCGGCGAGTCGACGCGCGGGCTCGTCTCCGCCGCGGTGATCGAGGCGCTGGGACCGAAGGGCTACGTCGTCAACATCGCGCGCGGCTCCGTGATCGACGAACCCGCGCTCATCGCGGCACTCGCGGAAAAGCGCATCGCCGGCGCCGCGCTCGACGTCTTTGCCGACGAGCCGCGCGTGCCGCAGGCTCTCCTCGCCCTGGACAATGTCGTCCTCACCCCGCACATCGCGAGTGCGACGACCGACACCCGCGCCGCCATGGGGCAGCTCGTGCTCGACAACCTCGCGAGCTTCTTCGCGAGCGGTCGCGCCCTCACGCCCGTCTGACGCAGCACTCCACGCACAACAACCAGAGGAGAGATTCCATGAATGCCGTCCGCAAGATCGCCGCACTCGCCGGCGCCGCCGCCATCGCGTTCGCCAGCACCGTCGCCGCGCAGGCCTGGCCCGCCAAGTCGATCAAGATCATCGTGCCCTACCCGCCGGGCGGCACTTCCGACATCCTCGCGCGCTCGCTGGGGCCGAAGCTCACCGAGGCCCTCGGGCAGACCGTCATCGTCGAGAACAAGCCGGGCGCCACCGGCAACATCGGCGCCGACTTCGTCGCCAAGTCGCCGCCCGACGGCTACACGCTGCTGCTGGGCGACATCGGCTCGCTCGCCATCGCCCCGAGCGTCTTCCCGACGCTGCCCTTCGACCCGGTGAAGGACTTCGCGCCCGTGATCATGGTCGCCTACTCGCCGCACATCCTCGCCGCGCACCCGTCGGTGGCCGCGAAGGACGCGAAGGAACTGGTCGCGCTCGCCAAGGCGAAGCCCAACTCCCTCAACTTCGCGATTTCCGGCATCGGCGGCGCCAACCATCTCGCCGGCATCGAGTTCGCCATGCGCACCGGCATCCAGTGGACCTACATTCCCTACAAGGGCGGCTCGCAGGCCATCGCCGACGTGATGGGCGGGCAGGCCCAGGTGCTCTTCAACGGCATGCTCGCCACCTACCCGGCGGTGAAGGACGGCAAGCTGAAGGCGCTCGCCATCTCGAGTGCCAAGCGTTTCGCGGCCGCGCCCGACATCCCCACCGTCGCCGAATCCGCCGGCCTGCCGGGCTTCGAGACGGGCTCCTTCCAGGGCATCGTCGCCGCAGCGGCCACGCCGCCGGACGTCGTCGCGAAGCTGCATGCGACGATCACGAAGATCCTCGCCACGCCGGAGATGCAGGAGCGCCTCGTCAAGGCAGGCGCCGAGACGCGCCCGGGATCCCCCGCCGACTTCGGCAACTTCATCAAGAGCGAGAAGGCGCGCTGGGCCAAGGTGGTCAAGGATTCCGGCGCCAAGTTCGACTGAAAACCAACGGCCCGTTCCCCGACTGACATCCAACGGCTCGTTCCTCGACCTCGGAGAAGAACCATGAACGCACCCTACCGGTCGCCGCCCAATGCCTTCCGCGCCGACCTCCTCGCGGGCAAGCGCCTGATCGGCTGCTGGTGCTCGCTCGCCAACCCGAACACGGCGGAGGTGCTCGGCCTCGCCGGCTTCGACTGGCTGCTGCTCGACGGCGAGCACGCGCCCAACGACGTGACGACACTCGTGCCGCAGCTCATGGCGTTGAAGGACAGCGCGAGCGCCCCGGTGGTGCGCCCGCCGTGGAACGAGCCGGTCATCATCAAGCGCCTGCTCGATGCCGGCTTCCACAACTTCCTCATGCCGTTCGTGGAGTCGGCGGAACAGGCGCGCGCCGCCGTGGCCGCCACCCGCTACCCGCCGCGCGGCATCCGCGGCGTCTCCGTCTCGCAGCGCAGCAACCGCTTCGGCACGGCGCCGGACTACCTGAAGCTCATCGACGACAACATCGCGGTGATGGTGCAGATCGAGAGCCGCCCCGGGCTGGAGGCGGTCGACGCGATCGCCGCCGTGGACGGCGTCGACGGTCTCTTCGTCGGCCCGCAGGATCTCGCGGCGGCGCTGGGCCACCTGGGCAACCCCGCGCATCCCGACGTGCAGGCCGCCATCAAGCACATCTTCGAGCGCGCGCGTGCCGGCGGGAAGCCCGCGGGAACGCTGGCGCCCGTGGAGGCCGATGCGCGCCGCTACATGGAGTGGGGCGCCACGTTCGTCGCCGTGGGCAGCGATCTCGGCCTGTTCCGCAGCACGACGCAGGCGCTGCGCGACAAGTTCGCGCAATAGTCGACCGCATCGCCGCATAGCGAACACTCCGGCATCACTCCACCGTGGTTCCTCGCTTGAGGAAACATTGGCGGCAGTCTCGTGTTGTCACGGTGTCCGCAGTTTGGACTCGTTTTCATTTGGGGTGCTGTTGGGGGGTGTTTTTTTTCCCGTAATCGGGAAAAAAAACACCCCCTAACAGCACCCCGTAACTGTCCATACTGAAATCGTTACCGTATCCCCCGTCCTAGCACGCAAGGTTGCCTCCAGCATCAGGCACCTCAAGATAGGTCAAGTTGTTAGCGGATACGAAGCATGTCGAATTTGGACGAGATTCAGGCCGCCTCGCCCGCCGCGTGACCCGATGCCCACGCCCACTGGAAGTTGTATCCGCCGAGGTGGCCGGTCACGTCGACGACCTCGCCGATGAAGAAGAGCCCCGGCACCGCGGTCGCCTCCATCGTCTTCGAGGAGAGCCCCCGCGTGTCCACGCCGCCCAGCGTCACCTCGGCCTTGTTGTAGCCGAGCGTGCCCGAGGGGTGCACCTGCCAGTCCGCGAGATCCCGCGCCGCCTCGTCGAGCGTCTTCGTGGACAGCTCGGCAAGCGGCTTCGCCAGCTCGCGGGCCTCGCCCCACGCCTGGGCGAAGCGCTTCGGCAGCCGCTCGGCCAGCAGCGTGACGAGCTGCGCCTTCGAGCGTCGCTCCGTCTCCAGCCACGCCCTGGCGTCGACGCCGGGAAGCAGGTTCACGTGCAGGGGGTCGGTGGCCGGGCCGTCCTGCCAGTAGGAGGATGCCTGCAGGATCGCCGGCCCGGAGAGGCCGCGATGGGTGAAGAGCAGGTTCTCGCGGAAATGCGCGCCGCGGCAGGACACCTCGGCGTCCACGGAAACGCCGGAAAGGTCGCCGTAGCGGGCGAGCGCTTCGGGATCGAGGCTCAGCGGGACGAGTGCGGGTTTCGGCGGGACCACGGCCAATCCGAACTGCTCGGCCACGCGGTAGCCGAAGGGAGTCGCGCCGATCTTGGGCACGGTGAGGCCGCCCGTGGCGATGACGAGCGAGCGAGCGCTCACGCGACCGGACGACGTGTCGATGGTGAACCGGTCGCCCTCGCGCGCGACCGCCTGCACGGCGCACGGCATGCGCCACTGCACGCCGCCGGCATCGCATTCCGCCTTGAGCATGGCGATGACCTGCGTGGCGCTTTCGTCGCAGAAGAGCTGGCCGAGAGTCTTCTCGTGCCAGGCGATGCGGTGCTTCTCGACCAACGCGAGGAAATGCCGCGGCGTGTAGCGTGCCAGCGCCGAGCGGCAGAAGTGCGGGTTGCGCGAGAGATAGTTGGCGGGCGAGGCCTGCAGGTTGGTGAAGTTGCAGCGGCCGCCGCCGGAGATGCGGATCTTCTCGCCGAGCTTGGGGTAGTGGTCGATGAGCAGCACGCGCCTGCCGCGTTGGCCTGCCGCGGCCGCGCACATCATGCCCGCGGCTCCGGCGCCGATCACCGCCACGTCTACCGTCGTCGCTTCACGATGCATCGTGCGCCCAGTGTAGCAACCGAGCTTGAGCGGGCCGGGGCCGCAGCCTATCCTGTGGATTCACTCTCCGCACCCGCAAGGCAAAGACATGAACGAATTCCAGCCGCATCCGTCGCATGGCGCGACGGATGCGGACATTCCCGAGGTGGAACTCTCCGACGAGGACATCCTCGACGCCATGCAGCACATTCCCGGCTACCTCGACATCACCACCAGCGATTTCCGCGAGGTCTACCACCTCGCGCACCGGCACGCCACCGATCGCCTGCTGGGCCGACTGCGCGCGGAGAGCCTGATGCGTGCCGTCGGCACGCCCCTGGCACCCGACATGATGCTCGACGCGGCGGCGCGTACGCTGGTCGCGAGCGGCTTCAAGTCGCTGCCGGTGGTCGATGGAGACGGCCGCGTGATGGGCATGCTCACGGAAACCGACTTTCTGCGCCGGCTGCAGGCCGACACCTTCCTCGACCTGCTGCTGAAGATGATCGACAACACCTGCGAGCTGAGCCACCGCTGTCACGAGACGCCGGTACGCGAGGCGATGATCGCACCCGCGATCACGGTGCGCCCGGAATCGGGCTTCCGCGAAATGATGTCGGCGTTCCGCCACCACGCGGGACGGAGCATGCCGGTGACGGATGCGCAGGGAAGACTGAGGGGGTTGCTGCTGCGCAAGGATTTCCTGGAGGCGCTCGACCAGGGAGCGCACCCGTGAGCGTCGTGGAATACCTGCGCAAGATGGGCGGCACGACTCGCGGCAGCCCGCCGCGCGTGAGCAATGCCGAAATCGCGTGGTCCTGGACGGGCGCCTTTTTCGGCATCGCCGCCGCGGGGCTCGCAAGCCAGGCCTTTCTTGATGGCTTCGACCTCTCCCTCATGGTCGGATCCCTCGGCGCCTCCGCCGTGCTGCTCTACGGTGCCCCGCGCAGCCCGCTCGCCCAGCCGCGCAACCTCCTCGGTGGGCACATCATTTCCGCCCTCGTGGGCGTGGCCTGCTGGAAGCTGCTGCACCAGTTCCCGTGGCTCGCCGCGGCTGTCGCCGTCGCCACCGCGATCGCGCTCATGCATGCCACGCGCACCCTGCACCCCCCGGGGGGCGCCACGGCACTCATTGCGGTCATCGGCTCGCGCGACGTGCACGACCTGGGTTTCCTCTTCGTGCTCGTGCCCTGCACCCTCGGCCCGCTGGTGCTGCTGGCCGTTG
The DNA here is from genome assembly GCA_963786635.1 of uncultured beta proteobacterium. Lineage (GTDB taxonomy): Bacteria > Pseudomonadota > Gammaproteobacteria > Burkholderiales > Usitatibacteraceae > FEB-7. The sequence continues at coordinate 99,183 of CAWAZV010000010.1, read as the reverse complement.
CTCTGTTGGTGAACAACATTCCCGATTCACGGCGCTACCCGGAAGTCTGGTTCTAGGGCACACACGGGAATAGCGCCGGCGAGGCGCAATGCAACCTGCATCCGGGATTATCATGGGGCAGTGCGCGGCTCCATCGCGCCTTCCCCCACGGCAACGAAACGCATCCCGACATGGCAACCAGGCTGTTTTCCCGCACTCCCCTGCACGAGCATCCCGAAGCGGCGCAACGCATCCTCGGCGTGGCGCAACTCGCCCCGGACTCCTCCGAGCTGGCCGGGCTGATCGCGACCGATCCCGCACCGGAAGTGCGCAGCGCAGCGGCTGCCCGCAGCACCGACCTGGCGGCGCTCGACAGGAGCCTGGGAGCAGGAGACCGATCCTGCCGTGCGAGTCGCGCTGGCGCCCGCACTGGGCAACGCTCTCGCCACCACGCACGATGGCGCCTCCGCGCGGGCCTTTCTCGAATCGCCGGCCTGCTCCGATGCCATTCGCGCCGACGTCGCCCGACGCTCGGCCGAGGCGGAACGGCGCCTGGCCGCCATCGCCGGCCTGCGCGACGAGAGCCTGCTCATCGAACTGGCGCTCGCGGCCGGGCATGCGGAGACGCGGCTCGCCGCCGCCGAATGCGTGCGCTCTCCCGAGGGCCTGCACGCGCTGGCGGATGCGGCGCGCAACAAGGATCGCGGTGTCGCGCGCCTCGCCAGGCAACGCCTGGAGGCGATGCAGAACCGCGAGGGCCAGGCCACCGCGGCGGACGCGATACTCGCGGAACTGGAAGCGCTCGCCGGGACTCCCGGCCCCATCCTCACGGCGGTGGTGGAACTGAACCGCCGCTGGCAGGCCCTGGACATGCGCCACGACGCCGCACGGCTCGAGCGCTGCGACGCGGCGCGGCGTGCCCTGCAGGCGCGCTTCGATCGCGAACAGGGCGAGCAGCTCGCGCGCACCCGGTTCGAGCGCCGCGTCAACGAGTGGGTGACGGGACTCGCAACTCCCGATGGGCCGGATGCGCTCGTCGGACTGCGCAACGTTCTGGCCGGCCTGCGCGAGGAGGCACAGGGCCTGGGCGATGCACCGGCGCTCGCGAAACTTGCCGAGGCGCAGGCGCGCCTCGAGGGCTGGGAACGGGAACTTCAGGCGCTCGCCGGGGCCGAGGCGCTCGTGGTCGAGGCGGAACGTCTCGCGGCGGACACCTCCGTCGACAACGCCCAGCTGCCCGAGCGCTGGCAGGCGCTGGACCGCGCGATCCGCACGCCGGCGCTCACGCGCCGCTTCGAAACGGCTCTCGTGGTGGTCGAGCAGCGCCGGCTCGCGCAGGCGAACGCCGCGCGCGAGGAAGCCAGCGTGGCGCGCAGCCGCGTGCACGCGCTGCTGCACACGGCCGAGCAGGCGCTGGCCGCGGGCCAGCTGCACGCGGCGCGCGCCGCCGTCGACGAGATGAAGGCGATCAAGTCCGACGCCGGGACGTTGCCGAAGCCCACGCAGCAGCGCATGGGCCGCGTCGGGCAGCAGCTGGGCGAACTGGAACGCTGGGAGTCGTTCGGCCAGCACAACGCGCGCCTGCAACTGTGCGAACGCGCCGAGGCGGTTCACCGCGCAGGGACTGGATGCCGCGCGCACTGCGGCCGAGGTGAAGAAGCTGCGCGAGGAATGGAAGACGCTGGACCAGCAGCACGCCGGCGTGCCGCGCTCGCTGTGGGAGCGCTTCGACAAGGCCTGCGAGGCGGCCTACGCGCCGGCCGCGCGGCACTTCGCCGAGCTCGCCGCGCAGCGCAAGGCTGCGCGCAAGCAGCGCGAGGACTTCATCGCGGCAGCGGCTGCCCATGTGCCGACGCTGCTCGGCGAGACGCCGGACCTGCGCGCCATCGAACGGTGGCTGCGCGAGACCGACCGCGCGTGGCGCGAAGGGGAGCTGGGCAGCGTCGATCCCGGCGCCTGGAAGAAGCTCGATGCGCGCCTGAAGGAGGCGCTGGCTCCCCTGCGGGGCGCGCTTTCCGCATCGCGCGAAGTGGCGAAGTCCGGCCGGCTTGCGCTCATTGCCGAGGTGGAGGCGCTGGCGCCGCGCGCCATGGAGCGCGAGGCCCCCTCGCTGGTGAAGGCGATCCAGGCCCGCTGGCAGGAACACGCCAAGGCGCACCCGCTCGCGCAGCGCGACGAACGCGGGCTGTGGGAGCGCTTCCGCACCGCCTGCGACGCGCTGTTCGAGGCGCGTCACGCGAAGCGCAAGGAGGAGGACGGCCGCAAGCTGGAAGGCCGGCGATCGCTGGACGACATCTGCGTGCAGCTCGAGCAGCTGGCGAAGGCTTCCGACAAGGAAGAGAAGGACGTGCGCACGGCGCTGCGCGACCTGCAGGACCGCTGGCGTTCCGGCACCCGCGGAGCCGATCCGGCCCTGCGTGCCCTGGAGGGCCGCTTCAAGAGCGCGGTCCGCGCCGTGGAAGGCGCGCTCTCGGCGCGCGTGCGCTCCCGGGAAGCCGCGGTGTGGGCGACGCTTTCCGAAAAGGATCGCCTGTGCGAGGCGCTCGAAGCCGCCATCCTTGCAGGGGCCGCGGAGGCGGTCCCCGCAGCGCTCACCGAGCAATGGAGCGCCCTCCCCGCGTTGCCGTCGGCCTGGGAGAAGAAGATGCTCGCCAGGCGCGATGCCGCCATGGCCGCGATCGCCGACCCGTCCGCCGCCAGCCAGTATCGGAGCCGCATCGAAAAGGGAACCGAGGCGCGTCGCGCGGGCCTGCTCGAACTCGAGATGACCCTCGGCGTCGAAAGCCCGGCGGAAATGCAGCCGCAGCGCCTCGCGTTGCAGGTGAAGCTGCTGAAGGAACGCTTCGGCGGTGCAGCGACGGACGCGGCCTCGGGCGGCGAACGCCTGTTCGCGTGGTGCGCGCAGCCTGGCGTCATCGACGGACGCGACCGCGAGCGCCGCGACCGGGTGTTTTCCGCGATGGGACAGGCACGCTAGCGCTGTGGTGGCCGGCCGATGCGTGGTGTTGTACGACAACGAGCGCGGCAAGGGCGATCACCGGCACTTTGGCGTTGCGCAGAGAGCCTATGCCTTTTCCTCTCCCGAAAAACTGATGGCCGACTTCCAGGCCGACATCAAGAGGTGGAACCGTGAAAACCGTCGTGCTTGAAGTGCGCTCCCTCGCCGCCACCCTGGACGACGCAGGCCGAGCCATGCGATCCGGCCGTGCCGAGCGCGAAGCGCGCATCGGTTTCGCCAGTCCGGAACTGCTCTGGAAGGTGCTTACCGCGAAACGGTGGGAGCTTCTCAAAGCCCTTTGCGGGGCCGGCCCCGTCTCGATTCGGGAAGCGGCCCGTCGGGTGGACCGCGACGTGAAGGCCGTGCACGGCGATATCACGGCCCTGCTGAAGGCCGGCGTGCTGAACCGTACCGAAAGCGGATCCATCGAGTTTCCTTTCGAGACGATCAAGGTCGAGTTCATGCTCCAGGCAGCCTGACCAGATGCTCGAACTGCCCAACCCCTTCGGCGGCGAGGCCGGCGTGATCCGGCTTCTCGAGCCGCAGGACTGCGACCGCGAGGCGATCGTCGATCGCGTGCTCTCCGGCCTGTACGACAAGCCCTTCGTGATCGAGGACGACGGCTCGCGCTGCCTCTACTTCACGCGCGCCTTCATCCAGAGCGAGATGCGCCTGGCGGACCCGTACGGGCTGGAGTTCGCCTACACCCGCAAGATGATGGGGTTCCTCCTCTTCCTGCCCGAGCCGCGCGAGATCCTCATGCTCGGGCTGGGCGGCGGCTCGCTCGCCAAGTACTGCCATCGCCACCTGCCCGCGGCGCGGATCACGGTGGTCGAGGTCGACCCGCACGTCATCGCCTTCCGCGAGCAGTTCCTGCTGCCGCCCGACGATGCGCGCTTCCGCGTGGTGCAGGCGGAGGCCGCGGGATACGTCGCGCAATGCGACGATCGCCCCGATGTCGTGCTGATCGACGCCTTCGACCGCGACGGCGTCGCGCCATCGCTCTGCACGCGCGAGTTCTACGAGGACGTGCGCGGGCTCCTCGCGGGGCAAGGGGCTGATGGTGGCCAACCTCGTGGGCGTGAAGGCCGAGCGCATGGCGCACCTCGAGATGATCCGCCGGGTATTCGACGGCAACGTGATCCTCCTGCCGGTGGCCGACGACGGCAATTACGTCGCCTTCGCGTTCCGCGACCCGGCCTTCGAGCCGCGCTGGCGCTGGATCGACGGCGAGGCGAAGGCGATGCGCGCCCGCTACGGCCTGGACTTCCCGGCGTTCGCCGGCAAGCTGGAGCGCAGCCGCAAGCGCGGCTACCTGCGACGCGAGATGCACGACGCCGGGAGCGCACGGTTGAGCAGCGCAATCCTCTCCCGGCTCGGCCTGCTGGCCGCCGGCGCCCTCGTGTGCGCCGGTGTCCATGCGGCAGGCTTCGACCCGTCACCCTGGCAGCAGGACTTCGCGCAGATGAAGCGGGAGCTCGCAAGCACCTATGCGAACCTCGACTGGGCCGTTTCCGCGCGCCGGATGGACCTGAAGGCGCTGGCTGCGGAAGCCTCGGCGCAACTGGCCACGGCGAAGAGCGAGGAGGAAGCGCGCCGCGTTTTCGAGCGCTTCCTCGCTGCGTTCGGCGACGGGCACTTGCGCATCGTCTGGAAGCAGGCGGATGCGGCTCCCGCGCCGCAACCGGAGGCAGCCGGCGCAGAGGCGGCCGCGAAGTCCTGCGCCGACCTCGGTTACCGGCGCCCCCGCGACGCGGGCCTCGACTTCGCCGCGCTGTCCGGTTTCGAGCGGCTTTCCACTGACGAGTCGATATCGTTTCCCGCCGGCGTGCTCACGGCCGATTCAGGGGCGAAGCTCGGCATCCTGCGCATCTCGCTCCTGATGGAAATGGCGTTCCCGGAGGCGTGCGAGCAGATCCATCGCGCGGGCACCCCCTGCGCCGGCGACTGCGCCGGCAAGCTGATGGCCGCGGTCGGCAAGAGCATTACGGCCTCGCTCGAGCGCCAGGTGCGCGCGCTGGCGGCGCGCAAGGTCGACGCGCTCGTCGTCGACCTCACCGGCAACGGCGGCGGCAGCGACTGGGCGGAAGCCGCTGCGCGCATCGTCACCGCGCCCGGCCTCGCGGCGCCGCGCGTCGCCGGCATCCGCCATCCGCACTGGGTGAAGCAGCTGGGCGAGCGCATCGCCGACTTCGACGCCGACCTGAAGCGCGACGATCTCCCGGCGCCGGTCCGCGCGGCACTGGCAGCGGGCCGCTCGCGCCTGGCCATGGCGCGCGACGCCGCCGCGGAGCCGTGCGAGCGCCGCGCCATCTGGGAAGGGGCGAGCGTCTGTCCCCTGGCGACGGATGCGTTCATGCACTCGACCGGCGTGACGCCTGTGCGCCCGCCGTTCGACCTCGCCGGCCTGGAAGCCGCCGGGAGCCTCTACACGTTGCATGGATACGCCCTCACGGAAGGCGTGTGGCGCGGCGCGCTCGCCGTGCTGGTCGATGGCGGGACCGCGTCGGCCGCCGAGCTCTTTGCCGCCACGCTCCGCGACAACAAGCGCGCGACGATCATCGGGTCGACGACGTTCGGTGCGGGCTGCGGCTATACCAATGGCGGCATCGCGATCCGCCTGGCGCGCTCGGGGGCAACGCTGCGGGTGCCCGATTGCGTGCGCCTGCGCGCGGACGGAAGCAACGAAGTCGACGGCATCGCGCCCGACATCCCGGTGTCGTGGCGTGCCGGCCATTCGCGGTACCAGCGCACCGTTGCGTGCGCTGGAGGCACTGCGGGCGTGGTCGACCGTGCTGTCGGCGCGCTCGGCGCGGCGGTAAGGAAAGGGTCGTCCCCGCACGGCCGCTTCGCCCGGGAGGGACGTCGCCCCTACCCCTTGTCCGGATCCGCCGAAGTCACCAGCTCGCGCTCGTCGAGCTCCTCCTCGATGATGCGCGCGGTCTCGTCGTTGATCGCGTCGGCCTGGAGCAGCTCCTGCAATCGCGCACGCTCCGCGGCAATGCCGTCCAGCCGCAGCTGGCGGGCGGCGGCGATCCGGTCGCTGCGCATCGCCGCGAACTCGGGCGGGCTCTCGCGCAGTTCCACCTTTCCCCGGTAGCGCGAAAGCAGGGCGTGCGCGAATGCCTTGTCCTCCTCCTGCTCGAGCCGTTGCACGGCCGGCTGCAGCGCGGCCATGGCTGCCTTGGCGAGCTCCACCCGGGCATGCGCCTCCTCGCGCGGGCCTTCCGGATCGTCCCTGGCCTGCAGGCGCGGGATGATCCAGGGAAGCGTGAGGCCGTTGAGCCCCAGCGTGAGGATGATGGTGGCCGCCGCGAGGAACACGACCAGGTCGCGCTCGGGGAACGGCGTTCCGGCCAGCGTGACGAGCGGCACCGAGAGTGCGGTCGCGAGCGTGATCGAGCCGCGCACCGCCGCCCAGCCCACGAGGAACATGCGGCGCGGGTCCGGCCCCTCGGCCCCGCCCGACCATCCCCAGCCGAAGTGGAAGCGCGCGTAGCCCGACGCCCAGACCCAGCCGATGCGCAGCGCCATCAGCACCAGCCACAGCGCGATCGCCCAGTACGCGAGGTGCATCGCATCGTGGTTGGCCACGCCGGCGACCATCTGCCGCAGCTGCAGGCCGAGCAGCACGAAGACCAGCCCGTTGAAGAACCAGGCGATCATCCGCCAGACCTCGCGCGCGTGGCGCCGGCTCTCGACGGAAAGCCCCTTCACCTCCTGGCCCCCGGCCCACAGCCCCGAGGCGACGACCGCGAGAATGCCCGAGACGTGCAGGGCCTCGGCCACGAGATAGGCCGCGTAGGGAACCAGGACGGTGAGCAGCGTCTGCACGACGGGATCGTCGTTCTCCATGCGGATGAGGCGCTCGCGCACCTTGCGCCCGAGCCACTCGATGACGATGCCGACGCACAGGCCGCCGCCCGAGAGGATCACGAACTGGCCCGTCACCAGGTCCATGCTCGTGTGTCCCGCGGCCACGGCCGCCGCCACGGCGAGCTTGAACGCGACCAGCCCGGTCGCGTCGTTGAGCAGGCTCTCGGCGTTGACGATGTGCGTCACGCGGGCCGGCAGCGGCATGGTGGCGGTCGTGGCCACCGTCGCCACGGCATCGGTCGGCGAGACGATCGCTCCCAGGACGAACGCGACCGGGAGCGGAATGCCCGGTATGAGCCAGTGGATGAAGTAGCCCACGGCAACGACCGTGAGCACGACGAGCCCGAGCGCCAGGAGCAGGACCGGCTTCAGGACGTGCAGGAGGTCGCGCCGCGGCAGCACGCGCGCATCCGCGAAGAGCAACGGCGGGATGAAGAGGAGGAGGAACACCTCCGGATCGACGTGCACGGCCTGCAGCCCCGGCAGGAAGGAGGCGACTGCGCCCACCACCACCAGGAAGATCGGCAGCGGCATGCGCGACCACGGAGCGATCACTCCGCCGACGGCGGTGAGAACGATGACGGGGGCGAGGTCGACGACTTGCATGGCGCTGGGGGAGGCGCGCGAAGGGGATGTCCATGATGCCGCGATTGCGGCATCTGCGAATTGCGGCAGCGCAAGATGCGGAAAGGCCCGCCGAAGCGGGCCTTCTTTGCGGCGCCCCTCTCCCTCCGGCGAGAGGGGCGGGGGTGAGGGTCAGGCGGACATTACATGTCCATGTCGCCCATGCCGCCCATGCCACCCATGCCACCCATGCCGCCGCCCATGCCGCCGGCCATGCCCTTGTCGTCCTTGGGCAGTTCGGCAACCATCGCGTCGGTCGTGAGCATGAGCGCGGCGACGGACGCCGCGTTCTGCAGGGCGCAGCGCGTGACCTTGGTGGGGTCGAGCACACCCATCGCCACCATGTCGCCGTACTCGCCGGTCTGGGCGTTGTAGCCGAAGTTGCCCTTGCCTTCGAGGACCTTGTTCACCACGACGCTCGGCTCGTCACCGGCGTTGCGGGCGATCTCGCGCATCGGCTGCTCGATCGCGCGCAGCACGATCTTGATGCCGGCATCCTGGTCGGGGTTGTCGCCCTTGACCTTGGCAACGGCGTCCTTGGCACGCAGGAGTGCGACGCCGCCGCCCGGGACGATGCCTTCTTCCACGGCGGCACGCGTCGCGTGCAGCGCGTCTTCGACGCGCGCCTTCTTCTCCTTCATCTCGACTTCGGTTGCCGCACCCACCTTGATGACCGCGACACCGCCGGCCAGCTTCGCCACGCGCTCCTGGAGCTTTTCCTTGTCGTAGTCGCTGGTGGCTTCCTCGATCTGCTTGCGGATCGTGGCCACGCGCGCCTTGATCTGGTCTTCCTTGCCGGCGCCGTCGATGATGGTGGTGTCTTCCTTCGCCACTTCGATGCGCTTGGCCTGGCCGAGATCCTTGAGCGTCGACGTTCTCGAGCTTCAGGCCCAGTTCCTCGGCGATGACGGTGCCGCCGGTGAGGATGGCGATGTCTTCCAGCATGGCCTTGCGGCGGTCGCCGAAGCCCGGGGCCTTGACGGCGCAGGTCTTGAGGATGCCGCGCAGGTTGTTCACCACCAGGGTGGCGAGCGCCTCGCCGTCGACGTCTTCGGCGACGATGAGGAGCGGCTTGCCGGCCTTGGCGACCTGCTCGAGGATCGGCAGGAGGTCGCGGATGTTGGAGATCTTCTTGTCGTGCAGGAGGACGAACGGGTCCTCGAGGATGGCGATCTGGCGATCCGGGTTGTTGATGAAGTAGGGCGACAGGTAGCCGCGGTCGAACTGCATGCCTTCGACGATGTCGAGCTCGTTGTCGAGCGACTTGCCGTCCTCGACCGTGATCACGCCTTCCTTGCCGACCTTGTCCATCGCATCCGAGATGATCTTGCCGATGTTCTCGTCGGCGTTGGCCGAGATGGCGCCGACCTGGGCGATTTCCTTGGAGGTGGTGCAGGGCTTGCTGAGCTTCTTCAGCTCCTCGACCGTGGCGATGACCGCCTTGTCGATGCCGCGCTTCAGATCCATCGGGTTCATGCCGGCGGCGACGTACTTCATGCCTTCGGTGACGATCGACTGGGCCAGCACGGTGGCGGTGGTGGTGCCGTCGCCGGCCACGTCGGAAGTCTTGGAAGCGACTTCCTTGACCATCTGCGCGCCCATGTTCTCGAACTTGTCCTTCAGCTCGATTTCCTTCGCGACCGACACGCCGTCCTTGGTGACGGTGGGGGCGCCGAAGGAGCGCTCCAGCACGACGTTGCGGCCTTTCGGGCCGAGGGTGACCTTCACCGCGTCGGCGAGTACGTTCACGCCGGCGATCATGCGCACGCGCGCGTGTTCCCTGAATTTGACGTCTTTGGCAGCCATGAGTTGTTCCTCTCGAATGAGTTTGTGGAGGCGATCAGGCCACGACGGCCATGATGTCTTCTTCGCGCATCACGAGCAGCTCTTCGCCGTCGATCTTGACGGTGGTGCCCGAGTATTTGCCGAACAGGATCTTGTCGCCGACCTTCACGTCGACGGGGAAAAGCTTGCCCTCGTCGTTCTTCTTGCCGGGGCCGATGGCCATCACCTCGCCCTGGTCGGGCTTCTCGGCGACGGTGTCGGGGATGACGATGCCGGAAGCGGTCTTCCTCTCTTCTTCCAGGCGCTTGACGATGACGCGGTCATGCAGCGGACGCAGTTTCATTTATCTACTCCTCGGTTGGTCTGGTCTTGCGGACGGTCGGCCGGGAACGGGGCCCCGGCTGGATTCTGGCGGGATTGGCACTCACCCGCAGCGAGTGCTAATAATAGTGGCTGCGGCCGCCAAGTTCAAGAGCCGGGCCCGCCGAGGACCCCCTGAGTGGGCGCTCACAACCCCAGGAGGGGTTGCCCGCACGGGGTATTGCCCACGGGGGCGGGAAGCCGGCCAAATGGGCCTGCCGGCGTTTCGCGCCCGCTGGCGCCCTCATCCCACCGGATCTCCGACCCCGCCATGAAGAAACTCGTTCTTGCCGCCGCCCTGCTGGCCGCCCTTCCCGCTTCCGCCAACGACCCCACGCTCGACGACGCCCGCAAGGTCGCCGGGGCGCTCCCGCCAAAGTTGCTTGCCGTGCTCGCGGCCGAAATGGAGAAGAGCGGCCCCGAAGGAGCGATCTCCGTGTGCAAGGAAAAGGCCCCGGAACTGGCCAGGGCCGCTGCGCAGGAATCCGGCTGGGCGATCCGTCGCGTCAGCCTCAAGAACCGCAATCCCAAGGCCGTCCCCGATGCCTGGGAACGCGCCGCGCTGGAGGATTTCGACCGTCGCGCGGCCGCCGGCGAAAAGCCCGCGACCCTCGAAAAGGGCGAAGTCGTCGCGGTGGACGGGCAGAAGACCTACCGCTACATGAAGGCGCTGCCCACCCTGCCCGCCTGCACCAGCTGCCACGGGGACCCCGCGACGATGAAGCCTGCCGTGATCGAAAAGCTGGCCAGCCTCTACCCGCAAGACAAGGCGGTGGGCTACAAGGTCGGCGAGATCCGCGGGGCGATCACGCTCCGGAAACCGCTCTGAGGCGCGGGTTCGGCAGGCGCGGCCTCAGTCGATAAGGCGGTCGCTCCGGCCGAACTGGTAGACAACGCGGCGGGAAGTGCCGGGTTTCGTCGGCGAAGCGAGCACCGGGCAAGGCGGGTTGCGATAGCCGCCTTGCTCGAGCGTGAGGTCCTCGGCCACTTGCGCCCAGACGCCGCCACGCACGGGGCGGAACATCCACTGCACGTAACCCGAGCGGCCGGCGGTGTCGATCAGTTCCTCGCCGTCGGGCACCTCGGCCAGGATCGGCGGCTGGCCCTCGATGGCGATGGGGAGATTGCCGAACGCACCCATGCACTCGAACGATTCCTGCGCGCTGGAGCCGGGGCGGATGAAGGGCGGGGCTTCGCGGCGCGCCAGGTCCCACGAGCCCAGTTCCCACGCGACGTCGAGGATGGCGTTCTCCAGTTCCTCGAAGCGGTCCCAGCGATCGTTCACCTGCAGGGCGGAGCTGGGCACCGACTGGTAGGCGACGACATTGGCGTCGGTCACGTCGGCGAGCCGCGTCTCGACGAATCCGTGCCAGTGCAGGGTAAGGACGACGGGCGTGTTGACGTAGGGCACCGCCGCAATGCTCACGCCCACGAGCGGCAGGCGGTTGGCGACCAGCTGGGTTTCGATGCAGTCGAGAAGTTGCACGGTCCGGTTCCTCCATCGGTTTCGAAAGGAAAGGCCCAACAAACGATTGCCACGAAGCCAAGCAAGTTGCGTGCGCAATGCACTTGTCGCACAGATTTTCGCGGCGGTGTTGCTAGCACTCCGCCGCGACGGTTGCCAAAGCGGCGGCCGGCGCGGAGCGCGCTAGAATGGCGGTGCCATCCGGCTGCACGGAATCGGAATCACTTCCCGATGTCACTGCTGGGCCCCGAAGAAAAGCACGAGCTCGAGGACCTGATCCTCGTCAAGCTCACGGCGTACTGGAACTCGCATGGCTCGGCGGGACTGCTCGCTTCCGGCGTGAGTCTCATCGTCGATGCGAACGGCGCATCGGTGGCCGCCTCGCCCGCCTCCGGTGTGCACGTGCTGGCCTCGGTGGAGGTCTGCAAGCTCTTCACGGCGCTCTGCCACATCACCGCCGACGGGCCGGGCATGATGCCGCGCGACGCGCTCGCCTCCCTCGCGAAGGAAGCCGCGGCCGCCGTGGCGGCGCAGGTCAATCGCATCGCGCCGGACTGAGTAACCCGTTGGCCAATCGCGACCTCGTCGAGCGCAGCCGCGCGGCGGTCTGGCACCCCTGCACGCAGATGAAGCTGCACGAGCGCTTCCCCTTGGTGCCGGTGGCGCGCGGGCGTGGTGCGTGGCTGGAGGACTTCGACGGCCACCGCTTCGTCGACGGCGTGAGTTCCTGGTGGGTGAACCTGTTCGGCCACTCCCACCCGGCGATCAACGCCGCCATCACGGACCAGCTCGGCAAGCTCGAACACGCGATGCTCGCCGGATTCACGCACGCACCGGTGGTGGAGCTTTCCGAACGCCTCGCGAAGCTGGCGCCGGGCAAGCTCGGACACGCGTTCTACGCTTCCGACGGGGCCTCCGCCACCGAGATCGCGCTGAAGATGGCCTGCCACTACTGGGCCAACCGCGGCCGGCCGGCGAAGAACCGCATCGTCTATCTCGAGGGCGGCTACCACGGCGAGACGCTGGGCGCGCTCTCGGTCACCGACGTGCCGGCTTTCCGCGCGGCCTACGCGGCGCTGCTGCGCCAGAACCTGCTCACACCCTTCCCCGTGCGCGGCGCCGGCGGGACGGCGGATGCGGGCGAAGCGAGCGCGGCGGCGGCGGCCGACGCCCTCGCGCTGCTGCTGCAGGAAAAGGCGGGCGAGATCGCCGCGATCATCCTCGAGCCGATGGTGCAGGGTGCCAGCGGCATGCGCATGCACCACCCGGACTTCCTGCGCCGCGCGCGCGAGCTGGCGACCGCGCACGACGTTCTCCTCATCGCCGACGAGATCATGACCGGCTTCGGGCGGACGGGAACGATGTTCGCCTGCGAGCACGCCGGCATCGCGCCCGACCTCCTGTGCCTGTCCAAGGGCATCACGGGCGGCTACCTGCCGCTTTCCTGCGTGCTGGCGACGGACGAGGTCTACGCCGCCTTCTACGACGAGTCCCCGGCGCACGCCTTCCTGCACTCGCACTCCTACACCGGCAATGCGCTCGCCTGCCGTGCCGCCTGCGCGGTGCTGGACCTCTTCGACTCCGGCCGCGTCCTCGCGTCGAACCGGGAGAATGCGCTGCGCTTCGATGCCATCGCCGCGCCGCTTGCGAAGCACCCCGCCGTGCGCGACTGGCGCCGTCTCGGGATGATCTGGGCGTTCGAGATCGTCTCGCGGGAGACGGCGTTCCCGCGGCGCGCCTTCGAGATCGCCCTGCAGCACCACGCGCTGCTGCGCCCCATCGGCAACACCGTGTACTTCATGCCTCCCTACGTGGCGGACGACGAGGCCTTCGCCGTTCTCGTCGCGGCCGGCACCGCGATCGCCGACACGCTCGGCGCTCCCGCATGAGGGCACTCGCCGCCGCCCTGCTCCTGGCACCCGCGCTGGCTTGCGCGCAGTTGCCCGCGCCCGTGCGCGATGCGCTCGCCAGGGCGGGCGTGCCCGAATCCGCGGTCGGCGTCGTGGTCGAGCCCGTGGCGGGCGGCAAGCGCCTCGTCGCCCACCAGGGCGCGCGGCCGCTCAACCCCGCCTCCGCGATCAAGCTGGTCACCACCTTCGCCGGGCTCGATCTCCTCGGCCCCGCCTATACCTTCAAGACGGACGTCCTCGTCACCGGTGAAGTGGCCGGCGGCGTTCTCACCGGGGACCTGGTCCTCAGGGGCGGCGGCGATCCCAAGCTCACCTACGAGCGGCTCTGGCAGCTGGTGCACCAGCTGCGCGCGCGCGGGCTGCGCGAGATCCGCGGCGACGTGATCCTCGACCGTTCGTACTTCGCGGCCGCGCCGCACGACCCGGCGAGCTTCGATGGCGAGGCGCGGCGCGCCTACAACGTCGGCCCCGATGCGCTGCTGATCAACTTCAAGGCCATCGATTTCCGCTTCGTTCCCGACGCGGCCGGCGTGCGCGTGGTGGGCGAGCCGGACTTCCCCAACGTGGAGATCGCGAGCCGCGTGAAGCTGGTGCAGGAGCCGTGCAACAACTGGCGCAAGGGCCTCAGGCACGAAGTCGAGGAGATGGGGCTCCTCGCGACGGTGGTCTTCTCCGGCACCTATCCCGCCGACTGCGGCGAGAAGGCGTGGCCGCTGTCGGTGTTCGACGCCGACCGCTACGCCGAGGCCGCGCTGCGCTGGATCTGGAGCGAGGCGGGCGGGCGCCTCACCGGCAAGGTGCGCGCCGGCAAGGCTCCCGCGGGCGCCACGCTGTTCCATCGCTTCGAATCCGAGCCCCTCGCCGCGCTGGTGCGCGACATCAACAAGTACTCCAACAACGTGATGGCGCGGCAGCTCTTCCTCACCCTCTCCGCCGAGAAGACCGGCGTTCCCGGCGAGGGCCGGGCCAGCGCGCAGGTCGTGCGCGACTGGCTGGCGGCGAAGGGCATTGCCGCACCGGGCTTCGCGATCGAGAACGGCTCCGGGCTTTCGCGCACCGACCGCATTTCCGCCGAAACGCTGGCAGCCGTGCTGCGCGCCGCCTGGTCGAGCCCGGTGATGCCGGAACTCGTTTCCTCGCTGTCGCTCTTCGCGGTGGATGGCACCTTCAAGTCGCGCAACGGCTCCTTCGCCGGACAGGCGCACCTCAAGGGCGGCACGCTCACGGGCGTGCAGTCGGTCGCCGGCGTGGTGCTCGACGCGAAGGGCGAGCGCTGGGTGGTGGTGATGATCGCCAACCACGAGAACGCCAACCGCGCGCAGGGCGCGCTCGACGCGCTGGTCGACTGGGTCTATCGCCGCTGAGGACTTGCGGTGTCGGACACCGCTGCGTCAGCGAAGCGGCGCACGGCCCGCCGCAGGATCCGCCGCGCGCGCACCACGTCGATCGCTTCCAGGGTCCGGCGCACTTCCCTCGCGATTTCGGGGTCGCCGACCACCACGAGATCATGCAGGAACGCGGTGTCGGGATCGTCCTCGGGCGCGGCAAGCGAGGCGAAGTCGGACGCGTTCACGCGGAAGCGCAGCGCATCGACGGGCACCGGCGGCACCGGGACGAAGCGGCCCTCGCGAAAGCGAAAGCACATGGCGAGATCCAGGTCGCGCACCTCGATCGAAAAGGGCCGGTCGCCAAGGCGCTCGAACACCGTGACGGGCAGCTTCTTGCGCAGGAGCAGGTTGAGCACCGCCGCCACGACCGCCGAGGAGGGTACGTGGGGAAGCTTCCTCACCAGGGTCCGGATGGGGCTCGGCAAGACTGGCCGACGCCGAACGCCCGGCAATAGCATGATCGGGCCGCTCATAGAAATTCAGGCTAGCGCGATCTCCCCGAAACCGGTTGAGGCAGATCAGCCTTGGGCGGATTTCAGGCGTGCGCGCGCATCCGCCGCGAAAACGCCGCCACCGTGGCCAATGCGGCCAGCGTGGCCAGCGAGAAGGTCGCGACGATCCCGAGTGCGGCGAGTGCAACGCTCACCACGAGGAAGAAGGCCGTGAACCCGGTGAGGCCGGTGACGAAGCCGCGCAGCAGGCGTGCCAGGGCATCGGGGCCGTAGAGGCGCAGGGTAAAGGGCGGCATGATCGAACCGGTGATCGGCAGCGAGAGGAGCACTCCGCTCACCGTGGGCCCGAGTGTCGCCGCGCCGAACAGGATGCCTGCCGCCAGCGCGAAGGCCGCAACGAGGCGCAGCCACAATTCCACGTTAGGCACGGCGGGGAGCGTCGCAGCCGTGCGCGGTTGCGGCAGGAAGCGCCAGGCGAGCAGCAGGCCTGCCACGGCGAATGCCAGCGCCGTCAGCGGAACGAGCGCCAGCGTGCCCACGCCAGTCGCGATCGCGGTGTAGGCCATCCAGCCACACAGCAGGCCGACGACGGCACCCATGGCCCGGCCCGCATACGAGAGCGCCAGCATGTGTCCCGCCTGCCCGGCAACGGCCGCCAACGTCACCAGCGCGGACGGGCCGCGAAATCGGGGCCGTGGTCGAGCGCCAGGTAGAGCGTGATCGGGCCGCCGATCAGCGGCAATCCCCCCAGATAGCCGGACACCGCATGCCCCCAGCGGCGCGCGGCGAGGCTCGCGAGCCATACCGCGAACGGCACCAGCGCCAGCTTGAGGAGGAGCAGTGCCGTCATGAGCGCTTTCAGGTACCAGGTACATGTACCTGGTACCGCAGCTCCGGTCACTTGCGGTTGGCGCCCGCGACCATGCGGTATTCGTAGAGGCGGCACTCGATGGCGCCGTTGTAGAGCACCGTGCGCCGCGAGGCGGAAAGGCGGATGAGCCTGGGCAGTTCCGGATCGCCGGAAAAGATGTAGGCCGTCCAGCCGGCGAACTTCTGCTTGAGGAGGTGGCCCAGCTCCGGGTAGAACTTCGCGAGGTCCTCCTTCTCCCCCAGCCGCACGCCGTAGGGCGGGTTGGTGACGAGGATTCCCTCCGGCGCCGGCGGCGAGAGGTCGAGGAGATTGGCCTGCTTGAGCGCCACCACCGGCTCCAGGCCCATGTCGCGCAGGTTGGCGCGCGCGGCATCGAGCGTGCGCCCGTAGAGGTCGGAACCGAACACCTGCCGCGGCGCCACGGGCTGCGCGCGCGCCTCCGAGGCACCCTTCACCTCTTTCCACGCGGCAGCGTCGAAGCGGGCGAGCTTCTCGAAGCCGAACGGACGATCGCGCCCCGGTGCGAGCGCGAGCGCCATCTCCGCGGCCTCGACGAGGATCGTGCCGGCGCCGCACATCGGATCGAGGATCGGCATGTCGGGAGTCCACCCGGAGAGCCTGAGCAACCCGGCGGCCAGGTTCTTCTTCAGCGGCGCCTCGCCCACCTGGTCGCGCCGGCCGCGCTTGAAGAGCGGCTCGCCGCTGGTGTCGAGATAGAGCGTGCACCACTTTGCGTCGAGGAAGACGTGCACGCGCACGTCGGGTTCGCGCGGGGCGACGTCGGGGCGCCGCGCGAGCGCCTCGCGAAACACGTCCGCGATGGCGTCCTTCACCCGGAGCGTGATGAAGTCCAGGCTCTTCACCGGCGCCTTGACCGCGTTGGTCTCGACCTTGAAGGTGCGCTCGACGCCGAAATGGGCGTGCCAGCGCACGAGCTTCGCCCCTTCGTAGATGTCCTGTTCCTTGCGGTACTCGAAGCGCGCGACGCGCCAGAGGATGCGCGTGGCGAGGCGCGATTCGAGGTTGGCCGCGTAGGCGAGCGCGAACGGGCCCTCGAAATCCACGCCCGCATCGTCGGCCCGGACCGCGGTCGCGCCCAGCCCGGCCAGCTCGTCGGCCAGCGCACCGGCAAGTCCGCGCGGGCAGGTGGCGTAGAACTGCACCGTGGCGGGGTCTTTGGGCGCGACGGAAATCGTCGCTGCCGGTGCCGTGGTTCGCTTGCGGGTCAGGGTGGCCATCGGGGCCTCAGGAAATCGCCGCGGGCCGCGGCAAGTAGAATAGCGCCGCGAGTCTGGCCACCGGGACGACGAGGAAATAGGACTTGATTCCGAGCATGGTGGCCGCGCCGGGGTTGAACTTCCGCCCCGCCTGCCGCTCTATGCGTTGCTTTCCCGGGATTCTACGTGATGTATCGCCACCTCCTTCGGTCGACCTCCTGCCTGCTGCTCGCCGCCGGCGCCCTCGCGGCCACGGCCGCCCTCGCCGTGCCGGTGAAGACCGAGCACGTCGAGGCGGAGCTGCTTGCCGAGCGCACCGCCGCCACCGCGGGCAAGCCCGTGCTGGTGGGCCTGCGCCTGCGCATGGAGGAGCACTGGCACACCTACTGGAAGAACCCGGGCGACTCGGGACTCCCCACGAAGATCCAGTGGAAGCTGCCCGAAGGCTGGAGCGCCGGCCCGATCCACTGGCCGCACCCGGAGGCGCAGCGCGTCGGACCCCTGATGAACTACGGTTACTCCGACGAAGTGGTCCTGCTGTCGGAGTTGACCCCTCCCGCCGATGCGAAGCCCGGCCCCATCGCGCTGGCCGCCGACGCCAGCTGGCTGGTCTGCAAGGACATCTGCATTCCCGAGAAGGCCTCCCTCACTCTCGCCTTCGCCGTGGCCGCCGGCGAGGCTGCCGGGAACAAGGACCAGGCCGCGCTCTTCGCCAAGGCGCGCGCGCAGCTTCCGGCAACGCTCGCCGGCTGGCAGGCGCAGTCCGCGATCACCGGCAACAAGCTCACGCTGCGCTTCATGCCCCCGGAAGGCGCGATCGCCCCGGCCAAGGTGGCGTTCTTTCCCTACCGCGAGAATTTCGTCGACCATCCGGCTGCCCAGGCGCTCACGCGGGACGGCGCGGGGATGCGCCTCGAGCTGAAGCTCGTCGAGCCGGTGGAGAAGAACGTGGGCGACGTCGCCGGCGTGCTGGTGGCGGAGAGCGCCTGGCCGGGTGCCGCCAACCGCAAGTCGGTGGAGATCGCCGCGCCCGTGGTGGCAACGCTGCCTGCAGCGCAGGCGCCGGTGGCGCCGGCCGGCAACGAGGCGAGCGGCAGCCTCGCCCTCGCCCTCCTCTTCGCGCTGGCCGGCGGCCTGCTCCTGAACCTCATGCCCTGCGTGTTCCCGGTGCTCGGCATCAAGGTGATGGGCTTCGTGCGCCATGCGCACGGCGATGCGCGCGCGCTCTGGCTGCAGGGCGCGGTCTTCTCGGTCGGCGTCCTCGCCTCGTTCCTCGTGCTCGCGGGCCTGCTCCTCGCGCTGCGCGCCGGCGGCGCGGAGCTGGGCTGGGGTTTCCAGCTGCAGTCGCCGGCCTTCGTGACGCTGCTGGCCGCGCTCTTCTTCCTGATGGCGTTGAACCTCTTCGGGCTGTTCGAGTGGGGCGGCTTCGCGCAGTCGCTCACCTCCGACCTTTCCGCGCAGGGCCGCTACGCCGACGCGTTCCTGGCCGGCGTTCTCGCCACCGTCGTCGCCACGCCGTGCACGGCACCCTTCATGGGCGCGGCGGTGGGCTTTACTCTCGCGCAGCCCGCCGCGGTGTCGCTCGCCGTGTTCGCGATGCTCGGCGTGGGCATGGCCTTGCCGGTGCTCGCTGCTGTCGTTTTTCCCGGCCACGCTCAAGCGCCTGCCGAAGCCCGGCCCGTGGATGGAGACGTTCAAGCAGGTCATGGCCTTCCCGCTCTTCGCCACCGTGATCTGGCTCGCCTGGGTGCTCGGGGCGCAGGCCGGCAACGACGCGGTGCTGGCCCTCCTCGCGGGGCTCCTGGTGCTGGGCATGGGCGCGTGGATCTACGGCCGCTGGGCCCGCTCCGAAAGCATCGCCCGCTTCGTCTTCGCCGCGCTCTTCGCCATCGCCGGGCTGTGGCTCGCCTGGCCGGAACCCGCGGCGGTGCCGGGCGAGGCGCGGGCGGCGACCGTGAAGGCCGGCGAGATCCCGTGGCAGACCTGGTCGCCCGAGAAGCTCGCGGAACTGCGCGCCGCCGGCACGCCGGTGTTCGTCGATTTCACCGCCGCGTGGTGCGTCACCTGCCAGGTCAACAAGCGCGTGGCGCTCAATCGCGACGAGGTCGTCAAGGCGCTCGCCGCGCGCGGCGTGGTCGCGCTCAAGGCCGACTGGACCAATCACGACCCGCGCATCACCGCGGCGCTGGCGGAACTGGGCCGCAACGCCCTTCCCGTCTATGCCCTTTACGCCCCCGGACAGTCGCAGCCCAGGCTGCTGCCCGAGGTGCTCACCGCATCCCTCGTCGTCGACGAAATCTCGAGGCTGCCTGCAGCCAAGCCGGCGGCCACTGCCAACGTCACCACCCGCTGACCCCTGGAGACTCCATGAAGAAAACGTCCCTCCTCGCTGCAACCCTCGCCTCCGTCTTCACCGCCTCCGCGCTGGCGGCCGCCGTCGTCGGCCAGCCCGCTCCCGCCTTCACCGCCACCGACCTCTCGGGCAAGCCCGTGAGCCTCGCCGACTTCAAGGGCAAGACGGTGGTGCTCGAATGGCACAACTTCGGCTGCCCGTTCGTGCAGAAGCACTACAAGAGCGGCAACATGCAGGCGCTGCAGAAGAAGTACGGCAACGACGTCGTCTGGCTGACGGTGAACTCCACCAACGCCGGCCACCAGGATTACCAGGCGCCCGCCGCCCTCACCAAGGCGCTCGCCGAGTTCGGCGCCGCCCCGACGCGCTTCGTGATGGACGAGCCGGGCAAGGTCGGCCTCGCCTATGGCGCCAAGGTGACGCCGCACATGTACGTGATCGACCCCAGCGGCAAGGTGGTCTACAACGGCGCCATCGACGACAAGCGCGGCACCGACGTCGCCGAAGTGAAGGTCGCGAAGAACTACGTGGTCGCGGCACTCGACGAGCTGAAGGCCGGCAAGCCGGTGAGCAACGCGTCGAACGCCCCCTACGGCTGCACGATCAAGTACAAGTAACTCCGCGAGCGCTTCCCCGACCGCAAGGGCCGCCTGGGCGGCCCTTGTCTCTTGTCCGGACCGGCGTGCGGGAATGCAAAGCGGGATGTAGGATTCAGCATATGCGCCTCACCACCTTCACCGACTACAGCCTGCGCGTCCTCATGTACCTCGCGGTGCGGCCCGAAGGCCGCTCCACCATCGCCGGCATCGCGACGGCCTTCAACATCTCGGAGAACCACCTCACGAAGGTCGTGCACTTCCTGGGCCGCGAGGGCTACCTGGTGAACACGCGCGGCCGCGGCGGCGGGCTCGCCCTCGCCCTCGCGCCCGCCGACATCAACATCGGCGAGGTGGTGAAGACGACCGAAGGCGGCGACGTGCCGGCCGAGTGCTTCGAGCCCCGGACCAACTGCTGCTCGATCACGCCCGATTGCCAGCTCAAGTTGGCGCTGGCCGAAGCCGTGAAGGCCTTCTATGCCGCGCTCGGAAAGTACACGCTCGCGGACGCGGTGAAGAACCGCGAGGCGCTGGTGAAGGTGCTCTTCCCGGTGCCGGTGGCCGCGCCGGCCGCGCGCAAGCGCCCCTAGGCGAGCAAGCGCCGGCGCAACAGCCGCAGCGCGATCGCGAAACCCCGCGACACCCCACGCCGCAAGCACGGCCGCGTGCAGCAGCCCGTCCTGCGGCCACTGCCCCAGGAAGAGCGGCCGGCCGATGGCGATGGCGTGCGTGAGCGGCAGCGCCGAGGCGATCGCCTGCACCCACGAAGGCAGCCCCGCGATCGGGAAGAACACGCCGCACAGGAGCATCTGCGGCGTGAGCACGAGCGTGAACCAGTAGGTGAAGAAGTCGTAGCTCTTCGCGATGGCCGTCATCACGAGGCCCATGCCCGCGAACGAGAGTCCGATGAGGAACGCGAGCGGCACGATGAGCACCATCGTCCAGGACTGCGACAGGCCCAGCGCGATGGCCACCAGCAGGATCGCCGTGCCCGAGAGCAGGCTCTTCGAGGCGGCCCAGATCCACTCGGCGAGCACCACGTCCTCGAGCGAGACCGGCGCGTTCATGATCCCTTCCCAGGTGCGCTGCACGTGCATGCGCGCGAAGCCCGAGTAGAGCGCCTCGAAGGACGCCGCCAGCATCGTCGTGTAGCAGATGGTGCCGCCGGCGAGGAAGGCGATGTACTTCACGCCCTCCACCTCGGGAATCATGGTGGCGAAGCCCAGCCCGAAGCCGAGCAGGTAGAAGAGCGGGTCGATGATGTTGCCCGCGATGCTCGCCGCGGCGAGCTTGCGCCACACGAGGTAGTTGCGCCGCCACACGGCGATCCAGCGTCCGGAGAGGAGCGCCTCGATCATTCGCGCATGTCCCGGCCGGTCAACTTGAGGAAGAGGTCCTCGAGGTTCGCGCGGCGGTGCAGGAAGCGCAGGTGCGCGCAGCCCTTGAGGTTCGCGACGAGCGCCTCCGCGTCCTGCAGGTAGCAGAAGGCCGTCTCGCCGTGGATCTCCGCGCGGGCCGAGAGCGCCTGCGCGTGCTCGCCGAACCAGGCCTCCACGCCCTCGCCGTAGACCTCGACCACCTCCGGCTCGATGTGCTCGGCGATGAGCGCGGGCGGCGTGCCCTCGGCCAGCATCCTGCCGTGGTCGATGATCGCGAGGCGGTCGCACAGGCGCTCGGCCTCGTCCATGAAGTGCGTGGTGAGGAGGATCGTCTTGCCCTGGCGCAGCAGCAGGCGCAGGCGCTCCCACATGAGGTGGCGCGCCTGCGGGTCGAGGCCGGTCGTGGGCTCGTCGAGGAAGATGAGCTCCGGGTCGTTCACGAGGGCGCGCGCCAGCACGAGGCGGCGCTTCATCCCGCCCGAGAGCGCCTGGATGCGGGAATCGCCCCGGGTCTCCAGTGCCGCGAACTCGAGGAGCTTCGGCAGCCGCGCGGCCACTTCCGCCTGCGTCATCCCGAAATAGCGGCCGTAGACGAGCAGGTTCTCGCTCACCGTGAAGTCGGGATCGAGGTTGTCCATCTGCGGCACGACGCCCACGCGGATGCGCCCCTCGCGCGCGGCCTGCGGGACCGGGTGCCCGAGCAGGTCGATCGTGCCGCTGTCCGGCGCCGTGAGCCCGAGCAGCATGCGCAGCGTGGTCGTCTTGCCCGCGCCGTTGGGGCCGAGCAGCCCGTAGCACTCCCCCTTGCGCAGCGACAGGTCGATCCCCGCGACGACCTCCCGCCCGTCGTAGGACTTGCGGACGGCCTGCGCATCGAGGATCGCCATCGGCCTAGGCGCCCGGCCGCACGAGGCGCCCGACGACGTCGCGGATCACGTGCAGCTTGCGGTGGAAGAAGTGGTCCGCGCCCGGCACCACCAGCACCGGCACGTCGCGCACCGCGCCCCACGCCAGGGAGTCGGCCAGCAGCGTCGTCTCGTCCCTGTCCCCGTGCACGATGATCGTATTGGCGGACGTGTGCCTGCCCGGCGTGCCGAGATTGGGGTCGCTGGGGTCCGGCGGCTCGCCCAGGCCGTGCCCGGTGATGCGGCGCAGGGCCGGCGCCACCAGCACGAGGCGGGCGAAGTCCGCGCGGCCGCTGGCACGCAAGGCCACGCCGCCGCCGAACGAGAAGCCCGCCATCCACAGGGGCAGCTCGCCGATGGCGCGCGCCGCGTGCGCCGCCACCTCGAGGAAGTCGTCGGTTTCGCCGCGCCCCTCGTCGTGCCTGCCCTCGCTCGCGCCGACGCCGCGGAAGTTGAACCGGAACGTGGCCGCCCCCGCATCGACGAACGCCTTCGCGACGGTGGTGACGACCTTGTTGTCCATGGCGCCGCCGAAGAGCGGATGCGGATGCGCGACCACCGCGATGGCCGCGGCGTGGGCCGGCAGCGCGTAGGCGATCTCGATCTCGCCGGCCGCGCCCTCGATCGTGGCGCGGTGCGTCTCGGCCGCGTTCAAATCTTCAGCCTCTCGACCACGCGGCCGTGCACCAGGTGCTCGTCGATGATCTCGTCGATGTCCGCCTGGTCCACGTAGGTGTACCAGGTGCCCTCGGGATAGACCACCAGGCACGGGCCCTCCTCGCAGCGGTCGAGGCAGCCGGCCTGGTTCACGCGCACCTTGCCCTCGCCGGCGAGACCCAGCGCCTTGACGCGGCCCTTGCAGTAACCGCGCATGTCCGCCGCGCCGTGGTTGGCGCAGCACTTCTCGGGCGCCTCGCGCTGGTTCTGGCAGAAGAACACGTGGTGCTTGAAGTAGGTCATGCGGACTCCGTCGTGCCGGGGGGCGTCATTGTAGCGGCTCGTCGCGCCGCCAGAGGAAGAGCGCGATGAGCCACGCGAGTGCCAGCACCGGCCAGGCCTCGTGGATCCAGCGCGTGAGCGTGGCGAAGGTGGCGAGCTGCCCGTAGGGCCAGTGGAAGAGGCGCAGGAAATCGCCCAGCGCGCTGTAGGCGCCGAAGATCTTCGCGAAGAGCGCGCCGGCGAGCGTGAGCACGATGGCGAGGTAGATGCGCGGGGTTCTGCCCAGGCGGCGCAGCGGCGCGAAGGCGGCGAGCCCCGCCACGAGCCCCACGACCCGTCCCTCGGTGACCCACGCGGGGGCGACATGGGGCTTCAGCATCACCGAGGCCATGGCGAACTTGCACCACAGCGCCGCGGTGAGCAGCAGCAGCGTCCAGCGCAGCGCTCCCGCCGGACCCCTGAGGACCACCGAGACGAAGAATCCGAAGCCGGCCACCGACAGCGCGACCGAGCCGGCGGTGACGAGGAATTCGCCAGGCTCGGGCGCGCTCTCGCCGCCGATGTTGCCGGCCTCGAAGAACGGCAGCGCGGGATTCAACTGCGCGAGCAGCCACAACGCGACGAGGACCAGCCCGGCATCACCCCAGCCTCCGCCGATCACCAGCCTCTCGCGCACCTGCGCCAGCGGGTGCGCGGCCAGCGCATGGATCGGCCCCGCGAAGAGGAGCGTGCCGACGAAGGCGCCTGTCGTGTTCGCTGCCACGTCGTACAGGGATGCCACGCGCGTCGGCACCACCAGCTGCATCGCCTCCATGGCGAGGCTGAATGCCGCGCACCACGCCACCGCCTTGGCGCGCGCGCTCCACGGGGCATTCGCGGAACGCAGGATGAGGCAGGCGATCGCGCCCAGCGGCACGTAGGCCGCCGCGTTGAGCGCCATGTCGAACTCCAGCAGCACCTTCGGCCGCAGGAAGATCGCCAGCGCGTCCGGCCCCGGCGGCCGCAGCGGCACGAACGGATAGAGGCTCGCGTAGGCGACCAGCAGCGCCCAGACGACCAGGGCCCCGCGATGGCGGGCGGCGTCAGCCGACAGGCTTCAGCCCCTTGCGGTAGGCACCGGCGCGTTCCACGTAGTGCTCCGCGATCCAGGCGTTGTTGGCGATGTCCTCGGCTGTCAGGTGGCGCACGACCTTGCCGGGCACGCCCAGCACCAGCGAGCCGTCGGGAATGTGCTTGCCTTCCGGCACGAGGGCGCCGGCGCCGACGAGGCAGTTCTTCCCGATCACGGCGCGGTTCAGGATGATGGCGCCGATGCCGATGAGCGAGTTCTCGCCGATCGTGCAGCCGTGCAGCATCACCAAGTGGCCCACGCTCACGTTCCTCTCGAGGACGACGGGAATGCCGATGTCCGTGTGGATCACCGAGCCATCCTGCACGTTCACGTTCTCGCCCAGCGTGATGAGGTCGTTGTCGCCGCGCAGGGTGCACCCCCACCAGACGTTGGCGCCCCTCTTCATCAGCACCGAGCCGATGACGGCGGCGTTGGGGGCGACGAAGTTGTCGCCTTCGAGGACGGGCTTGCGGTCATCCAGTTCGTAGATCATGGGCTCTCGCGTGATAAATAGGGACAGTCCCTGATTTTCGCAAGACATTCGAGACTGTCCCTATTTTTCACATCTGCTTGAAGAGGTGGGAGTAGATGCGGGAGACGGTGAGGGTTTCGTCCTTGCCCTTGATCTTGATGTGCGCCTGGCCGCGGAAGTCGCGCGTCACCGCGGCGATGGCGTTCACGTTGACGATGGCGGAGCGGTGGACCTGCCAGAAGACGTCGGGATCGAGTCCGTCGAGGAGCTCGCGGATGGGCGTCTTGATGAGCGCCTCCGACTTCCGCCGTCACCACGCGCGTGTACTTCTCGTCGGACTGGAAGAAGAGCACCTCGGCCACGGGGATCAGGCGCAGGTTCTGCCCGAAGCTCGCCTTGATCCACTGCAGCCTCTCCTTGCCCGCGCCCCCGCGCAGCTGCGTGGCGAGCTGCGCGGCGATGGCCCCGAGGTCCGGCGGCGGGCTCGCGAGCTTGGCCTTCAGCCGCTCGACCGTCATGGCGAGGCGCTCGTCGGTGTAGGGCTTGAGGATGTAGTCGACCGCGCCGGTCTCGAAGGCCTGGATCGCGTACTGGTCGTAGGCGGTGACGAAGACCACGTGCGCGCGGTTGCCCACGTGCCGCGCCACCTCCACGCCCGTCATCTCCGGCATCTGGATGTCGAGGAACATGAAGTCCGGGGCGCGGTCCTCGAGCGCTTCCAGCGCCGCGGCGCCATCCTCGACGCTCGCGATGATCTCGAGCTCGGGCCAGACCTTCGCGAGCTTCGCCTCGAGCTGCTGGCGCAGGATCGGCTCGTCTTCGGCGACGATGGCGGTGGGCATGCGGGATCCTATCGCCTTCAGCGCGCGCTTGAGGATCTTGCCGGTCGCCGTCATCGGCAACGACGTCCACGATCTCCACGATGCGCGGGTACTTGTAGGCGGCCATGCGCTCCTTGCACCAGGCGATGATCGCCTCCGGGCGTGGCCTGCTTGCCCGGGCCGCAGCACCACCACCGCCTTCACCTCCTCGCCGTGCGTCTCGTGCGGCACGCCGATCACGGCGACCATCGCGATGGCCTCGTGGGTCATCATCACCTCCTCCAGCTCGCGCGGGTAGACGTTGAAGCCGCCGCGGATGACCATGTCCTTCAGGCGGTCGACGATGTAGAAGTTGGCGTCCTCGTCCATCTTGCCGATGTCGCCGGTGTGGAACCAGCCGTCGCGGATCGCCGCCGCCGTCTCCGCGGGCCGGCGGTAGTAGCCCTTCATCACGTTGTGGCCGCGGATCACGATCTCGCCCGGCTGGCCCGGCGGCAGCGGGCGCGCCGTGCTCGTCCACGATCGCGCACCTGCGTGCCCGGTGATGGCCTTGCCGACGCTGCCCGGGATGCGCGGAAAGTCGAGGTAGCTGTAGGTGGCCACGGGGCTCGTCTCCGACAGCCCGTAGCCCTCGAGGATGGCGATGCCGAAGCGCTCCTCGAAGCGGCGCATCACCTCCACCGGCATCGCCGCGCCGCCGGAGATGCCCAGGCGCAGCTTCGCCGCGATGGCCTTCAGGTCGTGGCGCTCCTCCGCGCCGGCCAGGTGCAGGATCGCCATGTACATCGTCGGAACGCCCGCGAAGATGGTGACGCCGTGGCGCTGCATGGCGGCAAGCACCGCGTCCGGGTCGAAGCGCGGCATGAGCACGAGCGAGGCGCCGCACCAGAGGGCGGCGTTCATCTGCACGCTCTGGCCGAAGGAATGGAAGAGCGGCAGCGCGACCAGGTGGCAGTCGGTGCCGTCCATGCGCATGAGCATGCAGGCAGCAGAAGGCGTGCATCGCCAGGTTGGCGTGCGTGAGCTCCGCCCCCTTGGGCCGTGCCCGTCGTTCCCGAGGTGTAGAGGATGACGGCGGTGTCGTTCGCGTCGGTGTCGGCGCAGGTGCCCGTCGCCGGGCTGCGGCGTGCATGAACGCGCCGAGCGTCGCGCACGCCTTCGATCGGCGAAGGCTTCGCGGGGTCGCGCGGTGATCATGAAGAACTGCGGGCAGCGCGCCCCACTGCGCGAAGCCCGCGTGGCCCTCGCTTGCCCAGCGGCAGTTCCGCGGAGCCCTCGAAGCAGAAGAACGCCTTGGCCTGCGAGTCCTCGAGGTGGTAGGCGAACTCCGGCGCCTTGCACAGCACGCTCAGGGGAACCACCGTCGCGCCGGCCTTGAGGATGCCGTAGTAGACGATGGGAAAGTACGGGACGTTGGGGCACGCGAGCGCCACGTTGTCGCCGCGCCCGATGCCGATGGCGCGCAGCCCGTTCGCGACCCGGTTCACGGCCGCATTCGAGCTCGCCGTAGGTGATGGTCCGGTCGGCGAAGTGGAGTGCCGGCCGGCCGGGGTACAACTGCGCGCCCCGTTCGAGGCCCAGGGCCAGGTTGATCATCGGCATCCTCCGAGGTGCAGGAGAGAAGGGGAACGGCGCGAGTCGTTCCCGGCCGATGCGGCAATTCTATACGGCGGGCGGCTCGTCCTTGGGAGGCGGGGGTGACGCCTGCGGCATGGGGGCCGGCGGCGCCGCCTGCAGCACCGGCTCGATCTTCGTCTCGGCCGCCGGTGGCGGCACGGGCCCCTTCTTCCTGCGCGCGAGCCACCAGATGAGCAGTGCCAGCAGGATGAAGGGCGCGGTGGCGGGCAGCGTCGCGATGAGTATGACCACCGGGATGAAGATGGCCAGTCCGGCGAAGAGCCAGCCCAGCCCGTAGATGATGGCGGCGACGACGGCCAGCACCAGCACCACGGCCACGAAGGCGATCGCGATGCCCGCCGCTCCGAGGAGCGCCCCGCCGGGGCCGGTGATCGTTTCGGAACCGACCTGGATCGGGACCATGCCGGTCATCACGCCGAATGCCGCGAGGCCGGACACGACGGCGGCCAGGATCACCATGGCCACGAAGGCGAAGGAGAGGCCCTTGCGCCAGGTGCGCTCGGCCGAGCCGACCACGGAAATCACCTTGCCTGCGGCGGAGCCGGTGGCGGCAGGCTGGGCCGGCGCGCCCTGCGCCGGCGGACGCCTCCGGCATGGCAGCCGCGCCGCGCAGCCCGTCGAGCGGAACCTCGATGGTCGCGATGACGCCCGCAGGCGCATTCGCTTCCAGCGTGAGCTTCGCCGTCTCGCCATAGAGCGCGGTCGAGGCGTTCGCGGATGTTGGCGAGCCCCACGCCGGCGCCCACCGTCTCGCCGAAGCCGCGGCCGGTGTCGGACACGGTGACCCGCAGCCGCCCGCCCTGCGCCTGCGCGGAGATCAGCACCGACCCGCCTTCGCGCTGCGGCTCCAGGCCGTGCTTGATGGCGTTCTCGACGAGCGACGGCAGCATCAGCGGCGGGAACGGCGTGGCGACGAGGCTCTCCGGCACGGAGATGTCGAAGGCGAGGCGCTTGCCCATGCGCATCTGCAGGATGTTCAGGTAGGCGCGCACCAGCTCGACTTCCTGGCCGACCGTGGAAATCGACTCGCGCATCTTGGGCAGCGCGTTCCTCAGGTACTGGATGAGGTGGCCGACCATGGTGTTGGCGCGCGCCGGATCGACCTCGGTGAGGGCCTGCACGCTCGCGAGCGTGTTGTAGAGGAAGTGCGGCTCCACCTGCGCCTGCAGCGCCATCAGCTTCGCCTCGGTCACCTGCCGGCTCATGCGGTGGTACTCGGCTTCCTTGCGCTTCAGCTCCGCCATGCGCTGCGCCGCGCGCGAGCGGTCGATGAAGAACTTGGCGACGACCGTGAGGATGAAGATCGGGATGAAGAGCAGGACGAGTGCCGCGCCGATGCCCATCTTCTTCAGGTCGGCGGTGACGTTGTGGCGGATCTGCTGGCGCACCTCCGGAGGCAGCGGCGGCATGGCGACGGCCGGGGCCTCGGGCGGGGACGGCAAGGCCGGCGCGGCTGGCGTCGCGGGCGGCCTGGGCGTGGCGGGCGCCTTCGCGTCGTCGTCGAGATCGATCACGATCGCGCCACCCGTCCTGGCCGTATCGCCGGGCGCCCGGATCTCGATGCGGCGCTTCGTACCGGGTTCCTGCTTCGAGACCTCGATGTCGAGGAGCGGCCGATCCTTGCCGAGCCCCATGCCGATCGTGACGCGCGGGCGCTCCTCGGCTCCCTTGTCTTCCTCGGCGAGCGCCTTCGTTGGCCTCCTCCTCGGCCTCCTTGGCGGCCTTCAGGGACTGCTCGAGGGCCTGCTGCACCTTCTCGTTCTCGACGCCGGCCTCCTGCGAGCGCCCTTGCGGCACTCTTGCTGGCGCCCTCGCTGGCGCTGGCGGCCTCGCGCGCCGCCTCCCGCGCGGAGTCCACCGCCTCGCGCTTGGCGTCGACTGCCTCGCGCTTGGCGCGGCGCACCTCGCGCCCCGCATCGCGCAGTTCGGCGCGGGCGCTGTCGAGCTCCTCCAGGGCGCGGTCGAGCTCCTCGCGCCGGGCCGGGTCGGAGGTCGCGCCGCGCATGGTGAGGATGGCGCTGCGCGCGATGTCCATGGCTCCCTCGGCGAAGGTGTTGTCGACCTCGCGCTTGATCGCCTTCTGTTCCTCGGGGGTCGCCCCCTCCTGGCGGTACTCGATCAGGTGGAAGGGCGTCACGACGACGGCAAGCGCCGCGATCACGCCCAGGCCGCCGAAGACCAGGGCCCACCACGGCGTGCGATTCAGGACATCGGAGAGGGATTTCATCGGTATGGGTGTCGCGGCGCCCCCGGAAGATACCCGGAAGGGCCGCGCCGGTCAGTAGTCTTCGAGTATCGCGGCCGCCGCGATGGCCAGCGAGAGCATCAGCACGCCGAAGAACAGGAACATCGTCGATACCGACGGCCCGAGCGACTGGATGAGCGACATGGTGCGGTTCCCCCTGGTCTTGGCGGCCCCTGGGCGGGGCCTCGATGGAGCCAGACTAGGGGGCCGCGGCGGCCGGGGCGACGGGAAGGCGCCGAAATGCAGGCCGCGGGGGGTGAAATGCGGTCCGGCGGGATGGCTGGCGTGAAAGGGGTCGGCCCGCTGCCCTACATCTGCCGGAACAGGTGGGTGAAATTGCGCGACACCAGGAGCGTCTCGCGATGCCCCTTGAGGGCGATCTCGGCCTGGTCCTTGAGGCCGCGGCGGACGGAGGCGATGAAGTCGACGTTGACGATGGTGGCGCGGTGGACCTGCCAGAACTTCTCCGGGTCGAGCTCGTCGAGCAGCTCCCTGATCGGCTTGCGGATGAGCGTCTCCGAGTCGCCGGTGACCACCCGCGTGTACTTCTCGTCGGACTGGAAGAAGAGGATCTCCTCGACCGGGATCAGGCGCACGCTCTGCCCGACCGAGGCCTTGATCCAGCGCAGGTGGTCCGCCTTGCGCGGCGCGAGGCGGCTGGCGAGCCGCTCGATGAGCCAGCGACGTCCTCGCCGTCGCGCTCCTCGGCCGGCGCGGCGGCACCCCGGCCAGCCGCTCCCTGAGCCGCTCGACGGTGTCGGCCAGGCGCTCCTCGTTGAAGGGCTTCAGCACGTAGTCGATGGCGCCCTGCTCGAAGGCCTCGACCGCGTACTGGTCGAAGGCGGTGACGAAGACGACGTGCGCGCGCCTGCCGATGGTCGCGCGCGGCCTCCAGGCCGTTGACGCCGGGCATGTGGATGTCGAGGAAGAAGAGGCTCGGGGCATGCGCCGCGATCACCTGCTCGATGTCGCGGCCGTTCTCCATCTCGTGGACGATCGCGAGCTCGGGCCAGAGCTTCGCGAGCCGCGCCCTCAGCTGCGCGCGCAGCAGCGGTTCGTCGTCGGCGATGACGGCTCTTGCCGGGACAGGCGCAATGTCGGCGGGAGAGGTGCCCATGGAGCGCGAGTATCACGCACGGCAGGCGGCGACGGAAGGTGCCGGCGGCTGCCATTCAGGCGCGGCGCCGGCGTCCAGCTCGATGGCCGCCACCACGCCGCGCGGCACGTTTTCCTCGAGGACCAGGCGCGCGCCGGTCCCGTAGAGGGTCTTCAGCCGCTCGCGGATGTTCGTGAGCCCCACCCCGGTGCCCTTCTTGGGCGAGATGCCCTCGCCCGTGTCCGCCACCGACACGGCGCAGCCGCCCGCCCTCCTCGCGTGGCGCGGATCGTGATGGTGCCCGCCTCGCAGCAGGGATCGACGCCGTGGATCACCGCGTTCTCGACCAGGGTGATGAGCATCATCGGCGGGAACGGCGCGGCAGCGCAGGCTCTCGGGCACCTCGAGCACGTAGTCCAGCCGCGAGCCCATGCGCATGCGGTGGATGTCGAGGAAGGCCTTGGCCATGTCCAGCTCGCGCCCGACGGTCGGTCGCGGTCCTCGCGCATCTGCGGCAGCGCCGCGCGCAGGTACTGGATGAGGCTTTCCAGCATGCGCGAGGCGGAGGCCGGATCGGTCTCGACCAGGTGCTGGACGTTGGCGAGCGTGTTGAAGAGGAAGTGCGGCTCGACCTGCGCCTGCATGAGCGCGAGCTGGGCCTGCAGCACGTTCTTCTCGAGCTGCGCGCGCTCCGCCTGGGCCCGGGCGAGCTCCGCGTCGCGGCGCGACTCGCGCTCGCGGAAGATGTAGATCGACACCGCCATCGCACCCGAAGCCGATGCCCAGCCCCATGGTGATGAGGACGCCCGTAGTAGCGCTCGGTGAACATCGTGGAGATGTCGCGGCCCTTGACGAGGCCGGCGAGCATCGTCCCGAAGAAGGAGCCGACGATGATCGAGAGCACCTGGATCGCCCAGCGCGGCAGGCGGTGGCTCGCGCAGGTTGGTGGCCACCGTGAACAGCACCATGCTGGTGTAGCCCACGCAGAGCGCGCTCACCAGCAGGTCGAGGTAGGTGTTGGCGAAGAACCACACCACGGCCGCCGCCGCCCAGACGCACAGGAAGGTGACCAGCGCCACGCGCTTGAGCGTGAGCCCTTCGAGGAGGTAGGTGTAGCGGTTCACGGCGGCCGGGTAGGACATGGAGTCGCCGGAAGGGTATCAGGTGCCGGCGGCGCTGACGCGGTCGCGCGGCTTCCAGCGGCCGGCGATGCCCGGGCGCGCGGCGGCGAAGGGCACGGCGGGCCGGTCCCGGGCCGGGCGAGGCGATTCCGCCATCCGCAGGCGGACGTGCCAGGTCAGGGGCATGGGGCGGTTGGACGGGTTCATGGGGCGACTTCAGGACTGCAGGAGCTTTCAGGCGCCGGCGAGCAGCGCACCGACCGTGATGGCGAAGGTGAGCGCGAACCAGCCGGCGACGACGACCGTGACCGCGGTCGAGACGCGGAAGGAAAGCGGCGAGATGACCCGGTCGAGGGTGGCCATGGCCGACTCCTTACGGGCGGAAGGCCAGCGGCAGCGCCACTTGCAGCGTCGGGCCGGCGAGCGGATCCGCTGGAGGCAACGCGCGCGGGCTGCGTCGTCGCCGCCACGGCGCTCTCGCGGCTCGCGGTCACCGTGAGCTTCATGCTGCCTTCCTCGGTCAGGGTGACCGCCTTGTCCCCGGCCGACCGGCTGTGCTGCACCGGCGCGAGGTTGGCGGTGGTCGCGATCCAGCCCGCCAGCAAGGCTGCGGTGACGGCGGCCAGCGACGCGACGCCCATCAGGTCCAGCTTCTCGAGGTTGCTCATGGTGTCTCTCCTTTACCGCGCGGCGCCCGGCGGGCGCGTTCGACTTGCCGCCAGATTAAGGAGAGGCGAGGGGGGGCTGAAGCGGAAAGCGACGAAATGCGGAAAAGGGGGAGCGAAACGCCGCCAGGCGGGGAAATGGGGACTGTCCCTAGTTTCTCGAGAACGCCTCGTGCCGCGCGTCCCTGACCAGCTGCGGCGCGAAGGAGCCGACGAGCATCCCCACCGTCGCGGCGAAGAGGCCCCACATCTGCGGCGGAACGTCGGCATCGGCGAAGAACCTCTCGCAGATCACCCAGACCGCCAGCCCGCCGAGCGCCGAAACGAGGGCCCCCTGCGTCGTCGCCCGGTGCCAGTAGATGCCGCACACGAGCGGGATGAAGGCCCCCACCAGCGTCACCTTGTAGGCGTTCTGCACCATCTCGTACATGGTGCTGGTGTTGTTGAGCGCGAACATGAGCACGCCGGCGGTGAAGAAGACCAGGATCACGCGCAGCGCCAGCAGGAAGCGCTTGTCGCTCATCTCGCCGAAGAGCGGCTTCACCACGTTCTCGGTGAAGAGCGCCGTGGGGGCGAGGAGCGCGCCGGAGGCCGTGGAGAGGATCGCCGACAGGAGCGCGCCGAAGAACATCACCTGCGCGAAGATCGGCATGTAGCCGAGCACGAAGTTCGGGCAGGATCAGCTGCACTTCGCGGCCCTCCTGCTTCAGGAGCCCGTTCACCATCTCCGGGTTGACCATGAGCGCCGCATAGGCGAGATACATCGGCACGAAGGCGAAGGCGAAGTAGGCGCGCGGCGCCCAGGAGCGAGCCCCTCACCGCCGTGTTCTCGTTCTTGGCGCTGGTCACGCGCTGGAACACGTCCTGCTGCGGGATGGAGCCGATGGCGAGCGTGGCCCAGGCCGCGACGAAGGCCCACCATTCCTTGCTGCCGCCGGTGGGCCAGAAGGAGAACTTGCCCGCCTCCGAGGCGTGCGCGACCACGTTGCCGAAGCCGCCCGACCATGCCCGTGGCCAGCACCGCCACGTAGATGAGGCCCAGCACGATCACCACCGACTGGAAGAGATCCGTCAGCGCCACCGACCACATGCCGCCGAAGGTCGTGTAGATGAGGACGATGACCGCGCCGAGCAGGATGCCCTGGTCGAGCGTGATGGCGCCCTGCGAGAGCGAGTTGAAGACGATCCCCAGGGCCGTCAGCTGCGCCGAGGTCCACCCGAGGTAGGAAAGCGTCACCGCGAGGCTGGTGAGCACCTCGACCCCCTTGCCGTAGCGCTTCTTGTAGAAGTCGCCGATGGTGAGGAGGTCCAGGCGGTAGAAGGCGCGCGCGAAGAAGAGCGCGACGAAGATGAGGCAGAAGGTGGCGCCGAAGGGGTCCGCCGGGATGCCGCCCAGGCCGTCCTTCACGAAGGTGGCCGACACCGAAAGCACCGTCTCCGCGCCGAACCAGGTCGCGAACACCGTGGCCACGTTCATGTAGAGCGGCAGCCCGCGCCCGGCCACGAGGTAGTCCTTGGAGGTGGAGACGAAGCGCGCGGCGTAGAGGCCGATCGCGATCGTGACGACGAGGTAGGCGATCGTGAAGAAGACGAGGGTGTTCATGGCGCTTCGCGGGGCGGGTGCGGTTTGCGGGCGAGTCTAGCAAAAACGATGTTGCACTGCAGTAAGGAGGCGGCCGTCGCGACGAAATGCGCATCCACGGCCTGGACGGCCAGCAAGCGCATCACGCGGCTCCTGCAATAGGCAACAATGGCGGCATGAAGCTCATCACCTGGAACATCCAGTGGGGCCGGGGGATCGACGGCCGCGTCGATCTCGCGCGCATCGTGGCGCACGCCCGCGCGATGGCCGACTTCGACGTCCTGAACGTGCAGGAAGTCGCCGACAACTTTCCGGCGGCCTCGAAGGCAACGACGACGCCGACCAGTTCGCCGCAGCTCGCCGCCCTGCTGCCCGGGCTACACGGCGATTGCGGGTTACGGGGTCGATCTCGACGGTCCCGGAAGGCGCCGCCGCTTCGGCAACATGATCCTCACGCGGCTGCCGGTGATCGCCGGTGCGCCGCCACGCGCTGCCGTGGCCGGCAGACCCGGGCAAGGAAGCGATGCCGCGCGTCGCCATCGAGGCGACGCTCAGGCTGCCGATGGGGCCGGTGCGGGTCACCACCACGCACCTCGAGTACTACTCGCCGGTGCAGCGCGCGGCGCAGGCGGCACGGCTGCGCGAACTGCACGACGAGGCGTGCGACCGCGCCGCCCGTCCCGGTTTTCCGACGGCCGAAGACGGCCCCTTCGACCTGACCGCGCAGACGCCCTCCGCGATCCTCACGGCGGACTTCAACTTCCCGCCCGAGAACCCGGCCTACGCGGAGATCCAGCAGCCGCTCGCGAGCGGCGGGCCCGCCTATCGCGACGCCTGGGCCGCTGCTGAACGGCCGGCGCGCGCACGAGCCCACCTTCTGCCTGCACGACCACCGCTACGCGAAAGAGCCCTACTGCTGCGACTTCATCTTCGTGAGCGAGGACCTCGCGCCGCGCGTGCGCGGCATCCGCGTCGATCCCGACACGCAGCTCTCCGACCACCAGCCGGTGCTGCTCGACTTCGACGCGCGCTGAATGGCACCGGTACCAGGTACATGTACCTGGTACCGCATGGAAACTACACGCCGCGCAGGGCGAGGCCCACGACCATCAGCGCGAGAACGATGGCGATGGCGAGCATGATGCGCGTCTGCCGCCGCTGCGTGGCCTCGAGGTCGCGGATGGCGCGCTCGATGCGTGCCGGCGCGTCGTCGGACAGGATCTTGTGCACGAGCCGCGGCAGCTCGGGCACCAGCTTGTTCCAGTGCGGCGCCTCGTTCTTCAGCTGCCGCCACAGGCCGCGCGCGCCGTAGTTCTCGCGCATCCAGCGCTCGAGGATCGGCTGCGCGGCGCTGCCGCAGGTCGAGCTCCGGATCGAGGTGGCGCCCGAGCCCTTCCACCTGCAGCAGCGTCTTCTGCAGCAGCACGAGCTGCGGCTGGATGTCCATGCGGAAGCGCCGCGCCCACCTCGAAGAGGCGCAGCAGGAGCTTGCCGAAGTAGATGTCCTTCAGCGGCTTGTCGAAGATCGGCTCGCACACGGAGCGGATGGCGCCCTCGAACTCCTCCACCCCGGTGTCCGCGGGCACCCACCCCGCCTCGATGTGCGCCACCGCCACGGCCTTGTAGTCGCGCCTGAAGAAGGCGATGAAGATCATCGCGAGGCAGTTCTTGTCCACCTCCGGCAGCGACCCCATGATCCCGTAGTCGATGCCGCAGTAGCGCCCGTCGCGCGCGACGAAGATGTTGCCCGGGTGCATGTCGGCGTGGAAGAAGCCGTCGCGGAAGACCTGCGTGAAGAAGATCTCCACGCCGTTCCTGCCGAGCGTGGCCGTGTCGATGCCGTGCGCGCGGATCTGCTCGAGGTCGTTCACCGGGATGGCGTCGATGCGCTCCATCACCATGACTTCCCTGGTGCACCAGTCGAAGTGCACGTCCGGGACGTAGAGGATGGCGACTGCCGGCGAAGTTGCGCCGCACCGTGCTCATGCTGGAGGCCTCGCGCAGGAGGTCCAGCTCGTCGTGGATGATCTTGTCGAACTCGTTCACCACCTCGCGGGCGCGCAGCAGGTCGGAGAGCGGATGCAGCCGCTCGATCAGGCCCGCGACCGCGTAGAGAATCCCCGTGTCGTTGTCGATGGTCTCGACGATGTGCGGGCGCAGGATCTTCACCGCCACCTCGCGCCCGTCCGGCAGCTCGGCGAAGTGCACCTGCGCGACCGACGCGCTCGCCACGCAGGTCAGGTTGAAGGTGCGGAAGACCTCCGTGTAGGGCTTGCCGTAGGCGCGCTCGAGCGTCTCGACCACCTGCTCCGCGGGGAAGGGCGGGACCGCGTCCTGCAGCTTCGCGAGCTCGTCGGTGATGTCGGTGGGGATGAGGTCCGGGCGGACGGACATGAGCTGCCCGAACTTCACGAAGATGGGGCCCAGCTCCTG
The DNA here is from genome assembly GCA_963786635.1 of uncultured beta proteobacterium. Taxonomy (GTDB): domain Bacteria; phylum Pseudomonadota; class Gammaproteobacteria; order Burkholderiales; family Usitatibacteraceae; genus FEB-7. The sequence goes on along the minus strand of CAWAZV010000010.1, from coordinate 62,902 downwards.
GAGGGCGACGCGCAGGCGCACGCCGCGCGGACCGGACCGGTCGGCCCAGAAGTAGGCGACGCGGAAGGCGAGCCGCACGAGCGAGCTGCCGCGCCCGACGATGAATTCGTCGAGGCCGTGGCGACCGATCGTGGAAAGAATTCGGAGGAGCCGGAAGAACCGCATGGAAGGCGATTCTACCTTCCGCCCGCGTGACCTGGGCGCCTCACGGCGCCGTACGCCATGCTATCCTCGACCGCACGGCGGGGCCGTCCCGCCCTCGAGCCCCGATGACCTACCAAGCCGACCGGCCCTTCACCCTCTACTTCGTCCGCCACGGCGTGACCGAGCCCAACTTCCAGGGCCTGCGCTGCGGCGGCGACCTCGACGTGCCGCTGCATGGACATCGGCCTGCGACCAGGCCTACCTGCTCGCCAAGCAGATCCAGCGCCATGGACCTCGCGCATCGGCGTCATCGCCTGACCGGCTCGCTCGTGCGCACGCGCCAGACCGCCTCATCATCAGCGGCGTGCTGGGCAACGTCGCCGGTCGAGGTCGAGCCGCTGCTGAACGAGCGCCACCTCGGCGCGTGGAACAACCGCCCGATCGCGCGAGACCGAAGAGCGCTCAAGCGGCGAGCGAGACGCCCCCGGGCGGCGAGTCGGAGGACGCAGTTCCCGAGCGGCGTGGCGCGCGCGCTGGAGCGCGCTGCGCCCGCTGCCTGGACCGCCGGCCGCTGCTCGTGAGCAGCAAGGGCGTCGGCCGCATCCTGAACGACCTGCTCGGCGGCGAAGGCCGCATGCAGGTCGGCAACGGCGAGATCGTCGAGTTCGACGTGCGGCGCGACGTCCTCGGCGCGCGCCTCGCTGATCGCCGTGAGCCGGCCGCACCAGGTCTAGCGCGCCCGGCAGCCAGCGCCTTCCCTACTTCGCGGTCACCTCGAACGGGGATCCGGCGGCCATCCTCGTCGCGCAGCGGCGCGTGCAGCACCGTCCACTCGTGCTCCGCGGTGCGCGTGCCCGCGCAGCCAGTCGTGGATGAACCAGTTCTGGTTGCGGTCCGAGAGCACCGGCGTGTGGCCGGTGTCGGGCACGTGCATCACGGTCACGCTTCGGGCAGCGCTTCATGCGCGTGATCGTGGGCGGCAGCAGCGCGTCCGAGAGCATGCCGTGGATCAGCAGCACCGGGCAGCGCACGCTTGCTCCCACATGCGCCACTGGATCGAGGCTGTCGCTGCGCGTCGTCGCGGTAGGCCTGCAGCGCGCGCACGTCGTGGCGGTAGACGCGCCCGCCCTCCTCGTCGGACCAGCGCGTCTGGTGGAAGGTCACGTTGAAGCGGATGTCGTCGCTGATCGGGCCGTCGTTCTTCTGCGAGGCGCCGATCTTGCGCAGCAGGTCGGCGGGGTCGCGGAACACGTAGTGGCGCGCGAGCGTCTGCGAGCGGCGCTTGCGGCGCGTCTTCGGGATGTAGCGGGCCGATGTCGTTCAGGATCAGCCGCTCCACCAGCTTCGGGTGGCGCGCGGCCAGCTCGATCGCGGCGCTGCCGCCCAGCGACGAGCCCAGGATCGTCACCGGGTCCCGCCCAGGTGCTCGATCAGCTGGCGCAGCTGCTCCGCGTAGGTGGCGAGCGACGTAGTCGCCGCTCGTCGAGCCATCCAGCCCGAGCGCCCGCGGCCGACCCAGTCCATGCAGATCACGCGGAAGTCGTCGCATCAGGTCGAAGCGAGGTAGTTGAAGCGCATCGCCGTGTTGGCCACGCCGCCGCAACAGATCACCGTCGGCTTGGCCGGGTCGCCCCAGTCGGTGTACGCCACGGTGACCGGGTAGGCGCTTGCGCAAGCGCAGCGGCACCCGCACCTGCAGGCGCGCCGGATGGACGTAGTCGAAGTAGCGAAGCTCGAACTCGTCGTGGAAGCGCCCGACGATCCGCTTGGCGAGCGCCATGTACTCGTCCCAGCTGGCGAGGACTCGCCGGCTTGCCGGGGATCGGCGGCTCCCAGTCGGGGTCGATACCGCCGGCGCCGGTCCTTTCGTCGGCGGTGCGTCGGGCGGCTGGCTTTTGTCCTTCGGGGTGGATCCCATCGCTCCTCACTGGGCGGGAACGTCGACCGGAGGCCGTACGCTACCACAGGGCCGCGCAGCGTCCCAAGAAAATCCCTTTTTACGTACAGTTACTTACGGCGAGTCCTTTAGAAATCGCACGAGCGACATGCTACCATCCGGCGAAAGACGATCGCGGGCTCGGCGAGCGGCAACTCCGAGAGGGGATGGCTTGGGTTCCACACGTAGTCCGGTTTGTCGTGGTCGCGCTGGTGGTAAGCCTCTTCGCCATCGGCATGGTCGCCTTCCTCAACTACTACAAGTACCGCAGCACCGTGGCGCAGATGGTGCAGGCGCGCGTGCTCGTCGTCGGCCGCGGCATCGAGAACTCGCGTGCGGGCCTCGCTCGGCCTGGGCCTGCAGTTCGGGGAGCTGGCGATGCTGCCCGACCTGCTGCGCCGCGAGCACTCGACCGAGTCCCTGCTGCGCGGCATCGACGTCTTCGACAGCCACGGCAAGGTGCTCTACAGCACCGCCGCCGCCCGCGTCGGCAATCCGGTCCCCGAATCGTGGACGCGCTCCGCGGCCCACGCCAAGGCAACCGCGTGGAAGGTGGAGGAGAGCGCCGACGTCGTGGTCGGCATCTCGCTCAGGAACAACTTCAACCTCACCGTCGGCTACATGGCGCTGCGCTACCCGCGCGCCTACGTCGACGAGGCGGCCGCCAGGGTCAGGCACGACATCGTCATCGCCTCGCTCGTCGCGCTGGGCGGCATCGCGCTCCTCATGCCCCTGGCGCTGGGCTACGCATTCCGCCGCGTCGAGTCGGACTTCGCCGCCGCGCGCGCGATCCTCGAGGGCGGCCAGGCGGCGCCGGCACGGGCGATCGGCGATGCGCAGTTCGCGCGGGCCCTGAATCAGGCGGGCGAACGGCTGCAGGAAGCCGAGGCAGCCATCGCGGAGACCGCGGCCAGGGTGGAGGCGGCCCGCTGATGGTCGACCACCCCTACCTGCGACGTGTCTACTGGCGCCTCGCGGGGGTCATCATGGTGTCGGTGGTGGCCGCGTCGGGGCTGGTGTCGATCGCCTCGCAGCGGGCCTTCGAGCGCGAGCTCGTGCCCGAATCGGCGAAGACCGCGATCACCGTGGGCACTTCGGTGCGGGCGCTGCTGCTCAAGGCCGACGAGTTCGGCGTGAAGCTCACGGAACTCTACGGCGTGGACAGGACGTTCGCCGAGGTCCTCTCCGAGAACCCGCAGTTCGCCTACCTCGCGATCACCGACCCCGATGGCGCTGCGGCTGCATTCGGCCGGCAAGGCGGCGCACGCGCGTGGACAGCGCTGCACGTCGTGGCGCTGCCGATCCACGGGAAGGCCGGTCCGCTGGGCATGCTGCACATCGGCATCGATTCCAGCTTCGTCGACAAGATCCTGCTCGAGGGCATGCTCGACGTGATCGTGGTGCTGGTCGTCGCGCTCTTCTTCACCCTCGAGCTGCTCAACCTCCTGGCGGGCGCCCGGCTCTCCGAGGACCTCGGCGCCTTCCTGCAGCTGGTCGGGAGAGGCGCAGGCCGGCGACTTCTCGACACGCGCGCGGGCGAACGCCGGCGAGGGCATCGGCGGCGCCATGGCGGCGCTCGACGGCCGGCTGGCGCGCGTCAACGGCGCCTACCGGAAGCTCACGCGACAGCTCCAGGCGCTGCTTCGGCGATGCCGACGCGGCGAGCGCGCGACGCGCCTGCGCGCGGCCGCCGCAGTCGCTGGGAGTCGCTGGCGCGGGCGCTTCCGGTTCGGCGCACGCGGCCGCGCCGCGAGGCGACGGACAGCAGCGTTGAACCGGATTCGCGCGCCGCTGTTCGCCTTCATCCTGGCCGAGGAGCTCACGCGCTCCTTCCTGCCGAGCTACGTGAGCCAGCTGCTGGTCCCGGTTCCCGGCCTTTCGCCGCAGGTGGTGATCGGGCTGCCGATCGTGCTCTTCATGCTCATCGTCGCCATCGGCCAGCCCTACCTCGGCGTCTGGAGCGAGCGCGTGGGCCGGCGGCGCGCGATGCTGGTGGGCGCCATCGTCGCCGCGGTCGGCTTCGTGGCCACCGCCCTGGCGCGTCAGCCTCTACGACCTGCTGCTCTGGCGCTCGCTGTGCGCGCTGGGCTACGCGATGGTGTTCGTGGCCGCGCAGGGCTACGTGCTCGACCACACCCGGCCGGACAACCGCGCGCCCAGGGGTTCGCCCTGTTCGTCGGCGCGATCATGGTGGCGACGGTGTGCGGCCCCTCGATCGGCGGCATCCTGGCCGACAACATCGGCCTGCGTGCGACCTTCGGCGTCGCGGCCGCCGCTGGCCGGGCTGTCCCTCCTCGCCATCCGCGCTGCTGCCCGAGCGAGCCCGCGCGTGCGGCGACGACGCGGCCGTCCCGGCCGCCGCGGCTGCGCGAGATCCTGGCGCTGCATCTTCAACCGCCGGTTCATGACCCTCACCGGGCTCGCGGCGATGCCGGCCAAGATCATCCTCACCGGCGTGTGCTTCTACCTGGTGCCGCTCTACATCGTCGTCGATCGGCAACACGCAGGCGATGGCCGGGCGCCTTCTGATGATGTATGCCGTGGTGATGGTGCTGGTCGTGCCGCTCGCGGCCGAGCCTGTCCACCGCCGCGAGCGCGTCGCGAGCGCCTGCGTGGCGCTGGGGCCTGTGCATCTCCGGCATGGGCGGCGTTCGCTGCTGCTCGTCTCGGCAGCTTCTTCGGCTGGTCTTCGTCGTCGTCGTCCTGCTCGGCCTCGGCCAGGCGATGTCGATCGCGGCGCAGAGCGCGCTCGTGGGCGACCACTGCCGGGAGGAGATCGCGCGAATATGGCGACGACGCGGTCTACGGCGTCTACCGCCTGCTCGAGCGCCTGGGCAATGCGCTGGGCCCGTTGCTGGCGAGCATGCTGGTCGTCCTCCGCGGCTACGAGGGCGCCTTCATCGGCATCAGCGCGCTCGTGCTCGTGTGCGGCCTGCTGTTCGCCTTGCTCACGCGGCGTCGGCCGCGCCCGGCCGCCGCCGGCTGAACGCACGGAGCCCGACCATGGATCGCCCGCACCTGCCTCGTCGCCTCGCGCTGCTCGCCGCGCTGCCTGTCGCCTGCCGGCGGCGCCGGCCGCCGCGCCAGGCGCCGCCGACGCGGCCCTGGCGCATCTACGCGATCACCTTCCGCGGCATGACCGACGTCGAGAAGGGCTTCGAGGACTACTTCGCCGCGCGCAAGCATCCCGGTCGAGATCACCTGGCGCGACCTGGCCCGCGACGCCACGCGCATGCCGGGCTTCCTCGACGAGATCCGCCCGACGAAGCCCGACCTGGTCTACACCTGGGGCACCTCGGTCACGCTCGGCGTCGTCGGGCGCTACGACGCCGTCGACCCGGCCAAGCACATCACCGACATCCCGGTCGTGTTCACGCTGGTGGCCGCGCCGGTCCTGGCCGAGATCGTGCCCGGACTCGAGTCGTCGGGCCGCAACGTGACCGGCGTGTTCCATGTCGCGCCCACGGAGACGCAGATCCGGGCGATGGCCTCCTACCGCCCGTTCAAGTCGCTCGGCGTGCTCTACACGCCGACCGAGCGCAACTCCGTGGTCATCGTCGACCAGGTGCGCGCGGTCGGCCCTCCAGATGGGGTTCACGGTCGTGGCCAGACCCTTCGCGATCGACGCCGACCAGAAGCCCGTCGACCGAGGGCGCTGCCGATCTCGTGCGCAGCCTCAAGGCGGCAGAACGCGGACTGGCTGTACCTGCCGCCGGATTCCTTCGTCGGCACGCTGGCCGAGGAGCGTGATCATTCCCGCCGCGACGGAGGCGGGGCTGCCGACCTTCGCCTCCACCGAGCAGCTGATGCAGGCCGGCGCGCTCACCGGGCTTGTCAGCCGCTACCACGCCATCGGCCAGTTCACGGCCTACAAGGTGGAACAGATCCTGGCGGGGAAGATGCCGCCGGCGCGCATCCCGGTGGAGACCCTCACCCGGTTCTCCCTGCAGGTGCGCATGGACGTGGCCAAGGCGATGAAGCTGCCGCCCCCGCTCGGCATGTTCAACTACGCGGAGCTTCTCGGCGCCCAACGAAGGCGACGTGAACCCGGTTCACTGGGTAACGTCCCTTCACCGTGTCGTTCACTTCTTGAGCCGGTCGAGGAAGTGCTTGCGGAACTTGGCGACCTTGGGCTCCACCACCATCGTGCAGTACGGATTGCGCGAGCCCACGCGTTCGAAATATTCCTGGTGGTAATCCTCCGCCTGCCAGAACGTGGACGCGGGCACGACCTCGGTCACGATGGGGTTGGCCCACAGCTTCTCGGCCGGAGAGCCTGCGCGATCGTCTCCCGCGCGGCCTGCTCCTGCTCCGGCGAGTGGAAGAAGATGGCCGAGCGGTACTGCGTGCCGGCATCGTTGCCCTGCCGGTTCAGGGTCGTGGGGTCGTGGATGGTGAAGAAGACCGCCAGCAGGTCGCGGAAACCGACCACTGCCGGATCGAAGGTAATCCTCACGACCTCCGCATGGCCGGTCTCGCCGGTGCAGATGTCCTCGTAGCTCGGGTTCTGCGTTCTGGCCCCCCATGTAGCCCGATTCCACGCCCTGCACCCCGGAAAGCTGGTCGAAGACCGCCTCGAGGCACCAGAAACATCCGCCGGCGAGTGTTGCCGTTTCGGTCGCCATGCCCGCTTCTCCTGCAAGTAAGCGCCCGCTCGCCAGGCACTATAGGTTGTAACTACTGGACAGAAAACGCGCCTTGACCACAAAATGTGGGGGTCGTCAGAGTCATCGGCCACTTGATCTGGGTCAACCGGAAAAAGGGGCTTGCGCCAAAAATCAACTCTCCGCCCGCCCAAGAAGCTGGCGAGTTCACTATAACGAAGTAGAGCATTAGGGGGATTACCTCATGAGCGTGGCCAAGTCCCGCCGTTCCGCCGCCGACATCGCCCGGCTACCCGCCCAGGAAATCAGCACCGAGGTCCTCATCGAGAAGTACGCGAAGGACGGCGAAACCTCGATCCGCGAGGTGCGCGCGCGCGTGGCCAAGGCCCTGGCGGCCAACGAGAACGAGGATCGCCGCGCCTTCTGGGAAGCCAAGTTCCTCGAGGCGCAGGAGAACGGCTTCATCCCCGCCGGGCGCATCAATTCCGCCGCGGGCACGACACTCACCGCCACGCTCATCAACTGCTTCGTGCAGCCGGTGGGCGACTCCATCACCGAGATCGTCGACGGCCGTCCCGGCATCTATTCCGCCCTCGCGGAGGCGGCCGAGACCATGCGTCGCGGCGGCGGCGTCGGCTACGACTTTTCCTCGATCCGTCCCGAAGGCGCCTGGGTCAAGGGCACCAATTCGCGCGCGAGCGGGCCGGTGTCGTACATGCGCGTGTTCGACCAGTCCTGCGAGACGGTGGAATCCGCCGGCGCCCGCCGCGGCGCGCAGATGGGCGTGCTGCGTTGCGACCACCCGGACATCGAGCGCTTCATCCACGCCAAGGACGAAGGCGACCTCACCAACTTCAACGTGTCCGTCGGCGTCACCGACGCGTTCATGAAGGCGGTCGAAACCGACGGCGACGTGGAGCTCGTGCACCGCGCCGAGCCCTCGAAGGAAGTGAAGGAGGCCGGCGGCTACCAGCGCGGCGACGGGCTGTGGGTGTACCGCAAGGTGCGCGCGCACGACCTGTGGGACCAGGTCATGCGCTCGACCTACGACCACGCCGAGCCGGGCATCCTGTTCCTCGACCGCATCAACCGCGACAACAACCTCTATTACTGCGAGGCGATCGAGGCGACCAACCCGTGCGCCGAACAGCCATTGCCCGCCTACGGCTGCTGCTGCCTCGGCTCCATCGACGTGGCGCGCTTCGTGAAGAACCCGTTCGAGGACGATTGCGCGTTCGACTTCGAGGGCTTCGGCAAGGTCGTGGAAGTGTCCACGCGCATGCTCGACAACGTGCTCGACGTGACGCCCTGGCCGCTGCCCGCGCAGAAGAAGGAAGCGTCGAACAAGCGCCGCGTCGGCCTCGGCTTCACCGGGCTGGGCGATGCGCTGCTCATGCTCAAGCTCGCCTACGACACGGACGAGGCGCGCGCGATGGGCACCAGGATCAGCGAATACATGCGCGACCGCGCCTACGAGGCCAGCGTGGAACTCGCGCGCGAGCGCGGCGCCTTCCCGCTCTTCAATGCCGACCTCTACCTCTCCGGCGGCAACTTCGCCTCGCGCCTGCCGCAGGAGATCAAGGACAAGATCCGCAAGCACGGCATCCGCAATTCGCACCTGCTGTCGATCGCGCCCACGGGCACCATCTCGCTCGCGTTCGCGGACAACGCCTCCAACGGCATCGAGCCGCCGTTCTCCTGGACCTACACGCGCAAGAAGCGCATGCCCGACGGCACGCACAAGGAGTTCCGCGTCGAGGACCATGCCTTCCGCATGTACAAGCACCTCTACGGCGAAGAAGCGAAGCTGCCGGAGTGGTTCGTGACGGCGCTGGAGATTTCCGCCGAGGCGCACAAGGCGATGGTGGCGGCGGTGGCGCCGTACATCGACACCAGCATCTCCAAGACGGTGAACGTGCCGGAGGACTATCCGTACTCCGAGTTCGAGGGCCTCTACCTCTCGGCATGGAAGGCGGGGCTCAAGGGCCTGGCCACCTACCGTCCCAACAGCGTGCTGGGGTCCGTCCTCTCCACCGAGCCCGCGAAGACCGCGGCGCAGGCCGCCGAGATGCCGATCGATGCGATGAACCGGCGCCTGTCGATCAAGACGCTGCCCGAGCCGGTGCTCGCCAGCCTGCGCTGGCCCGGCCGCCCGGAACTGCCCGACGGCAATCCGGCGTGGACCTACATGGTGGATTCGCCGGTCGGCAAGTTCGCGCTCTTCATCGGCCACGTCGAAGGCGACGCACACCGCGCCTTCCCCTTCGAGGTGTGGGTGAACGGCGCCGAGCAGCCGCGCGGCCTGGGCGCCGTGGCGAAGACGCTATCCATGGACATGCGCGCCAACGACCGCGCGTGGCTGAAGATGAAGCTCGACGCCCTGGCGCTCACCGTGGGCGACGACGGCTTCGACATGCGCATGCCGCCGCACGGCGAGAAGAAGCGCGTGCCGAGCATGGTTTCCGCGCTCGGGCAGGTGGTGCGCTGGCGGTGCGAGCAGCTGAAGGCCTTCGACGAGGCGGGCGACTCGCCGCTGCTCGACGCCATGTTCAGCCTGGAGGAGCCGCGCACCGGCACCGACGGCACGCTCGCGTGGACGGTCGACATCGCCAACCCCGCCTCCGGCGAGGAGTTCGTGGTGGGGCTGAAGGAAATGCACATGCCCGACGGCGGCACGCGCCCCTACTCGGTGTGGCTCTCGGGACACTATCCGCGCGCGCTCGACGGACTGGCGAAGCTCCTCTCGCTCGACATGCGCGTGATGGACCCGGCGTGGATCGGCATGAAGCTGCGCAAGCTCCTCGACTACAGCGAGCCGCTGGGCGACTTCATGGCCTTCGTGCCCGGCCAGCGCCGGCAGCAGAACTGGCCCTCCACCGTCGCCTACCTCGCGCGCCTGGTGATCCACCGCTATTCGATGCTGGGCGTGCTCGACGAGAACGGTTACCCGAAGCAGGAGATGGGGATCCTCGAATCGCCGCGTCGCGACAACGAGCCCGCGCTGATGAAAGGCACCAAGTGCGGCGAGTGCGGAAACATGACCGTCATCCACAAGGACGGCTGCGATTTCTGCACGGCCTGCGGGTGGGTGGGGGCTTGCGGGTAGGTTCGTTCGACCAGGTGATCGGAAAGTGAAAAGCCCCGCATTGCGGGGCTTTTCTTTGCTGCATCCATAGTCACTGGCGATTCTGGCTCTAGTCGCCGTCCGGCCCGCGGCTCTGGTTCTGCCCCTGACCCCGACCTTGGCCCTGACCCTGGCCCTGGCCCTGTCTCTGGCTCTGGCCCTGGCTCTGGCCCTGACCGTAGCCTTGGCCTTGCCCGCGGTCCCTGTCCTGCTCATTGCCCCGCGACGAATTCTCGTGCGCTCGTTGCTGCTGGTAGTGCTGCTGCGCGACGGGGTCTCTCGGCTGGTAGCGGTAGTGCTGGCCCTGGATGTTCCACTGCTGCTGCGCCTGCGGGTATCGGTTCCCCGAGTATTGCCGCTGGTAGGTCGGCAGCGGTGCGGGCGCCGGGGCGGACTTGCGGTCCCAGCGGTCCCATCCGCTTCGATTCTGTTCCCATGACCGGCCCCAGTGCTCGCCCCAGCGTGGCGGCTTGTTCGAGGCCCAGCCACGGAAGTACGTCGGGGGCTGGCGGTAGTAGCGCACCGGGACGCGCAGGAGATAGTCCGGCACGTACCCGGGATTCACGTGCCCCCAGGGCCCGTTGTACCAGGAGCTCGCGTACCAGTTGTCGCCCTGGTAGACCCAGTACAGGCCGTCATAGAAGAAGTAGTTCGAGTTCACGCCGGGCGCGTAGTAGACGGGATAGCCGGGAACACGCTGCAACTGCGGGTACACCGGCAGGTTGATCCCGATGCTCACGCCCGGAGTCCCGAAGCTGGATGCTCAGCTGGGCAAACGCGGGGCTCAGGGAGCCCAGCATCATGCAAAGTCCGATCAGTCCGTGGCGCATGTCACTTCCCTCCTGTCAGAAGAGTGCAAGTTAACCCTGCCCCTGGAGGTGCGTCGGTGCGCTTGCGAACACAGAAGGGCCGGAACTCCGCCGCTGGCGTGGGATGGACTCCCTGACTATCGAGTGCCTCAGCCAACCGAACCTACATCAATTATGATGTAGTATCGCCATGGACTTCAGCGTCGAGTTCTATGAAACACGTACGGGAGCAAGCCCCGTGCGGGAATTCCTCGACAAATTGAAGGCCAGCGACCCGGATGACTTCGCGTCAGTCCTGGCCGGGCTGGCGAAGCTGCGACACAGGCAAAATCACCGGGAGCCTTTGTCCAAGGCGCTCGGCGACGGGCTGCTCGAGTTGCGTCATGTGGGCAAGCTCAACACTCGGGTGCTTTGGTTCTTCATGAAGAATCGCCGGATCATCGCGGTGCACGGAATCCGCAACAAGGGCCAGGCCATACCTGAGCGGGACTTGCGCACCGCGAGAGAGCGGATGCGTGACTGGCAGGAGAGAACGAAATCATGAAGACGACCAATTTCGACCGCTATCTCACCAAGCAGATGGAAGACACGCGCTTTGCGGAGCGATTCGAGCGCGCCGGACAGGCGTGGGAGGTGGCGTTGCAGATCGCAGCGCTACGCGAGCAGGCGGGGCTCTCGCAGAAGGAACTCGCGCTGCGCCTGAACACCTCGCAGCAGCAGATCAGCCGCCTCGAATCTCCGGACTACGAAGGGCATTCGCTGGCCAACTTGCGACGCGTTGCCGAGGCGCTGCATGCACGCGTGCGCGTGGTGTTCGAGCCGGACAAGAAGGGCGCCAAACGTGTGGCGCAACCTATCGCGCCTTACCGCGCCAAGCGCACTACCGCGAGGTAGCCTGATCGGTGCTGCGATAAGGCTGCCTGAATAAACACAAGACCGGCATCGTGGACTACCTACCACTAGCCGTGGCCATTGCCTGCGCCGTGTTCTGGCACCGCGGGGCGCAGCACGAGAACATTCCGCCGCTGGCGTGGGTCGGCCCGTCCCTTGTCATCTCCATCGTGGTCATCTTCGCGCTGAAGCAGGGATGGATCGCCGTCGCCGTGGCGCAGGTGGCGATGTTCGTCGCCATCACCGTCTACCGGACCTTCGTCGACGTCGCGCAAGGGTGACGAGTGACGTGGTCCCGGTGAATCGATGACCTTTTCCGCGAATCCGGCGCAGTCCTGCGCTCCCCAGGAGGCACCCCATGATCGTCACCGTCTTTCGTAACCGCCTGAACCCCGAGGCCCAGGAGGAGTACGCGCAATGGGCCGCCCGCATGAGCGAGCTCGCCGCGACCATGCCCGGCTATGTCTCGCACAAGGTGATTCGTCGCCGAGGACGGCGAGCGCGTGACGATCGTCGAATTCGCGAGCGAAGAGGCGCAGCGCGCCTGGGCGATGCATCCGCAGCACGTGGACGCGAAGAAGAAAGGCCGCGCGGCCTTCTACTCGGAATACACGCTGCAGACCTGCCAGGTGCTGCGGGAAAGCCGCTTCCCGGATCGCGGCTGACGTTCGCCAGCTCATCGCGGCAGCGCGAAAACGGTTGCGCAGACCGCGCCCGATGCGATTCAATGCCGGGCCACCAACGGGGACCAACGCATGCTCGAGGCAATCAACAGATATGCAGAGCGCTTCGGCGCGCTGATGACCGACCAGTCCATCGATGACTCCACCAGGACGAGCCGTGGGGTCGGACCTGGCGTGGGAGGCCGTGGCCAAGTTGCAGGACGATGCCAATGCCTTGATGACCGGGCTGATGCGCCACGACCGCTGGGTGTTCGGCGCGCTTGCCACGGCGATCGAGAAGACCCACGCGGGTTCCGGCCGCGATGCCGGCGCGAAGGTGGAACCCGCGCATGCGCCGCTGTTCCTGGTGCCCGTCGTCTTCATCCACAAACCGGGCGCGACGGTTCCGCGCCGGCTCGGCCTGGACCTGCCGCCATTGCCCGACGGTCGCCCCGTGCCGGGACTGGTCGACTTCCTCCTGACCTGGGAAGAACTGACGCAACGCTTTTCGGCGACGCAATCCTTGCGCGAGACGCTTGCGAAGGTTCGCGAGGGCATGGCCGCCCAGGATGCCCAGGCCGCGCTGGAGAAGGTCTTCGGGGCGGCCGCGCCCCGCTCCGCCATGGACGAGTACGACTCCGAGCCGGGGCGCAGCTACAGCATGCGCTTCCTGCCCGCGTACTGCCTGCCCGCCGATGCGCCCTGGTTCGCCACGTTCGCCGAGCGCGCCGAATGGCAGGAGCGCGCCTTCAAGGCCATACAGCTTGCCTCGCTCACGGACATGTTCCCGTATCCGCAGGCGCCGGCACCCTACGCGATCGCCCTGGCGGTCGCCGAGAGCTTCGTCGTCGACGCCGCCATCCGCATGGTGGTCGCGGAAGCCCCGATAGCGGCAGGCGCTGCCGGCGCCACCGGACAGCTCCCGATGGCGCTGCTGTTCGAGCCCTTCGGATCGCCGGAAACCAGCGTGGCGAGCCACTTTCGCATCTCCGCCATCCCGCCCGCCAGTGTCGCCCGACCCTATGCAAGCGTGAGTATCCGCCTGCCCATCGCGCGCGAGTGGGCGTTCTGGGAAGACGCGGCCGCCAAGGCCGCCAATACCGCCAGGGAGAGATTCGGCATCGAGTCCACCGTCGCCGGCTTCGTCCAGGAACTCGATCTCCTGTTTCCGGAGCTTGGCGAGGCGCGCCTGCACGTCACGCTCGGCCCCTCGCTGGCATCCACTCCCGCCGCACCGGACGGGCTTCCGTTCGAGTTTCCCAGGGCCCCCGGCGAACATCGCCAGTGGTCCGACTTCGAACGCGGGCAGGCGCCGGCCAACCTGGCCGGTTTCAGCGAGGCCCTGGCCGCCAAGCTGCAGCTCGAGGCGCCTCCGCAAGGCGGAAGGATCGCCTACGCTCTCCTGCAGGGGGTGTGGCGACCCGTCATGACCATTCCCCTCGGCGGGTGTCGCACGATGGCGGGCAAGAGGCTGCATCGGCCGCTCGACAAGGTTGCGGTCGAAGGCGCCCGGGCGCTGTGGAGTGCGCGCGCCGCAAGGGCGTGGACCTCGGTTGCGGAAGCCGGAGGCGGCAATGGCTGAGAAGCCGGTTCGGAGGCAACGTGACAGGGAGACCCGGGCATGAGGCGATTGCTCGCGCTGTGCGCGCTACTCGCCTCCCTTGTCGGCGCACGGCGCGGAAGGTCCCTACGACGAGAAGGCCGATGCGAAAGCGCAGATCCGCCAGGCGCTCGCCGCCGCGGCTGCGGCCGGCACGCCGGTCATCGTGGTCTTCGGCGCCAACTGGTGCGGCGACTGCCGGATGCTCGACACGGCGATGAAGGAAGGGGCGAGCGCGCCGCTGATCGCCCGCGAGTTCAGGGTGGTGAAGGTCGACGTGGGCAAGTTCGACCGGAATCTCGACGTGGCCGAGTCCTACGGCGTGCCTCTCAAGAAGGGCATTCCCGCCGTCGTCGTGCTCTCCGCGAAGAACGAGGTGCTGCACGCGACGCGCGGCGGGGAACTCGCCGACGCGCGCAAGATGGGCGAGAACGGCGTCTACGAGTACTTCAAGGGCGTCTCCGCCGGCATCAAGCCGAAGTCCTGATCGCCCGCCCCTGATCCGTCAGGCGTCCGTGGGCGTGGTCACGGTCAACGTGCCGCTTTCCAGGGCGCGCTCCGCCAGCGTCTTCAGGCGCGCGTCCTGGTTGCGCTCCAGCGCGCGCAGCGCCCGCCGCGTGCGGCGCATGGCCATCGCGACGAAGATGCGCGCGTTGTCGATGTCGGCAGCGGCCTCGCCGACACCGCCGGCCTTGCCGATCGCCCAGGTGGCGCGCGATAGCGTCGCCGTCGAAAGAAACAGGTCGATGGCCACGTTGGCGAGCCGCTCCTGGTGGAACTGGCGCTCGATCACGTCCTTGCCGTGCTCGATCAGCAGCTTCTCGACGGCGAGTGCCAGGTCGTGGACGGCCTTGGCCACCATGTCGGCCTCCTCGCGCAGGGCCGCGTGCACCCGCGTCATGGCGGGCCGCACGACCTGCCGCTTCACGCGCCCGCCGATGTAGGAGCCGATCGCGCCCAGGGAGCGCAGCGGATCGCGGAACGCGCGCCCCAGTTCCTTCAGCTGCTCGCCCGGCTGCTGCAGCCCGGAGAGCGCGATGAGCGCGCGCAGGATCTCGTTCGTCCCCTCGAAGATCAGCATGATGCGCGAGTCGCGCACGGCCTGTTCGTACGGATACTCCTTCGAATAGCCGAGGCCGCCGGCGATCTGCTGCGCATCGCAGGAAGCGCGGAAGGCGAGCTCGGACGCGAACACCTTGCACGCCGCCGTCTCCAGCGAGAAGTCGATCCCGCCGCGATCCACCATCGCCGCGCAGGTCATCCAGCCGGCGTCCGCCGCGTAGCAGTCGGCGGCGGCCAGGGCGAACTTGCGCTGGATCATCTCGAAGGAGCCGATGGCGCGGCCGAACTGCTTGCGTTCCTTCGCATAGGCCAGTGCGTGGTCGAGTATCGCGCGGGTGCCGCGCGACGACCCGGCCGCGAGCCCCAGCCGTCCGGAGTTGAGGATCTCCAGCGCGATCCGGAAGCCGCCGCCCACCTCGCCCAGGCGGTCCTCGACCGGCACGCGCACGTCCGCGAACGAGATCGAGCGCGTGTCGCTCGCCTTGATGCCCATCTTCTCCTCGAGCTTGCCGAGGGTGACGCCGGGCGCGTGCGCATCGACGATGAACGCGGTGACGCGATTCTTCGTCTTGCCATCCACCTCCACCGGCACCTTGGCGAAGACGGTGAGCACGCCCGCGTAGCCGGCGTTCGAGATCCAGATCTTCTCGCCGTTCGAGCACGTAGTGCGTGCCGTCGGCGCTGGGGACGGCCGTGGCGCGCATGGCCTGCGCGTCGGATCCGGAGCCGGGCTCGGTGAGGCAGAAGGCGGCCACGCGCTCTCCGGTCGCGCACTGCGTGAGCCAGCGCTGCTTCTGGTCCTCGGTGCCGAAGAGCGTGATGCCCTTGCAGCCGATCGACTGGTGGGCGCCGAAGTACACGGCGAGTGCCGCGTCCGTGGTGCCGACCTCGCCGAAGACGCGGCTGAACAGCAGCGCCGAGGCGCCGAAGCCGCCGTATTCCTCGGGGATGTTGAGCCCCATCATCCCCAGCTCGGCCATGCCCGCGCGGACGTCGTCGCCGAAGCGGCCCTCGCGATCCATCCGCGCGCTGTCCACCGTGGCTGCGGCCCAGGCCCGGAACGAGTCGAGGATTGCGTTCGAGGCTCTCCTGGTCCGCCGGCGCGAGTTCGGGAAACGGAAAGACGAGATCCTCGCGGATCTCGCCGAGGAAGAGGCCTCTCGTGAACGAGGGGTTGTGCTCGGGGTCGGCCAGGTGTGCGGTCATGGTTCGTCGCCAGGCATCGGAGTGACTTCCACTCTATGCCAATTGCGATGCCGCCGCGCCCCACCCCAAGCCCAACGCACGAAAGCCCTCCATCGCACGCGCGCGAATGTACGAAATCGCACAGACGCCTGCGCCGCCGATCTGCCCATCCTGACAGCATGGAGACCGGCAGCCGCATCCAGGAAGGGGCTGCGCAAGCCTTCTGCGAGTCGTGACGATCTCCGTCCTGGCCCTCGGCGGAGCGGCGGCGGTGCTCCTGCTGGTCGCACTGGCCGCACTGTTCTTCGTCGATGTCGATGCCTACCAGCCGCGCGTGGAAGCCGCGGCCTCCAAAGCGACGGGAATGAGCGTCACGGTGGAGGGCCCGATGCGCATCCGCGCCATCCCCCGCCTGCATCTTGCGCTCGAGAATGTGCGCATCCGCAATCGCGGCATCGAGCTTGCGTTCGCGGAAGAGGCCGTGGTCACCGTCGCGCTCCTGCCGCTGCTGCAGCGGGAATTGCGCTTCGGAGCCATGACCCTGGACCGTGTCCGCATCTCGATCGAACGCGACCGCGAAGGCCGGCACAACTACGAGAAGCCGCCCGGGGCCGATGCGGCCTTCCACGCGTTCACCCTGCAGGAGTTGAACCTTCCCAACCTGGCTGTCGTTTACACGGACAAGTTGTCCGACACCAGGCTCGAATTCTGGGCTTGCAGCGGCGAGCTGACCGACTTGCGGCACCCGGGCGATGCGCCGCTTTCTCGCGCGGCTGTCGCTCGCCGGGAAGTTCGCCTGCGGCGAGGTGCGCGGAATGGACACGGTCCTGTCGGACCTCAAGTTGTCCGTACAGGCGACCGAAGGCGTCTTCGACATCAAGCCGGTCACGCTGCAGGCGAGGGGCGGGCAAGGGTCGGGCAGCCTGCACATGGACCGCTCGGTCGCGATTCCCACCCTCGACCTGAGCTACTCGCTCGCGAAGTTTCGCATCGAGGAGTTCTTCAAGGGGCTGCTGCCCGGCATGTCGGTGGACGGGCGGATGGACTTCTCGACCACCCTCGCGATGCGCGGTCGGACGCGCGCCGAGTTGATCAAGAGCGCCAACGGAAGGATGTCGCTCTCCGGAACGCAACCTCACCCTTGCCGGCGTGGATCTCGACAAGTCATTCACGAACTACGAGTCCAGCCAGAACTTCAACCTGTTCGACGTGAGCGCCCTGTTTCTCGCGGGACCGATCGGCCTCCTGGTGACCAGGGGCTACGAATTCGCGAGCCTCATGCAGCAGGCCGGCGGCAACACGCAGATTCGCACCGTGGTCTCCCGGTGGAAGGTGGAGAAGGGCGTGGCGGTCGCCGAGGACGTGGCCCTGGCAACGGACAGGAACCGCCTTGCGCTCCACGGCGGACTCGATTTCGTCGACGAGCGAATACGACGAGGTGTTCGTCGCGGTGGTCGACGCGAACGGTTGCGCCAAGGTGCGCCAGCGTATCCGCGGGCCCGTTCGGCAAGCCGGTGGTCGAGAAGCCCAACGTCCTCACGTCGCTTGCGGGGCCGGTGCTCAACCTGTTCGACATGGCGGCAGAAAATCTGCCGGGAGTCAGCGCCAGGTGCAAGGTGTTCTACAGCGGCTCCGTGGCGCCTCCCCAATAGCATGGCCGCAACCACGCCAAACGCTTCCGCAACCGTGTCCCGACATGCGGTCGCCGTCAGCGGCGACGGCGACCGAGCTCGCGCTGGCAGGGGCGCTCGACATCATGACGCTTGGCCAGGCACGGGCGGCCCTCAAGCGCTGGTCGAGGCGGGGCGCTTCGCGCACGCTCGACATCGCGGGGCTCGCGAACCTCGATACCCCGGGCGCCCTGTTCCTTTGCGGCCTGCGTGACAGGGGCGTGGCACTCACCGGCATCCGCGCCGAGCACCAGGCACTGCTCGACCTCGTCTGCGGACTCGATCTCAAGCCGCTGCCGAAAGTCGCCTCCGTCCCGGAATGGCGGCAGTTCGTCATCCAGGTCGGCAAGGGTGCGCACGGCGCCTGGCGCGAGACCATCGACATCATCACCTTCGTCGGCCGCGCGGCGAGCTGGACCGTCGCCACCCTCGTGCACCCGAGCCGGCTTCGCCCTGCCTCGATTTCGCGGCACGTGGCGGAAACCGGCATCAAGGCGCTGCCCATCATCGGCCTGATGGCCGTCATGATCGCGGTCGTGATCGGCTACCAGGGCGTGGCCCAGCTGCGCCCCTTCGGCGGCGAGGACTTCACCATCAACCTGGTGGCGGTATCGGTACTGCGCGAAATGGGCGTGCTGATCACGGCCATCATGGTGGCGGGACGCTCGGGCTCCGCCTTCGCCGCCGAGATCGGCGTCATGCAGACGCGCGAGGAAGTCGATGCGCTCCGGGTGATGGGGATGGAGCCCATGCAGGTGCTCGTGGTGCCGCGGATCATCGCCCTCGTCATCACCCTGCCGCTGCTCGCGTTCTTCGCCGACGTCATGGGCCTCGTCGGCGGCGCCGCCATCTCCCTCTTCCTGCTCGATGTCTCGCCCGCGCAGTACCTGGCGCGCGCTGCCGCACATCGTCGACGGAAGCCGACCTCTTCGTCGGCCTCGCTCAAGGCGCCGGTCTTCGCGTTCTGCATCGCTGCCATCGGCTGCATGCACGGGCTGCGGGTGAGCGGCTCGGCGGAAAGCGTGGGCCGCGAGACGACCCGTGCCGTGGTGAAGGCGATATTCGTGGTGCTCGTGCTCGATGCGGCCTTTTCCATCCTGTTCGAAAGGCTCGGCCTGTGACCGCCAGGCACGAGGGCACACGCCGATCCGATCCTCTCCGCGCGGGGCATCGTCAACCGCTTCGGCAAGCAGGTGGTGCACGACCAGGTGAACCTCGAGGTCGCGCGCGGCGAGATCATCGGCATCGCCGGCGGTTCGGGAACGGGCAAGTCCGTCCTGCTCAAGACGCTGGTCGGCCTGCGCGAGCCCGATGCCGGGGAGGTTCTCATCAACGGCAAGCCCGTCCGGTCCATCGGCGCGGCGGAAAGGGCCTCCCTCATCGGCGTGCTGTTCCAGCAGGGCGCGCTGTTCTCCTCGCTGTCGGTCGCGCAGAACATCATGCTGCCGATGCGCGAGCACACGGCGCTGCCGGCCGCGGACCGCGAGGAAATCGCGGCGATGAAGCTGGCGCTTGCCGGCATGCCGGCCGACAGCGGCATCAAGAGTCCCTCCGCGCTGTCCGGCGGCATGGTGAAGCGCGCCGCGTTCGCGAGGGCGCTGGCACTCGACCCGAAGATCCTCTTTCTCGACGAACCCACCTCGGGCCTCGACCCGATCGCGGCGAGCGGCATCGACGCGCTGATCCGCAGCCTGAACGCGAGCCTCGGCATCACCGTGGTCATCGTCACGCACGACCTCACGACCCTCCTCACCATCTGCGACCGGATCGCCGTGCTGGTGGACAGGACGGTAACCGTCGACACCCCGGACAAGCTCGCGAAGTCCGACCACCCGTGGATGCACGAGTTCTTCCACGGGCCGCGCGCCGAGGGTGCAATGCAACGCCAGGAAGGCAAGCCATGGAAACTGACCGGCACTATTTCTTCGAGGGACTGTTCATCATCGGCTTCACCATCGCCGCGGCGATCGTGGCCGTGTGGCTGGGAAGCCCCGGGCGCCATGACGATGTCGTCTACCGCATCCGCTTCTCCGAATCGGTCAGCGGGCTCGCGGCGGGCGATGCCGTGCAATACCGGGGCATCGATGTCGGCACGGTCAAGTCGCTGATCATCGATCCGGAGGACTCGCGCCGGGTGCTTGCCGAAGTGAGGTTGCGCAGGGAAACGCCGGTCAAGACCGACACCCGGGCGAGCCTCACGATGAAAGGCATCACGGGTGTGGTCTTCATCGAGCTGGACGGCGGCGACCCGGCGGCCAAGTCCCTGCTCGAGGTCACGGCCAACGACAGGATTCCCGAGATTCCTTCGGAAAAGTCGGCCCTGAAGGCCATGATCGAAAGTCTGCCGAAGGTGGTCGAGAAATTCTCGGCCCTCGAGGACCAGATCAAGAAGGTCGTGACGGGTGTCGGCGGGTTGACGAACAAGATCTCGGACGATCCTTCCCAGCTGATCTGGGGCAAGGGCAAGGAAGGCAAGGACTCCGGAAAGAAGTAGCCGGGTCCGGGTGACGGCACACAAGGGAGGGCACGACATGGAACGGGGAGCGGCCACACAAGGCAAGGTTGCCGCGGCGGTTGCGGGCGCCGAGTCCATCGAGATCAAGGCGACCATCGCGGACCGCCAGGTCCGCCAGGCACTGGCGCGATTCGGTCTCACCGCGCGTAACGACGAGGAACGCTACATCTACTTCTTCGACACGCCCGGTCTCGACCTGCTGGCCGCCGGACTCATCGCGCGCGCCCGTCGCGTGGTCGGCGGCGCCCACGACAGCACGGTGAAGTTCCGGCCGGTCGATCCGGCGAAAGTCGGGCGGACGTGGCGCAAGTACCGCGACTTCAAGATCGAGGCGGACGCGAGCGAGAAGGGCTTCGTCATGTCCGCATCGTTTTCGATGCCGGTGGCCAAGGGGCTCATCAAGCGCGCCGCCGCCGGCAAGTTGCCGCTCGCGAAGCTGTTCGCCGCGGAGCAGAAGAAGTTCGCCAAGACCATGACGGGACAGGCGGTCGATTTCGCGCGCCTCGCCGTTCTCGGCCCGTTGCTGGCGCAACGCTGGCAGTTCCGGGACCCCGCCTGTCCGTGGCCCATCACCGCCGAGCTGTGGAAGCGCAGCGACGGCAAACGGCTGATGGAGGTCTCGATCCGGGTCCCCGTCGTGCAGACGGCCGCCGCGGTGGGCGGCTTCATGGCCTTCCTGGCCGAGGTCGGCGCCGAGCGCGACCGGCGCGAGCAGTCCAAGACGCGCTGGGCGCTCGCCGCCGGCGCGGCAAAGGTCGCGCGGGACGTATAAGGGACGGTTCTTCCGGAACCGTCCCCGAAAGTTGCCTAGAATGGCGCCTTGCTCTGCACGGGGAATGCCATGTTTCGCTCGAAGGTGTACCTGAAGGTCGATCGCGTGGATGCGGAAACCTGCGCGCTGGCGCGCACGGTGAGCGTGGCCGACCTGCATGAAGCCATGGGAGGCGTTGCCGGCCGTCTCGGCATGATGTCGCCCGCGATGCGCCCGCTCATCGCTGGGCTGCGCATTGCCGGTCCCGCGGTGACGGCGTACTGCTCGCCCGGCGACAACCTCATGATGCATCGCGCCCTCTACCTCGCGCAGAAGGGCGACGTGCTGGTCGTGCAGGCGCCCAACTCCGGCGCGCAGTGGGGCGACATGGCCGCGCTCTACGCCAAGGGCAAGGGCATCGAGGCGATCGTGGTCGACGGCCACATCCGCGACACGAACGAGCTGATGGAGCTGCGCTCCCCGGTCTGGGCGACCATCATCGGGCCGAGCAGCCCGCAGAAGGCCGGTCACGGCCTGGTGAATGCGCCCGTCGTCTGCGCCGGTGTCCGCGTCGAGCCGGGCGACCTGGTCGTCGCCGACGGCGACGGCGTGATCGTCGTTCCCCGGGCCGAAGCGCCCGCGGTCGTCGCACGTGCCCGCTCGCGCATGGAGCGCGAAGAGGCGCACCGCAAGGAAATCGCCGCCGGAAAGCACCCGTGGTTCCTGCACGGCTGCGAAGAGAACTACCGCAAGCTCGAGGTCGAGGAAATCGACTCCCCCTGGCATCCCTGAACGACAGGCAATCCCGAAAGGAACCCCATGAAGAAGGCACTCTCCCTCGCCGGCGTCATTGCCGCCTGCGCAGCCACGATCGCCCTGCCGGCAGCGGCACAGGCCTGGCCCACCAAGGCCGTGAAGGTCGTCGTGCCGCAGGCGCCGGGCGGCGCCACCGACGTCTTCGCCCGCTACCTGGGCCAGCGGTTGAGCGCCAAGTGGGGCCAGGCCGTGGTGATCGAGAACAAGGCGGGCGCGGCGGGCGTGGTGGGCACCGACGCCGTGGCCAAGTCGGCGCCCGACGGCTACACGTTCCTCTTCACCTACGCCGGATCGCAGGCGGTGAACCAGAGCCTCTACGCGAAGATTCCCTTCGACTCGGTGAAGGACTTCCAGCCGATCGCCACGGTGGCGACCATTCCCTTCCTCCTCGTCGTCGGCCCGAACTCGCCGCACAAGACGTTCAAGGACCTCATCGCCGCCGCGAAGGCGAAGCCGGGCTCGGTCACCTACGCCACGTCGGGCAGCGGCTCGATCAACCACCTGCTCTCCGAGTCGCTCAAGGTCGAGGCCGGCATCGACATGGTCCACGTGCCCTACAAGGCCATCTCCGCGGCCATGACGGACGTGATGGGCGGGCAGGTCGACAACGCCTTCGCCGCGGTGCCCTCGGCGATCCAGCTCGTGCGCGGCGGCAAGCTGCGCGCGCTGGCCGTCTCCAGCGCGAAGCGCAACTCGAGCGGGCCCGAGATCCCGACGATCGCGGAGATGGGCTACCCGAGCTTCGACGTGAGCCCGTGGTGGGGATACCTCGCGCCGGCCGGCACGCCGCGCGCCATCGTCGACAAGGTGAACGCGGACATCGCCGAGATTCTCAAGACACCCGAAGTGCAGGCCTTCTTCAAGGACCAGGGCGCCGAACCCCTCGTCAACACGCCGGACTCCTTCCTCAAGCTGCTGGAGGACGACGTGAAGAAGTGGGCGAAGGTCGTGAAGAGCTCCGGCGCGCGCGTCGACTGAATCCGCCCGGCGACAAGCAGAATTTCTCCAAGGAGCACGGACCCATGGCCACCGACCACGACCCCGCCTATACCGCCGACGAAGCGCTTGCCCGCCTGCAGGAAGGCAATGCGCGCTTCGTGAGCGGCAAGACGCACTTCCCGACCTTGCAGAAGGAAGTCCTGGCGGATCTCGCCAAGGGCCAGCAGCCGTACGCCACCATCCTCGCCTGCAGCGACAGCCGCGTGCCGCCCGAACTCGTCTTCGATGCGGGCTTCGGCGAGCTCTTCGTGGTGCGGGTCGCCGGCAACGTCCTCGGGCGGGCGATCCTGGGAACGCTGCAGTACGCCGGCGCGCACCTGCACACGCCGCTCTTCGTGGTCATGGGACACGAGGGCTGCGGGGCGGTCGAGGCGGCCATCGCCTCGAAGTTCCATGGCGCCGAGCACAAGAGCCGCATCGAGGTCCTGCTCGAGAACATCCTGCCCGCCCTGGACGGCATCGACCCGACGCAGCCCGCCGAAGCACGTCATGCACTCGGCAGTGGAGGCCAATGTGCGCCACACGCTGCGGGAGCTGCGCGCGCTTCCGGAAACGCAACCCGGCCTCGCCACCTGCCGGCATGAAGCTCGTCGGCGCCGTGTACGATCTCGAATCGGGCCAGGTACGGTTCCTCGAATAGAAAGTACAGACTCGTCATGGCAACTTCCCCCTGCACCACGAACCGCGCCGGCATCTTGTGGCTTGCAGCGGCCACTCTCCTTCCGGCCGCCACCGGCCTGGCGACAGGCCAAGGACCCCGCCGGGTTCGAGGCCGCGCCGGCACTGCCCGGTGCCACCCTGGCCCGCGAGGCGCTCTTCAGCGGGCCGCTGCACAAGGTCGCGCAGCCGGTCCGCGTGGAGGGCCACCTCGGCCTGTTCGTGATCGAGTCGAAGTTCGGGAAGTTCCACGTGCGGGGCTCCGAGCTCCTGGCCACGCGCGTGCACGAGCTGGGGGCGATCGCGGAGCTGCAGAAGGTGCAGAGCGACTCGGCCTTCAAGGATGCGCTGGCGAAATCCGCCGCCGGCATGGCGAGCTTCGCCGCGGACGCGGTTGCCGACCCCGGCAAGACCGCGGAGAGCATCGAGAAGGGCATCGGCACGGTGTGGGGACGCGCCGTCTATTCGGCCAAGCAGGGAAGCGACTACGTGAGCGACAAGACCGGCGACGCCGTCTCCGCGGGCTCGAAGCCGAAGGGCAAGCCGGCACCCAGCGGTGAACCCGCGCCGCCCTCCTTCACCGGCGACCCGTTGGGCTACAACAAGGCGCGCCGCGAGTGGGCGCAGAAGCTGAACATCGACCCCTACACCTCCAACCCGGTGCTGCGCCCGCTGCTCGACAAGGCGGCCTCGGCGTCGTTCGCCGGCAATTTCGCCGTGGGCCTCACGCTGGGGGCGGTGATGGCGCCCATCCAGTATGCGTACTCGTTCGACGAGACGATCCGCCATTCGGTCTGGAACAAGCCGCCGATCGACCTGACGAAGGAAAACGAGGCCAGGCTCATCGGGCTGGGCGCGGCGGAGCGAACCGTGCGCGACCTGCTGCGCAACACCTGGTTCACGCCGACGCTGCAGACGGCGTTGGCGACGCGGCTCGGCGTCCTGGGCAAGCTGCCGGGGATCGAATCCGTGGTGGCGACGGCGGCGGCCACGCAGGGCGAGTCGCGCGTGCGCTCCCTCCTCGAGGCTCTCGCCATGCTCGCCACGTACCACCAGAAGGAAGGCAAGCTCTCCGCCATCCGCATGAGCAACCTCGTGCCGGTGGGCGTGGCTGCCGACGGCCGCCTCATCGCCGTCCGTGGGCATCGACTACGGGACGTGGGACAAGGATGCGGCCGCCTTCGCGCAGCGCAAGGACCTCGCGGCCAAGGGGCGGACGCTCCTCGTCGCCGGCAAGCTGAGCCCGCGCGCGACGAAGGAACTCGGAAGGCCGGCTGGGCCGTGGAGGCCGGCTGCGCGCCGGCCTCCCGGGACAGGTATTGGGGACGGTTCCTGAGAACCGTCCCCGAAATTCCAGTCGGGACGGCGCGATCGGCCCCGTTACGGCTTCTCGCCCAGCCGGAAGACCGTCACCTTGTGCCCGCCTCCCGCCGCCTTTTCCTTTGCGGTCGCGCGAACGATCCCGTAGATCACGCCCGGCTGCGAGCGGTCCCACGCAATGCCCTGGCCGCGGATGTTCATCGGGATGGTGTCCACGAGCTCGAGCACGGAGCCCGCCTTCGGAATGCGCATGCGATAGAGCTCCGCGGGATCGTGACCCGTCAGGTACAGGAACCCGTCCGGGCCCCATGACCCGCCGGAGTTGCTCATGTCCTCGAACTTGTCGAGGATCGACTTGGGCAGCGTCCAGGACTGCACCGGCCGAAAGTCGCGCGTGAACTTCACCATGACCGTGTTCGCCTTGTGGCCATAGGGCGTCTTGTTGGGGCCGATCAGCCGGTCGTAGTTGGCGAAAGTCATCCACCAGTGGTCCTCGTGCCAGTCCACCCACGTGAGCGATCCCCACTGGATGCCGAAACTGTGCGTGCCGACGTGTTCCATCCTTTCCGCATCGAAGATTTCCAGGGAACTCGTCATCGGCCAATCCGGCCAGTTGGAGTGAGCGGCGTAGAGCTTGCCGTCCATGAGCATCGCGCTGTCGAGGTGCAGGATCGGGCCCTTCTTGTCGCCCTCCCACTTTTTCACGAGCTTGCCCGTCTTCTTGTCGTACTTGCCGATGGCGTAGTTGTCGACGGCATAGAAGTGGTTCGCGTCCACGCCCACGCCCTGGTTCGCCTCCTTCACGGCGAACTCCCCGATCTGCTCGAGCGCCGGCGCGGCGGTCGCCGCAAGCGAACCAAGCGCGATGCTGGCGGACATCGCAAATGCTGCAATCACCTTCATGACGTATCTCCGGTAGGGAAAGAACCGGGGCCGGATTCGCGAACCCGGCACCCTTGTTACAGCGGTTTGCGGGCGCGGATGAAGGCGCTCACGAACTTGCCGTCGACTTCCTTCGCCACGGCATCGGCATCGATGCCGTCCGCAGCGAGGATGTCGCGCGCGTCCTGGCCCGCGTAGACGCGCGTCACCTCGATCGCGATGTCGGTGAAGCCTGCGTCGGCGAGCTTGCGCGTGTAGTCCGCATCGCTCAACGCGCCGGCCACGCAGCCCGCCCACAGCTCCATGTTGCGGCGGATGGCCGCGGGCACCTCGCCGCGCACGACGACATCGGAGACGGCGAAGCGGCCGCCGGGCCTGAGCACCCGGTACGCCTCGCGCAGCACGCGGTCCTTGTCGCCGGACAGGTTGATCACGCAGTTGGAGATGATCACGTCGACCGAGTTGTCCGGCAGCGGGATGTCCTCGATCTCGCCCTTCAGGAACTCCACGTTGGCGAGCCCGCTCCGGCGCTTGTTCTCCTCGGCGAGTGCCAGCATCTCGTCGGTCATGTCCAGCCCGTAGGCCTTGCCCGTGGGACCGACACGCCTGGCCGAAAGCAGCACGTCGATGCCGCCGCCGGAGCCGAGGTCGAGCACCGTCTCGCCGGACTTGAGTTCGGCCAGCGCGGTCGGGTTGCCGCAGCCGAGCGATGCCGCGAGCGCGGCCTCCGGCACGTCGCCTGCCTGCAGCGCATCGTAGAGATTCGCCGTGATCGGGTCGCACGAACCCGTCGCCGGGGCGGCGGTCCCGCAACAGCTCGTGGCCGCAGGCGCGGGGCCGCAGCAGCTCGTCGTCGCAGGCGCCGGCGCGCAACAGCCGCCAGCATCGCTCTTCACGCGCAGCGCCGCCTGCCCGTACCTTTCCCGGACGACCTTTTTCACGTCGGTCTGCTCAGCCATGTCCGCTCCCCTGCCCTGTTCGGCGTGTTCGGTTCTTCCGGAATGATAGACCTGTCGATCAACCCGAACCTTGACCAACCCGGGAAAGCGCCGCCCGAATTCGGGGTACGCTGTGGGCGGGCGTGTCTTCAACCACAGGAGGCTGCAATGTCGAGTGTCGGATACCACGAACCCGTTGCCGAGATGTCGGACGAAACCCGCGACATGCACCGGGCCATCGTGTCGCTGATGGAGGAACTGGAGGCCGTCGACTGGTACAACCAGCGCGCGGACGCCTGCAAGAACCCGGAACTGAAGGCCATCCTCGAGCACAACCGCGACGAGGAGAAGGAGCACGCGGCCATGGTCCTCGAGTGGATCCGCCGCAAGGATCCCGTGTTTTCGAAGGAGTTGAAGGAGTTCCTCTTCACCACGAAGCCGATCACGCACGAGTAGCGCCGCGTTCGTTCACGATCCTTCCCCATGCACACCGCCGAATCCGCGCTGATTCGCGACCAGGTCCTGCGCGGCCTCGCCCTCAACCGCGAGCCGGGATTTCACTTCGCGGGCCACTTCCTGGGCATCACCTTCGCGGCCCGCACGACCGAGGAGTCCCGCCTGAGCCTCGAGCCCGGCCCGCATTGCGAGGAAGCCGACGGGCAGGTGAACGTCGGCGCGGTCGCGATGCTCGCGGACATCGCGCTCGCGAGTGCCATACGCGCGCGCCTCACGCCCGAACAACGGCTCGCCACGGTCAGCATGCACCTGCAGTTCACCGGAATCGAGATGCGCGGCCCCCTGGAGGCGTCCGGATCGTGCGAGGGCTTTCTCGACAAGGGGTCGGGCCGGCAAGGGCTGAGCCGCGTGGCAGTCACGTGCGGCGGGCGCAAGGTGCTCTTCGGCAGCGGCGCCTTCATGGCGCTCAACCCGCCGCCGGGCGTGGTCCTGCACCCGATGGAGCGGCCCGTGCGCCACGACGTGGCCCCGCTCGCGGACGGGGAGCTGCACCCCCCGGAAGCCGCCATCCTGCAATGCGCCGACGCGGCCCTGGCGGACGCCACGCGCAGGCACAGTTTCATCCGCCGCTTCCTGGGCCAGGATCCGCGCGCGACGCAAACCGGTGCCTCGTGCACGATGGAGAACCGCCCGTACCTCGCCAACCGCGTGGGCCACGTGCAGGGCGGCCTGCTGGTCGGCCTCGCGGCCACGACGGCCATGGCGACGCTGCCGCCGAGCTGGATGCTGTCGGGCATCTCGGCATGCTTCGTGAGCCCCGGCGAGGGACGCGCGATGAAAGCGAGGTCGCGCGTCGTGCACCACGGGCGCCTCACGGCGGTGGTCCGCACGGAGATCACCGGCAAGGACCGGCGGCGCGTGCTCGAGGCGGTGACGACGCATGCGCTGCGCGGTCACGATTTGAAGGCCGGAGTAAAATAAGCATTTGCTGATGAATAACAGCCGGGAGCAAGAGACATGTCGGACGTGAAGAAAGGCAACTACGGGTACTCGCGCACCGTCGCGCTTTCCTACGAGCAGGCCGTGGAGCGCGTGACCGCCACGCTCAAGGAGCAGGGCTTCGGGATCCTGACCGAGATCGACGTGAAGGCCACGCTCAAGAAGAAGATCGACAAGGACTTCACCAAGTACGTGATCCTCGGCGCCTGCAATCCCGGCTTCGCCTTCCAGGCGCTCTCCGGCGAGATCGACATCGGGCTGCTGCTGCCGTGCAACGTCACCGTCTACGAGCGGCCCGCCGACGGCAAGACCGTGGTGTCGGTGCTCGATCCGGAAACGATGGTCACCCTCACCGGCCGCGACGACATCGCGCCGCTGGCCCGCCAGGTGCGCGAGAAGGTCGTCGCCGCCCTCGAGGCGATCTAGCCGCGGGGACAGGTTTTCGGGGACGGTTCTCCGGAACCGTCCCCGAAATTACTTGAACGTGAACCGGTAGACCGCGTCGAGGCCGGTCCGGTAGCCGGCGCGCAGGATGAACTGCAGGCTGTTCGTGAACTGCAGCGCAATGCGCAGGGAACCCTCCGCATCCGCGAGTCCCTGCTTGTAGGAAACGTGAATGTTGTCGGTGAGCTGCTTGCCGACGGTCACCACCTCCGCCGAGGAAGTCGTGCCGGTCCGCCCCGCGACCGTGCTCTGCGGCATCGCGCCCAGCACGCCGCCGTCGTCGATTCCCACGCTCAGCTCGTCGAGGCCGAGTCCGCGCAGGACCTTCGCAGCCGGCATCGCATCCTGCCCCAGGATCGAACTCGCGGCCCCGACGAGCGTCGCCGCGTCGGCGGCGGAGACGTCGCCCTTGCCGCGCCCGAGCACCAGCCACGCCAGCTTTTCCGAATCCGGCACGTCGGGCGTGGAAACCAGGCGCACCTTCGGCCGCGCCACCGTGCCGATGACCTCGACGCCCGCTTCCACCGGCAGGCCCTTGCGCAGCGCGAGCACGTTGAGGCCCGGGTTGTCGACCGGCCCCTGGAAGTTGAGCGCGCCGCGTTCCAGCGCGAGCTTGCGCCCGTAGGCCTCGTAGGTCCCGCCCACGGCGCGGATCGTGCCCGTCGTGCGCAGGTTCGCGCCGAGGTCGCCCGCGAGCCGCAGCGATCCTGCCAGGCGCGTGGACAGGCCGCGCCCGTCGAAGTGCAGGTGCTCGCCGAGATCCACGCGCAGGTCGAGGCGGGTGCGGGCCGCTTCCCGCGCGCTCTCCGGCGGCTGGTCGGCGCGATCGACGATGACGTCGTCGGAGAGCGATGGCGGCGCCGAGGCCGGAATGCCGAACCACCCGGCGTCCGCCCGGAAGTCACCGGTCAACGTGGTCGTGCCGCCAGCGAACTCCACCCGCCCTTCGCCCGACACGGCAAGGAACCGGGTCGCGAGGCGCGTCAGCGGGTAGCCGTCGGACTTGACGACGATCGCGCCCTTGCGCGTGCCGAGGTCGACCGCTCCTGTCGCGGTGACCGTTCCCGCCGCGGAGCGCTTGGCCGCGCCAATCGCGCGCGCGGCTTCCTCCGACGGCCGCCAGGGCATGGCAAGCACGAAGCGCTCGATGCGCGCCTCGCGATCCCTGAGCGTGATGGCGATGGTCCCGTCCGCAACCTCCGCCCCGAGCGAGGGCTCGCGTATCGCCAGCCCCGTCGCCTCGACACGGCCGCTCCAGGCCGGTTCGCGCAGCGTTCCCTCGAGCGAGCCTTCGCCCGTGAGCCGGCCGGCCGCATGCGCCTCCGGGCCGAGCCACGCCGCCATCCACGAGAGGTCGGGCACGTCGACGGTGAACCGGCCCTCGATGGGCGCGACCGGCGAGACTTCCCAGCCGGCCTCGCCGCGGGAGAGGGTGACCGACGCGTCGCCTTTCCACGTGCCCGCCTGCTTGCCGCGAATTTCCATGGTCGCCTTCACGCGCCCGGCCGTGGCGTCGGCCCGCAGCGCCAGCGTCTCCAGCCCCAGCGCCTGGCGCGGCTCGCCCACGCGCACGTCCCCGCGTTCGCGGCGGATCGAGACGAAGCCATCGACCGTCTCGCCCACGCGGACATCCCAGTCGCCCGCGAGCACCAGGTTCGAGCCGACCTCGCCCTGCAGGTTGAGGATCTGCCGGATCGTGCGGACCACGACCGCGCTCGAGGAGCCGCGCGATTGCAGCCCCGACCGGCGTCCAGCGCGTGACGGCCAGGCGCAGCGAGCCCGGCTCGCCGGCGAGCACCGCCTCGCCCAGTTCGATCCGCTCCGCTCCCACGACCAGCGACGCCGGCGCCGACAGGGCAAAGGCTGCCGGGCCCGTTGTCTGCAGCGTCTCCAGGCGCCCGCGCCACTCGGGCAGGCGGGATCCGGCCACCACGCCGCCGTCGAGCAGGGCGCGTGCCGCGAACTTCTCGGCAAATTGCGCGTCGAGGACGATCTCGTGCGCCGCGCGGGTTCCCTGGATCGTCGCCGAGGCCCGCTCGACCGCCGCCGTCCTTTCGCCGCGCAGCACGAGGCCGCGCAGCTCGAACTGCCCGTTGGCGGCACCGGACTCGCCCGCCCCCAGCTCGATGCGGCTCGTCACCGCCGCCACGCGCGTCGACCCCGGCAGCACGAGGTCCGCCGCGATGAGTGCAGCGCGGCCCGAGAGCGCGTTGAACTCTCCCGTGATCCGGGCATCGAGATCGACGCGGCCACCGAGCGCCAGGCCGAACGCGCGGCCGATCGGGGCGAGGTCGGGAGAGGCGAGCTTCACTTCCAGCGTATCGCCGGCATGGCCCAGGGCGCCGCTCGCGACGAGGCGCGTGGAACCGAGCGCCAGGTCCGCCTGCGTTCGCGCGAGGCGCGATCCATCGCCGGCGAGCGCCACGCGGCCCGCGGCGGCAAGCCCCGCGTAGCGGCTGTTCGCGACCACCAGCAGCACTTCGCCCGCCGGCTTCCTCGCGAGGCGGCCGCGCGCGGAAACCGTTGCGTTCAGTTCGCCCGCCGGCACCTTGGCGAATGCCGCCGGATCGAGCCGCTCGATGCGCCCCTCGACCTGGAACTCACGGTCGCCCGCCAGCGCGAGCGTGCCGCTCGCTTCCGCAAACGCGCTGCCGCGCGTGAGCCTGGCGCGCTCGACGCTGAGCCGCCCGTCCGCGACGCGCGCCTGGCCGCGAATCTCGAAACGCGGATCCTTGAGAGCCACCGTGTACGACTGCGACTCGCCGCTCGCGACTGCCGAAATCTCCCCGGCGAACTTCGTGGCCCGGAGCGAGGAATGCCAGGCGAGCAGGTCGCCATCCGTCACGGCGAGCCGCGCATCCAGCTTTCCGCCGGACCACAGCGCCCGCCCCTGCGCGGCGCCGCCTCCCGCGATGCGCAGCACCAGGTTCGTCGCCTCCACGCGATCCTTCGTGACGGCGAGGACCCCGGTCGCCAGCGTGACCGGGAGGCGCTCCTTGTCGAGCGGGCCGGGGTCCGCATTCGCGATCTTCACCGGCCCCTGGAGGATTGCGCCTTCCCGCGGCGCCAGGTCGATCCCGACCGCGAGCTTCGTGCGCGGCACGGCAGCGAACGCGGAGAGGTCCAGCCCCTCGAGCTGCACGGCGAGCTGCCGCAACGGCACCGCGGAGTACGGTTCCAGCTTCGCGCTCGCGCGGCCGGAGAGCCCGCCTTCGCGCGCGTCGAGCGACGCATCGATCCTGGCCAGGACACCCGTCGCCGCCAGCGTCGCGCGGTAGTCGGCTGCGTTGC
Source organism: uncultured beta proteobacterium (assembly GCA_963786635.1). Taxonomy (GTDB): domain Bacteria; phylum Pseudomonadota; class Gammaproteobacteria; order Burkholderiales; family Usitatibacteraceae; genus FEB-7. Next base: position 31,147 of record CAWAZV010000010.1, on the reverse strand, counting down.
GCGTCCCCGCGAGCTCGCCCTTCAGCTCGAGCGGGAAAGGGGCCCCTGCCCCGAGGGTGCCGGCGAGTTTCGCGCGACCGATGGGTGTGGCCGCCTCGGCGCTCGCCAGCGTCCATCGCGAATGGTCCGCCGCGAGGGTGAGCGATACCTCGCGCAGCTCGACGCCGCCCCCGTCCTCGCCGAGAGTGGCGAAGGAAAGCCGGCCCACGCTGGCGCGTTCGACGTGGAGCCGCACCGGGAGCGCGAGCGTCCCGGGCGCGAGGGCCGGCTCGCGCGACGGGGCCGTCGCGATCTCGACCGAGGCGGCATGCAGGCGCTCGATGCGCACTTCGTTGCCGAGCAGGCGGGCCGGCGACCAGTCGAGCGCCACCTGCCTGGCGCGCAGGCGAAACCTGGGCGTGGAGAACTCGATCGCATCGATGGCGAGCGGTCCGGTCAGGCGGCCATCGACCGTGCCGAGCGTTCCTCCGGCCAGCGCAACGGCGCGCCCGAGCACGAACTGCGCGCCCGAATTGGTCGCCAGGATCCAGAGCGCGACAGCCGCGACGAGCGCTGCCGCCACGCCCGAGAGCCACGCGCCACCGACCAGCAGCGGGGCGTAGTCGCGCGGGGCTGCGGTCGCTGCTCATGGCGGGCTCAGAACGCCACCGCGACGGAGAAGACCAGCCGCGCCTTGCGGTCGCGGTCGGCGTAGGCGACATCGATGGCGAGCGGGCCCGCCGGCGTGCGCCAGCGCACGCCGGCGCCGTAGCCCTTGTTGGCGCGCAGGCTCCCGCGGTCGTCGGCCGCGTCGCCCACGTCGTAGAAAAGCGCGCCACCCCACGCCGGCGAGAACCAGCGCACGTACTCGGCGGAGGCGGTGAGGAGATAGCGCCCGCCCACCACGGCGTCGCCTTCGCGCGGGCCGAGGCTTTCGTACTCGTAGCCGCGAACCGACTTCGAGCCGCCGGCACGGAACAGGAAATCCTCCGGTATGCCCTCGCGGCTGGACGCGAAGGTATGGCCCGCCTCCGCGCGCACGATGAGCTGGTCCACCGGCGACAGCGCGAACCAGTGCTGGTACTGCGCATACGTCTGGAGGAAGTCCTGGTCCGAGCGCGACGGCCTTCCCGGCGATGGCGAGCTTCACCCTGAGCACGCCCGCCGCGCGTCGGGTTCAGCACGTCGTCCACGCGGCGCCAGGTGAACTCGCCCACCGGCGCCAGGGCGTGGCTGGTGGTCCAGTCGGCACCGTCCGTCCGCGACTCCTCGACCTGGTAGGTGAGCCCGAGGCGGTAGTCGGCCTGCTCGAAGACCAGCTGCCGATACGCGGCGACCGCGACCCGCCGCGTGTCGAGCCCCTGGTTCGACTCGTTCTCCGCGAGGATTCCCATGCTGTCCCGGGTGGCGACCGAGCCCAGGATGGGAAAGCCGATAGCCCTGGGAGGCAGGTAGAAATCCGCGTAGCCGACCTGGCGCGTCTGGTCCGCCTGCAGGGCGGAATGCATGTCGTAGCCCAGGCCGAACGCGTTGCGGTAGCGCAGCGACACTTCGCCGCGCACGCCCGTGTCGGTGCCGTAGCCCGCGGAAAGCCCGATATCCGCGACGGGGCGCTCGAGGATCGCGACGCGGACCGGAACGCGGCTGGGCCGGGCGGGATCGCGCTCGATCTCGACCACCACGTTGGCGAACCAGGGCGCGCTTTGCAGCCGGCGCTGCAGGTCGAGCAGGCGGTCGCTGCGGTAGGGCTCCCCCGGGTCGATGTCGAGCATCGCCTCGACGAGCCGCGGGGAATAGCGCGAGAGCCCCGTGACCGACACCTCGCCGAGCGTGAACGCGGGTCCGCTGTCGACCACCAGCGTGATGCGCACGCGGGCAGCTTCCGCATCGACGCGCGCCTCGCTCGAGGCCAGTTCGCCGGCCGCATAGTCGTCCGCGGTCAGCGCCTCCACCAGCCTCGCCTTGGCCTCGTCCCACGTGGCCTGGCGAAACGTCGCCCCCTCGCGCAGGAGCCAGGCGTCGCGCAACGCCTTGCGCCGCGACTCGCGGTACGGACCCGCCTCCGCGAGATCGCCGCGGAACTCGATCGCCACCGCGTCCACCGTTGCGCGCGTGCCCGGCTCGACCACCACGCGCAGGCGGTCCGCCTCCTGCGTCACCTCGCGCCTGCGCGGAGAACCAGCCCTCGCGCGGCGGCGATCTCGGGCGCGCGGCGACGCACGTCCCGCATCCAGCGCCGCAGCACGCCGCGATCCTCCTTCGCCTCCGGGGGCGGCGGCGGCAGGTGCTTCTCGAAAATCGCGCGCAACTCGTCGGGAGCTTCCCACACGACCGGAAACGCGAGGGCGCTCCTGGGCGAAGGCAACGCTCGCGCCCAGGAGGGCGACGAGCGCGATGGCAGCGCGTGGAATTTGCAAACGCTCTCGGGGATGGTGGATCGGGACAGGCGCAATTATCCCATCCCGGCGCGGCGCAGTCCGGAACCGCGACCCGGTCCGGTCAGCGGGCGCGGGCGAGGAAGGCTGCGCAGGCAAGCACGATGGCGCCGCCGGCGAGCTGCAGCAGCGTGAGCGTCTCGCCGAGGACGAGCCAGGCGAGCGCCACGGTAACCACGGGCTCCAGCGTCGAGACGATGGATGCCGTGGCCGGGCCGACGCGCTTCAGGCCCGCGAAGAAGGCGAGGATCGACACGACGGTCGAGACCACGGCGATCGCGCCGATCGCCGCCCAGCCCCACCACGCGCCGGGAAAGCGCGGTTCGGCGAAGAGCGCCGACAGGGCGAGAATCGCGGCGGCGGAAAGGCAGATGACGGTCGTGCTCGCGAGCGCGTCGGTCTCCTTCAGCTCGCGCGCGCCGATGACGATGTAGACCGAGTAGATCGCCGCCGCCGCCAGCCCCAGCGCGATGCCGGTGGCCGTGCCCTGCCCGCCGCCCAGGGTCAGCGCGAGCCCGGCGAAGCTGGCCGCCAGGAGCATGATCTTCGTAACCGTGAGCCGCTCGCCGAGGAAAGCCGCCGACAGCAGCACGACCAGCGTCGGATACGCATACAGGAGCAGTGCGACGAGCCCGGCCGACGCGTGATTGAGGGCGGCGAAGAAGAACGCCGACTGGCCCGCATAGCCGATGGCACCCATGCCGATCGCCACCGCGAGCGCGCGCCCGCGCGGCCATGGCCGCTGCGTGGCAAGCATCAGCACCGCGAGGATGAGGCCGGCAATCGTGAACCGCGCGGCCAGCACGCCCGTCACGTTGGCGCCGCCCGCATAGGCGAAGCGCGCGAAGATCGCCATCGCGCCGAAGGCGCTGGCGGACAGGACGATCAGTGCAATGCCACCCGCGAACGGTGCCAGGTTGCTACTTTCTTGACCACTCAGTGGCTCAAGTTCCGTCGTCGTCCTGCGAAGGTGAGCAACCTGGCACCGTGAGCCGCTTTTCCAGCGCCGATGCGCTTGTCGAGGCGCTCGACCGCATCGCGCAACTCGGAGACGTCGGCGATGTAGCCTTCCACCTTCACGCGCGAGGCGATGAGGGGATCTTCCTCGGTCCAGTACTCGGCGGCGCCGGCGGCCAGGCGCTGCGAGGCATCCTTGCCCCAGGCGGCGGCATCGCGCGCCGCAGACACCAGGCCGTGTGCGGCCGCATCCCCGACGACGCGCGAGAGGTCCTCCTCGACGTCCCACTTCAGGTGCTTGGCGAGGAACGCCACCTCGCCCGCGAATTCCATGTCGCCGGTGGTCTCGACGTCGCGATAGGCGCTTTCGTCCTGGGCCGCGAGGCGCGGCAGCAGGAAGGGCGAGATGCGCATCTCGAGATCGCGCGCGGCGCCCTCGACGGCAGGCAGCACCTCGCCGGTGGTCTGCACCGTGAGCACGACCGGCAGCGGACCCACGCGGAAGGCCGCGGACTTGCCGGCGAAGCGCGCCAGGCGCTCGCGGGCGAGCGGCGTGGCCGCGGTCAGCCGGTTGATCGCGCGCGCGGCCAGCGCGGAGGAACCCGGCGCGATCACGGCTTGAATCCGCGGTGCATCGCCACCACGCCGAGCGTGAGGTTGTGATAGTCGACGCGCACCAGCCCGGCCGCCTCCATCATCGCCTTGAGCGATCTCCTGGTCCGGATGCATGCGGATCGACTCGGCCAGGTAACGGTACGCGCCCTCGTCCTTGGCCACGTGCTTGCCGAGCCACGGCAGGACCTTGAACGAATAGGTGTCGTAGGGTTTCGCCAGCGGCTTCCACACCTTGGAGAACTCGAGCACGAGCACGCGGCCGCCGGGACGCGTGACGCGCGCCATCTCGGCCAGCCCGCGCTCCTTGCTGGTGAAGTTGCGCAGGCCGAAGGCGATCGTCACGCAGTCGAACGTGTCGTCGGGAAAGGGAAGGACTTCCCCGTTGCAGATGGCGCCCGGCGCCACCTGGCCATGGTCGAGGAGCTTGTCGCGGCCCACCGCGAGCATGGCGCCGTTGATGTCCGTCATCACCACCTGCCCGGTGGGTCCGGCGCGCCGCGCGAACGCGAGCGCGAGATCGCCGCTGCCGGAGGCCACGTCGAGCACGCGCTGCCCGGGCTTCACGTCCGCCATCGCGATGGCGAAGTGCTTCCACAGCCGGTGCAGCCCGAGCGACATGAGGTCGTTCATGCGGTCGTAGTTCGTCGCAACCGAGCTGAACACCTCGCCCACGCGGGCGGATTTCTCCTCCTCGCGGACCTGCTCGAAGCCGAAGTGGGTGGTCTTGTCGCTCATTTCGGGTCGCGCGATGCCCCGGCCTGTTCCATGCGCGCGAGGTAGCTCTTCCAGCTCGATTCCTGCTTCTCGCCCAGTTCGTACAGGTATTCCCAGGAATAGAGCCCGGTGTCGTGGCCGTCCGAGAACGCGAGCTTCACCGCGTACACGCCGACGGGCTCGATTTCCTTGATCTCAACGTTGCGCTTGCCGACCTGCAGGACCTCCTGCCCGGGGCCGTGGCCGCGCACCTCCGCGGAGGGCGAGAAGACGCGCAGGTACTCGCAGGGAAAGTTGTAGCGCTTGCCGTCGTCGAAGGCGACCTCGAGGATGCGCGACTTCTGGTGCAGCTTGATCTCGGTGGGGCGGGGGGTGTTGCGGTCCATGGCGTTTCCGGGGCGTCGAATGGCGCATTTTCCCACGGAACCCGGCCTATGATGGGATCGCCCATCGGGCAAGGGGAGAATCATGACCGCATTCAACTTGTCGGTTACCGGGGCACGGTCGGAACTGGGAAGGATCCTCGCGCGCGCGCACGCGACAAGCGCCGGCACGACCCTGCACGTCAACGTTGCCGGACAGCAGGCCAACAGCCTGTTGCACGACGGTCATGCCTGGAAGGACTACGCCCGCACCGCGCTTGCCGGCACGCGCCGCGCGATTCGCGCGGCCCGGGAGGAAGGCGCGCCGCTCCTCGTCCACGCGAGCTTCGCCTTCGTGCATGCCGTCGAGCAGGGCGAATGCGTGGAAGAACCGCTGCGCTCCATGGTCGGGACCATCCGCGAATGCGAGGCACTCGCCCTGTCCGGCCCGGTTCCCGGCTGTGTCGTTCGCCTGGGCTACCTGTACGGCCCGCAAAGCGCCGACCTGCGCGCCTATCGCGATGCCTTTCGCCTCGGGCGGCCGTACTGGTCCGGCCCGCGACGCACGCCGCAGTACCACCTGCACCAGCTCGATGCCGCCGCAGCCCTGCTCGCCGCCGCAAGGCCACGAAACGCAGGCAGGATCCTCTATGCCACGGACGGGCTCGCGATCCCGTTCATGAAGCTGATGGATGCGTTCGCGCACCGGGTCGGCCGGAAGACCCCGCTGCATCTGCCCGCCATCTCCGGGCCCCTGGCCAAGCTGATCATTGCCCGGGAACACATGCAGCAGGTGGCGCTGCCGATGCCACCCGAGGCACCGACACCGCGCGTGCCGGGCTGGAAGCCGAAGTTTCCGGATTACCGCAAGGGTCTCGATCAGGTCATCCGGGACTGGGGCGACTGAGCCAGCGCGCCCTGCCGTACCGTATCCGACCCCGCGATCCCTGCGCGACACTGCATGGCCAGGGCGCGCCGAACGTCCCCTATGTATCCTGCCGTACAGAGCCGCGCCGGCGAAAGCGGGAAACTGCGCAGTTGCTCCGGAACAGGAGCGAAGCATTCCCGAAAGGCCGGCCATGATCGAGATGAAGAAGCGCCCCCGACGCGGCCGGCAGCGTCGAAGGGATCACCGAAGTGCGGCGCCGCGAAGCGCTGCTCAAGACGGGGGCCCTGCAGAACGCCATCCTCACCAGTGCCAACTTCTCGATCATCGCCACGGACGAGAAGGGCATCATCCAGCTCTTCAACGTCGGTGCCGAGCGCATGCTGGGCTATGCCGCGGCCGAGGTGGTGAACAGGATCAGCCCCAGCGACATCCACGATCCCCGGGAAGTGGCGGCACGGGCACAGGCATTGAGCCTGGAGCTTGGAACCGACCATTGCGCCGGGCTTCGAGGCGCTGGCCTTCAAGGCCTCGCGCGGGATCGAGGACGTCTACGAGCTGACCTACATCTGCAAGGATGGCAGCCGCTTCCCGGCGCTCGTGTCGATCACGGCGCTGCGCGACGACTACGACGGCATCATCGGCTACCTCCTGATCGGCAGCGACAATTCGGTACGCAAGCAGGTCGAGAGCGACCTGCACAACGCCATTACCCTGGCCGAAAGGGCCAACCTGGCCAAGTCGGCCTTCCTGTCCAGCATGAGCCACGAGCTGCGCACGCCGCTCAGCGCGATCCTCGGTTTCGCCCAGCTCATGGAATCCGGCACTCCGGCGCCCACCGTGTCGCAGAAGCGCAGCATCGACCAGATACTCCAGGCGGGGTGGTACCTGCTCGAACTGATCAACGAGGTCCTCGATCTCGCGCTGATCGAGTCCGGAAAGCTGTCCCTGTCGCTGGAGCCCGTCCTGCTGGCCGACGTGATGCGCGAATGCCAGGCCATGATCGAACCGCAGGCGCAAAAACGCGGAATCAACGTGACGTTTCCATCGCTGGACCTGCGCCACTTCGTCAAGGCCGACCGGACGCGGGTCAAGCAGGTGCTGATCAACCTGCTTTCCAACGCGATCAAGTACAACCGGGCCGGCGGCGGCGTGGTCGTCGCATGCATGGAGAGCGCTTCGGGCCGCATGCGCATCTCCGTCACGGACACCGGCAAGGGATTGACTCCGGAACAGCTGACGCAACTCTTCCAGCCGTTCAACCGGCTCGGACAGGAAGCGAGCATCGAGGAGGGCACGGGCATCGGCCTGGTGGTGTAGCAAGCGGCTGGTCGACCTGATGGGTGGCGCCATAGGCGCCGATAGCACGGTCGGCGCGGGCAGCACGTTCTGGATCGAATTGAACCTGACGGTCGAGCGGCTACCGGCCGCAGGCGCAACCATGCAACCGGCCGCGGCGCGCACGCAGGTTCGTGCCGACGCCCAGGTGCGCACCCTGCTCTATGTCGAGGACAATCCGGCCAACCTGATGCTGGTCGAGGATCTCATCGCACGCCGGCCGGATATCCGCCTGCTGAGTGCGCGGGATGGCAACCGCGGCATCGAGATTGCGCGCGCGAGCCTTCCGCATGTCATTCTGATGGACATCAACCTGCCCGGCATCAGCGGCATCACGGCGATGCGACTCCTGGCCGAAGATCCGCTGACCGCGCACATCCCGGTGATTGCGCTCAGCGCCAACGCCATGCCTCACGATGTCGAGAAGGGCCTCGCGGCCGGGTTCTTCCGCTATCTCACCAAGCCCATCAAGGTCAACGAGTTCATGGATACGCTGGACGTCGCGATGGCGTTCGCCCAGGCGCAGCCGTCGGGCGCGAAGGCACGGAAAGGGCAATGATGAATCGCGCAATCGACATTCTCGACGGCAAGATCCTGATCGTCGACGACCAGGAGTCGAACGTCCTGCTGCTCGAGCAGTTGCTGCAGGAGGCCGGCTACAAGCGCGTCACCTCCACGATGAAGCCCCAGGAAGTCTGCGCGCTGCATCGCCGGAACGCCTACGACCTGATCCTGCTCGACCTGCAGATGCCCGGCATGGACGGATTCGAGGTGATGCAAGGCCTCAAGACCAGCGAGTCGGACACCTACCTTCCGGTGATCGTCCTCACGGCCCAGCCGGGCCACAAGCTGCGCGCCCTGCAGGCCGGCGCCAAGGACTTCATCAGCAAGCCGTTCGACCTGGTCGAGGTCAAGATGCGCATCCACAACATGCTGGAAGTGCGGCTCCTGTACAAGAAGCTCGCGAGCTACAGCAAGGTGCTCGAAGAGACGGTGCGCGAGCGCACGGCCGAGCTGCGCGAAAGCGAAGCGCGCTTCCGCAGCCTGACGGAGCTCGCCTCCGACTGGTACTGGGAGCAGGACGAGGCCGGGAACTTCACCAAGGTATCCGGCCCGGTGCTGGAGATGCTCGGCATCCGCGTCGATTCCCTCGCAGGAGTCAGGAGCGATGCCGCCGCGGCAGGCTGGAACGAGGCCGAGCGGGAGAAGCTGCAGGCGATGATCGCGGATCGGCAGCCGTTCCTCGACTTCGCCTTCAGCCGCGTCAACGCCGACGGCTCGCGCCAGACGTTCCAGGTCAGCGGCGAGCCGATGTTCAGCCAGTCGTGCCGCTTCATCGGTTACCGCGGCATCGGCATCGAACTCCCTGCGGGGAAATAGGGCGCCGGACGCCGATCTCTCGCCATGACGATTGCGCACAGCCCCACGCAGAACCACCTGCTCGCCGCCATGCCCGCCGCGGAATTCGGGCGCCTGGCTCCATTCCTGGAACTGGTCCCGCTGCGGCTGGGTGAGGCCCTGCACGAGCCGGGTTGCCGGCTGCAGTACGCCCACTTCCCCACGACCGCCATCGTTTCCCTGCTGCACACCCTGCAGGACGGCATGGCGGTCGAGGTGGCGGGGGTGGGCAACGAGGGAGTGCTGGGCATCGCCCTGTTCATGGGCGGCGAGGCCACCCCCACTTCGGCGGTCGTGCAGACCGCGGGACATGCCTACCGGTTGAGCGGAAAGGTGCTGAAGGAGGAGTTCGATCGCACCGGGCTCGTGCACCGGCTGCTGCTGCGTTACACGCAGGCGCTGGTCACGCAGATCTTCCAGTCCGGCGCCTGCAACCGGCACCATACGATCGAGCAGCAGTTGTGCCGATGGCTGTTGCTGACTCTCGACCGCCTCCCCTCGAATGAAATGATCGTGACGCAGGAGCTGATCGCCGGCGCGCTGGGTGTGCGCCGGGAAGGGATCACCGAGGCCGCCGGCAGGCTGCAGGGCGCCGGCTACATCAGCTACCGGCGCGGCCACATCTCGGTGCTCGACCGGGCGGGACTGGAAGCACGCGCCTGCGAGTGCTACGCGGTCGTCAAGACGGAATTCGCCCGCCTGCTTTCCGAGGTGCGCGGCGGCAATCCCGTGCCTGTAACCTTCCTGTCACGCCCGGCCCGTAACATGCCGGCAACAATCGCCCGCCCTCCGCCATGCCCGCCCACATCCTCGTCGTCGAAGACGAACCCGCGATCCAGGAACTGATCGGACTGAACCTCGAGCAGGCCGGGAGCCGCGTCGTGATGGCCGACAGCGCCGAGCAGGCCCTGGAGCGCATCCAGGAGGAACTGCCCGACCTGGTGCTCCTCGACTGGATGCTGCCGGGACAGAGCGGCCTGGAGTTCGCGCGGCGCCTGCGCGCGGACGCAAGGACGAAGAAGCTCCCCATCATCCTCCTCACCGCGCGCGGCGAGGAAGAGGACAAGCTGCGCGGGCTGGAGACGGGGGCGGACGACTACATCACCAAGCCCTTTTCCGTGCGCGAGCTGCAGGCCCGCATCAAGGCGGTGCTGCGCCGCCGCGCGCCGGAAATCACCGACGACGCCATCGAGTACCACGGGCTGCGCCTGGACCCCGCCGCGCACCGCATCACCGGCAAGGGCCGCGACCTCGTGATGGGGCCCACGGAGTTCCGGCTGCTGCATTTCTTCATGACCCATCCGGAGCGCGTCTATTCGCGCACGCAGCTGCTCGACCACGTGTGGGGCGACCACGTGTTCATCGAGGAGCGCACCGTGGACGTGCACATCCGCCGCCTGCGCGCCGCCCTGACCAGGAGCGGCTACCAGTCCTTCATCCAGACGATCCGCGGCAGCGGCTACCGCTTCTCGCGGGCATAATTGATCGGAGGCACACGTATCGGGGACGGTTCCGGAGAACCGTCCCTGGTACGTTTGTCCTGACCACTCATGCGCGACTGGATCGGACGCCTCCTCTCGATAGCCGTCATTGCCGGCCTGGGAGCGCTTTTCACCGGCCTCGTCGCGGGCGGCATCTTTGCCGCGCTGTTCCTCTTCGTCTACCTCCTGATCGCCGTCGCGATCGGGCTGCGCGACCGCGCGCGCCTCGTGCGCTGGCTCGCCAGCCCGTCGACCGAAGACATACCCGACGACGATGGCGCCTGGGGCGAGATCTACTCCCGCCTGCACCGCATGCAACGCAAGCAGCACGAAAGCCGCGCGAGCCTCTCGCACGTCCTGTGGCGCTTCCGGCAGGCGGCGCGAAGCCATGCCCGACGGCGTCGTGGTGCTCGACGTCGACAACCGCATCGAGTGGATGAACCCCTCGGCGGAGACGCACTTCGGCCTCGCCTTCAAGAACGACCGCGCGCAGACGATCACCAACCTCATCCGCCATCCCGCCTTCGTGGGCTATCTCGAAGCGAAGAACTACGGCGAGCCGCTCACGCTCAAGGGCCTGGGAGACAGCGAGCGCGTGCTGTCCGTGCAGCTCGTTCCCTACGGCGACCACGAGAAGCTGCTTCTCTCCCGCGACGTGACGCGCTGGGAGCGCCTCGAGGCGGTGCGCCGCGACTTCATCGCCAACGTGTCGCACGAGCTGCGCACGCCGCTCACCGTCATGAAGGGATTCCTGGAGACGCTCACCGACGCGCGCACGAGCGACGAGAAGCTCTATCGCCGCTCCCTCGAGCTCATGACCGGCCAGGCCGAGCGCATGCAGCGCCTGGTCGAGGACCTCCTCCAGCTGTCGCGGCTGGAGGACTCGCGCTATCCCCTGCGCGAGGAGCCCGTGGACATTCCCGCCCTGCTGCGTTCGGTGCTGCTGGAGGCCGAGGGCCTCAACCGCGGCGAGCACCACATCGCCACGAAGATCGAGCCGGTGTGGCTGCTCGCGAGCCGCGAGGAGGTGCGCAGCGCCTTCTCCAACCTGGTCACCAACGCCATCCGCTACACGCCCCCCGGCGGCGAGATCGTCGTCACCTGGAAAGTGGAGAACGGCGAGCCGGTCATGCGCGTGAAGGACAACGGCGAGGGCATCGCGCCGGAGCACATCGCGCGCCTGACCGAGCGCTTCTACCGCGTCGACCGCAGCCGCTCGCGCGCCTCCGGAGGCACGGGCCTTGGGCTCGCCATCGTCAAGCACGTGCTGCAGCGCCACCAGGGACGGCTCGACATCGCGAGCGAACTCGGGGAAGGCAGCACGTTTTCCTGCGTCTTCCCCGCCACGCGCATCGCGCCCGCATCGGGCACCATGGCCGAAGTCACGCCGATCCGGGCCGCCTGACCCGGGCCGTCCACGGCGTCCTGCAAATACGCGAGACGAGGTATTCTTTCCGCTCCGACCGTCGAAAGATCGCCGCGTTGCAACCCAAATCCGCCTATCCCCGCGAAGACCTGATCGCCTGCGGCCAAGGCCGCCTGTTCGGGCCGGAAAACGCCCGCCTGCCCCTGCCCCCGATGCTGATGTTCGACCGCATCACCCGCATCAGCGCCGAGGGTGGTGCGGCAGGCAAGGGCGAGCTCATCGCCGAGTTCGACGTGAAGCCCGATCTCTGGTTCTTCGCCTGCCACTTCGAGACCGATCCGGTGATGCCCGGCTGCCTCGGGCTCGACGCCCTGTGGCAGCTGCTCGGCTTCTACCTGGGCTGGCGCGGCAACCCCGGCCGCGGCCGCGCGCTGGGCGTGGGCGAGGTCAAGTTCACCGGCCAGGTCCTGCCGACCGCGAAATTGGTGACCTACGAGCTCACGATCAAGCGCCTGATCGAGCGCAAGCTCGTGCTGGGCATCGCCGACGGCCGCATGCTGGTCGACGGCCGCGAGATCTACACCGCCACCGATCTCAAGGTCGGGCTCTTCACGTCCACGGAGGCCTTCTGATGCGACGCGTCGTCATCACCGGACTGGGAATCGTCTCCTGCCTCGGCAACGACAAGCGCAGCGTGAGCGAATCCCTCCGGGAACTGCGCTCGGGCATCACCTTCCAGCCCGAGTACGCGACGATGGGGTTCCGCAGCCACGTCGCCGGCGCCCCGGTCATCGACCTCGACGCCGCGATCGACCGCAAGGTGCGGCGCTTCATGGGCCCGGCCGCGGCGTACGCCTACGTCGCGATGAAGGACGCCATCGCCGACTCGGGGCTCACGCCGGACATGGTCTCCAACCCCCGCACCGGACTCATCACCGGTTCCGGCGGCGGCTCGCCGGAAAACCAGGTCGAGGCGGCCGACATCGCCCGCACCAAGGGCATCAAGCGCATCGGGGCGTTCATGGTGCCGCGCACCATGACCAGCACCACCTCGGCCTGCCTGGCCACGCCCTTCGGGATCAAGGGGATCAACTTCAGCATCGGCTCGGCCTGCGCGACCAGCGCGCACTGCATCGGCGAGAGCGCGGAGAAGATCGCGCTGGGCAAGCAGGACGTGATGTTCGCCGGCGGCGGCGAGGAGCTGCACTGGTCGCTCTCGTGCCTGTTCGACGCGATGGGCGCGCTGTCGTCGCGGCGCAATGCCACGCCGACCGAGGCCTCGCGCGCCTACGACGCCGACCGCGACGGTTTCGTGATCGCCGGGGGCGGCGGCATGGTCGTGCTCGAGGAGTACGAGCACGCGCGCAAGCGCGGCGCCAGGATCTACGCCGAAGTCGTCGGGCTATGGCGCGACCTCCGACGGCTACGACATGGTCGCGCCCTCCGGCGAAGGTGCCGTGCGCTGCATGCGGATGGCGCTCGAGACCGTGCGCGCTCCGGTCGACTACCTCAACACCCACGGCACCTCGACTCCCGTGGGCGACGTGGCCGAACTGGGCGCGATCCGCGAGACCTTCGCTGCCGTCGGAGCGGTCGCGCCCCGCCCTTCTCGTCGACCAAGTCGCTGTCGGGCCACTCCCTCGGCGCCGCCGGCGTGCAGGAGGCGATCTACTGCCTGCTGATGATGGCGGGCGGCTTCATCGCCGGCTCGGCGAACGTGACGACCCCGGACCCGGCGGTGGGCGACCTGCCCCTGGTCACCGAAACCCGCGATGCCCGACTCACCACGGTGATGTCGAATTCGTTCGGCTTCGGCGGCACCAACGCCACGCTGGTGCTGCGCAAGGTGTAAACAGGGACAGTCCCTAATTTCGTCCGGTGGCCTAAAATGGCCGCATGATCGGCATCCTCCTCGTCTCCCACGGCGCCTTCGGCGAAAGCCTCATCCACTGCGCGAGCCACGTACTCGGCAAGCGCCCCCTCTACGTGCGCCAGCTGGGCGTGACGGTCCACGACGATCCGGAGGAGATACTCCCGACCGCCCGCGACCTGATCCGCTTCCTCGACCAGGGCCAGGGCGTGCTGGTGATGACGGACATCTACGGCGCCACGCCCTCGAACATCGCCACGAAGCTCCTCGAGCCGGGGCGCGTCGAGGGCATCGCCGGCGTGAACCTGCCGATGCTGATCCGCGCCCTCACCTACCGCAACGAGCCCCTCGAGATGGTGGTCGACAAGGCGCTCTCCGGCGGCACCGAGGGCGTGACCCGCATGCCCGCGGCGGCCTGAGGAAGGCGCCGCCCATGCAGAAGCAGGTCGTCGAGATCGTCAACAAGCTCGGGCTGCACGCCCGGGCCTCCGCCAAGCTCACGCAGACCGCCGCGAAGTTTCCCGTGCGGCGTGCACCTGTCGCGCAACGGCAAGCGGGTCAACGCGAAGAGCATCATGGGCGTGATGATGCTGGCCGCAGGCAAGGGCGCGTCCGTGGAGATCGAGACCGACGGGCCGCAGGAAGAGGAAGCCCTCGCCGCGCTCGCGAAGCTGATCGCCGACAAGTTCGACGAAGGCGAATAGGGCCCCGACCGCCATGGCCGCCGACGGACCCGCTCCCGCACCCAGGAACGTCTGCTTCACGATGCACGGCATCGGCGTGTCCGGCGGCATCGCCATCGGGCACGCGCACCTGTTCCTCGGCATGTCCACCGAGGTGGACCACTACGAGATTCCCGCCTACGACGTGAGCCGCGAGCAGCGCCGCTACGACCGTGCGGTGAAGGAGGTGCGCGACGAGCTGAAGGAGCTCGCCGACAGCGTGCGCCACAGCGCCTCCTCCGAGCTGGCGCCGTTCGTGAACGTGCACCTGATGCTCCTCGAGGACAGCGCGTTCTCGGAGGCGCCGCGCGAGATCATCAAGGAGCAGCGCTGCAACGCCGAGTGGGCGCTGCGCGCGCAGCTGGACGAGCTCACCGCCCAGTTCGACGAGATCGAGGACGAGTACCTGCGCGAGCGCGAGGCGGACGTGCGCCAGGTGGCCGAGCGCGTGCTCGCCGCCCTGGCCGGCTCGCAAGCGGCGCATCGCCATCAAGCCGACGCGCCAGGACACGGACATGATCCTGGTCGCGCGCGACCTCTCGCCCGCCGACGTGATCCTCTTCCGCGAGCACCCGTTCGCGGCGTTCGTGACCGACATGGGTGGCGCCACGTCGCACACGGCGATCGTCGCCCGCTCGCTCGCCATCCCCGCCATCGTCGCCCTGCACCACTCGCGCACGATGATCCGCGAGGACGAGCTCATCGTGGTCGACGGCACGCAGGGCGTGCTCATCGTCAACCCCGACCGCGCCGTCCTCGCGGAATACCGCCTCAAGCAGAACCAGGCGAAGCTCGAGCGCGACAAGCTGAAGCGCCTGAAGACGGCGCCGGCCGCCACGCTCGACGGGACGACCGTGCAGCTGCTACGCCAACATCGAGCTGCCGTCGGACCTCGAGCGCGTGCGCGCGAGCGGCGCCACCGGCATCGGCCTCTTCCGCAGCGAGTTCCTGTTCATGAACCGCCGCGACCTGCCGGACGAGGACGAGCAGTACGAGGCCTACCGCGACGTGGTCGAGGGCATGAAGGGGCGCCCGGTGACGATCCGCACCCTCGACATCGGCGCCGACAAGGCGCTGGACGGGCAGGAGAATGCCGCGGAGAACCCGGCGCTGGGCCTGCGCGCCATCCGCTACTGCCTGGCGGAGCCGCAGATCTTCAATACCCAGCTGCGCGCCATCCTGCGCGCCTCGCGCCACGGCAAGGCGATGATCCTGATCCCGATGCTCTCCTCGTACGCCGAGCTGAACCAGACGCTCGCCGCCGTGGAGCGCGCCAAGGAGGAGCTGAAGGTCGAGGGCGTGAAGTTCGATCCCTTCGTGCCCGTGGGCGGCATGATCGAGATCCCGGCCGCGGCCATCGCGCTGCCGATGTTCATCCGCAAGCTCGACTTCCTCTCCATCGGCACCAACGACCTGATCCAGTACACGCTCGCCATCGACCGCGCCGACGATGCCGTGGCGCACCTCTACGACCCGCTGCACCCGGCGGTGCTGGCGCTGATCATGGGCGTGATCCGCACCGCCCACCAGCACGAGAAGCCGGTGGCGATCTGCGGCGAGATGGCGGGCGACGTGGCGCTCACGCGGCTGCTGCTGGGCTTCGGACTGCGCCACTTCTCGATGCACCCGGCCAGCATCCTCGCGGTGAAGCAGCGCGTGCTCTCCACGAGCCTGCCCGACATCGCGGCGCTGGTGGCGCGGGTGATGAAGACGGACGAGCCGGAGAAGCTGCGTCTCGCTGCTCGAGAAGCTCAACGCGCTGAAGGGGATTGAAGGGGACGTTACCCAATTGGGTAACGTCCCCTTCAATCCCCTCAATCAGCGCCAGGCCGAGCCGACGATGAGGTAGAAGGCGCTTTCCTCCGGCCCGCGCGCCACGTCGATGCCCGCGTGCAGGCCCATCGCCCGCGCGAGCAGGTAGCGCAGCCCCACTCCGCCGGCCCAGCGCGTCGGCGCGGAACCGAGGTCGCCCCCGCGCTCGGCGGCGCGGCCGGCGCCCCCGAAGCCCACGAGCGACCAGCGCCCGTCCAGGTTCCAGCGCGCCTCCAGCTCCGCGACCGCCACGCGCTCGCCCTGGTAGCGCAGGTAGGGAATGCCGCGCAGTTCGATGAAGGGGACCGCGTAGAAGGGCGTGTCGCCCGAGGAGCCGCGGAAATCCAGGCGCGCGCCCAGCACCACGTTGCGTTGCGGGCTCGCGTAGGTGTTGACCGCCGCCTTGAGGAGCCGGAACGACGGGTCGCCGCCGAAGCGCGGGCCGAAGTCGGTGGCCTGCAGCTGCACGCGCGTGCCCGAGCCGGGCGTGAAGATGGTGTCGCGGTCGTCGTACTCGGCAACCAGGGCGAGGCCCGCGATCGTGACGTCGAGATCGCGCGCGGGCACCTGCGCGGGCGTGTCCCGGTCGAAGCGGCTGCGGGTATCGGCGCGCAGGTAGCGCAGCCCCGCGTGCCAGTCCGATTGCCCGATGCGCCGGCGCGCCTCCGCGACCACGAAGTCCGCCTCGAGGTTGTAGTCGAGCCCGTTGCCGCCGCCCGGCAGCGGCGTGTCGAGGAAGTAGCTCAGGTTCAGCGAGGCGCGGGCGACCCCGCCGAGGTAGCGCCAGTTGCCGTCGCTCGTGAAGCCCAGGTGCCCCGCGAATCCCCCGCGGGTGCCGTTCTCGGTCGCGATGCCCCCGGCCGTCGTGATGTCGGGTGGCACGAAGCGCCCGGCCCGCGCGGCCTCGCCCAGGGGCTGCGCGTTGCGGTCGAAGAAGAGGAGCGCCACCCCGCCGCCGTAGCCGATGGCCGGCTCCGTGACGATGAGCGGCACCGGCAGGAAGCCGTCCAGGTCGAGGAGGAAGCGCGAGGTGTCGAAGCGACCGTCCTCCGGGTCGCGCAGGTCGTCGAGCGAAACGGCCGCGGCAGGCAGGGCGGCCGCAGCGAGCAGGGCGGTCGCGACGAGCGACGCGCCAAGAACCGCCCTCACAACAACGCGCGCCGCATCTCGGCGTGGATGTCGCGCTTCGGGATCTCGCCGCGCGGGATCGCGATGGGGAGCGCCACCGCCGTCGCCCCGGCGGCGTTGCGCAGCTCGCGCAGATCGAGCTCGACGGTCATGCCGCTGGCGCTCGCCTGCCGGATCCCCAGGCGGTCCATGAGGATCTTCACCGGCTCGATGCGCAGCTGCTCCTCCGGCTTCGACAGGGTCTCGACGAGGACCTCGAGGTGGCGCGGGATCGCCGTGGACCCCGTGCCCGTCGCCTGCGAGCTGCTTCTCGATGTCGGCGAGTTTCGCCTCGAGCGCGGCCGGCTCCGGCGGCTCCTCGCCGCCTTCCGAGAAGTCCCAGCGCGCGCTCTTGAGTGCCCGCAGCTTCGCGCGCAGCACCGACTGGCTCGCCTCCAGCGACTCGCGCTCCCCGCCGACCTCGGCGATGCGCGCAAGCGCCATCGTGAGGAGCTGGTCGTAGGCGCGGCGCGCGAGCGACCGGCGCAGGTCGTCCTCCGCCACGCCAGGGGTCGACGAGGCGGTGCTTGTCGAAGCTCACCTGGACCTGCGCCACCTCCTGCATCACCCGGCCGTCCTGCTGCACCATGCCGAGCACCTTCTTCTCCGTGCGCTCCACGAGGAGCACGGCGAGGATCGGCTCGGTGCCCGTGCCCGCGGGGCTCGCGAGGAACTCGATCAGCGCGCGGTCGGCGCCGAACACCTCCGCCATCCGGTCGGGCGAGGCAAAGAACGCGGCGAGCCGCACGTCGGTGCCGTAGGTGGCGCGGCTCGCCTCGACGGGTGCCGGCATGCCGAGCGCCATGGCCTTCACGTGGTCGATGGCGCGCACGACGGCGGGCTCCAGCTTCTTGCGGAACCCCGACAGCGGCGCGGATGCGCGGGTCGGTCGCGTCGAGCGCGCGCTCGACGGCCCGGTCCACCAGTTCCCGGGGATGACCGCCTTCCTTCACGGAAGCGCCGCGAAAAATCGATTGAAAGACTTTGAGCATGGCTGTCCTTTCCGCGGGCCCCTAGAGCCCGCCGCCCCAGCGGTACTGCCAGGCGATGCCGAGCAGGTCGTAGTTGTTTCCCGTGCGGTCCGAGATGCCGCTGCTCGCGTAGAACTTGATGGAGTTGTTCCGGTCGAGCGGGTAGGCGAGCGTTCCGCCCAGGCGCCAGTTCTGCTGCAGGTCGTTGGCCTGCACGCCGTCGATCGTCGTTCGCCCGCCGGCGAACCAGGTCGCGTCGAGGGAAGCCCAGATGCCCGAGGGGTAGCTGCGGATGACGTGGAACTGCGCCGAGTAGATCGGGTCCTGCGAACGCGTCTTGCCGCCGTAGAAGTCGGTGTTGTCGGTGTAGATCGTCGCCGCGGCGGTGAGCTCGAAGGTCCACGGGCCGGTCGCCTTGGAGATGCCGATCTCGGGCTTGAACGACCAGCGGTTGCCGCCGATGTTGACCACGCGGGTGTTGTCGTACTGCCCCATGGGCGCGATGACGCGCAGGCTCGCGCCGACGATGACGTCCTGCTCGTAGGCCGCGCAAACTCCTTGCAGGTCCATGGCCGGCGCGCCGTAGAGGTTCGCGTTCAGGCGAAAGGAGATGTCGGAGAGTGCCGTCCACGACCCGCGCTACCGGCTGGCCCGCGTAGATCGCTTCGCCGGAGAGCCAGGTGTACGGGCGCGACCACGTCGACCTTGGCCGACTGGCCCCACAGCTCGATCACTCGCGCATAACCGAGGACCGCGTTCCCGGTCCGGAGCGAGGGGTCATCGATGGGCAGCGAAGGATCGAACGACAGCCCGCCGCGCGTGGCGGCGACGCCCGCGATGAGGAAATTCACGCCGATGCGGCGCGTTCGAGTAGGCGCGCGGCTCGATGTCCTGCGCGCGCCCGGCCGGCGAGAGAAAGCGGCGCAGGAGGGCGACGAGCGCCGCCAGTGTCGCGCGGTTCATCGTGGCCTTCCCCGGCACGCTACTTGACGCTATAGCCCTTGCCCTCCAGGCAGGCGCCGCGCGCCTTCTGGTAGGCCTGCTGCCCGGCCTGCTGCTGCTGCGAGGCCTGCTGCTGGCTCTGCTGGGCCGCGGCCGCATTCTGCTTGCGGCTCTGGCTGCGCGCCACGGCCGCGCCCGCCGCTGCGCCGGAGCTCGCATCTCCGCCGACCGCTTCGCCCACCACCGCGCCGCGCGCCGCACCCCGGGCGCCGGCGCCGGGCGTCGTGCCGGTCGCCGTCGTGGCGCGGCTTGGCGGCCGCCTGCGCGGGCGGCGGATTGGCGGGGTCGAACTTCGACTGCTCCACCGCCCACTGGTGGCAGGCGGACTCGTCCTTCTTCTGCTGGTCCTTGGACTGGCCCTTGGCCGGATAGACGTACTGCTGCGCCATCGCGCCGCCGGCGAAGGCGGCAAGCACGGCGACGAGGAAGCTCAGGCGAAGCGATTTCATGGCATTCCTTTCGG
Organism: uncultured beta proteobacterium; assembly: GCA_963786635.1. Lineage (GTDB taxonomy): Bacteria > Pseudomonadota > Gammaproteobacteria > Burkholderiales > Usitatibacteraceae > FEB-7. The sequence continues at coordinate 11,609 of CAWAZV010000010.1, read as the reverse complement.
GAAATATCCAGTTGGGATCATGGGCCGGACGGCAGGCGGGTCGTTGACGCGGGTCAAGCCGCGCCCGCGCCTCAGGCCATGATGTTCACGCCGCCGTCCACGTACATCGTCTCGCCGGTGATGCGCCGCGCGTACGGCGTGGCGAGGTAGGCGCAGGCGAAGCCCACGTCCATGATGTCCACCAGCTCGCCGACGGGCGCGCGCTGCACCGCCTCGTTCAGCAGCAGGTCGAAGTCCTTCAGGCCCGAGGCGGCGCGGGTCTTGAGCGGGCCCGGGGAGATCGCGTGCACGCGGATCTTGCTGCGGCCCCAGCTCGTAGGCGAGGTAGCGGCACGAGGCCTCCAGCGCCGCCTTCACCGGGCCCATCACGTTGTAGTTCGTGACCACCTTCTGCGCGCCGTGGTAGCTCATCGCGAAGAGCGTGCCGCCCTCGTTCATGAGCGGCGCGGCGAGCCTCGCCATGCGCACGAACGAGTGGCAGGAGATGTCCATCGCCTTGCGCGAACCCGTCCGCGGAGCAGTCGAGGAGCCCGCCCTCGAGGTCGCCCTTGGGCGCCCAGGCGATCGAGTGCACGAGCGATGTCGAGCGAACCCCAGTGCGCCTTGATGCGCTCGAACACCGCCTCGAGCTCGCCGGGCTTCGCGACGTCGAGCGGCAGGAAGAGCGGCGCGTCGATCTGCTGCGCGAGCGGCTCGACGTAGGGCTTCGCCTTCTCGTTGAGGTAGGTGACCGCGACTTCGGCGCCCAGCTCGTGGAACGCCTTCGCGCAGCCCCAGGCGATCGAGTGCTCGTTGGCGATGCCCACCACGAGGGCGCGGCGTGCCGGCGAGGACGGGGCGCGGGGTCTGGTCGTTCATGCGGGCTCCTCCAGCAGCGCGGCGTGTGTGGCGCGCGATCATCAGCTCTTCGTTGGTGGGCAGCGTCCACGCGGCCACGCGCGAGGCGGCCGGTCGCGATGCGCGGCGCCTGCGGAGTCGTTCGCGGCGGCGTCCAGCTCGACGCCGAGCCAGGCCGCGTCGCGGCAGACCCGGGCGCGGATCTCGGCGGAGTTCTCGCCGATGCCGCCGGTGAAGACGATCGCGTCCAGCCCGCCCAGCGCCGCGGCGAGCGAGCCGAGCTCGCGCCCGATGCGGTAGACGTACAGGTCGACGGCGAGCTTCGCGCGCGGCTCCGGCGAGGCCAGCAGCGTGCGCATGTCGCTCGAGACGCCCGAGACGCCGAGCAGCCCGGACTGGCTGTAGATCAGCTTCTCGACCGCGCGCGCGTCCATGCCGCGCTCGTCCATGAGGTAGAGGATCACGCCCGGGTCGATGTTGCCGCAGCGCGTGCCCATGGGCAGGCCGTCGACCGCCGTGAACCCCATCGTGCTCGCCACGCTGCGGCCGCCCTGCATCGCGCACATGCTCGCGCCGTTGCCCAGGTGCAGCACGACGGTGCGCCCGAGGCCGCGCGCGCGTCGATCTCCGGCAGGCGCGAGGCGATGTACTCGTAGGACAGCCCGTGGAAGCCGAAGCGGCGCACGCCCTCGTCGTGCAACGCCGTCGGCAGCGCGAACATCTGCGCGAGCTCGGGCTGCGCGCGGTGGAACGCGGTGTCGAAGCAGGCGACCTGCGGCAGCTCCGGAGCGCGCTCGAGCAGCAGGCGGATGGGCGCGAGGTTGTGCGGCTGGTGCAGGGGCGCGAGCGGCACGAACTTCTCGAGCGCGGCGAGCACGCCCGCGTCCACGCGTCACCGGGTCCGAGTAGTCGAGGCCGCCGTGCACCACGCGATGGCCGACGGCGAGGAGCGTTTCGTCCGGGCAGCTCGCTCGCGCACGAACGCGACGATGTGGTCGACGGCGCCCGCGTGGCCGAGGGCCGTGCCCTCGCCCCAGCTCTTCTCGCCGCGCGTCGCGCCCTGTGGCGTCCTTCGCGGTGAAGCGCGGCGCCGTGTGGATCGCCTCGACCTGGCCACGCAGCACCAGTTCGAGCGCGTCGCCGCGCTCGGCGTAGACGGAGAACTTGACGCTCGAGGAGCCGGCGTTGACGACCGCGATGACGCCGCATGGTCAGCCCACGGCGCGCGCCGCGCTCTCGCGCCGCGCCCTGGCCACGAGGACCGCGACGGCGCACGAGGCGAGCCGCGCGATGATCGAGTCGGCGCGGCTGGTGAGGATGATCGGCACGCGCGCGCCGAGCACGATGCCCCCGGCGTCCGCCCCGGCGAGGAAGGTGAGGCTCTTGGCGAGCATGTTGCCCGCCTCGAGGTCCGGCACCACGAGCACGTTGGCGCGCCCCGCCACGGGCGAGTCGATCTTCTTGATCTTCGCCGCGGCGAGGTCGATCGCGTTGTCGAGGGCCAGCGGGCCGTCGAGGATGGCGCCGGTGATCTGGCCGCGGTCGGCCATCTTGCACAGCGCCGCCGCCTCGACCGTCGAGGGCACGGCCGGGTTCACCGTCTCCATCGCCGAGAGGATCGCCACCCGCACCTCGGCCATGCCCAGGGCGTGCGCCAGGTCGATCGCGTTCTGCACGATGTCGACCTTGTCCACCAGCGTCGGCGCGATGTTCACCGCCGCGTCGGTGACGATGAGGGCGTTCTCGTGCCCCGGCACGTCGAGGACGAAGCAGTGGCTGACGCGCCGCGCCGTGCGCAGGCCCGTCTCGCGGCGCACCACTGCGCCCATCAGCTCGTCGGTGTGCAGGCTGCCCTTCATCAGCGCCTCGGCGCGGCCCTCGCGCACCAGCGCCACCGCCTTGCCGCCGACTCCACGCTGTGGGCGGAGTCGACGATCTCGAGCCCGCCGAGGTCGAGGCCGTGCTTCTGCGCGATCGTGCGAATGCGCGCTGCGGGCCCCACCAGGATCGGCGCGATGAGACCCAGCTTCGCCGCGTCCAGCGCGCCCGCGAGCGAGCTTTCGTCGCAGGGGTGCGCGACCGCCGTCGGCGTCGGCGGCAGGCCCTTGCAGGCGGCGATGAGCCGGTCGTACCCGTCGTGCTTGCGTGCGGCAGTGTCCATGCGTGTCTCCAGGAGTCTGGGGCGGAATGCTCAGGCGCGCTTTCGCGCGCGTGCCTTTGCGCGCCTTGGCGGGCTTGCGGTCGACCGCCTTGGCAACGGCCTTGCGCGCGACCGCCTTGCGGGCTTTCGCGGCCGCTGCAGCGGCAAGCCGCAGCCGGCCTCCGATCGCCTCGCGGATGCGCCCGAGCATGGCGTGCTGTTCGGGCGTCGCCCGGCCCCAGGGGACGCGGCGGTCGGCGAGCAGCCGGCCGAGCAGCTCGGCGAGCCTTTCGCGGTCCGCCGGGTCGCGCAGCAGCCGCGGCAGCGTCGCGAGCGCCCGCTCGGGCTCGCGGTCCACGATGATCTCCTGCATGCCGCGCACGCGCCGCGCCGCGTCGCGCTCGAGCGCGGGCAGCAGGTCGCCGTAATCCGCCATGAGCTCCGCCTTCGTTGCGAGATCCTCGAGCGGCAGCGGATGGCCCTTCGCCTTGAGCAGGCACGCGCAGCGCGCGATCGCCTCGGGGTAGCCGCCCTGTTCGATCGCCGCGAGAGCCTGCTTCACCACCGTGAGATCGCGGCGGTCGGTCACGGGCGCTTCCTTCGGCGGCCGCGCGCCCCCGGCCAGGTGCAGGAGGTTGCCGTAGACCTGGAAGAACTGCGCCTCCGAATTCGCGTCGCGCAGGTCGCGGTAGAGGTCGAGCGAGGCCGACACCATCTCCGCGGCGAGTTGCTCGCCGCGGCGCAGCGCCTGGTCCTCGGGAACCTCGGCACGCGCGGCCTTCACCGCGTCCGCAGCGGGCTTGAGCCACCACAGGAACGGGTTCACGTCCGAAATCGACCAGCGCTCGAAGCGCAGCTTGTGGAACTGGCGGCCGAGCTTGGCTGTGAGGGGATTCGCCATCGCCTGCACCAGCGGCCGCGCGAACAGCTCGTAGGCCCGCTGGTTGAATTCCGACAGCGCCGGCGGCGGCCTCGAAGGGCTCCTCGTCCCCGCGCTCGACCCGGTTCAGGCGCGCGACGATGTCCTCGAGCCGGCGCTCCTCGAACTGGACGTGCCAGGCGGTCTTGCCGTCGCGCCCCTTCTCCTCGAGGATCTTCATCGCGTAGAGACCCGGCGACAGCGCCTCGATGCTCTTGAGCACCGAGACGATCTGCGTGTACTCCTTCTTCGCCACCTTGCCGGAGACGAAGATGCCGAGGTGCCCGACGTTCTCGTGCATGAGCCCGACGATCACCTGGCCGCGCGCCTTGATCTCCTCGGTGGAGCCGTAGACGTCGGCCACCCAGTTGAAGGCCTGCTGCGGCGGCGTGATGTTGTCGCCCATCGAGGCGAACAGGATCACCGGCGTGCGCAGCTCGCGCAGGTCGAGGAAGTTGCCGGCCTGCGACTTGACGCCCCCCTTCCACAGCTTGTTGCCGACGAAGAGGTTCTGCGTGATCCACTCGATCTCCTCGCGGTTCATCAGGTAGAAGCCGCCCCACCAGCGCTCGAAGTCGAGGAAGCGCGGCGCCTCGGTGTCCACCTTCGCGAAGAGGTTGTAGTACTTGTCCCACCAGGTGTTGGCGGGATTCAGGCCCTCGAAGTTGTCCACCAGCCAGGCGCCGTCGAAGATGCCGTCGCCCAGGTCCGCCGTGAGCGAGGCGAGCCACGTGCCGCCGAGGTTGCCGCCGGCGTAGCGCATCGGGTTGTCGCCCTCGCCCTCGCTGCACGCCCCGCCCCAGTAGGACATCGGCGCGCCGTTGATCACGATGGGGCCGACGTCGTCCGGGTTGGCCGCGGCCACCATCATCGCCGCCCAGCCGCCCTGGCAATTGCCGACCACCACCGGCTTGGCGCTCTGCGGATGCAGGCTGCGCACCTTGGCGATGAACTGGCGCTCGGCCTCGGTCACGTCGAGCAGCGTCTGCCCCGGCTCGGGGTCGGGGAAGAAGATCACGAAGTAGACGGGATGGCCGTCGCGCAGCGCCACACCCACCTGGGAGTCGTCCTTCATGCCGCCGATGCCGGGCCCGTGTCCGGCGCGCGGGTCGATGATCACGTAGGGACGGCGCTTCGGGTCGACCGTGACGCCTTTCCGGCGGCACGATGCGCACCGAGCGCGTAGTTGACGGGGCGCGCCAGGCTGCGCCCGTCGAGCACCATCTCGTAGTCGAAGTGCAGCACCGGGGGCTTGCCGGCGCGCTCGTGCTCGAGGCAGCCCCCACGGACATGCTGCGACGCACAACAGAAGACGGATCACGACTCCCCCACCCCTGTGGCAAGCGCCAGCAGCCGCAGGCCCTCCCCACTCTACGCCAGCCGACCGACCGGCGAGGCGGGAAGGCGTAACGGGTAATGTTACAATGTTTGCTGCAGCGCCGCATCCGCGAACCGGCACCAGACTCGGGCGGTGCGTTCTTTCCCAATCCTCCATGGAGCAATCAATGATCAAGAAGTTCGCCGTGGCCGCACTCGCCGCCGCCACCCTTTCCGCGGTCCCCGCTTTCGCCCAGCAGGCCTCGATGCCCAGCTGGTACATCGGCGCCGGTTTCGGCGTCGGCAACCTCAACAAGTCCGGCTCGGACCTGACCGGCCTTGCCAACGCCTCCATCGACGATTCCGAAACGACCTACACCGTCCGTGGCGGCTACCGCTTCCACCAGTACCTCGCGGCCGAAGTCGGTTACTACGATCTCGGCAGCTACAGCTTCAGCGGCAACGTCGGCTCGACCGCGGTGAGCGGCTCGGCCAAGGCCAAGTCCTACGGCATCTCGCTCGTGGCGATCGCGCCCATCCAGCAGTTCGACCTGTACGCGCGCCTGGGCTGGGAGGAGTCGGAGATCAAGGTGAACGCCAACACGGTGCTCGCGACGGCCAGCGAGTCGGATCGCCAGAGCGGCGCGACCTACGGCGTCGGCGGCCGCTGGAACTTCAACAGGAACTGGGGTCTCTTCGCCGAGTGGATGAAGAACGACAAGATCGAGGTGGACAGCTACCTCATCGGCGTCGACTACCGCTTCTAGCCGGCTGCAGCATCCCGCCCGCGCCTGGCGCGGGCGGGGCTTTTACCCCGTCCCGCCGCCTCCTGCAGCTCGAGGCGGCAGATGCGCGCCGTGAAGTCGTCCGGATCCCGGGCCACCTCGAAGCCGACCCGCGAGGCGAGGCGCAGCATCGGCTGGTTCTCCGCCAGCACGTAACCCACCATCTCGCGCAGCCCGCGCCGCCTCGCCGCCTCGATGAGCTGCGTCATGAGCGACGCGCCCCAGCCCGGCGCCGGCCCAGCTCTCGGCCACGGTGACCGCGAACTCGCAGTCATCGGCGGTTCCCACGACGAAGCTGGCGGTCCCCACGATGTCGATGCCGTCGCTCGCCGGGACTGTCGCCGCGATGGCGAGCCCCTTTTCCGGAAACGAATCCAGTACCGTCCGAGCCGCGGGACGTTGGCCTCGCGCACCGCGTGCATGAAGCGCATGTAGCGCGAGTGCGACCCGAGGCGCTCGAAGGCCTGCAGGAGCTCCTCCTCGTCGCGCGGGAACGATGGCGCGCAGGCGCACCGTGCGGCCGTTGCGCAGGACGAGGTCGACCGGATCGAAGTCCGCCGTCACGGTCAGCGCACGCAGGGCGAGTGTGTTCCCCGCCCTCCGCTAGTTAGCGCTTGCACGGGCGAGCGGTTGCGGTGCCGCCTTCGCCGACTCGTCCGTCCAGCCGCCGCCCAGCGCCCTGTACAGTTGGACCACGCTGACGAATTCGTCGCGCCTTGCGAGGACCAGCTGCAGCTCGGCGTCGAACAGCTGGCGTTCGGTATCCAGGACTTCGAGGTAACTGGAGACTCCGCCTTCGTAGCGCAGCTTGGCCACCTCGCTGGCGTCCGCGAGCGCGCTGACGAGCAGTTCCTGCTGCTGCCGGAACTCCTGCCGCTTGCGAATGCCGACCAGGGCGTCGGACACGTCGCGGAACGCCTGGCGCAGCGTCTGCTCGTACAGCAGGGCGGCTTCCTGCGCGCGCGCCTCGTTGAAGGCGACATCGGCCTGCAGGCGACCGGCGTTGAAGATCGGCAAGACGATGTCGCCAACGACATTGAATATGCCGTACGGCCCGAAGCTCGTGCCGTCGACGGTCATTCTGCTGCCGCCGGCAAACCCGCCGAGCGTGATCTGCGGATAGAGCAATGCCTTGGAGACGCCGACCTGCGCATTCGCGGCAACCAGTTGCTGCTCCGCCTGGCGGATGTCCGGCCGCCGGGTCAGCAGGTCGGACGGCAGGCCCGAAGGCAGCGTCGGCGCGGTGATCTGCCGTTCGAGCGGACGCCCGCGCTTGACCGGGCCGGGGTTCTGCCCGAGCAGGATGTTGATGAAATTCTCGGTCTCCTCGATCTGCCGCTGGACCTCGGGGATCGACTTGGTCGCCGTGTAGAGCAGCGTCTCGGCCTGGCGCACTTCGAGAACTCCCGCCACGCCACCGTCCAGACGGGCCTTCACGAGATTGAGCGAATCCACCCGCGAGGCCACGGTGCGCTTGGAGATCTCCAGCGTGAGATCCAGCGCGCGCAGGCGCAGGTAAGCCTGACTGACCTGGGCCACCAAGGTGGCCATGACCGCATAGCGGGCCTCTTCCGCGGCGAGCAGCCCGGCCTGCGCGGCCTCGGTGCCGCGTCGGTACCGGCCCCAGAAGTCCAGTTCCCAGCTGAACCCAAGTCCGAGCCTGGGCTCGAAGCTGCGGTCGGGAACCGTGGCCGGCCGGTCCGAGCCCGAGGTTGCGCTGTACGGGGCGCTCAATACGCCGTCCACCACCGGGGCGGAAAGCGACTCGGACACCGTGAGCTGGCTCTGCGCCTGCAGAATGCGCGCCGCCGCCACGCGGACGTCGTAGTTCTGCGCCAGGGCGGTGCGAATCAGTGCCTGCAGGTCGGGGTCCTGGAAGACGCCGGTCCAGGCGAGATCGCCGAACGACTTGGCGTCGGTGGCCGGCCGCTCGGCTTCGGCCCCGCGATACACCGCCGGGGCCGAGACCTCCGGCCGCTTGTAGTCGGGTCCAACCGTGCAGCCGGCCGCGAACAGGCCGAGGGCGCAGAGAAGCAGGGATTGTCGGCGGGCCATGTCAGTGCGCTCCTTCCTCCGTGGGCGTGGCCGGCGCCGCCTTCGCGGCCGGTTGGCCCTTGCGGCCAAGTCCCTCGACGAACGTGTAGTTGCCCGGAATGATGAAAACGCCCAGCGCGGTGGCGACCAGCATGCCCCAGAACACCCCCGTGCCCATCACGTTCTGCGCGCCGGCACCCGCGCCGGAGGCGAGCATCAGCGGCACCACGCCGAGGATGAAGGCAAACGCGGTCATCAGGATCGGCCGGAAGCGCAGGCGCGCCGACTCCAGCGCCGCCTCCTCGAGCGACGAGCCCTCTTCGTGCTTGGCCTTGGCGAACTCGACGATCAGGATCGCGTTCTTGGCCGCCAGGCCGATCAGCATCACCAGGCCGATCTGCACATAGACGTTGTTGTCGAATCCCGCCAGCCAGACGCCGAAGAAGGCGCCGAGCGCGACGAGCGGCGAGCCGAGCAGCACGGCCCAGGGCAGCCGCCAGCTCTCGTAGAGCGCCGCCAGCAGCAGGAACACGCAGACGATCGCCATGATGAAGGTCGGTCCGGCGGGCGGGGCGATCTTCTCCTGGTACGACATCGACGAGTAGGCGAAGCCCATCTCCGAGGGCATGGTCTCGGCGAACACCTGCTCCAGCGCGGCCAGTGCCTGGCCCGAGGTGAAGCCGGGTGCCGGCGATCCCTGGACTTCGACCGAGCGCTGCAGGTTGAAGCGCGTCGTCAGCTCGGCTCCGGCGACTTCGCGGATGGTCACCAGGGTGGCGAGCGGCACCATCTCGTTGGTGGTCTTCGAGCGCACGTAGATCTTGCCGATGTCCTCGGCCTTCAGCCGGGTCTCGGCTTCGGCCTGCGCGTACACGCGATACAGCCGCCCGAAGCGGTTGAAGTCGTTGACGTAAGAGCCGCCCAGCGATGTCGACAGGGCCTGGAAGACCTCGTTCACCGGCACGCCGAGCGTGCGCGCCTTCTCGCGGTCCAGCTCCACCTTGACTTGCGGGTAGTTCGGGTCGAAGGAGGTGAACACCGTGCCCAATTCGGGCCGCTGCCGGGCGGCGGCGAGGAACTTCTGTGATTGCTCGCCGAGTTGCGCAATCGTCAGCGAGCCGCTGCGGTCCTGCAGCAGGAAGTTGAAGCCCGAGGCCGCACCGAACCCGGACAGGGTCGGGATGTTGAAGGGGAAGATGACCGCTTCGGGGATCGCCGCGAATTGCGGTCGCAGCCCGCCCATGATGCCGTTCACGTGCAGCGCCGCGGTCTTGCGTTCCGCCCACGGTTTCATGCGAACGAAGATCGTGCCGTAGTTCGGCTGGTAGGTGCTGGTCACCGCCCCGTAGCCACCGACGGTCTGGTAGGAGTCGAGTCCGTCGGTCTTGGCCGAGGATGTCCTCGATCTTCTTCAGCACGAGGCTGGTGCGCTCCAGCGACGCCCCTGCGGGAAGCTGCACGTTGACGCCGAAGATGCCCTGGTCCTCGTCCGGAATGAAGCCGGCTGGCAGCACGCGTGCGAACAGGCTCGCCCCGATCGCCACCGCGACGACGATGCCGATCGTCAGCAGCGAACGGCGCACAAGCACGCGCGACACGTTCACGTAGCCCTTCGTGCCGACGTCGAACGCCTTGTTGAAGCCCTTGAAGAAAGTTCCCAGCGGGCCACGCATCGGCTTCGGCGGCTTGAGCAGCATCGCGCACAGCGCGGGCGTCAGCGACAGCGCGTTGAAGGCCGACAGCAGCACCGAGATGGCAATGGTCAGCGCGAACTGCTTGTACATGCTGCCGACCAGCCCGCCGAGCATGGCGACCGGGATGAACACCGCCGACAGGATCAGCGCGATGCCGACCACCGGCGCCGTGACCTCCTTCATCGCCTGGATCGTCGCCTCCTTCGGACTCATGCCGTGCTCGAGGTGGTGGATCACCGCCTCGACCACGACGATGGCGTCGTCGACGACGATGCCGATGGCCAGCACCAGCCCGAACATCGACAGCGTATTCACCGAAAAGCCGAGCATCGGGAAGAAGATGAAGGTGCCGATCAGCGACACCGGGATCGTGATCAGCGGGATGATCGTCGCGCGGATGTTCTGCAGGAAGATGAAGACCACCAGCGTCACCAGGATCAGCGCCTCGACGAACGTATGCACGATGCTTTCGATCGACGCCTCCACTGCCGGCGTGGTGTCGTAGACGATCTTGTAGTCCATGCCGGGCGGGAACAGCCCCTTGGACCGCTCCATCGTGGCGTAGATCGTCTCGGCCGCCTTGAGCTGGTTCGCGCCGGGCAGCAGGTAGACCGCCATCGCGCCGGCCGGCTTGCCGTTCAGCCGCCCGAAGGCGTTGTAGTCCTGCGAGCCGAGTTCGGCGCGGCCGATGTCCTTGATGCGCACCACCGCACCGGTGTCGCTTTGCCGGACGATGATGTTTTCGAACTCCTCGGGCGTCACCAGCCGGCCCGGCGCGTTGACCGTGTTGGTGAACTGCTGGTCCTTCGGCGTCGGCGCGGCGCCGACCTTGCCGGTGGGCGCCTGCAGGTTCTGCTCCTTGATCGCGTTGATCACGTCGGCCGGGGTCAGGCCCAGCTTGGCCAGCCGGTCCGGCCGGAACCAGATGCGCATGCCGTAGTCGGTGCCGCCGAACAGGTCCACCTGGGCGATGCCCGGGATGCGCAGCATCTGGTCGCGCAGGTTGATGCCGGCGTAATTGATCAGGAAGTTCGCGTCGTAGGCGTCCGACGGCGAGTAGATCGAGATCACCATCAGGATGCTGGGGCTCTGCTTCTTGACGGTGACGCCCTGCTGCGTCACCTCCACCGGCAGCCGCGCCTGCGCCGCGGAGACGCGGTTCTGCGTCAGCACGTTGGCGATGTCCTGGTCGGTGCCGACCTCGAAGTTGACGTCGAGCTGCATGCGGCCGTCGCTGGTGTTCGACGACTTCATGTAGATCAGCCGGTCGACGCCGTTGACCTCCTGCTCGACCGGCGTGGCGACCGACTGCTCCACCGCTTCGGCCGAGGCGCCCGGGTAGGTCGCCGTCACGCGGATGTTCGGCGGGGCCAGGAACGGATACTGCTCGACCGACAGTCCGGCGATCGTGACCAGACCGAGCATCACGGTCAGGATCGCGATGACGATCGCGACGATCGGCCGGCGGATGAAGAATTCGGCCATGGACTACTTCCCCCCGGCTTTCGCGGCAGGTTGCGAAGCGGGAGGCGGGCCTTTGCCCGCCGCGTCCGGCTTGGCCGCGGCCGGGCTGGCGGCGGCTGTCGGGTTGACCTTCGATCCGGGACGGGCCTTCTGGATGCCGTCGACGATCACCCGTTCGCCGGGCTTCAGGCCCTCACGCACGATGAGCAGGTCGCCGACCGGCTCCGCGGGCTGGATCGTGCGCAGCGCGACCATGTTGTCGGCGCCGACGACGAGCACGGTCTGCATGCCCTGGATCTCCTGGACCGCCCGCCTGGGAATCAGTATCGCGTCCTTGGCCATCTCGGCGATCGCGCGCACGCGGCCGAACTGGCCGGGGCGCAACCGGCCATCGGGGTTCGGAAACTCGGCGCTGAAGG
>CAWAZV010000009.1:0-120342 GCA_963786635.1 uncultured beta proteobacterium | reverse complement strand
TCCAGGATGCGCACGGCATCCTTCTGGCGCGACAGGGTCGGTCCGACGAGCTGCACGAGCTTGCGCCGGAAGTGCTCGCCCGAGGCCAGCAGGAAGTAGGCGAGCAGGAGGACGATCGGCGCCTGCGCGGCGACCGAGAAGACGAGCGCGGACTGGGCCAGCATGTAGTCGCGCAGCCAGACGCTGGGCTGGGCGTCCCGGATCGCAGCCGCAGAAGGCATCGCCTTCGCCGGCTTGCCATCGCCGGCCGCATCCGTTGCCGCCCCCTGGAGTTCGGTGGCGGCTTCCTGGATCTTGCTCAGCGCCGATGGCCCGCCGGCCCGCGCAACGCTCACGCGCTCGCGCATCTGGCGCGCTGCATCGGGCAGCTTCTCGATCACCGCGGCGGCGTCGTCGCCGAGCGAGAAGGCGGCCCAGGAGAGGCCTGCCACCATCGCGGCAAGCACCAGCGCCGCCCCCACTGCGTGTGGAATGCGCCACCCGGCGAGGCGGTTGACCACCGGTCGCAGCGAATAGCTGGTGAGTATGCCGATCAGCAGCGGAACGAAGAACGCGCGGGCCAGATACAGCGCAGCGACCACGGCAATGACTGCAAGGATGGCAACTCCGATCGATGTCGGCTTCCGGAGCGCCGGCTCGATGCCGTCCGCCGCCGGCATGGCCAGCGGGCTATCGATCGGTGTAGTCACATCGTCGTCGAGCGTAGTCAAGATGGGCTGCCGTGGCGTACCGGGATGCTCACGATAGCCCTGGCGCCAGCCATCGTCCGTACGCTTACGCACACACCAGCCGCCCGGGTTCCTGTGTCTCGAGGTGCCCGCTGGACGGGGAAGTGTGTTACCGTTCGTCTGCAGGATCGTCAAGCAGCGAATTCAAGCAGTCCTCCATCGCCGTAGTACGGCGTCCGATGTGGCAGTCAATTCCCCTCTTGATCATCATGCCCGCAACGGGGCTCGGTTTTGTCTCGGATACCGATTGAGAAGGAAATGCACATGGCTACAGGCACCGTGAAATGGTTCAACGACTCCAAGGGTTTCGGCTTCATCACCCCGGACGACGGCGGCAAGGATCTCTTTGCCCACCACACCTCGATCCAGATGGACGGCTACAAGTCCCTCAAGGAAGCGCAGAAGGTGGAGTTCGAAGTGCAGTCCGGCCCCAAGGGCCCCTGCGCCGCGAACATCCGCGCGATCTAGTCAGGGATGCACCGCGGGGCACAACCGCGGAATCGCTGCAGAGAAAGGCCCGGGCAACCGGGCTTTTTTTTCGTCCGCTTCCGGGAGCGTGCGCTGGCGTACAGACGCTCGCGCGCAAACCGCCCATTCTGCCCAGAGCGTCGGGAATGTCCCGATGCACGAATGGAAGGGATCGATTCCATGGGCACCAATGCCGATTACGTGACCGGAATGCAGACGCAGATGAAGAAGTGGGATGCGGAGGTCGACGCTCTGGTGGCCGATGGCAAGAAGGCCAGCGGCGAGATGCGCACGGCCTATGCCAAGCGTCTCAAGGAGTTGCGACTGAGCCGCAGCGCGGCACTGAAATCGCCGGACCAAGTGCGCATGGCGAGCGAATCGGCCGGCGCGCAATTGCAGGCCGGCATGGAAGCGGCCTGGAACACGATGCAGGATGCCCTCGCGAAAGCCTCGGCGGACCTGAGGAAATGACGAGCGACGCCTGGCCGGCCGCCGCCGACAGGGCATGACGCGGCAAGCCGGCACGAGAACCACTGGAGAACGAGCAATGAGCCACACGCAGACCGATGTCACGAAGGAACAGCTTTACACCGAGTTCGAGACCGTCGTTGCCGAGACCGAGCAACTGCTCAAGTCGCTTGCCGGCGCAGGCAGCGACAAGGCCGGCGCCATCAAGGTGAACATCGAGCAGGGCCTCGCCGCGGCTGGCGATCGCCTCTCGAAGATCCGCGAGCAGTCGCTGCTCAAGCAGGCAGGTGTGGCGGTGCAGGCAACCGACGATTATGTCCACGGCAACCCGTGGCAGTCGATCGGGCGTCGTCGCGGCCGTGGCGGCCATCGCCGGGCTTGTGGCGGGGATGCTGATTGCGCGTCGCTGAGCGGTCGATGGACGTTCGCGCTTCCGGGTCCTGCCGCCTCCGGCGGCATGGCCGGGTCGCTGCGCGCCCTGATCGCGGCGCTCGGTGAGTTGTTGCGCGTCCGTGGCGCACTCATCGGTGTCGAACTGCGCGAGGAGTTCGAGACGCCGGCAGTTGCTGGTCATGGCGGTGCTTGCCGCCGCCTTCCTTCACATGGCGCTCCTGGTGCTGACCGCGCTGGTCGCCGTGGCGTTCTGGGACACGCACCGGATCAGCGCCCTCGCCGTCATGGCGGTGCTCTACCTGGCCTGCGGCGCGGGGATCCTCGTCCGTCTCCGCGTTACGGTAGCGGCGAGCCCGCCCCCCTTTGCAGCCAGCCTGGACGAGTTGCATCGCGACCTCGCCCAACTGCGCGCGCCGCGATGAGCGCCGCCCTCGAGGCGCTCGCCCGCGACAAGCAACTGCTGCTTGCCCGGTCGTCGCTGTGCCGCCTGCAGGTGCGCCGCAGATCCCTAGCCTGCGTCAATCGCTCCCCTGGAACAGCGCGGCGGTCGTCGTGACGGCACACCGGCGCTGCGCCGTGCCGGCTTCAGACTCGTATCGTCGCTGGCCGGACTGGACCGCACCGCACGAATGATCAGGCTTGCGCGTAAGGCCTTGCTGTTTGCGAGGGTCGCGGGCACCATTATTGCCAGCACGGACCGGTACCGGCCGGAGCCGGCGCCAGCTGCACCACGCCCCGTAGTTTCCCGGCCGGACCGGAGTAGACTTATGTGTGTTACCGCACGGAAGGCTCGCTGTTCCCGGGCGAGTATCATTCACCGACCACGCAGGGATCATGCCATGACCGCTTCGACCACTTCATATACGCAATCCCGGCAACTCTCGCCGCACGCCTGGGCAGGCGTCATCGGGAGCCCGCAGGAAGGTCCATGGTGCGCTGGCCGGCATCGCATTCGCGGCGCTGGCCTGCATCGCTTCGCCGTCCTGGGCGCAGGTACCGCCTGGGGACCGCTGAGTCTTTCGCGGTCCTGGGCGGTTCAACGATCACGAACACGGGCGGGACCGTCGTCACCGGCGACCTGGGGGCTCGACCGGGCCCCGCGATCATCGGCTTTCCGCCTGGAATCGTGAACGGCACGACCCACGCCGCCGACGCAATCGCGATCCAGGCTAAGAGCGACCTCGTCACCGCGTACAACGACGCCGCGAGCCGGACGTGCAACACCACCTTCGCGGTCCCGACGGACATAGGTGGGATGACGCTCGTACCCGGCGTCTACTGTTTCTCGACCTCGGCGCCGCTGACGGGAACGGTCACCCTCGACGCCCAGGGCGATCCCAAGCGCTCTTCATCTTCCAGATAAAAAGCACCCTCACGACCGCGACCAATTCGGTCGTAAGCGTCATCAACAGCGGCGAGGCCTGCAACGTGTTCTGGCAGATTCGGCACCTCCGCGACCCTGGGAACGACCTCCACACTCGTCGGCAGCATCCTCGCGCTCACGAGCATCACCATGAATACGGGCGCCAGCACCAGCGGAAGGGCTCTGGCGCGGAATGGCGCGGTAACCCTGGAATGGCAATGCCGTTTCGGTATGCAGCCTGGACCTCTCCGGCCACGCTGCCGCCGACGATTGCCAAGGCCTTCAGCCCCGCCACCATCAATGTGAACGGCGTCTCGACCCTGACCATTACCCTGAGCAATCCGAGCACCGTGGCCGCAACGCTGGTTTCCAATCTCGTCGACACGCTGCCCAGCGGCGTGGTGATCGCACCGACCCCGAACGCCGGCACCACCTGCCAGGGCTCCGGAGCCCCTGTCGTGGCAGTCGCAGGAGGCACGACAATAACCCTGCCGGCGGGACGCTTGATCCCGGGCGACAGCAGTTGCACCGTGACGGTCGACGTGACCTCGGCCGTGGGAGGTTCGTACATCAATACGATTCCTGCCGGTGCGTTGATGACAAACAACGGCAACAACGCCGCACCGGCTATCGCCACCTTGACCGTCGTCGCTCCTGCCGTGGCCCCCTTCCTTGGCAAGGCCTTCAGCCCGGCCTCGATCCGCGCGGGGGACGTTTCGACGCTCACCGTCACATTGAGCAATGCCAATGCAGCGGTTGCCACCCTCACCTCCGCGCTGGTCGACACTCTGCCAAGCGGCGTGGTGATCGCACCGACGCCGAATGCCGCCACCACCTGTACCGGTGCAGGTGCGCCGGTGGCAGTCGCGGGAGGCACCACCGTGACCCTGCCAGCGGGACGCTCGATCCCGGCCAATGGCAGCTGCACGCTCACGGTGAATGTCACTGCCGCCGTCGCGGGCAATTACATCAACACCCTGCTTGCCGGGGCACTGGTGACCAGCAACGGCAACAACGCCGGACCGGCCATCGCCACCCTGACGGTCGTCGCGCGCCTGTTATGCCCACGCTCGGCAAGGCCTTCAACCCGACCGTCATCGCTGCCGGTGGTGTCTCGACGCTAACCGTCACCCTGCGCAATCCCAATGCGACGGTCGCGACGTTGACCTCGGCACTGATCGACACCCTGCCCAGCGGCGTGGTGATTGCGCCGACGCCAGGTGTCAGCACCACGTGCGGTGGTACCGGAACACCGACGGCCGTTGCCGGAGCCTCGACCGTGACCCTGCCGGCTGGGCGCACGATTCCGGTCAACGGCAGTTGCACACTGACCGTGAGCGTGACTGCGGCCCTCTCGGGTTCGTACATCAACACGGTGCCAGCCGGGGCGCTGGTGACAACCAATGGAGTCAACCCCGCGCCGGCCTCTGCCACCTTGACTGTCACTTCCGTGCTGGGCGCCACCACGCCCATCCCGACCCTCTCCGAGTGGGCGATGATCCTGGCTTGCCGGGTTGATGGTCATCGTCGGCTTTGCCGCGATGCGCGGACGGGGACGGTAACAGCTGCGGCGGGCCTGAAGGGCCTGCAGCACGGAAAGAGGCGCACGCGTTGATGGTGCGCTTCTTCATTTTCTTCATCGTGATCCTGGTCGGCGCTGTTCGCGGCCGAATTGACGCCGCCTGTGCAAGGCGCCATCGTCCTTCCCTGGGCCCCGATGCACTGGCACGCATCAGCGCTGGCATCATCACCCTGTTCGATGCGCGCGTCGCCGCATCGGGCAAGATTCTGCAGAGCACGGTCAACGGCTTCGCCGTCTCCATCGAGGCTGGATGCAACGGCATCGAGGCGGCCATCATTCTCATCGCCGCCATGCTTGCTTTTCCCGCGCCCTGGAAGCATCGCGTGCTCGGCATCCTTGCCGGCTTGGTGGCAGTCCAGGCACTCAATATCGTCCGCGTGATCAGCCTCTTTTATCTCGGCCAGTGGAACCTGAAGGCCTTCGAGTGGGCGCACCTCTACCTGTGGCAGGCGCTCATCATGCTCGACGTGCTGGTCGTCTGGCTGATATGGATTCGCATGCTCGCGCCACCGTCCTCCGCCGGTTCGCCTGTGCCGCCCTCGAACGACGCTAGGGCGCAACAGGCGGCAGCGTCATGAGCACGCGCGACTCCGCGCTCGGGGCCTTTGTCCTGCGCATCATCCTCTGGTTGCCGGTCTGCCCTGCGGCTTGGCACTTTGCCGCCGCCTATCACGCCGCCGCCGCCGGGGTCCTCGCAGTACTCCTGCTCTACCTGCTGCGCCCGGGCCTGGTCGGCCCTGGAGCAGCCCCCGGAGTCGAACCTGGCATTCGTGACGACCCTGCAGGTGAATCCGGCCGCGGGACAGATCGGCGTGCTGGTGCCGGAGGTCAATCCGCTCGTCTACACCTACGGACTGGCATTCTTCCTGGCGCTGATGCTGGCCGCCCGCGCCAGGTGGTGGACGATCCCCGCCGGCATGGCGCTCCTCCTGCCCTTCCAGGGCTGGGGGATCGCGTTCGACCTCCTGGCGCAGGTCGGCATCAAGCTCGGCCCCGCCGTTGCGGCCCAGGCAGGCCTCGGCGGCTGGCGCGTGGAGGCCATCGCCATCGGCTACCAGATCGGCACGTTGATCCTGCCCAGCCTCGTGCCGGTGGTCCTTTGGGTGACCTTCAAACGGCCCTTCATCGCGGGCTGCTGCCGTCGAGGCGCGCGCGCCTTCATCACCCCTAGCCGGAAGTGCCGCATGACCAAAGCAAAGGCAGACGCGCCCCAGCAGAACCAGCCGCTGGCCGGACTCCCTACGCCGACTACGAACGCATCGTCGCCAATCGCGAGCTGGTGGACCTGACGCTGGTCGACGTGTCGACGACCAGGAAGCAGATGCGCCACGTCTATTTCCCGACGACCTCGATCGTGTCGCTGCTACGTGATGGAAAACGGTGCCTCGGCGGAGATCGCGGTCGTGGGCAACGACGGCATCGTCGGGATCTCGCTCTTCATGGGCGGCGAGACCACCGCCAGCCGGGCCGTCGTGCAGAGCGCGGGTGAGGCCTACGTCATGAAGGCCGCCCTGCTGAAGGAGGAGTTCAACCGCTTCGGCCCTCGATGCGACCTGCTGCTGCGCTACACGATGGCGCTGATCACGCAGATGACGCAGACCGCGGTGTGCAACCGCCACCACTCGCTCGACCAGCAGCTCTGCCGCTGGCTTGCTGCTGAGCCTCGACCGGCTGCCGGCCAGCGAGCTGACCATGACGCAGGAACTGATGGCCAACATGCTCGGCGTGCGCCGCGAGGGCGTCACCGAGGCGGCGCGGCAAGCTGCAGGCCGACGGACTGATCCAGTACGCCGCGGACGGATCATGGTGCTTGATCGACCGGGGCCTCGAGGCCCGGCGTAGCCGCCAGCTGACTACGTGGTGCGACGCGAGCTTCGCCGACCGCGCCGCAAGCGAGCCCGCACCCTACGGCATCCGACCGATCGCCGAGCGCTCGAGCGCGCCCATGGCAGTCACCTTCCCGCACCGATGTCGGCAGCACGGGAAGCTGGAGCCGCCGCCTCCCAGGCTGCGCGCGTCGATGTCCCCGCGACGAACGCGTCCATGAGTCCGATCACCATCGAGTAAGTCTCGGCGTCGAACGCGCCCAGCTCCGCGCGCCGGAACTCGCCCTCCTCATACGTGAGCGCGACGAGGATGCGGGTGAGCAGGCGCGACTGGGCGAAGGCGGGGTTCCGCTCGATCCTCTGCACGGCCGCGGCCAGCGGATCGCCGAGCGGCAACTGCTCGCGAAAGCGGACGACATGCCGCAGCGCCTCCTGGAACTGCGCGGCGGAAAGCCGTTCCGAGACCAGGGTCACGGGCGTCGAGCCGGCCTACTTCTTGGCGTCTTTCGCCGCATCCTGGATCTTCTCGCCGGCTTCCTCGATCTTCTTGCCGGTGGTCTCGACGGCCTTGTCGAGCTGCTTGCCGGCGCGTTCCCCGGGGCCTTCCTTCTTCTCGCAGGCGGCCAGTCCCCCGAAAAGGATGCTCACTGCAAGGCCTGCCGCGACGATTTCGCGAATCTTCGACATGTTCATTTCCTCGATGTTGGTGACGACAAGGGCAACATACGCCGCCCCGCCGGGGCGCTCCGTACGCTGCCGCGCATAGCCAGGCCTTCTCGCGGCCCCGGAGGCCTTTGTACGCTGACGCACAGAAGGCTCGCGGCAACGGTCGCATGATGATTTCGGGCTACACCCAAGGAGATCACCATGCTGTACACCATCGCCGTCGTACTCATCATCCTGTGGGCCCTCGGGCTCGTCTCCTCCTACACCATGGGAGGGTTCATCCACATCCTGCTGGTGATCGCGATCATCGTGGTCCTGCTCAACGTGATCGGCGGTCGCAGATCGGGCTGAAGGCAGCAAGGGAGCAAGGGAGCAAGGCGTGAACATCCAGCGTCACGAGACGCTGCTCAAGGCCGGCGCGCTGCAGAAAGCGATCTTCAACAGCGCCAACTTCTCCAGCATCGCCACCGACGACAAGGGCGTCATCCAGATCTTCAACGTCGGCGCCGAGCGCATGCTCGGCTACGCGGCCGCCGACGTGTGAACAAGATCACCCCGGCCGACATCTCCGACCCGCAGGAGGTGATCGCGCGCGCCGAGGCGCTGAGCCGCGAGCTCGGCACCCCGATCACGCCGGGCTTCGAGGCCCTGGTCTTCAAGGCCTCGCGCGGCATCGAGGACATCTACGAGCTGACCTACATCCGCAAGGACGGCAGCCGCTTCCCGGCCGTCGTCTCGGTCACGGCGCTGCGCGACGCGCAGGACAGCGATCATCGGCTACCTGCTGATCGGCACCGACAACACCGCGCGCAAGCAGGCCGAGGAGGCGCTGCTCAAGGCCGGCGCGCTGCAGAGCGCCATCTTCAACAGCGCCAACTTCTCCAGCATCGCCACCGACGCCAAGGGCGTCATCCAGATCTTCAACGTCGGCGCCGAGCGCATGCTCGGCTACGCGGCGGCCGACGTGATGAACAAGATCACCCCGGCCGACATCTCCGACCCGCAGGAGGTGATCGCGCGCGCCGAGGCGCTGAGCAGCGAGCTCGGCACGCCGATCACGCCCGGGCTTCGAGGCCCTGGTCTTCAAGGCCTCGCGCGGCATCGAGGACATCTACGAGCTCACCTACATCCGCAAGGACGGCAGCCGCTTCCCGGCCGTCGTCTCGGTCACGGCGCTGCGCGACGCGCAGGACGCGATCATCGGCTACCTGCTGATCGGCACCGACAACACCGCCCGCAAGCAGGTCGAGGCGGAGCAGAAGCAGCTCGACCAGCGCCTGCGCGACCAGCAGTTCTACACGCGCTCGCTGATCGAGTCCAACATCGACGCGCTGATGACCACCGATCCGTCCGGCATCATCACCGACGTCAACAAGCAGATGGAGGCGCTCACCGGCTGCACGCGCGACGAGCTGATCGGCGCGCCGTTCAAGAACTACTTCACCGACCCGGAGCGGGCCGAGGCGGGCATCAAGCTGGTGCTGAGCGAGAAGAAGGTCACCAACTACGAGCTCACCGCGCGCGCCCGCGACGGCAAGGAGACGGTGGTGTCCTACAACGCGACGACCTTCTACGACCGCGACCGGAGGCTGCAGGGCGTGTTCGCCGCCGCGCGCGACGTCACCGAACGCAAGCGCCTCGACCGGGTGCTGCAGGAGAAGAACGTCGAGCTGGAGAGCGCCAAGCCGGTCGCCGAGAAGGCCAACCTCGCCAAGTCGGACTTCCTCTCCAGCATGAGCCACGAGCTGCGCAGCCCGCTCAACGCCATCCTCGGCTTCGCCCAGCTGATGGAGTCGGACTCCCCGCCGCCCACGCCGTCCCAGAAGGAGAGCATCGCCCAGATCCTGCAGGCCGGCTGGCACCTGCTGAAGCTGATCAACGAGATCCTCGATCTCGCCAAGATCGAGTCGCGGCAGGTGCCGCTGTCGCGGGAGCCGGTGTCGCTGGCCGAGGTGCTGCTCGAGTGCCAGGGCATGATCGAGCCGCAGGCGCAGCAGCGCGGCATCCGCATGACCTTTCCCCCGCTTCGACGATGCCCTGCTTCGTGCTGGCCGACCGCACCCGCGTGAAGCAGGTCCTGATCAACCTGCTCTCCAACGCGATCAAGTACAACCGTCGCGCAGGGCACGGTCGATGGTGAGCTGCGCCGAGACGCGCGCCGGGACGCATCCGCGTCAGCATCACGGACACCGGCGCGGGACTGCCGCCGGAAAAGCTGGCGCAGCTCTTCCAGCCCTTCAACCGCCTCGGACAGGAGGCCGGCGGCGAGGAGGGCACCGGCATCGGCCTGGTGGTGACCAAGCGGCTGGTCGAGCTGATGGGCGGCGCGATCGGCGTGGAGAGCACCGTCGGGGCGGGCAGCGTGTTCTGGTTCGAGCTCGACTCCGTCGCCGAGCCGCGGCTCGCCCTGAACGGAGGCGAGGCGGCGGCTCTCGCCGAGCCGATCGTCCCGCGCGGCGGCGCGAGCCGCGCACCCTGCTCTACGTCGAGGACAACCCGGCGAACCTGAAGCTGGTCGAGCAGCTCATCGCGCGCCGCCCCGACATCCGCCTGCTGACGCGCCGTCAACGGACAGCGCGGCATCGAGATCGCGCGCGACCATGCGGCCGGACGTGATCCTGATGGACATCAACCTGCCCGGCATCAACGGCTTCGAGGCCCTGAAGATCCTGCGCGACGATCCGCTCACGGCGCACATCCCGGTGGTCGCGCATCAGCGCCAACGCCATGCCGCGCGACATCGCAAGAGGCCTGGAGGCGGGATTCTTCCGCTATCTCACCAAGCCGATCAAGGTGAGCGAGTTCATGGATGCGCTCGAGATGGCGCTGGCCCTCGCCCACAGCCAGGACGGCACTCCCACCTGACGCACCGGCCAAGCCCATGACACCTGACTCGCGCCCAACGCCTTTGAATCGGTTCCCACGGACCTTCACCGGCTGCCATGGATGTTTCATCCGTTCCCACGACGCGCTCATCCGCCATCTACCACGGCAGGATCCTCATCGTCGACGACCAGGAAGGCAACGTCCGCCTGCTCGAGAAGATGCTGCGCGGCGCCGGCTACGTCTGCGTCGACGTCCACGAAGGACCCGACGCAGGTCTGCGACCTCTACTTCGCGAACCGCTACGACCTGATCCTGCTCGACCTGCAAATGCCCGGTCATGAACGGCTTCCAGGTGATGGAGGCTCTGAAGGACGTCGAGATGGACGGCTACCTCCCCGTGCTCGTGATCACCGCCCAGCCCGACCAGAAGCTGCGCGCGCTCAAGGCCGGCGCCAAGGATTTCGTGAGCAAGCCGTTCGACCTGGCCGAAGTGCTGCTGCGGGTCTACAACCTGCTCGAGGTGCGCCTGCTGCACATGGAGACGAAGCGGCTCTACGCCCGCGTCCTCGAGGAGAAGAAGGTGTCGGAGCGGCTGCTGCTCAACGTGCTGCCCCCCTCCATCGCCGAGCGCCTCAATGGACGCCCGGACGTCATCGCCGAGGACTTCACCGCCGTCATCGCCGACAGCTTCGCGGACGTGACCGTGCTGTTCGCGGACCTCGTGGCCTTCACCAAGTTTTCCGAGACGGTGAGCGTCAAGGTCCTGGTGGAGGTGCTGAACGAGGTCTTCTCCCGCTTCGACAACATCGCCGAGCGCCGCGGCCTGGAGAAGATCAAGACGATCGGCGACTGCTACATGGTGGCCGCGGGCCTGCCCATCCCGGTGGCGGATCACGCCGTGCGGGCCGCGCACATGGCGCTGGACATGATGGAGGCCCTGGAGGACTTCAACGCAGCCAGCCACTACAAGCTGAACGTGCGCATCGGCATGGACAGCGGGGCGGCCATGGCCGGCGTCATCGGGAAGAAGAAATTCGTCTACGACCTCTGGGGAGACGTGGTGAACACCGCCAGCCGGATGGAGTCACATGGCGTGCCGGGGCGCATCCAGCTGACCGATGCCACCAGGCGGCGGCTGGGCCATCCGTTCTCCCTGGAAAGCCGCGGCACCGTCTTCGTCAAGGGCAAGGGCGAGCTGCACACCTGGTTCCTGAACGGCAGGGACGGCACCTAGGCGTTCGGCGTGCAGGCGCCGGAATGATGGCGATGGCGCCGCAGCTTCAGGGCCTTGTAGCACTCGCAGGCCCGGGCTTCCAGCCCGGGACGGTCGAGAACCGCGACATGCCCGCGGCTGTAGTGGATCAGGCCCGCACCCTGCAGGCTGCCGGCGGCCTCCGTGACGCCTTCGCGGCGCACGCCCAGCATTTCGGCGATCAGTTCCTGCGTCATCGCCATTTCCGGGGAGTTCATCCGATCCTGGCAGGTGAGGAGCCAGCGGCAAAGCCGCTGCTCCAGCGAATGGCGGCGGTTGCACACCACGATCTGCCCGGTTTGCGCGAACAGCGCCTGGGTGAAGCGCAACAGCAGGCGGGGCAGCGGTCCATCGTGCTCGAACTCGCGGCGCAGGACGTCGGCTCGCAGGCGGAAGGCGTGGCCGCCGCTGAGCACCAGGCACCAGCCCGTGTGAACTGTCGCCGCCCAGGATCGATGCCATGCCGATCACGCCCTCGTTGCCGACGATGGCGGTTCCCGCCGACTCTCCACTCGCGATCATGCAGAGCCGGGAAACGATTCCCTCGGTGATGAAGTACGCGTACCTTTGCCTCTCTCCAGGGCCATAGATGGTCCAGCCCGGCGGCAGCGGAACCAGCTCGAGTTCGGGCAGGAGGCGCTGGAGGACATCCGCCGGCAAGGCTGCGAGGAGGTGATTCTGCCGCGGCGTGGGTGTCGCGAATGAGTCGCGCTTCAACGCACCACGAGCGGGCGCGAAACGAGGTGGTGGAAGCCGCAGGTACGATTGCTGCAATTGCATCGAGGCGAACCTCCGATGGAGCGACGGGCCGTCGGGCTCGTCCCCAACCCTCATCAGACCCGCACTGCCGTCCGCCTCGTTGACTTGAGTCAACCCTCCTGTGCGCTAGCGTACGGAGACGCGGCGCAGCAGGTCCAGGATGGACTGCAGGGAAAAGCCACGACCCTGCAGGAAGCGGATCTGGCGGGCCTTCCCGGCGGCGTCCGGCGATGGGGCGCCAAACCGTGCGCGCCACGCGCTCTCGAGCGCTTCCGCCTCCCCCGCCCTGGCCTGGGCAAGGGCGGCGGCCACGTCTGCCTCGTCGATGCCTTTCTCGCGCAGGTGATGCGCGATCTTGAGCGGCCCGAACCGGCGCGACTTGGCGCGCACCGTCTGCTCGATGAAGCGCTCCTCCGAAAGCCACCCGCGCTGCGTGAAATCGTCGAGGAGGGCTTCGAGATCGAAGCCCTCCTCGACGTGAGGGGCCAGCTTGCGGCGCAGCTCGGCACGCGAATGTTCCCGCCGTGCGAGAAGCCGGAGCGCCCGCGCGCGGACATCCGTTCCCGGTGCAGCCCCCGCAACATCACGCGCCATGGGCGGAGCCGATGCGCGTGCGGGCCGTGAAGGGCCGCTCAGTCCGCCTCGGCCGCATCCGCGGCGTCGTGGGCGAGCGGCATGCCGCCGGCGATGCCGACGGCTTCGCGGATCTTCTTCTCGATCTCGTCGGACATCGCGGGGTTCTCGCGCAGGAACTCGCGCGTGTTGTCCTTGCCCTGGCCGATCTTCTCGCCCTTGTAGGCGTACCAGGCGCCGCTCTTCTCGATGATGCGGTGCTGCACGCCCAGCTCGATGATCTCGCCGTGGCGCGAGATGCCCTCGTTGTAGAGGATGTCGAAATCCGCGACCTTGAACGGGCGGGGCGACCTTGTTCTTCACCACCTTCACGCGCGTTTCGTTGCCGATGACTTCCTCGCCGCGCTTGATCGAGCCGATGCGGCGGATGTCCAGGCGCACGGAGGCGTAGAACTTGAGCGCGTTGCCGCCCGTGGTGGTCTCGGGGTTGCCGAACATGACGCCGATCTTCATGCGGATCTGGTTGATGAAGATGACGAGCGTGTTGGAGCGCTTGATGTTGGCGGTGAGCTTGCGGAGCGCCTGGCTCATGAGGCGCGCCTGCAGGCCCATCTGCGGCTCGCCCATCTCGCCCTCGATCTCGGCCTTGGGCGTGAGCGCCGCGACCGAGTCGACCACCACGCAGTCGACGGAGGCCGAGCGCACCAGCATGTCCGCGATCTCGAGCGCCTGCTCGCCGTTGTCGGGCTGCGACAGCAGGAGTTCCGAGGTATCGACGCCGAGGCGCTGCGCGTACTGGGGATCGAGCGCGTGCTCCGCGTCGATGAAGGCGGCCGTGCCGCCGAGCTTCTGGATGTTGGCGATGACCTGCAGCGTGAGGGTGGTCTTGCCCGAGGACTCCGGGCCGTAGATCTCGACCACGCGACCGCGCGGCAGGCCGCCGACGCCGAGCGCCAGGTCGAGGCCGAGGGAGCCGGTGGAGACGACCTCGATGCCCTTCTCGACGTCCTTGTCGCCCATGCGCATGATCGCGCCCTTGCCGAACTGGCGTTCGATCTGGGTGAGCGCGGCCTGCAGGGCCTTCGCCTTGTTCTCGTCCATCTTGGGGGTTTCGGTAGCGCTGGTGGAGATGACTTTGAGCATTGGAATTATCCCATATCAGTAAGGTTGAACTTTCCGCCCAGGCCTCAGCGCGTTCTGCGCACCAGGCCCGCCATCACACCGAAAATCTCCAGGCGCCCACGGGGGCGAATGACCGGGAAGGCTTTGTTCGCGGGCTTCAGGACGAAACCGCCTTTTTCTCGGTCCAGGTACTTCACGGTGAATTCGTTGTCCACGATCGCGACGACGATCTCGCCGACGTTCGCGTTGGGTTGCTGCTCGACGACGATCAGGTCGCCGTCGTGGATGCCGGCGTCGATCATCGACTCGCCCTTGACGCGCACCAGGCTCGTCTTCGACGGCACGCGGATCAGGTAGTCGTCGATGGTGACGAGGTCGTAGCCGTCGGCCAGTGCCGGGTTGGGCAGGCCTGCCTGCACCGTGTCGTGCGCGAGACGCCGCTCGAAGAACCGGGTGCCGGGCTTCAACTGCCGGTCAGGAGTCCAGTCCAGGTAGCCCGCTTCCTCGAAACGGCGCACGCACTCGGCCACCCACGACTTGGCGGAAATCCCCCACAGGGTGGCGAGCACCGAGTAGGAAGGGATCACCTTGTGCTCGGCGTAGTAGTCCTGGAGCTTCTCCAGGTACGCCGGGTCGAGGGGTTGCTGGTGCTTTAACGCCATGGCTGGCCTGACGGTGGACAGAACGATTGTTCGGTAAGCTACAGAACGATCGTTCTGATGTCAAGCAGGGGACGTTACCCTGTTTGGGTAGCGTCGCCTTCAGTGGGCAGCGTCCCCACCATCGCCACCAACCCTTTCAAGGCCTCGACCACCGCCTGCTGCCGGATGGCCGCCCGGTCGCCGCCGAAGATCTCGAACTTCGTCCGCACATCCCCGTCCAGGGAGGCCCAGGCGAACCAGACGAGGCCCACGGGCTTGGCGGCCGTCCCGCCGCCGGGCCCGGCGACGCCGGTCACCGCGACGGCGATATCGGCGCTGCTCTGGTGCAGCGCGCCGACGGCCATCTCCCGCGCCACGGCCTCCGACACCGCGCCGTGCGACCCGATCGTCTCCTGCTTCACCCCGAGGAGGTCGACCTTGGCGTCGTACGAGTAGGTGACGAAGCCCCGGTCGAACCACGCCGAGCTGCCGGCCGTGCGCGTGATGGCCTCGCCCACCCCGCCGCCGGTGCAGGACTCGGCCGTCGCGAGCGTGACCTTCGCCGCCACGCAGGCCTCACCCAGTTGCCGGGACAGCTCGTCGATATCGCTCACGCCGTTTCTCCCGGGCGCCCGCGGTACCAGTAACGGTAGACGGGCGCGAAGCCGAAGTTCCTGTACAGCGCGATTGCCGGCGCGTTGCCCTCGTCCACCTGCAGGTAGGACTGGCGCGCGCCCTGCTCCCAGCCCCAGCGCAGCAGGGCCGCCACGATGGTACGCGCGTGGCCGCGCCGGCGCTCGCCTTCCCGCGTCACCACGTCGAAGAGCCCCACGTGGCCGTCCTCGACGATGGCCAGCCCCGTGGCCAGCGGCGTTCCCGATTCCAGCACGGCCACGGCGCAGCGGGCCAGCGGCAGCGCGGCGAGGCGCGCGAGGTGGGCGCTGCGGTGCGCGATCGGCGAGCCGCGCAGTTCGCCGACCATGTCGAACCACTCCTCCAGGCGCGGGGTCGCGACCTCGGCGCCGGCGAGCCGCGCGGGATCGATGGCGGCGGCCTGCACCTCGGTCGGGCTGAAGGATTCGTAGCCGAGCCCGGCGAGCAGGCCGTCGAGCCCGGGCGGATCCGTGTGCACCGACAGCCGGAAGATGGCGGGCAGCCCGCGTTCGCCGTAGACGCGCTCGCAGTGCTCGACCTTTTCGGCGATGGGAAGTCGCGATGGGTAGATGGCGTTGATGGAGCGCGCGCGCTTCGCCTTGCCCGGCGAGAAGCGCAGGAGCCACCCGTCGTAGAGCAGCTGCCCCGGGGGAGCCGACGAATTGAGCGAGAGCTCCTCGAGGCGCCGCGCGTCGCCAGTCACGCGCCCAGCCGCTTGCCGGTGGCGGTGTCGAAGAAATAGGCCTTGCCGGGCAGGATCGAGACTTCGATCGCCGTGCCCGCCGGCGGCGTGGCATGACCTTCGATGCGCACCACCAGGAGGGTGCCGTTGAAGCCGGCATGCAGCAGCGAGTCCGCGCCCAGCGACTCCACGGTGTCCACATGGAGCTTGAACAGCGGCCCGCCGTTCGCGCCGGTCAGGAAGTGCTCCGGGCGCACGCCGACGGTCACCTGCTCGCCCGCCAGCGCGCGCGCCTGCGGCGGCAGCGGAATCACCAGTCCCCCGCCGACGTCGACCCCGTCGCCCGCGCGCTTGCCGGGCATGAAGTTCATGGACGGGGAGCCGATGAAGCCGGCCACGAAGAGCGAGGCCGGATTGTCGTAGACCTCGAGCGGCGCGCCGATCTGCTCGACCACGCCCGCGTTGATGACGATCATGCGGTTGGCGAGCGTCATCGCCTCGACCTGGTCGTGGGTCACGTAGACGCTGGTCGTGCGCAGCTCGCGGTGCAGCTTCTGGATCTCCAGGCGCATCTGCACGCGCAGCTTCGCGTCCAGGTTGGAGAGCGGCTCGTCGAACAGGAACGCGGCCGGCTCGCGCACGATCGCGCGGCCCATGGCCACGCGCTGGCGCTGGCCGCCGGAGAGCTCGCGGGGCTTCCGCTGCAGGTAAGGCCCGAGCTCCAGGATCTTGGCCGCGCGCTGCACGCGCCGCTCGATGTCGTCCTTGGCGAGCTTCCTGATCTTCAGGCCGTAGGCCATGTTGTCGTAGACGCTCATGTGCGGGTAGAGCGCGTAGTTCTGGAACACCATCGCGATGTTCCTGTCCTTGGGCTCCACTTCGTTCACGCGCTTGCCCGCGATGCGGACCTCGCCGTCGGTGGTGGTCTCGAGTCCCGCGATCATGCGCAGCAGCGTGGACTTGCCGCAGCCCGACGGACCCACCATCACGACGAACTCGCCGTCGTCGATGGTGACGTCGGTGCGGTGGATCACCTCGGTCTTGCCGAAGCTCTTCGTCACGCCGTGCAGGCTGATTTCCGCCATGGATTGAGTCTCTCTCCGCGTCGCTCGCTATTTTTCGGTTTCGACCAGGCCCTTCACGAACCACTTCTGCATCAGGATCACGACCAGCGCCGGCGGCATGAGGGCGAGCATGGCGGTGGCCATGATGAGATGCCACTCGTTGGAGGCGTCGCCGCCGGCGATCATGCGCTTGATGCCGATGACCACCGTGTACATCGATTCCGAGGACGTGATGAGCAGCGGCCACAGGTACTGGTTCCAGCCGTAGATGAAGAGGATCACGAAGAGTGCGGCCATGTGCGTCTTCGACAGCGGCAGCACGACGTCGATGAAGAAGCGGATGGGGCCGGCGCCGTCGATCCGGGCCGCCTCGGCCAGCTCGTCGGGAATGGTCATGAAGAACTGGCGGAAGAGGAACGTCGCGGTGGCCGAGGCGATGAGCGGCAACGCGAGCCCGACGTGCGTGTTGAGGATGCCCAGGTCGGCGGCAACCTTGAACGTGGGAATGATGCGCACCTCCACCGGCAGCATGAGCGTCACGAAGACGCTCCAGAAGAAGAAGGACCGGCCGGGGAAGCGGAAGTAGACGATGGCGAACGCCGAGAGGATGGAGATCGAGATCTTCCCGATCGCGATGGACAGCGCCATGATCAGGCTGTTCACGAGCATGTTGGAGACCGGGGCCGAGGAGCCCTTCTCCGACCCCGAGGTCAGGACCTGCGTGTAGTTGGCGATGAAGTGGTCGCCGGGCCACAGCGGCATCGGCACCGTGACGATCTGGTCGAAGGTGAGGGTCGAGGCGACGAACGTGACCCACAGCGGGAAGGCGACCAGCAGCACGCCGCCGATGAGCACGGCGTGGGCGAAGAAGTCGCGGACCGGCCTGTTCTCGACCATTTCATTTTCCGACGGCTCGTTCCTCGACCACGTCAGTACTGGACCCTGCGTTCGATGTAGCGGAACTGGATGACGGTGAGCGTGATGACGATGGCCATCAGGATCACCGACTGCGCCGAGGACCCGCCCAGGTCGGCCGCCTTCACGCCGTCGTAGTACACCTTGTAGACGAGGATCTTGGTGGCGTCTCCCGGCCCGCCCTGCGTCGTCGCGTCGATCACGCCGAAGGTGTCGAAGAACGAGTAGATGATGTTCATCACCAGCAGGAAGAACGTGGTCGGCGACAGCAGCGGGAAGACGATGGTCCAGAAGCGCCGGAACGGCCCCGCGCCGTCGATGGCCGCCGCCTCGATGAGGGACTTCGGGATCGACTGCAGGCCCGCGAGGAAGAAGAGGAAGTTGTAGCTGATCTGCTTCCACACCGAGGCGATCACCACCAGCAGCATCGCCTGCTCCGAATTGATGATCCAGTTCCAGTCGACGCCGAACTTCTTCAGGAAGTAGGTGACGATGCCGATGGAGGGCGCGAAGATGAATGCCCACAGCACGCCCGCGATCGCCGGCGCCACGGCGTAGGGCCAGATGAGGAAGGTCTTGTAGGCGAGCGCCCCGCGCACGATCGAGTCGGCCATGGTGGCGAGCAGCAGCGAGATCGAGGATCCCGCAGGTCGCCACCATCACGCTGAAGAACGCCGTCACCTTGAAGGACGACACGTAGTGCGAGTCCTTGAACAGGTCGGCGTAGTTCTGGAACCAGACGAACTGCGACGTCATGCCGAAGGCGTCCTGCAGCTGGAACGAGAAGTAGACCGCCTGCACCGCGGGCCAGAAGAAGAACAGGACCGTGATCGTGATCTGCGGCAGCAGCAGCACGTAGGGCAGCCAGGCCGACTTGAAGACGACGCGCTTTTCCATGGCGGTGACGTTGAAGGGGGCCGGTGAAGGCCCCCTTGTTCAGCTCCCCGGGCATCAACCCTTGTTCGCAGCCTGGAACTTGCGCAGGATCTCGTTGCCGCGCCGCACCGCCTCGTCCATGGCGGTCTTCGCGTCCTTCTTGCCCATGATCACGGCCTCGATCTCCTCCTCGATCACCTCGCGGCCCTGCACGTAGTTGCCGAAGCGCAGGCCCTTGGAATTGGCCGTCGCCGGCTTGTTCGTGAGCTGCTTGATGGCGATGTCGGCGCCCGGGTTCTTGTCGTAGAAGCCGGACTTGCGCGTGAGTTCGTAGGCGGCCATCGTGATCGGCACGTAGCCGGTTCCGGTGTGCCATTCCATCTGGATCTCCGGCTTCGACAGGAAGGCGAAGAACTTCGCCACGCCCTTGTAGGCGTTGTTGGTCTTGCCGCCCATCACCCACAGCGATGCGCCGCCGATGATGGAGTTCTGCGGGGCGCCCTTCACGTCGTCGTGGTAGGGAATCATGTTGACCGACCACGCGAACTTGGCGGAGCGGCGGATGTTGGCCTGCGCGCCCGTGGACGAGGTCATCATCGCGCACTCGCCGCTGGAGAACTTGGCCTCCGCCTGGTTGGTGCGGCCGGCGTAGGTGAGGAGTCCCTTCTTGGCCATGTCGCCCAGCATGGCGATGTGGCGCACGTGCAGCGGGCGAGTTCACCTGGAACTCGGTGTCCATCCCGCCCATGCCGTTTTCCTTGGTGCCGATGGGCACGTTGTGCCAGGCCGAGAAGTTCTCGATGTGCATCCAGGACGGCCATCCCGTGGTGTAGACGCACTGCTGGCCGGCGGCCTTGAGCTTCTCGCCGGCGGCGATGAATTCCTTCCACGTCTTGGGCGCCTTCTCGGGGTCGAGCCCGGCCTTCTTGTAGGCGTCCTTGTTGATGTAGAAGACGACCGTCGAGCTGTTGAACGGGAAGGACAGCATGTTGCCCTTGCTGTCGGAGTAATAGCCCGACACGGGGCCGATGTAGACCTTCGGATCGAAGGGCTCGTCGGCGTCCTTCATGAGCTTGTAGACGGGGACGACCGCACCCTTGCCGGCCATCATCGTGGCGGTGCCGACCTCGAAGACCTGCAGGATGTGCGGCGCATTGCCGGCGCGGTAGGCGGCGATCGCGTTGGTCATCGACTCGGGGTAGCTGCCCTTGTAGGAGGGCACGA
Source organism: uncultured beta proteobacterium (assembly GCA_963786635.1). Taxonomy (GTDB): domain Bacteria; phylum Pseudomonadota; class Gammaproteobacteria; order Burkholderiales; family Usitatibacteraceae; genus FEB-7. The sequence goes on along the minus strand of CAWAZV010000009.1, from coordinate 100,260 downwards.
CCTTGTAGTCCTTCTGGCTGGCGTTGAACTTGTTGGCGAGTTCGCCCAGCTTGTCGCCGAGCGCGCCTCCCATCGAATGCCACCAGTGGATCTCGGTCTGCGCATGCACGGACGACACGGAAAAGGCAGCCGCGAGGGCGGCGGCCAGCAGGAATGTGCGTTTCATTGAGCGGATCTCCATGGAATGGATGCAACGAAGTGCCAAGTCGCTCGCGGCAGGGAGAAAAGGCAGCCGACATCCCCTGGCCGTTTATTGCTCGCGTGGCCCAATGTTACAACGCTCCGCCTGCAGCCGCGTTTCGGCTTTGTGACGCAGCGCAACAATCGGCTGGAAAATCAGCCTCCGGAAAGGGCTGCCACCACCAGGACCTCGTCGCCCGGGACGAGCGGCGCCGCGAGCGAGCGCTCGAGGTCCCGGTTGACGAAGATCTTGATGTGCGGCCGCACCGCATCCTGCTCGTCGATGAGGCGGAAGCGGATGCCGGGGAAGTGCCGGTCGAGGTCCGCCAGCAGTTCGGCGACGGTCGACCCCGCGGCTTCGACCTCGCGCCGTCCGGCCGTGTACTCCGCCAGCGGACTCGGCAGGATGACCTTCACGCGACGAGGCCGGCTTCGACCGAGTAGACGTGCGGCAGGTGCAGGCACAGGCAGTGCCAGCGCCTGCCCTCGTCGAAGCTGGCCCAGACCTCCCCGTTCGTGGTGCCGAAGTAGAGACCGACGGGATCCAGGGAATCGGCACCCATGGCCTGCCGCTTCACCGTGAACCACGCCTGCGCCTTCGGCAGCCCGGTCGCCAGGCGCTGCCAGGACTTTCCCGCATCGCGCGTGCCGTAGACCGCCGGGCGCCCGCCGACGGGCATGCGCGGCCAGACGGTGGTGCCGTCCATCGGAAAGACCCAGGCCACGGCCGGGTCGCGGGGATGCAGCACCATCGGAAAGCCGATGTCGCCGATCTTCGCGGGCATGTTGCGGCCGATCCGTTCCCAGCGCGAAGCGGCACGGTCCAGGCGGTAGATGCCGCAATGGTTCTGCTGGTACACGACGTCGCGCACCGCCGGATGCACGCGCAGGCAATGCGGGTCGTGCCCGTACGGCGCGTCCGGATCGGGCAGGAAGTCCGCGTCGCACCCGCGGTTGAGCGGCGACCAGGTCGCACCGGCGTCCCGGGACTCGAACACCCCGCCGCCCGACAGTCCGATGTAGAGATGCGCGGCGTCGAACGGATCGACATTGATCGAATGCAGCGTGCCGCCGTCGGGAGGGGCATCCTGGGGGCCGCCGATCCACTTGCGCCGGTCCGCATGGGCATTGAAGCCGGCGATGCCGCTCCAGGTGTCGCCACCATCCCCGGTCTCGAAGAGGCCCTGCGGGGACGTTCCCGCGTACCAGCGCCCGGGTCGGGAAGCGTGCGCCGGGGTGAGCCAGAAGACGTGGGCCACGCTCTCGCCCGTCTCCCCGGCCGCGGCCTTCGCAAAGGCCGGCGGCACGCTCGCCTCCCGCCAGTTCTTCCCCGCATCCGCGGAACGGTAGACGGTCGGGCCCAGGTGGCCGGCACGCACCGCGGCGAGCACCGTGCGGCCATCGCGGGGGTCGACGACGGCATGGTTCACGATCTGCCCGAGAAAGTGCGGGCCATCCATCGACCAGCGGCGCCGGTCGCGGCCCGACTTCAGGATGAAGAGCCCCTTGCGCGTGCCGACGAGGATCGCCAGTCGGGACATCGGCGGGCCGCCACGCCAGGCGGGGGGCAACCCCCGCCTAGAGATCCTTCTTCAGGAAGGAAACGACCGACCCGAGCAGGCCGCCCTTCTTCTCCTCGGCGGCCGGCTGGTGGTTCTCCCTGACCGGAGGAACGTACTGCGGCTCGACCTTCGGCTTGGCGACCGGCGCCGGGGCCGCCGGCCGCTGGTTGAGTACCGAGCGCTTCACGATGTCGGCCCATTCGCCGGGCTTGCCGAGGAAGTACTTGGCGAACTCCTCGCAGGCCTTGTCGTTGAACTCCGCCGCGGTCATCTGGAACATGTCGAGCGTGAAGTCGCCGACGTTCTTGGTCACGATCTTCAGCTTCCCGTTCTCGTGGTCACCCTCGAACTTGGCCTGCATGCGGAAGTCGCAGTTCACCTGGAAGATCTCGTGGGTGATGACCTTCCTCTGGTCCCGGTACTGCTCGCTCTTGTGCTCGATGTTGTACTGCCAGAGGATGTTCCTGAACTTCTCCATCTCGTCCGGGCCCTTCTTCACCGCGAGGACCTTGTCCGACCAGCAGCGCGTGGCGCAGGTGCACCTCGCCGTAGTAGTCCTTGTCGATGAAGTTCTTCGAGCGGAAGTCGACGAAGAAGTCCTTGAAGACGAGCCCCGAGATGTCGCCGACCGTCTGCAGCTTGTAGACGAAGGGACAGGGCATCTTCACCACGTTCAGCTGCTTGCCCAGGTCGTTGAGGAAGAGGAACGCCCGCCGCAGGGCGTGGTCGACCGCCACCGCGTTCGCGCGCAGGCTCTCCGTCTTGTCGACATCCTGCGCCTTGAGGGCGTCCGCCTGTTTCTTGAGATCGTCCAGAAGTCCCAATTGATGCTCCCCTTGCCGCCCACGTAGTCGAGCGCGGATTTTATCGTATCATCGCCCGGCCAGCCGCATTTCGCCGATGAAAGCCATTCTCGCCCTGGACCAGGGCACCACGAGTTCCCGCGCGATCGTCTTCGACCGGGCCGGGACGCCGCTAGCCACCGCGCAGCAAGAATTCCGCCAGATCTTCCCGCAGCCCGGCTGGGTGGAGCACGACCCGGAGGAAATCTTCTCTTCGCAGCGCGCCGTGGCCGCCCTCGCCCTGAGCCAGGCAGGCCTGTCGGCAGGCGACATCGCAGCGGTGGGCATCACCAACCAGCGCGAGACAACCGTGCTCTGGGACCGCGGGACCGGACGGCCCCTGGCCAACGCCATCGTCTGGCAGGACCGCCGCACCGCGTCGCGATGTGACGTGCTCCGGCAGGCCGGGCACGCCGCCGGCTTCCGGGACCGGACCGGCCTCGTCCTGGACGCCTACTTCTCCGGCACCAAGCTCGCCTGGCTGCTCGACACGGTCCCCGGCGCCCGCGCGCGCGCCGAGCGGGGCGAACTGGCATTCGGCACCATCGACACCTGGCTCGCGTGGCACCTCACCGGTGGCAGGGAGCACGTGACGGACGCGAGCAACGCCTCGCGAACGCTGCTCTTCAACATCCACGACCTCGACTGGGACGAGGAACTGCTCGCCATCCTCGACATCCCGCGGGCGATCCTGCCGCGCATCGCGGGATTCGGGGAGATCGTCGGCACCACGAGCTGCGCCGGGCTGCCGGAAGGCATTCCCATCGCCGCCCTGGCCGGCGACCAGCAGGCCGCGCTCTTCGGCCAGGCATGCCATCGCCCGGGGCTCGCGAAGAACACCTACGGCACCGGATGCTTCCTGCTCATGAACACGGGAGAGAGCCCGGCGCCCTCGAACAACCGGCTGCTCACGACGGTGGCCTGGAAGCGCGACGCGGGAGCGCACTATGCGCTGGAGGGCAGCGTCTTCATCGGCGGCGCCGCGGTGCAGTGGCTGCGCGACGGCCTGGGCATCATCGCCCGTGCGGAGGATGTCGGACCGCTGGCCGCGACGGTCCCGGACTCCGGCGGCGTGTACTTCGTTCCGGCGCTGGCGGGGCTCGGCTCGCCCTACTGGGATCCGCATGCGCGCGGAACCATCGTCGGGCTCACGCGCGGCTCCACCCGCGCCCACCTCGCCCGCGCCACGCTCGAGGCCATCGCCTTCCAGAGCGTCGAACTGCTGGCCGCGATGGGTGCGGACTCCGGCATCGCGCTCACCGAACTGCGGGTGGACGGGGGAGCGACCGCGAGCGACCTCCTGATGCAGATCCAGGCCGACCTGCTCGGCGTGCCCGTGGTCCGTCCGCGGGTCACCGAGACGACGGCGCTGGGAGCCGCCTACCTGGCCGGGATCGCGGTGGGCTTCTGGCAGGACGAGGCGGAGATCGCCGCGCTCTGGGAGGCCGAGCGCATCTTCGAGCCGCAGATCGCGCGCGATCTTGCCGCCGCGAGGCTTGCCGGCTGGCGCCGCGCCGTCGAGCGTTCCCGCGACTGGGCCGTGGGGTCAGACGGCAGTGCCTGACACCGTGTCCGGCACCACGGGATCGGCGCGCAGGAAGGTCCGGCGGTAGTAGCGCAACTCCTCGATCGACTCGTACACGTCCGCGAGCGCCTCGTGCTTCGACTCCTTCACGACGCCGGAGAAGACGTCGGGACGCCAGCGGCGCGCCAGCTCCTTGAGGGTGGAAACGTCGACGATGCGGTAGTGCAGGTAGGAGTCGAAGGCGGGCATGTAGCGCGCCATGAAGCGCCGGTCCTGGTGCACCGTGTTGCCGGCGAGCGGCGCCGTGCCGGCCGGCACGAGGGGTTTGAGGAACTCGACGATCATCGTCTCGACGTCGGCCTCGCTGAACTTCGCGGCCTTCACCTTGTCGATAAGGCCTGATCTTCCGTGCGTGCCCTTGTTCCAGGAATCCATGGCATCCAGCACCTCGTCGGGCTGGTGGATCACCCAGACCGGCGCTTCGGCGATCGTGTTGAGCTCGCCGTCGGTGACGACGAGCGCGACCTCGATGATGCGGTCGCGCTCCGGAACGAGCCCGGTCATTTCCATGTCGACCCAGACGAGCGGTGCCTTATCCTGTGCCATAGAATCTTTCAAATAGGGGACGCTACCCGTAACTCCCATTCTCGCAGAAATGGGTAGCGTCCCCTTTCTAGCGCCTTCCGACAACCACCTTGAATACCTTCGCTTCCATCTTCGTCGCCTTCGCGCTGGCCGCCCTCGCCTGGCGCCTGTGGCTGCTCCTGCGCCAGGCCCGCCATGTGGCGCGGCACCGCGACCGCGTTCCCGACGCCTTCGCCGCCATCGTGCCGCTGGAAGCCCACCGCAGGGCGGCCGACTACACGCGCGACAAGATCCGCACGGCCGCCGTGGAGACGGTGTTCGTGGACGGCGTGCTGCTCCTGGCGCTGAGCGTCGGCGGCGGCCTCGCCTGGCTCGACGCCCTTTCCCGCACCCACCTGGGCGACGGCTACGCGCGCGAGCTGGCCACCGTGTTCGGCTTCATCGCGGCGGGCGCACTGGCGAGCCTGCCGTTCGACCTCTGGCGCACCTTCCGCGTGGAAGCCCGGCACGGCTTCAACCAGACCACGCCCGCCACCTTCGCCGCCGACATCGCGAAGGGCGTGGCTCTCGCCGTGGCCCTGGGCACGCCGCTGGTGCTCGCCGTGTGCTGGTTCATCGCGGCGACCGGCGCCTGGTGGTGGGTGTGGGCCTGGATCGCCTGGGTCGCCTTCACGATGCTGCTGGTGGCCATCTTCCCGCGCTGGATCGCGCCGCTCTTCAACCGCTTCACGCCTCTCGAGGAAGGGGAACTGCGCAGCCGCATCGAGGCACTGCTGGCGCGCTGCGGCTTTCGTGCCGAGGGGCTCTTCGTGATGGACGGCTCGAAGCGCTCGAGCCACGGCAACGCCTACTTCACCGGCTTCGGGCGCGCCAAGCGGATCGTCTTCTTCGACACCCTCGTCGAGCGCCTCACGCAGGGCGAGATCGAGGCGGTGCTCGCGCACGAGCTCGGGCACTTCGCGCGCGGCCACATCCCGCGGCTGCTCGCGGTGCGCTTTGTCCTGGCGTTCGCGTTCCTCGCGGTGCTGGGCTGGGTGGCGCGCGAGCCGGCATTCGCCGCGGCATTCGGCCTCGCCTACCCGCCCGCCACCGGCGCGCTCCTCGCGGCCTTCATGCTGGTCGCACCGGTCTTCACCTTTCCCTTCCAGCCCCTGGCAAGCCTCCTGTCGCGCAAGCAGGAATTCGAGGCGGACGAGTTCGCCGCGCACCACGCCAGCGCCGACGATCTCGTGAGCGCGCTGGGCAAGCTCTATCGCGACAACGCGGCCACCCTCACGCCCGATCCGCTGCACTCCCTCGTGTATGATTCGCATCCTCCCGCAGCCATCCGGATCGCGCACCTGCGGCAACTCGCAGTGCGGCCCGCCAGCGTGGTTGCCTAGCGTCCCGGAAGTCCCGCCGACATGAACGAACTTGCCCGCAAGAAGTGCCTGCCCTGCGAGGGCGGCGTGGCCCCGCTCACCGACGCCCAGATCGGCCCGCTCCTGAAGGGCCTCGACGGCTGGTCGCGGGAAGGCAACGCGATCGCCAGGACCTTCAGGTTCGCGAACTACCACGAGACCATGGCGTTCGTGAACGCGACGGCGTGGATCTCGCATCGCGAGGACCACCATCCGGACCTCGCCGTGGGCTACAACCAGTGCAGGGTGTCGTACTGGACGCATGCCATCGGCGGGCTCTCCGAGAACGACTTCATCTGCGCGGCCAAGATCGACGCGCTGTTCCACCTCTAGGCGCCGCGGACTGCATGACCACGCGGCGCGAGCGGGATCAGCAGGTCGTCGTCGAGGGGCGCGTGGTCGCCGACTTCGGCCGCGACTTCCTGGTCGAGCTGGCCGACCGCCGCCAGATCGTCTGCAGCCGCAAGGGCCGCAAGCAGGATGCCGCCTGCGGCGACTTCGTCGAGGTGCGCCTCACCGGCTCCGCGCAGGGCTCCATCGAGCGCGTGGGAACGCGGCGCAACATCCTCTTCCGCTCCGACCAGTGGAAGGAGAAGACGCTCGCCGCCAACGTCGACCAGGCGGTGATCCTGCTGGCCCCCAGGCCCGTGTTCAGCGAGGCATTCCTCAACCTGAGCCTGGTGGCCTGCGAGGCCGCGGGCATCCCGGCGATCATCGCGTTGAACAAGTCCGACCTCGAGGAGCACAAGGCCGCCCGCGCGACGCTCGTGCCCTGGGAGCGGATCGGCTACACCGTCATCTCCATGTCCGCCAAGTTCGACACGGCCGCGCTCCTGCCGCTGCTCGAGGGCAAGATCACGCTGCTGGTCGGGCAGAGCGGCATGGGCAAGTCGAAGACCGTCAACGCGCTGGTGATGAACGAGGTCGCGCGCGTGGGCGAGATCTCGGCCTCGCTCGGCATCGGCACGCACACGACGACCTTCTCGCGCATGTTCCGGCTCGACCGCGACGCGGCCATCGTCGACACGCCCGGCTTCCAGTCCTTCGGCCTCTTCCACCTGACCGAGGGCCAGATCGCCGAAGCGATGCGCGAGTTCCGGCCCTTCCTCGGCGCCTGCAAGTTCAACGACTGCGCGCACCTCTCCGAGCCGGGCTGCGCGATCATCGCGGCGAGTGCCGCCGGAAAGATCGCCCCGGAGCGGCTCTCCTTCTACCAGGTCCTGCTGGAACAGCACCGCGAGCTGCACGAGAAGCATCCCGACTGGAACCGCTGAAGCAGGCGGCCTCAGGTAAGCTTTGCGCTCGTTCCCCGGAGAAGGTGCGCGTGATGAACCTACGTCGGACATTCCTGGCGGCCGGCGCGCTGTCGATGCTGCCGCACGGCCTGGTGCGCGCGCAGGACAAGACCACGGTGGTGCTCGGCACCGCCACGCCCGGCGGCGGGTTCCCGCTTTACGGAGCGGCCTTCGCGGAGACGGTCAACGAGGCCGATGCCTCGCTCCTCGTGCAGACGCGCAACACCAAGGGCAGCACCGAGAACCTGCCCCTCATCGAGGCCGGCAGCCTCGACATCGCGCTGGTGACCGGCGAGCCCCTGCACGAGGCCGTCAACGGCATCGGCCGGCCGGCGGCGAACGTGAAGATCCTCGCCGCCATGTACTCCTCCCCGGGCATGTTCGTCGTGCGCGGCGACAGTCCCGCGCGCAGCATCGCCGACCTGCTGGGAAAACCGGTCGCCTTCGGCGCCCAGGGCTCCGGGCTCGTGGTCCTCGCGCGATACGTCCTCGACGGCCTGGGTTACGACATGAACAAGGACTTCACGGCCGATCTTCCTCGAACGCGCCGGCGACGGCCCGGCCATGGTCCAGGACGGACGCGTGGCGGCGCTGTGGGGCGCCGGCATCGGCTGGCCGGGATTCGCCGCCGTGGCGAAGAGCCCCGCGGGCGCGCGCTTCATCGTGCCGGATGCGGAGCAGGTGAAGCGCATCCTCGCCAAGCACGCGCTCCTGAAGCCGCTCGCGGTCCCGGCCGGCAGCTACCCGGGGCAGGATGCGCCGATCGCCTCGGTCGGCTCCTGGGCCTTCGTCATCGCGCGGCCGACGCTTGCCCGACGACGTCGCCTATCGCCTCGCGCGCGCCCTGCACAAGGGCGAGGCGGCCATCGCGAGGCGCCTGCCGCAGGCGAGGGAGATCGACCGCGGCCAACACCGTGGCCGCCGCGCCGCGCACCGACCTCATCCATCCCGGGCGCGCAGCGTTACCTGCGCGAGGCGGGCTTCCTGCGCTGAGCCCGCTTCCGACCCAGAACTCCCGGAGAGCCAGTGACCTCCTCCGTCCGCGTGAACGGCGCCGAGATCGCCTACCGCTTCGACGGCCCCGCCGACGGGCCGCATCGTGCTGATGAGCAACAGCCTCATGTCGAACTACGACATGTGGGACTGGAACGTGCCCGCCCTCGCCGACCGCTACCGCGTGCTGCGCTACGACACCCGCGGCCACGGCCGCTCGTCGACGCCGCCCGGCCCCTACTCGATCGCCATGCTCGCCGACGATGCCGTGGGGCTCCTCGACGCGCTCGGCATCGGCGCCGTGCACTTCGTCGGCCTCTCGATGGGCGGCATGATCGGCCAGCAGCTGGGCGCGCGCTTCCCGGAGCGGGTGCTGTCGCTCGCGCTGTGCGACACGGCGAGCGAGATGCCGCCGCGCAGCCTGTGGGAGGAACGCCTGGCGATCGCGCAGAAGCTGGGTGTCGCCGGGCTCGCCGAAACCACGATCAAGCGCTGGTTCACCGAGCCCTTCATCGAGCGCGCGCCCGGCGACATCGAGAAGGTGCGCCGGATGATCCTCGGCACCGGCGTCGAGGGCTACATGGCCTGCGCGCGCGCGGTGCGCGACATGGCGCAGACCACGATGCTCCTCGAGATCAAGGCGCCGACGCTGATCCTCACCGGGCGCGACGATCCGGCCTGCACCGTCGCCCAGGCCACCGTCCTGCACCGCATGATCGACGGCTCGCAGATGATCCTGCTCGACGAGGCGGCCCACCTGTCCAACATCGAGCAGCCGCAGGCATTCAACGCGGCGCTGCGCTCGTTCATCGATCGCGTCGACGACGGGCTGCCCGCCGTTTCCTGATCTTCGCCGCATCCCGCGTCATCCACGAGGAGAAAGACATGAACAAGCTGATCCGTCTCGCCGCCGCAGCGATCGCGGCGACCGCCACCTTCGCAGCGGCCCAGGACTACCCGACGAAGCCGATCCGCATCATCGTTCCGCTCACGCCGGGCTCCGGGGCGGACATCGCCGGCCGCATCGTCGCGAAGCACCTGAGCGAGGCCTGGAAGCAGCCCGTGGTCGTCGAGAACCGCCCGGGCGCGGGCGGCCAGATCGGCACGCAGGCGGTGGTCAAGGCCGAGGCCGACGGCTACACGCTGCTGGTGCAGTCCGCCTCCCACGCCGCCAATTCCGCCATCTACAAGACGCTCGCCTACGATCCGCTGAAGGACCTGGTGGATGTCGCGATCCTCGGCATCACGCCCTACGTGATGGTCACCGCCAAGGGCGGCGCCTACCCGACCGTGAAGTCGCTCATCGACGCCGCGAAGGCGAAGCCGGGCGCCATTCCGTTCGCCTCGGCGGGCGTGGGCAGCTCGACGCACCTGGCCGCCGAGTACTTCGCCCAGGTCGCCGGCGTGAAGATGCTGCACATCCCGTACAAGGGCTCGCCGGAGGCGATCCAGGACGCGATGTCCGGCCGCTCCTCCTTCTACATGGCGCCGATCAACACCGTCGTCGGCCAGATGAAGGACGGCAAGCTCGACCGCGCTGGGTGTCTCCACCGCGCGCCGCGCCGACGTGATGCCGGACGTGCCGACGCTCGCGGAGCAGGGGCTCAGGGACTTCGACATCTCCCTCTGGTTCGGCGTGTGGGCGCCGGCCGGGACGCCTGCCGCGATCGTGAAGAAGCTCAATGCGCAGATGGCGGCGATCCTGCAGGGCGCCGAAGTGCGCGAGCAGTTCGCCAAGCTCGGCATCACGCCCGCGCCGATGAAGCCCGACGAGTTCGCGCGCTTCGTGCGCGAGCAGATCGAGACCTACCGCAAGATCGTGAAGCAGGCGGACATCCAGCCGCTATAGCGCGGGCGGGAAGCCGTACAGGCGCGCCGGGTTGTCGACGAGGACCCGCCGGCGCAGCGCCTCGTCGGGTATCCAGTCGAGCGAGGAGGTCGGCCAGGTCGCCGTCGTTGGGCATCGCGCCCTTCACCATCACGTGCGGCCAGTCGCTGCCCCAGACCACGCGCTCCGGCGCCGACGCGCAGCAACTCCCGCGCGTAGGGCGACGACGTCCGCGTGCGGCATGGCGCCCGTGGAGATCCGGTAGGGGCCGGTGAGCTTCACCCAGGCGCGGCCCGTCCTCGAGCAGGCGCAGCAGCGCGCGGAAGCCGGGAGTCTGCGATCCCCGGTCGGTGCGCATGTAGCCGAGATGACCGAACACCAGGTCCACCGGAAAGTCCGCGAGGTCGCGATCCAGGGCCGGGTACTGGTCGACGTGCGCCAGCAGTTCCAGGTGCCAGCCGCGCGGCGCGATTCTCTCGCGCCAGGCCGCGCAGGCGCGCGACCGGCAGGTGCCCCTTGCCTTCCTGCACGTCCACCACGTTGACGCGCACGCCGCGCACGCCGGCCGCATGCAGGGCGTCGATCGCCGGCTCGCCGACCGTCCACTCCACGACCGCCACGCCGCGAAAGGCCGGCCCCGCCTCGCGCAGGGCCTCGAGCAGCACCGTGTTGTCGGTGCCGTAGACGCTGGGCTGCACGAGCACCGCGCGCTCGACCCCGAGGACGGCGAGCATGGCGCGATAGTCGGGCAGGAGGCAGTCCGGCGGCGTATAGACGCGATCGCGCGCATAGGCGTGGCGCGAAGCCGGCCCGAGGATGTGCGCATGGCAGTCGCAGGCTCGGGCCGGGAAGGCAAGCCGCGGCTTGCGCGGCGCGAAATCCGGCGGCGCGCAGGCCGGGGCTGCGTTCGCCTCCGTCATGCCGGGTGGCCGATGGCGACCGGGATGCGGCGCGGGCCGAACTGCCGCTTGATGTCGAACGCCTGCCAGCGTCCCGCGATGGCCGTGCCGCAGTCCGGGCAATGCCCGTCCGGCGTCAGGCGATAGCCGTCGATGCGGTACCAGTCGCGCTCCACGAGCGCCGACTTGCAGCCGGGGCAGAAGGTCGTGTCGCCCTCGCGATCGTGGACGTTGCCGGTGTAGACGTAGCGCAACCCCTCGCCCAGCGCGATGTTCCTGGCGCGCCGCAGCGTGGCCGGGGGAGTCGGCGGGACGTCGAGCATCTTGAAGTCGGGGTGGAAGGCGCTGAAGTGCAGCGGAACTTCCGCTCCCAGTTCCCGGTGGATCCACCGGCACGCGGCCGCGATCTCCGCGTCCGAGTCGTTGTGGCCGGGGATGAGGAGGGTCGTGATCTCGAGCCACACCTTCGTCTCGTGGACCAGCCAGGCCAGCGACTCGAGCACCGGCGCGAGCTTCGAGCCGGTGAACTTCACGTAGAACTCGTCGGTGAACGACTTGAGGTCCACGTTGATGGCGTCCATGCACCCGTAGAACTCGCGGCGCGGCTCGGCGTGGATGAAGCCGTTCGTCACGGCGACATTGGCGATGCCCTGCGCCCGGCAGGCAAGTGCAACGTCGATCGCGTACTCGGCGAAGATGATCGGATCGTTGTAGGTGTAGGCCACGCTCCGCGCCCCGCTGGCGACAGCCGCCCGCGCGATGTCCTCCGGCGAGGCGGTGTCCATCATGCTGTCCATGTCGCGCGACTTCGTGAGGTCCCAGTTCTGGCAGAACTTGCACGCGAGGTTGCACCCGGCCGTGCCGAAGGAAAGGACCGAGGTTCCCGGGTAGAAGTGGTTGAGCGGCTTCTTCTCGATCGGATCGAGGCAGAACCCGGAGGAACGCCCGTAGGTGGTGAGCACCATCGCATCGCCCGAGCGGGCGCGCACGAAGCAGGCGCCGCGCTGCCCCTCGTGCAGGCGGCAGTCGCGCGGGCAAAGGTCGCACTGGATGCGCCCGTCGTCGAGCCTGTGCCACCAGCGGGCGGGATGGTGCGAGCCTTCCACGCGGTCAGTGTGCAGGGTGTCCATCGCCGTATTTCTCCACGGTGTAGCGGGTGAGGCGGATCGCCGGGTCCCAGAAGCCGGCGGGCAGTCCGGCCTTGCGGCGCAGCGCCACCAGGAACTGCTCCGGGTCGGGAAGGCTTTCCCAGACCTGCGGGAGGAACGTCGCCCGGCAGTCGCCGAATTCGAGGTAGATGCCGTCGACTCCCGGGCGCATGGCGCGCAGCGCCTCCGGCTCGCTCGCGGCGGCCAGCGGCGCTCGCGGGGAAAGCACCGAGACCTCGACGTGGATGATCGCGAACTCGTCGACACCGAGGGGTTCGAAGCGCGGATCGGAGAACGCGGCCGCGCGCGCATTGGCGGCGACATCCTCGCCGAGAGGTCGCCGCGCATCGATCGAGCCGATGCAGCCGCGCAGCTCGCCCTCGAGGCGCAGGGTCACGAACGTCGCGGCCTGGCGCGCGAGCCATGCCTCGTCGCGGTCCCGGGCCAGCCCGAGCCCCAGGCGCTCCGCGATCGACTCGCGGGCGATCGCCACGAGCACCGGGCCGCGATTCGCGGAATCGGCCGGCAAGGCTTCCCGGCTCGCGGTCTCAGTCATGGCCGCCCACCGGCTCGCGAAACACGAACGACGCATAACCGACGACGCGATCGCGCCCCCCGGCGGTGTCGCCGGAGTTGCGCAGGTCGACCAGTTCCGGCACGAGGTGGCGGCGGCGGGCGACCTCGAGCAGGCCGTTCACGGGCGCCGCGCCGCAGGCCTCCTCCGGCTCGATCCGCGCGTCGAGCCGGAGAATTCCGTCCGCCGTGGCGCGATCGCGGCGGCACGCGGCGGCATAGGGCAGGAAGTGCGACAGGTCGGAACTCACGACGATGAGCGTTTCGTCGCCGCCCCAGACTTCCTCGAACATCGCCGCCACTTCGCCGGGCGAAGCGCCGCCGACCACGATCGGCACCAGCCGGAAGTCGCCGAGCACCGCCTGCAGGAACGGCAGGTGCACCTCGAGGGAGTGCTCCAGCGCATGCGCGCGGTCGCTCGTTTCCACGAAGGGCAGCCGGCGCAGCCGCCCGATCGCCTCCTCGTCCAGAGCCACGGTCCCCAGCGGTGTGGCGAACGCGCCGGCCAGGGGAACCGCCGCGCCGGGAACGGGAACGCGGTGGGCGGGACCCGCGAGCACGACTCGCGAAACCGTCCCGCGCAAGGCTGCCACGCGCCTGTAGGCGTACGCAGCGACCGGGCCGGAGTAGATGTAGCCGGCATGGGGAGCGATGATGGCCTTCGGCGGCCTCTCCCCGGATGCAGGCGCGGCGGCCTCGTGGAGGTAGCCCTGCACCGCGTCAGCCAGCAGCGCGGGATCCGCGGGATAGAAAGCCCCGGCGACTGCAGCCGGGCGTATTGCATTCATCGGACACCTCCGTACAGAACGGAGATGAGGTCAGGTTAGCACTTCGGCAAGGGGCCCGGGAGCGGCAGGCCTACCCGAGCTTCGTGCCCGGCCCGAACCGGCGCCACAGCCAGGGCGCCAGGATCACCGTTGCGGCAAGACCGAGCAGCCCCGCCGAGATGGGATGCGTCACGAAGATCATCGGGTCGCCCTGGCTGATGGCCAGCGCGCGGCGCATCTGCTCCTCGGCCAGCGGTCCCAGGATCATGCCGACGATGACCGGCGCCGCCGGGAAACCGTAGCGGCGCATGAGGAAGCCGACCAGCCCGACCACGTAGAGCAGGAACACGTCGAACGGCGACTGGCGCATGCCGTACACGCCCATGGTGGCGAAGACGAGGATGCCCGCGTACAGCTGCGGCTTCGGAATCGCGAGCAGCTTGACCCACAGCCCGACCAGCGGAAGGTTCAGCACCAGCAGCATGACGTTGCCGACGTAGAAGCTCGCGATGAGGCCCCAGACCAGCGCCGAGTTCGCCTCGAAGAGCAGCGGTCCGGGTTGCAGGCCGTACTGCTGGAACGCCGAGAGCATGATCGCGGCCGTCGCCGACGTCGGCAGCCCCAGCGTGAGCAGCGGCACCATCGTCCCCGTGGACGAGGCGTTGTTCGCGGCCTCGGGACCTGCCACGCCCTCGATCGCGCCGTGGCCGAACTCCTCCGGGTTCTTGGCGAGCTTCTTCTCGATCGCGTAGGAGAGGAAGGTCGGAATCTCCGCGCCGCCGGCCGGAATGGTGCCGAACGGGAAGCCGATGAGGGTGCCGCGGATCCAGGGCTTCCACGAACGCTTCCAGTCTTCCGCCCGCATCCAGATGGAACCGGTCAGCTGCTCGAGCTTTTCCTGCACCTGGTTCATCTTCGAGGCGAAGTAGATCGTCTCGCCGACGGCGAAGAGGCCCACGGCGATGGTGACCACCTCGATGCCGTCGAGCAGCTGCGGGACCCCGTAGGAGAAGCGCGCCTGGCCCGTCTGGTTGTCGATGCCGACCAGCCCGATGCCGAGCCCCAGGAAGAGGCTCGTCATGCCGCGCAGCGTCGAATCCCCCAGCACCGACGACACGGTGGTGAAGGCGACGATCATCAGCGCGAAGTACTCCGGCGGGCCGAACTTGAGGCCCAGCTCCACGACCAGCGGCGAAAGGAACGTGAGGCCGATCGTGGCGATGGTGCCGGCCACGAACGAGCCGATGGCGCTGGTGGCGAGCGCCGGTCCCGCCCGCCCCCTCTTGGCCATCTCGTTGCCTTCCATCGCGGTGACGATGGTCGCGCTCTCGCCGGGCGTGTTGAGGAGGATGGAAGTGGTCGAGCCGCCGTACATCGCCCCGTAGTAGACGCCGGCGAACATGATGAGCGCCCCGCTCGCATCCACCTTGGTGGTGATCGGCAGGAGGAGCGCCACCGTGACCGCGGGTCCGACGCCGGGCAGCACGCCGACCGCGGTGCCCAGGGTGACACCGATGAAGGCCCACATCAGGTTCTGCGCCGTCAGCGCGACCGCGAACCCGTTGAGGAGCTGCGCCCAGACGTCCATGGCGGATCAGGGAAGGATGCCGCGCAGCACGCCCGGCGGCAGCTGCAGGCCGAGGCCGTAGTTGAACACGGCGAAGATGAAAGCGGCGATGGCGAGCCCGATCGCGGCATTGCTGAGCCAGCGACGGCTGGAGAATCCGCGTGCCACCGCCACGAACAGGATCGTGGAGGCGATGAGGAAGCCGGCGCGCTCGACGAGCAGCCCGTAGACGATGATCCCGGCGGTGACCCACCCGAACGCCCTCCAGTCCATCGGCAGGTGCACTTCCGCTTCCTCGTCGACGCCGCGGTAGCCCCCGGTCAGCGCCTCGCGCAGCAGCATCGCCCCGAGCAGCAACAGCACGCCCCCGACGATGCGCGGCACGACGCCGGGACCGACCTGCGCATAGCCGCCGCCGGCAGGCAACGACCATGCGCCGGCCAGTACCAGGGCGCCGAGGACCAGCACGCCGAGGGAAACGGCTATCTGCCCCTTGGGGCGCGACGCGGACATCGTGGAGGCGCGAGCCGACGAACCTGGAAATGGAAAGCGCCCGGCTGCCCGGGCGCTCGCGTCACTTCTTGCCGAGGTTCAGTCCGGCGAGGATGTCGCCGATGCGCTTGATCTCCGACTGCGACGAAGGCGCCGTACTCGTCGCCCGGCAGCCAGATAGTCAGTCCAGTCCTGCTTCTTGAGCGTCTCTTCCCAGGACTTGTGCTTCGTGGCGGCCTCGACGGCCTTCACCAGTTCCGCCTGCTGCGCCTTGGTGATGCCGGGCGCGCCGAAGATGCCGCGCCAGTTGGCCAGCTCGACGTTGTAGCCCTGCTCCTTGAGCGTCGGGATATTGCCGATCTTCTCCGCCGAGGAGACGCCGAGCGCGCGCATCTTGCCCGACTGGATGTGCTGGGCGAATTCCGACAGGCCGGAGACGCCGACCGACACGTGGCCGCCGATGATCGCCGCAACCGCTTCCCCGCCGCCCTTGAACGGCACGTAGTTGACCTTGCCCGGCTCGACGCCGACTTCCTTGGCGAGCATGCCCGCGAGGATGTGGTCGGTGCCGCCGGCGCTGCCGCCGCCCCAGGAAATGCTGCCCGGGTTCGCCTTGAACTTCGCCATCAGGTCCTTCATGTCCTTGATCGGCGAGTTGGCGGGCACGACGATCACCTCGTACTCCGAGGTGAGCCGGGCGATGGGCGTCACCTGGTCGAGCGTCACCGCCGACTTGTTCTGGATCAGGCCGCCGACCATCACCATGCCGCCCATCATGAGCGCGTTGGGGTCGCCCTTCGAGGCGCTCACGAACTGCGCGAGGCCGATGGCGCCGGCCGCGCCGCCCTTGTTGTCGTACTGGATGTTCTTCACGCTGCCCGCGGCGAGCATCGCCTTGCCGAGCTCGCGGCCCGTCGTGTCCCAGCCGCCGCCCGGATTGGCGGGGATCATCATCTTCACGTTGTCGATTGCGGCGGCGGATCCCGCGATGGCGAGACCGGCGGCGAGCGCGGCACCACGCAGCAGCGCGCTTGGGGAAAGGCGTGTCATGTCAGTTTCTCCTGAGGTATGGGTTCGATGCGTCCCGTTCCGGCTGGGGCATTTTCTCCCCGTCGGCTTGCGTCGCGAGTGTAACAAAAGCCCCCTGCCGACGCACCGATTGCCGGGTTGCTCCCCGCGCCGCGCCGCCGGTCAGGAGGACGCCAATGCCGCGACGAGGAGGAAGCCCACCAGCCAGATGACGAGGGAGCGCCAGAGCATGCCAGCCAGGCTCGCGAGCGCCTCCTCGCCGGCCAGCTCGCCCGTCCCCAGCGCCGGCCGGTCGACGATCGTCTCGCCGCGCGCGATGGGGTCGCCGAGGCGCACACCCAGTGCGCCGGCACCGCTCGCGAGAACGATGCCCTCCTCCGGCCGCAGCCAAAGTGCCGCCTGCGAGCGCCAGCAGAACAGGGCATCCTCGAAATTGCCGACGATCGCGAAGACGAATGCGCTCACGCGCCGCGGAATCCAGTCGAGGACTTCGAACGCGCGTCCGGCGAACCAGCCGAACTCGCGCTCGTCCGGGTCGACCGCGAGATCCCACATCCGGGCGGCGCGCTGCGTCAGGGGATAGATCACCGCGCCCAGTGGTCCCGGCAGGACCAGGTACCAGAAGAGGATCGCGAAAGTCCCGTAGTGCGCTTCACGCAATCCCTGCTCCGCGGCCAGCCGGGCCGTGGCGCCGGGGTCGTCGGCGGCCGGCGACTCGCCCAGCCACTGCGCCAGCCGGCGCGAGGCGGAAGCGCCGTCCCCCTCCCGCAGGCTGCGTTCGATCGCATCGAGGTGCGCGGTGGTCTGCAGGAAGCGCAGGCTGCCGTAGAGGATGGCTACGTCCAGCGCCGCGAGGAGCACGGCGTGCATCGAGGCCAGCAGCCCCGCGACGAGCGCCAGGGGGATAAGCACCGCCGCGACGAGCGCTGCATAGGCCAGGATCCCGGAGTTCCGGTCGCCCGCGTTCAGCCGCTTGGCCGCGGACAGGCACAGGCGGCCGTAGAACTCCGGCAGCACCTGCCGCCCCTGCGGCGGGTAGGCGTATTGCGCCACGAGGGCGGCCAGAATTGTCAAAAGAATCAGAACTCGTTCCTCCGGAAACTGGTCGGATTATAGGAGCCCCGCTGCCGTTCCGGACGGGGAATCGGGAGATAATCCCGGACGAGAAGCCGGCAAACGACCGGCCAGAGTGCAACCGAACGTTCCAATCGTCAAAGGAGGAAATGATGTATCGAAAAATTCTGGCCGCGTTCGCGGCCCTCGTCGCATCCACTGTTGTCGTTGCCCAGGACTATCCGAACCGCACGATCTCGATCGTCGTTCCATTCGCGGCCGGCGGCCCCACCGACACGGTGGCGCGACTCGTCGCGAAATCGATGACGGGCACCCTCGGCCAGACGGTCATCGTCGAGAACGTGGCCGGCGCCGGCGGCACCATCGGGCCGAAGAAGGTGGCCGCGGCCAAGCCGGATGGCTACACGCTCGTGCTCATGCACATCGGCATCTCGACCAGCGTCTCGCTGTACCGCAACCTCGGCTACAACCCGGTCACCGACCTCGAGCCCATCGGCCTCATCACCGACGTGCCGATGACCTTCATCGCCCGCAAGGACTTCCCGCCCAAGGACATGAAGGAACTCATCGCCTACGTGAAGGCGAACAAGGACAAGGTCACCTACGCCAACGCCGGCGTCGGCGCCGCCTCGCACCTTTGCGGCATGCTCCTGATGAGCGCCATCCAGGCGGACCTCACGACGGTGCCCTACAAGGGCACGGGCCCGGCGATGACCGATCTCATCGGCGGCCAGGTCGACTTCATGTGCGACCAGACGACCAACACGACGCCGCAAATCAAGCGGCGGCAAGGTCAAGGCCTATTCGGTGACCACGAACGCCCGCATCAAGACCATGCCCGATCTGCCGACGGTGCAGGAGTCCGGCATCCCGGGCTTCCAGGTCGGCATCTGGCACGGCCTGTGGGCCCCGAAGGGAACGCCGAAGCCGGCGATCGACAAGCTGACGAACGCGCTGCAGAAGGCGCTCCAGGATCCGTCCGTGGTCTCCAAGTTCGCCGATCTCGGCACGGAACCGGTGCCGCTGGACCAGGCAACTCCCGCTGCGCTGGCCAAGCACCTCAAGGCGGAAGTGGACAAGTGGGCGCCGATCATCAAGAAGGCAGGCGTGTACGCCGACTGAACGGATCTCGCTGCACGAAAGACGAAGCCCGCCGTTCGGCGGGCTTTTTTTCGTGCGCAATCCGTGAGCGCAAAAAAAACCCGCCGGGGTTGCCGGCGGGTAAAAACCGCTCTCGGAGGAGAAACTGCCGGCACGCCATGACGCGCACCGACATCGCATATGCAGCATGGATCGTGCCAGCTCGACACGACTCCTGATTTCATAATATTTTCAGATGTTTGCAGGATGTCTCCGGGGAAAGCTGCGCCCGGAAGAGTGCCCATTCTGGTGCACTGCGGCACCGCCCCGGGTCACCAGGTGGTGCGACCCGGCGCGAAGATCACTGCGGGTGCTTGCCGGGAATGCGGGCGAAATGGGCTTCGACGCGTACGCGTTCGGCTTCGATGTCCGCCCCGACCGCGAGAGCGGGACCGATGCGTATGCACCGCGAGCCGTAGTCGAGGCCGACGAGCAGGATCGGCACGCCGGCGCCCTGCGCGATGCGCAGGAAGCCCGTGCGGTAGCGCTCCACCTTCCTGCGCGTGCCCTCGGGCGCTATCGCCAGCACCAGCGTCGAGGAGTCCCGAAACGCCGCCACGACGTCATCCACCACGCCGTTGGACCTGGACCGATCGACCGGAATGCCGCCCATCCAGCGCAGGAAGCGCGAGAACGGCCACACGAACAGCGTGTGCTTGCCGATGAAGGAGGCGCGCAGGTCGAGCGCGAACATCGCTGCCGCCCCGTAGAGGAAATCCCAGTTCGACGTGTGCGGCGCCACGGCGATCACGAGCTTCGGCACGTCGGGGAATTGCCCGTCGAGCCGCCATCCGCCGAGGCGCAGGACCCGGTTGCCGATCCACTGCCAGGCCGCGGATCCCCGCCTCGGGATGCGCGGCGGCAGCACGGCGGGTGCCAGGCTCACGCGAACAGCTTGGCTGCCGCGCGCAGGTCGACGTTGCCGCCGGAGAGGATCACGCCGATGCGCGCGCCGCGGGTGTCGAGCCTGCCGGAGAGCACGCCCGCCGTCGCCAGGGCGCCGGTGGGCTCGACCACGAGCTTCATCCGCTCCCACAGGAAGCGCATGGCCTCCACCAGTTCCGCGTCGCTCACGGTGAGGAAGTCGTGGACGTTGGCGAGGACGAGCGGAAAGGTGAGCTTGCCGAGGGACTGCGTGCGCGCGCCATCGGCGATGGTGCGCGGATCCTCGACGCGCTGCAGCGTCTTCGTGCGGAACGAGCGCGCGGCATCGTCGCCGGCTTCCGGCTCGACGCCGACGACCTTGACCCCGGGCGAGAGGTGGCGCGCGGCCACGGCGCAGCCCGACAGGAGTCCGCCGCCGCCGCAACAGACGAAGAGCCAGTCGAGCGGCCCCGTCTCCTCCAGCAGTTCCTTGGCCGCGGTGCCCTGCCCGGCGATCACGTGCGCATGATCGAAGGGCGGGATGAGGGTAGCCCCGCGCTCCGCGGCGATGCCCGCGGCGAACTTCTCGCGGTCCTGGCCGGCCGCGCGGTCGTAGGTGATCACCTCGGCGCCATAACCGCGGGTCGCCTCCATCTTCACGACGGGCGCATCGGCGGGCATCACGATCGTCGCCGGGATGCCCAGGAGTTGCCCGGCAAGCGCCACGGCCTGCGCATGGTTGCCCGAGGAAAACGCCACCACGCCTCGCCTGGCCGCATCCGGCGCAAGTCGCGACAGCGCGTTGTAGGCGCCGCGAAACTTGAAGGCCCCCATGCGCTGGAAATTCTCGCACTTGAAGAAGGACTTCGTCCCGGTGCGCGCGTCGAAGGTGCGGGAGGTCATCACGGGCGTGCGGTGCGCCACGCCATGCAGGCGCTGCGCGGCCGACTCGACGTCGGCCCAGGTGACGGCGCCGGCAGCATCGACCAACTCGGAATTCACGGCGGGCCTCCTAGCGGGACCGGGTGATGGCCGCGAGCGCGTCGCGCAGCGTGTCCTCGCGCAGCGCATTGACGCTCTCGGCGAGGAGATCGGCTTCGGTGGCGACGGACTCGGGCAGCTTCCCGCTTTCCATGAGCGCGACGAACTGCGCGGCCGCACCGGCCACCCGCAGCAGGTGCGCGCGCTCGGTCATCAGCAGGTCCAGTTCCTTGCCGAGCATGAAGCTGCCCGTGTTCTCGCTCACCGTCGTCATCGCCGCATCCGCCTCGCGTGGAAAGAGGCATTCTACCGCGCGCACCCCGGTCAGCTTGCCCGCGCGAGCGGCAGGTTCACCAGCAGGTTCTGCGGTTTCATGCGCAGCGTGTGGTCCTCGCGAAAGGCGAGGCCGAGGTAGACGGGCCGGCCCGCCGCTTCGGGGCGCACGTCGGCCGCATCGCTGAAGGTGAGGCGAAAGAGCGTCGCAAGCCGCGCCCGCACGTCGTCGGGAACGGAATCGCCGCGATAGAGCGCGTTGAGGATGGCCGTGGACTCCACGTCGAGCCCGGTGTGCCAGCGCCAGCGTTCGTCCGCGACGCGCTCGACCGGCTCGATCGCGACCCGCACGCCCGCGAGGTGGGCGACCCACCGCTCCAGGACCGTCGCCAGCGCCCTGGACCCGTCCCGGCCGGGAGTGAGGTCGAGCAGGAAGGAGAAAAGCTCGTCGCGCAGGAAGTAGAACGGGGCGTTCTCGGCGTTGAGGATGTCCATCTTCACCGTCGCCACCGGGGTCTGCTGCTGCTTGATGAGGCGGCCGAGGTTGCCGAATCCGCCCGTCTCCGCGTAGGCCTCGATGGTGGACGCATCGGCCGCCAGGACCTGCCCCCCTTCGATGCTCACGCGCTGCGGGCGGAAGAAGAGCTCGCCCGCGCGCGCGAGCCACGGGTCCGCCGAGCCCTCGAGCAATCCGCGGACGATGCCCTGGGCGAGCGCGTCGAGGAAGGGTGGCGCGATGGCGACCTTTTCGCGGCGGAACTGGTCGACGTAGAACGCCTCGAGCGAGCCGGAAGCCAGCAACCCGTCGCGGAAGCGCAGGAACTCCGTCCAGTTCTCGCGTGCGTCCGGGTCCTCGACGGCTGCGAGGTCGGCCGGAACGACCGCCAGGCGCGGCTTCTCTGCGAGACGGGCATGCAGGTGGCGCTCGCCCGGACCCGCCTCGGGTGGCGGCACGAGCTCGGGGCGGGCGAGGAAGTGCCGCAGGTAGTCGTCGCCGGGGGCGAGCCAGCCTTCGGCGTTGCGGGCCAGGTGCCGGAACCCGCTGGAAGCCCAGAAGTCCTGCGCCACGTGGGAATCGCCGGGGCGCCGGTTCAGCGCCGGCTCACACCGTGCCGAGGACAGCCACCTCGGGCAGGGGGAAGCCGTTGAAGTTGGACGCGTAGGCCGTGGTGTAGGCGCCGGCGTTCTTGATGAAGATGAAGTCGTTTTCCTGCAGGTCGGCAGGCAGCAGCTCGTCGCGCATCACCACGTCCACCGAGTCGCAGGTCGGGCCGGCCACGTTCCACGCCACCGGTTCGCCGTCGCGGTCCGTGTAGAGGTTGTAGCGCAGGCCTTCGGTCGTCTCGATGACGCCGCCGAAGACGCCGGCGTCCCAGTACATCCAGCGCTGGCCGTTGCGGGTGGCGGTGCCCACCACGCGGCAGATGAAGTAGCCGGCGTCCGACACGAGGTAGCGGCCCGGCTCGGCGATCACCTGGATCTCGGGCCCGAAGTGGCGCAGTTCCTTGTTGATGACTTCCGCGATCGTCTCCATCGAGGGGATCGGCTTCACGTGGCGCACGGGGTAGCCGCCGCCCAGGTTCAGCAGGCGCGGGTTGAGCCCGACCTGGCGCATGGCCGCGAAGACCTTGCGCGCCCTCTCCATGCCCACGCGCCAGTTCTCCGGGTTGAGGCACTGCGAGCCCACGTGGAACGTGACGCCCGCGAGGTCCGCCTTGCAGGAGACCGCCGCTTCGATGAGTTCGGGGATGTCGTTCATGTGCGCGCCGAACTTGCCGGCCAGCGGCCAGTCGCTGCCGATGTTCGGCGCATCGATGCGCAGGTAGAGCTTGGCGTCGGCCTTGACCGACTGCACCTTGACGATCTCCTCGACGGAATCGACCACGAACCACTCCACGCCCTTGGCGGACGCGTACTCGAGGTAGGCGCGCGACTTCATCGGGTTGGAATAGAAGATCTCCGCGACGGGCACGCCCAGGGTGAGGAGGAGATCCAGTTCGGCGATCGAGGCGATCTCGAACCCGGCGCCTTCCTGCATCAGCACCTTCAGCACGCGCGGATCGGGATTGGCCTTGACGGCGAAGTGCGGCCGCACGCGCGGCAGCGTGGCGCGGAAGCGGCGGGTCTTGGTGCGGACGATGTCGAGATCGACGAGCAGCAGCGGCTTCTTGTACGGGTGCCGGGAGAGGTAGTGCTTGACGGCGCCGAAGTCGAGGCTGACTTCGGGGTGCGTATCGAGGGGAAACTCCGGCATGGGGCGGAGCTTCTTGACTACGGCTCGGGGCATCGATGTCTTTCCTGGCAGGTGTTCGAGGCGCTGCGCGCGGCGTTTCCCGCAGCCGGGAGGGGGTGAAAAATGCGCGCAGTATAGGGCAAATCGACGCGCCCGCCGCGGTTTTTGGTCAAGGGTGTGGGACTTTGGCCGCGGGCAACCTGCCCGGGAGCGAAATAAGTCACATTTTCGGCAGCGTGACGCCCTGCTGGCCCTGGTACTTCCCGCCCCGGTCGCGGTAGGAAGTCTCGCAGACCTCGTCGGACTCGAAGAAGATCACCTGCGCGCAGCCTTCGCCGGCGTAGATCTTGGCGGGCAGCGGCGTCGTGTTGGAGAACTCGAGGGTGACGTAGCCCTCCCACTCCGGCTCGAACGGCGTCACGTTCACGATGATGCCGCAACGGGCGTAGGTCGACTTCCCCAGGCAGACCGTGAGGACGTTCCTGGGGATGCGGAAGTACTCCACCGTGCGCGCGAGCGCGAAGGAATTGGGCGGGATGATGCACACGTCGCCCTCGAAGTCGACGAACGACTTCTCGTCGAAGTTCTTCGGGTCGACGATCGTCGCGTTGATGTTGGTGAAGATCTTGAATTCGCGCGAGCAGCGGATGTCGTAGCCGTAGCTCGACGTGCCGTAGGAGACGATGCGGCGGCCGTCGACCTCGCGCACCTGGCCGGGTTCGAAGGGCTCGATCAGCTGGTGGCTCGCCGCCATGCGGCGGATCCACTTGTCGCTCTTGATGCTCATGGGGCGCTCCGCGGCTTCCGGCTCAGGTGTTCTGGATGACGATCTTGGGGAAGAGCGCGGTGCGGTCTTCGGCCTGCCTGGCGATGCGCGCGGCGACCTTGCGGGCGATGTCGCGGTAGATCGCGGCGATCTTGCCGTCGGGGTCGGCGACCACCGTGGGCTTGCCGCTGTCGGTCTGCTCGCGGATCGCCATGTCCAGCGGCAGGCCGCCGAGGAACTCGACGTCGAAGTCCTTGCACATGCGCTCCCCGCCCCCCTGGCCGAAGATGTGCTCCGCGTGGCCGCACTTCGAGCACACGTGGATCGCCATGTTCTCGACGATGCCGAGGATGGGCACCCCGACCTTCTCGAACATCTTCAGGCCCTTGCGCGCGTCGATGAGGGCGATGTCCTGGGGCGTGGTGACGATCACCGCGCCGGTCACCGGCACCTTCTGCGCAAGCGTGAGCTGGATGTCGCCGGTTCCCGGCGGCAGGTCGACCACGAGGTAGTCGAGGTCGCGCCACCGGGTTTCCGTGAGCAGCTGCTCCAGGGCCTGGGTGACCATCGGGCCGCGCCAGACCATCGGCGTGTCGGCCTCGATGAGGAAGCCCACGCTCATCGCCTGCAGGCCGTGGCCCTCCATCGGCTCCATCGACTTGCCGTCCGCGGAGGTGGGGCGCCCGGTGATGCCGAGCATCGTGGGTTGCGAGGGCCCGTAGATGTCGGCGTCGAGCATGCCGACGCTGGCACCCTCCGCCGCGAGCGCCAGCGCCAGGTTGACCGCCGTGGTGCTCTTGCCCACGCCGCCCTTGCCGGAGGCGACCGCGATGATGTTCTTGATGCCGGGCACCAGCTTCACGCCGCGCTGCACGGCGTGGGAGACGATCTTCGAGAAGACGTTGGCGCTCACGCCCGCCACGCCCGGAAGCTCCTTCAGGCGGGCGCTCACCTGGGCGCGCACCTGCTCGATCACGCCGCGCGCCGGGTAGCCGAGAACGACGTCGAGCGCCACGCGGTCGCCCTCGATCTTCACGTTCTTGATGCATTTCGCCTCGACGTAGTTGCGACCCGTCACCGGGTCGACAAGCTCGGAAAGGGCTGCGAGGACGTCCTTGTCTGTGGTTGCCATGTCTGGGATCGGCGTCCGGCGCGCGGACGCAAGTGCGGGAAGGGAGCGCGCAATTTTAAAGCAATTTGCTACAATCGCCCTGACCCATTCCGACTGAATTTCATGCACTCGCCGCCGGCCGCAGCGGCCCGCCGAGCCGTCCGACAACCAACCTAGGCTCGCCACCCGGCTTCATGCCACGCAAGCTTTTCGTCACGACGGCGCTTCCCTACGCCAATGGGCCGTTCCACATCGGCCACATCATGGAGTACACCCAGGCCGACATCTGGGTGCGCTTCCAGCGGCTGCAGGGGCACAAGGTGCACTTCGTCTGCGCCGACGACACCCACGGCGCGCCGATCATGCTCAAGGCCGAGGCCGAGGGCATCACCCCCGAGGAGCTGATCGGCCGCGTCGCCGAATCGCACAAGCGCGACCTCGCCCGCTTCGGCGTGAGCTTCGACCACTTCCACAGCACGCACTCCGACGAGAACCGCGAGCTGGCCGGGGAGATCTTCGCGGCGCTGCGCGAGGCCGGATTCATTGCCACGAAGACGATCGAGCAGTTCTTCGACCCGGTGAAGGGCATGTTCCTGCCGGACCGGTACATCATGGGCGAGTGCCCGAAGTGCGGCGCCAAGGACCAGTACGGCGATTCCTGCGAGGCCTGCGGCGCCGTCTACGCGCCCACCGACCTGAAGAATCCCGTCTCCGCCCTCACCGGCGCGACCCCGGTCCTGAAGAAGTCGGAGCACTTCTTCTTCCGCCTCTCGGATCCGCGCTGCGTCGAGTTCCTCAAGGAATGGACGCAGGACGGCCGGCTGCAGCCGGAAGTGGCCAACAAGGTGCGCGAGTGGCTCGACGGGGGGCTCAACGACTGGGACATCACCCGCGACGCGCCCTACTTCGGCATCGAGATCCCCGGGGCGAAGGGCAAGTACTTCTACGTCTGGCTCGATGCGCCCATCGGCTACCTCGCCGCACTCAAGAGCCACCTCGACCGCAAGGGCGTGGACTTCGCGAAGTACGTGGCCGACCCGAAGGTGGAGCAGATCCACTTCATCGGCAAGGACATCATCTACCACCACACGCTCTTCTGGCCGGCGATGCTCAAGTTCTCCGGCCGCAAGGTGCCCGACAGCGTGTTCGTGCACGGCTTCATCACCCTCTCGGGCGAGAAGATGTCGAAGTCGCGCGGCGTGTCGGTGAGCCCGCAGCGCTACGCGGAAGTGGGCCTCAACCCGGAGTGGCTGCGCTACTACCTTGCCGCCAAGCTCAATGCGCACGTCGAGGACCTCGACTTCAACCCGGACGACTTCCTCGCGCGGGTGAATTCCGACCTGGTCGGCAAGTACGTCAACATCGCGAGCCGCGCGGCCGGGTTCATCTCCAAGCGCTTCGGCGGACGCCTGTCCGAGGAGTCGCTCTCCGCCGGGCGGGAACTCAAGTACAAGCTGCGCGGCAACGTGGCGGCCCCCGTTCCGGACAAGGAAGACCAGGCTCCCGCCATCCTCTTCGAGGTGCGGAGCTTCGCCGACCAGATCGCGGCCGACTACGACGCGCGCGACTTCGGCAAGGCCATCCGCCAGGTGATGTTCCTCGCCGACCGCGTGAACCAGTACGTCGACGAGCAGAAGCCCTGGGAGATCGCCAAGGAGCCGGGGCAGGAGGCGGCGCTGCAGTGGTTCTGCACCCTGTACCTGGAGCTCTTCCGCATCCTGACCATCTACCTGAAGCCCGTGCTGCCGCGCGTGGCCGAGGACGTCGAGGCGTTCCTCGCGCTCGCCAAGCCCCTCAACTGGGAGGATGTCGCGAATGCCCTCAAGCCCGGGCACACGGTGCAGCCCTACAAGCACCTGCTCTCGCGCATCGAGCCGCAGCAGATCGAGCAGCTGCTCGAGCCGCCCGCCGAGTCGAAGCCGGAGGCAGTCAAGCCCGCCGCCGGCGAGGTCCCGGAGTTCAAGCTGGAGCCGGTGGAGCCGCCGCGGCCGGCGCCGATCCTGCCGGTCGGGGAGACCATCTCGATCGACGACTTCGGCAAGATCGACCTGCGCGTGGCCCGCATCGTCGACGCCGAGCTCGTGGCCGACGCCGACAAGCTGCTCAAGCTGACGCTCGACATCGGCATCGACACGCGGACCGTCTTCGCCGGCATCCGCTCCGCCTACACGCCCAAGGACCTCGTCGGGCGCCTGACCGTCATGGTCGCGAACCTCGCGCCGCGCAAGATGCGCTTCGGCGAATCGCAGGGCATGGTGCTCGCCGCCGGCGACGGCAGCTCGATCTACCTCCTCGCCCCGGAGTCGGGCGCAACGCCGGGGATGCGCATCAAGTAATCAGGGACAGTCCCTGATCTTGCGGGCACCAGGAGCGACCACCCCGTGGCCAGCCGTCGAACACCGCTCTGCCCTCCGCCCTATGCGACTGATCGCGGCGTCCTCGAGCGCGAAGTGGTGATCGAGGTGTTCCGCGCGAGCGGCCCGGGCGGCCAGCACGTCAACCGCACCGAATCCGCGTTGCGCATCACGCACCCGCCCTCCGGCGTGGTGGTGATCGCCCAGGACTCGCCCTCGCAGCACCGCAATCGCGAGACCGCCTTCGAGCGGCTCCTGGAGCGGCTCGTGCGCCTCAACCACGTCCCGAAGAAGCGCGTGGCCACCAAGCCCACGCGCGGCTCGAAGGAACGGCGCATCGGGGAAAAGAAGCAGCGCGGGGTCACCAAGCGCAGCCGTGGCCGCATCGACGGCGATGAATAGCACGATCTGCCGGCGCCTCCTCATCCGCGGCGTGGTCCAGGGCGTGGGCTTTCGCTACGCGATGCAGCGCGAGGCGGTCCGGCTCGGTCTCGTCGGCTGGGTCAGGAACCGGCGCGAGGGCACGGTGGAAGCGGTCGTTTCCGGCCCCGAAGGCGCCGTGCAGGCGCTGGTCGCCTGGGCGCACCGCGGCCCGCCGTCGGCGCGCGTGGAGTCGGTCGTCGTCGCGGCGGACGATGGCCGCTTCGACGCCTTCGAGCAACTCCCCACCGTCAACTGAAGACGCGTCGCGTCAGTACACGACCTCGACGTTGGGTTCCGTCAGCCACTCCGCCAGGGAGGCGAGCAGCGGCGCGGAAACCTTCACGCGGTACTCGTCGGGAAGGCGGATGTCGCACTCGCCCTGCGCATTGCGGTAGTGGATGGCCACCGGGCACTTGCCTCCGGCGTACGGGGCCAGCAGCGCGCGCAGCTTCGCCGAGTCGGCCTGCCCGTTGATGGAAAGCCTGAGCGCGCGCGCATAGACGCTGCGGATCTCCGCCAGGTCCATGAGCTTGTCCGCCGTGAAGCGGATGCCGCCGGAAAAGTCGTCCTGCGACACGCGCCCCTGCACCACCACGACCTGGTCCTCCTGGATGACGGCGCGCTTTTCGTGGAACAGCTCGTTGTAGACCACCACCTCGAGCTTCGCGCTGCCGTCGTCGAGGGTGAGGACGGCCATGCGCCCGCGACGGGAGTTGCGCATGGTGACGTTGTAGATCACGCCCGCCGCCATCTGCGGCTCGTTGGCGGGCTGCAGGCTCGCAAGCGGGGTGCGTGCCACGCGGCGGATCTCGTCGCGCCAGGCGCTGAACGGATGCCCGCTCAGGTAGTAGCCCAGGCTCTGCTTCTCCGCGAGGAGCCGCTCGCGCTCCGGCCAGTCCGGGACGCGGGTGAGCGCGAAGGCTTCGGCCGCGTTCTCCTCCGCTCCGCCGAAGAGACTGGTCTGTTGCGCGTAGCGCTCGGCCTGTTCCGCGAGTTCCAGCGCCGGGCCCAGCGATGCGAGGAGGCTGGCACGGTGCGGCGAGACCGAGTCGAAGGCGCCGGCCTTGATCAGCGCCTCCATGGCGCGGCGGTTCACGACGCGGCGGTCGACCCGGCGGCAAAAATCGCCGAGGTCGCGGAAGGGTCCGCCGGAGTCGCGGGCCTGCACGATGTTCGCGATCGCCTGCTCGCCGGTGCCCTTCACCGCCCCCAGCCCGTAGCGGATGCGCTTCGCGTCCAGGGGAGCGAAGCGGTAGCCGCCCGCGTTCACGTCCGGGGGCAGCACCTCGAGGCCGTTCGCGCGCGCGTCGTCGAAGATGACCTGCACCTTGTCGGTGTCGTTCATCACCGCCGAGAGGTTGGCCGCGCAGAAGGCGGCCGCGTGGTGGGCCTTCAGGTAGGCCGTCTGGTAGGCCACCAGCGCGTAGGCCGCCGAGTGCGACTTGTTGAAGCCGTAGCCGGCGAACTTCTCCATCTGGTCGAAGAGGGTGGTCGCCTTCTTCGCCTCCAGCCCGCGCTCGGTCGCCCCCTTCACGAAGATCTCGCGCTGCGTGGCCATCTCCTCCGGCTTCTTCTTGCCCATCGCGCGGCGCAGGAGGTCGGCGCCGCCCAGGGTGTAGCCGCCGATCACCTGCGCGATCGTCATGACGTGCTCCTGGTAGGTCATGACGCCGTAGGTGGGCTCGAGGATGTCCTTCAGGCGCGGATCCAGGTATTCCCAGCGGCTCGCGGCCGTGCTTGCGGTCGATGAACTCGGGAATCAGGTCCATCGGGCCCGGGCGGTACAGCGCGTTCAGCGCGATGAGGTCCTCGAGGCGGTCGGGCCTCGCCTTCATGATGAGGTCGCGCATGCCGCGCGATTCGAACTGGAAGATGGCGACCGTGTTGCCCGACGAGAACACCTTGTACGAGGCCGGATCGTCGAGCGGGATGGCCTGGATGTCGAACTGCGGCTCGCCCATCGCGCGGATGTGCCGTTCGCTCTCGGCGATGATGGTGAGCGTGGTGAGGCCGAGGAAGTCGAACTTCACCAGCCCCGCCTTCTCGACGTCGTCCTTGTCGAACTGGCTCACCGTGGAGGCGGATCCCTCCGCGCAGTAGAGCGGAGCAAAGTCGGTGAGCTTGCCGGGCGCGATGAGCACGCCGCCGGCGTGCATGCCGACGTTGCGCGTAAGCCCCTCCAGCGCGCGGGCGAGGCGCATCAGCTCGCGCACCTCCTCCTGTTCCTCGAGCAGCGCCTTCAGCTGCGGCTCGGCCTCGATCGCCTTGTCGAGCGTGATGCCGAGCTCGAACGGGATCAACTTGGCGATGCGGTCCACCTCCCCGAAGTTCATCCCGAGGACGCGCCCGACGTCGCGCACCACCGCCTTCGCCGCCATGGTGCCGAAGGTGGCGATCTGCGACACGCTCTGCGCGCCGTACTTGGCGCGCACGTAGTCGATGACGCGGTCGCGCCCCTCCTGGCAGAAGTCGATGTCGAAGTCCGGCATCGACACGCGCTCGGGATTCAGGAAGCGCTCGAACAGCAGCTCGTAGCGCAGCGGATCGAGGCCGGTGATGCCGAGCGACCACGCGACCACCGAACCGGCTCCCGAACCGCGGCCGGGCCCGACCGGCACGCCGTTCTGCTTCGCCCAGTTGATGAAGTCCGCCACGATGAGGAAGTAGCCGGGGAAGCCCATCTGCAGGATGGTGGCCACTTCGTAGTCCAGGCGTTCCAGGTAGCGTGGTCGCGCTGTCTCGCGCTCACCCGCGTCCGGATAGGAAGCGAGCAGGTGTTGCTCGAGCCCCTCCACGGCGAGCATGCGCAGGTAATCGCCCACCGAGGTGCCGGCCGGCGTCGGAAAATCCGGCAGCCGCGTCTTGCCCAGCGCGAACTCGAAGGCGCAGCGGCGCGCGATCTGCACGGAATTCTCGAGCGCCTCGGGAAGGTCGGCGAAGAGCTCCGCCATTTCCGCCTGCGTCTTGAAGTACTGCGAGGGCCGGAACTCGCGCGGGCGCCGCGAATCGCCCAGCACCCAGCCCTGCGCGATGCAGACGCGCGCCTCGTGCGCGGTGAACTCCTCGGCGGTGAGGAACTGCACCGGGTGCGTGGCGACCACCGGCAATCCGAGCCGCCCGGCGAGCGCGACCGCGGCACGCACGTAGGCTTCGTTGCGCTCGGGATCGGCGCGCTGCAGTTCGATGTAGTAGGCGCCGGGGAAATCCGCCGCCCATTCGCGCGCAAGCTGCTCGGCCTGCGCGGCCGCGCCCGCCAGCAGCGCCGCGCCCACATCGCCCGCTTCCGCACCTGAGAGCACGATGAGGCCCTGCACGCCCTTCAGCCACCCGCGCTGCACTTCCGCGCGCCCGCGCCACTGGTTCTCCGAATAGGACCGCGTGAGGATGTCGCACAGGGCAAGGTAGCCGGACCGGTCCCGGCAGAGCACGACCGCGCGCGTCGGCTGGTCGCGGTTCTTCTCGTTGCTGATGGCGAGGTCGCAGCCGACGATGGGCTGCACGCCGCGCGCCCGCGCGGCGAGGAAGAACTTCACGGCGCCGAAGAGATTGCCGGCGTCCGTGATCGCCAGCGCGGGCATGCCGTCGGCAGCGGCCGCCGCCACGGCGTCGTCCACCCGCACCACGCCGTCCACGATGGAATACTCCGTGTGCTGGCGCAGGTGGACGAAACGGGGGATGGTCATTCGCGGGCTTGCAGTGGGAAGCAGCGAAATTCTACACCCCGGCCGCCCGCGCCACGGGCTAGCGGCGTTCGGCAAAAAAGCGCTTGAGCAGCGCTCCGCACTCCTCCTCCAGCACGCCGCCGGCGAACGTCGTGTGGTGGTTGAGCGCGGGCTCGGAAGCGAGGTCCAGGGCGCCGCCGCAGGCACCCGTCTTGGGGTCGCGCGCGCCGAACACCACGCGGGCCAGGCGCGCATGCAGCATCGCGCCCACGCACATGGCGCAAGGCTCCAGCGTCACGTGGAGCTCGCAGCCGGTGAGCCGGTAGTTGCCGAGCCGCGACGCCGCATCCCGGAGTGCCACGATCTCGGCATGCGCGGTCGGATCGTGCGTGCCGATGGGCCGGTTGGAGCCGCGCCCGACGATCTCGCCGTCCTTCACCACGACCGCTCCGACGGGAACCTCGCCCTGCGCGGCCGCAGCCGCGGCGAGCGCCAGGGCAGCGCGCATCAGGGCAACGTCGCCGTCGGCCTGCACCGGGTCGGTGCTCATTTGAAAGTCCTGATCGCCACCGGAACAATGGTAACGCGTTGCGCGGCTTTCGATCGGGACCCTGTTCTCGCCGCCGCAGGCGCCGCTCTGTTCCTCGCAGGGGTCTAGCGCTTGATCGATTTCGATCCCGTTCGGCCGCTGCGGCGGGCCACTTCCTGGGCGACTGCCTCGAGCTGGGCCGAGAGGTTTTGCCGAACCGCCATGCTGCCGACTGCGGGCGGCGGCGGCAGGCGCAGTCCGATCACCGCCGTATAGCGCAAAAGCGTGCGCGGCGCGCTCCGCGCTCGCCATGCGTTGTCAGCTCGTAGCGACCCTCGAACACATCGATCGCACGGCGCTTGAACAGTCCGAGGTCGAAGCTCACGGCTTTCGCCTCTGCCACGCGAAGCAGCCTGTGTTCAATGTTCAGCCGCACCGTCATCGCCTGGGCGAACAGCAGGAAACGGAACTCGCCGTGCTGCTCGACCTCCAGACGCTCGGTCGCCTTCGTCAGCGTCTCCCGTTCAATCACGCGGCAAGCGTGGATGCCCGGCATGAAGCTCGACATTTCGTCGTAGTCCGTGATCGTGTCCCACACGGTCTGCGCGTCGGCAGCGAGGTCGAGCACCGCCTCTGCGTCGAAGCGGCGGCCGCTGCGGCGTACGTCGACCTTCACATCGCCCGTCATCGTTCAGCATGCCCGCCGTCATGGGCGTTTCGGTCAAGCCAGGCGCCACGGCATTCACGCGCAGGCCCTGCGCCGCGTAGGTGGCGGCCGCGCCGCGTACCAGGGCCTCGACGCCTCCCTTGGCCGCGGCGATCGCCTCGTGGTTGGCAACGCCGGTGCGCGCCACCACGGAACTGGCGAACACCGCAGCCCCGGGCCCGCCCTGCAGCGCGGCGATCCAGGCCTGCAGGGTGAACACCGCGCTGTCCAGGTTGACACGCATCACCTCGCGGTAGGCGTCGGCGCGCGTGCGGTGCAAGGGCGCGATCAGCGTGCTGCCGACGCAGTGGGCCAGCAGCGTGGGCGCCGCGCCGAGCGCTTCCTGGCAGGCCGCGACGGCGAGCGTGGCACCCTCGGGCGTGGTGGTGTCGGCTGCGATGCGCACCGCGGCGTCGACGTCGGCGAGGCGGCTCGCATCGCGCCCCACCGCCGCAACGCGGCAACCTTGGGCGTGCAACTGGCGGGCCAGGGCGCGGCCGATGCCGCCGCTGGCGCCGCGTGACGAGGGCGATCGAACTCATGACGTATGCTTTCGAAGGATGTGTTGCGCCGGGACCGCGGCTCAGGCCGGTCGATCGAGCGTCGCGCACATGTAAGCGCGCCAGCAGCTGCTCTCGCATCGCCCCGACCTCGCCGCGGCGAATGGCCGCCGCCCGCGCGGCCACGTCCTGCCGTTGGGTTGCGTTCATCCGCGCCAGGTTCCTCACCTGCAGCGCCATGCGCGGGTTCTTCGCCAGCTTCGCTTCGTGGCGCATCAGGAAGTCCCAGTACAGCGTGGTGAACGGGCAGGCCCTGTCGCCGGTACGCTGCGCGGGGTCGTAGCGGCAGCCCTTGCAGTGCGGGCTCATCCGCTCGATGTACTTGCCGGTGGCGACGTAAGGCTTGCTGCCCATCACGCCGCCGTCGGCGTACTGGCTCATGCCCAGGGTGTTGGGCAGCTCGACCCATTCCACCGCATCGACGTACACGGCCAGGTACCAGGCGTGCACCTGCCTGGGCTGCACGCCGAGCATCAGCGCGTACAGGCCGGTGACCATCAGGCGCTGGATGTGGTTGGCGTAGCCGTGCGCCAGCGTCTGCCCGATGCGCGTCGCGCAGGCAGGCCATGTCGGTGGCGCCGGTCCAGTACCAGTCCGGCAGGTCCTCGCCGGCGCCGAGCGTGTTGCGCTCCAGGTAGCCGGGCATCTGCGTCCAGTAGATGCCGCGCACGTATTCGCGCCAGCCGAGGATCTGCGCACGAAGCCTTCGACGCTGGCCAACGGTGCATGGCCCGCTTCGCAGGCCGCCACGGCCGCCGCCACCACCTCGCGCGGATTCAGCAGCTTCAGGTTGAGCGCCGCCGCCAGGTGCGCGTGGTAGAGCCACGGGTCGCCCGGCCACATCGCATCCTGATAGCGGCCGAACAGCGGCAGGCGCTCCTGGATGAAGGCGTGCAGGGATTGCAGCGCCTGCGCACGCGTCACGGGCCAGGCGAAGCTCTCGAGGCGGCCCGGATGTTGCGGGAACCTTTCCCCGACGAGCGCGATCACCTCGCGCGTCACCGCATCGGGCTCGAATCGTGCAGCGCGGCGGCACCGCGCCCGGGCCGGCGGCGCCAAAGGCCTCGCGATTGTCGGCATCGAAGTTCCACTGGCCGCCGAGCGGCGAGTCCTCGTTCTGCGGGTCCATCAGCACGCGCAGCCGCTTGCGTTGCTCGCGATAGAAGTACTCCATGCGCAGCGACTTGCGGCCGCGTGCATGCGCCGCGAACTCACGCACGCTCGCGAGGAAATGGCGGTCCTCGCGGATCTCCAGCGGCAGGCCGCATGCCTCGGCCACCGTCCTGATGGCCTGCAGCACGCGCCAGTCGCCCGGCTCGGTCAGCACCAGCCCGGCCGGCCGCAGGCGCTCGATGTCGACCTGCAGTTGCGCGGCCAGGCTGCCGCCGTTGCCCGGTGCGTCCAGCCGCGCGTAATGCAGTGGGCGATCGGCAGCCTGCAGCGCCAGCGCGAAGTGCCGCATCGCCGCGAGGAACAGCACGGTGCGAGGTCGGCTCGACCACACGTGCGTCGACTCTTCGGCCACCTCGGCCATCCACACCGCGTCGGAGCGGGCGTCGAAGCCATCGAAGGCGGAGGACTCGAGGTCGAGCTGGTCGCCCAGCACCAGCACCAATGAACGCAGTTCAGCCACGAGCCGCCTTCATGCGCCGGCAGGCGTGGCTGCAGTACTTCACCTCGGCCCAGTTTTTTGCCCAGTTCCGGCGCCAGCTCATGGCACGGCCGCAGACCGCGCAAGGCTTGGTCGGCAGCGCAGCCTTGTTGCCGCGGAAGGTCGCGGCGCTCATGGACGTCGCCCGGTCGCCCATGCGACACCGGCGCCAGACGCAGCAACGTTTAACGAAGAGGTGACCCGAGTCATGGCCGAATGATATCATTTTAAGTCATTATCATTTCATTCGCACAATTGTCTTGCTAATGTCTATATCGCGTCATTAACATTCATTAGAGATTTTTGCCAAAAAATCGTCATCCTCTGCACCGGCGAACGCTGAATCCGCGCGCGACACCGCAGCGGCGCGTGGCCGCATGTTGGCATGCCGGTGCCACGTTGCGCGTGTGAGCGGCGCTATGCGTGACGCAGCCGGCGCTTTCGGCCAGCGGGCAGCGCTTTACTCGCCGACGACGTGCGGCGACTGGCCTTGCTGAAGCACCTGACCGACCTGGCACGCCATCGGCAGCGTGGCGCGGCTGACATGCCGCAGCTCCAGCAGGTGGCCGCACGCACGCCGACGCGCTGGCCGCCGGGACCATGGAAGTCCCGGCGCAGGAGTCGCTCGCTGCCCGCCCCTGGCGCGTGCGGTCATCGCACGGCGCTCGGCGGCGGTGCAACATTTTTCTTCTTTTCAGGCCGACTTCGCGTTAGGGATAGCGCTCGATGCGATGATGATGCACGAAATCGCCAGCATGAAGGCTGTTTTTTTTTGCGAGCCCGGCCAGCTCAATCCACGGCTCTGTCCTCAGCGACCAGCGCTCCGCGAGCGACGTCCACGCGCACGTGGCGGTCCACGTCGGCGCATACGAGCGCCGCGACTTCATGAAGTCCCAGCGTTGCATAGATGTGCCCTGGATCTCTCTCCGAACATGCATCGAGCCGTCGCCGAAGCCGTAGCGCAGGACGATCCTGGAGAACCACCACGGCGACCAGCAGCGGCCAGAGCTCACGAGGCCGCGTGGCCCACGGCCGCGATCATGCCGTCGACCCGGACCGAAAAGCGGTTGCGCGGGAGGACCAGGCCTTCGTGATCTCCGCCAGTGGACTGGCTTCCTCCTCTTCGAGAGGCCGTTCCACCAGCGGCGCCTCAGTTCTTCAGTCGCGCGGCAGGTAGCCAGTTCCTTCCACCTTGTGCTGCTTTCTTTGGTTCCTGCGAACTGATCTGGCAGGCCATCTCTCGAGCCGTCACTGACCTCCTGAAGACCACCGCATGCGCATCCTGTTGGCCGGCGCCACCGCTGATCGGCCGTGACTGGCAAGGCTTCGCGGCCGCGCGACACGCTGTCTCCTCGTTCGTGACTTGGCGCGGCTCGCGGCGCCTGCCTCCCCGCTTGCCATGTGACTGCTCCCTTCTCGAGTACGCGTTACCTGCCGACCGGTCTCCACCTGTCGGCGGCAGTAGCTTCCACACTCTCCAGACCCTGTGCGCTGTCTTAACACTGCGCAAGCTGTACTTCTTGCAACACTCTTCGCGCCTCGGCGGACCCTCGGCTCAGCACTCAGGTGGCTTCTGGGATCTTGTGCAGCCCTGGAGTCCGAGCTTCGCCCGCTGCCGGCAGCGTCACCTTGCTTGTGCTGCTCGTCGCACCGGCGTCTTGCTGCTCGCCTCGCGCTCTGCAGATGCGCCGATGTCAGGCCTCGGCGGTGGCCGTCGCTGTCACGCCCGCAGTGCATGGCAGTCCGTCTCGATCATCGCCTGCGTGTTCGGGCTTGACGACTCGTCCGGCCTTCTTGTGCACGTAGCGCTCAGCGTACCGACGGTCGACGGCTGTGCCAGCCGCTCGGCGTGGTAGAACTTCGCGGCACCTTGCTAGCATCCATGCCCTGTTCGCGAGCTGCTCGCCACCGTCTCGGCAGCGCGTTTTTTTTTTTCAGAACTCGGTGCCGTCGAGCACCCCTTCTCGAGGCCTGGAAGTAGCTCGCCCGCCGGCAGGAGAGTGACCGACATCCCCGCCTTCTGCGCGACCTTGCCGCCGAGACCCGCGGCCCGGAACTTCAGGCCCTTCAGCTGCTCGACGTTCTTGATCTCGAACTTGAACCAGCCGGCGGCCTCCGGCCCGATCGTGCCGCAGAAGATGGGCACGACGTTGTGCGGCGCGTAGAGCTCGCGCACCAGCTTGTCGCCGCCGCCGAAGTAGTACCAGCGATGTACTCGTCGGGCTCGAGGCCGAACGGTGTCGCGCCGAAGAGCGCCGAGGCCGGGAGCTTGCCGATCTCGTAGCCCATCCACGTGTAGCCCGCCTCCACCTTGCCGGCGCTCACGTTGTCGAACACGGCCAGGGCCGGGATGAGCTTGCCGGGCTCCTGCACCGAGAGCTTGATCGCCTCGCTGCTCAGCTTGTCGACGATCTCGCGCGGCGTCCTGGCGGGCAGGAACACGCCCAGCACATCGGATACTCCGCATCGTT
Source organism: uncultured beta proteobacterium (assembly GCA_963786635.1). Lineage (GTDB taxonomy): Bacteria > Pseudomonadota > Gammaproteobacteria > Burkholderiales > Usitatibacteraceae > FEB-7. Next base: position 62,777 of record CAWAZV010000009.1, on the reverse strand, counting down.
GTATCCGGCTTCCGGAGGGTCGGCACGTCCGGCAACGCGGAGGCGCGCCTGGCGCCATTCACCGCCAGCGCCGCAAGCTTGCCTTCCCGGATCTGCCGCACGGCGGCCCAAGCGCCACGAACGCGAAATCGATTCGTCCCGCGATCACTTCGGTCATCATCTCCACGCCACCCTTGAACGGCACGTGCACAGCCGTCACGCCGCGCTCAGCGGAAGCCTCGCGCTGAGATGGATGAACCGACGCCGGGCGAGGAGAAATTGAGTCCACCCGGTTTCGCCTTGGCTGCGGCGACGAGTCGCGGGCCGTCTTGAAACCCCGATCCGGCGGAACCACCAGGACGAACGGTGTGACGCCGAGCGCAACGACCGCCGAAAAATCCCGCGCCGGATGGTAGGGGAGGTTCGGATGAAGCGACGGCGCAATCGCGTGCGCGGACGAGTTGACGAGGAACGTGTAGCCGTCAGGTTCCGACCTGGCGACGGCGCTCGCGCCAGCGTCTGGCCCGCGCTGGGACGGTTCTCCACACGACGGCTTGCGCGAGCTGGGCGGCAAGCTGCTCGAACACCACGCGGCGAACGATGTCGATGACGCTGCCCGGCGCGATGGCTACGATCGCCTTCATCGACTTGGCCGGCCGGCGTCGGCCCGGCTTGCGTGCTTGCGAGCCCCATAGCGAAGGCGGAAAGCATTATCAGGCAGTGCGTTGCATGACATCCTCCTGGTCGCGATCGTGCGACGCTGCTGCGGCGCAAGCTTTGGCGAGGGAAGCGTAGGTCGGGCCACGCAGGCCGTCCAATACATATAATCTCTCGTTCATCATGCCGAAGCGGCATAAGGAGCGCCATGGACCTGCGGTACGCGCGAACCTCGTCACCGTGGCCGAGCTGGGCCGCGATCGTCTGGGGCGCCGCGTGATCGCTCCCGCCGGCGCGGCCGAGCGCGATTGCGGCAGCCTGCGGCCACTCCCACTCGATCGTCGCCGGCGGCTTCGAGGAAACGTCGTAGACCACGCGATTGATGCCCCGCACCTCGTTGATGATGCGGTTGGACACCCGGCCGAGCAGCTCGTACGGGAGCTCCGCCCAGTGCGCGGTCATGAAGTCGGTGGTCTGCACCGCGCGCAGCGCCACGACGTAGTCGTAGGTGCGCCCGTCGCCCATCACGCCGACGCTCTTCACGGGCAGGAAGACGGCGAAGGCCTGCGCGACGTTGTCGTACCAGTTGGCGGGACCCTCGCCCCGGCCCTGTCCCAAGGGAGAGGGAGAGACGCGCGTGTTGCGCAGCTCCTCCATGAAGATGGCGTCGGCGCGCTGCAGCAGGCTCGCGTACTCCGCCTTCACCTCGCCCGAGGATGCGCACGCCCAGACCCGGTCCCGGGAACGGGTGGCGATACACCATCTCGCGCGGCAGCCCCAGCTCGAGGCCGAGCGCGCGCACCTCGTCCTTGAAGAGCTCGCGCAGCGGCTCGAGGAGCTTCAGGTGCAGCGACTCCGGGAGCCCCCCCACGTTGTGGTGCGACTTGATGGTGACGGCCTTCTTCGTCTTGCCGCCCGCGGATTCGATGACGTCCGGGTAGATGGTTCCCTGCGCCAGCCACTTCGCCTTGGGCAGGGCCTTCGCCTCGCGCTGGAAGGCTTCCACGAAGAGCCGCCCGATGATGCGCCGCTTCTGCTCGGGGTCGGCAACGCCGGCGAGCTCGCGGTAGAACTCCGGCGCGGCATTCACGCGATCGACCTTGACACCCATGTGCTGCGCGAAGGTGTCCATGACCTGGTCGCCCTCGTTCAGGCGCAGCAGTCCCGTGTCGACGAAGATGCAGGTGAGCTGGTCGCCGATCGCCTTGTGGATGAGGGCGGCCGCCACGGCGGAATCGACACCGCCGGAAAGGCCCAGGATCACTTCGTCGGCGCCCACCTGCTCGCGGATCCGGGCGATGGCGTGCGGCGCGAATTCCGGCATGTTCCAGTGCCGGTCGCAGCCGCAGATCTCGTGCACGAAACGCGAATAGATGGCGGGGCCCTGCAACGTGTGCGTCACCTCGGGATGGAACTGCACCGCGTAGAAGCGACGGTGGTCGTCGAACATGCCGGCGATGGGGCAGGCCTCGTTGGAGGCCATCACGGCAAAGCCCGGGGGCAGCTTCGTCACCTTGTCGCCGTGGCTCATCCACACGTCGAGGAGGCCATGGCCCTCGGCATTGACGCGGTCCTGGATGCCGTCGAGGAGCTTCGAATGACCCCGGGCCCGGACTTCCGCATAGCCGAACTCCCGCACCTTGCCGGTCTCGACCTCGCCGCCCAGCTGTGCGGCCATGGTCTGCATGCCGTAGCAGATGCCGAGCACCGGCACGCCGGCGCGGAACACGTACGGGTCCGCCGCCGGCGGCGTCTCCTCCGTCACGGAGGCGTGGCTGCCCGAGAGGATGATGCCCTTGGGCGCGTAGTCGCGGATGAAGCGCTCGTCGACGTCGTGCTCGTGCAGCTCGCAGTAGACGCCGGCCTCGCGCACGCGCCGGGCGATGAGCTGCGTGACCTGGGAGCCGAAATCGAGGATGAGGATCTTGTCCATGCGCATGTCCTAAATGCCGAGCGGCGCCATTGGCGCCGCCCGGAGGGTGAAGTCGGCCATCGTCCCGACGTCAGTCGACCTGGTAATTGGGCGCTTCCTTGGTGATCTGCACGTCGTGCACGTGCGACTCGCGCACGCCCGCGCTGGTGATCTCGACGAACTCCGCCTTCGAGCACAGCTCCTCCACCGAGCGGCAGCCGGTGTAGCCCATGCTCGCCCGCAGCCCGCCCATGAGCTGGTGGATGATGCCGATCACCGGCCCCTTGTAGGGCAGGCGTCCCTCGACCCCTTCGGGAACGAGCTTGTCCGCGTTCATCTCGGAATCCTGGAAGTAGCGGTCGCTCGAGCCCTTCTGCATCGCGCCAAGGGAACCCATGCCGCGATAGGACTTGTAGGAGCGCCCCTGGTAGAGCTCGATCTCGCCGGGCGCCTCCTCGGTGCCGGCAAAGAGGCTGCCCAGCATCACGCTGGATGCGCCCGCCGCGATCGCCTTGGCGACGTCGCCGGAGTAGCGGATGCCGCCGTCCGCGATGCACGGCACGCCGGTGCCGTCGAGCGCGAGGGCCACGTTCTGGATCGCGGTGATCTGCGGAACGCCGACGCCGGCGACGATCCGCGTCGTGCAGATCGAGCCCGGGCCGATGCCCACCTTGACGCCATCGGCGCCATGGTCGACGAGCGCCCGCGCCGCGTCACGCGTGGCGATGTTGCCGCCGATCACCTGCAACTGGGGATAGTGCTTCTTCACCCACTGCACGCGATCGAGCACGCCCTGCGAATGCCCATGCGCCGTGTCCACCACCAGCACGTCGACGCCGGCTTCGACCAGCTTCTCGACCCGCTCCTCCGTACCCTCGCCGACGCCGACGGCCGCGCCCACGCGCAGCCTGCCATGCTGGTCCTTGCAGGCGTTCGGGTGCTCGGACGACTTGAGGATGTCCTTCACCGTGATCAGGCCGCGCAGCTCCCAGTCGCCGTTGATCACCAGCACGCGCTCGAGGCGGTGGCGATGCATGAGCGCCTTGGCCTCCTCCAGGCTCGCGCCCTCCCGCACCGTGATCAGCTTGTCGCGCGGGGTCATGATGTTCTTCACCGGCTGGTCGAGGTTCGTCTCGAAGCGCAGGTCGCGGTTGGTGACGATGCCCACCACCTTCTTCCCGTCGAGCACCGGCAGGCCGGAGATGCGGTGCCGTGCGGTGATCGCGAACACCTCGCGCACCGACATCGTCGGCGTGACGGTGTGCGGCTCCTTGACGACGCCGCTTTCGAACCGCTTGACCTTGGCGACCTCGGCAGCCTGGGCGGCGGGAGGAATGTTCTTGTGGACGATGCCGATCCCACCCTCCTGGGCCAGCGCGATGGCCAGGCGCGACTCGGTCACCGTGTCCATGGCGGCCGACAGGAGCGGGAGGTTCAACCCGATCGTCCGCGTGAGGCGGGTGGCCAGGTTGACTTCGCGTGGAAGGACGGTCGAGTGGGCGGGAACGAGGAGAACGTCGTCGAATGTGAGCGCTTTCTGGATGACGCGCATGCTTTCGGCCTCGATACAAAAGGGGATTATACCGGGGCCCTCCCGTGGCCAACAATCTCGGGCGCCGACGAGGCCTTCGATTGACGCTGTGGTGGTTTCTCGGTAAGGTTCCCTAAATGCTTGAAACTTCACGGATTTACGCTGCTGTTTTCGTGGCCCTGCGTGCCGGTTTGGGCGGCGCTGCGCTGTTGCTTGCCGCATGCGCCGGGATCGAGCCGGAACCGGCCGCGCAACCTCCCGTCGCGGCAAGAGTGCCGCCGCCCGCCGCGGCCGTTCCGGCTGCCGATCCGCGTGCGGCTGCCGAGGAAGCACGCGCCCTGCTCGCCCAGGCCGAGACGGACATCCAGCGCGCGCGCGCCCGCAAGGCGCTCTGGGCCGGGGCCTGGGAAGCGCTCGTGGCCGCACGGGCCGCGAACGGTTCGCAGGACAGCGCCGCCACGATCCGCCATGCGCGGCGGGCGAGCGAACTGGCACAACTGGGGCTCGAGCAACTGGCCTATCCCCCGGTCAGGATGACCATTGCGGTTCCGGAACGAGCCGCAGGCAAATGAAGGAGACATCCATGAAAAGCATTCTCTTCCTCGCCGGCGCACTGGCCTGTTCCCCGGCGGCGTTCGGCCAGCTCTACAAGTCGATCGACAAGGATGGCCGCGTCACCTATTCCGACCAGCCGCCTGCGGCCATGGAGTCGAAGCAACTGAAGGTGAGCCCCGGGACCGCCCCCGCCGCCCCCCGTCGCGGAAGGTGCGCGCAAGGAGGAGCAGGACAAGGGCCGCGCCGCGGCGCAGGACAAGGCGAAGGCGGACGAGGAGGCGGCGAAGAAGGCGAAGTTCGACGAGGAAAACTGCAATCGGTCGAAGGCGTACCTGCGCACGGTAGCGGACGGGGGACGCCTCTCGACCGTCGACGCGAAGGGCGAGCGCATCCTCCTCGATGACAAGCAGATCGAAGAAGAGCGGATCAGGGCGCAGAAGATGGTCGACGAGGCCTGCAAGGCGAAGTGACGGGTAGCCTGGCATACGCCCAGCGGCAACTCGAAAGAGCATGAAGGCACACCCAAGGTCCTGCTGGCCGCGCGCGCTTGCCCGGGCTGTCGCCATGACGGCGCTTGCCGCGATCATGCCCGTGGCCGCGGTTCGTCTTGGCGAGTTGAAGGTGCATTCCGCGCTGGGCGAGGCGCTCGATGCTTCCATCGCCCTCGAGCCGGCCGCGGGAGAGTCGCCGGGACCGGAGTGCTTCCGCCTCGGTAGCGCCAGGTCCAGGCGACTGCTGCTCGACTCGCGTGCCACTTTCGCGGTCGACTCCGCTGGCGGCGCACCGCGCTTGCGCCTGCGGACCGCCGCCCCGATCAACGAACCCGCATTGCTGGTGCGCATCAACGCCGCCTGCCCCGGTGGGCGCGCGACGACCCGCGATTACGAGTTGCTCTTCGAGCCACGCACCGCGATCGCGCTGCCTTCCGCCGCGCCGCCGCCTGCAGCGCTGCGCGAGCCGGGCTTCCGTTCGCTTCCGGGAGACTCCCTCGCCTCGCTTGCGGCAGCGATCTATCCCAAGGACCCTGCCGTCCGGGAGGCCTACGTGCAGGCCATGCGCCGCGACAACGCCGCACTGGCCCAACTCGGCACGCAAGAGCCGATCCCGGTCGGCACCATCGTCGCCCTGCCGAATTTGCATGAGTTCGCGAAAGACGCTCCCGCCGTCTCCTGCGCGCGGCCGCGCGGCGCGAAGCTCCGGTCGCCATTCCGGAAAAGACGCCCGCCACCGGCGCTGCCGCCCGCGCCGAAAGCCGATTCGGCGAAGCCTGCACCGAAAAGATCCGCTCCCGCAGCACGACCGGCCCGCGAAGCCCGCGCCGAAGGCCGAACCGACTGCGCCTGCCCGCGCGCCCTTGCCTGCGGCTACGCGCACCGGCCGGGGCTGCCTTTCGCCCTGCGGCTGTCGGCACCGGAACTGGACCTCGGCCGCAGCCGCAACGTCGACGAACGCACCCGGGCGCAATTGCGCGAGCGCCGCCTGGCCCTCGATGCGGACGACAAGGTCGCCGCCCTGCTGGCCCTCAGGCACAGCGTGAGTCAGCTCGAAGGCCGCGTGGCGGAGTTGCAGCTCAAGCTTGCGACGACTGCCAGCCCGGTGCCATCGCCGGCGAAGCCCGCCCTCCAGCCTGCCGAATCGCCACCTTCCGCGAAGCCTGCCGCACCTGCGTCCCCGGTCCCGGCGCCGGCACCCATCAAGGCTCCGGCGCCGTTGCGCTCCGGAAAAGGCGGCAGCCGTCAAGGCTCCGGCGCCCGTCGCAGCACCGGACAAGGCGGCACCCGCAAGCACGGCGAAAGCGCCGGCGGCACCGCAGACCGGCCTGCTCGACGACATCGCCCCCTGGATGTGGGGCTTGCTGGCCGCGCTCGTCGCGATCATCGGCGCATTGGTATGGCTCGCCTTGCGTCGCCGCGGTGCGCGGCAGGAAGAGATACCTGCCGCCGCGCCTGCCACCAGCTCCGAACTCGACGAGGCAGAGGCGCTGATGCGCGGCGGCAGTGACGACGCGCCCGTACTGCTGCTTGTCGACGGTCGCGTGGTGGCGGAGTCGGATGCGGGGCTCGCGACCCGGATCGGGGGCACCGACCCGGCCACGTTGCGCAGGCGCTACATCGAGGAGCGCTTTCCGGAAATCGCCGGCGGCACGATCGTCCTCGACGATCCCGACTCGGTGGTGAAGGCCGCGCGGCTCCTCTACGAGGATGGCGCCCTGACACGCGCGGTGGAGCTGCTGCAGTTCGCCGTCGAGGAGCACCCCGCCGCGATGAAGCCCTGGCTCGCCCTGTTCGAGATCTTCCGCCTCGAGGCGCTTGCCGGGGAATTCGGCGCGCTCGCCACCCGTTTCCGCGAACACCACGGCGGAAGCGAGAACTGGCAGAAGGTGCAGTTCATCGGCCGTGAGCTCGACCCGCAGAACCCCCTGTACCACGACGCGCCGCAGGCCCACCTCGAGACCATCGGCCCGCTGCAGGCAGCGCGGGCGGTACCGGTCACCTTCGACCCGCTCTCCGAGAACTGGCTCAACGCGCCCATGGACTTCACCAGCGCCGCGCTGGCCGCAACGCTGCGCTCCCGGCTCCTGGCGGACGCGGGAGTGCAGGAGGCAGACCTCGCCCAGGATCCGATGCCCGCGCTCAAGAACGTCGAGATGTTCAACGTCGCCTGAGAGACCCGCGTGCCGCACGACACCCCCGACGCCAATCCTGCCGACCTCGAGCGCCTTCTCGCCGAGCGGACGGTCCGCAATGCCGGAGCGCGCGCACTCTTCCTCGCCGCCGTGCGCGAACTCGGCAGGGACGTCGCACCCTACCCAGTCGGGCGCCTCGAGAACCTGATCAGGGTAGACGAGCACTTCCACGCCTTGCTCCACTACGACCAGCTCGAGTTCCTGCGCGGACCCGAGGTGCCGGACGAGGCGGACCGCGACTTCGCGCATACCGTGCAGCGCGTCTGCCTCGAGGCCGCGAACGGCTACCAGCGTTTCCTGCGCAACCGCGACGACTGGGCGGACGCGGCCGGCTCTGCGGAGTTGCGCTTCCGGGTCACGGGACTCGCGCTGAACGCCATCCACGGCTACGTGAAATGGGGTTGCTTCCTGGGCGAGCCCGGACGAAGCGTGCCGTGGAAGCAGCTGCATGCGCTGTACTTCCTCGCGGAGTCCGAGGGCTACTCGCAGGCCCCCTTCGTCCTGCATGCGACGGTGCCGACCTTCCGGCCCTCCGTGCAGTCGCTCTACCTGCGCACGCTGCTCCTGGATCTCGTGAACGCCGGCAACCTCACCCGCGTACAGGTGGAGATCGCCGACGGCTGGTTCTCCTCGTGGTGCGGGGACTACAGCCTCGATGCCGAGTTCTCCTCGCGATCGCACCTCTTCTTCGTGGACCTCGCCTCGGACCGCGGACTGCACCTCATGCAGAAGGACGCCCACGGCGCGACGGTGCGCTACGTGCGCGCCGAAAGCCTCAAGGCGCAACTGGAGGAAGTGCAGGCGGGGCTGCGCCAGGGCAGGCTCTACGCGGGCCACGGCGCCGGCGCGGTCTTCCCGGTCGAGCAGCACGTGGCACTCCTCGCCATCATCGAGCGCCTCTACGACTCCATGCTCGCCGGCGCGCAAAACCGCATCGAGGAACGCACCCGCTTCGAGGACCGCGAAGTCGACATCGTCGTCGGCATGGAGCGCCTGCTCGCCAAGATTCGCGGCGGCCCCACGGAAACGGGCGCGACTCCCGCCATGGCGGCGCCGACGTTCGCTTCCGAGATGGTCGAGATCAGCCCTTCGGGACTGTCCCTCACCTCCATCGAGGCATCGCCCTCCCCTGCGGCGGCGGCCGTCGATGCGGACATCGAGACCTGGCGCGTCAACGACCTGAGCTCCAAGGGTTACGGCCTGCTCGTGGACAAGGCCTCCGCCGACGCGGTGATGTTGAACGGCATCATCGGCGTGCGCAACCAGGAGACGGGCAACTGGATCATCGGCGCAGTCGTGAGGAAACTCGCCAATCGCGTCCGTGGCGAGATACTCGCGGGCGTCGAGGTGCTCTGCTACCGGCCGGTGCTGGTGGAACTGGCGCCGGTGGACGGCGGCCCGGCGATCGAGGCGCTGTACCTGCCCGGCATCGACGTCACCGGGAAGCACGACTCGATCGTCGTGCGCGCCATCGACTTTTCCGCAAGCGCCGCCTATCGCCTCCCGGCCGGCGGTTCCGCCTACCAGGTGCGCCTGAACCGGATCGTGAAGAAGGGAGCGGACTGGGTCAGGGCCCGCTTCGAGATCGAGGCGGGCGGCTGAGCCCCGCCCGCGCGCGGCGCATCTTCTTCACATCGGCCGCGATCGGCCGATGGACCTCGACACGGTCCCCGTCCCGCAGCAGCGTGCCCGGATCGCAGCGCCGCCCCCACACCCCCAGCAGATCGAGGGCCAGGCCGGGGTGACGCCGGGAAACCTGTGCCGCCGCCAGTGCCTGCGCGACCGTCGCACCGGGGTCGAGTTCGAGACTGACGAGATCCTGCGCGTCGGGCCACGCCACCACGACGAGGATGCGCATCACGCGTGCGCCGCGGGTGCCGATGCGTTGCCGGCCTTGCGCAGCGCATCCGCGCGTTCGACGAAGCGTTCGACGAGCGTTTCCACGATGTAGCCGAAGACGGGGCCCATCACCGTCTCGAGCGCCCGGCTGGAAAAGGAATAGTCCATCGCCAGCTCGATCGCGCAGCCCTCCTCGCCCAGCGGTCGGATGTGCCAATGGCCGGCCAGTCGCTCGAACGGACCGTCGGCGAGTTCGAGGCGGATCCACTCCGGCGGCTCGTTCCTGTTGCGCGTGGCCACGTGGCTCTTCACGCCGTGGAAGTCGATGTCGATCCGGGCATGGGTTTCAGTGGGCGTGCGTCCGAAGACGTGCACCGAGCTGCACCAGGGCAGGAACTCGGGATAGTCCTCGACGCCGTCGACGAGGGCGAACATCGCCGCGGCCGGATGGTCGACGATGATTCTGCGGATGACCGAGGGCATGACAACGGCATTTTAAGGCGCACGCCCGGTAGAATGCGAACCTCGCGCAACGATTTTTCCCCTCCCGCCCGCGCCCACCCCATGAGCATCGTCGAGAACCGCAAGGCCTACCACGACTACTTCGTCGAAGAGCGCTTCGAGGCGGGGCTCGTCCTGGAGGGCTGGGAGGTGAAGGCGATCCGCGCGGGGCGCGTGCAGATCAAGGAGGCCTACGTGATCGTGCGCGACGAGGAGGCCTACATCATCGGCATGCACGTGAGCGCGCTGCCGACCGCATCCACGCACGTGCATCCCGACCCCACGCGCACCAGGAAGCTGCTCCTGCACGGCGCCGAACTCGCGAGACTCATCGGCAAGGTCGAGCAGCGCGGCTACACGCTGGTGCCGGTGAACCTGCACTACGCGAAGGGCCTCATCAAGGCCGACATCGGGCTGGCCAAGGGCAAGAAGCAGCACGACAAGCGCGAGGCCGAGAAGGATCGCGACTGGCTGCGCGAGAAGCAGCGCCTCATGCGCGCGAAGCCCTGATCGGGGACTGTCCCCGATTTCCAAAAAGTATCAGGCGTTTCCTCCGCCAGTCTGGCACCGCGTCCGCCGCCACGGCACTACCATGCGCGGACAACAGCGTGCATGCGTGCGCACCAGGGTCGTCCACAAGACACCGATTTGGCCGTGCGCCGCCGCAAGAACGGAGGAGACCCCATGTCCGCTCGCAAGATCCTGATCCTGGGTGCATCGTACGGCTCGCTGCTCGGCATGAAGCTGGCACTGGCCGGACACTCGGTGAGGCTCGTCTGCCTCCCGGCCGAATCGGAACTCATCAACGAGAAGGGCGCGATCGTGCGCATCCCCGTGAAGGGGCGCGAAGGCACGGTCGAGGTCAATTCGCGCGACCTCGCCGGCAAGCTCGACGCGGCCGGACCGGCGACGGTCGATCCGGGCGACTATGACCTCGTCGCGCTGGCGATGCAGGAACCGCAGTACCGTGCGGCCGGCGTGCGCGAACTGCTCGCCGCGTTGGCGAAGTCGCGTGTGCCGTGCCTGTCGATCATGAACATGCCGCCGCTGCCCTACCTGCGCAGGATCCCTGGGCTGGACCCGAGCCGTCTTGCCGACTGCTATACCGACGCGTCCGTCTGGGACGGCTTCGATCCCGCGCTCTTGACGCTGTGCAGCCCGGACCCGCAGGCCTTCCGCCCCCCCGGCGAGCCGGTCAACGTGCTGCAGGTGCGGCTGCCGACCAACTTCAAGGCGGCGCGCTTCGTGGGCGAGGAGCACACCGCGTTGCTGCGCCAGCTCGCCGCCGACATCGAGGGCGCGCGCCTTGAACGCGACGGCGAGTCGATCGAGCTACCCGTGAAGCTCAAGGTGCACGATTCCGTATTCGTGCCGCTCGCGAAGTGGGCGATGCTGCTCTCCGGCAACTATCGCTGCGTGCAGGCGAACGGCGTGCGCTCCATCCAGGAGGCGATTCACGCCGACCTGGCGGCGTCGCGCGAAGTCTATGAATGGGTGATGCAGGTTTGCATTGCGCTGGGCGCCGACATGGCCGACCTGGTGCCTTTCGAGAAGTACGCGCAGGCGACGCAGTCGCTCGCGAGCCCGTCCTCGGCCGCGCGCGCGCTGGCGGCCGGTGCGCAGGCCATCGAGCGGGTCGACCGGCTGGTGCAGGCGGTGGCGGCGCAAAAGGGCATGCGCAACGCGACCGTCGACGCGACCGTGGCGCTCGTCGACGACTGCCTGGTGGCGAACCGCCGGAAGGGCTGAACCCGCCGCAGTGACGGCGATGCCGCCGGGACCCGCCTGGCGGGTGGTCTCGTGACGCGGGACTACTTGCCCGGAACCTTCTGGCCGGGCTTCAGGGTCTCGGGCATGGGCGAGTTCGCCTTGAGCTCCTCGAGCCCCTTCACCGCGATCACCGCCCAGGCGGCGAAGAGCTGCGCGAACTCGTTGGCGTTCCTCCCGGAGCTCGCCATCTGCGGCGTCGGGGACTTCATCGTCTCGCGCCGTCCGCCACCCGGCCGAGGAGCGTTCCGGTGCGCGAATCGCGCACGTCCATGTGCAGCGTGGCCTCGCCGGCCTGCACGGTATAGGTGCGCGAGATGCCGGTGCCGGGACGATCGAGCGCGTTGATGTAGAGGTCCACGACCCGCGGCGCGACTTCCAGGACGCCCTCGCCCGGCGCGTTGACGACCTCGTAGCCGACCTTCTTGAAGGCCACCGCCCAGATCTCGTCGAACCCGGTGCGCGCGGCCTCGATGATCTTCATCGCATCGGCGTCGCTGACGCGCGGGCCGATCCTGCTGCCCGTGCTTTGGCTCATGTCGCGGGCCCAGTTCTTCTGGAAGGCCACTTCCGCGCGCTTGAGCAGCACCTTCTTGTAGGGCCGAAAGTCCGCGCCCGGCAGCAGCCAGGCCTGGTCGACGTGCTTCGCCTTGACGGCAACGAGGCCGTCGTTGCCGGGAGACTTCGGCGCCTGCGCCTGTGCGGCTCCCGACGGCAAGGACCAACAGCGCTGCGGCTGCGTTTCGGATCATCGCTTTCATGTGGCGCTCCCTCCGTGGGCGGAAATCGGTTCCGGAACGGGCCAGTCGCGGCGACGTGCCGACGGCCTTGCCGGGGGTGCTGCGAAAATGGGGTGGCTGATGGGATTCGAACCCACGACAACTGGAATCACAATCCAGGACTCTACCGCTGAGCTACAGCCACCACCGACGGTCGCGCTTCGTGCGACCGGCAAAAACTGGCACGCCCGACAGGACTCGAACCTGTTACCCCCGGCTTAGAAGGCCGGTGCTCTATCCGGATGAGCTACGGGCGCCTACCGGGCCTGCAGGGGCTTCGAAACTGGTCGGGGTGGAGGGATTCGAACCCCCGACAACTTGCTCCCAAAGCAAGTGCGCTACCAGGCTGCGCTACACCCCGTCGGACCTGTTCAAGGCGAGGGCGAATTATACGCTGCCCCCGCCCTGAACCAACTAACGCTGTACCGCAGCCGCCCGACGCCTACGCGGCAGGCGCTCCGCCGTCACCGGCGGGTGCCGCAGCCGGCTCTTCCCTGCGCGCGGGCGGATCGAGCAGCGCCTTTCTGGACAGGCGCACGCGGCCCTTGTCGTCGGCCTCGAGCACCTTCACCTTCACGATCTGGCCTTCCTTGAGGTAGTCGGAGACCTGGTTCACGCGCTCGTGCGCGATCTGCGAGATGTGCAGCAGGCCGTCCTTGCCGGGCAGCAACTGCACGATCGCGCCGAAGTCGAGCAGGCGGATGACCGGCCCTTCGTAGACGCGGCCCACCTCGACGTCGGCGGTGATGAGCTCGATGCGCCGCTTGGCATCCTCGCCGGCCTCGACCGACAGGCAGGCGATGGAGACGGTGCCGTCGTCCTCGATGTCGATCGTGGTGCCGGTCTCGCGCGTGAGCGCCTGGATGACGCTGCCGCCCTTGCCGATGATGTCGCGGATCTTGTCCGGGTTGATCTTGATCTTGATGACGCGCGGCGCGTAGGTGGAGAGCTCCTCGCGCGGGCCGGGCACGGCGGTCTTCATGAGGCCGAGGATGTGCAGGCGCCCTTCCTTGGCCTGGTCCAGCGCGACCTTCATGATGTCCCGGGTGATGCCGTTGATCTTGATGTCCATCTGCAGCGCCGTGATGCCCTTCTCGGAGCCGGCCACCTTGAAGTCCATGTCGCCGAGGTGGTCCTCGTCGCCCAGGATGTCGGTGAGCACCGCGAAGCGGCTGCCCTCCTTGATGAGGCCCATCGCGATGCCGGCCACGTGCCCCTTGAGCGGAACGCCCGCGTCCATGAGCGCCAGGCACCCGCCGCAAACCGAGGCCATCGAGGAGGAGCCGTTCGACTCCGTGATCTCGGAGACGATGCGCAGCGTGTAGCCGAACTCCTCGCGCGACGGCAGCACGCCGAGGAGTGCGCGCTTGGCGAGGCGCCCGTGGCCGATCTCGCGGCGCTTCGGGCACGCCGACGCGGCCGGTTTCCCCGGTCGAGTACGGCGGGAAGTTGTAGTGCAGCATGAAGCGCTCGGTGTACTCGCCCTGCAGGGCGTCGATGCGCTGCTCGTCCTGCCCGGTGCCGAGGGTGGCCGTGACGATGGCCTGCGTCTCGCCGCGGGTGAAGAGGACGGAACCGTGCACGCGCGGCAGCAGCGTCGGACGGATGGAGATCGGGCGCACGGTGCGCGTGTCGCGCCCGTCGATGCGCGGCTCGCCGTTCAGGATCTGGCCGCGCACGATCTTCGACTCGATGTCCTTGAGGATGCCGCGCACGACGTTGCCGTCGGCGGGCGGATCGGCGTTGACGACGCAGGCGTCGAGCACGCGCTTCTTGATGTCCTCGAGCTTCTCCTGGCGCACCGACTTCGACTTGACGCGATAGGCCTCGTTGAAGTCGCTCTCGGCGAGGCCGCGGATCTTCTCCACCAGCGCCTGGTCGTTCTGCGCCGGAGCCCAGTCCCAGTCGTCCTTGCCGCCCTCGTCGGCCAGCTCGGCGATGGCGCGGATCGCGGACTGCATCTGCTCGTGGCCGTACATGACCGCGCCGAGCATCACCTCCTCGGACAGTTCGCTCGCCTCCGACTCGACCATCAGGACCGCCTGCGCGGTTCCCGCCACGACCAGGTTCAGCTTCGAGCTCTCGAGCTCGGTCTTGGTCGGGTTGAGGATGTACTCACCGTCGAGGTAACCCACGCGCGCGGCGCCGATCGGACCGTCGAACGGGATGCCGGCCAGCGTCACCGCCGCGGAGGCGCCGATCATCGCGGGGATGTCGGAGTCCACTTCCGGATTGATCGACAGGACCGTGGCGACGACCTGCACCTCGTTGTAGAAACCGTCGGGGAACAGCGGGCGGAGCGGTCGATCGATGAGGCGGCAGGTGAGGATTTCCTTCTCCGAGGGACGCCCCTCGCGCTTGAAGAAGCCGCCGGGGATGCGCCCCGCCGCGTAGGTCTTCTCCTGGTAGTCGACGGTGAGGGGAAAGAAATCCTGCCCGGGCTTCACGTCCTTGCGGGCGGTGACGGCGACGAGCACCACGGTGTCGTCCATCGTGACGAGCACGGCACCATCGGCCTGGCGGGCGATTTCGCCGGTTTCCAGGGTCACCTGGTGCTGGCCGAACGCAAAGGTCTTCTTGATCGGTTTCACGGGTCGTTATCCTTTCCAAATCTGGGGAGGGGGAACCCGGCGCGGTTCGCGCACGGGCGCCCGGCGAAAAAAACCCCGCGCACGTCCAAACGGGAACGTCGCGGGGTCGCTTTTCCGGGGGGGAATGCCTACTTGCGCAGGCCGAGGCGCTCGATCGTCGAGCGGTACTTGTCGAGGTCGACGCGCTTCAGGTAATCGAGGAGGCTGCGACGGGTGCTCACCATGCGCAGCAGGCCGCGGCGCGAATGATGATCCTTCACGTTGGCCTTGAAGTGGCCGGTGAGGCCATTGATGTTCTCGGTGAGAAGCGCGATCTGCACTTCCGGCGATCCGGTATCGCCCTTCGCACGCTGGTATTCGGAAACGATGCGCGCCTTGTTGGCGGTGGTTACGGCCATTGCGTTAGCTCTCCTGGGCGATTCGCCCGCTTGAATGATGTGTCGATCTCGAAGAAAGGCGGATTCTAGCAAGTTTTGGGTGTCAAACTCAAGCAGAATCAGAGGCCTACCCTGCCTGCCCGGTCGTCAGCAGGCGCGCGGGGGCCAATTGCCCGCCGCTGACCTTCCCGACGCCGATGAACTCGCCGGCCGGACCGAACAGGGCCATCTCGCCATCCCCCCGCTCCGGGGTGACCGGCAGTTCCTGGCCATTGCGGATGGCCCAGGCCTCGTGTTCCCCGAGGTCGCAACGCGGAATCGAGGCCACGAGGACCTCCAGAGGCAGGAGCCGGGATCGTGCCCGATCCTGCCCCATTTCCTGCAGCGCTTCTGGCGTGACGGCGTCCTCGACCCGGAAGCCTCCGGTCGCCGTGCGACGCAACTGCGTCAGGTAGGCGCCACATCCGAGGCGCTCGCCGATCGATTCGGCCAAGGTTCGCATATAAGTGCCTTTTGAGCATTTCACCGAAATTACGAGATTTTCGCCGACGAAGCTCACAATCTCGATAATGTCTATGCGCACCTCGCGCGGTTGGCGGGCGATGGTGACCCCCTGCCTGGCAAGGTCATACAGGCGTTGCCCATCGACCTTCACGGCGGAATGCATGGGAGGTATCTGCTGCGATATACCGGTCAACTCCCGCGAAACTGCTTCTATCTCCGCCAATGTCGACGAAACCGGCCTTTGCGAAATGACCTCGCTTTCCGTGTCCCCCGTCGAAGTGGTCGCACCGAGATGAAGGGTTGCCAGATAACTCTTGTCGGCCTCGATGAGAAACCGCGAGAACTTGGTCGCTTCGCCGAAGACCAACGGCAGCAGCCCGGTCGCAAAGGGGTCGAGGGTTCCGGTGTGCCCTGCCTTGCGGGCGCCGAGGGCACGCTTGGCGAGCGCCAGCGCGCGGGTCGAGGTGATGCCTGCAGGCTTGTCGACGAGGAGGACCCCGTCAGGACCGCCAGCCACGGGGCGGATCCTCAGCCGGCCGGGCGCCGGCGACGCGCGGGCTTGGCGGGCGGGGGAGCCACCGCCTCGTCGATCAGGCGGGAAAGCCGCACCCCGCGTTCGATGGAGTCGTCGTAGGCGAAGTGCAGGTCCGGAACGGTGCGCGTGGAAAGGCGATGCGCGAGTCCCGCCCGGAGAAAGCCGGCGGCGTGCCCGAGCCCCTCGCCGCAGGCCTTCACCTCGTCGGCCGACCCGAGGACGGTGAAGAAGACCTTGGCATGGGACTGGTCGCGCGAGAGTTCGACCCCGGTCAGCGTGACGAGCTTCACGCGCGGGTCGCGCAGTTCCTCCCGGATCAGCTCCGAGAGTTCGCGCTGGATCTGGTCCGCGATGCGGGCAAGGCGCGCACTGCTCATGATAATTAGGGACTGTCCCTAATTACTTCAGGCGAGGGTCCGCGCCACCTCGACGACCTCGAACACCTCGAGCACGTCGCCGACGTCGACGTCGTTGTAGTTCCTGAGGGAAAGGCCGCACTCGAAGCCCGCCTTGACCTCCTTCACGTCGTCCTTGAAGCGCTTGAGGGAGTCGAGTTCCCCGGTATGCACGACGATGCCCGCGCGCAGCAGGCGCACCGAGGACCCGCGCTTCACGACCCCGTCAGTGACCATGCAACCGGCCACGGTGCCCACCTTGGAGATGCGGAAGACGTTGCGGATCTCGACCGTGCCGACCACGCTCTCCTTGCGCTCCGGAGAGAGCATGCCGCTCACCGCGGCCTTCAGTTCGTCGACCGCGTCGTAGATCACGTTGTAATAGCGGATGTCCACGCCCGAGTGCTCGGCGAGCTTGCGCGCTCCCGCATCGGCACGCGCGTTGAAGCCGATGATCACCGCCTTGGAGGCCAGCGCCAGGTTCACGTCCGACTCGGTGATGCCGCCGACGCCGGTGTGGATGATGTTCACCCTGACCTCGTCGGTGGAGAGCTTGGTGAGCGCATGCGCGAGGCCCTCGTAGGAGCCCTGCATGTCCGCCTTGATGATGAGGGCGAGCGTCTTCGCCGGGCCGCCTTCGGCCATCTGCTCGAGCGCATTCTCGAGCTTGGTCAGCCTGCTGCTTGGCGAGCTTCACGTCGCGGAACTTGCCCTGGCGGAAGAGCGCGATCTCGCGCGCCTTGCGCTCGTCGTTCAGCACCAGCATGTCGTCGCCGGCGCGCGGCACTTCCTGCAGGCCCTGGATCTCGACGGGTATCGACGGGCCGGCCTCGTTGACCGCCTTGCCGTCCTCGTCGGTCATCGCCCGCACGCGGCCGAACACGGCACCGACAAGCACGTTGTCGCCCTTATGCAGCGTTCCGGAGCGCACCAGCACCGTGGCCACCGGGCCGCGTCCCTTGTCCAGGCGTGCCTCGATCACCATGCCGCGGGCGGGCGCATTCACCACCGCGCCCAGTTCGAGCACCTCGGCCTGGAGCTGGATCGCCTCCAGCAGCTTGTCGATGCCCTGCCCGGTCTTGGCCGAGACCTCGATGAACTGCGTTTCGCCGCCGAACTCCTCGGGCACGACGCCATTGGCCAGCAGTTCCTGCTTGATCTTCTGCGGATTGGCTTCCGGCTTGTCGATCTTGTTCACCGCCACCACGATGGGCACCTTGGCCGCCTTGGCGTGGTTGATGGCCTCGACCGTCTGCGGCATGACGCCGTCGTCGGCGGCAACGACCAGGATCACCAGATCGGTGATCTGGCTGCCGCGCGCGCGCATCGCCGTGAAGGCCTCGTGGCCCGGGCGTGTCGAGGAAGGTGATGACGCCGCGCGACGTCTTCACGTGGTAGGCGCCGATATGCTGCGTGATGCCGCCGGCCTCGCCGGAGGCCACGCGGGCCTTGCGGATCGAGTCCAGGAGCGAGGTCTTGCCGTGGTCGACGTGACCCATCACCGTCACCACCGGCGGGCGCGTCTCGCGCACCTGCCCGGATTCGCCGGCGGCCGTCTCGGTCAGGAACGACTCCGGGTCGTCCAGCTTGGCGAGCTTGGCGATGTGTCCCATCTCCTGCACCACGATCATCGCCGTTTCCTGGTCGAGGACCTGGTTGATCGTGACCATGGAGCCCATCTTCATCATGACCTTGATCACTTCCGCGGCCTTCACCGACATCTTGTGCGCGAGGTCGCCAAGGGAAATGGTCTCCGGCACCAGCACCTCGACGATCTTCGGCTCGACCGGCGCGGCGTGTGCGGCGGAGGAATCCTCGTCGCGATGGCGCGTGCCGCGCGCACCGGCGCGCCAGCCGCCACGTCCCGCGCCCGTGTCGCCGCGGGTCTTCATGGTGCGGCGCCGGGCCATCTCGTCGGCCCAGGAGGAACCGGGTCGCGCCGGTTTCTTCACCGCCTTCTTCTCTTCGGTCTTGACCACCGGGCGGTGCAGCGTGCCCTCGGCCGGGGCCTTCGCCTCGGCCGGCTTGCCCGCCTCGGCCGCCACCTCCGGCTTCACTTCGACGAGCACCGGCGCCTCGGCTTCCGTGGCGGGCTCCTCGCCCTTCTTGCGGATGACGCGCTTCTTCTTGGGGGCCTCGCCATCGGCAGGCGCTGCCGCCGGCGCAGCCGCGGCGGCCGCTTCGGCGGCAGCCGCCTCGGCTTCCTCTTTCTTGGTCTTGGCCTTCTTCGTCTTCGACTGCGCGTCGGCGGCCTGGCGCGCGGCGAGCTCGGCCTGGCGGCGGGCCTCTTCCTCGCGCTTCTTCGTTTCTTCCTGGTCGATGATCGGCGCGGCCGGGGCAGCGGGCTTCTCGACCTCGACCACCTCGGCGGGCTTGTCGACCTTCACGAAGGTGCGCTTCTTGCGGACCTCGACCTGGATCGTGCGCGCCTTGCCGGTGGAGTCCGAGCGCTTGATCTCGGTCGTCTGCTTGCGCGTGAGCGTGATCTTCTTCTTCTCTTCCTTGTGGCCGTGGACCTCGCGCAGGTAGTCGAGCAGGCGCGTCTTGTCCTGCTCGGTCACGGGATCTTCCGCGGCCTGCTTGTTCACGCCGGCAGCCTGCAGCTGCTCGAGGAGGCGCGGCACCGGGAGCTTGAGCTCCTCGGCGAACTGGGCGACGTTGGATTTGGCCATTTGGTGTTCCTTCCCGGGCGGCGATCAGGCCTGCGCCGTCTCCTTGAACCACGGCGCGCGCGCCGTCATGATCAACTGGCTGGCCCGCTCGGCCTCCATGCCGGTGAGCTCGGTGAGCTCCTCGGTCGCGAGGTCGGCAAGCGCATCCATCGTGGTGATGCCTTTGGAGGCGAGGAGGCGGGCGGTCTGCCCGTCCATGCCTTCCATGCTCTCGAGGCTGCCGGCCGCGCTCTCGACCGTTTCCTCGCGCTGCAGCTCCTCGGTGAGGAGTGCGTTGCGCGCGCGGCGGCGCAGCTCGTTGACCGTCTCCTCGTCGAAGGCCTCGATCTCGAGCATCTCGTTGATCGGCACGTAGGCCACCTCGTCGAGCGAGGTGAACCCCTCGGAGACCAGAATCTCGGCGACTTCCTCGTCGACGTCGAGTCTTTCCATGAAGAGCGCGCGAAGCGTCTCGGTTTCGGCGCCGGCTTTTTCCTGGCGCTGCTCGACGGTCATGATGTTGAGTTCCCAGCCGGTGAGCTGGGAGGCGAGCTTCACGTTCTGGCCGAGCTTGCCGATCGCGATGGCCTGCTGGTCCTCCTCGACGACCACGTCCATCGCGTGGCGCTCCTCGTCGACGACGATCGAGCTCACCTCCGCCGGCGCCAGCGCGTTGATGACGAACTGCGCGGGGTCCTGCGACCAGAGAATGATGTCGACGCGCTCGCCGGCGAGCTCCTGGGTCACCGCCTGCACGCGCGAACCGCGCATGCCCACACAGGTGCCGACGGGATCGATGCGCGGGTCGTTGGACTTCACGGCGATCTTGGCGCGCAGCCCCGGATCGCGGGCGGCCGCCTTGATCTCCAGGAGCCCCTCCTCGATTTCCGGCACCTCGAGCTCGAAGAGCTTCACGAGGAAGTCGGGCGCGATGCGCGACAGGATGAGCTGCGGCCCGCGCGCCTGGCGGTCGATCTTGTCGATGTAGGCGCGCACGCGGTCGCCCACGCGCAGGTTTTCCTTCGGGATCAGGTGGTCGCGCGGCAGCAGCGCCTCGACCCGGCCGGATTCCACGATGAGGTTGCCGCGCTCGGCGCGCTTCACGGTGCCGGTCACGAGCGATTCGCCGCGCTCGAGGAAGTCGTTCAGGATCTGCTCGCGTTCCGCGTCGCGGATCTTCTGCAGGATGACCTGCTTGGCGGCCTGGGCGCCGATGCGCCCGAAGGTCTCCGGCTCGAGCGGCTCCTCGAAGACGTCGCCCAGCTTGGCCTCGGCGTTTTCCGCCAGCGCATCGGTGATCGCGACCTGGTGCGCAGGCTCCTCGTGTTCCTCGTCGAGGACGACGGTCCAGCGGCGGAACGCCCTGTATTCGCCCGATTCGCGGTCGATCTCGACCCGGACGTCGACCTCGTCCTTGAAGCGCTTCTTGGTGGCCGAGGCGAGCGCCATCTCGAGCGCGAGGAACACCACGTCCCTCGGCACGTTCTTCTCGCGCGACAGTGCATCGACCAGCAACAGGATTTCCCGCGTCATTTCCACTACCTCCACCGTCAGACGTCCGGCACCAGCCGGGCCCGGTCGATTTCAGTCATCGCGACCGACCAGCGCTTCCCCTCGAACTCGATGAGGACCATTCCATCCTCGACCCCGGCGATACGTCCCGCCAGGCGCCGCCTGCCTTCGCGAGGCAGCTTCAGCTTCACCGATACCTCCTGCCCGGCGAAGCGCGCGAAGTCCTCCAGGCGCTTCACCGGCCGGTCCAGCCCCGGCGACGACACCTCGAGGCGCTCGTAGGCGAACTCCTCGACCGCGAACAGGCGCGTCAAGTGGTGGCTCACCGTGGCGCAGTCCTCCACCGTGATGCCGCCGGGCTTGTCGATGAAGACCCGCACCAGCCCGCTACGCGACAACTCCAGGTCGACCAGCTCGTAACCGAGGGACCCGAGGGTTGTTTCCAGCCAGCCTTCGCTACTCGCAATCGGTTTCACAAACAAAAAATGGGCGCTGCCGCCCATCTGTTTTTTGAACCTCGTTTAGAACCGCGCAAAGTATAGCAGAAGCCGCCCCTCGCAGCCAATGCGACTGCTCCCAGCCGGCGCCGATCCGGTCCGGCGAAACGAGACCGCGATGCCCCGCCCGGAACCACGCCGGGCAGTACCGAAGAAAATTTCACATTCCTTTCACATTTCCGGCATTTGTTGGCTAGAATCCAACGGCAGCCGGGCAAGGGAGGCGACGCTGGACTCGACGGGATGGTTCGCCCGCCCGGGTCCGATGGCGTGCCGGTGCTCCGGAATCCAGTTCCAACAATAGGAAAGGCCTATCCTCATGAAGAAGCACGCTGCCGCTGCGGCATTCCGCCGCACCGCGATTTCCGTAGCCGTAGGAATGTGCCTCGCGGGCGTGGTGCATGCGCAAAGCGCCGATGGAACCATTCTCGGCAAGGCGAAGTCGGATGCGACCGTCACGTTGACCGCGCCGGCAGGGGTGTCGACCCAGGCCAAGGCGCGGCCGGACGGTTCCTTCTCGTTCTCCGAAACTGGCCCCCGGCACCTACAAGGTGTCCGCCGATGGCGTCACGCGCGACGTCGTCGTGGCGGCGGGAGTCGATTCCAAGGTTTCGCTCGACGCGGCGGCCCTGGAGAAGCTCACCGTCACGGGCTCCCGGATCCAGCGCGACACCTTCAACTCGACCTCTCCCGTCCTCGTGATCACGCGCGACGAGACCATGATGTCGGGCTTCAACTCGACGACGGCCGCCCTGCAGGGCACCGGGGTCACGGCGGGGGGCGCGCAGATCAACAACGCGTTCGGCGGCTTCGTGACCGACGGCGGCCCGGGCGCCAACACGATCGCGCTTCGCGGCCTGGGTGCGACCCGCACGCTCGTGCTGCTCAACGGCCGGCGCGTCGCCCCGGCCGGCACGCGCGGCTCCGTCGGCTCGGCCGACCTGAACGTGTTCCCGACCGCGGTGGTCGACCGGATCGAGGTCCTCAAGGACGGCGCCTCGTCGATCTACGGCTCGGACGCGGTCGCGGGCGTCATCAACGTCATCACGAAGAAGAACATCACGGGCGTCACGCTCGAGGCCCAGTACAACGCTCCGGAAAACGGCGGCGGCGAGGAGACGCGCGCTTCGGCCACCTTCGGCTTCGTCGGCGACAAGGGCTATTTCAGCGGCTCGCTCGAGTTGTACGACCGCAAGGAACTCGTCCAGGGCGACCGCGACTGGATGGCACTGCGAGACGGACTACCGCCGCACGCGTCATCAACGGCGTCCCCGGCGAGTGGGGCAGCGCGGACTTCATCGACCCGCGCACCGGTGCAGCCCAAGTGCTACAGCATCACCGGCACGGGCAACCAGGGCGTCACCATCAACACGCTGGGCACGGGCAACGTCGCCGGCGTCGGCGCGCCGGGCTCGGTCGGGCACGGTCTTCAACCGCTGGCGTCCCGAATTCCGCGGTCACCACCGGCCTCGCGGGCTACGAGGGCGTTGGCGGCGGCACCAACAACCTCAACGTGCGCGACACGTTCGACCCGCGGATGCTGAACCGGTCGCTGATCTCGCCGGCAAGGTGGCCACGGGGTTCTTCCAGGGCGGGTACGACACCGGCGTCCTGGGCAATGCGGAAGCTCTACTTCGAGGCGCTGCTCAGCCGCCGCGAGTCCGAGCAGATCGGGCTACCGGCAGCTCTCGCTCGACTACACGCGCGGCAGCCCGCTGATCCCCGCCAGCCTGCGCCAGCGCCCCGAAGCAACCTCCAGGCGGCGCGCGACCCTCATCGCACCGGGCGCCGCATCCAGTATCCGCGCCTTCATCGGCTTCGGCAACGACCGCGGCGAGCAGAACATCGACTACACCAAGGTCCTCGGCGGCCTGCGCGGCGACCTGCCGTTCAGCGACTGGAAGTACGACGGCGTCGTCACCTACTCGAAGTCCGATGCCGACTACATGCGCCAGTCCGTGGCTCACCGACCGCGTCACGCAGAGCCTGGACGTCGTCGCTACGCGGACGGCACCTTCGCCTGCCGCAACCCCGCCAACGGCTGCGTGCCGGCCCCGTCGCTCACGCGCCGCGCTCCTCGGCGGCACGCTCCCGCAAGACTGGATGGACTTCACCTTCGTGAACGACACCGGGCAGCACGAAGTACGAGGAGACGACGACCACCCTCAACACGAACGGCACGCTGTTCCAGCTGCAGCACGGCGCCGTGCGCGGCGCGATCGGCGTGGAGTATCGCCGGGCGGAGATCGACGACACGCCGTCGATCGACTCGCAGAACGGCAACCTCTACAACCTCACCTCCGCCGCCATCACGCGCGGCAAGGACTCGGTGTGGGAGCTCTACGGCGAAGTCGAGGTGCCGCTGCTGCGGGGCCTCCCGGGCGCGGAGGAACTCACGGTGAACCTCTCCGGCCGCTACACGGACTACAAGTCCTACGGCAGCGACACGACCTACAAGATCGGCGCGCTCTATTCGCCGGTGCGAGCGGCTGACGTTCCGCGCCGCGCAGGGCACCTCGTATCGCGCCCCGGCGCTGTTCGAGCAGTTCGTCGGCGCGACCAGCGGCTTCCTGAGCAGCCAGGGCGACCCCTGCAACAACTATGGCGCGCTCGACCCGACCTCGACCCGCGCGCGCAACTGCGCGAGCGAGGGCCTGCCGCCCGAACTTCCAGGCGACGAGCAGCATCGCGAGCATCACGCTCGGCGGCGACGGAGGCGGGCCTGAAGGCCGAGACCTCGAAGAACAAGACGATCGGCGTCATCATCCAGCCCGAGCTGCCGACGGGCTGGGGCGACTTCTCGTTCGCCGTCGACTACTACGACATCGAGGTGGACAACGGCGTCGACCGCGTCGGCACGGGCAACATCCTGAGCCTCTGCTACGACCACGCCGAACTTCAGCTCCCAGTACTGCCGGCTCGTCTCGCGCGCGCGCGGCGGGCACCAACCGGGCGCTCACGGTCAACAACAGCTACGTGAACGTGTCGACCGACGTCGTGAAGGGCTACGACTACACGCTGCGCTACGTCCGCAACATCGGGCCGGGCACGTTCCGCGCCAACGGCGTGATCACGCACTACACCGAGCAGGCCAACAAGCTGTTCCCGGACGATCCGCTGGACAGCTTCAACGGCATCATCGGCGCGCCGAAGATGACCGGCGTCTTCGACTTCAGCTACAAGTGGAAGGAATGGCAGTTCCGCTACGGCCTGGAGTGGATCGACAAGATGTCGAGCTACTTCTACTACGAGGAGGACCCGGCGACGAGCACCTACCAGATGGACACGCCG
The DNA here is from genome assembly GCA_963786635.1 of uncultured beta proteobacterium. GTDB lineage: Bacteria > Pseudomonadota > Gammaproteobacteria > Burkholderiales > Usitatibacteraceae > FEB-7. Next base: position 38,218 of record CAWAZV010000009.1, on the reverse strand, counting down.
AGCTACACCCGGCACAACCTGTCGGCGGAGTACAAGAAGGACAAGTGGTCGGTGATCGTCGGCGTGCGCAACCTCGCCGACAAGGAACCGCCGCCCATCTCGCAGGGCTTCGCCAACCGCGTGGGCAACGCCCCGCTCTACAGCGGATTCGACTACTGTCGGCCGCACCTGGTTCGTGAGCGGCACGATGACGTTCTAGTTCCGGCAGGACGCGCCACGTCACCACCCGGTGACGTGGCGCTTTTTCTTTCAGGAGGTCGATCATGCTGACAAACTTCCGCCTCTGGAGGGCGGCCCTCGTCTTCCTCGCGCTGGCGGCGGGCGCGGCCCACGCCAAGCCCGCGGCACCCTCGATCGCGCAGCTGGCCGCCTTTCCGCGGATGGCGAGCTTCTCGATCGCGCCCGACGGCAAGCACCTCGCGGCGCTCGAGGCCCGCGGCGAGGACCGCGTCATCCTGGTGTGGAAGACGGACGAGCTGGACAAGCCGCCGACGGCGATCGGCACGCAGCGGATGAAGATCACGAGCGTGCAGTTCATCAAGAACGACATGCTGGCCGTCACGATGTACGCAGCCCTACGACGCGCGCCTCGACAAGATCACCAAGACCGTTCCTCACGAAGCTCTTCATCACCGACCTCGCGGGCAAGACCTGGAACGAGCCGATGCCCCAGGAGCGCGCGATGAGCCGCGTCGGCGGAGAAGATCAGCGCCGTCGCCAATCCCGCGCTCCTCGACGCGCTGCTCAACGATCCGGACCACATCCTGGTGATCAGCGACGAGCTGGGCACCGCCGGCGACGTCTTCAAGGTGAACATCCGCACCAACCGCGCCGAGCGCATCCATCGCGCCGACGACAAGATCGCCGGCTACGTGACCGACCTGGAGGGAAACCTGCGCGCGCGGACCCGGGCCGACGTCGACGCCAAGGGCGCCTTCATCGCCGCGGAGATCCGCGAGGCGGGCAGCGGGAACTGGGTCGAGCACTTCCGCTCGTACGTGAAGGAGCGCGACGCCGTCCAGATCGTCGGCTTCGCCAAGGACCCCAACGTCGCCTTCGTGCTGAGCAACGTCGGGCTCGACAAGACGGTCATCTACGAATACGACGTCGCCGCGCGCAAGCAGAAGGAGATCCTGTTCAAGCACCGCTTCTTCGACGCGGACGGGGTGCTGATCAGCCGCAACAAGGGCCCGGGCGACGTGGCCCTGGGCGACATCATCGGGATCACCTATGACGGCCCGCGCGGCACCGGCACCGACGTGCAGTGGACGTCACCCAAGATGCAGGCCATCGACAAGGGCATCCGCGACGCTCTCGCGCTGCGGCGCCAGCCCCTCCGGGTGACGGATCCCGCCACCGGGGAGAGCGCCGACATGGACTATGACCTGGAGGCGGCCTACACCATTACTTCCTCGACGCCGGACCTCAGCGCCGTCATCTTCCAGGTGAGCGGCGCCTCGCGCCCGCCGGAGTTCTACCTCCTGCGCAACGGCAAGCTCGCCATGCTCGCAAAGGCGTTCCCGGACATCGATCCGGCCGCGCTCGGCAAGACCCGCCTCGTCTACTACAAGGCGCGCGACGGCCTGGACATCCCGGCGTTCGTCACCACGCCGAACGTCGAGCTCTGCGGGCCGGCGCCCTGGCCCGCCGTCGTGCACCCGCACGGCGGCCCGTGGTCCCGCGACGCGATGGGATTCGACGGCTCGATGTGGGTGCCGCTGATGGCCTCGCGCTGCTACGCCGTGCTGCGTCCGCAGTTCCGCGGCTCGCAGGGCTGGGGCCGCAAGCTCTGGAAGGCCGGCGACGCGGAATGGGGCCAGAAGATGCAGGACGACAAGGACGACGGCGCCAAGTGGCTGGTCGACCAGGGCATCGCGCAAAAGGGCCGGATCGCCATGTTCGGGTTCTCCTACGGGGGTTACTCCGCGATGGCCGCCTCCGTGCGCCCCAACGGGCCGTACAAGTGCGCCATCGCCGGCGCCGGCGTGTCCGACCACAAGCGGATCTGGGCGCAGTTCTACACCAACCCCTTCTTCCGCGAGCGCCAGGCGCCGACCGTCGACGGCCTCAATCCGGTGGACCGCGCCGACAACCTGCAGATCCCGATCATGGTCTACCACGGGGACCGCGACCAGATCGTGCCCCTGGAACAGTCGGACTGGTTCGTCTCCAAGGCCAAGAGCGCCAAGAAGCCGGTGGTCTACCACGAGATCGCCGACTACGCCCACGGCCCGGCGTGGACCCGGAAGATCATGGGAGACCAGTTGCGCATCATCGAGGACTACCTGGTTCGCGATTGCGGCGCCAAGGGCCTGTAGGCCCCGCATGCGAGTGCCCCGGCGGCATCTGCCCGGGCCAGGAACGCCAGGCGCGACGGTGATTGACGGAATCGGGGGGCTTCGGCCCCCTCTTTCTTTAGTCGGCCGCCTTTCGCGCCGATGCCGACGGAATTTGCTGCGTTGCGGAAATGCGACAAAGTGCGAAAAATGTTGGCTGTTTCGCAATTCTGTGGCTATCATCCGGCGATCAATCGCGTCAGGACGGCGCTTAAGGTCGCCATTTCCGAATCCAAGTCCCTGTAATAATTAGAATTTTCGTCTACCTGGGGAGGGAGCGCGATGATTTCTGGAACCCGTTAACAGCGGGCTCCAGGGTCGAACGAGTTGGATCGGACGTATTGCAAAACCCAAGTCAATTGAGGAGCCCTTGATGAGCAAAAACAAGCAGCCGGCTAAGTCCTTCCGGAGGAAGACGTGCGTCATCGCGACCGAGATTGCCATCGGTCTGATGGCCGCACCCCTGGTATTCGCGCAGCAGGCAGCAACGCAACGAGTTGAAAAGCTGGAAATCACGGGAACGCGCATCCCGTCGCCGAACCTCGAGAGCCAGAGCCCCGTGTCGGTCATCTCGGCAGAAGACATCTCGATCGAGGGCTCGCGCAACGTCGAGAGCTTCCTCAACAACATGCCGCAGGTCTTCGCCGACCAGAACAGCACGATGGTCAACGGCTCGTCCGGCACGGCCACCGTGAACCTCCGCGGTCTCGGCGCCAACCGCACCCTCGTCCTGATGAACGGCCGCCGCATGCCCTACGGCAGCGTGAACACCGTCGCCCCTGACCTGAACCAGGTCCCCGCCTCCCTCATCAAGCGGGTCGAGATCCTGACCGGCGGCGCCGGCGCGGTCTACGGTTCGGACGCCGTCGCGGGCGTCGTGAACTTCATCATGAACGACAAGTTCGAAGGCGTGCAGATCGACGCCAACTACAGCTTCTTCAACCACGACCAGCAGAACCCGCAGGGCGTGGCCGACATCGTCGCAGGCCGTGCCGCGACCAACCCGGGACAGTTCGCGGTGCCCGGCGACAAGAGCAGCGACGGCGGCGATCGGCGACCTGGCCATCACGCTCGGCAGCAATTTCGCCGGCGGCAAGGGCAATGCGACGGTCTTCTTCGGCTACCACAACCAGGACGCGCTGCTGGCCTCCGAGCGCGACTACAGCGCGTGCGCGCTCGGCGCCGCCGGTTCCACCTTCGTCTGCGGCGGTTCGGGCACCAACGCGACCGGCCGCATCACGAACCTCGCCAACGGCCAGGTCTGGACCAACGGCGACACTTCCGGCACGGCCCGGCGTTTCGCCAACGCGACCGACCAGTACAACTTCGGCCCGATCAACCACTGGCAGCGTCCCGACGAACGCTACAACGCCGCGGCCTTCGCGAACTACGAGATCAACGACAAGGCCAAGGTCTACATGGAATTCAACTTCCACGACGACCTGAGCTCCGCCCAGATCGCCCCGGGCGGCGCGTTCGGCAGCATCCACACCGTGAATGCCGACAACCCGCTGCTGTCCGCCAGCTGGCGCTCGGCCCTCGGGTTGACTGCCCCGGGATCCACCACCGATATCGTGCTGCAGAAGCGCAACGTCGAAGGCGGCGGACGCGTGTCCGAGTACCGCCACACGTCGTATCGCGAAGTTCTCGGCGTGAAAGGCGAAGTCGGCAAGTGGAACTACGACGCGTTCTACGAGGTCGCCAAGGTCATCTACGGCCAGGCGCAGCAGAACTACTTCGTGCAGGAGCGCATCGACCGCGCGATGGACGTCGTCAACGTCGGCGGGGTGGCCACCTGCCGTTCCGTCGTCAACGGTTCGGACCCGAACTGCGTTCCCTACAACCCCTGGCTCCTGGGCGGCATCAACGCGGCGCAGCTGAACTACCTCCAGGCGCCGGCATGTACACGGGCGAAACGAACCAGTCGATCTTGGGCGGCACCGTTTCCGCTGACCTCGGCGACTACGGCTGGAAGTCCCCCAACGCCAAGAGCGGCATCGCCATCGCCCTGGGCGCCGAGCGCCGCACGGAGAAGCTGAATCTCGAGACGGACAGCCTCGTCCAGAACGGATCGCTCTCGGGTTCGGGCGGCGCCACGGCCCCGCTGCACGGCAAGTACACCGTGACCGACTGGTTCGGCGAGGTGCGCGCGCCGCTGATCGAGGGGCAGAACATGGCCGACCTCCTCAGCCTGAGCGCCAGCTACCGGCACTCGAGCTACGACACGGACGTCAGCACGAACACCTACGGCATCGGCATCGACTGGGCACCGGTGAAGCAATTGCGCTTCCGCGGCAGCTACCAGAGTGCCGTGCGTGCCCCGAACCTCGTGGAACTGTTCCAGGCGCAGGGCAACAACCTGTTCGACATGAACGAGGATCCCTGCGCGGGCGCCAACCCGACCGCCACCCGCGAGCAGTGCGCGCGGACCGGCGTGACGGCCGCCCAGTACGGCACCATCCAGGACAGCCCGGCGCAGCAGTACAACTACCTGCAGGGCGGCAACCCGGACCTGCAAGCCGGAAGAGGCGAAGACCTCGACCCTCGGCCTGGTGTGGACGCCGTCGCGCAACTTCAGCGCCACGGTCGACTTCTTCAACATCGAAATCGAGAAGACGATCTCGCATCGTGTCGCCGGCGACGACCCTCAACCTGTGCCTGACCAGCGGGCAGTACTGCAACCTCGTCAATCGCGACCGCCTCGGCACGCTGTGGCTGCTGGACGATGGCCGGGTCACCGCCACGAACCAGAACCTGGGCGGCACGAAGACCTCCGGTCTCGACCTCGCGTTCAACTACGACGGCAAGTTCGGCAACGGGTACGGCGGCTGCAACGTGAACTTCATCGGCACCTGGCTGCGCGAGCTGGAGATCGAGGAGATCGCCGGGACTCGGCAAGTACGACTGCGTCGGCCTGTACGGCGCCAACAAGTGCGGCACTGCCCAACCCCGAGTGGCGTCACAAGCTGCGCGGCACGTGGCTCACGCCGTGGAACTGCGACCTCTCGCTGACCTGGCGCTACATCGACGAAGTGACGATCCAGGAAGCGGACTCGCAGGCCGCTGCTGGCCGGTGCCTACAACGAGGTCGAGAAGAAGCTGAAGGCGCAGAACTACCTCGACATCGCCGCCTCCTGGACGCCGATGAAGCAGCTGACGCTGCGCGCGCGGCATCAACAACCTGCTCGACGACGATCCGCCGCTCACCTCGTCGCAGGGCCCGTCGGTGTTCGGGAACAACAACACGTTCCCGGGCGTGTACGACGCGCTGGGCCGCAAGGTGTTCGTGAACGCGACCTACAAGTTCTAAACCGCGCAGTCAGCGGCAACGACAAAACGGCGAGCTTCGGCTCGCCGTTTTTTTTGGCCCTTTCAGCGCATGCGCCGCAGTACCGGATTCCGCGCCGCGTGGACCCGCCGCACCCGTGCGGGGCCGCCGTTACAGGTCCGAAGCCGGGACGGCGCCGCCCGTGAACTGGTTCAGGCCCGCCGACAACGCGGTGATGAGGGCTCTCTCCGCCGCCGTGAGGTGCGGATGCCAGACGTCGAAGATGAGGATCGCGCGCAGCTGGTCGCTGTCGTTCCACGCCTCGTGCTCGAGCGTGTCGTCGAACACCCAGGCCGTGCCGGGAACCCACTGGCGCGTCTCGTTGCCGACGCGGAAGCCGCAGCCTTCCGGGATGATCAGCGGCAGGTGCGCCACGAGCCGCACGTTGCTGACCCCCGTATGCGGCGGGATGCGGGTGCGCGGCTTCAGGAGCGAGAACATCGCCGTGGGCGTGCGCCCCGGCTGATCCGGCTGCGGAACCGACGGCCAGCAGCCGCATGGTCTCCGGGCAGCGCGCGGCATTCTCCGCGACGACCTCCCCCTTCTCCATCAGGCGGTACGCGCTCCAGCGCGGCGAGTGGTTCAGTTCCCGCCACTGGTCGAGCGGAAGGTGCGGCGGATTCGCGATGTAGGGCGAGAAGCCCTGCTCGGAGCGCACCACCTCGAGGAACTCGGCGCGCACCGCCTCGGTGGCGCGCCTCGACGGACTCGATCCACGGGAATTCGTCGCGGTCGAAAAACTCGATCGGCGCGAGGCGCGGGTAGAAGTAGTGGGACGGATGCGAGTCGTAGCGCTTCTTGCGACCCACCATGATGTCCACCGAGTCGCGGAACCGGCGCAGGTCGTCGCCGGCGCAGTCGCGCAGGTGCTTCTCGAGGTATTGGTCGAGAAAGGTGCCGCAGCTGCGGTCGTAATGGTCCCGGTACGCGATCGAATAGGCGACCGAGGAGCGCAGGTCAGGATGCACGCGATCCGGGGGTGGGGCCACCATGGCGACTGCCCCGTGGGCGATAGCCGCCTCGTGCGTCTTCCCCTGCCTTTCGAGCAGGTTGGCGCGCGCGACCAGGGCCAGGAGATTGCGGGGCTCCAGGGTCAGCGCCTTGCGGATCGCCTCGTCCTCGGCGGCATCGTCCTTCAGCCCCTTGCAGGCGAGAGCCAGCAGCGTCCAGTTCTGGGGATTGGATCCTTCGGCATCCACGAGCCCCCGGAAGTACTCGCGCGCGCCCGCCAGGTCGCCGCGGCGATAGGCCTTCTGGCCCAGCGAGCGCAGCGCACCGGGATGCCCGGGGTCCAGTTCCAGGAGCCTCACCATGATCCGGATCGCATCGTCTTCGCGACCGGCCTGCTCCGCGCTGACGACCTGCGCCTCCAGAGTCGGCAATCTCCTGCGGTGGCACTGTGCTTTCCGGCATCTTTGCTCTCCGATCCCATTCTTGTCTCAGTCGTCCCACTTCGGCAGGCTGCCGGCAGCGGCGATCTCCTCGAACATCGCCGTCACGAGCGCGCGTTCTTCCAGCGTGAGTTCAGGCCGCCAGGTCTCGAACAGCAGGATCACGCGGGTACGGTCGCTCCTGTTCCAGGCCTCGTGCTCGATCGTGTCGTCGAACGCCCACGCCTTGCCCTCCTCCCAGCTGCGCGTGTCGTTGCCGACGCGGAATCCGCAGTTGTCCGGGACGAGCAGGGGAAGATGGCAGATCAGGCGCGTGTTGATGAAGCCGTGGTGCGGGGGAATCCGTGCGCCGGGGCGAAGCTGGGAAAAGAGGGCGATGGGCGAGCGCCCGCGCATGCGGGGAAAGGGGACGGGCTCGAGCGCCGCCATGGTCCGCGGGCAGCGCGCGGCGTTCTCCGCGACCGGATCGCCGTCCTTCCACAGGTAGAAGGCGCTCCAGTCCGGGTTGTCCAGCATTCCTTCCTGGGATTTCGTCGGTCGCGTCGGATCGCTCGCCACGTAAGGCCTGAATGCCGATGCCTCCTGCAGCACGCCCAGCAGTTCTTCGCGAATGGCGGCCGTCGCCGCCTCCACCTCGTCCAGCCAGGGAAATGCCGACCGGTCGTAGAACTGGACCTGCGGCAGCTCGGGAAAGTAGTAGAACCGCGGCTGCTGGAAGTAGACCATCTTGCGGCCCAGCAGCAGATCCAGCGATTGCCGGAAGCGGCCGGTCGAGGGCCGGTCCGTCAGTCCCTCCGCCGCCAGGCGGGCCTGCAGCCGCTCCGCCAGCTTGCCACTGGAGCGCGCGCAAACGGCCGCTGACGCGATCGAGCTCGCCCCGCAGGTCGGGAGTCCACTGTTCCGGTGGCGGCGCGGCCCGCAGGCCCTCCAGGTAGAACGCGACCGCTCCCCTCTCGTCGCCCGACCGTGCGAGGCAGTCGCCTTTCCCGACGAGAGCCAGGACATGGCGCGGCTCCAGCGCCAGGGCACGATCGAACGCTTCTGCCTCGGCCTTGTCCTCGCCCAGCCGGCGACAGGCGTGCGCCAGCACCACCCAAAGGGATGCATCCGCCTGGCCGGCGGCCACGACACGCTCGAAGGCCGCACGCGCGCCCTTGGCGTCGCCTTTGCGCAGCAGGTCCATGCCGGACCGGGCGAGCGCCCTCGAATCGATGATCGGATTGTTCATGCCGGGATGTGGTCGGGACCGGTCGTCCGCGGATGCGTGGCCGACGCCGGCAGCAATGATCGCCTCCGCCGCGGGGCACCGCAAGTCGCGACCCGGTCGCCGGCAGGCTCGAGGCACCGATTCGGGCCCTGGGACGGCCCTTTCTGTGCCTCGGCCGGGGTGGCAATTTGCCCCCAAGTCCGTTAACATGCCGGGTTTCCGAAACGCTCCCTTGTCGGGCGGCCTTTTGCGCCGGTAAGGGGATGTTTATCCCGTGTGTTGGCAGTCGGCACGCGGCCTGCAAAACAGGCGGCGCGCGGCAGCCGCGACCGAGCGGCGCTCAAGCGCGTCCAGTGGGTGGAGGGTGGTTTCATGAAGAGCTACAGGGAGACGCAGAGAAACCCGGCAAAGCACTTGCCGAGCGTCGTCATGGTCGGCCTCCTGCACGTCGCGATCGGCTACGCGCTGGTCACCGGCCTCGCCCGCAAGGTGGTCGAGGTGATCAAGGCTCCCATCGAGACCAAGATCATCGAGGAGATCAAGAAGCCGATCGAGGACACCCCTCCGCCGCCGCCGAAGCTCGCCGCCCCGCCGCCGCCGTTCATTCCGCCGCCGGAAGTGAACATCCAGATGCCGACGCAGGCCCAGACCGCGCCGACGATCACCACCGTCACCACGACCAGGCCGCCGCCCGGGCCGCCGCCCAAGGCCGCTCCGGCGCCGGCGCCGCCCGCCCCGACTGGCCCGGTGGTGCGCAAGAACGTGCGCCCGGTCGGCGAAATCGTGCGTCCCGTGTTCCCGCGCCAGGCCCTGCGCGACGGCATCCAGAGCGGCACGGTTCTCGCGCACCTGCACATCCGTCCCGACGGCACGGTCTCGGAAGTCAGGATCATCTCGTCCAAGCCGCCGCGCATCTTCGATCGCGAAGTGATTCGCGCCCTGTCGCAATGGCAGTTCGCCCCCGAGGCGGTCGGATTCATCGGCGAAGTGGAAATCGATTTCAAGCTCGCGGACTGACCGTCCGCCCGAGCCCTCATTCACCTGCAGCACGTCACCCGGAAATTTGGAGGAATACACATGCACCTGATCCGCCGACTGCCCGCGCTCCTAGCGGCCATCATCCTCGCCTGCGCGCCGGCAGCACCGCTGGTGTTCGCCTCCGCCGCGCACGCGCAGGCCCCGGCCGCCGATGCCGCCAAGCCCGCCGAGGCCGCCAAACCCGCGGACGCTCCGAAGCCGCCGCCCCCCGTGGCCAAGGAGAAGGAAACCATCGAGAACCCGTACGGCCTCGAGGCGCTCTGGAAGCAGGGCGACTTCGTCTCCAAGGGCACCCTGGTCATCCTCGTCATCATGTCGATGGGTTCCTGGTACATCATGTTCGTGAAGGTCTACGAGCAGTACAAGGTCTTCAAGGAAGCCGCAGCGGTCAAGGCGACGTTCTGGAAGGCCGCTTCGGTCGCCGACGGGGTCAAGGGACTGAAGGAAGCGAGCCCCTTCCGCTTCATCGCGGAATCCGGCATGGAGGCCGCGAGCCACTACGAGGGCAAGCTCCTCGACCAGATCGACTACAACGACTGGGTCACGATGGGCATCCAGCGCGCCGTCGAGAACGTCGGCAGCCGCCTGCAGGACGGCCTCGCATTCCTCGCCACGGTGGGCTCGACGGCGCCGTTCGTCGGCCTCTTCGGCACGGTCTGGGGCATCTACCACGCGCTCACCGCCATCGGCATCGCCGGGCAGGCCTCGATCGACAAGGTGGCCGGCCCCGTGGGCGAGGCGCTGATCATGACGGCCTTCGGCCTCGCGGTCGCGGTACCCGCGGTGCTCGCCTACAACTGGCTCGTCCGCCGCAACAAGGTGGCGATGGAGCACCTGCGCGGCTTCAGCGCCGACCTGCACCTCGTCATGATGAGCGGCCACTCCAAGAAGGCGAAGGCCTGACACCATGGGCATGACCGTCGGCCACGAAGCCGAGGAAGACCAGGAGGTGATGTCCGCCATCAACACCACGCCGCTCGTCGACGTGATGCTGGTGCTGCTCATCATCTTCCTGATCACCATCCCGGTCGTCATCCAGCAAGTCCCCATGGATCTGCCGAAGGAGCGCAACCTCCCCACGCAGACGAAGCCCGAGAACATCGTCATCTCCCTCAACAGGGACGGCGAGATGTTCTGGGGCATGGAATACGTGCCGAGCACCAAGGCTCTCTTCGAGCGGCTGAAGCCGGTGGCGGTGATGCAGCCGCAGCCGGAAGTGCACGTGCGCGCCGACGAGAACACCCGCTACGAGTTCGTGGGTCGCGTGGTCGCAACCTGCCAGCGCGCCTCGATCCTCAAGATCGGCTTCATCACCGAGCCTCCGGCGCGGACTCAATAAAGAGCAACTTTTCGAAAGGTAACGACCCATGGGCATGCAAGTCGGCTCAGGCGGCAGCGGCGATCCGGAGGTGATGGTCGACATCAACACCACGCCCCTCATCGACGTGATGCTGGTGCTCCTCATCATGCTGATCATCACCATCCCGATCCAGACGCACGCGGTGAAGCTGAACATGCCGGTCGGCAACCCGCCGCCGCCGACCGTGCCTCCCGAGGTGATCCTGGTCGAGGTCGACTTCGACGGCACCGTCCTCTGGTCCGGCGACCAGGTGCCCGACCGCCCCACGCTGGATGCGAAGTTCATCGCCGCCGCCGCGCAGTCCGTGCAGCCGGAATTCCACCTGCGCCCCAACAAGATCGTCGCCTACAAGTACGTGGCTGGCGTGATGGCTTCCGCGCAGAGTCACGGGATCACCAAGATCGGCCTCGTCGGGGCCGAGCAGTTCCTCGATTGAATTGGCAATCGCCGGGGCCGCGCCGCGAGCGCGGCCCCGGCCTTTTGACGGCACCTGGAGTCCGCACGATGATCGAGTTCCGAACCTTCCGCGCCTTGCTTGCCACAGCCGCGTTCGCCATCGCCTGCTGCGTGCCGTCGACTGCGGCCCTTGCCCAGGCAGCCGGCAACACCGTGCGTCCGGAGGTCGGCAAGCCGCTGCAGGCGGCCGAGTCCCTCTACAAGTCGAAGAAGCACCGGGAAGCGCTCGCCAAGGTGGCCGAGGCGGAAGCGGTCGCGAACAAGACGCCCTACGAGAACTACGTCATCCTGCGCACCAAGGCGAGCATCGCCGCGGCCGCCGGTGACAACGAAACGGCCGCCAAGTCCTTCGAGGCGGCGCTCGCCCTCGGGCGTTCGGCGCCTGCCGACCAGTTGAAGATGATCCAGGCGATCGCCGGCCTGCACTACAACGCCAAGGACTACGCCAAGTCCGCGCAGTGGGCCGCCCGCTATTTCAAGGAAGGTGGCACCGACCCGGGCATGCGCACGGTGCTCGTGCAGTCCTACTTCCTGCTGAACGACTGCGCCAGCGTCTCGAAAGTGGTCGGCAACGGCAGCACGGAAGGCAGCCGCAAGCCCTCCGAGCAGGAACTGCAGATCCTCGCCAACTGCTTCCTCAAGCAGAAGGACAGCTCCGGCTACGTTTCCGCCATCGAGAGGCTCGTCACGTACTACCCGAAGAAGGAGTACTGGACCGACCTCCTCAACCGCGTGCAGAAGAAGAGCGGCTTCTCCGATCGCCTCTCGCTCGACGTCTTCCGGTTGAAGCTCGCCACGGGCAACGTGACCACCGCCAACGACTACCTCGAGATGACGCAGCTCGCCATCCAGGGCGGCTTCCCCGCCGAGGCGAAGGCGATCGTCGACAAGGGCTATGCCGCGAACGTGCTCGGCACCGGCAAGGACGCGGAACGGCACAAGCGCCTGCGCGACCTCACCCTCAGGACGCTGGACGAATACACGAAGGGGCGCGCGCAGGCCGAGAAGGACGCGCAGGCCGACAAGGCCGGCAACGGCCTCGTGACCATCGGCTACAACTACGTCGCCGAAGGCGCGCCGCAGAAGGGCCTCGCCTACATGGAGGAAGGGATCAAGAAGGGCAACCTCAAGCGCCCCGAGGATGCCAAGCTCCTTCTCGGCATTGCCCAGCTGCAGTCCGGCTCGCGTGCGCGCGGCCTGCAGACGCTCAAGACCGTCCACGGCACGACGGTCCCGCCGACCTGGCGCGCCTGTGGATTCTCCTCGGACAGCGGTCCTAGTCCCCGCCATCCGCCACGCGCACGAGGCCGACCTCCCGGCCGTCGTCGCGATCTACAACGCTGCGATTCCCGGCCGGCTCGCCACGGCGGACACCGCGACGGTCACCGTGGACGAGCGCCGCGCCTGGTTTTCCGCATTCGACCCGGCGAGCCGCCCGATCTGGGTGGCCGAGTCCCGCAACCGCATCGCCGGCTGGCTTGGCCTGCGCTCCTTCTATGGACGCCCCGCCTACCACCGCACCGTCGAGGTCGCCGTGTACGTGGCGCCGGAATTCCACCGGCAGGGCGTCGCCGCGGCCCTGCTGCGCCACGCCACGCAGGCGGCGCCCGCGCTGGACATCACCACCCTTCTCGCCTTCGTCTTCGGCCACAATGACGCGAGCCTCGCGCTTTTTCGCAAGGCCGGGTTCGCGGACTGGGGTACGCTTCCCCGCATCGCGGAACTCGACGGCATCGAGCGCGACCTCCTGATCCTCGGCTGGCGACTGACCCCATGAAAGCCTACCTCGACCTCATGCGCCACGTCCTCGAGCACGGGGCGCGCAAGACCGACCGCACCGGAACCGGCACGCTCTCCGTGTTCGGCCACCAGATGCGCTTCGACCTCGCCGCGAGCTTCCCGCTGGTCACCACCAAGCGCGTGCACATGAAGAGCGTGATCCACGAGCTCCTCTGGTTCCTGCAGGGCGCGACCAACGTGCGCTACCTGAAGGAAAACGGCGTCAGCATCTGGGACGAGTGGGCGGACGCAAGCGGCGAGCTGGGGCCGGTGTACGGCTACCAGTGGCGCTCGTGGCCCGCGCCGGAAGGCCGCCACATCGACCAGATCGCGGACGTGGTCGCGCAGATCCGCGCCAACCCGGATTCGCGGCGCCTCATCGTCTCCGCCTGGAACGTGGCCGACATTCCGCGCATGGCGCTCGCCCCCTGCCACGCCCTCTTCCAGTTCTACGTCTGCGACGGGCGCCTGTCCTGCCAGCTCTACCAGCGGAGCGCCGACATCTTCCTCGGCGTGCCGTTCAACATCGCCTCCTATGCGCTGCTCACGATGATGGTCGCGCAGGTGACCGGACTGAAGCCCGGGGAGTTCGTGCACACCTTCGGCGATGCGCACCTCTACCTCAACCACCTCGACCAGGCGCGCGAGCAGCTCTCCCGCGAGCCGCGTGCGTTGCCGGTCCTGCGCCTGAATCCGGCGATCACCGGCCTGTTCGACTTCCGCTACGCCGACTTCACGTTGGACGGCTACGATCCCCACCCGCCGATCAAGGCGCCCATCGCGGTCTGACCGCGGGCGCGCAACAGGCCGCCGGAAAACATGATTCGCTCCCTCATCGTCGCCCGCGCGCGCAATGGCGCGATCGGCAGGAACAATGCCATGCCCTGGCACCTGCCCGCGGACCTGGCGCACTTCAAGCGCACCACGACGGGCCATCCGGTCATCATGGGACGACGTACCTGGGAATCGATCGGGCGCGCGCTGCCCGGTCGCCGCAACATCGTGGTGAGCGGCACGCCCGGATTCGCGGCCTCCGATGCGGAAGTGGTCCCCTCGCTCGCGGCGGCGTGGCGCACCGTTGCCGGATCCGACGAGGTCTTCGTGATCGGCGGCGCGCGGCTTTATGCCGAGGCGTTGCCGGAAGTCGACCGCATCTACCTGACCGAGATCGATGCCGAGGTCGAGGGCGACACCTTCTTCCCGGCGCTGCATCCGGCGCAGTGGCGCGAGTCCCTGCTCGGCGAGCATCCGGCTGACGAGCGCAATGCCTTCGCACTGCGCTTCCTCCTGCTCGAGCGCACGCAGCCGCCCGTCGAAGCCGCGACGGATGTCGAGACCGTATTCGACGTGGAGGGCGTGAGCTGCGCGGCCTGCGTGACGCGCGTGGAGTCCGCTCTCGCGCGCCTGCCGGGTGTGGCCGAGTCGAGCTTGAACCTGGCCAGCCGCCGCGTGCGCATCCGCCATGCGCCGTCCACGACGCGCGAGCAGCTCACCGCCGTCATCGCCCGGGCCGGCTACCGCGCACGCGTGCCCGGCCGCGACCCGAAGAGCATGCGCCGTGCCGAGGAGCGGCGCGCCCTGTGGCGGATGGCGGTGGCAGGGCTGGCGATGATGCAGATCATGATGCTCTCCTTCCCCGCCTACCTGGACGAGGGCGGCACGCTGGCCTGGGACCAGGCCCGGCTCCTCAACATCGCGAGCCTCGTGATCACGGTGCCGGTGCTGCTCTTTTCCTCGGGTCCCATCTTCCGCGCCGCCTGGTTCGGCGTGATCGACGCGGCAGCCGGGCATGGACGTGCCGGTCGCGCTCGGCATCGTCGTGAGCTTCCTCGCGAGCCTGCACGGCACGTGGACCACCGGCGAGGTCTACTACGACATGATCGCCATGTTCGTCTTCTTCATCCTCGGGGGGCGCTATTTCGAGGCGAAGGCGCTTTCGGGCGCCGTGGATGCCGCCGATTCGCTCGCCCAACTGTTGCCGCGGCGTGCCTGGCGCATCGCGGGAGACGGGCGCGAGGAGGTGGATCCTTCCGTGCTGGTGCCGGGCGACCTGGTCGCGATCCCGGCCGGCGAGGCGGCCCCCGCGGATGCGGTGGTCGAGTCGGGAATCAGCGAATTCGACGAAGCCCTGCTCACCGGGGAAACCTACCCCGTGCCGAAGAGCGCGGGCGCCACGGTGCTCGCGGGCAGCATCAACCTGGCTTCGCCGCTCATCACCCGGGTGACCCGCGCGCCCGGCGAAGCCATGATCGACCTGATCCGACGGCAGATGGAGCGCGCCGCGGCGCAAAAGCCGAAGTGGGCCCTGCTCGCCGACCGCATGGCAAGCCATTTCGTCGTCGCCGTCGTGGCGCTCGCCGTGCTCGGCGCGCTGGCGTGGCTGTGGATCGACCCGTCGCGCGCGCTATGGGTGGCGGTATCGACCCTCGTCGTCACCTGCCCGTGCGCGCTCACGCTCGCCACGCCGGTGGCGATCACCGCCTGCGTGAACGCCCTGTCGCGGCACGGCGTGATGGTGACGAGCGGGCGTGCCATCGAGGCGCTCGCATCCGCGACGCACCTCGTCTTCGACAAGACCGGCACCCTCACGACCGGCCGCATGCACCTGCGCGCGGTGGAATTGCTGGGGAACCTGGACCGTGTCGCCTGCCTGTCGCTGGCGGCGTCGCTCGAGTCCGCCCTTTCCCACCCGGTGGCCCATGCGCTCGTGAAGGCGAAACCCGAAGGCGTTGCGCCGCCCGCTGCCATGAGCGACATCCGCGCCGTGGCGGGTGCCGGCGTCGAGGCACGCGCCGGGGAAACGCTGCTGCGCGTGGGGTCGCCGGCTTTCTGTGCGGCGATCGCGGGCTCCCCGTTCCCCCGCCCCGTGGACTCGGCCGAGCCCATCGCCGCCATGGCCAGCGCCGGGCAATGGCTGGCCGCGTTCCATTTCGAGGACGCCCTGCGGCCGGAATCGCGCGAACTGGTGGCCCGCGTGCGCGACTCCGGGTGCGAGGTGGTGCTGCTATCGGGCGACCGCGCCCCGGTCGTGGACCGCGTGGCGGACGAACTGGGCATCGCCATCCGGGTTGCCGGGGCCAGCCCGGAGGAGAAGGCCCGCCACGTCGAGGACCTTGCCGCCGGCGGGGCGGTCGTCGCGATGATCGGCGACGGCATCAACGATGCTCCCGTTCTCGCCCGCGCGCAGGTGTCGTTCGCCCTCGCCAGCGGGGCGGCGCTGGCGCAGTCCCAGGCCGACCTGGTGGTCGCCAACCCCTCCCTCCTGGCGATCGCGGAGGCCCTCCACCTGGCGCAGGCCACGCGGCGCATCATCCGCCAGAACATCGCCTGGGCGATCGTCTACAACGCCGTGACGCTCCCCCTCGCCCTGGGCGGCTTCCTCACGCCGTGGCTCGCCAGCCTCGGCATGTCCCTCTCCTCCCTCCTCGTCGTGGCCAACGCGCTACGGCTGCTGCGGATCCGGAGCAAGATTCCCTCCCCCGAACAGTGGGGACCGTCCCGGATTTCCCCCGTTTCGGGAAGTTAGGGACTGTCCCTACTTATGCCCCCATGGACATCCTCTATCTCCTGATCCCCCTGAGCGTCGTGATCGTCCTCGTCATCGGCGTCGTCTTCTGGTGGGCCATCGCCAGCGGCCAGTTCGACGAGCTGGACCGGCATGGCGACACCGTCGTCGACGACCAGGAACCGCGCCCATAATATAAGTAGCGACTTATTGACCAGGATCAACTGGGGGCATCTTGCCAAAGCCATAATCCGCGCAGGAAGCGCCGGGGCGATTTCCGCGTGCTTTTTCGTGCCAGAAGAACCAGGGAGCCCTCCATGAACGAAACGCAATACAACTACAAGGTGGTGCGACAGTTCGCGGT
Source organism: uncultured beta proteobacterium (assembly GCA_963786635.1). Classification (GTDB taxonomy): domain Bacteria; phylum Pseudomonadota; class Gammaproteobacteria; order Burkholderiales; family Usitatibacteraceae; genus FEB-7. Next base: position 21,454 of record CAWAZV010000009.1, on the reverse strand, counting down.
CATGACCGTGATCTGGGGTATCGTCGGCATGCTCGTCGGCGTGCTGATTGCCGCGCAGCTCGCGTGGCCGGCCCTCAACTTCGACATCCCGTGGCTGACCTACGGGCGACTGCGCCCGCTGCACACCAACGCGGTGATCTTCGCGTTCGGCGGCTCGGCGCTCTTCGCGACGTCGTACTACGCCGTGCAGCGCACCTGCCACGTGCGCCTCTTCGGCGGCCCGCTCGCCGCGTTCACCTTCTGGGGCTGGCAGGTCATCATCCTCGCCGCCGCGATCACCCTCCCCCTGGGCCTCACCACGGGCAAGGAGTACGCCGAACTCGAGTGGCCCATCGACATCCTGATCGCCGTGGTGTGGGTCTCCTACGCCATCGTCTTCTTCGGGACCCTCGCCACCCGCAAGGTGAAGCACATCTACGTCGCCAACTGGTTCTTCGGCGCCTTCATCCTGACGATCGCGGTCCTGCACATCGTCAACAGCGCCGAGGTACCGGCGGGGCTGTTCAAGTCCTATTCCGCCTACGCAGGCGTCCAGGACGCGATGGTGCAATGGTGGTACGGCCACAACGCCGTGGGCTTCTTCCTGACCGCCGGCTTCCTCGGGATGATGTACTACTTCATCCCGAAGCAGGCCGGCCGCCCGATCTACTCCTACCGCCTGTCGATCGTGCACTTCTGGGCACTCATCTTCACCTACATGTGGGCGGGCCCGCACCACCTGCACTACACGGCACTGCCCGACTGGGCGCAGTCGATCGGCATGATCTTCTCCCTGATCCTGCTGGCGCCGTCGTGGGGCGGAATGATCAACGGGATCATGACTCTCTCGGGTGCGTGGCACAAACTGCGCACCGATCCGATCCTCAAGTTCCTCATCGTCTCGCTGTCGTTCTACGGCATGTCCACGTTCGAGGGCCCGATGATGTCGATCAAGACGGTCAACGCCCTGTCGCACTACACCGACTGGACCGTCGGCCACGTGCACTCCGGAGCGCTGGGCTGGGTGGCGATGATCTCCATCGGCAGCCTCTACTACCTGCTGCCGCGCCTCTTCGGCCGCACCGAGATGTACTCCGTGAAGGCGATCACCCTGCACTTCTGGATCACCACGATCGGCATCGTGCTCTACATCGCCTCGATGTGGATCGCCGGCGTGATGCAGGGCCTCATGTGGCGCGCGGTCAACGATGACGGCACCCTCACCTACACGTTCGTCGAGAGCGTGAAGGCGACGTACCCCTACTACGTGATCCGTCTCGCGGGCGGCCTGCTCGTGTTCAGCGGCATGCTGGTGATGGCCTGGAACATGGTCAAGACGATCAACGCGGGCAAGGCAGTGGAGGGCGAACATTCCTCCCGTTGCCGCCGGCTCGGGCCTCGACGCGCCCGCGCACGCCTGAGAAGAGGACAGCCATGAAACTCACCCATGACATCATTGAACAGAAGACCGGACTGCTGGCGCTCCTCGTCGTGCTCGTCGTGAGCGTCGGCGGGCTGGTCGAGATCGTGCCGCTCTACTTCCAGCGTTCGACGACCGAACCCGTCTCCGGGCTCAAGCCCTACAACGCCCTTCGCCTGGCGGGGCGCGACGTCTACCTGCGCGAAGGCTGCTACAACTGCCACTCGCAGATGATCCGTCCGTTCCGCGCCGAGGTGGAGCGTTACGGCCACTACTCCGTGGCGGGGGAGTTCGTCTACGACCATCCGTTCCAGTGGGGCAGCAAGCGCACCGGCCCGGACCTCGCCCGTGTCGGCGGCCGCTACAGCGACGACTGGCACCGCGCCCACCTGCGCAACCCGCGCGACCTCGTTCCGGAGTCGAACATGCCCGGCTACCCCTGGCTTGCGAAGACGGCGGTGGCGGCGAGCGAGATGCCGGCACGGATGAAGGCGCTGCGCATGGTCGGCGTGCCCTACACGGACGCCGAGATCGCGTCCTCCACCAAGGACGTGGCGGGCAAGACCGAGGAGGATGCGCTCATCGCCTACCTCCAGGAGCTCGGCACCGTCATCAAGTCGCGGAGATAGAGCCATGGACCTGAACAGCATCCGCGCCACGATCACCGTCGTCGCGCTCCTCACCTTTCTCGCGATCGTCGCCTGGGCCTGGTCCTCGCGCCGCCGCGCCGACTTCGAAGCGGCTGCCCGCCTGCCTCTGGACGAGGAGGACGACGCCACCCCCAGGGAGAAGCAACGATGAGCGATTTCGTCGACGGTTTCTGGAGCCTCTACGTCGCCGGCCTCACGCTGGTGTCCATCGTGGCATGCGCCGTGCTGCTCACGATGCAGCACAAGAAGCGCGCCCCGGGCCAGGCGGTCGGCACGACCGGCCATCAATGGGACGAGGATCTCGCGGAATACAACAACCCGCTGCCGAAATGGTGGATGTGGCTCTTCTGGATCACCATCGTCTTCGGGCTGGTCTACCTGGCGCTGTACCCCGGCCTCGGCACCTTCAAGGGCGTGCTCGGCTGGACCTCCACCGGCCAGTACCAGGCGGAACAGGCGCAGGCCGACACGCAGTACGGCCCGGTGTTCAAGAAGTACGCCGCCATGGAGATCGAGGCGATCGCGAAGGACCCGCAGGGCAAGGCCATGGGCGAGCGCATGTTCCTCACCTACTGCTCGCAGTGCCACGGCTCCGACGCGCGTGGCGCCAAGGGCTTCCCCAACCTCGCGGACAAGGACTGGCTGTGGGGCGGCGAGCCGCAGGCCATCCTCACCTCGATCCTGGAAGGCCGCAACGGCGTCATGCCCCCCATGGGCGCGGCGGTGGGCGGCCCGGAAGGCGTGAAGGAAGTCGCCCACTACGTGCTGTCGCTTTCCGGCGGCACGCATGACGCGAAGCTCGCCGAGGCCGGCAAGGCCAAGTTCGCCGCGTGCGCGGCCTGCCACGGTCCCGAAGCGAAGGGCAACCCGGCCCTCGGTGCCCCCAACCTCACCGACAAGGTGTGGCTGCATGGCGGCAGTCTCGCGGCGATCTCCGAGCAGATCGACAAGGGACGCAACAACCTCATGCCGGCGCACAAGGAATTCCTCGGACCGGAGCGCTCGAAGATCCTGGCCGGTTACGTGTGGAGCCTTTCGCAGGCGCCGGCAGCCGCGAAGTGAACAGCCCGGCACCGGGACCGGACACCGGGGCGCCAGGCGGCGCCCCGGTGATTCCCCTGAAGGCGGTCAAGGCACCCGCCACCGCCCGCGAAGAGGCGGAAAGCGCCCTCTTCGAGGTGCGCCGCAAGATCTACCCGCGATCGGTCACCGGCTGGTTCGCCACGCTGCGCTGGTCCGCGGTGTGGTTCACGCAGGTCATCTTCTACGGCCTGCCCTGGGTCAGCCTGGAACGACCGCCAGGCGGTCCTCTTCGATCTCGGCGCGCGCAAGTTCTACATCTTCGGCCTGGTCTTCTGGCCGCAGGATTTCATCTACCTCACCGCGCTCCTCGTCATCGCCGCGGTGTCGCTCTTCCTCTTCACCTCGGTCGCGGGACGGCTCTGGTGCGGCTATGCCTGCCCGCAGACGGTCTACACCGAGATCTTCCTCTGGATCGAGCGCCTCTTCGAGGGCGACCGCAATGCGCGCACCAAGCTCGACGCCGGGCCGCTCACCGCGCGCAAGTTCGGCATCAAGGCCGGCAAGCATGCCACCTGGGTTGCGGTGGGCCTGTGGACGGGCTTCACCTTCGTGGGCTACTTCACGCCCATCAAGTTGCTCGGCAACGAGGTGCTCACCTTCACGCTCGGTCCCTGGGAGATGTTCTGGATCGGCTTCTACGGCTTCGCCACCTACGGCAATGCGGGGTGGATGCGCGAGCAGGTCTGCAAGTACATGTGCCCGTACGCGCGCTTCCAGGGCGCGATGTTCGACCACGACACGCTGATCATCGCCTACGACCGCGACCGCGGCGAGCCGCGCGGCTCGCGCGGCAAGAAGGCCGACCCCCGGGCCGCTGGGCCTCGGCCACTGCGTCTCCTGCGACATCTGCGTGCAGGTGTGCCCGACCGGCATCGACATCAGGAACGGCCTGCAGTACGAGTGCATCGGCTGCGCGGCCTGCATCGACGGCTGCGACCAGGTGATGGACAAGATGGGCTACCCCAGGGGGCTCATCCGCTACTCCACCGAACACGCGATGCAGGAGCATTCCGGGCTCGCGGGCATCGTGAAGAGAATCGTCCGTCCGCGCACCCTCGTCTACACCGGCATCCTCGCGACGGTGATCGCGGCCGCGTCCACGGCCCTGCTTCATGCGCGTGCCGCTCAAGGTGGACGTCATCCGGGACCGCGGCGCCATGGTGCGCGAGGTCGAGGACGGCGAGCTCGAGAACGTCTACCGCCTGCAGGTGATGAACGCGACGGAGGCGCCGCATCGCTACCGCATCGGCGTGGAGGGCCTGCCCGGCCTCCGCGTGGCCTCCGAGGCCGGTCATCACGATGGATCCGGCGTCGACCCGCGCCTTCCCGGTTCGCATCCGCGTGGCCGGCCGACGAGGCGAAGGGCGGCTCGCAGAAGATCTTCATCAGTGTCACGGCCGAGGACGGCGGTGACCTCCACGTAAGGGAGAAGGCCGTATTCCTCTCCCCGAGAAAGGACCGGAATTGAACGCCGTGACCGCAGACAAGCACACGCCGCGCAAGCCGTGGTATCGCGAGCCGTGGCCCTGGCTCCTCATGTCCGGGCCGGCGATCGTGGTCGTCGCGGGAGTCGCGACGGCGATCATCGCCTTCCGCGGCGCCGACGGGCTGGTCGCCGACGACTACTACAAGCAGGGCCTGGGCATCAATCGCCAGATCGCGCGCGACGAGGCGGCGCGCACCCTGGGCATCTCCGGCGAGGTTCGCCTGGAGGCGGGCACGGTCCGCGTGACCCTGCGGGCGGCCGCCGCGCTTCCGGATCGCGTGACGCTGCGCTTCGCGCATCATTCGCGCGCCTCCGAGGATCGCATCGTGCACCTGGCGCGCCGCGGCGAAGGCACCTACGAGGCCCCGCTGCCGGATGCTGCCGCCCGGCCGCTGGCGGACGATCGTCGAGACCGCGCAATGGCGCGTGGCGGCACAGCTCGATACGCGCGCAGGCCAGTCGGCCACGCTCGCGCCCGGCGTGCGCTGAAGCCGGCGCGCCGGCAGGTTCACAGGGGAGAATCGCCCATGCTCACGCAACGCATCGCCTGGATACTCTGGCCCGCGTTCCTCGTCGCCTGCGCGACGGAGTTCGTGTTCTTCACCGTCTTCGATCCGACGGACATGCACTTCTTCGGCGAGCCCCTCGAGGCGAGCCGCATGACGATCTATTCCGTCGGTTTCTTCGCCTTCTGGGCGCTGGGCGCGGCGTCGAGCTTCCTCACCTGCTTCCTGCAGCGCTCGCCCTGGGAAGTGAACCGCTGCCCGCTTCCGGAGGCGCAACGGCCCGAGGGATGCCCCAAGCGCGAGGGCGACGGCTGCTGTCCCTGAAGCACAGCCCGCCGGGCGCGCCTGCCGGCGCCTAGAGGTTCTTCACGACGTCCACGAGGCTGTGGTCGTCGTCGACCGGGAATACCTCGAAGCCCAGCCGCTCCATCAGTTCCAGCATCGAGTCGTTCGACGAGAGGACCAGCCCGCGCAGCCGCTCGATGCCCGCCCAGCGCGCGTGCGTCATGAGCCGGCCCATGAGCTTGGAGGCGAGCCCCTTCCTCTGCGCGCGGTCGGCCACCACGATCGCGAACTCCGCGCTCGCCGGGTTCGGATCGCGCACGTAGCGGGCCACGGCAATGATCGACTCGTGGCCGTCCTCGTTGCGGGTGGCGATGAGGGCCATCTCGCGGTCGTAGTCGATCTGGGTGAAGCGCGCGATCATCTCCGGCGTCACGTGACGCACGATCGAGCAGGAAGCGCAGGTAACGCGACTCGTCGGACAACTCGGTGATGAACGCCGTCTCCATCTCCGCATCCTCCGGGCGGATCGGCCGGATGGTCACGTCGGTGCCGTCGCGCAGCCGCTCGACGGCCTCGAGCGCCTCGGGATAGGGATGGATGGCGAGATGCGAGTAGCGGCTGTCCAGGTGCCGGCGCGCCGGGTCGACGATGATGCGGGCGTCGAGCGCGACGGCTCCGGTGGGATCGAGGAGCAGCGGGTTGATGTCCATCTCCGCGATCCACGGCAGCGCGCAGACGATGTCCGAGACGCGCAGCAGCACGTCGATCAGCGCCTCGCGGTTGGCCGCGGGAACGTTGCGGTAGGCGCCCAGGAGGCGGGCGGCGCGCGTGCGGTCGATCAGGTCGCCGGCAAGCCTCACGTTGAGCGGCGGCAGCCCGATCGCGTTGTCGCGCAGGAGCTCGACGGCCACGCCTCCCGAACCGAAGCTGATGGCGGGCCCGAAGGACGGATCGGTCATCACGCCGATCATGAGCTCGCGCCCGTCGCGGCGCGCGACCATGGACTGCACCAGGACGCCCGTGATGCTCGCCTCGGGCCGCAGTCGCTTCACCGTGGCGATGATGTCGTCGAACTGGTGCACCACGTCGTGGGAATCGCGCACGTCGAGGCGCACGCCGTTCACGTCCGACTTGTGCGAGATGTCCGGCGAGAGGATCTTCATCACCACCGGGTAGCCGATGGCATCCGCGGCGCCGGCGGCCTCCTCGCGCGTCTTCGCGACGACGAACGGCGGGACCGGGATGCCGAAGGCGGCCAGCAGGCTCTTCGCCTCCACCTCGTTCAGCATCGTGCGCTTCTCGTCGATGGCGCCCTGCAGGATCTCCTCGGCGCGCACGATGTCGTGCTCGATCGTCGTCGAGCGCGGCGGCGGCGATTCCAGCAGCAGCCGCTGGTTCTTCACGTGCGAGGCCAGCGCGGCGAATGCCTGCACCGCGACCTCGCCGGCCCGGTAGGCCGGAATTCCCGCCGCCTCCACGCGGTGGCGCGTATCGACCACGCCGCTTTCCCCCAGCCAGGCGGTGAGGAAGGGCTTCGCGCACTCCTTGGCCACGGGCAGGATTCCGTCCGCGACCGATTCCGCGCTGGCGATGCCGGTCGGGCAGAAGACGGTGAGCACCGCATCCACGTTCGGATCCGCGGCCACGATCTTCGCGGCCCCGCCGAAGCGTTCGCCGTTGGCATCCCCGATCACGTCCACGGGATTGTTGTGCGACCAGTGCTTCGGCAGGATCGCGTTGAGCCGTTCCAGCGTTTCCGGCGCGAGCTTGGCGAGCTGGAGGTTCTCGGAACTGACCGCGTCCGCGGCGAGCACGCCGGGGCCGCCGCCATTGGTGACGATGGCAAGGCGATCGCCGTAGGGCTTGCGGCGCGACGACAGCGCGCGGGCCGCGGCAAACAGGTCCTGCGCGCTGTGCACGCGCACCACGCCGCAGCGGGCCAGCACGGCATCGAACACCGCGTCGTTGCCGACCAGCGCTCCGGTGTGCGAGCGCGCCGCCTGCGAACCCGACGCGTAGCGTCCGACCTTGAGGACGATCACCGGCTTCGCGCGCGCGATGGCGCGCAGGCTGCTGATGAAGGTGCGGCCGTTGTGCACGCCCTCCACGTAGAGCAGCACGCTCTCCGTCTTGTTGTCGAAGAGCAGGTAGTCGAGCACGTCGCCGAAGTCGATGTCGGCTGCGGCGCCGAGGGAGACCACGCTCGACAGCCCGACCTTGGTGCTGGCGGCCCAGTCGACCAGCGCCGTGCAGATGGCGCCGGATTGCGACACCAGGGCGATGCTGCCGGCTTCGCACGCCGTGCGCGCGAACGAGGCGTTGAGGCCGATGGACGGGCGCAGCATGCCGACGCAGTTGGGCCCGAGGATGCGCACGTCGGCGTCACGGGCCACCGCGAGCATGCGCGCCTCGAGCGCCTTGCCGGCTCTCGCCGATCTCGCTGAAGCCGGCGGAAAGGACGATCGCAGCGGGCACGCCCTGCGCGCCCGGCCTGCGCGATGATGTCGGGCACGGCCGGTGCCGGTGCGGTGACGATCGCCAGGTCGACGGGGCTCTCGAGTTCCTCCAGCGAGGGCACGCACGGCAGGCCATCGATCGCCTGGTGGCGCGGGTTGACGAGATGGATGGCGCCACCGAAACCGCCCTGGCGCAGGTTCGCCAGCACCACCTGCCCGAGCGAGCCGGGGCGCGAACTCGCGCCCACCAGCGCGACCGAGGCAGGCGACATCAGGGGGTGCAGGGGATGGATCTGCTTCGAGATCCCCGGTGCGGAGGGAACGGCCGCTGCGTCAGGAATCCGGAAGCGGTTGACTGCCAGGCGATTGCGCAACTTGGTGCTCATGGTGCTCCCTCATCCCGGAAAATGGGCGGGACCGCCGCGCTTCTCGGCCTGCTCCTGGCAGCGCACGCAGCGCGACGCCGCGGGCTGCGCCTCGAGGCGGGCGTAGCCGATGGCCGTTCCGCAGTCCTCGCAAAGTCCGTAATCCCCCGTGGCCAGCCGACCCTCGGCTGCCACGATCGCGGTGAGTGCGGCGCGAACCTGCCCCGCCCCCGCCACGTCGCGCTCGAACTCGGCCTCCGCCAGTGCACCGTCGCCGGTGACTCCTCCGTCGCGGAAGAGGTCCGCGTCCTCTTCCTTCAGCTCGCCCGCCGCCCGCCGCACTCCCGCGAGCGCCTCGCGCTTCAGGCGCTCGAGCTCCCCGCGCAGCCGGCTCACCTGGCCGACGTCGAGGCCGTTCATGGCGACGGGACCGCTCATCACCGCACCACGAGCACCGGCACCGTCGTGCGGGCCAGGACCTTCTGCGTCTCGCTGCCGAGGAGCAGCGCCTCGAACCCCTTGCGGCCGTGCGAGGCCATCACGATCAGGTCGGCCTTGGTCTTCTTCACCGCGGCGAGGATCTCGTCCGCCGGGGAATCGCCGAAGAGATGCAGGTGCTCGGCCTCCACGCCTTCCTTCAGGGTGATCTCGGCGTCCTTGGCGAACACCTTCTCGGCGGCCGCCTTGCAGTCGCGCTTGTAGTCCTTTTCCGAGGGCCAGTCGATCATCACCCCGTCGGGGTAGTAGGGCGTGCGGTAATCCGGCGTCACGTGGACGAGCGTGAGGAGCGCGCCGGAGCCGTGCGCGAGCGCGGCAGCCGTCTTCACCGCATGGGCGGAGCGCTTCGAACCGTCCGTGGCGCACGAGGATGCGTCTGAACATGGTCTTTTCTCCTCTGGTTGGGAATGGGAATGCCTGAAATTCATCCTACCCCCGGGTCCCCTCGCCCGCTTGACCGGGATCAGGAAAAAGGGACAGTCCCCAACCGCTGGCGGAAATTCGGGGACTGTCCCTACTTCCCGAGGCGATCAGGGAGAGCCCTGCGCCTGGGCCATGACGCGCTTGAGGCCGCCGATGTCGATGATGCGCACGTGCTTCTGGTGCACCTCGATCATGCCGTCTTCCTGGAAGCGGGAAAACAGCCGGCTCACGGTCTCCAGCTTCATGCCGAGGTAGCTGCCGATCTCGTCGCGCGTCATGCGCAGGACGAACTCCGAGGCGGAGAACCCGCGCGCGGTGAGGCGCTGCGACAGGTTGACGAGAAAGGCCGCGAGGCGCTCCTCCGCCCGCATCGAGCCCAGCAGCATCATGACGCCCTGGTCGCGCACGATCTCGCGCGACAGGACCTTGTGGAAGTGGCGTTGCAGCGGCTCGAAGTTGCGCGACAGGTCCTCGACGCGCGCGAAGGGCATCACGCACACCTCGCTGTCCTCGAGGGCGGTGAGCGTGCAGGTGTGGCGGTCGCCGCCGATGCCGTCCATGCCGAGGAGCTCGCCCGCCATGTAGAAGCCGGTCACCTGCTCGCGGCCATCGCCGCTGGTGAGGGTGCTCTTGAAGAAGCCGAAGCGCACGGCGTAGAGCGCGGAGAACGGCTCGCCGCCGTAGAAGAGGCTGTCGCCGCGCCGCACCTTGCGCCGCGTCGAAACGAGATTGTCGAGAGTCTGCAGTTCCTCCGCGGTCAGTCCGCCGGGCAGGCAGAGTTCGCGCAGGTTGCATTGCGAGCAGGCGGTGCGCAGGCGCGTGAGCGTGGCGAGGGCGGGCTCGGTCATGGTGGGCCATTGTAGCGGCACCACGCGCGCCCGGCGACCATTGATCCACGTCAATGCTCGTGCACGGCATTGACGCAAGATGCCGCTCATGCTCTCGGTCGTGACCCCGAACACTCCTCCTGTCGCCCCCCGTCCGGAATCGCTTCCCGCGCAGATCGATCTCGATCTCGTGCAGCGCTTCGACAAGCTGGGGCCGCGCTACACCAGCTACCCCACCGCGGACCGCTTCGTCGAGGCATTCGACGCGCAGTCCTTCGCGCAGGCGATGCGCGCACGCGCCATCGGCGCGGTGCGCCAGCCGCTCTCGCTCTACGTCCACCTGCCGTTCTGCAACACGATCTGCTTCTACTGCGGCTGCAACAAGGTGGTGACGCGCGACAAGTCGCGCGCCGCGCGCTACCTGCACTACCTCGGCGTGGAAGTCGGCATGCAGGCGGCGCTGGCCGGCGAGGACCGGCGCGTGCGCCAGATGCACTGGGGCGGCGGCACGCCGACCTTCCTCTCCGACCACGAGCTGCGCGTCGTGTGGGAGATGCTGCGCTCCCATTTCGAGTTCGACCCGAACGGCGAGTACGCCATCGAGATCGACCCGCGCTCCTGCTCCCCCGACGCCATCCGCCTGCTCGCGGAGCTGGGCTTCAACCGGGCGAGCTTCGGCGTGCAGGACTTCGACCCCGCCGTGCAGCGCGCGGTCAACCGCATCCAGCCCTACGAGATGACGCGCGACGTCATCACCGCCTCGCGCGCGAGCGGCTTCAAGAGCCTCAACATCGACCTCATCTACGGCCTGCCGAAGCAGAGCGTGTCGAGCTTCGCCGACACGGTCGAGCGCGTGCTCGAGCTGCGCCCCGACCGCATCGCGCTCTACAGCTACGCGCACCTGCCGCAGCGCTTCAAGCCGCAGCGGCGCATCCTCGACGTGGACCTGCCCAGCGCCGCGGAGAAGCTCTCCATCCTCGCGCGCGCCATCGACCTCTTCAACCGCGCCGGCTACATCTACATCGGCATGGACCACTTCGCCCTGCCGGACGACGAGCTCGCCCGCGCGCAGCGCTGCGGCACGCTCACCCGCAACTTCCAGGGCTACACCGTCGGCCCGGACGGCGACATGCTCTCCTTCGGCGTCTCCGCCATCGGCAAGGTGGGCCCCACGTACAGCCAGAACGCGCGCGACCTGCCGGCCTATTACGATTCCCTCGACCAGGGACGGCTGCCGATCATCCGCGGCTACGAGCTCACCGCGGACGACCTGCTGCGCCGCGCGATCATCGTCGCCCTCATGTGCCAGTTCTGCGTCGCGACGGAATCGATCGAGGCCGCGCACCTCGTCGATTTCGACACCTACTTCGCCGGCGAGCTCGAGGCGCTGAAGGAATTCGAGGCGCTCGGCCTCGTCGAGCGCGAGCCGGGCTGGATCGCCGTCACGCCGAAGGGCCGCTTCTTCGTGCGCGCCATCTGCGCCGTGTTCGACCGCTACCTCAAGGCCGACCAGGCGCGCGTCGCCTACTCCCGCATCATCTAGGGCTCCCCCGGGCGGAAAGCTGCCGTTGATCGGCCCACTCGCATTGAGCGCGGCTCTCCTCGCGCTGTTCGGCGCCGCCCACTGCGCCGCCATGTGCGGCGGGTTCGTCGCCGCGAGCTTCACCTTGCCCGCTGCCGGACACGCCCGCCGCCTATCCCCGGTCCTCGCGGCATTGCCGATGCACGCCGGGCGCCTGCTCTCCTACGCGACGGCCGGTGCCATCGCCGGCGCGATCGGCGCCACGCCCGCGCTGCTCCTCGGGTCGGCGCGCTTTCACGCCATCCTGTTCTCGCTCGGCGCGCTGGTCCTCGTCGTCACCGGGCTGCGCATTGCCGGGGTGCCGTTGCTGCCTGCGGCAGGAGTCATGCACACGGGTGCGGTCGGAAGATGGGCGAGTGCCGCGGCCAGGCGTCTCGGCGCCCCCGACACTTTCCTGAAAAGGCTCGGCGTGGGCATCCTCTGGGGCTGGGCGCCGTGCGCGGTCGTCTACTCGGCCCTGCCGCTGGCACTCGTGAGCGGCTCGACTGCGGGAGGGGCGCTGGTGATGCTCGCCTTCGGTGCCGCCACCCTTCCCGCCCTGCTCGGTGCGGGCTGGCTCATCTCCCGGGGTGCGGCGCTTGCGCCCGGGCCGGTGGCGCGGCGCATCGCCGGTGGTGCCATCGTGGTGCTCGCCATTGCGGGCATCCTGCAGGCGCTGGGCATCGCCGACACGGCCCTCGGGGCTTTCTGCGTGGCCCCGGCGCCCTGAACGAAGGTCCCCTACTTGCTCATTTCATACCGCCGGAACGTCCCAGATCGCGCCGCACGGACACCAGGTTGGCGACGATGCCCCGCTCGTCGACCATCACGGAAAAGTCGACGGTGTAGCCCCAGCTGTCCTGGATGACATAGTCCCAGGCCACCTGGCGCAGGTTCGGGAAGGGGATCATCCGCCACGGCGGGCCGATGAGGCGCTCCAGCTGGGCACGATCGGTGGTTCCGACCGCGATGCGCCGGAAGTGCTCTTCCGTGAGCACCTGGTCCAGGCGCGCCAGGCGCCCATCCGGGGCGAGAAAAGCCATGTACGTCTGCCGGCCTTCGGGGCCGCGCGGGTACACCAGCTGACGCGTGCCGTCCGGGTCGGTGTAGACCTTGGCCGGCTCGCCCAGCGCCTGGCGGACATCGGCCTCGGACGACTTGCCGGGCTCGAGACGGGCGATGGCAAACACGGCACACCCGGCAAGCAATGCGGCAGCGGCGAAGACCGCCAGCCTGGCTGCTACTTTGACCATGGATGACCTTGCGGTAGAGAGAAACGTTGCACGGACCGGCCCGGGGATACTACCGGGATAACACCTGGAAGCCGTCGTTATTCCGGTCGCCGCGCCAGGCCTCACAGCGAATAGTCCCAATCCTGCGCGTTGGGATCGCTCGACAGGCCGAGCACCGCCTTGACCGCCCTGACCATGTGGTGGATGTCGAACGGCTTGGTGATGTAGCCATCGGCCCCACCCATGATCCCCCGGAGCACGGCCTCGCGGGTTGCCTCGCCGGTCAGCATGATCACCGGCAGGCCCTTGAGCACGGGGTGCTGGCGCATCCTGGCGAGGACGTCGAAGCCGTTGACGTCCGTGAGCCAGACGTCGAGCAGCACCAGGTCCGGCAGCGGCTCGCGGTGCATCTCGGCGACGATCTCGTCGCGGTTGGCGGCCGCCCGTGTCTCGAACCCTTCCATCTTGAGGTAGGTGCGCAGCAGGCTGCAGATGTCCGGATCGTCGTCGACGACGAGCACCATCGGCCTGCGCCCCTTGGAAAACCGGTGCTTGACCTTCGGACGGCGGGCCACGTTCACGCTGTATCCGTTCTGGTGGAGAAACTCCGCGGTGGCGAGCGCCTCGGCATGGTCCTCCTCGCCCGGTTCCACGGCGTCGGCATGCGGCACCGCCGAGGTGAAGAAATCGCCGGCGTCCAGGGCATCGGAAGCGGAGTGGTCGAGCGCGCTGACATAGCCCTTCTCGACGAGCTCCTCCAGGGTCTTGCGCAATGCGTCGGGCGGCGTGTCCGGTGCGCGCCTGAGCACCTGCGCCACGGTCGTCTCCCCGTCGATGAGCACGAGCGCCTGCAGATGCCTGGGCTCGAGCGTCGTCCCCGCTTCGTGAAGATCGTGGTCCCCGACGTTCGTCAGTGCCAGGACGGCATTTTCATCCAGCGTTGGCGGCATCGCGGCAATCCTCCGTCAGGGGCGACCTTTGGCGCTTCACTCCGTACCCACTATGATGCCAGCAGGGGGCCAGATCCGGCACCCCGCAACCCTCGAGCACCGCAAACGACCATGAGCGACGCCCTCAACTACCTCGTCAAGGCACGTCCCGATGCCATCGGCCCCTACCTCGCCTTCCTCAAGGAGGCCGGCCGGCACCTCGACCCGAAGACCCGCAACCTGATTTCCGTCATCACCAAGGTCCACTCGCAGACGCGCAACGGCTTCCGGCAATACCTGGGCCGCGCGCTGCGCGAGGGAGCCTCGCCCGACGAGATCCTCGACGCCCTGCTGATGGCGTTCCCCGCGCTGGGGCTGGCGAAGATCATCTGGGCGATCGACATCATTCTCGAGATGAACATCCCCGGATTCGACCCGGCGAAGCTGGGCGGCGCGAGCGTCCCCGCCTGGCACGACGTGGCGGCTCTCGCAGACCTTCCGCAGGATGGCGTGAAGCGGCTGGAAAGCGGCGACCGCGGCCTCTTCATCCTGCGCACCCCCGCCGAAATCCGCGTCTACGACAGCCGCTGCCCGCACCAGGTCACGAACATCCCGGAGCTCGCGACTCAAGGGACGCACGCTCACCTGCCCCAAGCACGAATGGGCATTCGACCTCGCCACCGGGGAGTGCATCGCGAAGGGAACCAGCCCGCTCAATCGCCTCGAGCACCGCGTGACCGGCGAGCGTCTCGAAGTCCTCTGGTAGGCGAGACGAATGCGACCAGGGACCCGCCAGTGAAGATCTGCATCGTTTCCGACAGCCACGACCGCGCCGAACCGCTGGCCCGCGCGGTGCACGCGGCGAAGGCGCTGGGCGCCCAGGCCGTCATCCACTGCGGCGACCTCATCGGCGCCCAGACGATCAAGCCCGCGCTCGCGGCCGGCCTGCCGGTGCATGCCATCCACGGCAACAACCTGGGCGACGCGCAAGCGATGCACTACCAGTCGCGCGCGAGCGGCGGCCTGCTCCAGTACCACGGCGGGGAGGCACGCCTCGAGCTCGCCGGCCGGCGCATCATCGTGACGCACTACGACCATCTCGGCTACGCGCTCGCCTGCACCGGGGACTGGGACCTGGTCTGCTGCGGTCATTCGCACCGCGCGGAGGCTCGGCAGGTGCCCGACGTGAAGGGCGGCTCCACGTGGCTGGTGAACCCCGGCACGGTGGCGGGCATCTCCGGCCCGGCCACCTGGGTCCTGGCCGACCTCGGGGAAATGCGGTTCGAGGTCCATACAATCCCTTTATAACCGCATCATTTGATTCTTATCACTAGCCTCGAATCACCCTCCATAATTATTGTCTTTTGTCGACTCGTACGATCGTCCAGCAGGGAGGACCTTGATGTTCACCAGCAATGCCTTCGCGGCGGTTTCGGGAAGCCTGCCCGCCGGCTTCATGCAATGGTTCGTGGGGCTGATGATCCTGGCGGTCATCGCCGGCACGCTCCTTGACGTTCTCCACAAGGGCAGCGCGACCTACTTCTTCGCCAACTGGCGCAAGACCCGGGGCAAGGGCGCCCCGGTCGACGTCGCCTCGATCGCGGTCAAGACCGTCGTGGTGGACGTCCTCGCCTCGGGCGAATTCTGCAACCCGCGGCGCCGCGTCGCCCACCTGCTGACCATGTACGGGTTCGTCCTGTACCTCGTCACCACCATGCTGATGGTTTACGTCTACCCGACGGCCGCCACACCCACCCCGGCCCTCGTGGCGCAGCTCTGGTGGCTCGGCGGGCTGATGGCGCTGGCCGGAGGCTACTGGTTCTGGTTCTTCATCCGCGTCGACGTCGCGGCCGAGGGCGGGAAACCGCTGCGCGTGATGCGCGCCGATCTCTTCATCCTCTCGCTCCTCGCCAGCGTGACGCTCGGCCTCGTCTGGGCCTGGCTGCAGTCCCGCGGAAGCAGGCCCACCGTCATCGTCTTCGGCCTGTACCTCGTCGCCACCGCGGTGCTGTTCGGCGGCGTGTACTGGTCGAAGTTCGCGCACATGTTCTTCAAGCCCGCGGCGGCCTTCGAAAAGCGGGTCGCCGAGGCCAATGGCACGAACCTGAACCTGCCGACGCAGTCGCGCGACGACCCCGCGCAACAGGAAAGACACTCGATGGAGCTGCTGCGCGACGCCCCCATGGACATGGGCCTGGGCATCAAGCGCGAAGCGCCGCGCCACTACTAGAAGCCAACCCGCAGATTCGAAGCGGAACGGAAACCAAGGAACCAGCCTATGCCTACCTTCGTGTACATGACGAGGTGCGACGGATGCGGACACTGCGTCGACATCTGTCCCTCGGACATCATGCATATCGACCCGATCTATCGCCGCGCCTACAACATCGAACCGAACATGTGCTGGGAGTGCTACTCCTGCGTGAAGGCCTGCCCGATGCATGCGATCGACGTGCGCGGCTACGCCGACTTCGCGCCCCTGGGCCACAGCGTTCGAGTCGACCGCGACGAGCGCAAGGGCACGATCGCCTGGCGAATCAAGTTCCGCAACGGCACGGAAAAGAACTTCCTCTCGCCCATCACCACCAAGCCCTGGGGAACGGCGATCCCCAAGCTCGCGGATGTTCCCGGGCCCAGCAAGGAAATGCGCGACGGCGAGCTGCTGTACAACGAGCCGAAGTACATCCGCCTGGATGAAGGCGGTCTGCGTTCGCTCAAGGACGCGGGTCTCAAGTTGAGGACGGGGGTTTCCTACTAATGGCCTACGAAACGATCATTGAAGACGGCATCGACATTCTTGTCGTCGGTGCGGGCCTGGGCGGCACCGGTGCCGCCTGGGAGGCGAGGTTCTGGGGGCAGGACAAGAAGATCGTCATTGCCGAGAAGGCCAATATCGATCGCTCGGGCGCGGTCGCCCAGGGCCTGTACGCGATCAACTGCTACATGGGCACGCGCTGGGGCGAGAACAACCCGGAGGACCACGTCCGCTACGCCCGCATCGACCTGATGGGCATGGTGCGGGAAGACCTGCTGTTCGACATGGCCCGTCACGTCGACTCCACGGTGCACCAGTTCGAGGAGTGGGGCCTGCCGATCATGAAGGACCCGAAGACCGGGCGCTACCTGCGTGAAGGCCGGTGGCAGATCATGATTCACGGCGAGTCCTACAAGCCCATCGTGGCCGAGGCCGCGAAGAAATCGGCCGACAAGGTCTTCAACCGCATCTGCGTCACCCACCTGCTGATGGACGACAGCAAGGAGAACCGGGTTGCCGGTGCCGTCGGCTTCAACGTCCGCACGGGCAACTACCACGTCTTCAAGTCCAAGACCGTGATCTGCGGCGCGGGCGGCGCCTCCAACATCTTCAAGCCGCGTTCGGTGGGCGAAGGCTCCG
Organism: uncultured beta proteobacterium; assembly: GCA_963786635.1. Taxonomy (GTDB): domain Bacteria; phylum Pseudomonadota; class Gammaproteobacteria; order Burkholderiales; family Usitatibacteraceae; genus FEB-7. The sequence goes on along the minus strand of CAWAZV010000009.1, from coordinate 4,360 downwards.
GCCGGACCTGGTATGCGCCCTGGTCGTCCGCGTCCGCCTACGGTCTCATGATCGATGCCGGCGCCAAGATGACGCAGATGGAGAACCGCATCGTGCTGGCGCGTTTCAAGGACGGCTACGGCCCGGTCGGCGCCTACTTCCTGCACCTGAAGACCTACACGCAGAACGGCCTGGGCGAGGAGTACGAGTCCAAGTGGTTCCCCGAGCTGCAGAAGATGGTCGGCAAGGAATATCTCGATCCGGAAGCCTCGCACCTCACGCATCGGCCGATCCCGACCTGCCTGCGCAACCACGCGTTGATCAACGAAGTCAACGCCGGCCGCGGCCCCATTCACATGATCACCATGCGCGCCTTCCAGGATCCGCATCTGGAAGAGGTCGGCTGGGAGAACTTCCTCGGCATGACCATCGGCCAGGCGGTGCTGTGGGCCGCCACCGACGTGGATCCCAAGAACGAGAATCCCGAGCTGACCACGTCCGAGCCCTACGTCATGGGCTCCCACGCGACCGGTTCGGGCGCCTGGTGCTCCGGCCCCGAGGACATTTCCCCCCCCGAGTACTTCTGGGGCTACAACCGCATGACGACGATCGAGGGCCTGTTCGGCGCCGGCGACGCGGTCGGCGGCACGCCGCACGCGTTCTCGTCGGGGTCGTTCACCGAGGGCCGTCTCGCCGCGAAGGCCGCCTGCAAGTACATCGACGACGGAAAGGCCGAGGGCATCGTCGTATCCGATGCGCAGATCAGCCGCCGCAGGGCCGAGATCTACAAGCCCATGGAACACTACAAGGTCTACCGCAACGAGATCGTGGCGGGCGATGTCAACCCGCACTACATCAATCCCAAGCAGGGCCTGGACCGCCTGCAGAAGCTGATGGACGAGTATTGCGGCGGCGTGACCGTCAACTACATGACCAACGAGAAGCTCCTGCACATCGGTCTCAAGAAGCTCAAGATCATGGAGGAAGACCTCGAGAGCCTGGCCGCGAAGGACATCCACGAGTTGCTGCGCGCGTGGGAACTGAAGCACCGTCACCGCGCCGCCGAGTGCGTCACGCAGCACACGCTGTTCCGCAAGGAGACCCGTTGGCCGGGCTACTACTACCGGGGCGACGCCATGAAGGTGGACGACGAGAACTGGCACGTGCTGACGGTCTCGCGTCGCGATCCGAAGACCGGCGAATACACGATGGAGAAGGCGCCTTGCTATCACCTGGTGGACGACAAGTAGCGAACTCTCCGGCCCCGATGCAGCCGGTCACTGCCGTTCGCGCAGAGCCGCGCATGAACATCATCGACAAGACCGACGAGGAGATCCTGGCCATCGCCAGGCCCCTGTGGCGCGACCTCGTCAAGTACTCGAACGAAGGCAAGTACGGAGACTTCGCCAGGAACTTCTCCAGCTCCCTGGCGCTTGCCATCGACCAGGTCGTCGCGGGCCACCAGTTCGCGAACAGCGAGCTGGCGAGGAACCTCTCCGAGGAAATCGACCCGCTCGGCATCATCCGCCGGGGCGAGCATGTGACCGTTCTTTACCGGCAGCGCTGCACCAAGAAGCCGGGCGAATGGCTGGGCAGGCTGGTCCTCGGCTACGAGGATGGCAAGGTCAGGATCTTCGGTGCATCCATCTTCTGAGCAACGCGACTCCCTCTCCCTTGGGAGAGGGCCGGGGTGAGGGTCGAACCTGACATGACTGAAACCATCCGCGACGGCAAGTTCGTCGAGCTGACCTACAAGGTGACCGACAGGAAGTCGGGGCATGTCCTCACCCGGGTCGAGTTCCCGCTGGGCTATGTCCACGGACACAACGAGATCCTGGCCCCTTCGGTCCACATGCAGCTCGAGGGCAAGTCCGCCGGCGACGTCATCGAAGTGGCGATCGATGGCAACCAGATCTTCGGCCCCAGGGACGAGTCGCTGGTCTTTCTCCGATGACATCGAGAACGTCCCCGAGGAGTACCGGCAGGTCGGCACCTCCATCCTCATGGAGAACGACAGGGGCCAGACCCGCAGCTTTCTCGTGACGCACGTGGACGACGAGAAGCTGACGGTCGACGGCAACAACCCGCTCTGCGGCAGGGAGGTCGTCTTCGTGCTCGAGATACTGGCCGTGCGCGACGCGACCGACGAGGAGACGAGAGCGGGCGGAGCGATCCCCGCGGGTGTCGATGTCGACCCGGCGCGCCTGAGACCGGTTTCCTGATTTGCACCTGCATTCCCCACTTCACCGCGAGAAAGGTGACTCATGAGCGACCACAAACCGCCCCCCGCCAAGGTTCCCGACGGCCATTCGCGTTTCCTGACCACGCGCCAGATGGCGCCGAACGAGAAGGGTTTCGTCGGTTACGAGACCATCTGGGAACCGTTCCAGAAGGAAGCCGAGTACAAGACGCCGAAGAAGCCGTAGGCGTCATGCATTGACCTGAATAAGGCCGGATCGAGGGGCCGCCCCGCTCGGCGGCCCCTTTTTTATGCTTGAATAAGCCCCTTGAATAGGGGATAGGGCAATGGCGGATCGGCGCCTTCAGGTGTTCCACGCAGTCGCGAAGCACCTCTCGTTCACCAAGGCGGGAGAAGCGCTCTGCATGACGCAGCCGGCCGTGACCTTCCAGGTCCGCCAGCTGGAAGAGCACTTCAACACCCGGCTGTTCGACCGCACCCATGGCCGCATCTCCCTCACGCCCGCCGGAGTCGTCGCGTTCGCGCATGCCGAGAGGATCCTGGCGCTGACGGCGGAACTCGATGCGCGCCTGAGGGACATGGGCGGCCAGGTCGCCGGCCCGCTGCTGATCGGCGCGAGCACCACGATCGCCGACTTCCTGCTGCCGCAGATCCTCGGGGAATTCAAGGCGACCCACCCGGGCGTGGCGCCGAGCCTGTTCGTGGGCAATTCCGAGGAAGTCCAGGAGCGCCTGGGCGAGCGGGCCCTGGACATCGGCTTCATCGAGGGCGATTCGTACCTGCCCTCGCTGGCGGGCGAGCGGCTATGCAGCGACGAGCTGCAGGTCGTCTGCGCGCCGGGACACCCGCTGGCGGGGTCGCAGGTCGGTGGCGGCCGGCGCCCTCGTCGAGCACGCCTATCTCTCGCGCGAACAGGGCTCCGGCACGCGCGAGGTGACCGACCATTACCTGAAGAAGGCCGGGATCGAGCCCGGCGCGCTCCAGGTGATCATGGAGGCGAGCAGCCCGGAGGCCCTCAAGGGGCTCGTGGCGGCCGGCATGGGCTTCGCGATCATGTCGCATGTCTCCGTCGTCAAGGAAGTGCGGCTGGGCCTGCTCGTGTGCATCCCGCTCTCGCCGCCGATCACGCGGCAGCTGACGGCGGTCTATCCCCGGGAGCGCATCCAGTCGGGACTCGTGGGGGCCTTCGTGCAGTTCGCCAAGCGGCGGCTGGACGCCCCTCCGGGGAACGAGGCGCAGCGAAAGGAACTCGCGCTCAGCGCGCCGAGTGCCCCGTGAGCTTCACCTCCACCCGATCCTTCGCGTCGATCGTCGCGTAGTACCGCCGCAGGATCTCGAGAACTTCCGGCCGGCTGAACTCGGCCGGCACCTCGGCGCCCTCCGAAAGCCATTTGCGCAGCTTCGTGCCCGATACGTTCAGGCGATCCGCGTCGCCATGCGGGCAGGTGCGGGCGGAGGCCATGCCGCCGCAGCGATAGCACCAGAAGGTCCAGTCGATCTTGAGCGGCTGCGTCTCCAGCGCGTCGGCCGGGATCTGGTCGAAGATGTGGTGCGCGTCGAAGGGCCCGTAGTAGCTTCCGACCCCGGCGTGGTCGCGGCCGACGATCTGGTGCGAGCAGCCGTAGTTCTGGCGGAAGAGCGCGTGCAGCAGCGCCTCGCGCGGGCCCGGCGTAGCGCATGTCGAGCGGGTATCCCGCCTGCACCACGGTCTTGCCGAGGAAGTACTGCTCCGTGAGCGCGGCGATCGCGCGCGTGCGCACGTCGGCCGGAATGTCGCCCGGCTTGAGATTGCCCAGCAGCGAATGGATGAGCACCCCGTCGCACACCTCGATCGCGACCTTGGCGAGGTACTCGTGCGAGCGGTGCATGGGGTTGCGCGTCTGGAACGCGGCCACCTTGGACCAGCCGAGGCGCTCGAACTGCGCGCGCGTCTCCGCGGGCGTGAGGAACAGCGCCCCGTACTTCGCCTTGAAGCCGCCGTCGGAGAGCACCTTCACCGGGCCGGCGAGGTTCAACTCGCCCTGCGCCATCACCATCTGCACGCCCGGGTGTTCCGTGTCCGCGGTGCGGAAGACGCTGGCGCACTCGTGCGCCTTGTCGATCGCGTACTTCTCCGTCACCAGCATCGTCGCCAGCACCGAGCCGTCGTCGGGGTCCACCAGCGCGATGTCGCCGCCGACG